>CBHWDO010000010.1:0-125639 GCA_966112615.1 uncultured bacterium
AACATAGATATCGGGCCAGCCATCATTGTTGATATCAGAAACATTGATGCCTAATCCGTATCCTAAAGGGTTTGAAATGATATTGGCTGAAGAGGTTACATCTTTAAATTTACCTGCATCATTCCTGTAGAGCCTGTCTCCTGCATCTTCATCGATCATACGCTTTACAAAAGCCGCATCAAAATTGCGAAGGTTCTTCACGTTGTGATTGAGTACAAAAAGATCGAGATCTCCGTCACGATCATAATCAAAGAAAGCAGCATGCGTAGTGTATCCTATATCTGCCACGCCGTATTCTTCTGCGCGGTCAGTGAATGTCAAATTTCCATTGTTGATAAAGAGTTGATTTTTCCGATATTCTCTTTCAACATCTCCTGAGTAACAAACATAAATATCAATAAACCCATCCCCATTCACATCAGCAACGGATACGCCGGTTTTCCAACCTTTTCGACCTTCAGTATTAGACGATTTGCAGATATCCTGGAATTGAAAGTTTCCTTTATTCAGGTATAGTTTATTGGGTTGCTGATTGGAAGTAAAATAAATATCAATGAACCCATCATTGTTGAAGTCTGCCGTTGCTACTCCACCTCCGTTGTAGAAATATTCATAGGTGATAATATTCTGCTCCTTTGTTTCAACAAGCAGGTTGTTAAAATGAATACCCGTAGCATCTCCGTTCAGCCTGGTAAAGAGAGGCTGGGCGGGGGAAAGCAGGGGAAGGAGGAGTATGATTGTTAGGAGCTTCAAATTAGGAGTTGGGAGTTGGGAGTTGGGAGATAGAAGGTCGGGCAACTTTCGTTACCCGACCGCTTGTTATAAAAGTAACCCAACACAAACGCTTATTTATCCCACCATACTTTAGTGGTGAACGTATTTGCACCCTGGCGGCCAATGGCTTCCTGTAAGTTTGCACCATTCAATCCAGATTCGCTGGATGGATACTGCATTCTTGTAGGAATTACTCCACCGGTATAGTTACCAGGGAAATTAACCGGTGTAAGATTAGGGAATCCTGTTCTTCTCCAGTTAGCAAATGTTTCATAACCATCCAGCAATGAAGCAACATAGTATTGTTCACTGATGGTTTGGATCTCAGATCCTGCAGGCAGTGTCAGCGCATTTACATAAGTATCAACTGCACCCTCATTGATCAAACCAGCAGTTGGATTGTAGAGATTCAGTTGCATGATAGCAGACTTAACACCCTGCCTGAAGTAATCCAGTGCAGTTCCTGTTGTGATATAACCACGCTGTCTTGCTTCTGCAAGCAATAACATGGTCTGTGCATGAGAGATCAGAATGTTTGGATCATTTGCACTTACAAAATCAGAACGAAGCTGGGAGTAAGAAGCAATCGGATCAGGTACTGCATTCGGATCGGTTCCATTTGGAAGACCTTTCTGAATGGCTGCGCTACCGTCTTCCACTCCATTGGTTCTTACAACAGATAAAATGCTGATACGTGGATCATTCTTTGCTTTCAGCCAGTCAATGAAAAGCTTTGAAAACTTGAAACTGTTATTTCCAAGTTCATTTCTTGCTCCATTATAATAACCCAGTACATGGCTGTTTGGATTATCATACTGACCTTCCAGGTGATTGATGCGGAAGGATTCAGTATAGCTGGTCAACACACCGCGCTGTGCAGCTTTTGCAGCCCATGCAGCAGCAGTAGTTCCATCAGCTTCTGTAAGGCGCATAGCCAAACGCAGCATTAGTGAATTGGCAGCCTTCTTCCAAAGTGTTACATCACCATTGTATGAAGTGATATCTCCTTTGAAAGGTTTGGTTGCATCGAAAGCATCTCCTGCTTCCTCCAGTTCCTTCAGCATATCCATGTAGATATCCTGTTGTGCATCATATTTTGGTGCATAGATTTGTCCCAGGTATCCTTTACCAGCTTCGAAATATGGAATATCACCATACAGGTCTGTGAGGCGATGAAATGCATACACTTTTAAAATACGTGCTGCACTTCTGTAGTTCACATCATTTTCTTTGCCTTCTGTTTTTGAAACCAGGTTGGTCAGGTTCTTGATGGCACCACCGGCATAAGTATCCCATAATGAAGAAGAATATCCTTCATCGAAGAAATATTTATCACCCTGTGGCCAGGCCACTGAAGCAAATTGCTGAGTGATCTGAGTTGTGTAGATAAAGTTTGTTCTCCATGCTTCATATTCCCCACCGGAAACATCCAGCAATGTGCGGGTGAATAAAGCATCAGTTTGCAGATCCGTCAACGTAGTTGGATCAATATTGATCTGTTCGAAATCCTTGGTACAACCAGTGATGCCGACCATACCTGCAAAAGCTATATAGATTATTTTCTTTTTTAGCATTGTAATAGTTTTTGTGGTGATCGATTAGAATCTCAGGTTCAGGTTAACACCAAAAGAACGAATTGGCGGAACACCGTACCATTCCAATCCCTGTCCGTTTCCTGAGTTGTACATTGCTTCAGGATCCACGTTTGGAACCCACTTCTTGATGATGGCCAGGTTACGACCAACAATTGAAATGGAAGCTCCTTTGAATGGAGTACGCTCGATCAGTTTTGAAGCGATGTTGTAAGAAAGCACCAGCTCTCTGAGTTTGATGAAATCAGATTTGTAAATGAATGGAGCACTGATATTCAAACCAACAGTCTGCCAGTAATCCTGTGAAGTGATGCTGGTTGTGTTTGGTGAACCATCAGCATTCACGCCATCCACAATGATTCCACCTTCACGTCCTTCCAGTGTCTGTTGAGTAAGACCTCTGTAAGTAGCGAAGTCGTTGGTTCCTGAATACATTACACCACCGAATTTTCCATCAACCAAAATGCTTGCAGAGAAATTTCTATAACGGAATGTATTGTTCAAACCAAGTGAATATGGAGCTGCACCTGAACCGAAGGAAACAAATTCACCACGTTGTGGACGACCATTATTCAACACCAGTTGACCTTTATCGTTACGCAGGAAATCATATCCCATTACCTGTCCATATTCCTTACCTGCGATGTGATCAACGAATGCAGTCAATGAACGTGCATTTGCAATCCTTGCAGTAGTGAGCTGATCGGAAATCTTAACTACGATACCTTTGTTGTATCCCATGTTGAAAGATGCATCCCAGCTGAAGTTCTTTTGCTGAATCAATCCACCTGTAAGTAATAATTCAACCCCTTTGTTACTTACTTCACCAACGTTCAACAATACACTTCCAAAACCTGATGTTCCTGAGATCTGGCTGCCTACGATATCATCCTTGGTTTTTCTGTCATAATATGTGAAGTCGATACCAAACCTGTTATTGAACATCCTGGTTTCGAAACCAAATTCAAGAGTGGTTACTGTAAATGGTTTCAGCAATTTGTTTGGAATCTGGCCGCTAGAAATACTTCCAACCGGTAGACCATTGTAAGGATTTCCAAGTCCATATGTCAGCGACAGACCATATGGATCACGGTCACCACCTACACTTGCCCAACCAGTACGAAGCTTAGCAAAATTCATGAAAGCCGGCATAGTGATAGCATCTGACAATACGAAACTTGCACCTACAGATGGATAGAAGATTGACCAGTTCTGTGGAGACAAAGAAGAGAACCAGTCGTTCCTTCCGGTGAAAGTAACATATAGATACTTATTGTAAGAAAGCTCAGCAGATCCAAACAATGAATTGATTCTTCTTTCCCTGTAGTTATATGCCATATTCCTGTTCTGAAGATTTGAAATATGGTAGAAGTTAGGTGCAAAGAAGTTATCACCCCAGAAGCTCTGACCTTCGTCTTTGTTGATCATCATATTACCGCCAACGAAGGCATCGAATCCGAATTTATTAAACTCATTCCTTGTTCCAACAAGCCATTCGCCGTTGAATTCGCGGAATTTATTAGTAGTCTGATCGTTGATCTGTCCACCTGGTGTGTATCTGGTTCCGGTCGGAGTATATTCGAAATTGCTTCTTGTATACTGATCTGTACTCAAACGACCACGAACATACAACCACTTGAAGATATCATACTTTGCTTCGATCATACCAATGAAACGATCGCGGGAATCTGTCTGGCGGAATTTCTCAACAGCCCAATATGGATTTGTTACATAGTCGTTGCTATTGAATTTAGCTTCTCCTCCATTGGCATCCATCATGCTGGTCTTGAAGGTTTCAACATCCCATGATGTTGGCATCAGACCTACCGTGAAGTTTGCGTTTCCTGGAGAATCTGACAGGCGTGGCCTGTTGGTGGATCTCTCGCGGATATAACGAACATTCACATTTACAGTCAGGTTATCCATCGGAGTCAACACTGTATTCAACAGGAAGTTATTCCTGTGTAAAGATGAATTTGGAACGATAGAATTGTTGGAAAGATCTGACATAGAAAAATTATAAGTCATCTTATCAGATCCACCATAGATCTTAACCGTATTGGTAAGGTTAGTACCTGTTTCATAGAACTTCTTGAAATTATCTTTGTGCGCAACATAAGGACGCTCAACGCCATCCCACTGCATTACACTCTGACCATTCATTTTAGCACCCCAGCTGTTCAAAGAAATTCCATTGGCACCATCCTGTGTAGTTGGAGCAACACCGTTGTTACCATGACCGTACACATACTGCCAGTCAGTAACATTATTGATCTTTTCTACTACCAGGTTACTGTTCACTTCGATACCAACTCCTTTACGCTTTGAACCTTTCTTGGTAGTGATCAGGATCACACCACTTGCAGAACGGGAACCGTACAATGCAGCAGCTGCACCACCTTTCAATACAGAGATAGTTTCAATTTCATCCGGGTTGATCATTTGAACACCATCACCGGCATCACGACCACCCCACTCACCTGCAGAACCACGGTTTGAGTTGTCGATAGGAATACCATCTACCACATATAATGGCTGGTTATTACCGAAGATGGATACGTTACCACGGATCACCACACGTGAAGATCCACCGGCACCAGTTGCAGTTGATGTAACGTTCATACCTGGTACACGACCCTGGAGGGCATTCACCATATTGTTGGAACGTGCTTTGGTGAGGTCTTCACCTTTTACTTCGGATACGGCATATCCTAGCGCTTTTCTTTCCTTACGGATACCCAGAGCTGTAACCACTACTGCATCCAGGTCCTGGCCCTGTCCTTCAGTTAGTGAAACGGTAACGTCATTGTCATTTGCAGTGAGGCTTATTGCCCTTGAACCATAACCTACAGAAGAAACTTCCAGTACGAAGTCACCTGCAGGTACATTGATTGAAAACTTTCCTTCCGCATTGGAAGTAGTTGATGCGTTGGAACCACGCACTTTGATAGTTGCCGATATGACCGGCTCATTTGATTTATCGTCCAGGATCACACCCGTAAGCTGCCGGGTCTGGGCGAAACTCACCATACCAAAAAGCAATAGGCATAGTGAGATGCATATAAATTTCTTCATAAGCAGAAACGATTAAAATAATGATGAATAAAAGGTTTTGTACAAAGGTTTCGTGTTGCGTGTCAGGTCATACGTGTTAATAGATAGTTTTTGGGTGAATAAATAGTTATGATGAAATCGGTAATCTGTAATCAGTAATCGGGATACGGGGCATTTCAAAATTTTCCATCACCAGGACGGCGCTTCCAAGGAGTTCGGCATGATGTCCTAATTCTGACAATTCAACTACGGTATTAGCTGCAATTCTCGGGATACAGTGTTTGTTGATGGCCTGCTGAATCGGTGCCAGCCAAACCTTACCTGCAGCAGAGCCTCTTCCACTCAGCACAATTACTTCCGGGTTCAGAATATGTATGAGGATTGCAATACCTCTTCCAATATTATATCCATCTTCACTGAATAACTCTACCGCAAACTGATCACCGGCAATGGCAGCACTGATCAGGGCTTCACTGGCTTGCTCATAAGTTTCAAGTGACGACAATTTCATTTTGGAAACTCTTCCTTCTTTCAAACCTCTGCGTGCTTTTTCAATCATCACCAGCATGGATGTCTCGGTTTCAAGACATCCTGTTTTACCACAGCTGCAAAGAATTGTATTATTGAATAGAGGGATATGACTGAACTCACCGGCAAAACCACTTTGCCCACGAAATAAATTTCCATTTACGATCATCCCCAGTCCAATACCCCAACCAATATTGATCACCATGGCATGCTGGATATTGCGGGCCGCACCAAATCTTAATTCTGCAAGTGCGATCACGGAAGAATCGTTGTCAATGAATACCGGCAACGACATTTTCTTCTCCAGGTATTCCCTCAGGGACCCGGATATGTTTTTGAAGTAACTGTGATTGATTCCCTTCCTGGTATCAACAAACCCTGGCATGCCAATACCAACGCCTATAATTTTTTTATAGGGAATTCCGGAATTTTCTATGACCTGTTGAATGTTATCAATTAATATATCAAGGGCTTTCGGATTATCTGTCAATGGAAGCTCTACCCTGCTGATCTCCCCCACATGGTTATTTTGAAGATCCATGATCACGATCCTGGTCACGAATTGATCCATGGCCACCGAAACAACAAACATGGTATCATTAACGAGGGAATAGGTTTGAGGACGGCGTCCCCCCGTAGATGGCGCAAAACCCGTTTCTGCCACCAGACCTTCTTCAACCAGGTCTAATAACAACCTGGTAGTTACCGGCAGGCTTTTACCAATTTTCTCCGATAAATCAGTACAGGAAAGATTTGGGGCGAAATATAATTGCCTGATAATCTTCTTCCTGAATAAGGTTTTCTTATCCATCAAATTGGGGCTTCGTTAGTTTTGTTAATGTTAAGGTAGAAAACTTTCATTAAAAATTTTAAAAGTTTTTTAATAATGTGGAAAAGTGTGGGTAACATGAAAATTTTTCCCCTGTGCTTAATATCACCGAAGTGTTGATAACAACTGTTTAACTTTGCATGGACTATGAGGAACTTTGAAGATACATATCGGCATAAGGGCATGCGCAGACAGCTCATGGAGCTTTTGAAACAGAAAGGGATAACTGATGAAAGGGTGCTGGAAGCCATGAATAATATTCCAAGACATTATTTTTTGGATTCTGCCTTTGACCAGGTCGCATACGAAGACAAAGCTTTTCCAATAGCACAGAATCAAACTATCTCACAACCATACACTGTTGCCTATCAAACCCAGCTTCTTGAAGTAAAACCTTTTGAAAAAGTGCTGGAAATTGGCACCGGGAGCGGATACCAGGCAACAGTCCTTGGTGAAATGCAGGCAATGGTGTATACCATCGAGCGACAAAAGAAGCTCTTTGATGCCCACAAGCAATTCATCCTTCGAAATAAATACAGTAATATAAAATACTTCTACGGAGATGGATTTGAAGGTTTACCCACATATGCACCCTTTGATAAGATCCTTGTGACAGCGGCTGCACCTTTTATTCCTCCCAAACTAATTGAACAACTCAAGACTGGTGGGAAAATGGTTATTCCTTTGGGAGAAGGAAAGATTCAGCGGATGCTTCGACTAACAAAAAAAGCAGATGGATCCTATTCTGAAGAAGTTTTCGAAAATTTCTCTTTCGTTCCCATGCTGGAAGGAAAGAATTCCTAATAATTAAGGCCTCCGAAGAGGCCTTAGTTGGGGTATCCTTAAAGGGTTTAGAAGTTAACCACATATAGGGTGTAGCGATTAACCAGTGTAAAAATGCAATTACCTTTTCAAACTGAATTGTTGTATTACAACGGTTTATAATAATTTAGTCCCTTTACTATAATTTCCTTAAGGGTATACTCCTAATCATTATTCATATTTTAGCGAAAACGGCAAACAGGATGGATGTAAAGATCGAAGAATCATGGAAACAGGTACTGAAACAGGAATTCACCAAACCTTATTTCCTTGAAATAGTCACCCGGCTAAGAATGGAAAGAGCCGCACAAACCATCATTTATCCCCCCGGGCAATTGATCTTCAATGCTTTCAACACTACCCCATTTGACCAGGTAAAAGTTGTACTGATCGGACAGGATCCTTACCATGGAGATGGACAGGCTCATGGGTTATCTTTTTCAGTTCAGGATGGAATCAATCCGCCTCCATCACTGGTTAATATTTTTAAAGAATTGCATGCAGACATAGGAATTCCCATTCCACGCACGGGGAATTTGACCAAATGGGCAGAACAGGGTGTTTTGTTATTGAATGCATCACTTACCGTGAAAAGAAATGAGCCTAACAGTCATTCAAAGATCGGATGGATGAATTTCACCGATTCAGTGATTGAAAAACTTTCAGCCGAAAAACAGCACCTCGTTTTTCTATTGTGGGGAAAGTTTGCGCAGGAAAAACAGGCATTGATCGATGAAACAAAACATTTGGTATTGAAAGCAGCACATCCATCTCCGTATTCAGCCAATGCTGGATTTTTTGGATGCAGACATTTTTCAAAGACCAATGAATACCTTGTTGCAAATGGCATTGACCCTATTGACTGGTCATTATAATTTTACAGTATGAAAATCTTGAAAGAAATCTTTGGAAGGATCTGGGCACTGTGGGCAATTATTGTTTTCGTATTGACCATGCTTCTATTTTATATACCGTTTTTATTGTTCGTGTATTCACAGAAAGAACCATTAAGGACACACCGTTTTATATTGTATAGTCGCACATGGATGTCCGTATTTCTTAATCTCATCGGATGTCCTTTGAAAAAAAACGGGCTTGACAATTTTCAAAAAGGACAGTCATACATTGTTTTGTGCAATCACAATTCTTTCATGGATGTGCCGGTTTCCTCTCCAGCCATTCCCGGAGGAAACAAAACAATTGCAAAGATCGAGATGGCAAAAATTCCAGTATTCAATTTGATTTATAGATCAGGAAGTGTACTGGTTGACAGGAAAAGTGAGCAGAGCCGCAAGGAAAGTTATAATAAGATGAAGCGTGTGCTCGAAATGGGATTGCATATGTGCATCTATCCTGAAGGAACAAGAAACAAGTCGAATGAACCTCTGAAAGCCTTTCACAGCGGTGCTTTCAAGCTATGTATAGAAACCGGAAAACCAATCATTCCTTCACTGATATTCAATACCAGGAAAGTATTACCGGCAACAAAAGCTTTTTACTGCATGCCACATGCATTAAGAATGGATTTCCTTCCACCTGTATCTTCCCTTCCAAATGAAACTGTAGAAGAATTAAAGAACAGGGTGTTTGGCATCATGAAAGATTACTATGTTCAGCATGCATAATGCTTACTGTCCGTAGAAAAATCTTGTTCTGTTAACACGAAGATCTCTCAGTAAACCTGATTTAGGATTAATGGTAATGTTGAAACTTCTGTAGATACCAACCGGTGTAACGTTGATGGATAACTGCCAGCAGTGCATTTCTCTTGATATGAACATGGTAAGAGATTGAATAGAAGACGTATTGAAATCATAGTATCCATTCATTCCCATCTTCCATCTTGGAGTCAGGTTAAAATCACCATTCCAGTTGAAGTTGGAATTCAATCTTGTTTCATATCCACTATAATCTCTTTTTAAAGACCGGAAAAAACTCAGGGAATATGAGATATTCAGTGACCAGGGTATATCGAAGTCAGCAAATTCTGCAGGATTCTGACGAACATACTCCAGCTGCGCCATTTGCTCATCCATTGTCATGGGAGGAAGATCTGAGTTTTGCTGATCAAATTCATCCGTCTTTTTTTCCTTATTCTTTTCTTTGCTTCGGAAAGAAGTACTGATAGCAACGTTTCCGCTTGTAATTCTTCCCAATGAAAATTTGTCTCCGCTCCATGAAAGCTTGTTGACAGGTCTTCCCCTGCTATCAATCTGGTAAGGATCTAATTGAGCACTTGCAGTAATGTTGATGTTTTCAAAGAGAGTACTTCTAAGGTATAAATTCAAATTGCTTAGATTGAAACTATCAGCAAGCATATTGTATGATCCATTGAATCCAAAACCATCGATAAGCCTTACTTTCTTGGTGGATCCTTCCTTGGTGGTATCCTGTTTGTTACGCACCTTCATCTCAAGGTTATTATCAATTCCAAATCCAATTCCTCCAAAAGTTCCACGAGAAAAAGCTCCTCCAATTGCACCATCAAAATAGGAGAATGGAAGTCTTGTACCAGCTGTATCAACCTGGGTTTCATAATAATCCTTACTATTAATGTCAGGCTTATAACTCATGGAAATATTTGGCCTGATCACGTGCCTGATCCCAATGATCCTGCTGTTCTTTCCAAACTTGTCGAAGGTTCCGAAGATCGCAGTATTCATTCCAAGGGAAAACGAAATATCCCTGGCAGTAAAGAAACCTGACTGGCTGGAAGTATCAACCTTCCTTTTCACATCATTCCAGCTACGGGTAAATTTCTTTGAATACCATCTCTCCTGGTAACTGATCCCGGGTGCGATCTGGATCGGACCAAGGGAAGGAAGAGATAATTGAATCGGAATATTATGCTGTGCTCCCCACTGCATAGTATCGAGGAGTTTTGTCAGGCTAAACAGGCTATCGTAAAAACTGATCTGGTTGGTGAAAGTTGAATTCAAACCAATACCCAGTTTTTCATACCATTTAGGAGCACCAACAGATTCTTTATTCTGTAAAGGATAAAAAGTTGTGGCAGTAAAAGCAACATTGGGTAGGTTTAAATTGATGATCCCGCTGTTATTATTCTGGTTATGGTTTGCACTAACCGATAAGTTGTATTTGCCATTCCAGGTCTTGGAATAGGTAATGGAAGAGTTCAGCTGGTTGGTAAAGTTCCTGATCGGATTATTAACCACCAACCTGTTGAATTTAGTAGAACCTGCATTCACATTGGCTGAGAAATTGGTTCCTGGCCTGGCTTTGGAATCAACCGTATGACTCCACTGAATATTGAAAGTCCTGGTACTCTGAAATTCTTCCTTTGCATCGGTACTAAGGATCCTGGTCTTTTGCAAGGTCAGGTTCAGGTTACCATTATACCGATAACGCTTCCTGTAGGTGGGTGTTAGGTACATTGCCCATCCGCCATAAGAATATATATCCCCGCGCAGGGTCACATCAAAATAATCATTGAGGACCTTGTAATAGCCCAGTCCCTGCAATCCAATACCAAACTGTTCGCTGGCCGTGAATTGAGGTGGAAGTAGTCCGGAATGTCGGCCCTGTGAGATCGGGAAAAATCCGAATGGCAGGTAAATAGGAACCGGAACTCCTTCAAATTCGGGGTGTACCGGACCTGTAACAGCTATTTTCTTATTGACCAGCTTCATTTTCTTCGTTCGAAAAGCGAAGTGCGGCACATCCAGATTACAGGTTGTGAATTGCCCGCGGAAAGCAAAGAATTCATCCGGCGAGATCTTTTTGATTTTTTCTCCCTGGACATACATTTCACCCTGCTGTGTAATAGTGTTCCTGGTGATCCCTTTCTGATTCTTCAGGTTAAATTCGATCAGGTCAGATTCCATATTGCTTTCGCCCTGAATCATCTTAGGTCTGCCGATGATGGCGCCTGTGGAGTCTTTCCGGAAAGTTGCAACTATCCGGTTGGTTGATTGATCGAATGAAATACTATCAGCCGTAAGGTCCATATCATCCTTCTTCACATTGGCCTTACTGAACAGGATAATTTTTTTATCGGGGACAATTAATTTCATTGAATCGGATGCGGTATAGCTGATTGGGCTATCCAATGAATCCTTTGAAACTTTTACATTAAATGTATCTGTAGTTTTTACAGTAGTATCACGACCGGCAGGAATAGTATCTGTAACCCTTGCAGAAACAGGAATGGTATCCTGTAAGGGCGTTAACGAATTCCGAAATTTATTTGGCGTGCTATAATTAGCAGTAGTTGTGATCGTTATAAGTAAAGACAAAAACCACGCTGTACTGTATTTATAGCTATTTTTGCATCCGTCGATCATAAGCGGTAGTGGGCAAAAGTAGCGTTTAATGCATTAACATAATGTGAAGATATCTTCAAAGAAAAAAATGATTTGTACACCATGATGAAAAAGATCGCAGTCGTCCTATCACTAATCAGTTTCTTTTTCCTCTTATTGTTCTCATCAAAAAAGATACCAGCGCAGGGATCTTCAAAGACAGCGTTGAAAACTATCATAGTTGATGCAGGGCATGGCGGAAGTGATGTAGGAGCAAGAGGAGATTATTCTTACGAGAAAGATATTTGCCTGGCCATCGCATTAAAAGTTGGCAAGAAACTGGAAAAAGTATTTCCTGATACGAAGATCCTGTATACCAGGACAACCGACACCTACCCTGCCATCAAGGCCAGGGCTGATTTTGCGAATGCCAATAAAGGTGACCTGTTCCTTTCTATCCACGTCAATTCTGCTCCGAAGATCAAGCACAGCAAATTTCTTGGATACAGAACAGAAACCTATTATACAGGCAAAGGAAAGAAGCGTAAGAAGCATACCCGCAAAGTTCCAAAATACCAGATCACTTATTCGGATAATCCATCGAATGGAACCGAAACTTTCATCTGGGCTGCCGACCGTACTGACGAAAAAGAAAAGTATGTGGTATCTGATGTAGCCAGTGAGACATTATATGATTCAACAGAATTCATTCCGGATCTGAATGATCCAGAGTTCAAGGCAAAAGCTCTTCTCTGGACTAAAAAATATTTTGACAAGAGTTTCCTGCTGGCATCGATGGTTGAAGAAGAATTTATTAAAGAAGGAAGATATAGCCGTGGTGTAAAGCAGCGTAATGAAAAAGGGATCTGGGTATTGCAGGCGACTTCAATGCCAAGTATTCTTGTTGAAACCGGGTTTATTTCCCATGCTCCGGACGAAGCCTACCTTAACAGTGAAAAAGGACAGGAAAGAATTGCCGAGAATATTGTGAATGCGGTGAGGAGGTATAGGGAGGTGAGTAAGTAGAGGAGTTAGGAGTTGGGAGTTGGGAGTTGGAAGAAATACAGGGCTTCGAGTGATCGGAGCCCTTTTGTTTAGGTTATTCTGTGTATTCCATGTATTCCGTGTATTCTGTGTATTCCTTCCACGTCTTCTATGTCTTCCATGTCTTCTACGTCTTCTATGAAAAATTGGCGGTATGATTTTTTATAATGAATTTTAACCCGCCGCAGGATCATAGCGGCGAATAAACTATTTCGCTGATGAAAATCTCTAATGAGACAAAAGTTGGAGC
Source organism: uncultured bacterium (assembly GCA_966112615.1). GTDB lineage: Bacteria > Bacteroidota > Bacteroidia > Chitinophagales > Chitinophagaceae > Flavitalea. The sequence continues at coordinate 13,156 of CBHWDO010000010.1, forward strand.
TCTGACTGCAATTGCAATTGTAATTCTGATTCTCGGCTTCAACTATTTAAAAGGAAAAGACCTTACCGAAAAAAATGATGAACTCTACGCTGTATTCCCCAATGTTAAAGGATTATCCGTTTCAAACCCGGTAATGATCAATGGCCTTCAGGTTGGAAAAGTTTCAGCCATGAAGGAAAAAGATAAAGAACTCTCAGGGATCATTGTCACCCTTAACATTGCAAAGGATATCAATATTCCAAGGAATTCCATCGTTTCAATGTCTTCAGAATTACTGGGAACTACTGCAGTCGAGATCTCACTGGGAAGTTCACCGGCTCTTGCTACTGATGGAGACACATTAACAGTTATGGAATCTCAAAGTATCATGGCACAGCTTTCCAAAAGCATTAATCCCGCTATTGACAATGCCAATAAAGCACTGATTTCAGTTGATTCTCTTATTCGCAAAATGAGCCAGATCATTGATCCGGCCACAGAAGCGAACATTCAGAATACTGTTGCAAATCTTGCTGCATCAAGTCGCTCTTTGGAAAGACTGATTAATGCACAGAATGGGATCCTGGTAAAATCGCTGAATAATGTTGAGTCAATAACCGGTAACCTCGCCAGGAATAATGAAAAGGTCACCAATACAATTGATAACCTCGAGAAGACCACTGAAAAATTTGCTGCGGCGGATATCGAATCTGTACTGACTTCGATGAAGAATACATTATCAAAACTGGAGACAACTATCGATAATGTGAGCAGTAAAAACGGAACAGTTGGTATGCTGTTAAATGATCGACAATTGTACGATGAGATCAGGCAAACCAATCGCAGTTTGACTACCTTGCTCGACGATGTGCGTTTGCATCCCAAGAGATACGTAAGCATATCAGTATTTGGAAAGAAGTCAAAGCCAGAACCATTGATGGCACCGATCTATGATTCTACCAGCACTAAATAGTGCTTTATTAAACGATGAAAAATTTTATTGCAGTTTTACTGCTGATGTCCGGATGTTTCATTAAAACATATGGCCAGCAGCCGGTTCCAGCAAATGATACAATGAAAGTGGTCGACATTTTAAATGCCGACCGTTTCAGTTTTAAGAAGATTGATTCAGTCACTGAACTTCAAATGATGGGGGGAAACGTTCGCCTTAAACAGGGCAACACCACTTTCATGGCCGACAGTGCCTTGTACAATCGAAATACAAAGATCCTCGAAGCATTTGGAAATATTCATATCAATGACAATGACAGCGTACATACTTATTCCCAGTACCTGTTATATCATGCAGATACCAGGATTGCTATCCTTAAGAAAAAGGTCAAGCTTACTGATAACACTTCTCAATTGTTTACCGAAGAACTTGAATATGATTTGAACCAGAAGATCGGTATCTATAGAAATGGAGGAAGGGTTATCAATAAACAATCTGTATTGACAAGTCGTGAAGCAACTTATTATGCTGATCTGAAAGATGTTTATTTCAAAACAAATGTCAAGCTTAAAGATCCTGCATATGATCTGACCACGGACTCCTTATTGTATAATACCAATACACAGATCGCAACTTTTATAGCAAGGACTGTTATTAAGGACAGTACGCGTAATATCATTACCAGTGAAGGTTATTATGATCTTCAGAATAAGAATGCATTCTTTGGAAAACGCCCGATCATAAAGGATGGAGCTGTTACGATCATAGCAAATGAAGTGGAAACAGATGACAAAACCGGTATCAGCAGGTTGATAGGATCTGCCGTATTTAAAGACACTGCACAGGGTATATCCATACTTGCGAATTATATTGAATCCAATAAAGAACAGGGAAGTTTTTTTGCCACACAGCATCCATTAATGATCCTCAAGCAGGAAAAGGATAGCATTTATGTAACGGGCGACACATTGTTTTCAGGCCGATTAAGCAAGATCACAGATTCGGTTTCGAAAGATACCATCAAAGGAACACAGGTAGTGGATGTAAAGAATAATGATAGTGCTGACAGGTATTTCCAGGTGTATAGAAATGTGAGGATTTTCTCTGATTCCCTCCAGGCTGTGTGTGACAGTTTATTTTACAATGGAAAAGATTCTGTGTTCCAGTTATTTCAAACACCTATAGTCTGGGCCAGTGGCAGCCAGGTTACCGGCGATACTATCCTGCTTTTTACTAAGAATAAAAAGGCCGATAGAATGCTGGTTCATGAAAATGGATTGCTTGTGAATAAGGCGGGGGAAAATATGTTCAACCAGATACGTGGGAACCGGATCAATGGGACTTTTGTCGATGGAAATATTAACCAGATGCGAGCCCGAGGTAATGCAGAAAGTATTTACTACGCAAAAGATGAAGAAGAAAACCTTGTTGGTGTGAACCGGGCCAGTGGAGACATCATTGATATGCGTTTCCGCAATAAAGAATTATATGAAGTTGTCTTTATCAGTGAAGTGAAAGGAACCATGTATCCTATACGACAAATGCCTGAAAGCGAAAGGTCGTTAAGAGGTTTTATATGGAGAGAAGAAAAAAGACCCAAGACTAAATACGAGTTGTTTGGAGATTAACTCCAGGCAGAACCAAGCGAAGCGAAGGGGATGAATGATGGGTGTAACACACTCCGTTCAGCCCCTTCGCTTTGCCCGGTTCTGCCCGTGCTCGCTACCAAGGCCAATTATAGGCTATGATGATCGCTGTAATCACACCCGCCAGATCTGCAAGCAATGATGCCGGTATAGCATACCTTGTTTTTTTAATTCCTACAGAGCCAAAGTATAAGGCAACGATATAAAAAGTTGTATCCGCTGATCCCTGGAAGATGCAGCTCAACCGGCCTACAAAAGAATCAGGACCATAGGTCTTCATACTATCGATCATCATGGCTCTTGCTCCGCTCCCACTAAAAGGTTTCATCAAAGCAGTAGGCATTGCAGGAACAAATTCAGTATTCATTCCAAGCGACGAAAAAATCCAGCTTAGTCCCTGAATCATGTATTCAAACACTCCGCAGGTTCTTAAAACACTGATGGCTACAAGCATTCCAACGAGATATGGTATGATCCTGACCGCCACATCAAATCCCTGTTTGGCACCGTCAATAAATGCATCGTACACATTGATCTTTTTATACATTCCTCCCAGGATCAACAGGATGAAAATAAGCAGGATCAATCCATTACTTACCACTTTAGAAAATGTTGTGGCGGCATCATTGGTCATATAAAATCGTAAATACACTGCAAGAGCTCCAAGCAATATTCCACCTGTCAATCCCACTGCCGCAATGGCAAACCATTGCCTCCTTGTAAATTTCTGCCAGATAGCCACTACACTCATGGCTACCATGGTGGCAACAAAAGTTGAAATAAGGCACGGAATGAAAATACTTGTAGGATCCTCACTTTTCAGGATTACCCGTTGAGCGATGATCGAAACAGGGATCAGGGTTAGTCCTGAAGCATGCAATACCATGAACATGATCTGGGCATCCGATGCCGTTTCCTTTTCAGGATTTTCATCCTGTAGGCTTTGCATGGCTTTTAATCCAAAAGGGGTAGCAGCATTATCCAATCCCAGCAGGTTAGCTGAGAAATTCATCATCATATGTCCCATCGCAGGGTGATTTTTCGGCAATGAAGGAAACAGGTGCCGAAAGAAAGGACCTACAATTCTTGATAGAAAGTTGATCGCTCCTGCTCTTTCACCAACGTTCATAAAACCCAGGAAAAGGCTCATGATCCCAATAAGGCCAATTGAAATAGTGACACCGGTATTGGCTGATTCAAATACCCCATCCATGATGGTTTTGAAGATTTCAGTATCTCCCATCAGGAGACGGATCAGGGCAACGATGAATGCGATCAGGAAGAAAGCTATCCATAAGAAATTCAGGACCATATTGAAAGTTATGGCTTGAAAGTAATTCAAAATTTTTATTTGAATTAGATATATCCCATACCACAATTTCAGCGGTATATACTAATCTGTATTACCCTTTCATTTATGAAGTAAATTTCAATTCCTTAAGAATGCCTAACGCAGGTAATTAGCAAAAACTGCAATTTTCCCTTTAACACTATGTTTTTCCCGTTTCTCTATGGGTAAAGGCAGGAGTAGTTTTGATTATCCTTTAATCAAAAACTGCTGCCATGTTAACCGCAATAATTTTATACATTTTTTTCAGGCTAAGGAAAAACCGGTTAGTCAAAAAAAATTTGTTGATGATAGCCTTCTTTCCGTTGAGCATTATAGTTCCCGCCCAAAAAGTAAAATATCAATACGAAATCCTCAGGAATGGAAAGAATACCGGCAATATAACCATTGTTCAGAATCGTGAAGAGAATAAAGAAACCATCAACCTGGTGGCTGAAATCCGCACGAATTTCATCATTGGAATCAGAATCAGGAGTGAAGAAAATATTGTTTTTGAGAATGGTCGGATTATACAAAGTTCATTTCTCCGTTCCGTTAACAATAGCCGGAAAACAAAACGATCCCTTTCATTTAAGGATGACTCCTATATTACCTATTCAGATGGAATACAACAAAAGATTATTAAGGACAAGATCTACCATAACATGGTCACAATCTATCTCAAAGAGCCAGTTTCTATTGAAAGAATATATTCTGATGCAGTAGAACAATTTCTTTCCATTCAAAAACTTTCACCAGGAATTTACCAGGTGATGCTTCCTGATGGGGGAAAAAATATCTATCATTTTGAAAACAGTATCTGCAAGAGGATTGAGATAAAACAAAAATTATTCAATGCAGAGATCCTGCTGCGTTCAATCAGCCAGTTATGATACATTTTCCTCTATTGGTAATGAACCTTCAGTGCTTTGGATTTTTATATTTTACCACCCGGCAGACTTTTTTATCGGGCGCTAATTCATTGCAGGAAGCCATAAAATTCAGGACAGGGATGAATATCCTGAATCATAAACATGCAAGATCTTCACTTGCTATATTACTGGTAATGGTCCTTCATTTCAATTTTGACAGGGCATTGCTGAATTACTTTCAATTTGATTTAAGTGTTATTCCTGAATTTTTTTTCATCCTGTTTGGCATGGTGTTATTGCTATCAATAACTTTTCCGGTAAGGCCAGGTAATGCCGAATCTCTGCCTGTGCTTACCAGGTATTACCTGAACCGTACCCTCTATCTTATTTTATACGAAATTTATTTCAGGCTTACCCTGGTAATGTCCATTGGTTTTTACACAGGTGTTCCTATTGCAATTATAATATCAACATTGCTGTATGGATTGATCCATCGCTTCAGCAGGAAGGCTGAATTCTATTCTTCATTTTTGTTTGGATTGGTATTAGGATGGATGATGTTCAGATCAAACTCCATTATTCCCTGCATTATCATGCACCTGCTGCTATCTCTTCCTTATGAATTAAAAATAGTGTTCACACCAAAAAACAGCAATCTATGAAAAAGATATTTATTACCGGTGCTACAGGGTACCTTGGAAGTAAGATAGCACTGCATGCAGCTAACAATAATTATTACGTTAAAGCGCTTGTCAGAGATCCTGCCTCAAAAAATCTTCCTGTTCATCCAAATATTGAACCTGTCAAAGGTGATCTTGATGATATTCATTCTATACTTTCTGGCATGGAAAATAGCGATGTGGTGATTCATTGTGCAGCACTTGCCAAACTTTATTCAAAGGATCCAAATGAAATATACCGAACGAATGTTGATGGTACAAGAAATATGCTGGAAGCAGCCAGAATGCTCCTGGTTAAAAAATTTATTTTCACCAGCAGTTGCGCTGTCATTGGAAATTCTCTTAATATTCCATTGACAGAAAATGATCCAAGGCTCACTCCTCTTGAGAATGATTATGAGATCAGTAAATTCTGGGCTGAAGAACTGGTGAAAGAATACTTCCAGGATGGCCTTCCTGCAGTTATTCTTGCACCACCTATTCTTTTTGGAGCAGGAAATAAATCAAATGGCAATACACTAAGTAAGATCATTTCGCAGGCCATGAAAAGGGGCTTTGCATTCTATCCTTCAGGAGATATTTATGGAAATTTTGCCTTCGTAGAAGATGTAGTTGATGGACATATCAAAGCCATTAAATATGCAAGGCCTGGGGAAAAATATATACTGGGAGGCGAGAACCTTTCCTATAAACATTTCTTTAGTGCCATCTCAACCTGCAGTGGGAAGAAAATAAAATTAATACCAGTTTCCAAATCTGTTCTGAATATTACCAGCCGGATTAATGTTACCCTTTCAGCTATGTTTAATATTCCTTCAAATATGACACCTGTTGCAGTGAAAAGAATTTATTCAAACAGGTTACTCAATAGCCAAAAAGCCATACAGGAGCTGGGTTATATCATAACACCCTTTGAAAAAGCATTCACTCAAACTCTTCAACAATTAAATGGTTAATGATGAAAACAGATTATTATACTTTGATCACGGGTGCAAGTGAAGGATTGGGAAAAGCATTCGCAATTGAACTCGCAGCTCGCCGTCACAATCTTATACTTATAGCATTACCAGAATCGAACCTGCTATCGCTTGCTTCTTTTATTGAAAGAAATTTCAGTGTATGTGTTGTGGCAATTGAGACTGATATATCAACCAAAAAAAATTGCGAAGAATTATTTAAGAAAACTTCTTTATTGCAGCTTAGGGTCAATATGCTCATCAATAATGCCGGTATGGGAAGTTATAATTGGTTTGAAGAAAGATCGACAGAATTTTATGAATTACAGATCTCGCTCAATATCACCACTCCCACCCTACTTACCAGGTTATATCTTCCACAATTAATAAAAAATGGTCCATCACATATCCTGAATGTTGGAAGTTTATCAGGATTTTTTTCAATGCCACGAAAGCAGGTATATGCTGCAACTAAATCCTATGTCAGGTTTTTTTCTTTATCACTCGACCAGGAATTGAAGCATCAAAATGTCCGGGTAAGCGTAGTTTGTCCGGGTGGAATTAAAACCCGCCTTCCCATCATTCTTATGGCCAGGGATAAAAAAGGTATGGCCAGGTGGTCCATTCTGCAACCCGGGGAAGTGGCTGCATATACCATTCAAAAAATGCTGGAAGGTAAAAAACTGATCATTCCTGGGTTCTGGAACAGGTTTTTCCTGGTTCTCGACAAATTATTTCCGGAATATTTAAAAGAGCGGCTGATCCGAAAGGAAATTGCCTGTTCCAAAACTTATGAGCCTTTGAAAAAGTTTAAAAATGAGAATCTTGAAGCTGCTTACTTCTATAAAGGCACGAGAAATCCCAGGATAGCAGGGCTCCAGCCTGCAAATTGATTTCTCCAGCCCTTGAATTCCGTTATCTTTGCGGCTCTAAATTTTTGACATGCCTTTAAAAGCCGGGATAGTTGGATTACCGAATGTGGGAAAATCAACACTGTTCAATGCAGTGAGTAATAGTGCCAAAGCGCAGGCCAGCAATTACAGGTTCTGTACCATTGAGCCGAATGTTGGACTGGTGGATGTTCCAGATGAGCGACTCAATAAACTCGCAGAACTGGTAAATCCTAACAGGATCGTACCTACACAAATTGAAATAGTGGATATCGCAGGATTGGTTCGTGGTGCCAGCAAGGGAGAAGGTCTTGGAAATAAGTTTCTTGCTAACATCCGTGAAGTTGATGCCATCATACATGTGATACGTTGTTTCGAGGATGAAAATATTCTTCGTGAAGAAGGTGCTATCAATCCCGTAAGCGATAAGGAGATCATCGATACAGAACTTCAATTAAAAGACCTGGAAAGTGTCGAAAAGAAATTATCGCGTACTGAGAAGATGGTAAGAACGGGTGATGCAAAAATCAAAGCCGAATATGAAGTGCTGGTGCGTTGCAAAGATCATCTTGAAAAAGGCAAGAGCATTCGAGAACTCGGATTAAGCAAAGAAGAAAAAGTTGCTGTTGCAGATCTGTTTCTTTTGACTGATAAGCCTGTACTATATGTTGCCAATGTGGATGAACCATCCATGCATACAGGGAATAAATTTTCTGAATTGCTGAAGGAATCTGTGAAGGGTGAAAATGCACAGGTGATCGTGATGAACAATAATATCGAAATGCAGATCGCTGAAATGGATGATCCTGCTGATAAAGAATTGTTCATGGAAGAATACAAGATGACAGAACCTGCACTTAACAGGTTAATTCGTTCAGCTTATTCTTTATTGAATTTATATACTTATTTCACTGCAGGTGTACAGGAAGTTCGTGCCTGGACCATTGAACAGGGCTGGAAAGCTCCACAGGCTGCAAGTGTGATCCACACTGATTTTGAGAGAGGTTTTATCAAGGCTGAAGTGATTGCCTATGAAGATTTCATCAACTATGGATCAGAAGCTGCCTGCCGTGATAACGGCCGACTGAGGATTGAAGGAAAAGAATATGTTGTGAAGGATGGAGATGTGATGCATTTCCGATTTAATGTGTAGTCCAGGAAATGGGAAAGCGGTAATCGGTAATCGGAAAGAGAATGGGGAATGGAGAATGGAGAATCGCGAAATATTAGACCCAAATAAATAAGCCACCCTTTCGGGTGGCTTTATTTTTAAGGATCTTCGGCAACATTCTCAACTCCTCAACTCCTCATCTCCTCAACTCCTCAACTTCTCTAAAAAATATTGTATCCAAAACTCACATAATACAATCCACCAACCTGCGGATTACCGAATGCACTTCTGTAATATTTGTTGGTGAGGTTGGTTGCACCAACTTTAATGAGTGATTTGATATCAGTGAGCTTGTAGCTGATCTGTCCGTCAAGAACTCCATAAGCAGGAATTTCACCTGTTCCGAATGTTCCTTCCCAGTTAACCTTCGCCTGCCACCTGTACACAAAGTTGAAACCGAAGTTCTTGTAAACATTCTCATTTCCTACACCAAGATTGAACCTGGTTGAAGGAGTATTGAAGAAGGTGATCAGACCTGCAGGTACATCTCTTAATTTATCTCCATAAATATTCGCCATCAATGTATAACCACGACCTGCCTGGTATTGTGCACTTGCACCCCATCCAATAGCTTTTACCGGAGTTGTACTGTTAGTTACAAACGAATAGTTATTGGTAGTAAATGGACTGGCCAATTCAGTGAATGAAGTTACAGGATCAGTACTTGCACTTTGTCCACGTGCAACAGCAACACGCGCAATAAAGTCTTTGTACTTACTGTAATATCCATAAACATCTATCAGGAGACGCTTACCAAGCATGGTCTTATAACCTAACTCATAAGAAACCACGCTCTCAGGCTTCAAGGTTGTGAATGGAGCCTGCTGCAACAGGGCCGGAGCTGTAGCCGGATTAGTTGCCAGTGCTGCACGATATGCAACCACACTTTCAGCTGTATAAGCCGGTGCAGTATTGAACTTGAAGAAAGTATTGAATTCAGGAAGACCACCGATCAATCTTGAACCCGGTGTCTGTAGATTGATATACTGATCCTGCGCTGAAGGGAAACGATAAGCTGTCTGGTACGACAATCTTATATTATGATTAGCTACAGGAGTGATCACAGCAGTAACCCTTGGTGTAAAGCGACCATCAAAATTTTTCTGCTTGTCATACCTGATCGAACCGGTCAGTTTTAATACATCGTCAAACAGTTTTTTCTGGATCTGCATGTATCCACCGTATTCTCCGATCTTGATAGTATTGGCAGTGTCCACAAAGATGGTACCGCTGGAGTTTAGTACATAGCTTCTGTACATAGCTCCTACGATGATCTCTGCAAATTTTACCTTTTCAAATTTGTACTGACCTTCAAAGTGATAGAGGTCGGTCTTATCCGCAAATTTTGATCCGCCTTTACCTATTGACTTACTGTTTGCAGCATTTAAAGCATCAGTGAATGCCTGAGTTCCAGGCTGAATCCTTCCTGTTTCAGCTGCATTTCTTGCAAGAGCATGCGCCTGTGCAGGAGGAGCTCCCTGCAGAACTGCACCGGAATAATTTCCAACATACTGTCCGAACCAGGTAGCATCTTCTTTCCAGGATCTGTTCACAAGAATGGATGCAATAGTGGAAGCATAAGAATCTCCTGAATTTTCCTGGGTGGTATATCCTCTCAGGAACCAGTTACTTCCTTTGAATTCTAATTTGTATTGACCCATTTTCAGGTTCTTCAGGGAGTAACGGTCAGCACCGGTATACACCGAAGTACCGGTTCCCCAATATCCTGAAAGCGATGCTTCAACGTTAGGAGTGATCTTGTAATACAAGCCACCACTGAGTTTGAAGTTATAAGAGTTATAGTCAACCACCTGGTTTTCATCATAACCTGTACGGCTGACAGATTGAGATCCGTAGATATTATTCCTAAGTCCGAAATGGAAAGGAACCAGGTTAACAAATGTTGGTTGCAAAGCAGCCGGAAGTGATCCGATCACTGCACCGATCTGTGCCGGGGTGGCATTTGCGGGCAGAGAATTTAAAATTGCAACAGGATCCACCATATTACCTGTAGCAGCTAATACTCCCGCTCTTGTCTGGGCCTGGAAAGCCTGGGCGAAAGCATTCATATTGGCACTTACTTCATCTCCAAAAACATTTACACCATCATAATTCGGATCCGATGCACGGTCGCCCGGTTTGATGGAACTGAATACGTTATTCCTGGCGAGGTTTGTTTTATCAGTTGCCTGCCAGTCCTGCGCCTGGATGAATTGAGATGAAATCTTAAAGGCGAATTTATCCGACACTTTTTTGGCCCATCTCAAAGTAAAATCATAGTATGGTGAGATATCTCTTTGTTTATTGTCGACATGCATCGCTCCTACTTTCACCTGGTAGCTCAATCCCTGGTATTTGAACGGACTTTTGCTATTGATCAGCAGGGTTCCATTCATACCACCTGAACCATACAACGCAGAAGAAGCACCTGAAAGGAGTTCCATGCTTTCTACATCCAGTTCGGTTGGGCCAATAATGCTACCAACCGCGAAGTTCAAACCAGGAGCCTGGTTATCCATTCCATCGATCAGCTGGTTGAAACGAAGGTTTCCTGAACCGTTAAATCCTCTTGTACTGGGAGTTTTAAAGGTCAGGGATGATGTAGTCAGGTCAACACCCTTCATATTTGCCAGGGCATCATAATAGTTTGCAGCCGGAGCATTGCGGATGGCAACGGTATTCATCCTTTCAATGGTCACAGGAGATTCTATGATGCGCTCAGGAGTACGGGATGCCGCCACAACGATCTCCTCTCCCATGGCATAACTGGTTTCAAGTTCGATGGTTCCTGCATCTGCAGAACTCACCTGCAATTCACGGGTCGTAAACCCGATGCCCGATATAACTAATGTAACTGGTAATGACTGATTGATTGTAAGCTTAAAGTTTCCCTTGTCGTCGGTGAAAGTTCCAAGGCTTGATCCTTTTAACGTCACGGAGACTGCGGCTACCGCTTCCTTATTGGTTGAATTCTTTACATTTCCCGTGATCACGGTTGTTTGGGCAAAAGAAGCAATCGATAGAAAGAGTAACAGGAAAAACGCCGCCAGGTGACGGATGCATTTCTTCATAAATGTAGTTTTGATTTGCGTTTGGAGGCAAAATAACTAATACAATATACCAAAAAAAATAATTTAGCTAACGAACGTATCTTCGGCCAATGAAACAGTTCGACTTCCCCCAACAAACCAATTATTATAAAGGAAAGGTTCGTGATGTTTATACCATTTCAAATAAGTGGTTAGTAATGGTTGCATCTAATAGGATCTCTGCATTTGATGTGATCTTACCAAGACCTATTCCTTACAAAGGACAGGTATTAAACCAGATTGCAGCTTACATGCTGAATGCAACAAAAGATATTTGTCCTAACTGGTTAATGAAAGTTCCGGCGCCCAATGTTTCGATAGGAAAAAAATGTGAGCCTTTTAAAATAGAGATGGTGGTTAGAGGAAATCTTACCGGTCATGCATGGCGAACCTACCATTCAGGATTGAGAACACTTTGCGGCGTATCCATGCCCGAAGGAATGAGAGAGAATGATTATTTCCCCAATCCGCTCATTACACCTACAACAAAGGCTTCTGAAGGGCATGATGAAGATATTTCGAAAGAAGACATTATTGCAAAAGGATTATGTACTGCAGAAGAATGGGAGCAATTATCTGCATACACATTAGCGCTGTTCCAGAGAGGTAACGAGATCGCAGCAAAAAGAGGATTGATCCTGGTGGATACTAAATATGAATTCGGAAAACTGGATGGAGAAATTGTGTTGATGGATGAGATCCATACACCCGATTCTTCCAGGTATTTTTATGCTGATGGTTTTGAAGAAAGATTATCACGCAATGAAAAACAAAAACAGCTCAGCAAAGAATTTGTACGGGAATGGCTAATCGCAAATAATTTCATGGGTAAGGAAGGTCAAACTGTTCCTGCCATGGAAGATGAATGGGTAAATACCATCAGCAAAAGATACATCGAACTATACGAGCAGGTGATTGGTGAATCTTTCAGACCTGAGGAACTGAGTGATGAGGAAACTTATTCAAGGGTGGTGAAAGAATTGGAGGAATTGTAACCCCGGGCAGAACCAAGCGAAGCGCAGGGGCTGAACGCAGGGTATTACACCTATCGTTCAGCCCGGCCTACGGCCGTTCAGCCCGGCAACTAACCTCCTAACTGCTCCATTCTCTTTCTTGATTTATTGAACACCATAATGCCATTCTCCTTCCCCTTGCGTAACAATTTCTGCTCTTCTTCAGGTAAGGAATGGACGTGCTGACATTCTGCTGAACAACATCCATTATATTTTACAGCACATTCTTCGCACTGGATAAATAAAAGATGACATCCATCATTCTTACAATTGGTATGAGTATCTGCGGGCTTTCCACATTGATGACATTTTGCAATGATCTCATCACTGATCCTTTCTCCCAGTCGGTCATCAAAAACAAAATTCTTTCCTTTGAATTTATTGGGTAAACCCTGCTCCTTCACTTTATTGGCATAATGGATAATGCCCCCTTCGAGGTGAAATACATTTTTAAATCCCTGGTGTTTCATGTATGCGCTTGCCTTCTCACATCGTATACCACCAGTGCAATACATGATGATATTCTTATCCTTTGCATCTTTCAGCATCTCCACTGACATCGGCAATTGTTCCCGGAAGGTATCACTGGGAACTTCAATAGCTCTTTCAAAATGTCCTACTTCAAATTCATAGTGATTTCGCATATCTACCACTATGGTATCCGGATCATCAGTCAGTTTATTAAATTCTTCTGCATTGACATACCGACCCTTGTTTTCCATATTGAAATGGGGATCATCAATACCATCTGCCACGATCTTCTCCCTGACTTTTATTTTAAGAACCCAGAAGGATTTTCCATCATCATCCACCGCAATATTCAACCGGATCCCGTTCAAAGATTGAATGGAATACAGGTATGACTTCAATGATTCAAAATTGGATGCCGGTACACTGATCTGCGCATTGATCCCCTCATTGGCTACATAGATCCTTCCAAAAACCTTCAGTTGATCAAGGTTCAGGTATAGATCATCACGAAACTGTTTAGGATCAGTGATCGGGAAATAATGATAGAATGAAATAGTGGTGCGAGGCTCCGTTTCCTGGTACAGCCTCTCTTTCAGCTCCTTTTGGGAGACGCGATTGTGTAATACTGCCATAAAAGAATTTTTTAGGACACTTGCCTGGTGAACAAAAATTCGAGCGGCGAAATTACGTCAATATTTTTACTCCTGCGCTTTTGAAGGCAAAAGGAATCCAGCGGTCAGTCCTGCAAGTCCAGCAACCAATCCACCTACAATAGCACTGATTAACACCAGCATGCCTCCATTTCCTTCCAATGGAAACACCATGGCGATCCTGTTGGCAAGAATTCCGTCATTGTCAGCATTTCTCACCAGGGCAATGATCGACCAACAGAGGAACACGCCGGAGAATCCGCTTAAGAACCCCATTCCCGGCCTCAACCGGTAGAGGTATACTATTCCAAAAGATACAACTGCAATGAACCACCAGGGAAGAAACATCCCGGCCACCAAAGAAACAAGTGCTATAAGTATGGTTGAAAGAAAGAATTTCATGTTGAAGGATTAAGACTTTGAAAAATTCATAGTGTAAGAAACATGTTCAGGCTTTTGATCCCTTTTCATGAATAATAGCCTGTAATAACCGCCGGCAGCCCATTTCGATACAAAATTGTCGTAGTACTTACTTCCGGGGTTTCCGCTTTGGCCCCCAGGATAAATACCATAGGCTTCCACATCATCGGTAAGATGAACGATCATCTTCCAGCTTGGAGCATGAAATTGCTTGGTGGCATTGATGATATGTCTTCCGCCTCCTGTTTCAAGGTGAAAGCGGCTCAGGGCTTCCATTCTAAGCAAATGTCGCACACCGGAATCCTTATACTTTGACCATTTCAATTTGCCAGCTTTGTCAAGACCCTGTAACGCAGCTACGATCCTCACAAATGAATTTGTTGCTACTGCTTTTATATCTTCTTTTTCCGGAGTATTGACATTATCCAGGAACGCAAATGCAGTATCATAGATCAATGCTTCAGCCATGGTATAATCTTCAGGCCAGGTATATGGACCATCAATTTTGTCGAGTTCATCTTTCCAAACTTCGGTCTGCAAACTATCTACCCAGATCTTAAAGATGGTAGCACCTTCTTCTTTTGCATCGTTGCGCATGTTCCAGCCTGATACCAGGTCGAAATATCTTTGCTGGTCAGCACTTAACTGGTCTTTATTAACTGAGCGAAGCAGAACAGGCAATAATTCCTGCGCCAACAAATTGGCATTTTCATTCTGCAACTGCATCATGTTAACGGGAGTAATATTATTCATAGAAGACAGGTACCTGTTAATGATCTTACCCCTGTACAGGTCATGGTATCCTCCGATATAATAAGGGTATGTTGAATCAACAGGAAGCTGATTTGCACTGCTTACAAAACCTCTTGAAGGATTGATAAGATGTGGATTTTCATCCAAAGGAATATTGCCCTGCCACATGTAGGTACTGTCTGTGCCTGGCATAATATAGTCGCCCTGTCTTCTCCACTTTGCCGGAAATGAAGCCTGCTGCCAGATGGCTATTTCATTTGATTTGGACGCGAATACAAAATTTTGCCCGGGACAAACAAAGTTCCTGATGGCAACCAGGTAATCATCATAATTCTTTGCCTTGTTCAACAGGTAAAATGTTTTCAATTCATTGGATGGCTCATGCGCTTTCCACTTTACAGCAAGGTTCTTTCCTCCGCTAACTCTTCCAGCACCGCTAAAGCTTTGATCGTACATCACCGGGCCGAAAACAGTATAAGCAACAGTATCATAGAATTTTCCGCCGCCTTTGATATTGTACAGTTCAATATTGATGTCAGCGTTGATATATTCATTATTGAAAAGATATTGCTGCCTGCTTCCTTCTTTAAATTGAATTTCATAATAATCACGAACATCACGCATGGCATTGGTAACACCCCAGGCAATATGTTCATTGAACCCGATCACCACAGAAGGTGCTCCGGGAAAACTAGCACCATAAGCACTGAATTCTGGAGTAGTGATCTGGATCTC
Organism: uncultured bacterium; assembly: GCA_966112615.1. GTDB lineage: Bacteria > Bacteroidota > Bacteroidia > Chitinophagales > Chitinophagaceae > Flavitalea. Next base: position 28,760 of record CBHWDO010000010.1, read on the forward strand.
GAACCACAATGAAGGAAGGTTGACGCCGAGGTGCGGATCGTTACATAAAATAGGGCGACCGCTGGCTGTTTTACTTCCATTCACTGCCCAGTTATTACTTCCATTATCACGATCCGGTTTTATTTCAAGGATATTAGTGGAATCATTTCCTGCGAAATACAATGAATCTGCGCTCGAAGGAATAATAACCTTTACACCCGCAGTATCAAAAAGAGTTCCTTTTGGTACTATCGGATCCAATCCAATTTGAGTGATCGGGTAAAGTTGCTCTATTGAAAAACTGTTGAAGATCTTTCTTGCATTGGTGAATTCAATATCATTTTCTTCACCAGTCAGATCATAACTCATGTATTTCAGGAAGAGGGCGGATTTCAGGTTACTCCATTTTTCAGGAGTATAATTTAGCAATCGATATTCTAAAGGAAGATCCTTTGTTGTCATTTGTTCGATATAAGCATTCACTCCTGCAGTGTATGCATCCAACTCCTGTTTTGTTTCTACATCTTCTTCAAGCTTTCTCAGGGAATTCTTCGCTGCATAGACCATCCCCAGCCTGCGCATATTGCGGTCATTGTTAAGTATGGCACTGTCAGGTCCAACACCCAATATTTCACTCAACCTTCCGGCTGCAGCATGTGTCTGGAATTCCATTTGCCACAACCTGAATTTTGCATGCAGGAAACCCTGTACAAAAAATGCATCCGACTCCTGCTCGGCAAAAATATGCGGCACCATTCTTTCGTCGAAGTAAACATTCGTCTTGCCCTTGAGTTGCGGGAACTGGAGGTCTTCAGAAAAATTCTTATTGACAGGTTCTGCATTCAACCAAAACCCATGTTGAGGGCTCAGGAATTTTCCCATGGGAGGTATGGATCCCAGAGATATGGATAATACAATTACCAGGGCAATTGTAGCTACCGCCGAAACAATGAATGGAATAACTCTCATATCAGGATTTAACGGGTGTTTAAACGCCTAAATGTATTAATAAAAGGATTAAGAAAGACAATTAACCAGTTTTTGCAATTGATCTTTTGTATTGAAAGAATGCAGTACAATTCTCAAACGTTCTTTTCCCTGCGGAACAGTAGGATATAATATGGGCCTTACATCCAGTCCTGACTGTTGAATAGATTCTGCGAGTTTCCTGGATTCAATATTACCAGGAACTACAACACCCTGGATGGGAGTGATAGATTCAAGTTTTTCGTAAGCCATAAAGGCATGGCGAAATGTATGTATAAGTTCCTGGAGTTGTAATCGTTCCTGTTCCATTCCAGGAAACAGATCATATGAATGAGAAATGGATGCAATGGATGAAGGAGGAAGCGCAGTTGTATAGATGAAAGCCCTTGAGAAATTGATCAAATAATCACGAAGATCTTTTGATCCTAAAATGATTGCTCCGTGGGCACCGCAGGCTTTTCCAAATGTATGGATTCGTGCAAAGCATTGATCCTGCAATCCGAGATGCCGAACAAGTCCTTCTCCCTGATCCCCAATCACACCTGTAGCATGTGCCTCATCAACTATAAGATGTGCTTTATATTTTTTGCATAGTTGAGATATGGATTGCAATGGCGCCATATCTCCATCCATGGAGAATACAGATTCGGTGATCACGTAAATTTCCCCGGAAGCATTTTTCAATTTCTTTTCCAGGTCTTGGGTGTCATTATGATCAAAAGAAATGGAATGAGCGAAACTTAATCGCATGCCATCGCGAATAGAAGCATGACTAAGTTTATCATAAATATATGTATCCCCTTTTTGTGCCAGGCAGCTCAACAATCCAACATTTGCATCATACCCTGAGTTGAAGATCAAGCCTGCTTCTGCATGGTGAAAATCAGCGATCTTTTTTTCCGTTTTTTCTACAAGGGAATAATTTCCACTCAGCAACCTGGATCCACCTGCACCATGTGCATATGAATGGGATGACAGCAGGTTATTGGTTGCAATTCCCAGGTAATCGTTGGAACAAAAATCAACCATGCCTTCAGTTAGTTTAAGGCTCCTGAAAGCATGTTGTTCGATACGTTGATTGAGTTTATCCTGGATGGTCATATTTTTTAAATTATAAACCTGGCGTTCAGCCCGCTTCGCTTCGCTCGCGTTCTGCCCAGTCTTCATGTCTCCGCGTCTCCATGTCTCCATGTCTTCCCTTCAACCCAACCAACTTCGTTGGTTGTTCAGCCGGGCAGGTTCAGCCCACCCTCTGGGTGGTCAGCCCCTTAATGCATCCTATCCCCCCTCACTTCCAACCCCTTCATCACTTCAGCCTCAAAAGCCAGCCATTCCTTCCATCTCTTACGGGTCATTTCTTCTCCCAGGTATTCTTCTGCAAGTTCTATGAACATGTGGTAATGACCTGCTTCACTTTCCATGAAACGACGATAAAAATTCTTCAGGTATTCATCTTCCAGTCCTTCACTCAATCGTTTGAAACGCTCGCAGCTCCTGGCTTCTATCAAAGCAAAGATGAGCAGTTTATCGAGCAGTACTTCCTGCGGACTACCACCTTTGCGCTGAAATTCCATCAGCTTGTTTACATATAGATCCTTGCGCTGCTTGCCCAACTTTAAACCTCTTTTATTCAGTTCATTCAGCACCAATCTGAAATGCCCCCATTCTTCAGTTACGATGGGTGCAAGCTCACTCACCAGTTTTTCTTTCTCACTATATCGTTGTATGAGTGAAATACAACTGGTTGCAGCCTTCTGCTCGCAATAAGCATGATCGGTCAGGATCTCTTCCAATGAGATCTCTGCAAGGTTTACCCAACGCGGATCAGTGGGCAATTGCAATCCTAAAATATTCTTCTCTTCCATTAACCTACAATTGATAATTCCTGTAAATACTTATCTACAAATTCCTGGATTCTTTTTCTCCTGTATTGCATCACCCAGCGTGGATGAGATAAAGGAATGATTCTTTCAAAGAATTTATATTTTTCGTTCAGCTTTGAAAAGATTTTAAAATTGGTTCCTTCACCCAAACAATAGCAGAACCTTTCGGGATCCATTATTTCAATCTGCTCCCTAATACATTGAACAATGAAGGGTTCACTATCTTTCAGCAACTGCTTGTCATCATAATAATTGAGGTTAATCCCATTCTTGGTAAAGCCTAACGGAGATAATGCAGTGATAAAAAATCTTCCATAAAACTTTTCGGCACCGCCAAATGCATTGATGACCTCATAAACAAATATGGAAGATAATTCTGCTTTCTGCTGGAAAGGATTATCTATTCCACAGTCATACTTTAACCGTATTGGGTCTGTAAAAGGCACCCCGGTTATACCGCCTCCAAATCTGCCCGGGTTGATCCCAAAGATCATGCAGCGCCGTTCCGAATCACTGTAAAACTTCTCGTAAAACAGGCGGGTATATTTCCAGGATTCTGCATCGTGAAAGGGATTCATTACTTCAATTCCCTCACCCAAAGGAAAATCCGGCTGCAACGACCTGTAAAAATCAAGTATGATAGATGCCTGTGTTTTAATATTGTCCATATCTTTCACCAGTAAAGGTATCGCCAAACCGGGCAAAAATAATTCTTTGCATGAACATCGAAACAGTTAAGAAAGCTGCAGCGCAATATGGATCAGGAGAGCCTGATGTTGAGATCCTTGGACAGGGATTGATTCACCGAACCTATAAAGTCACCTATCCGGATCATCATGCTATAGTGTTGCAGTGTCTTAATCACCGAACCTTCCCGCTTCCGGAAAATATAATAAGCAATTACAGGACTTTATGGAACTATTTGTCCAATATACATCCTGCACGGATCTCCATTCCTTCCTTATTGCTAACCATCCATGGCAAGAACCTTTTCCTCGATGAAGAAGGAAATTTCTGGAGGGCAACAGAATACATTCACAACAGCTTTTCACTGGCCCATTCGCGAAATGAAAAAGAAGTCTATTTAGCAGCCAAATGCTTTGGAAGCTTTACCGCGCAGCTTTCACAACTGGATGCAAACAGTTTGCATACCATACTGCCCAATTTTCATGACCTCAGTTTCAGGTTTCAGCAATTTGAAGATGCTATAAAATCAGCATCCCTTCACAGACTGATGCGTTCCACCCACCTGATATCTGAAATGAGAGAAAGGCAGCACCTGCTCAAACTTCATCAAAGGATTGTATCGGAAGACTGTTTCCAGCTAAGGGTAATGCACCACGACTGTAAGATCAGTAATATCCTGTTCGATGAAGATACCAACAAACCAGTTTGCCCGGTTGACCTTGACACTACCATGGCCGGGTATTTCTATTCAGACCTTGGCGATATGATCAGGACCATGACCCCAACAGAAAATGAACAAAGTACCAGCTGGGAAAGTATTGATGTGGTTCCTGAATTATACGAAGCTGTTTTCAAAGGATACCTGGAAGGATCAGGAAACATTTTTACTGATGAAGAAAAACTTCACCTGCACAGTGCCGGACTGATCCTGACCTATATGCAAACATTAAGGTTTCTTGCGGACTTTTTAAACAATGATACCTATTACAAAACAACCCACTTAGAAGAGAACCTTCATCGTGCATTGAATCAATTGATCCTTTTACAGAAATTGGAGTCCTTCCTGATTTCCAGATATAATTATGATGCTAAGGAACTATTGAAATAAGCCTCCTCCGCTGAAAGATCTATGTGAGGATATTGTTGTTTCAATTGCTGGATCCTTTGAAGGTTTGATCTTAAAAACTGTTGGTGAGATTGGCTTTCAGGCTGGAATGGACGATGTTGCATTGATTTTATCAATACCTCTATTTCCTCTGTAATTTTCCTGGATCTTTCATTTACAAAAGCACCAAGGAATTTTTCAATCACATAACTCACTGCCTGGTGATTTGGATGAACCATATCTTCTTTATAGAAACGGTAATCCCTTAATACATCGATCACCAATTCATATGCAGGAAAATAATACAGCCTGTCGAATTTATTGACCAGGTGATGCACCACTTCAAGCAATCGTGCTTTACTTCTATTGTTTTCGACTATACCATCTTTGATATGTCTAACCGGACTAACGGTGAAGATCACACGAAGATCAGGATTGAAGTGAAAAATTTGATGAAGACAATTATCCAGTGCTGAATTGATCTTTTCAATACTGAGCAAAGTCTTATTGAAATTCGAAGCAGGAACTTTGTGACAATTTGCAACAGACAAATTCTTCCCGATGAGTTTATAATGAAAGGAAGTACCAAGTGTAATGATAAGCCATTTTGCACTCTTTAAAAATGTATGTGCAGTTTGTTGTGAGTGAATGATATCAGCTTTTACCTGCTCACTATTCAAACCAGAAAACCTGCTGTGATGCTGCCAGCTAAAGTAAATATCTCCCTGTTGATACAATTCGATATTCCTGTAATGGTCCGGCTTTGTATATGCAGTTAAAGCATTCGCAATACTGACCGGATCAAATAGAATTCCATTAGGATTTTGCAGGGTTTGATATTTGTGTTCTGCCAGGAAATCGCCGATATGCTCTGTAAAGCAGGAGCCCATGACGAGGATCCCATCGCGATGATCAATCAGTTCTGAGGATACTGGAATAGAAAGATCAAGCATGAATTCTTGAGCAGCCATATATAATTTTAAAATATTTCAGAAGCCAGTTCGGAAGAGGCTTTAAGCGCTTTTTTATCCAGTATTGGCATCCATTGATGCGCATCAATGTATTGAACCAGTTCTTCCGTATTAATATTACCCACCAGGTGGTCATTGGCAAAAGGACAACCCCCAATACCTTTCATTGCCGAATCGATCCTGTAACAACCTGCTCTTAAGGCTGCATCTATTTTGCTTTTCCAGTTATCAGGTTTTGCATGCAAATGAACACCAATCTCAATTCCAGGAAAACCATCCCTGCAAACACTGAACAGGTCATATACCTGTTGGGCAGTTGCCACACCCACTGTATCTGCAAGAGAAACGATTTTCACACCTGTATCAATGATCTTCTTGATCCATTCTGTCACTAACTCGTAGGAATATGAATCGCCGTAAGGATTTCCAAAACCCATTGAAATATAAATAACCGGCTCTTTTTTGGCTTCACTACATAATTTAGCTATCTGCTTTACGACTTCCAGCGAAGCTTCAATACCTGCATTGGTATTTCTTTGCTGAAATGTCTCCGAAATTGAAAATGGATATCCCAGGAAATCAACCTGGCTGAACCCGCAGGCTGTTTCAGCTCCTCTTACATTTGCAACAATGGTCAGCAGTTTGGTTTTGGTACCCGAAAGATCAAGTGCATTGATCACTTCAGCCGTATCTGCCATTTGAGGCACTGCTTTAGGAGAAACAAAACTTCCACAATCGAGTGTATGAAAACCCACGCCCAGCAAGGTCTGCAGGTATTCTATCTTTTTATCAGTAGAGATCTGAACAGGCCAGCCTTGCATGGCATCCCGCGGACATTCTACCAGCTTTAGCATATTTTCCATCAATGCAAAAGTGCATTTTTTCTTGCATGAATTTTTTCTTTCATCACATTAAAGAAACGTGATCGCTCCTTCTCTCCCACTTCACTGATCATGGTTGATTTTTTGATCAACCTTTTTATATGCTCGTCCATATATTGATTGAACGAGAGATCCTTGGTATACATGAAATTGATCACAGAATGATTTACAAAACTGATCATGTTATTGTCCAGCTTCACAAAGACCGTATTATCACCCAGCACAAATTCGTTCACATAAACTTTATAAGAACCACGTTTGACCTGCCTTGTATCACCGGGAAAAAATTTATATCCCAGCTCTGTTTCCCGTTCAATATGGTCAAGTGCTGCTTCGAGAATGGTCAGTAACCTTTCATAATCCTCCATAGTTGTAAATGCCCGGGTATTACGGTAATAATCTATCTGCCGGATCGTAGAATGAATGCTTTCAACATTCCAGATCTCCTGAGAAGGAATAATGGTATACAGTTCACCAACTTTACGCGTTAGTTCCCGAATGTTTTCGGACAAAGCTTCTACACTGAAAGTCTGCTTTGCATATTCCGGATATTGAAGAACTGAACGAATCCAGAAAAAGAATTTAAATGCACCTAGTTCAGGGTAAAGGCAGTGATGAAAAAAAGGCATGTCCTTACATAGATAGAACATTTCCTTTTGCGAATAGCTATTGAATAACTGGAGCTGCTGAAGTACGCCGTTCAGGTAATTTTCAAAAGTGAAATGTTCCTGGTCAGCATTATTCCCATTAAAAATGACGGAATTATTTTGGATATGCAGAAACTGGTCGAGAGAGATCCTGAAATGCGTGCATAGTTTCTGCAATTCATCAAACGCTATTGGTTTATCACCACGAATTCTCCTGTATGCACTATCAGTACTAATCGACAATAAGTCAGAAATCTCATCAACCAGAGACAGGTGCGTTGCAAGCTGTGACTTTAGATGTTGAAAAAACAATACCTGGATGTTGGCCTGGTCCATATGGTTTAGGTTTTAATAGTAAGGACCGCATTCACAGGGTTATTAAATTTAATATGTTTTTACAACCTTTTCTTCATTGCTTCATATAAAATAATGGCAGTTGCTACCGATACATTAAAGCTGTCGAAATCCGTAGCCATTGGTATGCTGAATTTTTCATCAGCTGCTTTTTCGAGGTATGGCTGAACACCATGCTCTTCATTACCCATGATCACGCAGCAGGGTTCTGTATAATCAAGATCATACACCATTTTGGGTTGTCGCATTGCCGAAGTGTATACCTTAATACCATTCAGGTGCAATTCATCAATTGCTTTCAGCAAACTTCCAACCCTGCAGATATGAATACGTTCCAATGCACCAGCAGAGGATTTCATGGCTTCCTCATTCATGGAACCAGTTCCCTTATCCGGGATAATAATAGCCTGCGCTCCGCAGCATACTGCTGTACGTGCAATAGCTCCAATATTTCTAACATCCGTTACCCCATCCAGCATAACAAACAAAGGAGTTTTTCCTTCTGCTATCACATGATCGATCACCTGCTGTAATTCCAGGTATTGTACGAGTCCTGCATATGCGATCACGCCCTGGTGATTTGCTTTGGTAAGAAAGCTCATTTTCTCGGGAGGAACCTGTTGAATGGGGATGGCATGTTTCTTTGCCAGCCTGCGGATATCACCAATAGATTCACCACTGACATTCCTTTGAAACAGGATCTTTTCTATTGGTCTTCCGGCTTCAATTGCTTCAATAAGCGGTTGCCTTCCAATGATCAGTGTTGGTTTGGTTCTCTTTTGTTTATCAGGAAATCCTGCCATCGAGTAACATGATTTTTACTTTATAAATTGCTGCCATAGATAAGGAATCTGTGATCTGTCCATTCTCCACCATTCTGTAAGCCTCTTCAAATGGCAGTTTCCATACTTCAATTTTTTCTGTTTCCTCCGGCTCTGCTTCAAATTGTTGAAGCCCGCGGGCAAGGTAGCATTTCCCAAATTCATCCGCAATGGAATTGGTGAGATGCATATCAAACAGGTGAATGATCTCCCGGGCCTTTAGCCCCGTCTCTTCCTGTAATTCCCTTGCTGCAGTTTCTGCAGGATCTTCACCCTGGGGGCATCCACCTTCGGGGATCTCCCAACTATACTGGTTGAGGGTAAAACGATACTGCCCAACCAGGTAAGTGTTCATTTGATCGTCCAGTGGCAGAACGCCCACGCCAATATTCTTGAAATGAACTTTACCGTAGATTCCTTTATTTCCTGAAGGATTGATCACATCGTATTCAGTGACCTTCATCCATGGATTCTCATACATGGGCTTTTCAGCCAGTATGGTCCATGGATTTTGCTGATCATTATTGGTCATGGTATATACTTAAAAAAATTACCAGTTTACAGGCAAAGATCGTGCTCTACCGCAAACTGGTAACAGTATGATTTGAAATCAGGATTAAAGTCCGAATGCCTTCTTCACCTGGTCAACATAATCTAATTTCTCCCATGTAAAGAGTTCCACTTCATGTGATACTACTCTACCTTCCGGAGATTTGAATGTTTTCTTTACAACTTTTGATTTACGTCCCATATGGCCATAAGCTGCAGTTTCACTGTAGATCGGAGTGCGTAGTTTCAAGCGCTGTTCGATAAAGTAAGGACGCATATCAAACAGTTCTTCTACTTTCTTAGCGATCTCTCCATCTTTCATATCCACTTTCGCAGTACCGTAAGTATTGATGTAGATCCCCATTGGTTTTGCAACGCCAATAGCGTATGAAACCTGCACCAGTACTTCATCACAAAGTCCGGCAGCAACCAGGTTCTTTGCAATATGACGGGTTGCATAAGCAGCGGAACGGTCAACCTTTGAAGGATCTTTTCCACTGAAAGCACCCCCACCGTGTGCACCTTTTCCACCGTAGGTATCAACAATGATCTTTCTTCCGGTTAAACCAGTATCACCATGCGGACCACCGATCACGAATTTACCGGTTGGATTCACGAAGTATTTGATATCTCCTACAAAGTATTTTTCGTAAGAAGGATATTTTGATTTGATCCTTGGTATCAGGATGTTCTTAATATCATCTGCGATCTTCTTCAACATTGCTTCATCTTCTCCAAACTCATCATGCTGAGTAGAGATGACGATGGTATCAATTCTTACAGGCTTGTTATTATCATCGTATTCCAGTGTAACCTGGCTTTTTGCATCCGGACGAAGATATTTGATCTCGTTGTTCTCTCTTCTAAGCTCCGCCAGTTCCTGCAACAACTTGTGTGCAAGATCAAGTGCCAAAGGCATGTAATCTTCAGTTTCATTTACAGCATAACCGAACATCATACCCTGGTCGCCGGCGCCCTGCTCTTCCTTTACTTTGCGGTCAACACCCTGGTTAATATCCGAAGACTGTTCGTGAATAGCAGACAACACTCCGCAGCTGTTACCTTCAAACATGTATTCACTCTTGGTATAGCCTATCTTCAAAATAACATCACGTGCGATCTTCTGCACATCCAGGTAAGCGCTTGATTTCACTTCACCTGCAAGTACAACCTGCCCGGTTGTTACCAGCGTTTCGCAGGCAACTTTAGATTCAGGATCAAAAGCAAGAAAATTATCTATCAAAGCATCAGAGATCTGGTCTGCAACTTTATCTGGATGACCTTCCGATACACTCTCTGAAGTAAACAAATAAGGCATGGGAGTTAATTTGATTAATTAAAACTGCTTAAAAAAATACGGGCAAATATAAGCGGGTAACTTATATTTTGGAATAAATAATTCTCAACCTCATACGGTTGGTTGGATGCGCTCCGCCACCCAATACTACCCTACCCCTGGCAACCGGTGTATTGATGTAAATTGAACGGTAACGAACCACCTGTCCATTTGGTGCGAGATAATTTACGTTGGCAATATAAGGTGAGTACAACCTCAGTTTCCAGTTCTTTTCCTTACGGGTAAGAATGCCCTGAACATACCTTGACAGGTTGAAATTATATTTACCATTTCTCAGCGTTCCTCCCAATGTTGAAATATCATAGAAAGGTGCTGAAGTTGTTTGTATGAAATCATGCCTGATCGAATAAGATGAATCTTCATCATCACTCAATGCATCGAGGTAAAGAATATTTTGTGCTGCATAGTCTTCACTTCCTTCGGATGGAATGGTTTCCACCACAAGTTCTGCCAGGTGAACAACCTTGTTGGTCATGGTATCCAGTCCCGGTATCCTGATCTTTGCATAAGATCCCGGTGTGCTCTGCAAATAGATCTTTTCATCATTTGCAGTTGCATTGGTAACATTGGCCAGGTAATTTCCTGCTGGTGTTCTTTTCACAATATTGGCATTCGGATCATCGCTGTAAATGAATACTGGGTTGATAGTATCCTGCTTGCCATTACGTGTAACACGGCTATAGAAGGTAAGCCTTGTTTGTGTGTTATTATTCAGGTCGAAATATGCCAGTGCTTTCTTAACCGGCGATGCTCCTTCATTTATACGAACTTCAAATCCTTTGAAATTACGCTTGAAGATGGAGTCATTTTTATATTCCAGCGTGGAATCATAGTTTACAAATCGACGGGCAAAGTTGGTATCCAGCTTGATCCTCAACTCATTTTTCTTTCTTACCGAATCCTTGTAATTATTATAGAAGACAGAATCATTCAGTGTTGAAAAATCAACCTGCTTTGATCCAAGAACAGTAGGAATTACAGGAAAATTTCCGGCGGTCAGGCGATAGGAAGAATCCTTCCTGAACACCGCTTCCTGGTCGATCTCCCGAACTTCAAATGTCTGGATAGAATTGGAATCACCATAAGCCTGTGTATAGGCAAGTGATAAAACCAATGAGTCGATGACTACCGAATCCTTATTTAAAAAAGGGAAAGCCGGGAAATTCAGTGGCTCTGTAGTAAAGTAAAGTGAAGCTTCAGTTTTGCCAAATTCCGGATCGCTTTCAATGATCCCGATGGCATGCTGCTCTTCAAACATCCTGGTAGTATCATCAAACAGGATATTATCGGTTTCCACATCAAGAATTGCTTCGAAAGTATTGATGTTATCCACTACGGGTATCAACCCTGAACCGATCTCTGTAAAATCAACCTTTGAACATGATGCATAAACCAGGGAGATCAAAACCGATGCTAATAGAATGCCGGGAAATGTACGCTTCACAAATCGATGTTATTGGTTACTTATGAACTATTTTGAAAGGTCGGTATACAAATTCAAATACTCTGTTAAATCAGACTCTGCATTAAAGTTGACAACCTTCTTGCCTTTAACCTTACCAAATTCATCCACCAGTTTCTTGTCGATCTTTTCCGCACCGAATGTTATGGCATCAGCATAAGCAGCTCCTCCCCTCATCATGGCAACATTATTGGCCTCTTTGAAAGGTTCAAGTTCCTTATCCTTCAGTGAATTATTGATGTTTGCCAGTTTGGTAAAATCTTCTCCCAGGCTTTCTTCAAAAGTGTTGTTTCCAATGGTGTAGATCACTTTGCTGTGAGCAAATACCGGCTCTTTCTTATAGAATGTTTTCAGGTATAAAGGAATCAGACCAGTCATCCAGCCACTGCAGTGGATCAGGTCAGGAGGCCATCCGAATTTCTTCACGGTTTCCAAAGCACCCTTACAAAAAAATGCAGTTCTCAGACCATTGTCATCAAACCACTCTTCCTTATCATCATGAAAAATGTATTTTCTCTTGAAAAGATCTTCATTATCAAGGAAATAAACCTGCAACCTTGCATTTGGTAAGGAAGCTACTTTGATCTGCAATGGGTAATCATCGTTATCGACAGATACATTGATACCCGACAAACGAACCACTTCATGCAAACGATGACGTCTCTCATTGATTATACCAAATCTTGGCATAATGCACCTAACTTCGAACCCACTTTCATTTGCTTTTATTGCCAACCTGTTTACGATCTCGGAAAACTCGGTCAACTCCAGGTAAGGAGACATTTCGTTGGCAATAAATAAAATTCGTTTCTTTGTCAGCATTCTTTAAGAATTGATAAACGCAAAAAAATTGTGTGCAAAGGTAAGGATTTATCTTGGAAGAAATCTTAAGGTTGGTTCCTAACTGGCTCACGCACTTCCCCTAACATGCTGGTGATCATCAAAACTGCCGAAGCGCTAAGGAATTATCTGGATAAGTTTAGATCAGTTGAAACGGGCTTTGTTCCTACCATGGGTGCATTGCATGAAGGACATCTTACCCTTATCGAAAGGTCCAGGAAAACGGCCCAAAAAACCATCTGCAGCATATTTGTAAATCCTACACAATTCAATGATCCCGCGGATTTTGCAAAGTATCCGAAAACCATTGAAGAAGACATCCTTAAACTTGAATCAGCAGGTTGCGATATTTTATATATGCCTTCTGTAGAAGATATTTACCGGGAAGGAACCATAAACCTGGAGCATTATGAACTGGGCCGACTGGAAACCCTGTATGAGGGCAAATACAGACCAGGCCACTTCCAGGGAGTTTGCCAGATCATGAAAAGATTATTGAAAATTGTTGAGCCAGATCATCTTTTTATGGGTCAAAAAGATTACCAGCAATGTATGGTGGTGAAGGAAATGATAAGGCTGACCGGGATAAAAACAAAATTTCACACCATTCCAACCATCAGGGAAACTTCCGGACTGGCTATGAGCTCCAGGAACCTTCGCCTGACCGAAGAAAACAGGGAAAAAGCTGCATCCATTCACCAGGCAATGCAGTTAATGAAAGATAATATGAGGGCCGATCTTCAACCTGCCATATCCCTTGGTCAAAACCTGTTATTAGAACAGGGATTTAAAATCGACTACCTGGAATTTGCAGATGCCACAACCCTTGAACCAATCGTAAACTGGGATGGACGATCAGACCTGGTGATCCTTGCAGCAGTTTTTTTGCAGGATGTAAGGCTGATCGATAACCTGTTGACAGCCCGTTAATTTTACTTACAGTCTGATTTAATTATATAGCTTTGCGCCTGCTATGGAAATTGAAGTTTTAAAATCGAAGGTTCACCGTGCTGTGATCACTGAAGCCAACCTGAATTATGTGGGAAGTCTTACACTGGATGAAGATCTGATGGAGGCTGCCAACATGATCGAATATGAAAAGATACAGGTAGTGAATGTCAACAACGGCAGCAGGATTGAAACCTATCTTATTAAAGGAAAAAGAGGTTCCGGAGTGTGTTGTCTGAATGGGCCGGCCGCAAGACAGGGAGCTGTTGGTGATATTGTGATCATCATTTCCTACGCAACCATGGATTTTGAAAAAGCAAAGACCTTTAAACCATGGGTTGTATTTCCAAATGAAGGAAATAAATTATAATCTCTCTTTCATCAATACCTGATACATGACTAAAAAGATATCCGGGGTACTTCAGTATGTTTTTTTCCTGGGCCTGGGTATTTTTCTGTTATGGCTTACGCTGCGAAAATCTGACTGGAACGCTATTCTTCAGGATCTTTCCGATGCGCGATATATCTATCTTTTACCGGCAACCCTGATGTTGCTCGTGAGTCATTTTATTCGTGGATTACGTTGGAAGATCCTCATGGAACCCCTGGGCTATAAACCTTCGCTGGTCAATACCTTTCTTGCTGTAATGGTTGGATACTGGGCCAATCTTGCAGTGCCCAGGCTTGGCGAAATTCTGAAATGTACCATCCTGGCGAGGTATGAAAAGGTTCCCGCGGATAAACTGGTTGGAACGATCGTAGCTGAAAGAGCTTTTGATGTGGTAAGTCTGCTGGTAGTTTTTATGATCACCATCTTTATCCAGTACGATGTGATCGGAGATTTTACTACCAGGACCCTGGGAGGTTTCTTTACGTCAAAAGCAGGCGGATTATCGTTTTTGAAATTAGGCATCGTCGTTTTTATTCTTGTTGCACTCATTGCCATTGCCATATTTATTTTGAAGAAATACCGTGATCATGGACTGGTTATAAAGATCAGGACTATCCTTGCTGGTATCTGGCAGGGATTGATCAGCGTAAGGTATATCCGCAATAAAGGGCTGTTCTTCCTCTACACTGTATTGATCTGGGCTTTATACTTATTAAGCACCTATATGGGCTTTTTTGCCATGCGGGATATGAGTCAGTATGGTTTGCCGGCAGCCTTTTCAGCACTTAGTTTTGGAAGCCTGGGAATGATCATTCCTTCACCAGGAGGAATTGGATCTTTTCAATATGCAGTTCAGCAGGTCATGATATTGTATGGAATCAGTCCGGAAAAAGGATTGAGCCTTGGTATGTTGATTTGGCTTGCACAAACAGGAATTATCATTATTTTCGGTACGATCTGTTTTCTATTATTACCCATCATCAACAAGAAAAGACATGAAAAGGCCTGATACATTGGTTCAGAAGATCATGACAAGAGAGGAAGCAGTAAAGAGACTGGCTCAATGGAGATTGTTGGGAAAAAAAGTGGCATTTACCAATGGCTGTTTTGATATCCTGCACAGGGGACATATTTCATCTCTTTCAGATGCGGCTAAAGAAGCGGATTTTTTGATCGTAGGACTTAATTCTGATGCTTCTACCAAGAGGCTCAAAGGTCCAACCCGTCCAATTAATGATGAGGATTCAAGAGCAATTGTTTTATCGAGCCTGTTAATGGTTGATGGGGTAGTAATTTTTGAAGAAGACACACCGCTTGAATTGATAAAGGCACTCCATCCTGATGTTCTTGTTAAAGGCGGTGACTATACAATTGACCAGATCGTAGGAGCCAAAGAAGTTCAGGAAAACGGCGGGCGTGTGGTTATAAATCCAATTGTAGAGGGGTTTTCAACAACAAATATTGAGAAAAAACTAAATTCCTAACCCTTCTGCACTTCCCCACTTCTCCTCTTCTCCTCTTCTCCTCTTCTCCTCTTCTCCTCTTTACATCGCCGGGTACATCCTCTCCACTTCCTTTACGATCAACTCGATCTCCCGGTCATCCTGGTTTGGCTGGTAAGGCTGTTTAAGACTGGATCCAAAAACAAAGGCGATGGTCTGCCAGAAGCGTGCGGTAAAGCCACCCTTATATTCCTTGATGATTTCGTAACAGTTGTTTCCGGTCTGACGATTGATCAGTTTCATTAACACCTTACCCTGGTAAACAGAAAGTTCAGTCAGGGGATCTGCAAATTCCTTTTTCAATTCTTTTTCCCTGGACTTGATATACTGTTTTCTTTTCTTGTCGTCGGTGATATGGGCAAGGTTTGCATTGATATCATTCATAATGATCCCAGCCTTTCTTGCGTAGGGGTAAGTCACATAAACTGCATTGCGGAGGCGTGTCCAGGCCTGTTTCTTTTTAAGCAAATGCTTGGGATACCTGGCGGAGATATAATGCCATTGAAGGTTATTGCCTGGTATCCATTCGTTCTCCATGATCATGGCAGGAACCGGAATGGTATCATTTGGTCCCAAAACAGGCATGGGAACTGAACTGGTGTCGATAACCTGGGCTTTAGCCTGAAAGGTGGCCAATACCAGGAAAAGGCTAAAAAAATAATATGTAAGATTGCGGGGTTTCATAATTGTCAATCGGGTCTACCTAACGATTCCGTTTCTGACAAAATTGTAACCCGATTGGCTGGATAATTATTTCTAAATATATCTATTTATTGGGAATCGGGAATGGAGAATCGGGAATGGAGAATCGGGAATGGGGAATTGGGATATAGCAGTTTTCCTTTCTCTATTCGCCATTCCCGATTTCCGATTACCGATTTCCTATTTTAGCCCTCCTTGCCATCGCCATCAAAAATCCTACAATCATTACAACAGTTCCTACCCACAGGAAATTGATCATCGGAAATTCTACCACTTTTAAAGCCACAAAAGGAGCCAAACGGGAGGATTCCTTGATGCTGATCTCTACGTGTTCCTTATCTACTACCCTCGACATGCCGATGGCAAGTCCCTGGCTAAATACGGTATCGAGGATATATTTGGATTGGTTGTTTTCCACGTAATAAACAGGCTTGGCAATGTATTTGGTACCATCAACGCCCACCACAGTCAGCTGCGCCATCAATGCTGTATCATCATCCGTAAACTTGTATTTTTCTTCCCTTGGATTCAAGGAAACCTTATCAAGGGTCATAAATCCGGCTGAGTAATACAGAGTATCACCAATTTTCGCAGCATTGCTACGGAATTGAGCGGTATCCTCGCCTTCATCCAGTTTATCAGCATAACTGATATAGGAGAAAATATCCTTGTGCAGGTAATGTTTTGAATCAGGATTATTGGAATATCCTTCCTGTCCTTTTGTATTCTTGATCAGGTCAGGATATAGATTGAAGGTTTCAGAACCATCCTTCTTCTCCATCAGAATATGGAAAAGCATTTTCTTTCCATTCTCTTCCGTACTGTCGGCTGCATAGGTAGCATAATACTTACCCATATCTGTTTTTACGCCCCGGAAAAGGGTCAGGTTTTCAAAACCTTTCTCCTTGGATTCAGAACCAAAGTTGAGAGGGTTAACCCTGTTGATCGACAATACATCTTTCTTTGCAGAAGATATCAGCATTCCTACCAGCATCATTCCAAATCCAACATGCGATACAGATGCACCGGCAGCTTTCAGCTTTCCGTTTAATCCTGACCAGATATAGCCTGCATTACCAATTACAGTATAAATGCTGGCAAATAAAGCCAGGTGAATGGCCGCCAGGAACCCAATTCCGTATTTGTCATAATTAATATTTCCGAATATTGAAATGGCCAGGGAGATCAGTACTGACAATGCGGTTGGAACCAGGATTTTCTTACCAAAATATGCTTTACTGGTATCCTTATATTTCAGGTATTGTGTAACAGCAGTAAGGATTCCAAGCACTATGGCCACGAAAATCTGAATCCTGTTATAGAAGAATTCAACATCTTCCCCTACCGTGAAATTCGATCCAAAGATTTTGTTGATAACAGGCAGGGATGTGAAAAGGATAATGAACATGGCTGATAAGAAAAGTACCAGGGATCCTATGAACATCCAAAATTCACGGGAATAGCTGTTTTCCTCTTTGGCAATATGCGGGATCTGCTTATAGCGCATTCCCAGCCAGACTATTGAAGGTATAAAGAATACCATCACAAATCCCCGGAGCAGCCAGGTCATATCAGAACCCACAAATGAGTGAACTGAGGTATCCTGGAGATCTCCACTACGGGTCAGGTATGTTGAATACAGGATCAGCACAAAGCTGATGATAAAAAAGAAATATGTGGCTCGGAGTGAGTGGCCTGTAGCATTAAAAATCACCAGTGTGTGAACACCCGCAACAAGGATCAGCCAGGGCACCAGGGAAGCGTTCTCTACCGGATCCCAGGCCCAGTAACCACCAAAGTTGAGTGATTCATAAGCCCATTTGGCTCCCATCATGATACCCAACCCAAGAATTGCCGCTGAGAACAATGCCCAGGGAAGTGCTTTTTTGGTCCAGCCGGTAAAATCTTTTGTCCACAAACCCGCAATGGCAAAGGCAAATGGAACTATCACAGAGGCAAAGCCAAGGAACAACACCGGCGGGTGGATCACCATCCAGTAGTTTTGGAGCAACTGGTTCAATCCATTTCCGTCTTTCAGCTTGGAAACATAATCTGCTGTTTGAAAGATTGGCGCATCGGGAAACATATGACGGGTCAGCAGGAAAGGGTTCGACCCGATCTTCAGTTCGCCGATATGAATTCCAAGGACCACCACCCCGATACAAACCTGCGCAAAACTGATAACAGCCAAAACCGGGGCTTCCCATTTTCCGGCAGTACGCATAAGGATCAGTCCGAGTACGGCATGCCAGATAGCCCAGAGCATGAAACTTCCTTCCTGTCCTTCCCATATGGAACTGAGCAGGTACTTAGGACGAAGAGACACATCGGAGTGATTCCAGGCGTAATAATATTCGAAATAGTGATTTGAAATGATATAAAAGATGATGCTGAATACAGCAACAATAGAGATCGCATCCAGCACGAAAGCAACACGGCCGATCTTTTTCCAGCTCAATGCATCTTCAATGTTAAATGAATTGGCTGATTTGGCGTAAGCAATGGTTGCTACTAAGGAGGCTACAAAAGACAAAAAAAGGAAGAAGTTACCCAGTTGACCAGGTAACAGGTGTTCACCAATGTAGTTCATCGATCAAGATTAATTTTTACTCAGATTGTTCTCAGCTGCCTTAGGATCATCTTTGTATTTGGAAGGACATTTGATCAGGATACCGTCTTTACGGGTGATCTCGAAAACCTCTCCCTGCATTTTTCCTTTCAGAACAATGCGTTCGCTTTTTTCCATATCGAAGGGCTTTTCGAAATAATATACTACCCTGGCCTTATTTCCCAGGGAGTCTACCACATGAAAACTGGTAAGATTGGCATTCTTTGCAGGGTCGTATTCGATCGGTTTAGGAACGGTACGATCCAGTTTGGCAATTACCGTAACTGTTTTTCCTTCTTTCTGACGCGCAGAAGCCAGGGTTTCGTATGTAGATAGATCACCCATCAGGCTGATCAGTACAGCAACAACCGCAGCAATGGCGATCAGTAAAACAATATGCAGTTTTTTCATACCGGTTAAATTCGTGGCAAAGTTAGGTGAAAAACCTCCTGAACGATTTTTAAAACTACTGTTACAGCTGATTTAATTGTTAATCTTTTAACGTGAATCCCCGTACCTTGCAGCCCGTTTCAAATATAAGCAATGACCAATCTTCAAAATTTCGATCCAAACTCAGCATCAAACCCGGATAACAACATATTCGGACTTCCTTCCACCGAAGAGGATTCAAAACTGGTGATCGTGCCGGTTCCATGGGAAGTTACTGTGAGTTATTCAGCTGGTACAGCCCGTGCGGCAGATCATATCATGAAAGCCAGTATGCAGGTAGACCTGTATGATGCCGACTACAAGGATCTCTGGAGAAATGGATATTACCTTCGTCCAACAGATAAGAAAGTTCTGCTGAAAAGCGATTACCTGCGCAAAGAAGCTGAATTATATATCAATTATATTTCCAAAGGTGAGGAGGTTGAAAAGAATGCCTTCATGTGTAAGTCTCTAAAAGAGATCAATGAAGGGAGTTTATTTATGAATAAGTGGGTACAGGAACAAACCAGCGGCCTACTTGCAAAAGGTAAACTCGTTGCCCTGTTGGGTGGTGATCACTCCACTCCTCTTGGATTCATGAAAGCGATTGGCGAAAAATTTGGCGAGTTCGGTGTATTGCAGATCGATGCGCATTGTGACCTTAGAAAGTCCTTCGAAAATTTCAAGTACAGTCATGCTTCCATCATGTACAATGCACTGGAAGAGATCCCTCAGATCAATAAACTCGTGCAAGTTGGCATACGTGATTATTGTGAAGAAGAAGTTGATGTGATTGAAGCAAGCAACGGAAGGGTTAAGACCTATTTCGATAAGGACATTAAGGAAAGACAATACGAAGGAGAGAGCTGGAAACAGATCACAGATGAGATCATCAGCCAGTTGCCACAACAGGTTTATATCAGTTTCGATATAGATGGGCTGGATCCTAAAATGTGTCCGAATACCGGAACTCCTGTTGCTGGTGGATTTGAAGCAGAACAGATCTTTTACCTGTTCAAGAAATTGCACCAGAGCGGCAGAAAGATCATTGGATTTGATCTGAATGAAGTGGGTGTGGGTGAATCTGACTGGGATGCGAATGTTGGCGCGAGAGTATTATTTAAATTGTGTAATATTCTAACCGCTAATAACAGTTAATGAAACACAGCCAGCTATACGATTATATCATAGTGATCAAAAACGAGAACCAGGGATTTATTGACATCATTGGATTGTTATTAAGTCTTGGTTCTGCCTTACTTTTTTCCTATGAAATGATCCAGTCGGGCAAATGGAATATTGCATTACTGGTAGGTGTTGTCTTTATTGTAGGGATGGTTATTTATAATATTTCCCAGTCGAAAAGGACCGACAAAAACACCTACTATAGCAAAGCCTTGCTGGTAGCGGCTTTGGTATGGATGAAGATGCCTTACGGACAGTGGTTGCTATTTGTTTTCATTGTTCTTGCATTACTGGAATACCAGGCAAAGCTGCCACTTGAAATTGGATTTTCAACGAATGAGATCGTGTTCAATTCACTCTTTAAAAGAAGGTACCAGTGGAATGACCTAAATAATGTGGTGCTGAAAGATGGATTGTTAACGATCGATTTCAAATCAAATAAATTATTTCAAAAGCTTATCGATGACGGAGATTCCGAGGCAACAGAGGAAGAGTTCAATCGATGGGTGGATTTAAACAAATTGGAAATGGGTAAAAGGTAATGGGCAGAACGCTTGTAGGGCGGGCTGAACAATAAGTGTAACAACAATCGTTCAGCCCCTGCGCTTCGCTTGGTTCTGCCCGGGTTCATTCCCGATTCTCGATTCACCATTCCCGATTCAAAAAGATAAACACATGCTTTCTCAATCCCCATACATCCTCTATTCCGACGGTAAAGGAAATATTTTTGAAGACACTTCACTCTACGTAGTAGGAAGAACAGGATGGGATGCAATGCCTGTTCCCGAAGAAGACTGGATCGAATTGCCGGATGGAGGAAACCTGTATGAACTACCGGGCCGTCGGGGTATTGGTATCGATGTTGAAACCGGTGATATGCGATTGTGCGAAAAGGGCTGGGCTGTTGCGGCATTTATACCTCCTGCTCATACCGGTTTCTATATATCTGCCTATGAAACGGTAGATCCTGAAGCTCCTACTCTACCATTATTTTGTTATACCGCAGTTGGATGGCTGGATGAAAAATTCTATGTACCTGCAGTGCGAATTGAACAGGATATACGCCAGGAATGTGCAGGGTACGACCAGGATGTGATTGAACATGGTGTGGAGAAACTGATGGAAACCTACAAGCACAACAGGCTTGTAAAACATCTTGCAGAAAACTGCTGCCTTACCTATAATTGCCCTGCTGCCAGAAATTATTTTATTGGTAGATGGGAATGTCCTGTTCCCACATCCCCTGCATGTAATGCAAACTGTATAGGATGTATATCTTTTCAGCCACAGGATGAAACAATTGTATCCACTCAGGATCGCCTGACCTTCAAACCAACTGCAGAAGAGATCGTTGAATTTACAGTGCCGCACCTGGAAACAGCTCCATACCCGATCATCAGTTATGGACAGGGATGTGAAGGTGAACCATTACTCATGTGGGAAACCATTCGTGAAAGTATCATCGAGATCAGGAAGCATACACCAAAAGGAAGCATCAACATCAATACAAATGGATCAAAGCCTGCGGCCGTAAGAGCCTTGTGTGAAGCGGGTTTGAACAGTATAAGAGTAAGTACGAATTCGGCGCGAAAGCATATCTATGAAGCTTATTATCGTCCGAATAATTACCAGTTCGAAGATATTGTGGAAAGCCTGAAAGTGATGACCGAATTCGGAGGCTGGACCAGTATCAACTATTTTGTATTTCCGGGAATGACTGATAGCGTTGAAGAATATGAAGCGCTTAGAAAACTGATCATTGATACTGATCTGAAGATGATCCAGTGGAGAAATTTCAATATTGATCCTGACTGGTATCTTGGAAAGATCAATGTTGCCGATACAGGTGAAATACTTGGAGTAAAACAATTAATGGAATTGATCAGGGAAGAATTTCCAAATCTTAAATACGGATATTTCAATCCACCGATAGAAAGGATCAAAGGCAATTACGATAAGGATTTCGCTCACTTTTAATTGAATCAGCAAAATACATACAAAGGTATTTTACTTGCTATCCTTGCCACCATTGTGTGGTCCGGGAATTTTATTGTAGCAAGAAGTGCAATTAATGATATATCACCCGTTGCACTTTCCTTTTTCAGATGGTTAACTGCCTGCCTGGTATTACTTCCATTTTGCTATAAAAGAATTCCTGCATTATGGCAAACTGCGCATAAGCATAAGGGTTATTTTTTCTGGACCTCACTAACGGGAGTAACGTTATTCAACACCTTTGTATATGTTGCGGGGCATTATTCTCCCGCAATTAATCTTGCATTGATCGGTACTACTTCCTCGCCCATCTTTTCCATAATTCTCGCAAGAATATTTTTAAAAGAAAGAATTGGAGGATTGAAGTTGACAGGACTGCTGATCTGTATTGCTGGAATATTGCTGCTTTTGTCGAAAGGAAGTTGGGAACGCCTGCTTACATTTCAATTCACTACGGGTGATTCCTGGATCCTCTCCGGTGCATTATTCTTTGCGATCTACAACATTTTTGTTCGAAAAAATCCAACAGATATCAAGGGGGTGGATTTCCTTTTCATCACATTCCTTCTGGGAACACTTATGTTATTACCGGTCTATTTGTTTCAACTGGGATCAGCAACGCCGGTACTATTCGACTGGAAAATGATTTCTATCTTCCTGTACCTGGGTGCAGGCGCTTCCGTGATTTCATTTTTGTGCTGGAATATTTCCATTAAGTATTTAGGTGCAGGAAAGACAGCATTATTTGGCAATCTTATACCGGTTTTCAGTACCATGGAAGCAGTTTGGTTATTAGGTGAAAAACTGGAATGGATCTATATCGCAGGTGGATCACTCGTCATTGGCGGGTTGATCATTGCCAACCTTCGCAAACACAAACAAACCCTATGAGCGTTGAGATCATACTACTCTGTATAGCGGCTTTCTGTGCAGGTTTTGTTGATGCCATTGTAGGAGGTGGAGGTCTGATTCAAACACCGGCAGGATTGATCCTGTTACCCGACAAACCCGTTGCGACTGTTATAGGTACACTTAAAATTCCCGCATTCAGCGGAACCTTCTTTGCTTCCCTGCAATATGCCAAGCGGGTAAAACTCAAATGGGGTCTGCTAATTTTTATGTTGCCCATTGCGTTCACCGCATCCTGCACCGGTTCCTGGTTACTGACAAGAGTCAGCAATGCATTTATGAAACCGGTATTGCTGGTTGTCCTGATCCTGGTTGGGTTGTACACTTACATGAATAAAAACTTTGGAATTCATACCGAGAAAACCCATAGCAGGAACCGCAGGATCATTTATTGTTTACTGATAAGTGCAGTGATTGGATTCTATGATGGATTCATTGGCCCTGGTACAGGTAGTTTTCTTGTATTGATCTTCATTGGACTCTTAGGTTTTGATTTTCTTAATGCAAGCGCCCATGCGAAATTTGTGAACCTCGCAACCAACTTAGGTTCTATATTATTTTTCACTTTATCAGGAAAAATCATTTTTCAAATTGCAATACCAATGGCTGTTTGCAATGCAATTGGTGGAATACTTGGCGCCAGGATGGCAATTTTAAAAGGAAACAGGTTTATCAAGATCTTCTTTTTAATAGTTGTAACGGCCACGATCATACGCTTTGCGTGGGATATATTTAAGCCTTTCTTTTAACATACACCTAATCTCATTTTCGTTATTTTCGTCAACGTTATGGCCGATAGTTTCGAAACACAAAAAAATATCCAGGCATCGAGTTACACTGCATTGATATGTGGTGCGATCCTGCTTATCATCATATTTGTGAAATGGAGTCTACCTTCAGTTCCCCCTCCTCCTATTGAAGAAGGGATTGAAGTGAACCTTGGAAACAGTGACCAGGGACTTGGAGATGATCAGCCATTTTTACCCGGATCTCCTGCTCCATCTGATCAGCAGGCATATACTCCTCCGAAACAAACGGCCAATGTAGAAGAAGAATCAAAGGATTTCGAAACTGATGATAAGGATGAAGAAGCGCCTGCCGTAGCAAAGCCTCCTGTAACTAAACCGAACAGTACGAAGATCCCGGATAAGGATGTCGTGAAATCAAAACCCGTTTCGAATCCTCAGCCTGTTAATAACCCAGCTCCTGCTCCACCCAAACCTAAAGCGGTATTCAAAGGTGTGAATGGAACAGGAACAGGTGGTAATGAAGCAGACACCTATAAACCAGGTGGCAACCAGGGTGTAGCCGGAGGTAATGGCGACCAGGGCCGTCCAGGTGGTAATCCAGATTCAGATAATTATACCGGTGGTGGAAGGGGTAATGGTTCTGTAGTTACATTAAAAGGACTTAGCGGAAGAAGGATCGTATCCAATCCGGCATTCACAGATGAATTTGATGAGAATGCAAAGGTTGCAGTAGATATTAAAATTGATGAAAACGGACGCGTTACTTCAGCTGTCTATCAGCCTCGCGGATCTACTACCGCAAGGGCAGATTATAAAGCTATTGCAATTAGAAAAGCAATGCAATTGAAATATAATTCCAGCGGACAGGAATCTTTTGGAACGATCCAGTTCAACTTCCGGATCCGCAATTAAATCTGCTTTTAAGGTTGATATTTTAGCCCTTATTTTTGCTGGATGAATTACCAGGAAACGATCGATTACCTGTATCACAGGTTACCTATGTTCAGTAAAGTAGGTTCATCTGCAATCAGGGAAGGATTGGGAAATACTGAAGCGCTTTGTCTTTTCCTGGATAATCCGGAGAAAAAATTCAAATCCATTCATATTGGCGGAACCAATGGTAAAGGATCCACATCACACATGATTGCCGCAATCCTGCAAGTGGCAGGATATAAAACAGGCTTGTATACTTCACCTCATTTAAAAGATTTCAGGGAAAGGATCCGGATCAATGGAGAAATGATCCCGCAGGATTTTGTAGTTGATTTTACGGGGAAGATCATTCCTTCCATCAATGAATTGAATCCATCATTTTTTGAGATCACCGTAGCGATGGCGTTCGACTATTTTGCAAAAGAAAAAGTAGACGTTGCAGTGATAGAGGTTGGACTGGGCGGGCGTTTGGACAGTACCAATGTTATTACTGCAGACTTAAGTGTAATAACCAATATTGGTTGGGATCACATGAATGTTCTTGGAAATACGCTGGAAAAAATTGCGTCCGAAAAAGCAGGTATCATTAAAAAAGGAATTCCTGTTGTGATTGGTCAGACACAAACTGAAACAGAGCAGGTATTCGTTGAAAAGGCTGCAGCAATGCAATCACCTATCATATTTGCAGACAAAAAAAGATTCATTGCTGATTATAAAAATCAGCACGATCATCTCGAAGTGATGGTAGATGATCATCATACCGACAGGAAAAAATACCAGCTCGATCTTCCCGGAATATACCAGCTTAAAAATGTAATTACTGTACTTGAATCGATACATCAATTACAATCTCTTGGTTATAATATTTCAGAAGATGATATCCGTGAAGGACTATCTTCTTCAAAGAAAATAAATGGACTTCATGGAAGATGGGAAGTGCTGCAACATTCACCAAAGGTCGTTGCTGATGTTGCACATAATGTGGATGGGATAAAGCAATTGATGATGCAATTGGAAATGACCGATTATCATAACCTGCATATAGTGTTAGGTATGGTTAAAGATAAGGATGTAGATGCCGTTCTTCCTCTGTTCCCAAAAGAGGCTACCTATTATTTCACTAATGCAAAGATCCCACGGGCACTTGATGCTGTTGCATTACAGCAAAAATCCCGGGCACATGAATTATCAGGAAATGTGTATCCCGATGTGCACCATGCTTTGGATGCTGCAAAGTTTCATGCAAAAAAGGATGACCTGATTCTTGTCTGTGGCAGTGTATTCCTTGTAGGTGAGATCATTTAAAGCTGCTCTCCCATTTTCATCAGGGCATATAAAATTGTGGTGACATGTAAAGCCTGCTTGATCTCATTTTTACGCACAAGGTCTTTCAACTCATCGAGTGAAACTATAACCACTTCAATATCTTCATTATGATCCAGGGATAGCTCCTGCACTTTCCTTCCACCACGCGCAAGGAACATATGCATCCAGTTATCATTGGTAGATGGATTGGGTGAAATTTTTCCGAGGTAATCCATGCTGTCAAATTCGTAACCAGTTTCCTCCAGCAATTCTCTTCTTGCTGCTGCTTCGTAATCTTTATCCGTATCATCTACACAACCACCTGGAACTTCAAGGATGGTTTGTTGTATTCCATGCCGGTACTGCTTCACCAATACAACATTTCCATCTTCGGTAATTGCGAGCGCAGTTACCCATGTAGGAAATTCATACACATAATATGGATCAATGATCTTGCCATCACTGGTTTTGCACACATCTTTACGGATGGTGAACCAGGTTTCTTTATAGAGATATTCGGAGGAGAGGATTTGCCACATGGGTGTTAATTAGAAGTGAAAACATGGAGACATGGAGACATGAAGACATGGAGACCAGGATTCGTTACCACCCCATTCTTTCCCTTAGTCCAGTAATATGCGCAACATGGTGTAATCCATGCCAGGCGTACATTCCCAACAGATGCCATAAACTGATCTCTTTTTTTTGTTCTGGATGATAGATGGTTCTTTGCCATGCTTCATCGGGAAGATCCTTTAAAAATGCATACCAGCGTGCATGAAGTGCATGCAATAAAGTAATGGATATGTTTACAGGAAGGTTTTGGGTATCATTCAGTGAGGCCCAGGCATCCTGATCATAAGGACGAATGGTTGGATTAATTTCTGTTAATCCAAGTTTGAAACGGCAATAGGCGTTGATATGACTATCGGCAACATGGTGCACTAGTTGCTGAACGGTCCAGCCACCATCGCGATATGGAGTATGGATCTGCGCTTCATCGAGATTCAGTAAAGCATTTTCCAGAAGTCCGGGCAAAAACTTCAGATCTGTAAGCCATACTTGTTTTTGCGCATGTGAGAATTCTTTCGGTTCATACTTACCGATAGGATAACTCAGGTTGGTATTCATACAGCCAATTTTTTCTAAAGATAACTTTCAAATTCATCCACCATGCCTTTACTTCCAATAAACAGCGGGGATCGCTGGTGCAAGGCAGTGGGTACGATATCCAGAATTCTTTGTTTTCCATCGGTTGCCTTTCCTCCCGCTACTTCAATTAGAAATGCAAATGGATTGCATTCGTACATCAGTCTGAGTTTTCCTTTAGGTTTATCTTTTGTCAGCGGATACATAAAGATCCCACCCTTGATCAGGTTGCGGTGAACATCGGCCACCATTGATCCGATGTATCGTTGAGAATATGGTCCACCGTTATTTTTATCCTTTTTTGTGCATGCATCCAGGTAAGCCCTTACCCCTTCATCAAAGTTGGAAAAATTACCCATGTTGATTGAATAAAGTTTACCCTGAACAGGGCATTGCATGTTTGGATGGCTCAAACAAAATTCACCGATAGATGGATCAAGTGTAAATCCATTCACTCCTCTTTTGGTGGCATAAACCAGCATGGTGGAACTTCCGTAGATCACATAGCCAGCAGCAACCTGCCTGTGGCCAGGTTGAAGAAAATCTTCCAGCTTAACCGGCGATCCTTTGGGCGAAACTCTTCGATAAACACTGAAGATGGTTCCGATGGAAACATTCACATCAATATTTGAACTTCCATCCAATGGATCAAACAGGCAAATGTATTTTGAATTGCGGCTTACTTCATCTTCAAAACTGATATGCTCATCAAACTCTTCACTGGCAATACCGGCGCAGGATATTCCATGTCGAAGTACAACTTCCAAATGAGAGTTGGCAAATTCATCGAGCTTCATAACTTCTTCGCCCTGGATATTAGTGGCTCCCGCGTTTCCAAGAATATCAACCAGCCCGGCTTTGTTCACTTCAACATTGATCCTTTTTGCAGCCAGCGCGATATCACGAAGTAAAGCACTTAATTCACCGGTAGCATGTGGAAAGGATTTGGTTTCCTGGATACGAAATTCATCCAGGGTGAATACCTGCCTGTTGACATTCATCATACAATCGTTAGTTGTTATCTTCAAATGTAAGGATACCATTCTTTATCTTTATCCACCATAATTATAGCGCATGAAAGTTTTTAAGTTCGGAGGAGCTAGTGTCAATTCATTGGATAGAATAAAAAATGTTGCGAAGATCATTGCAAGCTATCAAACAGAAAAGCTGGTGGTGGTAGTATCAGCGATGGGAAAAACTACCAATGCTTTAGAAAAAGTTGTAGAAGCATTTTATAATAAAGAAAAAGACCAGGCGCTTGCACTATTTGAAGCGATCAAGCAATCTCATTTGGATACTGCGAAATATCTACTGGTAAAGGAATTCAACCCTGCCTATGAAAAACTGGTGAACTATTTTACTGAAGTAGAATGGCTATTGCATGATCAGCCCGTACGGGAATATGATTACTATTATGACCAGGTGGTTTGTGCTGGTGAATTGTTATCAACTGCTATTGTAGAAGCATACCTGAAAGAAGAAGGATTGAACAGTTATTTCCTGGATGTAAGAGATGTATTAAGAACGGATGATAATTTCAGGGATGCAGGAGTAGATCTTCAATTTTCGGAACAAAAAGTACATGAACTGATTTCCCCTTTACTAAATGAAGGAAAGGTAGTTGTAACACAGGGTTTCATTGGAGCAACGGACGAAAATGAAAGTACCACACTGGGAAGAGAAGGTAGTGATTATACCGCTGCTTTGCTGGCAAATATGTTGAATGCTGAAGGTCTAACCATTTGGAAAGATGTTGAAGGTGTAATGAATGCCGATCCCAAGGCGTTTCCTAAAGCAGAACTGATTAGTGAACTGAATTATGAAGAAGTTATTGAAATGGCTTACTATGGTGCGCAGGTGATCCACCCAAAAACCATCAAGCCGTTACAGAATAAAAGTATTCCGTTGTATGTTAAGTGTTTTCTTGACATTAATATTCCGGGGACAGTAATTCATAATCATCCACTCAAACAGTTACCACCAATTATTGTAGTAAAGCAGGACCAGGCATTAATGAGTTTAAGGACGCTGGATTTTTCTTTCGTTTCAGAAAAACCTATGTCGGACCTGTATGAATTACTAGCTGAATTAAAGATCAAGCCAAACCTGGTACAAACTGGTGCCGTAACGATTCAGTTGTGTTTGGATAGCAAATCAGATAAACTTGAAAAGCTTGCACTTGCTGCTTCTTCCATATTCGAAGTGATGGTTGAAAGGGATCTGACTTTATTAACTGTAAGACATTTCAGAACTGAGATCTTACTGGATCTTACAAAAGGACGTAAGGTTGAAATTGAACAACGCGCTGGAGATATGGTGCAGGTGTTGTTTAAATAATCGGGCTGAACGCCCGAAATAAAAAGCCCCGCATTTGCGGGGCTGATATGTTGAATTTTGAATTTTTACAGAAGGATTGCAAGCAATACGATAATACCCCAAACTGCAAATCCATACCATGACCACTTGATCACCTGGTTATCACCGATAAGATAGGCAATCAATACACCAATTACACCCAACAGTAATCCAAGTACAAAACCACCAATGCTGAAATCACTGGTATCAATACCCTGGGTGAATGGCATGATGTTCATATTGGGATTTTTCTTCGCCATTTTCTTCACTTTCGACTGAGCAATTTTCAAAGAAACTTTTTGAGAGAGTTTCATTTTCTGACCGGTCAGTTCCTGGTATTTCTTTGGAGTAAGTTCCAAAAATTCCTTAACCGTCATGGTTGCAAATGGAGATGGCTTTGGATCTGCAGCCGGAATAGATGCCGGTGCCACAAATGCATTAACTCCCTGCAAAACGAATAACATTGCGATCATCAAAAAGGAAAAGCGTAGGGCCTGTCTCATGGTAATTAGTTTTAGTTAAAGAAAGGTTTGTTAAAAGTATCTAAAAAAATTGTGCCATTGTTGATTGTGCAATCGGTAATCGATAATTGGTAATCGAAAATGGCAACATGCTAATATACAATGAATAAGAAAAAGAAAAAGCCCTCACTAATTGTGAGGGCTTAATTTATTTCGGTTGGCTTTTTTTCCGCTTACAGCTTACCGATTTTCGATTTTGCCATCCTTACTTCACTTCCTCAAACTCCGCATCCGTAACATTCTCGCCTCCTGCATTCTGAGGACCACCTGCTCCCGGACCGCCGGCTGTATCACCACCCTGTCCCTGGGTTGCTTTGTAGATCTCTTCAGAAGCTGCAGTCCATGCGGTATTCATCTCAGTTACAGCTGCATCGATCTGTGCAAGGTCTTGCGACTTATGCGCTTCTTTCAGTTTATTGAGAGCAGATTCTATCGGAGCTTTTTTGTCAGCTGGGATTTTATCACCATATTCCTTTAACTGCTTTTCTGTCTGGAAGATAAGACTATCGGCCTGGTTGATCTTTTCAACCTTTTCACGTGCTTCCTTATCGGTTGCTTCGTTAGCCTTCGCTTCGTTCTTCATTTTTTCGATCTCTTCCTTGGTCAGACCACTACCCGCTTCGATCCTGATCTTTTGTTCTTTGCCTGTTCCTTTATCTTTCGCAGTTACGTGAAGGATACCGTTAGCATCGATATCAAAGATCACTTCGATCTGAGGTACTCCTCTTGGAGCCGGTGGAATTCCATCCAGGTTGAACATACCCAGGCTCTTGTTCTGGTTAGCCATCGGGCGCTCACCCTGAAGAACATGAATCTGAACACCAGGCTGGTTATCACTCGCAGTGGAGAAAGTCTCCGACTTACGGGTAGGAATAGTGGTATTTGAATCGATCAATCTTGTCATAACTCCACCCATGGTTTCGATACCAAGTGACAAAGGAGTTACGTCGAGCAGGAGTACATCTTTCACTTCACC
This sequence comes from uncultured bacterium, assembly GCA_966112615.1. Taxonomy (GTDB): domain Bacteria; phylum Bacteroidota; class Bacteroidia; order Chitinophagales; family Chitinophagaceae; genus Flavitalea. The sequence continues at coordinate 59,940 of CBHWDO010000010.1, forward strand.
GGTCAGAACCGCACCCTGAATCGCAGCACCTACTGCCACAACTTCATCAGGGTTCACTCCTTTATTTGGCTTTCTGCCGAAGAATTTTTCAACGATTTCCTGAACTTTTGGAATACGGGTTGAACCACCCACCAGGATCACTTCATCAACCTGGGAAGCACTCATACCTGCATCTTTCAGTGCCTGTTCGCAAGGCTTCAGACATCTTTCAAAAAGATTATCAGCAAGCTGCTCAAACTTAGCACGGGTAAGCTTTTTAACGAGGTGCTTTGGCACTCCGTCAACAGCAGTAATATATGGTAGGTTGATCTCTGTTTCTGCAGAAGAAGACAATTCAATCTTGGCTTTTTCAGCAGCTTCTTTCAAACGCTGCAATGCCATTGGATCTTTACGAAGGTCAATGCCTTCATCATTCTTGAATTCAGCAGCCAGCCAGTCCATGATCACTTTATCGAAATCATCACCACCGAGGTGAGTATCACCATTGGTTGATTTCACTTCAAATACTCCTTCACCCAATTCAAGGATTGAAATATCAAAAGTACCACCACCAAGGTCGAATACCGCGATCTTCATGTCGTGCGCCTTCTTATCCATTCCATAAGCCAAAGCCGCAGCTGTAGGCTCATTCACGATACGGCGTACATTCAGACCTGCGATCTCACCGGCTTCTTTAGTAGCCTGGCGCTGAGCGTCGTTAAAGTAAGCAGGAACGGTGATCACCGCTTCTTTCACTTCCTGTCCAAGGTAATCTTCAGCAGTCTTCTTCATTTTCTGAAGGATCATTGCTGAAAGTTCCTGTGGAGTATATAAACGTCCGTCAATATCAATACGGACAGTATTATTGTCACCTTTTGTAACCTTGTAGCTCCAGTGTGAGATTTCTTCTGTCACTTCGTCGAAACGACGTCCCATGAAACGCTTCACAGAGGTAATTGTATTATGTGGATTGGTGATAGCCTGGCGTTTAGCAGGGTCTCCAACTTTTCTTTCTCCGTTCTTAAGGAATGCAACAACTGAAGGGGTAGTTCTGCGACCTTCATCGTTAGCAATCACTACTGGTTCATTACCTTCCATTACGGAAACACAACTGTTGGTGGTTCCAAGGTCTATTCCAATTATCTTTCCCATGATGATGAATTTAAAGTTCATTGTTGGTTATCAATGATTATGCCGTGGCAAGGGGAAGTGAAAAATTGGCAGATTGGCTCCAATTATTTGACAGTACCAGAGCTTTCAACCTTCTTGAAAGTGAAATGCTTCTGGGTGAGATAACTGAAAGAAATAACAATGACAGTGGTCAGGATCTTGGCAATGGTGGGATAAATGCCAAATTGTTCAACAAATAACTTAATGAAGATATAGTTCAGGATGATGCAAACTAATACCAGGACAAAATAGCGGAACAGCTGCACCCTTCCTTTCAGTGTTGAACCAGGGAAAACAATAAAACGGTTTAACAGGTAACCGGTAGGAAAACTAACCACAAAAGCCATCAGGAATGCCATAACATAAGGACTGACTGCTCCTACGGGTGTGTGAACAATTTTTTTCTGAAGGATATAATTGTAAGAAATGAAATAGATCAGGATGTCAAGAATAGTGTTTCCTCCACCACATGCCGCATAGCGAAATGTTTGCCGTGGCATGAACCGGCTGAAGAATGGATAGAAAAAGTCGAGTACACTATTGATGAGGTTCTTCATGATAGGCTCCGCAAGATAGGCCTATTTACTTATTTTTGCCGCCTTAAAGCGCAATTATGGGTATTGTTTCAATTATTCAGTCAGTCGTAGCTTCAGAGATCCGGTCATTATATAATGTTGACATCAGCGAGAAAGATGTTTTGGTAAATGAAACAAAACCTGAGTTTGAAGGAGATTATACAGTTGTATTGTTTGCCTTTGTAAAATCCCTGAAACGTGCGCCTGAAGCCATTGGTAAGGAATTGGGTGAAGCACTGTTGAAAGCAAACCCCTCGCTGTTTCCTGCCTTCAATGTGATCAAGGGTTTTCTGAACCTGTCATTGGGAGATGATTACTGGATCAGTTTTCTGCAGGAACATCATCACAGGAGTGATTATGGATTCGCTGTTCCAACAGGTAAAAAGATCATGGTTGAATATTCTTCTCCCAATACCAATAAACCTCTACACCTTGGGCACCTTAGAAATAATTTTCTTGGATGGAGTATTGCGGAGATCTACAAGGCCAATGGGCATGAAGTGATCAAAACCTGTATTGTAAATGATCGTGGTGTTCATATCTGTAAATCGATGCTGGCATGGCAGAAATTTGGAAACGGCGCAACACCAGCCAGTACCGGCATTAAAGGTGATCACCTCGTAGGTGATTATTATGTCCAGTTTGAAAATGAACTAAAAAAACAGACTGAACCTGTCCTGGCAAAGATCAATTCAAATGACCTGTCAGACTTTTCAAATGATGATGCAAAAAAACTTCAACTATTCAAAGATAAACTGGCGGATGCGAGTTTGACGAATGATAAGAAAGCAGAGATCCGCGACGAGATAAAGGAGATCGCAAGAAATAACACGCCGATCATGAAGGAAGTGCGTGAGATGTTGCTCAGGTGGGAACAGGGTGAACCTGAAACCATGAATTTATGGCGACAAATGAACGGATGGGTATATGATGGATTTGATGAGACTTACCAGAAGATAGGATCTGATTTTGATAAGGTCTATTATGAAAGTGATACCTACCTGCTTGGAAAGAAATATGTGGAGCAAGGTTTAGAATCAGGAGTTTTTACCAGGAAGGATGATGGCAGTGTATGGATAGATCTTACTAGTGATGGACTTGATGAAAAATTACTGCTCAGAAGAGATGGCACATCGGTTTACATCACGCAGGATCTGGGTTTGGCGATGCAGAAGTTTGAAGATTACAATATTGACCAAAGCATTTATGTGATCGGTGATGAACAGAATTATCATATGAAAGTGCTGAAACTGATCTGCCAGAAATTGGATATCCCTAATTCAGAAGGTATCTATCACCTTTCTTATGGAATGGTGGAATTGCCTTCCGGAAGGATGAAGAGCCGCGAAGGTACTGTAGTGGATGCTGACGACTTAGTGGCTGAAATGGAAAAAGTGGCAGGACAGCATACCATGGAATTGGGTAAGGTGAAAGATTTCGAGGAAAGTGAACTGAAGGATCTCTACAATATGATCGGATTGGGTGCGTTGAAATTTTTCCTGCTTAGAGTCGATCCAAAAAAGAGAATGATCTTCAATCCTGAAGAGTCAATTGACTTTCATGGTTTCACCGGTCCATTTATTCAATACACTTACGCAAGAACAAGATCCATTCTGAGAAAAGAATCACCAAAGCATGAAACCCTGACTGGTGGCTTACTTCCGGCGGAAAAGAAAGTATTGGTAGAGTTGGAAAAATATGCAGATGTGCTGGAGCAGGCAATGTTGGAAATGAATCCATCGGTTATTGCAAACTATATCTTCAAAATAGCACAGAGTTTTAATTCACTGATCAGTGAACTGCGCATACTCACGGCCGAAACTCCGGAGAAGAAAGAACTCAGGCTTCAATTAGCCGAGATGACCACCAATGTGATCAAGAGTGCGATGGGATTGTTGGGGATTCGGGTGCCGGAGAGAATGTGATGATCGGGGAAATCGGAAATGGGTAATCGGTAAGAACGGGCAGAACGCGAGCGAAGCGATGCGGGCTGAACGATGAGTGTAACACCCGGCGTTCAGCCCCTGCGCTGCGCTTGGTTTTGCCCGTTCCCGATTCCCGATTCGCCCTTCGCGATTCTACTTCCCTAAAACCCCTGCTGCCTCTCTTCCCTCAACTTCTTCAAAGAAGGATCCATCTGAATGGCTCGATCCATAAGCTTCATACCTTGTTCGTTATCCCCTTTTTTCTGGTAACTCATACCAATCATGTATAACACTTTGGCATTTGATTTATCAAGACCGAAGAGCTGGTCCCAGGTATCGATGGCTTCCTGGTATTTTTTTCCATCGTAATATGCCTGTGCAAGATTGTACAATAGTTCCTGGTCATTGGGACGGCGTTTCAAAACTTCTTTATAAAGCTCGGCTCCTTTATCATATTGCTTTACGTTGACATAGGCATTCCCAAGGTTCGTGAGATAATCATTATTCTTTGGATAACCCTTCTCTCCTGCCAGCAGCATCAATCTTAATGAACCGGGATAATCCGGCACGGCATAATGAACCAGTGATGCTTCGTAGATCCATTGCGCTTTTGTGGAATCGAGTGCAATTGCTTTATCAAAATAATTTGCCGCCTGTTTGTAGTTGCTCATATCCAGGTAGGCTCTTCCCATGATATAGGGAATCTCTCCCCGAGAAGGTTCTTCTGCAGCAGCTTTCTCCAGCCATTTCATAGCTTCTGCATAATTCTCCTGCTCAAAATAACTTCTTCCAATAATATAATTAACGGGTGATGTTTTATTCTTTGAAGCATATTTGATCGCTTCATCCCACTTCCGAAGATTGAAGTTTAAGGTGGTAAGATGATCTATCACTGCAGGATCATTGGCATTGATCTTTTCTGCTTTTAAAAATATTTCCCGCGCTTCCTGGTACCTGTTTTGAGCCAGCAATGACTGCGCATGCTCCTTTAGAATTTCAATATTGCCCGGTGCAAAAGAAGAAGCTTTTACAAAATTCTTTTCAGCCTCCCTGAAACGCCTGGCCTTCTTTTCTTCAAGTCCCTTATTCAAATAAAAACTGCTGCTGTCATTCTGCGCATAAACGGCACCCGACACAAACAGCATACAAACCACTGCAAACAGTTTCATGGATATAAATTTTAATATCTTAGGGCGAAAACCAGGCCAAATAAGGCTTTGACAGGATCATCGCAACACTACCGCACCTAACGGCGGCAGATGAATATTTATTTCATATTCATCATCAGAATTATCCAGAACTGTTGTTGTTATTTGTGGATTATAAGTATCTCCTGTTCCGTAGTATTTTTTATCGTCACTGTTGAATATTTCCTTCCACTCCTGCTTTCCACGAACACGGATCTTCCAGTCGCGGCGAACCACCGGTGTAAGATTTAAAACAACCAATATGTCATTTTCCGGATTTTCGCCTTTGCGTTTGTAACAAACAACCGATTCGGCTCTATGGCTAAGGTCTACCCATTCAAAGCCATCAATCCTGAATTGTCGTTCATACAATGCAGGTTCATTCCTCAACAGCAGATTAAGGTCACGCAGGCAATCCTTCATTTTTGCGTGTGGTTCATATTGCAATAATTCCCATTGCAGTTCAGATTTATAATTCCATTCGCTGGTTGCTCCAAATTCATTACCCATGAAAAGGAGCTTACCACCGGGATGCGTGTACATATATGTGTACAGTGTTCTAAGATTTGCAAACTTCTGCCATTCATCTCCCGGCATTTTATAGAGCATTGGACTCTTACCATGTACTACTTCATCATGGCTCAATGGCAACATGAAATTCTCATCATAATAATACATCATCGAGAATGTGAACTTATTCTGGTAGTGCTGACGATACAAAGAATCCATTTTAAAGAAGTCAAGTGTATCATGCATCCATCCCATCATCCATTTCATCCCAAAGCCCAAACCTCCGTCAAATGTGGGTTTGCTGACCTTTGGCCAGTCAGTAGCTTCTTCTGCAATGGTCTGAACATCAGGAAAATCCCGAAAGATCATTTCATTCAGATCTTTTATCAGTGCTATGGCTTCAAGGTTTCCATCACCGCCATGTTCATTGGGTTCCCATTGTCCTGTAGTTCTTGAATAATTCAATTTCAACATGGAACTCACTGCATCAACACGAATGCCATCGATATGGTATTTATCGAACCAGTATCGCGCCCCGCTGATCAGGAATGATCTTACTTCTCCCCTTTTGTAATTGAAAATATAACTGTTCCAATCCGGGTGATAACCCTTACGCATATCTGCATATTCATAAGTATGCGTTCCATCAAACATGAACAATCCATGAGCATCATATGGAAAATGTGAAGGCACCCAATCGAGGATCACACCAATACCTTCTTTATGAAATGCTTCGACCAGCGACATAAACATTTGTGGATCACCAAACCTTGAAGTTGGTGCATAATAGCCTGTTCCCTGGTATCCCCATGAACCATCAAAAGGATGTTCCATTACCGGCATGAATTCAACATGCGTGAATCCCATCTCTTTTACATACGGCACCAGCCGGTCGCGGATCTCATCATAATTGTTATATGATTCTTCGTCGTCTTTATTTGGACGCATCCAGCTTGCAAGGTGAACTTCATACACAGACCATGGAGCTTCCAAAGAATTGTGCAATTGACGTTTCTGCATCCAGTCGCTATCCTGCCAGAAAAAATCAAGTTCCCAGGTGATGGAGGCAGTCTTGGGTCTCTTCTCCCAAAACCATGAATAAGGATCGCCTTTATCCAGTTTCTTTCCACCATAACCATGAATATGATATTTGTAAGATTCACCTTTCTTAATGTTTGGAATAAACCCTTCCCAGATGCCGGAATTATCCTGTCGTACAAATAATGGATGGCTTTCGTTATTCCAGTCATTGAAATTTCCAATTACTGAAATATAGGTTGCATTAGGAGCCCATACTGCAAAATAGTATCCTTCGGTATCTAGAACATTTATGGGATGTGAACCAAATAATTCATACAAACGGTAATGAGTTCCTGCCTGGTAGTTTTTAATATCTTCATCGGAAAACAGGGAATAATTCCATACTGTTTTTGTTGTATCCACAAAATGCTGTTCTTCATACTTAAGCCTTTCATCCTTTTTTACCATTCTATTTGCATTATTAAAATTATGTTCGGTCTGTGGATTCGAATTCATGCGGCATCTTTTATTATCCGTAAGGTAATTAATAACCAACAACATAACTGCATTTCATGAGAAAACTGCCCTTATTGTGTGGCATGCTACTGCTGTTCATACGCCTATCTGCACAGACATCCCAGCTTAAAGGATCTGTAAAAGATACCGCCGATAACAAGATTCTCCACCAGGCTGTAGTTACGCTTATCAAAAAATCAGATTCAACTCTTGTCACTTTTGCACGTGTCAATGAAAAAGGAAGTTTCAACCTTAAAAAAGTACCGCAGGGTGATTATATACTAAGAATCACTTATCCCAAGTATGCTGATTTCATTGAAGACATCAAACTCGACCAGGATCAAAAAGAAATGAATGATCTCATTCTGACTCCAAAAAGTACGCTTCTGGAGGAAGTTATCGTGAGACAAAGAATTGCAGCAATCAGGATGAAAGGTGACACACTGGAATTCCGAACAGATAGTTTTGCTGTAAGGCAGGGAGCAAATGTTGAAGAATTATTGAAAAAATTACCAGGCATACAGGTCGACCGCAACGGACAGATCACGGCACAGGGAGAAAAGGTTCAGAAAGTACTGGTAGATGGAGAAGAGTTTTTTAGTGATGATCCTGCAGTGGTAACTCAAAACTTAAGTGCAGATGCAGTAGAAACGATCCAGGTCTTTGATAAGAAAAGCGACCAGGCAACATTTACCGGTATTGATGATGGAGAAAAAACAAAAACCATCAATCTGAAACTTAAGGAAAACCGCAAAAGGGGTTACTTCGGAAAAGCAAGGGTTGCCGGTGGAACTCCGGACTGGTATGAAGGGGAAGCAATGGTCAATTTATTCCAGGGCAAGAAAAAGATGGCAGCATTCGGAACAGCGGCCAATACAGGAAAAGCAGGTCTGGGCTGGGAAGATAATTCAAAGTTTGGCGGCGGATCTAATATGGAATACAATGAGGAAGAAGGGTATTTCTTCTCTTTCAGCAACGAAGACGAATTCAATACATATGGAGGCAGATACAGTGGAGAAGGTTTACCACAGGCCTGGACCGGTGGATTACACTTCTCCAACAAATGGAATGAGGATAAGAACCATATTAACAGCAATTACAGGTATTACAAGCAGAATATAAATGTTGAAGGAAATACGATCAGCCAGTTCATTCTGCCGGATACCAGTTATTACAGCAATGAAAAAAGAACCACATTCAACCAGAATATCAGGAATGGATTTGATGGATTCTATGATGTAAAACTGGATTCCATGTCGAGTTTAAAAATCACTTTAAACGGTGGCAGAGTGGATGGAAAGAGTGCGGCTTCGTACTATTCGGAATCACTGGATGATGACAGTGCACTAGCCAATACCAATAACAGGCTTACTACATCGGACGGTACAAAGAATAACCTGACAGCAAGTATTATTTACAGGAGAAAGTTTGCCAAGAAAGGAAGGACCATTTCACTAACTATGGATAATAATTACCAGGATCAGAATACCAATGGATTACTTCAATCAGATCTTAAATTATATAATGGAGGAACCACGCCAACAGGTAATGTGATCTTTGATCAGCAAAAGATCAATGAGAATAAAAGCATGGCGGTGAATGGAAGATTTGCATATACCGAACCCATTGGTAAAAATAGTTTCCTGGAATGGAACTATGGCTTCAGAACCAATAACAGCGAGGCTTTGAGGGTTTCATACAATAAGAGCCAGGAAGGAAAATATGATATAGTAGATTCTATTTACAGTAATAATTACCAGTTCAATTTCAATACGCACAGTACCGGATTTACTTATCGTGTTAATAAGAAAAAACTATCCTGGTATGTAGGATCAAACGTATCATTTGCGAAATTCAACCAGAAAGATATCTGGGCTGATACAACTTATAAATACAATTTTACCAACCTTTTTCCGAAGGCCAGTATTCGTTATGCATTCAAGCCACAAACAAGGCTTTCATTGAATTATAATGGAAATACCAGGCAGCCATCTTTGCAACAGATCCAGCCAATCAGGGACAATACCAATGTATTGAATATACAGGTGGGTAATCCAAATCTTAAGCAGGAGTTTGTTCATAATATAAATCTCCAGTTCAATGATTTCAAAGTGTTAAGTGGAAGAGGAATCTGGCTGAGTGCTTCATATAATATGACAGAGAATGCTATCAGCACTTCAAGCTTTATCAATAAAGGGGTTAGAACCACTCAATTTGTAAATGTTTCAGGTAATTACAATGCAAATTTCTGGTCGGGTTACTGGTTCTCTGTGAAGAAACCAAACATCAATATCAACCTAAACCTGAATGGAAATCTCAGCAGGTACAATAACTTTATAGATGGATTGAAGAATACCAATAACAACTCTACAGTTGGTGTTGGTGCTGGTATTTCACATTACAAGGAGAAGAAGATGTCGTTCAACCTTGGATCCAATATTGATTTCGTAACAAGTAAATCTTCACTGAATCCAAATACTGTAACCCGTTACTGGATCTTCAGTGCAGACCCTTCTATTAATATTCCTTTGCCGAAAGATTTTGATATAAATACAGATGCTGTTTTCGCTGTACGACAGAAAACTCCTGTATTCAATCGTAATGTAAATGCGGTTAAATGGAACGCCTCTATAGGAAAGAAATTCCTGAAGAATAAGACCGGTGAGATCAGGTTGGCTGTATTTGATATTCTTGATCAGAACATCGGATTCAACAGAAATGCGACCAGTAATTTTATTTCTGAAAATACATACAATACCCTCAGAAGGTACTGGTTGCTGAGCTTTACGTATAATTTCAACAAAAATCCTGGTGCACCAGCTTCAAAATAAGACCATGAAAAAAATTACCATTTTAATATTTACCATATTGACAGCATGCGAACTGATGTCGCAGGCAAGATTTGTACAGGCTGGGAAAATCGAGTTTGAAAGAAAGATCAATGTGCATAGGCAAATTGATCCTACAGAAGAATCAAGTGATTGGTTCAAAGATTTTATCAAGCTCCAGCCAAAGTTTCATACCACTTACTTCGATCTATATTTCAATGGCAGCAAAACACTTTACAAGCCCGGAAGAGAAACAGAGGACAATAAGCGGCAGCAACTCTGGTTTATTGGTCCTTCCAAAGACAATGAAGTAGCATTTGACCTTGAAACAGGATATCAAAAAAGCAAGAAATCAATTTTTGAAGCCACATACCTGATGATTGATACGGCCCGCAAAATTGAATGGAAACTAGAAGATGAAATCCGTACGATTGCCGGATTTGATTGCAGGAAGGCCGTGGGAAGGATCTGTGATTCGGTTTATGTAGTGGCTTTCTATACAGAAGAGATTCTTGCGAATGGTGGGCCGGAATCCTTCAATGGATTACCAGGAATGATCCTCGGAATTGCCATTCCAAGATTGTATACCACCTGGTATGCAACAAAGCTGGAACTGATAGAACCGGCTGCCAAAGACCTTGACTTTCCTGCGAAAGGCAAGAAGATCACTGAAAAGGAACTTGAAGCCACCCTTCAGAAAAGCCTATCGGATTGGGGTAAACAGGGACAGCGTAATATTTGGTGGGTAATGCTTTGATGAAGAAATCGCAGAAAAAAAAGCGAATTCCAAATCAATCCATATTTTTACCTACTATCTATTAAAACCAAAGTTTGCTGTCTATGGACAAATTGATTTATCTCGTACCCGTGATGGGTGCTATTGGCTTATTGTATACTTTCATCAAATTCAACTGGGTTTCACGCCAGGACCCTGGTTCTGCTAAAATGAAAGAGATCAGCGACCACATCGCTGAGGGAGCAATGGCCTTTCTTCGTGCAGAATGGAAGATCCTGGGTTATTTCGTAGTTATCGTAGCTCTGTTACTCGGTTTTATGTCGACCACCAATGAACATTCTCACTGGTCGATCGCTATCTCCTTTATTATTGGTGCAGTATTCAGTGCAGTGGCGGGTTATATTGGTATGCGCATCGCTACCAAGGCAAACGTAAGAACTGCACAGGCCGCGAAAAGCAGTCTGAGCAAAGCTTTGGCCGTTTCATTCACAGGTGGATCTGTAATGGGTCTTGGTGTTGCCGGTCTTGCAGTACTGGGCTTGGGATCATTATTCCTGATCCTTAAAGCTATGTTTGTTCCGGAAGGAGCCAGTGTAAATGGTGAAGAAATGATCCGCACTATTGAGGTACTTACCGGTTTCTCATTGGGTGCAGAATCAATTGCCCTGTTTGCCCGTGTGGGTGGTGGAATCTATACCAAGGCAGCTGATGTAGGTGCTGACCTGGTAGGTAAAGTTGAAGCAGGAATTCCTGAAGATGATCCACGCAATCCTGCTACTATTGCAGATAACGTAGGTGATAACGTAGGGGATGTTGCCGGAATGGGTGCTGACCTTTTCGGTTCTTATGTTGCTACTGTACTTGCGACCATGGTACTCGGACAGGAAACCATTGCTACCGATGAATTTGGTGGTATGTCTCCTATCCTTTTGCCAATGCTGATCGCGGGTGTTGGTATTCTCTTCTCTATAATCGGAACTTTATTTGTAAAGATCAGCGACGCTGCAGGCATCAGTACTGATGCGGTTCAGAAAGCACTCAACATGGGTAACTGGGGATCTATTATCCTGACCGCTCTTGCTTGCGTTGGACTGGTATATTATATTCTTCCTGAAACCATGACACTTCGTGGTAACGAGTTCACCAAGTGGGGTGTTCTTGGAGCCATCGCGGTGGGACTGGTAGTAGGAACACTGATGAGTATCATTACAGAATATTTTACCGCGATGGGTAAGCGTCCTGTGATGAGTATTGTAAGGCAATCTGCAACCGGCCATGCTACCAACGTAATTGGTGGACTGGCAGTAGGTATGGAATCCACTTTCCTTCCAATCCTTGTATTGGCTGGCGGTATCTATGGTTCATATGCCTGTGCAGGATTGTATGGTGTGGCTATCGCTGCAGCCGGTATGATGGCTACAACTGCGATGCAGCTTGCAATTGATGCATTCGGACCGATTGCAGATAACGCAGGTGGTATTGCAGAAATGAGTGAATTACCTAAGGAAGTTCGTGAAAAGACTGACGTGCTGGATGCAGTAGGAAACACTACCGCTGCAACCGGTAAAGGTTTCGCGATCGCTTCTGCGGCATTGACAGCGCTTGCTTTATTTGCTGCGTTTGTAGGAGTTGCAGGTATTGATGGAATCGATATTTATAAGGCTGATGTATTGGCGAGTTTATTTGTAGGTGGAATGATCCCATTCATCTTCTCATCCCTGGCTATTCGTGCAGTGGGTGAAGCAGCGATGGCGATGGTTGAAGAAGTTCGCAGGCAATTCAGAACCATTCCGGGAATCATGGAAGGAACAGGAAAGCCTGAGTATGATAAGTGTGTGGCTATTTCAACTGAAGCTTCTATCAAGAAGATGATGTTGCCTGGAGCTATCACAATTTTGTCGCCATTGATCATTGGATTTGCGATGGGACCTGAAGCATTAGGTGGATTCCTGGCAGGTGCAACAGTAAGTGGCGTACTGATGGGAATGTTCCAGAACAATGCTGGTGGTGCATGGGATAATGCCAAGAAATCATTTGAAAAAGGCGTTGATATCAATGGAGAGATCTATTACAAGAAATCAGAGCCGCATAAAGCTTCTGTAACCGGTGATACTGTTGGAGATCCATTCAAGGATACCTCAGGTCCTTCGATGAACATCCTGATTAAACTGATGTCGATCGTTTCATTGGTAATTGCTCCGACCCTGGCTTCCATCCATGGAACAGGTGATGAAGAGGCAAAGGCCAAAAAAGAAGTGAAGACCGAAGTGGTGGCTAAGGTGAAGCCATCAAGCCAGCCGTAAAAATCCTAAGTGGTGACTCTTAAATTGTTGAAAAACAGGAGTTATTAGTTGGGAAATTTATTGCAGGTGTTACATTTGTAAAACTAATCAAACCAAATACCGAAGTCCGGGTGTTTCTACACCGGGACTTTCTTTTTTGAGGAAGACATGGAATACACAGAATACATGGAATACTCCGAAATGGATTAAAGTACGCAGTTTTAATACCACATAAATTGATTTCCATATTTCAGTGTATTCTGTGTATTCTGTGTTTTCCGCGTATTCTGCTTATTCTTTGAATTTCCGCTCCTCCACCCCACCAACCTCTCCTCCCTTCTGCACAGCCATTATTTTTAGACTTCATTAACTTTCCTGAGGATGTGATTACGAAATATATCGTAAATTGGTGCCTAAATGTTTCATATGGCTTCCATTAAGTATATCAAACCAACCGAAAGTGAATTGGAGATCCTTCAGATCCTTTGGCTAAAGGGAACAGCCAGTGTGAGAGAAGTTCATGAGGAATTGGCCAAGACAAAGGAAGCAGGGTATACCACCACATTGAAGTTGATGCAGATCATGCATGAAAAGGGACTGGTAAAAAGGGATGATTCGATCAAAACCCATATTTATCAGCCGGCGGTTAGCAGGGAAAAAACACAGAAACACCTGCTGAGTAAGATGATCAATACCGTGTTTGGAGGGTCAACCACACAACTGGTGATCCAGGCGCTCGGTAATCATAAAGCCTCTCCGGAGGAACTGGATGAGCTCCAGAAAATGATTGACAACTTAAAAAACCAATAGCATGAACCTGCCTTTCCAATCAGATTTCCTCACAAGTCTGGGTTGGTCGCTGTTCGATAGTCTTTGGCAAATGGGAATTCTCTGGGTACTCTATCAACTCATTGCCAGGACTGTAAAACTGACTGCTGCAAGCCGATACAACCTTTCCCTCCTCTCACTCCAGGGAGGAACAATCTTATTTTTCGGAGGATTTATTGCCAGGCTTCTTTCAACTGTTTCTTCGGATTCAAGGATTGATAATTGGGCTTTTGGCCTGTTATCCATCTCAGAGGACAGCTTTGAAAGTTTTCTTCCATTTATTTCCATAGCGTACATAGTTATTGCTGCATTACTTATTTCAAGGATAATTCTACAGATTTACAGGGTCAATACGCTTGGAACCAAGGGGTTGATCAAGGCAGATCCTGAATTAAGGGTCTTTGTTCAACAATTGTCGGGGCAAATGGGAATCAAGAAAAATGTGAGGGTTTTTCTTTCCAGCCTTGTAGATTCCCCACTTACCGTAGGGTTTTTTAAGCCCCTGATCCTGCTCCCCGTTGCTGCGATGAATAGTCTCGATATGAAGCAAACTGAAGCCATCCTGCTTCATGAACTTGAACATATTCGCAGAAATGATTACCTCGTTAACCTATCAGTTGTTTTTTCAGAATCCATTCTTTTCTTCAATCCATTTGCCAGGTTTCTTGCACAAACCATCAGGAAGGAAAGGGAAAACTGTTGTGACGATAAAGTGCTTGATTTTAATTACCCCAATAATACCTATGCATCTGCTTTATTGATCCTGGAAAAGAACCGTCATTCCTGGAACTCTGCGTTAATCAACGCGGTAGGAACCCATCGATTCCTTCTCCTGAACAGGGTGGAAAGGATCCTTACCGGAAAGCAAATAGAACGCCCTGATCATGTAAAGACCTGCCTGGCAGCTGGTATTTTGGGCCTGATTTCTTTTGTAGGGTTATACCAAAATAACAGGGAAGCTATGAAGGTGAAGCCTATAGCTGCCGATGCCAAAACACTTTGGAATCTCAGCCTGGAAAATACAATTCCGGTAGCTGAAACAAGCTTTGGACATTATCAATTCCCGGAGCTGGTTCTGAATATTGAATCGGATGAAAGGTCATTTCTTGCGGAACAGCAAAGTCACGCCATGCATGCTATTGAAGCAGGATTTTATGATGAAATTGAAGAACCTGCTGATGTTGCCGATGTAGCTGAATTCGCTTCAACAAGGCAAACCAGGGAATTTTCAATTCTTGAACCACCTGCTCCGCCAGCACCTCCAATGGCTCCGGTGGGGGTACATCCATATGTTCCAGCCAGCAGCTTTGATTTTGAATTGATTGAAGACACATTAATGCCAGCTTTAAAAGCTACAGTTACCATCCACCAGATAAAAGCAAAAGAAGCACTTGAAAAAGCCATTGCACAACTGGAGCAGGAATGTAAAAACAATGCAGCCCTGGAACCTCTCCTCGAAGTGGAAATAAACAGGATGAAAAGCGAACTGACAAAATCCATTGAACAGATCAACTGGTCGGAAATGGAGCAACAAATCGCTTTAGCAAAACAGCAGACTGCAAACAATTTAAAAGTGCAGGCAGAGTTTGAAAAGTTTCAAAGGAACAAGGTTTTACACCAGGAAAAGCTCAATAAACTTAAAGAACAAATCCTGCTTGACCGTCTGAATATCAAGGAAAAAAAGATCGTAGTATTATAAAACCATAAGTTTGATTTCGAACCGCTGGATAGCTCCAGCGGTTTTTTTATGCCTGTTTGTCAGCTGTTTTAAGTAGCCGCAAAGCGCCTGGTCCTTCGCAAAAGATAAGATCCAAAATGGAAAGACTGGGAACAAAACCATACCGATCTGAGAAAACCTGGACGTATTCAGGAAGCTGAATCCTTAAAGGGTTAGGATCCTTAGGGGTATATCTTATTTCCGGAAGACCATCATCTTGCACGGGAATAGATTCAATTGAATTTTTTGCATAATCTATTTTTAAAATGGAAGAAACCATTCTATGTGTCTCGAAATTCAATTCCCATAAGTATTCAAATTTATTTGTATATATTTTTTCTAAAATCTCCTGGTATTGAAAAAACCAAGGGGAACGGTTATAAGCCGAGACTAACGATCTGTAATGTTGACTTCTCCAGTCCTCTCTATAACTTATCCGGACATCCTTAACTGGCAATTTTACTTCACGTCCACCAACAACAGGAACGGTCAAATCGATAGGTCCATTTGCTCCCAGAATCCTGCATCTGTTCAAAAATCCCATTTTTCGATAGGGTTCATATAAGGAAAATGCGTAATTATTTGAATTAATTAAACCAGAATAATAATTGACATTCCCAAAATACTGAATTTCAAATTTTTGCGGCAAAATAAAATTGGTTTGTTTAGGGTGGAAGGAAAAATGAAAAATGAAAAATTGAAACCCTTAAATATTGGTATTTCTATTAAATGAATTTTACAAGTGGTCTACTGTATAATATTGATTTTTAATTACATCAACCAAAATGTATTAACTAAATATTTTATCAGCAAAATGGCTCATCATAAAACACCAGTTTTCCAATATTTTTAGCCATGATATTCATAAAATTAGTTTCCTTTTAGGGGCCTAAAAAATAAAAACCCTACTTTCATGTCACAATTTATCCAGATGAAAAAATGGCTATTTCCTGCCCTCTCAGGGGTACTCCTATTGGGTGCTTGCAGCAAACCAAAGCCCCCAGAATTTATAGGAATTGAGAATTTTAAGGTGCTTAAAATGGGTTTGAGCGAAAGCACTCTTGGCATCGGAGTCAAGATGTTCAATCCCAATAAGACAAGCATGCAGATCAAAAATGCAGATATAGATATTTTTATTAATGAGATGAAGTTGGGCAGGTCGGTTCTTGATTCAACCATTTATGTTCCGAAAAATGATACTTTTTCAATTCCGCTGGAAGTGAAGGTTCAGACCCTGACCGGAGCAACCAAGTTCCTGGAATCACTCGAGGATACAGCGGTAAATTTCAGGGTGAGCGGAAATGCTAAGCTGGGAAAAGCGGGGGTGTTTGTAAACTATCCTCTGCTCTATGAAGGAAGGCAAAAAATAAAATAAGTCAGACTGACAGACATAAAAAAGCCCCGGTTCCCCGGGGCTTCAATCTTTTTGATGAATTCTTAGTGATCCATTCCTCCGCCATCTTCCGGCTTCTTACAGCAACTTGGAAGCTTTTGGTAAGATTCTTCATTGGCGGTCACATCATCTGCATCATACCCTGCATTGGCTATTGAAGTCTTTACATTTTCGATATTGGTACGATCAGCAACAAAAGTCACTTTGGTAACTTTTTTCTTGTAATCCACATTTACTTTCTGAATACCCTGCTCACGCATAAGGTAGCTTTCAATTCTTTTCTTACAACTTTCGCACTGAACAGTTGGAGTTTTAATAGATACAGTCTGAACTCCTTTTTTGGCCTGGGAAAATCCCATGGTAACAAAGCCAATAAGGGCTACGACCAGGGTCAATAATTTTTTCATTGGTAACAATTTTTCCAAATTTATAGATTGCCGGTCCAGTTTGATGGATCCTGGCTCCATTTTAACAATATTTCCTCCTCCTGGGCTCCCACTATCCCTTTTTCAATAGCAAGCTTTATTAGCGTAGGATAGTTTGTCAAAGAATAATATTCAATTCCGGATTGCGCAAACGCTTCTGCTGCTACCGGGAATCCGTAATTGAAGATACTTACCATTCCAACTACGTTCAATCCCTGCTTTTGGAGCACATCAACTACCTGCAGACTACTTTTCCCGGTCGAAACCAGGTCTTCTATCACCACAGTATCCATTCCAGGCTCAAAATAGCCCTCAATTTGGTTTCCAAGGCCATGTTCCTTTGGTTTCGGACGAACGTAAATAAAAGGCAGCTTAAGCTGGTCTGCAGCCATTGCTCCCCAGGCTATCCCTGCGGTAGCCACTCCTGCCATCAATGATGCTTTGGGAAACTTTTCAAATACAACATTGCACATCTCTGATTTGATAAAATCACGGATATAAGGGAATGAAAGCACTCTCCTGTTATCGCAATAGATTGGACTTTTCCATCCTGAAGCCCAGGTAAACGGGGTTTCAAGATTGAGTTTTACGGCATTGGTCTGCAGCAGTTTTTCTGCCACCACTTTTTCGTTTGTCATGCCGCGAAAGTAAACTGATTTGCCTTAATACTAAAATTCTGAACCCTTACCTTTACAATCATGCATATCACTATTTATTTCAATGATAAGCCTTTGTTTCTTGCCGATAAACTGGAAGATGAGTTGACTGCATGGTCGCACCACGATGATGCTGTATTGATCGACGAATTATCTCCGGCTGCCGTAAACTCCATGATCCATGAAATGCGCCAGCAAAAGATCCATGCAGGAATATTCATTCATTCAAACCTTGAAGAGTTGAAAAAAGCTTTCTTCAGGAAGTTTGAAGTATTACAGGCTGCAGGTGGACTTGTAAAAAATGAACAGGGAAATATTCTTTTCCAGTTCAGACTCAACAAATGGGACCTTCCCAAAGGCAAGCTGGAAGATGGTGAAACTCTTGAAGTATGTGCGGTGAGAGAAGTGGAAGAAGAAACCGGGTTGAAAGACGTTGAACTGGGTGATCCATTACTGGTCACTTATCACACCTATGACGATAGTGGCAAGCATATGCTCAAAGAAACTCACTGGTACAATATGCGTGTTGCGGGAGAACAAAAGCTTGAACCTCAGTTGGAAGAACATATCACCGACCTGCGATGGATCTCCCCATCCGCCATTGAAGAAGTATGTTCTAATACTTACCAGAATATTTTACAGGTTTTAAAAGCTGCCGGCCTTAGATAGAACGGAGGTTGGCATCTTTTAAAGAATGACTCACCACTTCAGGAAGAAAAGGTTCAGCGTTTCCTCCATTGCGGATAACATCCCTGACGAGTGTGGATGCTACAGAAGTATATTGTGGAAGACAGGTCAGGAAAACAGTTTCAATATTTCCATCAAGGCTTCTGTTCATATCTGCAATAGCTTTCTCGTATTCAAAATCGTTCACATACCGGATACCCCTTACAATAAAATTCGCGTGAATTCTTTTGCAGCAATCAACCGTCAATCCCTCGTAAACAACTCCTTCAATTTTATCATTGTCAACAAAAAGATCCTTTACCCATTGCAGTCTTTGTTCTACCGAAAACATAGGCACTTTATTTACGTTCCTTCCAATACCGATATAAAGTTTATCGAATAGCGGAAGGGCGCGGTTAATAATGTCCAGGTGACCAATGGTCAATGGATCAAAAGTGCCTGGGAAAAGGGCGATTCTTTGCATGGAAAGCAATTTAGGGAATGAAGTTAACTGTTTTGAGCCCGACCACCGGAAAGCAGGTAGAGTGCAGCCATTCGTACCGCAACGCCGTTTTCAACCTGTTGAAGAACCAGTGAATGATGGCTGTCGGCCACATCACTATCAAGTTCCACCCCCCTGTTGATCGGCCCGGGGTGCATGATCACGATCTCTTTATTAAGGCTGTCAAGGAGCCTGCGGTTAATGCCATATGCCAGGCTGTATTCACGCAGGGATGAGAAAAGCACAGTGTTTTGTCGCTCCAACTGGATCCTTAAGACGTTGGCCACATCACACCATTCAAGAGCTTTGCGGACATTGTATTCCACTTTTACGCCGAATGCTTCCTGAACATATTTAGGAATCAGTGTGGGAGGACCTGCCACCATAACTTCTGCACCCATTTTTTTCAACAGGTACATATTACTCATGGCCACGCGTGAGTGAAGGATATCCCCAATGATGGCAACTTTCTTTCCTTCGAGTGAACCGAGTTTTTCCTGGATACTTAAAGCATCCAGTAAAGCCTGTGTGGGATGCTCATTGATCCCGTCGCCCGCATTGATGATAGCTGCCGGAATATGTTTAGCAAGAAAATGTGGTGCTCCTGTGGCGCTGTGACGCATGACTACCATATCCACTTTCATGGACAGGATATTATTGACGGTATCCAGCAGGGTTTCACCTTTTGCAACTGAAGAAGCACTTGCAGTAAAGTTGATGGTATCGGCGCTTAGTCTTTTTTCGGCCAGTTCAAAAGAGATCCTGGTGCGTGTTGAATTTTCGAAGAAAAGATTCACCACAGTTACATCCCGGAGGGAAGGAACTTTTTTAATAGGCCGCTGTAATACTTCTTTGAACTGTGTGGCAGTATCCAGTATGAGCCGGATATCTTCAGGAGTCAGATCCTTGATGCCAAGTAGGTGTTTTACTGAAAGTTGCATCTCAGGCGGCGAAGTTATAAGATTTAGAAATTATAATGCAAATGAATCTTATCAGTTTTCAAGCAGCACGACTTCATCTCTCCCATCACGCTCTTTCCACAGTACTTTTACTTTCTGTGAAATGATGGAATCAATAGGTTTTCCAACATAGTCAGGCTGAATGGGCAGTTGCCGGCTGAATCTCCTGTCGATCAATACGCAGAGTTCAACCCTTGATGGTCTTCCATAATCCAGCAGAGCATCCAGTGCAGCGCGAATGGTACGGCCCGTGTAGAGAACATCATCTACAATGACCACGTGTTTATTTTCAATACTGAAAGGGATATCCGTTTCATTGGGAATATGCAATGCATTCCGAACATCATCCCGATAGAAAGTAATATCGAGGATGCCATATTGAACAGTTCCTTCGGGAACCAATTTTTTCAATTCGAGCACCAGCTGGTCGGATACATAAACCCCACGCGGCTGGATGCCGATGATGACAAGGTTTTCAGGGCTGGTATGATTCTCAACGACCTGGTGAGCAAGTCGTTTAATTGTGATAGCAACCTGTTGTTCGTTGAGGACAGTCTTCAAGCGAAAAAATTTTGCCTAAAAGTAAAGCAAATGGTATGGATAAAAAAAAGAGGATGCCGTGATTGCATCCTCTTATAATTAATAATTGACATGATTACTTACCGAACTTGTATACCAGTCCAACCTGGAAAACGCTATTCTTAAGTTCAGTCTCTTCATCATCAGAGATGTTTCCGAGACCGAGGTTGTAACGAGCATCGATTCCGATGTTTGGAGTTACCATGTAACCAGCGCCGAAAGCCCATGAGAAATCAGTTTTCTTGTAAGCATCTTTAAAGTCAATTTCAACACCCATTGCTTTTGCTTTAGCTGAAAGCAGGATACCAATCTGAGGACCGGTTACAGCATAAAAACCAGAATTGGTTTTCAGTTTCGCCAGGATTGGAATGTTCAGGTAATTGTTTTTAAGTGATGCTTCTTCACCATCTTCTTCAAACTTTGCCCCCTGTGCTGAATATACCAACTCAGGTTGAACTGCAAATTTCTCAGAAATGGAAATTTCAGCGATTGCACCAACATTAAATCCAAATTTGGATTTAGCACCTTCTGCATCTCCGGTAAGGGTTGAAATGTTTGCACCAGCTTTTGCACCGAAGCTTACTTGTGCATTAGCTGCATAAAAAGACGAAGCACAGATCATCAAGACAAATAGTCTTTTCATAAAAAAGGGTTTTGCCTAAAACGAAGTTTATTGCTGTTTATTATTTTAATGTAAACTTATCTACATAAAAAAAGGGATGCACAATCGTACATCCCTATTTTTAATACATAGTAAGGATTACTTAGATCCAAAGCTATAAGTCAGTCCAACCTGGATAACACTGTTCTTAAGTTTTCCTTCTTCACCATCCCAGATATTGCTCAATCCAAGATTATAACGAGCTACAACCCCGATGTTGTTTCCGAAATTGTAACCAACTCCCAATGCCCATGAGAAATCTGTTTTCTTAAAGAAGTCTTTCATGTCTTCAGATTCGCCATCTGCTTTTGCTTTTGCAGCCATCAGGAAACCGATCTGAGGACCAGTAAGCGCATAGAATCCTGAAGCAGTTGTATACTTTGCCAGTACAGGAACATTAATGTAGCTCAGGTTAGATTTATAATCCATCCCGTCTTCTTCAAACTTTGCACCCTGTTTAGAAAATACTACTTCAGGCTGAATAGAGAAAGAACCTGAAACAGGAACATTGGCAAATGCTCCAACATGAAAACCTGGTTTCATTTTAGCGCCATCATTGTCTTCACCTCCGAAAGTTGAAAGGTTCAAACCTGCTTTACCGCCGAAACTAACCTGTGCAGAAGCAACTCCAAATGATGCAGCACAAATAAATAATGCAATGATCTTTTTCATAATGATTGATTGATTTTGTGGTTAAGAGAAATAATTATTTAGATCCAAGAGTGTAAGCAACACCAACCTGCAGAACACTATTCTTTAAATTGGTATCATCGTTATCGATAACATTTACAAGACCGAGATTGTATCTCAATCCAACGCTGAGATTTTCTGCTACTTTATAACCAGCTCCAAATCCCCAAGACAGATCAAACTTTTTGAAATCATCCTTGATGTTTTCAGTATCACCATCATACTTAGATTTAGCACTTAATAAAAATCCAAATTGTGGACCTGTTTCACCATACAAACCTGATGAGTGATTGTACTTTGCCATGACTGGAATATTGAGGTAACCGATGTTGTATTTTACATCTTCGTTACCATATTCTGATTTTGCACCCTGCATGGAGAATACTAATTCAGGTTGAACAGAAAATGATCCCTGAACAGGAACTTCAGCGAATGCACCAATGTGAAATCCGATCTTTGATTTCATTCCATCGTTGTCGGTTCCACTGTAACTTGAAACGTTCATTCCGGCTTTACCACCGAATGAAACCTGGGCGGAAGCTGTGGTTAAAGAAGCAGCACATACTAGTAAGACAAATAGTCTTTTCATAAAAGAAGGTTTTAGTTTAACGGGTGCAAAAGTAAAGAGCTGTAAGTTTCAAGTATTACCACTCATCAAGTTCTAAACGTTCTTCACATATTGAAAACAACATGAAAACTTTGTATCAATGCATAAAAAAAAGCTACCGTACCCGGTAGCTTTTCTGTGCATGTTATCTAACCTTAAATTAATGTCTGCGGAATTGATAAAACAATCCAACAGAAAATACTCTGTTCTTTACTTTAGGATCACTGTTTTCATTGACGTTACTAAGTCCGAGATTATACCTTGCATCTATACCAATTCTTGCTTTGGTAAGATAGCTTGCACCAAATACCCAACTAAAATCAGTTTTATTGAACCTGTCTTTAACATCCATTTCTTCATCACCCATTTCCATATTAGCTTTCATCAGGTAGCCAATCTGTGGTCCTGTCTGGAGACGGAAACCATTTCCAAACATATACTGGGCAAGAACCGGAAGATTCAGGTAATTCATTTCATACTGTGTTTCTCCACTCTCAGCACCTTGTGCAGAGAAGAACAATTCTGGTTGAACTGCGAAGCGATTGGTAACATGGATATGCGCGAAACCACCAGCGTTCAGAGAAGTACGGTTGTCATAAGCTTCCTCTACGTCTTCAACTTTCAAAGTTGCAATGTTTACACCTGCCTTTAAACCGAATTCAACGTGTGGAGCCTGTGCCTTTGCTGCAGTGATAGAACCTGCTACAGCGAATAGAAGCAATAATCTTTTCATATTTGTGGTTTTTGGAAAGGGGGGATAAAAAAAGTGTGCCACGGTGGGGAAGAGAAGACATGGAGACATGGAGACATGAAGACGTGGAGACATGGAGACGTGGAGACATGAAAAAGCCACCCTGGAGGTGGCTATATTCTTTATACTTTATAATATTCGGGTAATTCTTATTTCCGATTACCGATTTTCGATTTTAGAATTAAAGAACCTATCCCAAGAACGAATACCGATAATCCACCGGCGGATTAAACGTTTCCTTGATAGTGCGGGCACTTAGCCACCTGTACAGGTTTAGAATGCTTCCTGCCTTATCATTGGTTCCGGATGCACGGGCTCCGCCAAATGGCTGCTGGCCTACAACAGCACCGGTTGGCTTATCATTGATGTAGAAGTTTCCTGCAGCATTACGCAGCTTTCTGGTTGCTAATTCTACCGCATAACGATCAGTACTGATGATGGAACCGGTCAATGCATATGGAGATGTTTTATCTACCAGTTCAAGTGTTTCCTCAAACTTGTTTTCATCATATACATAAATGGTCAATACCGGACCGAAGATCTCTTCACACATCGTAACATAGGATGGATCCTTTGCTTCAATAACAGTTGGAGAAATGAAGTAACCTTTCGACTTATCACACTTACCTCCTACCAGGATACTGGCTTTATCAGTATTCCTTGCATTATCAATATAGGTCTTGATCTTATCAAAGCTTTTCTCATCAATAACTGCATTGATGAAATTGCTGAAATCATCCACAATACCCATCTTGAAACTGTTGATCCCTTCAACAAGCTTTTGCTTCACCGCATCTGCAATATTTGATGGCAAATATGCTCTTGATGCTGCAGAACATTTCTGTCCCTGGAATTCAAATGCTCCACGCAATAATGCCGTTGCCACTACATCTACATCAGCAGATCTGTGTGCCACTACAAAATCCTTTCCTCCTGTCTCTCCCACTATCCTTGGATAGGAACGATACAAATGCATGTTCTCACCGATCGTCTTCCACATCTGATTGAACACTCCGGTAGATCCTGTGAAATGTACCCCTGCAAATTCTCTATGCGCAAAACATACTTTACCCAGCGTTGGACCATCCACATAAACCAGGTTGATCACACCATCAGGCAATCCTGCTTCTTTCAAGATCCTCATAAACATCTGCGCGCTGTAAACCTGTGTATTGGCGGGCTTCCACACCACAACATTACCACACATGGCTGCTGATGTTGGAAGGTTACCGCCAATTGCAGTAAAGTTGAATGGCGTCACAGCCAGTACAAATCCTTCCAGCGGACGATACTCCATCCTGTTATGCATTCCTGGTGAACTGATCGGCTGCTGACGATAGATCTCACTTAAAAAATGAACATTGAATTTTAAGAAGTCAATGATCTCGCAGGCACTGTCGATCTCTGCCTGGTAAGCATTCTTACTTTGACCCAGCATGGTCGTACCATTCATATATGGACGATACTTCGTTGCGATCAGGTCTGCTGCTTTCAAAAAGATGTTTGCACGATTCTCCCAACTCATTTCTGCCCATGCTTCCTTTGCCGCAAGCGCTGCATCAATTGCTTTCTGGACATGGATTTCATCACCCATATGAAATTTTCCCAGCACATGAGCATGCTCATGCGGTGGATGCATATCTACAGTTTTTCCGGTGCGCACTTCTTCCGACCCGATATACATTGGTACATCGATCTGCTGC
Organism: uncultured bacterium; assembly: GCA_966112615.1. GTDB lineage: Bacteria > Bacteroidota > Bacteroidia > Chitinophagales > Chitinophagaceae > Flavitalea. Next base: position 84,805 of record CBHWDO010000010.1, read on the forward strand.
GACTTTAATTCCTTCAGCGTTTGCTGCAACAATTCCCTTTCTTTTGAACCGGGCGCATAATTCAACACAGGTTCATTTACAGGCAAGGGGTAATTGAAATATCCTAAGTTCATGTTTATCGTTTATGCGTTATCAGTTTCTTTTTCCATCATGAGGTATGCCTTGATGAATCCATCGAGTTCGCCATCCATTACCGGACCAATATTACCAACTTCATAGTCGGTTCGATGATCCTTGATCATTTTATACGGATGGAAAACATAGGACCTTATCTGGCTTCCCCACTCGATCTTTTTCTTATTAGCATTGGCTGCATTCTTAAGTTCTTCACGTTTCCGGAGTTCCTCTTCATACAGTCGGCTTTTCAACATCTTCATGGCCTTCTCACGGTTTTCACCCTGCGTCCGTGCCTGCTGACATTCAATGATGATCCCGGTTGGAATGTGTTTCAGTCGTACCGCAGTTTCTACCTTGTTTACGTTCTGACCGCCTTTACCTCCCGAACGGTAGAATTCCCATTCCAGGTCGGCAGGATTCACTTCAACCTCAATTGAATCATCCACTAACGGATACACGAATACGGAGGCAAAAGATGTATGCCTTCTTGCATTGGAATCGAAAGGAGAGATCCTCACCAATCTGTGCACGCCACTTTCTGCCTTCAGAAAACCATAGGCAAATGGCCCGTCGAACTGAAGTGTAGCACTCTTGATACCGGCTCCATCACCTTCCTGCCAGTCGAGTTCAGTAACTGTCCAGCCCTGCTTTTCACCGTACATCCTGTACATCCGTGCAAGCATTTCAGCCCAGTCCTGGCTTTCTGTTCCACCTGCACCGGAGTTGATCTGCAGTACGCCTGGCAGTTCATCTTCAGGCTGATTTAGTGTACTCTTGAATTCTGCTTCTTCGATCTGTGCAAGTGCCTGCTCGTACGCATCTTTTGTTTCCTGTTCGGTGGCATCACCTGATTTCCAGAAATCAAAAAGCACGGCAAAATCTTCCACTGCACCCGACACTGAATCGTAGAGTTTTACCCAGTATTCGTTCAGCTTGATGTTCTTGAGAATTTCCGTAGCGCGCTTGTTATCGTCCCAGAAGCCAGGTGATAGCGACAATTGCTTGTCCTGGTTTATTTTATCGAGTCGGTTCTCGACGTCAAAGAAACCTCCTCAGGACAACCACACGGTCCCTCATATACTTGATCTGTTCTTGTGTCATAGGCGGCAAATATATAGATTCTGCAGGAAGTCAGATACGCACCAGTTTCTTTTCCCTCAGAACATCCATGGTGAGCGGATCGCCATCATTCAGGTTGATAAAATTCAGTACATCGCAAAGCATCATCCAGTGGTCACCGGCATCGATCTGCTGTATGATTTTCAAATTTATCAATGATAAAGCATCTGCCAGGCATTGATGATTTTTATATTGAATGATGGGGTTCTTTAAGGATCGAAGTTTCTCTTGTTTCAATCCAGAAGTTTGACCCAATCTTTTGACCAGCTTGTAATGATGACTGGCAAGTAATTGCAGCACCATTTCATTGCTTTGCTGAACCAGCTCAAGTGTCAGTGTATTCTTATACACTCCAACTACCATGCGGGAAGGCTTCATAGAGATACCGGTAACATAGGAGCAGATATTCATATTATACTGCCCGTTATATGCGGAAGCGATCGACCAGATGGCAGGATTGGTGCGGTTGAGGGGTTTCTTTCGGGAAGGTTTTATTTCACGCAGAGGGGCAGAGTTGAGGCTCATAATTTCTGGAGATATTTTTCTGCAGTATTTAAAATGTTTTCTCTTTTTTCAGCGGTGAATTTATTCCAGGTATTAAGCAGGAAGGAAAGCCTTGGATTCTGCTGAAAAGTATCATAGTGAACGATCATAAATCGCCAGAAAAGTGCATCCCAAATCTCCGACCACTCTCCTTTTTTATAATCTGACATTTTTATCAGATAATTCGAACCGGAGATATAGGGTTTTGTGCTCATCATTCCGCCATCTGCAAACTGGCTCATGCCATAAACATTGGGCACCATTACCCAATCGTATGCATCAATGAAAAAACACATGAACCAACGATAAACTTCTTCCGGATCAAACTCACAAAGAAGCATGAAATTTCCGAGTACCATCAGCCTTTCAATATGATGTGCATAGCATGTTTTATTGAGACGCTTTATGGTTGAATCTATAGGATCCAATCCTGTAGTGCCATTCCAAAAAGATTCAGGAATTTTTCTTTTGAAATTAAAGTAATTTTTCTTTCGTTCTTCAACGCCTTTAAGAAGATATACTGCCCGAATGTATTCTCTCCAGCCTATGACCTGCCGAATGAATCCTTCTACGGAATTGATCGGGATTTTATTTTCCTGCGCAAACTTTAAGGTGGCTTGAATAACCTTTTGCGGATCCAGCAATCCGATATTTAATGAAGATGAAATATTGGAGTGAAATAAAAATGACTCCTGTTTACTGATAGCATCCTGGTAAATTCCATAATGAGTAAAACGCTGTTCCAGGAAGGATTTCAGCATTTCTTCAGCCTGTGAATGATCTAATGGAAAATGAAATGAACCTGTATCTCCATAATTGTTTTGAAAATTCTTATCTACATAATCTATCGCCTCCTGTAAATATTCAGAAGAATACTCATTCATTGGTGGAGTATAAATACCTTTGGGAAGTTTTTTCCTGTTCTCTTCATCAAAACTCCACTTCCCTCCTGCCGGTTCATTGTTACTAACGAGTATGCCCAAACGCTTTCTTTGAAATTTATAGAAATCGGCCATGAAGAATCTTCTTCCATTCCCAAAATATGTATTGATCTCTTCAACACTTGTCAGGAAATTGGGTGACTCATATTTCTTTACAATCAATCCATATTTTTTTGCATATCGATTCATCCTCCTCTCCAGCAAATAATCAGTTGTATCCACATAATGAATAACAGTTGCTTTCTTGTATTGGCTCAAAACCTTGTCAAGCGATGCATTCATGTATTCGATGTAGTCAACTTTATGCCCTTCTTCTCTCAAAAGATCTTCGTAATACTTCATCGTTGCCCGGTGCAGGACAAGCTTTTTTTTATGAAATGGATATTGAGAAAAATAGAGTTCATCTTCAATCAATATAACCTTATTACCACTTTTTATTGCTGGATGTTCTTTATATAACTGGTGAGGGAAAACCAAACTTATTTCCATCCGCATCAAACAGTTTGTCGCCGGGGATTGTTTGAAACGGCAATTTGAATAATTATGGAATCAACCAGGAACAAAATCGTTTGGATCATCGGTGGTACCGGTACCATTGGAAGAAAAGCAGCTGCACTTCTCCAAAGCAGCGGAGCACAGGTTTATATTACAGGAAGAGATCCTCAAAAACTTGTAGATGCAGGAAATGCTGCGGGGATCAATGAAGAAAGAAGATTTATTCTTGATCTTGAAAATTTATCTTCCATAGAAGCTGTCATTCAATACATGCTCCAGGTTTCAGGAACGCCTGACATCCTCATTAACGCTGCCGGTATCGGGATCATTAAACCCATTGAAAGTTTAGGAATTGAAGAATTTCAGAAAATTATCAATATCAACCTTACCGCCAGTTTTGCGCTGATGAAGCTGGTGATCCCTGCCATGAAAGCGACCGGTAAGGGATTGATCATTCATATCCCCGGCGTTTTGGGCAAAACTCCCATGGCCGGTGCGGCTGCTTATGCGGCTTCAAAGTATGGTCTTAACGGTATGATGAAATCCATCCGGGAGGAATTGAAAAGAACCAATATCAGGATCACGCAGCTTTTCCTGGGCGGTGTAGACAGTGATTTCTGGAATTCCATCGACCTAAAAGTTCAGCGCGATAAAATGATCGTTGCGGATGAAGCGGCAAAGGCCATCTGGTTTCTTTGTCAGCAGCCACTGAGCGGTGTGGTAAGTGAAATGGTGATCCAGCCATTCAACCACCAGGCAATCTGATTGATACATTAAATATTTTCTAAATACGGATACCCTAAATTGGACTTTTTGAATCTTTTCTAAAAATCTTCACTAATAAATGTTAGTTATTAGAAATCTATTATGAACTTTACGGCCTTAATTCAGAAACATGCGTATTGGAGTTCCTAAAGAAGTCAAAAATAACGAGAACCGGGTGGCGATGACCCCTGCCGGTGTGGTTCAGTTGGTTAAGAACGGTCATGAAGTATTTATCCAGAAAGATGCAGGACTTGGTTCCGGTTTCCAGGATGCAGAGTATGTATCTGCAGGTGCAACCATCGTTGATACCGCTGCTGAAGCCTGGTCTATGGAAATGGTCATGAAGGTTAAAGAGCCTATTCCATCTGAATATGGATTTTTCCGCGAAGGACTGATCCTTTTCACCTACCTGCACCTGGCTCCTGAAGCTGAGCTTACCCAGGCTTTGCTGGAAAAGAAAGTGGTAGGGATCGCTTACGAAACTGTTCAGCTTCCAAATGGTTCACTTCCATTGCTGACTCCAATGAGTGAGGTGGCAGGAAGAATGTCGGCTCAATTGGGTGCCCAATACCTGCAGAAGCCTGAAGGCGGGAAAGGTGTACTTCTCGGCGGTGTACCGGGTGTAAAGCGTGGAAAGATCACCATCATTGGTGGTGGAATCGCTGGTACCAATGCGCTGAAGATCGCGGTGGGACTGGGTGCTGATGTAACCATCATTGATATTAACCCAGACAGGCTTCGAGAACTGGATGATATTTTCGGCAGCCAGATCAAGACATTGATGTCGAATCCTTATAACATTGCCCAGGCAGTAAAAGAATCTGATCTCGTGATCGGTGCAGTTTTGATCCCAGGTGCAAGAGCTCCAAAACTGGTGAGTGAAGAAATGGTGAAGTCGATGGAACCAGGGTCTGTGATCGTGGACATTGCAATCGACCAGGGTGGAAGTTTTGAAACTGTTGACAGAATCACCACTCACGATAACCCAACATATGAAAAGCATGGTGTGGTTCACTATGCAGTAGCGAATATGCCGGGTGCTGTTCCAAGAACATCTACCATTGCGTTGACCAATGTAACAGTTCCTTATGCTGTTCAGATCGCCAACAAAGGATATGAGCGTGCATGTAAAGAAAATGAAGCATTGTGTAAAGGTCTGAACACTTTAGACGGAGCGGTAACTTACAAAGCAGTAGCACAGGCGCAGGGACTGGAGTTCACTGATGCGAAAATGCTGTTGAATAAGGTAATTGCTTAATAAATCATTTGCTGTATAAAAAACAAAAGGCTGTCCGGTTGGACAGCCTTTATTATTTGAATCGGATCGATTAATAATCCATTCCACCCATTCCTGGAGCAGGATGAGCGTGACCTTCTTCCTTCTTAGGTTTGTCGGCGATCACACACTCAGTGGTCAACAGCATACCTGCAATTGACGCAGCGTTTTCGAGGGCGATACGAGACACCTTAGTTGGGTCGATAACACCTGCAGCGAAGAGGTTTTCATACACTTCAGTACGTGCGTTGAAACCGTAGTCAGCAGTTCCTTCTTTCACTTTCTGAACGATGATAGAACCTTCCAATCCGCTGTTGGCAACGATCTGGCGAAGAGGTTCTTCGATAGCGCGCTTAACGATTGCGATACCGGTAGTTTCATCTTCGTTTCCACCTTTCAGGTTTTCGATAGATGCTACGGCACGGATGTAAGCAACACCACCACCTGGAACGATACCTTCTTCAACAGCAGCTCTTGTTGCGTGAAGGGCATCATCAACGCGATCTTTCTTCTCTTTCATTTCAACTTCAGTTGCAGCACCAACGTACAGAACAGCAACACCGCCGCTCAGTTTAGCAAGGCGCTCCTGGAGTTTTTCTTTATCGTAGTCAGATGTAGTTGTTTCGATCTGAGCTTTGATCTGGTTAACTCTTGCAGTGATCGCTTCTTTATCACCTTTACCACCAACTACAGTTGTGTTGTCTTTATCGATGGTAACAGAGGCAGCAGTACCGAGGTAGCTGATATCAGCATTCTCCAATTTGTAACCCTGCTCTTCGCTCACTACAGTACCTTTTGTCAGGATAGCAATATCCTGGAGCATTTCCTTACGACGGTCACCGAAGCCAGGAGCCTTTACAGCAGCCACTTTCAGGGTACCACGAAGTTTGTTTACTACCAGTGTAGCCAGTGCTTCACCTTCGAGGTCTTCAGCGATGATCAGCAACGGACGACCGCTCTGAGCAACTTTCTCGAGGATGTGAAGGATATCCTTCATTGCGCTGATCTTCTTATCGTAGATCAGGATGTAAGGGTTCTGCAATTCAGCTTCCATCTTTTCGCTATTAGTAACGAAGTATGGAGAGATATAACCGCGGTCGAACTGCATACCTTCAACCACGTCAACATTTGTTTCAGTTCCTTTTGCTTCTTCAACAGTGATCACACCTTCTTTACCAACTTTGGTGAAAGCTTCAGCGATCAGTTTACCAATAGCGTTATCATTGTTAGCAGAGATGGTAGCAACCTGCTCGATCTTTGCAGAATCAGTACCTACGGTCTGAGATTGAGACTTCAGGTTTTCGATCACTTTGGCAACAGCCTGGTCGATACCTCTTTTCAGATCCATTGGATTAGCACCAGCAGCTACGTTCTTCAGACCTTCGCTGATGATCGCCTGAGCCAGTACAGTTGCGGTAGTAGTACCGTCACCTGCAATGTCAGCAGTTTTAGAAGCAACTTCTTTCACCATCTGGGCACCCATGTTCTCGATCAGGTCTTCCAGTTCGATCTCTTTAGCTACAGTTACACCATCCTTGGTTACTGCAGGAGCGCCAAATTTCTTTTCAATAACTACGTTACGTCCTTTAGGACCGAGGGTTACTTTAACCGCGTTAGCCAGGGTATCAACCCCACGCTTCATCTTATTACGGGCATCAATGTCGAAAAACAGTTGTTTTGCCATGGTATGTCAGTTTGTAATTTTTAAATATTTGGTGATATAGCTTAAACGATTGCGAGGATATCGCTTTCACGCATGATGAGCAGGTCTTCTCCGTCGATAGAGATCTCTGTTCCAGCATATTTTCCGTAAAGAACGGTATCGCCTTCTTTAACAGTAACCGGTTCGTCTTTTTTACCAGGACCGGCAGCTACCACAGTACCACGTTGAGGTTTTTCTTTAGCGGTATCCGGGATGATGATACCACCGGCAGTTTTCTCTTCAGCTTTTGCAGGTTTCACAATTACCCTGTCGTGCAAAGGGGTAACATTTAACTTAGCCATAGTTTACCAATTTTAGTTTTGAGTTATTTGTAGAAATTTTATGGTTGCCTTTTTATGGCAGGCGGAAGGTACCGAACAGAATTTGTACCAAAGCTTTTTTCTGGTCAATTTTTCAGATGGGAATGACAGGGAGACATGAAGACATGAAGACGTGGAGACTTGAAGACATAGAAGACATGGAAGACATAGAAGACATGAAAGACACAGAAGTGAAAACCTGGGTTTCACGCTTCTCAACTCCTCAACTCCTCTACTTCTCTACTCCTCATCTCCATGTCTCCATTTTTCCCTACTTTTGCCGCTTCAATTAAGTTCTTACAATGATCAGTAGAAGAAATATCCGGGTTAAAGTGATGCAGACCTTGTACTCGATGTCGACCCAGGAAGAGATGGTTAAGCCTGCCGACCAGGTAAAATTCCTGAAGCAGCAGTTGGACCAAAGCCGCCAATTATTCATTTATCTTATTCATTCCATTACAGAGATCGCCCGCTATGCAGAAACTGATGCAAGGAACAGGGCATCCAAGCACCTGCCATCAAAGGCAGATCTTTCAGTTAATACCAAGATCTCAGGGAACGAATTATTATGGAAGATTCTTGAACATGAGACCTACAAAGCAGCCGTAAAAGAAGAAAAGCCTGAGCACCTTGATGATGCGGAACTTTTCAAAAAGCTTTACCAGGAACTTTGTGCAACGGAAAAATACCAGGAGTATATCCAGGCTGAAAGCAGGGAAAAGAAACCAGAAAGAGAGATCCTTGAATTTATTCTGACCGATATCCTTCTCCCTAATGAAGAATTTACTTCCTTCCTCGAAGAAAATTTTCCTAACTGGGATGATGACAGTGATATGATCGTTCAGCTTGTTCAGAAATTCCTTGCCAAGCCACAATCGTATAACCTGAATGAATACCTGACGGGTGAAAAATGGCAGTTCGCTAAAAAATTGCTGGAAACCACGCTGGAAAAGGAAGAAGTGGCGATGGAATATATCAAACCTAAATTAAAGAACTGGGAAGCTGAACGTATTGCAGTGCTGGATATGCTTCTGATGAGAATGGGTGTTTGTGAATTCCTTTTCTTCGAAACTATTCCGCCAAAAGTTACCATTAACGAGTACATCGACCTGGCAAAAGAATACAGTACCCAGCAAAGCGGACAGTTTGTCAATGGTATCCTCGACAATATCCATAAGGACCTTGTGACCCAAAACAAATTACATAAAGTAAGTTTCAAGCCATCCTAACTATTAACTTAGCAAAAAATTTCTCATGAAAAAGTTGGTAACAGTCTGTTTGGCAGCTCTTATCCTCACTACATGGGGTTGCGGGGAAGCAGAAGGTACAGTAACAGACGACAACGTGCTGGCCGCTGTTCCTGGAGCCCTTACAAAAATTGAGTGGATCGATTCAGCAAGGAATATGGGAAAGATCAATGAAGGTCAAAAACTCCAGATCTCTTTCCGGTTCAGGAATGCAGGTGATAAGCCGCTGGTCATTCAATCGGTTCGCCCGGGTTGTGGATGTACTGTAGCAGATTATCCAAAAGAACCAATTGCACCTGGAAAAGAAGCAGCCATTACAGGTTCATTCGATTCACAGGGCAGAGAAGGCTTACAGCATAAAGAGATCTTTGTTAGTGCAAATACAGAAGGCACAACAGAACATAAGATCAGTTTTGATGTGGAGGTTGCCAAGGCACCCGCAAAAACTCAATAGAATTAAAATTTTTCATTTATAACAATTGTACAAATGACAACAGCAGCTATTTTTTTACAGGCAGGTGGTGCTTCAGCAATGCCTCAATTGCTTTTATTAGGTGGTATGATCCTCGTGTTCTGGTTATTCATGATCAGACCTCAGGCTAAAAAAGCAAAGGAAGCAAAGAAGTTCCAGGAGAACCTGAACAAGGGTGAAAGGATCGTGACCATCGCAGGAATTCACGGTGTAGTGAATAAGATCAATGAAGATGGAACCATTATGATCGAAACAAGCCCGGGAAGCTACCTGAAGATTGAAAAGTCTGCGATCAGTATGGAGTGGACAAACCAGATCAACAAAGCAACTGCAACAGCAGCAAAATAAATGTTACTGTAACATGTAATAGATCCGGGGTCATTGACTCCGGATTTTTTTATTACTTTAATTCAAATTTTTATATGCTGAGAGTTGGCATTACCGGTGGAATAGGTTCTGGAAAAAGTACAGTTACCAAAATCTTCAGGTCTCTTGGAGTACCGGTATATTTTGCTGATGATGCTGCTAAGAGATTGATGAATGAAGATCCTGATCTGCAGTTTCAATTAATGAAGGCTTTTGGCGCAGATACTTATATAGAAGGAGTTTTGAACAGAAAATATCTTTCATCCATAGTATTCAATAATCCTTCTAAACTTGAATTACTGAACAGTATTGTACATCCAATAACTATTCATGATGCAGCAGTATGGATGTCGAAACAAACAGCTCCATATGTAATCAAGGAAGCTGCATTGATCTTTGAGAGTGGCAGCCAGGATATGCTTGATCATGTGATCGGCGTATATGCGCCGGAATCATTAAGGATATATCGTGTCATGAAAAGAGACAATGTAACAAGGGAAGATGTAAAAGCAAGGATGCGAAAGCAGATTGAAGAAACAGTAAAAATGCGTCTATGCGATACTGTTATATTGAATGATGAACAACACCTGGTTGTTCCGCAAGTGCTGGAGTTGCATGAACGGTTAAAGGAACTTTCATTATCTACATCAAAATGATAATATGAAAAGATTGATTCTGGCATTTCTACTTATCAACATCTTCAATGCCCAGTCACAACGTCCTGCTGAAAGCTACCTTGAAACAATTGATATAAACACAAAACAAAGAACGGTTGTATTAACTACCGATAAACATATTGAAGCACCTAACTGGTCGAGGGACGGAAAATATTTCCTGATCAACAGCAATGGGCTTATATATAAAGTTCCATTAAGTTCTCCGTCCATGATTCAGGTCCCTACCGGTTTTGCCAATATCTGCAACAATGACCATGGTATTTCTCCTGATGGAAAGATGTTAGTGATCAGTCATACCAACAAACAGGATACATCTGTCAACATAGAGTGGAAGAAAAGCACCATTTACACATTACCTATTGAAGGAGGCATACCAAAAAAGATCACGTCAAAAGTTCCTTCTTTCTGGCATGGATGGTCGCCCGATGGAAGCACACTTGCTTATTGTGCAGAAAGAAATGGAAATTTTGATGTGTATATTATTCCAGTTGATGGTGGTGAAGAAAAAAGATTGACTGATGCAGAAGGATTGGATGATGGGCCGGATTACAGCCATGATGGAAAGTATATTTATTACAATTCATTTGCTTCTGGTAAAATGGAGATTTGGCGAATGAATTCAGACGGATCAAATAAAATCCAGCTTACAAAAGATGCTTACAGCAATTGGTTTCCGCATCCTTCACCAGATGGAAAATGGATCGTTTACATTTCATATATGGAAGATCAAAAACAGGATCATCCTTTTGGAAAAGATGTCAGGTTAAGGTTGATGGAGCTCAAAACAGGGGCTATTACTGACCTTACCAAAGTATTTTACGGAGGACAGGGAACGCTCAATGTTCCATCCTGGTCGCCTGATAGCAGGAAAATTGCATTTGTTTCTTATAAAAAGAAAGATGGCAATTGAATGGCATATTGGTTGTTCAGGTTTTTACTATAATCATTGGAAAGGGTTGTTTTACCCGGAGGATCTTCCCAAGTCAAAGTGGTTTGATTTCTACAAAGAGCGATTCAATACGCTTGAATTGAATGTAACCTTCTATCGTTTCCCAAGACTTTCAACCTTTGAAAGCTGGTATAAAAAATCTCCTGATAATTTTTCTTTTGCAGTTAAGGCACCCCGCATCATTACTCATTACAAACAGTTCCATGAGACCAGAGAGATCATGCAGGGATATTATGCAACCATTGCAGAAGGTCTGAAAGACAAGCTGGGAGCGGTTTTATTTCAACTTCCACCAAGGGCTGATTACACCACTGAAAGACTGGAACGAATCATCGACACTTTGGATCCTCAGTATAATAATGTATTAGAGTTTCGTCATGAAAGCTGGTGGAATGAAGAAGTATATCGAATACTTGGAAAACATCAAATCAGTTTTTGTGGGATGAGTCACCCTACCCTTCCTGAAGAAGTCATTCAAAATACCAAACTGTTGTATTATCGATTTCATGGTTCAGAACAATTGTATGCATCAAAATATTCAACTCAGAAACTTGCAGCTTTTGTGAAGAAGGTGAAGGCATTCAAAGGATTAAAAAAAGCATTCATATACTTCAATAATGATATTGGTGGATATGCTGTAGAGAATGCAATTCAACTGCAGTCGATGGTGTAGTGGCACAATTTTAATTCTTCTCCACAAAACGAATACTATGAAAAAGGAGAAGGTTGCAAAAGATTATTATGTTGACTGGTTTGCTGTAGCTCCTGGAGTATGGGGCATCAGGGACAAATTTGTGAATGTTTATTTAGTACATAATCCACAGGATAATTCATGGGTGTCAATAGATGTAGGATTAAAAACAACGGCATCCAAGATCAAAAAAGTTGCGGATAAATTATTCTGGCCGGAGCATACACCAAAAGCTATTATTTTAACGCATGCACATTTCGATCATGTAGGCTCATTACAGCAGTTAGCGGATGAGTGGGATGTAAAAGTGTATGCACATAAGATGGAGGAACCTTACCTTAAAGGGGTTTCATCTTACCCACCACCTGATCCAACTGTTGGAGGAGGTATAATGTCGTATATGTCGTTTGTGTATCCAAAAGGTCCAATTGATATCGGGGAAAGATTTCATGCATTACCGGAAGATGGAACGGTTCCATTCTTACCGGAATGGAATTTTATTCATACACCAGGTCATGCACCGGGACATGTCAGTTTATATCGTAAGAGGGATGGAGTTTTGATTGCAGGCGATGCTTTTGTTACCACCTGCCAGGAATCAGCCTTGTCGGTTATGATGCAAAAAAAGAAAGTGAGTGGTCCACCAAAATACTTCACGTATAACTGGAGTTCTGCTGAAGCATCTGTAAAGAAGTTGGAGGAGCTGGATATACAGGTCGCTGCAACGGGTCACGGTAAGCCGATGAGTGGTGATGAGTTAAGGAATCAATTGCATGAGTTAAGTATGAACTTTATGGAACAGGCAGTTCCATCGCATGGAAGATATGTGGAGGAGCCGGCATATGTAAACCAGGATGGGGTTCAGTATGTTCCGCCTTCTAAGACTACAGCTTTATTGGTGAAGGTTGTTGGTGTGACTGTTCTGGCGATTGCAGGGATATTGATGTACAGGAATAAGAGGAAGAGGTTGCTGGGGCAGTTTTCGATGTCTTAAAATGTAAAAGGAAAAATGAAAAATGGTATTTATCTCTCTGTGTTTCTTTATGATTTTGTTTCACGCAAAGTCTTGTTTCACGCAGAGACGCCGCCTTCGGCGGCTGCGCAGAGGAGCAAAGGGCGCAGAGGCGGATGCTTCGCATACGGAGATAAATTTTATTATTCATAAATTTTACCACTAAAAAAAAAAGCCGCTGAAAAATCAGCGGCTTTTTATATAACTTGGAAAATTTCCTCAACTCCTCAACTCCTCAACTCCTCAACTCCTCAACTCCTCAACTCCTCAACTCCTAACTAAGCTTCGCCAACGCCTCCTTAATCCTCGAAAATCCTTTCTCAATCTTATCCATGCTGTTGGCAAAGGAAATTCGGATACAGTCTGGTTCGCCGAAGGCACGACCTGTAACGGTTGATACATGCGCGCTGTTCAGCAGGTACATACAAAGATCATCAGCGTCTTTGATCACTTCATCACCTGCCTTCTTACCAAAATAAGAACTTACTACAGGGAAGATATAAAATGCGCCATCAGGCTCGGTGTATTTGATACCAGGAATATCTGCAAGCATTTCTTTCACACGTGCTTTACGCTTTTCAAATTCTTTCACCATTGCCCAAGTTGGAGCAAGGTCAGAAACCAAGGCAGTGATTGCGGCTCTTTGTGTAACTGCGCAGGTACCGCTGGTGAATTGTCCCTGCAATTTCTCGCAAGCCTTGATCACAGTTGCATCTCCGGCCAGGAAACCAAGACGGTAACCTGTCATCGCGAAACCTTTACTCAAACCATTGATGATGATCACGCGATCTTTAATATCATCAAACTGCGCAATGCTTTCATGCTTTCCAACAAAGTTGATGTATTCATAGATCTCATCAGATAGAATGAAAACCTGCGGATGCTTGCGGAAAACCTCTGCCAATCCTGCCAGTTCTTCTTTCGAATAAATAGAACCGGTTGGGTTCGATGGTGAAGAAAAAATAAACAGCTTGGTTTTCGGTGTTATAGCAGCATCCAGTTCCTCTGGTGTGATCTTGAAATTATTTTCAAAAGAAGTTCGTACCAGTTTCACGTCTCCATCACTCAGCTTAACGATCTCGGAGTAAGTTACCCAATATGGTGTTGGAATTACCACTTCATCACCCTTATCAACGATCGCCATCACTGCCATGGCAAGCGATTGCTTTGCTCCCGTTGATACAATGATGTTCTCCGGCTTATAATCAAGGTTATTATCTCTTTTAAATTTGGTACAGACCGCCTCACGAAGATCAGGATAACCTGCAACAGGAGGATAATGGCTCCAGTTGTCGTCCACTGCTTTCTTTGCAGCTTCCTTGATATGCTCAGGGGTATCAAAATCCGGTTCTCCCAGGCTAAGGTCAACAACATCAATACCATTAGCTCTGAGTTCACGGCCTAATTTGGCCATTTTTAGGGTTTCAGGCTCATTGAAACGCTGGAGGCGAGGTGCTAAGTTCATTACTGGTATGCTTGTTTTTTTAAGTGTGGCAAAGGTATGTATTAGGAAAACAGAAAGTTGAAATCATTGTAGAATTTTCATCTAAATAGGGAAATGCTTGTATAATCTTCAATGTATGAGGGGAAATGTTAAGGAGTTGGGAGTTGGGAGTTGGGAGTTGGACCATCTCCTAACTCCCAACTCCTAACTCCTATCTCCTATCCATCAATTCCTTCTTATAAATCACCTCCCCAATGTGTTTTAAGAATGGGAAACCTAGGGAATCATACTCGTATTTATCATCATTGAAAATGCCGTCTTCATTACAATATACCGTTGCGCTCAGCATAAATTCAATCTTATTTTTTGTATCCACTATATAGGCGATATCGGTCAGGAAACCATATGCATCCCCTACTTTATTGTAGATCCTGATATGATCCGGAATGGGTTTCTTCTCGGAGCCTACCAGCAAGAACTTGCAGTATGCATCCCAATATTCGATGGGGTCATATGGAGGAAAACCGGCTTTAGAAGGGTATTCCGACATATACTTCATCACAAATTCACGCTGTTCTTTTGTTATATTGAAACGCTGTTTTGCGGGAACAGCCTCCGGAAAAATCACCGACCTGAGTATTTCATGCAGATCAGGCAAAAGCATCCGGTTCCGGGAAGAAAAATCAAAGGGCTGACTGACCAGCTTTCCTCCTGAAATAAATCCTTTCCCCAGCTTTTCATTCCTGGTCAATCGATCCATTCCGCTTAATTCTGATGGCTTATCATAAATGACCACTGAATCATTATAAAACCTGATCTCATTGGCCACCCTGTTCTGTTCAGCAGTCATGGGAACCGACAAACGGTGAAGGATTTCGGTGCTGTCGTACCCCATTTCCCGAACACGGCGGTTGATCCTCGACTGACCAAGGAATTCATACAGCCGGTTGGAAGCGTCATTGTCGCTAACCAGGAATATCTTTTTAATATACTGGTCGATGGTTGGCCGGCCGTCTTCCGACATTGGATCATTGTATACCGGTGTCTGCCAGGGCTCTTTAGCCAGTGTTATCATGGTGCTGCCTGATCTAACTTCTTTAGGCAATTCATTCAATTTTTCCAATGCCAGCAGGGCAATTGGCATTTTAACGGTTGAAGCAGGATAAAAATAAAGTGAAGGATCTACATTGTATTGATAGTCAATGAAATAAGGCTTTCCTTTCTTGTTACGGATGATCTTTGAATAGATTACCTGGACCCTGTATTTTGAAGGATTTTCGAAGATCTTTTTAAATGGTCCGGGGTTATCGGTGAAAAGTTTGGACAGGTAAGGATCAGTTGGCAGGTTGGAGCGCTGGATCCTTCGGGAGGAACAGGAAGTAAAAATCAGCCATCCGAGGATGAAAAAAATGGGTATCCGAAATGATTTTGAAGACATAAAAAATGATGAGCCCGAAGGTATAGAAAAGGAAGATGCCATGGGTTTTTTAACGCAGTTTCCACAAGGATTTGGGCCTCCTATTTTACCCGAATATATATGCTTGAAAAACCTATCTTTGCCAACCTCTTAAAAAATAAAAGACATTTCAATGAGAGTATTGGTTAGCATTTTTGCTGCGCTACTTATTTTTATTTCCCTTTACCAGCTTTCCTTTACATGGTTTGTGAACAAGCACGAATCTGCCATGAAGGAGAAGGCGATGTCACAGGTTAAAAGACTGTACCCAGCAGCCACACAAAAGTACCCGGGCGATAAAGAAGCCCAGGCTAAGTACCAGGATTCACTGAACCAGTACTTCAGCGACCGCTACGAAAGATTGCTTGACAGCACTAAAGACACTAAGATCACCTGGTGGGGACAAACTTACCAGAAAGCCAAAGAAAGCGAATTGCTTTTGGGTCTTGACCTCCAGGGTGGTATCAACGTAACGATGGACGTTGCGCTGGACGGACTGATCAAAGGATTAGCCAACAATCCAAAAGATCCCCAGCTTACAAAAGCCATCACAGAAGCACAGCGTCGTAAACTGACTTCAGATCAGAACTTCATCGACCTATTTGTTTCTTCATTTAAAGATGTGAATCCAGGTGCTAAACTGGCTCCGCATTTTGCCAACACAAACAAAAACAAACTCGGCATCAATTCTTCCGACGACAAAGTGGTAGACTATATCCGCGAACAGGCTAATGCAGCTATGTCGCAGACCTACCAGGTTCTCAGACGTCGTATCGATAAGTTTGGTGTTGCCCAGCCTACCATCAACCTTGATGAGAATAAGGGTATCATCACTGTTGAACTTGCCGGTGCAACAGATGCAGAGAGAGTTAGAAAATATCTTCAATCCACTGCTAACCTCCAGTTCTGGGAAGTGTATACTTTCAATGAACCAGCTATGGTTACCGGTTTCCAAAACGCTATCCAGGCTGCAGGAACACTCAATAATGTAAAAGCTGCATCAGATACTACTGCTGCGGGTGATTCATCAGTTGCTAAAAATGATACTGCAAAAAAAGCATTGCAGGATTCAGCAGCGCTGGTTAATAATCCTTTGCTGAAAGTATTCCAGCCAGCTGCTCCTTACCAGGATGAAAGCGGCAGACAAAGCTTTGGAGCCGTTCTTGGATATGCAGCTATCAAGGACACCGGAATTGTAAACAGTGTATTGAATAATCCTTCAGTAAAGAATTTCTTCCCTGCAAATGCAAGATTCCTTTGGGGTAAGCAGGAACGTGATGCAGAAGGAAAGATGGTGAACTTCCTTCCTCTGTATGCGATCGAAACTGTTCCTGGAAAAGAAGGTGCGAAGCTTGAAGGTGAAGCCATTGAAGGTGCAGAACAGAGTTTTGACCCGATCACCAACGATGTATTGGTGACCATGAATATGAATACTTCAGGTGCAAGAGTTTGGGCACAAATGACCGAGCGTTCTGCAAGGGATCGTCGTCCGATCGCTATTGTACTGGATGATATTGTTTACTCCGCTCCTATCGCTTCAGAAAAAATTGAAGGAGGTAGTTCAAGAATTACCATGGGTCGCGGTGAAAAAGCAAACCAGCAACTGATCGTTGAAGAAGCGCAGGATCTTGCAAATATCCTTAAGTCTGGTAAACTGGAAGCTCCGGCAAGAATTGTACAGCAACAGGTTGTAGGTCCTACTTTAGGACAGGAAGCTGTAAACGGTGGTATGTTGTCATTCACCATCTCCTTTGCAGTTATTTTCCTCCTGATGCTGGTGTATTATAACACTGCAGGTATTGTTGCCAACATAGCACTGATCCTGAACCTTCTCTTTACAGTTGGTGTGTTGAGTGCATTGAATGCAACCCTTACCGCACCTGGTATTGCGGGTCTCGTACTGACCATCGGTATGGCCGTGGATACAAACGTTATCATCTTTGAAAGAATCAAGGATGAATTGTCGAAAGGTACCAGTCATGCTGAAGCAGTGAAATTAGGTTACAGAAGATCATTGCCACCTGTACTGGATGCGCATATCACTACTTTGTTAACCGCGATCATTCTTGCGATCTATGGACTCGGTCCGGTGCTTGGTTTTGCGACCACACAGATCCTGGGTATCCTGTTGTCATTGTTCTGTGGTATCCTGGTTTCAAGGCTGATCACTGACATCTACATGAGCAAGGGTAAGCATTTCAATTATTTCACTTCTTTATCAAAGAGGATCTTTAGAAATGCGAACTATAAGTTTATTGAATATAGAAAGTATGCATACATCATTTCAGTACTTGTATTGATTGGTGGAGTTGCTGCCCTTTTCAATGGATTCAAGCAAGGGGTAGAATTCAGTGGTGGTAGAAGTTATGTAGTTAATTTCCACGCTCAAAAAGATGCTGAAGAGATCCGTGATGCATTGAAAAAAGTGTTTGAAGAAACTCCAATTGTAAAGACATACGGTACATCAGGTGACAAGTTTGATATCACTACTGATTACATGATTAACCAGGAAGGTAATGCTGCAGACAGCGTTGTAAGGAATACCTTATATACCGGTTTGAAATCATTGCTGCCTGCAGGTCTTACTGCTGAACAGTTTGGAACCATTGAATATGTTGAGCAGTTCAAGCGTGTTGACCCAACAATTTCTGATGACCTGAAAGCAGGTGCACAATGGGCTACCTTCTGGTCATTGCTGGTGATTGCTTTGTATATCTTCCTTCGTTTCCGCGACTGGAGATACTCTGCAGGTACTATCATCGCATTATTGCACGACGTGATCGTTACATTGATGGTATTCTCATTTTTTAAGAATATCGTACCATTCCCGCTCGAGATCGACCAGCACTTTATTGCTGCGATCCTGACAGTAATTGGTTTCTCGATGAACGATACAGTAATTGTTTACGACAGGGTGCGTGAAGACGCTAAACTGATGCGTGGTGTAGATAAGGGAACCATTATCAACCGTGCGATCAACCAGACCTTGAGCAGAACTATCATGACCTCACTGACAGTATTCCTGACCATCCTGATCCTGTTCCTGGTAGGTGGTGAAGTAACCAAAGGTTTTGCCTTTGCGATGCTGATCGGTATCATCACAGGTTCTTATTCTTCAATCTTTGTTGCAGCTCCTGTATTGATGGATCTTGGAAAGAATCGTCCTTTAGGCGAAGCTGATCTGAAGACCATGGACGAGCCGAGTGAGAAGAAGAGAGCGGTGAAAGCATAGGTGGAATCTAGAATTGAGAATTGAGAATCGGGAATGAAAAAATCCTGATTATAAATAAAAGAAGAAGGGAACCAATTGGTTCCCTTTCTCTTTTATATTTTTTTGAGGCTTATCTATTCTCCATTCCCCATTCTCGATTCACCATTCCTAGACCGCAAAAGAGCTCCCACACCCACAAGTCTTACTTGCATTCGGATTGTTGAAAACAAAACCACGGGAGTTCAGACCATCCTGCCAGTCAACCTGCATTCCCATCAGGTAAAGGCCATGAGATTTATTCATGATGAAAGAAATTCCATCAGCTTCGTATACTTCATCATCAGCCTGCTTCGCATCGAATCCAAGGATATAGGTCATCCCGGAACAGCCACCGCCCTTCACTCCTACACGAAGGAATTGTGACTGGTCGAAGGCCGGATCATTTATCAGTCTTTTTATTTCTTCAATAGCGCCCTGGGTAAAGGAAACAGGGCTTATAGTTGTAGTAGTCATATCAAAATGTTTATCTGCAAAAATAAATGATTGTTTTCAGCCTCAAAGTTAATATCCCCTGCACTAAGTGTTGTAGGGGCATTTTATTACATTTGTTTGACTTAAAAGTTTAAGAATGGGCGTCACCACAACGGAATTATTGATAGGAGTTGCTATTGCATTATTACTTGGAGGTACACTTGCATTTGTTTTCTGGAAACAAAGAAAAGAAGTTGCGAGTACTGTCAAAACTCAGAAAGAAACCAGCCAGTATGCATTGAACCTGCAGGTACAGGCATATGAAAGATTGATCCTGCTCACCGAAAGGATCGCCCTTCCCAACCTTATTTCGAGGGTTCATCAGCCGGGAATCAGCGCCAGGGATATGCAATTCATTCTGACCAACACTATCAGGCAGGAATTTGAACATAATGTAACCCAGCAGATGTATGTATCACAGCAATCCTGGGATGCGGTTAAGAATTTAAAAGAGCAGAATATTCATATCGTTAACCAGGTGGCAGGTTTTCTTCCTGCAGATGCATCCGGTAATGATCTGAACAAAGCTCTGCTGGATATGTTGGTACAGCATCCAAATTCAGCATTGCACAATGTTGTATCAGATGTGTTGAATTATGAAGCCAAGCGAATTATGAACCTACCACAATAACTCCATGAGTAACCATAAACTAACGGATAGCGGGATTGATATAAAAACCTTGTATACTGCGAATGATCTTCACCTGAAAGATGCTGCCGAACCTGGAGAATTCCCCTTCACCCGGGGTGTTCAGCCCGATATGTACCGGGGTAGACTCTGGACCATGCGCCAGTATGCAGGATTCAGCACGGCAGAGGAAAGTAATAAAAGATATCATTACCTGCTAAGCCAGGGTGTTATGGGACTGAGTGTTGCATTCGATCTTCCAACCCAGATCGGTTACGACAGTGATCATCCATTAGCTGAAGGGGAAGTGGGAAAAGTGGGAGTAGCCATCGATAGTATCATGGATATGCAAACACTGTTCAATGGAATTGAACTTGAAAAGGTTTCTACATCCATGACCATAAACGCTACTGGATTTATTTTACTTGCTTTTTATACCGCTCTTGCTAAACAACAGGGAGCTGATCTGAAAAAGATTAGTGGCACTATTCAAAATGATATCCTGAAGGAATATGCAGCCAGGGGCACATATATCTATCCTCCAAAGCCATCGATGAAGATCATCACTGATATCTTTGAATGGTGCAGTCATGAGCTGCCAAAATGGAATACCATTTCCATTTCAGGATACCATATCCGTGAAGCAGGAAGTACCGCAGTGCAGGAAATCGCTTTCACCTTAAGCAATGGTAAAGCCTATGTGGAAGCTGCCAGGAAAAAAGGACTTGATATCAATGTATTTGGAAAGAGGTTATCATTCTTCTTCAATGCACATAACAATCTGTTTGAAGAAGTGGCCAAATTCCGTGCTGCCAGGAGGATGTGGGCAAGGATCATGAAAGAAGCAGGTGCAACAGATCCCAAAGCAATGATGCTTCGCTTTCATACACAAACCGGAGGCAGTACACTAACTGCACAACAGCCACTGAATAATATATCAAGAGTAACCATTCAAACCTTGGCGGCAGTGCTTGGAGGAACCCAGTCTTTGCATACCAACGGATACGATGAAGCATTGAGTTTACCGACTGAAGAAGCTGCCCGCATAGCACTCAGGACCCAGCAGATCGTAGCATTTGAAAGTGGTGCAGCAGATACTGTTGACCCGCTTGCCGGAAGTTATTTCATTGAAACACTGACCAATGAAGTGGAAGAAGCAGCCTGGAAAATGATCGATCATATTGATTCGATGGGTGGAAGTGTTTCGGCTATAGAACAGGGTTATATCCAGGAAGAGATAGCAAGGAGTGCGTATGAATATCAAAAGAAAATTGAAACCGGTGAGAAGATCATTGTCGGTGTAAATAAATTCCAGGTAGATAAAGAAGCACCTGTTCCAGGATTTAAGATTGATGATTCGATCAGGCAGGTGCAGACTGAAAAACTGGAACAATTGCGCAGGCAGCGGGATCCATCTAAAGTAGATGCAATTTTGCAGGAACTGAATGATAAGGCTGCCGCTGATGAGAATATCATGCCGACAGTTGTGGAAGCTGTAGAATTGAAATGCTCACTGGGAGAAATTGCAGATACCCTTCGCGAAGTTTATGGTGAATACAAATAAATGATTCATGAAAAAATTACTGATCATCCTACTGGCATTATCTAACGCGCATGCTTATGCGCAAAAAGATGATATCGACAAAAAGGTTGCTGCAATCTTACCCAAAGTAATTGAGTGGAGAAGATATTTTCATGAGCATCCTGAATTATCGAACAGGGAATTCAATACTTCAGCTTTTGTTGCCGAACGATTGAAAGCAATGGGAATTGAAGTAAAGACAGGTATTGCAAAAACAGGTGTTGTGGGCTTGCTGAAAGGTGGAAAGCCCGGTCCTGTAGTGGGTTTGAGGGCTGATATGGATGCCTTACCGGTTAAAGAACGGGTTGATCTTCCTTATGCATCGAAAGTTAGGGCAGAGTATATGGGTGACACTGTTTCCGTGATGCATGCCTGCGGACATGATGCACATATGGCCATCCTGCTGGGTACAGCGGAGGTATTATCATCGATGAAAAAAGATATCAGTGGAACGGTGAAATTTATTTTTCAACCTGCAGAAGAAGGTCCTCCCGGTGATGAAAAGGGAGGCGCATCTTTAATGGTCGAGGAAGGTGTCATGGATGATCCAAAAGTTGATTATATCCTTGGATTGCATGTTGGATCCGATGTTCCGCTGGGAGCCCTGCTCTATAAGCCAGGACCATTTATGGCTGCGGCAGATTGGTTTGAAGTAAGGATCAAAGGAAAGCAGGCGCATGGTTCAGCCCCATGGACGGGTGTGGACCCGGTTGTCATTGGTGCGCAGATCATTAATAATATTCAGACTATTGTCAGCAGGCAGATGAACCTGGTAAAAGCTCCGGCCGTTTTCACGATTGGGCGTGTGGAAGGTGGTATCAGGGAGAACATCATACCGGAAGAAATCATATTGAAAGGAAGTATCCGCACACTTGACGCGGAGCAGCAAAAGCAGGCTCATCAGTACTTACGTACGATGGTTGAGCATACAGCCCAGGCATCAGGAGCAACAGCAACTGTCAGCATTACAGGAAAAACTTTGGTAACATTTAATGACAGCACGCTCACAAAAAAAATGATCCCCGTGCTGGAACAATCGGCCGGTAAGGAGAATGTGATCATTGGTAACTGGCAAACCGGTTCAGAGGACTTCAGTTATTATGGAGAAAAAGCTCCGGCATTTTTCTTTTACCTGGGGGTAAAACATCCAAAATTTTCCGGTACCAAAGCACCCGGCCATCATACCCCTGATTTCGAGATCAGTGATGAGAGATTGGATGTTGGGGTGAAGGCGATGGTGAGGGGGGTATTAATGAAGAGGTGAAGACGTGGAGACTTGGAGACATGAACGGGCTGAACACCCGAAGGGTGGACAGAACGGCGAGTGTAAACCCCATCGTTCTGCCCCTGCGCTTCGCTTGGTTCAGCCCATTTCAAGTCTCCAAGTCTCCATGTCTCCAAGTCTTCACTTTTTCATCTCCTTCGCCCACGTATCCTTCAACGTTACCGTTCTGTTGAAAATGATTTTAGAAGGCGCGGTGTCCTTGTCGAGGGCGAAGTAACCTTTGCGGAGAAACTGGTAACGATCTTTAAAGGAAGCTTTTAGTAAAGCAGGTTCCGCATAGGCACTTTGTATTACTTCAAGCGAATCAGGATTGATATAATCTTTGAAATCTCCTTCTTCATTGGAAGGATCTTCTACTTTAAATAAACGATCATATAAACGCACTTCCACATTGATCGCTTCATCAATACTAACCCAGTGAAGGGTTCCCTTAACATTGATGCCGGAAGTATCAGATCCACTGCGGCTTTCAGGAATGTAAGAGCAACGCACTTCATGAATGATACCATTCTCATCTTTTACCACTTCATCACACTTTATGATGTATGCGCTCTTTAACCGAACCATCTGTCCGGGAGCCAAACGGAAATATTTTTTCGGAGGATTTTCCATGAAATCTTCACGCTCGATGTACAGTGTTCTGCTGAAAGGAATATCCCGTGTTCCACTGTTTGCATCTTCAGGGTTCTCCTCTCCTTTCAACATCTCCTTTACATCCTCAGGGTAATTAGTGATAACCACTTTCAATGGATCAAACACTACCATCCTGCGCAAAGCTGTTTTATTGAGATCCTCTCGTACACAGTATTCCAGCAATGATACATCGATCATGTTCTCCCTCTTTGCAATACCGATTCGATCACAAAAATCACGGATGGATGCTGCAGTATAGCCCCTCCTTCTCAAGCCACTGATAGTAGGCATTCTTGGATCGTCCCAACCGGTAACATGTTTCTCGTTTACCAACTGCAACAGCTTACGTTTGCTCATTACAGTGTATGTAAGATTCAGTCGTGCAAATTCATATTGATGGGAAGGAAATATTTCCAGCTTTTCAATAAACCAGTCGTACAATGCACGATGTGGAATGAATTCCAATGTACACACGGAATGAGTTACATTTTCAATGCTATCACTTTGTCCATGCGCAAAATCATACATCGGGTAGATACACCATTTATCACCGGTTCGGTGGTGATGCGCATGTTTGATCCTGTACATGATCGGATCGCGCATATGCATATTGGGTGATGACATATCAACCTTAGCTCTCAAAGTTTTTGCACCATCTGCAAATTCACCTTTACGCATTCTTTCAAAAAGGTCTAGGTTTTCTTCTACCGATCTGTTGCGGTAAGGAGAATCCTTTCCTGGTTCTGTGGGTGTTCCTTTCATCGAAGCAATTTCTTCGGCGGTAGAATCATCCACATAGGCAAATCCTTTTTTGATCAGCGCAACTGCGAACTGGTAAAGCTGTTCAAAATAATCCGAAGCATATAATTCATTCTTCCATTTGAAACCAAGCCACTCTACATCCTGTTTGATGCTTTCCACATATTCGGTATCTTCTGTAACCGGGTTGGTATCATCAAAACGAAGATTAGTGTAACCACCATACTTCAATGACAATCCAAAATTCAGGCAAATGCTTTTGGCATGACCAATATGCAGGTATCCATTCGGCTCGGGAGGAAACCTCGTGACAATTGATTTATATTTTCCTGATGACAGGTCCGATTCTATGATCTCTTCCAGAAAATTCAGGCTCTTTTCTTCGCTCATGCTTCTTGATTTGAGTGGCGAATTTACTGAATTTCAGCAGGTAATTTTAATTTGATCAGTTTAAGATCATATTGGCAAGTCGCTGATCATTATCATAGATATCTTTCCGGAAATTCAACTTCCCCTTTGGATCAACCCATGCAGTAAAATAGGTGATGTAAACCGGAACCTTAGTTTTAAGATTGACATACTTCTCCTCCCCGCTGTGCATGGCTTCATCGATCCTGGATTCTGTCCATTCAGGCTGATCTCTTAACAGGTATGCCGCAAGTTTCACAGGTTCTGAAACCCTTACACATCCATGGCTGAAGGCACGATTGGTTCTGTTGAACAAATCCTTAGCAGGTGTATCATGCAGGTAGATATTGTAAGTATTTGGGAACATGAATTTTACCAGTCCTAAAGAATTTTCAGTACCAGGTTTTTGACGTATCACAGGAATGCCATCTTTTTCACCGGTTATTTCAAGATCCTGTTTTTCCAGGTATGATGGATCTTCTTCCATTTTAGGCATGATCTCTTCCTTCACTATAGATTCCGGAACATTCCAGTGTGGGCTGAATACAATATGATCAAGCGTTCCTTTAAAGATCACTGTTTTATTTTCATCTTCACCCACTACAACATTACATTCCCAGGCCTGCTGATCGTTTTCAATCACGTGTAATTTGTATTCAGGAATATTCACCAGTAAATAATTTTTGGTACCTGAGTAATTCATCGGAACCCATCTTGAACGTTCCATGTTGATTGCAATAGTGCGCAATCTTTGTTTAACAGGAACATTCAATTCAGCCACAATTGTTTTTCCGATTGCTGATTCTTCTGTCAAGCCATGCCGCAATTGAAAATTACGAACAGCTTGTTCAAGATCCGAATCAAACACATTTGATTTATTATCTCTCGACAGATCACCAAGCTGCACCAGCCTGCTTCGGATTGCTGTGATGATTGCCGAACTGTCGCCAGGTTTTAAAAGTTTTTTCGGAGCTGCAATGGGTGTAAAGGCAACAGAATCCAACGCCATGTATTTCTTCATCTGTCCTTTCAATGCTTCGTATTGAGGATTCAATGGTTCTTTCTCCAGGAACTCATCTTCCGGCGCCTGCAGCATGGAATCCAGGAAAGCAGCATAGCTTACTTTCTGACGAGGAATGAACCATCCCAGTTTCTTCATTTGTGCATCATCTAAACCCTTCCAGACATTATAAGCAAGACCAAAATATTGGGAAGTAAGCATCAACTCCAATTCATCGCGATTCTTTTTTCGATTAGGCCTGTTCATTAATTCGTTGAATCGCTCCATGTATGGAACAGGTTCTTCCACCCCATCAAATTTTGTTTCCCTGACGCGGTAATAAAGGTTATCTCCCTGTTCAATCATTCCACCACGATCAAACCATGCAAAAGAATAATTACGTTCCCTGTAAAAGTTGCGCAATTCCTTTTCATATTTTTTGAAAGAAGAATACTGTGCGAGAAATTTATCGACATAGGCGCTGTCGAAATACATTGTGTCTTTTGACCTAAAGTTTCCTATGATGTTTCTGAACCATGCATAGGGACGTTTCTTTTTCCCGGTTTCTTCAGGTTTTTTTTCGGAGTCGCCGCAGGCAAACAACAATGAGCTAACCAGGGCTACGGATAAAATAAGATACTTCATGTGCTGTTGTTTCTAATTAGCGAACAGCAATTCAATTCTTATGCCGCGGGTCTAACTAAGGCTTTTGGGTGGGCGAACGCCAAAGAATGCGCTTCCAATTCTTACCATATTACTCCCTTCTTCAACAGCCCAGGTGTAATCACTGCTCATTCCCATGGAAAGGTGTTCAAAATGACAAACAGGGTTTTGTATATGAAGGTATTTATGGTATAGTGCTCTCAGGATTTTAAATTCATTTCGAACGGTTGTTTCATTATCACTAAATGAAGCCATTCCCATCAGCCCACAAACTTTAACATGGGTTAGTTCGCCGGCAAGGTGCATTTTTTCAAGACCGAAAATGATCTCATCTAATTCTTCCTCATTTAATCCAAATTTTGTCTCTTCCTGCGCAATATGAACCTGTAATAAACAATGAATCATCCGCTTGTTCTTCCTGGCCTGTTTATCAATTTCCAGCAGGAGTTTCAAACTATCAACACCATGAATCAAATGGATAAAAGGAGCGATGTATTTGACTTTGTTGGATTGGAGATGGCCGATAAAGTGCCATTTGATATCGTGGGGAAGGATGAAATGTTTTTCAACAATTTCCTGGACATAATTTTCGCCGAAATCACGCTGACCGAGGTTGTACAGCTCCATGATCTCTTCAACAGAACGAACCTTGGAAACAGCCACGATGGTGGCTTTGCTTCCAAGGTTGTTTTTTATTTCAAGATATTTCTCTGTTCTAACTGCCATGCAGCGAAGATACCTACTTCAGGATATTTCTAGCGATTACGATTCGCTGAACTTCACTGGTACCTTCATAGATCTGGGTGATCTTTGCATCTCTCATCAGTCGTTCCACATGGTATTCTTTTACATAACCATATCCACCATGAACCTGCACAGCTTCAACGGTAGTCCACATGGCTGTTTCAGAAGCATACACTTTTGCCATGGATGAACTTAAGGTATAGTCCATACCCTGGTCTTTTTCCCAGGCTGCTTTCATACAAAGTAATCTTGCAGCATCGATGCGGGTAGCCATATCCGCCAGTTTGAATTGAATGGCCTGGTGTTGAGAGATCTCTTTTCCAAAAGCCTTTCTTTCTTTCGAATACTTAAGGGCAAGTTCATATGCACCGCTGGCAATCCCGAGTGCCTGGGAAGCAATCCCTATCCTTCCACCTGATAGTGTTTTCATCGCGAAAGTGAATCCAAATCCATCTTCCCCGATACGGTTTTCCTTAGGAACAATTACATCCTGGAACATGATGGAATGTGTATCACTTCCACGAATACCCAGTTTATTTTCTTTAGCACCAACAGTAACGCCCGGAGTATTTTTTTCAACAATAAAAGTATTGATACCCCTGCTTCCTTTGGCCTGATCAGTTTGAGCCATCACCAGGTAAACAGATGCTGAATTACCATTGGTTATCCAGTTTTTGGTACCATTCAAAACGTAATGATCACCTTTATCTTCAGCCGTGGTGCGTTGTGAAGTGGCGTCACTTCCGGCTTCCGGCTCACTCAACAGAAAAGCTCCAATGTAGAGCTCTCCATCTTTAATTCCCTGGGCCAATGGTGTGAGGTATTTTTTCTTCTGCTCTTCAGTACCGTAAGCTTCCAATCCCCAGCATACCAGTGAATTGTTTACACTCATGCAAACGCTAACACTTGAGTCGATCTTACTGATCTCCTCCATCGCAAGCACATAGGAAATAGTATCCAATCCAGCTCCGCCGTATTCCGGGCTAACCATCATTCCCATAAAACCCAGTTCGGCCAGTTTCATGACCTGTTCTTTAGGGAATTTCTGGTGCTCGTCTCTTTCTATAACGCCTGGCAAACATTCGTTTTGGGCAAAATCCCTGGCAGCCTGTCGGATCATCTGCTGCTCTTCAGTGAATTGTAAATGCATTCATTATTTTTTTGGCGCGGTAAAAATAAGGGAAATATGCTAACGGTTGTTAGTTAATAGGGAATAAAAAAGAATACACAGAATACATGGAATACGCGGAAGGATCTGTGTATTCCATTTATTCCGTGTATTCCA
This sequence comes from uncultured bacterium, assembly GCA_966112615.1. Taxonomy (GTDB): domain Bacteria; phylum Bacteroidota; class Bacteroidia; order Chitinophagales; family Chitinophagaceae; genus Flavitalea. The sequence goes on from CBHWDO010000010.1 coordinate 113,126, forward strand.
CGTATTCTATTGCTATCCTAACTTCCTAAAATACCCCAGCGCCTTCGGAAACAGGATATTATTCTCCAGGTGAACATGCTTGTGCAGATCCTGTTCATATTCCTGGAGTTCGGCCAGGGCTACACGGAATGTGTTGCAGGCTCCATTGGGTACGGTATAATTATGGGTCAGCTCATTGATGCGTTCCATCAATCCACCAGCTTCTTCGTGTTCCATTTCCATCATCTCGATCGGGCTGGTGATATAGGTTTTATCTGACAGGTATTTCCCATCGGATTCCAGTGCAGCACGCTCCAGTTCTTTAATTCTTGGAAACAATACCAGTTCTTCCTTCTGCATATGATCATCCATTTCTTCGCACACTTTCCTGAAAAGGTTAGCCACTTCGATCATGTATGGAAATCGGTTTCCATGTTTGTATGCAACCCTGTCCACATGCGAGTAAATAGTGGGCATTGCCTGTTTAACATAGAAGTGGTGCTTCAGCACGATATATTGAACAAGCTGTTCGGCCGACATATTCAAAAACATAGAATCCTGGAGCCCGCCACTGCCTTCATTGAGCTGGTTGAGTTCGTAAAGAAGGTCCTCTGCCGAGAGGTTTTTTTCTGTACAAGCCTCATCCAGGCTACGTTTCCCTTTGCAGCAAAAGTCGAGTTTATACTTTTCGAAAAGCCCGGCAGCTTTATGGGTATGACTTACAATTTCTCCAAGGCTCATTGATTTATTGAAATTCATTGGTGGGCGTTTTTGCAAATTTGCCTTGATCAAAATTGGGTAACTATGATCCTGGTCATAAATAGCAAGGATTTTTCGCCTAAGGGGAAAATACTATCTTGCCGTACTTATTCCTAGAAACTCGATTGCATGAAGAATATCAAATTGATAGAAGTTCCATCAGAAATTGGCGCTGGTACAAGAGGGGCAAGTCTTGGTATAGATGCAATAAAAATTGCGGCCCTGGATTTCATGAGTAATTTCTTTATTCATTTTCCATCAGAAAAAATTCCGCCGGAAAACAAATTATTATACGAGCCTATTGAATCCCCTTATGCAAAGCGCATTAAGGGGATCACCAACCTGTATGAAAAAGTCAGCAAGGCTGTCGGAGATTCGTTGAAACAGAATTTTTTCCCTGTGGTATTGAGCGGTGATCACAGTGTTGCCGGTGCAACTATTTCCGGGATTAAAATGGCGAAGCCTGAATCTAAACTGGGTGTTGTATGGATCGATGCACATGCTGATATTCATACGCCGTACACCACTCCTTCAGGAAATATGCACGGTATGCCACTGGCGCTGGCGATGAGTGAAGACAATGAAGAATGTGCTGTGCATGAACTGGATCCGGAAACAAAAAGCTGTTGGGACAAGCTGAAAGCATTAGGAAATATTCAACCTAAAGTGCTACCGGAAGATATTGTTTTCATATCCCTTCGTGATTATGAAAAGGAAGAAAAATTCCTTATTGAAAAGCATGGAATGAAAGTTATTTCAACCAGTGAAGTTCGACGCAAGGGTCCTGAAAATATTGTAAGAAGTGTGACCAGATACTTATCAGACTGCACTGATATTTATATCAGTTTTGATGTTGATAGTTTGGATCCATCCATATCACGTGGCACCGGAACACCAGTAAGCAATGGACTTCGCGAAAGAGAAGCTGAAGACCTTGTAAGTAAATTTATGCAGATCAGGAAAGTATGTTGTTTCGAGATCACTGAAGTGAATCCAACACTTGATAAAGAAAATCTGATGGCAGAGATCGCATTTAATATTTTGCAGAGGAGTGTGAATGTGTTGATGATGAATTGAAATTTAGAAGACATAGAATACACGGAATACACGGAATACATGGAAGCGGGGCAATACCCCGCTTTTGTTTTTTAAAACTTAATTTTCGGTGTATTCCGTGTATTCGGTTTATTCGGTTTATTCTATGTCTTCTATGTCTTCACATTCAGCCCGGAAACATAACCTCCAGGCTCTCCTTAAAACTTCTTGGCTCAAAACCCAGCTCATGGCGGGCTTTGTCGATGATGAAGCCGGTTTTGGCAGGGCGAACTCCGGCCTGGGTGAATGAGGAACTATCAACTTTTTCAATCAGGCTTTCATCGAGTTTCAGATACCTCGCGGTTTCTATCGCCATATCGTATGGAGTCATTTCTTCTTTACCAGAAATATGGTAGATCCCATCAACATTCTTTTCAATCAATAAGACAATTCCATTTACCAGGTCATCCACAAAAGTTGGTGTGCGGAACTGGTCAGATACCACTTTGATATGCTTGCCTTCTTCAAGGCTGCTCTTCACCCAGTTGATGATATTGCTCCTGGTTCCATCAACTGTTTGTCCATACACCAATACAGTTCTTACAATTGACCATCTCAACTGTGATTCCATGATCGCTTTTTCAGCAGCGACCTTGGTTGAACCATAATAATTCACCGGACCTGTCTGATCATCTTCGCTGTAAGGTCCATTCATACCATCAAATACAAAATCTGTAGAAACATAGATCAGTTTACTTTGAACTTCTCTTGCGGCATCAATCAAAAATCTTGTTGCAGTTACATTCACATTATAACAGGACTGTTTGTCTTTCTCACATTCATCAACCTGTGTCATTGCAGCGGCGTGAATGATAATATCAGGCTTATGTTTAACGATCTCATCACGGAATGCTACAGCATCCGTTATATCAATATCAACATATTTTCCTGCAAAATCTTTGATACGACATTCCCCTTTTCCCAATGCCAATATTCCATATCCAAGTTTTATCAAAGCCGTTACCAGGTGTTGTCCTAATAAACCATTCGCGCCGGTTACAATGATGTTCATGTAATTAAATTGATCAGGTTAAAGTTTAAAAAGATCTCTTCTTTTCGGTCGATGTTTTAAATGTTGGTTTCACATCCATATTATACAAACTGAATGCATAGATATCCGCAATCGTTTCAATGTTCTTTTTTGTATTACTTGCACCATGACCTGAATTGGTATCAATCCTGATCAAAACAGGATTTGAGCCTTTGTGCTTTTCCTGCAGGGTTGCTGCATACTTGAAACTGTGTGCCGGCACTACCCTGTCGTCATGATCTGCAGTGGTGATCAGTGTTGCAGGATAATTTACACCTTCTTTCAAATTATGAATCGGGGAATAAGCATACAGGTTTTTAAATTCATCAGCCTTATCACTGCTGCCATATTCTGCTATCCAGTTCCACCCGATGGTGAATTTGTGGAAGCGAAGCATATCCATGACCCCAACCTGCGGTATTGCCACCTTAAATAATTCAGGTCTTTGATTCATTACTGCTCCAACAAGCAATCCACCATTTGATCCACCACGGATAGCGAGCTTCGAAGAAGCAGTATACTTATTGTTGATCAGGTATTCTGCAGCAGCTATAAAATCATCAAACACATTTTGCTTATTAAATCTCATGCCTGCTTCATGCCATTTCTCTCCATATTCTGCACCTCCACGAAGATTGGCTACCGCATATACTCCACCCTGTTCAAGCCATGGAATCAGTGTTGCACTGAACGACGGTAATAAAGAGATATTAAATCCACCATATGCATAAAGCAATGTAGGGTTGTTGCCATTCAACTGCAATCCTTTTTTATGTACGATGAACATTGGAACACGGGTGCTGTCTTTACCCGGATAGAACACCTGCTTCACTTCATAATCTGAAGGTTCGAAACTCAGTTCCGGTTTGCGAAAAACCGTGCTTTTTCCAGTAGCAATATCATACCTGTAGATCGTTGGAGGATAATTGAATGTATTGAAAGTATAGAACACGAATTTATCATCCTTCTCTCCTCCAAACCCGCCGGCAGAGCCAATTGCAGGCAATACCACTTCATTAAGTTTCTTCCCTGTCGGTTCATACACATAGATCCTGGAAGTAACATCTTTCAGGTAATTGACAAACATCTTACCACCTGCAGTTGAAGCTGATTGAATCGGCTCAGGTTGTTCTGCAATAATGGTCTTCCAGTTTTCCTTCTGTGGATTTTTAGGATCGATCAATACGATCCTTCCATTGGGTGCATCTTCATTGGTTTGTACAAGAAACTTTCCATCCAAAACATCGATCACTGAATAATCATATTTTCCTACTTCTGCAATGACGGGCTTGAAAGCTGAAGATCCATCAGTATTGTCTTTGTAATACAATGCAATTCCATCAAAGCCCTTTCCACGATCAGAAATATTTAAGAAAGTATAGCGCTCGTCTTCACTGGTATAAGCAATATGAAATCTTTGCGGGTTGGCAGGATCTTCATATACGAGTTTGTCTTCCGATTGTGGAGTTCCCACCTTATGATACCAAACCTGGTGATTCTCATTCTTTGAAGAAAGCTCCAAACCCTTGCCTGGTGCGGGATAGCGGCTGTAATAAAATCCATCTCCCTGCCAGCTGATACCCGAAACCTTTACCCAGTTAAGTGTATCAGTGAAATCCTTATTTGTTTGCATATCACGAACGAAATAGGTCTGCCAGTCTGAACCCCCTTTAGAAATTCCCCATGCCGCGTATCTTCCATTCTTCGATAAAACAAAGTTGCTCAGTGAGGTGGTTCCATCCTTTGAAAGCTTGTTCGGATCCAGCACCAGTTCAGGCTTTCCATTCAATCCTTTCTGACGGTAGAGTACCGACTGGTTCTGCAATCCATCATTCTTGTAGAAATAGAAATATTCCTGCTTGCGGAAAGGGGTTCCGTAGCGCGGATAATTGATCACTTCTTCCAACCGTTTCTGCATCTGTTCACGGAAAGGAATTTTGGAGAGATAATCGAAAGTGACTTTGTTTTGCGCTTCCACCCATTGTTTGGTGGCAGAGGAAGTATCATCTTCCAGCCATCGGTAAGGATCCGCAATGGTTTGTCCATGATAATTGTCGGAATGATCAACCTTCTTTGTAGAAGGGTATTGAATTTGAGCCTGCATAATTATGGGATAACAGAAAGCGGTGATTAGCCATAAAGAACTACGCTTCATAAGTGATTTTTTGTATCGGCAAGTTTACAACATTTAGATATGGTAATCCAACGCTCAATAATCAAACTAATACCTTAATTTTACGCCTGCTTAAATTGGAAACTAAATAGTTTTTAACGATTGTGGCCTCTTGTTAGATATTTTTAAACAAATTATTATTTCCATTACATGTCTAAAAAGGTTTCAAAGATTGGGGTATTAACATCAGGGGGCGACGCGCCTGGTATGAATGCCGCCATCAGGGCAGTAGTAAGAACGGGTATTTACCACGGATTGGAAGTGTACGGTATTATGAGAGGATATGCTGGCATGATCGAGAACGACATCATCCCGATGCAGTCTCGCAGTGTGGCCAACATCATTCAAAGAGGAGGAACAATCTTAAAAACAGCCAGGTGTAAGGATTTCTTCACCCCTGAAGGAAGAAAAGTAGCATACAATAATTTAAAGAAACACGGGATCGACGGACTGGTGATCATTGGAGGAGACGGATCATTCCGTGGGGCGGATCTCTTCAGCCGCGAATACGATATACCTTGTATCGGCTTACCGGGAACCATTGATAAGGATATGGCCGGAACCGATTTCACCATAGGATTCGATACGGCAGTGAATACAGCCATCGAGGCGATCGACAAGATCCGGGATACTGCGGATGCTCACGATCGCCTTTTTATTATTGAAGTGATGGGCCGCGATGCCGGTTATATTGCGCTGCATAGCGGAATTGGGACTGGTGCCGAGCATATCCTGATCCCTGAAAAGAAGACCGATATTGAAGAACTGGTAGATTCACTTTTCGAAAAAGGAAAGCGTAAGAAACTCGTGAACCTTGTAGTGGTTGCTGAAGGAGATGGTTTTGGTGGTGGAGAAGAAGTAGGTAATATCATCAAGTCGAGGCTTCCAAACTTTGATACGAGAGTGTGTATCCTTGGGCATATCCAGCGTGGAGGTTCACCAACCTGTATCGATCGCCTGATTGCCAGCAGAATGGGATATTCTGCCGTGGAATGTTTAATAGAAGGCCGACATAATGTAATGGTGGGAATCATCAACAACAAGATGGCCTATACTCCACTGGAGAAAGCAGTTAAAGCAAAACAACGCATCAGCAATGAATGGATGAAGATCGTGAAGATCTTAGCCAGCTAATGCAATCCCCTATACCGACAAGCAAACAAACAAACTAATAACAACAAACAAAATTCTAATGGCCAGAGACATTTCAAAGTACGTTCATGACAGCATGGACAAACAGGCAGGATTAGAGCACACCATGCACCGTACCAAGATCGTGGCAACAGTTGGACCGGCATGTTCAACCTACGAACAATTGCTACAGCTGGTAAAAACCGGTGTGAACGTTTTCCGTTTAAATTTTTCTCACGGAGCTCATGCCGACAAACTCGCCATCATAGAGAATATCCGCAAGATCAATTCAACTGAACCATATAATATTTCTATTCTTGGAGACCTGCAGGGTCCGAAACTAAGGGTTGGAGAAATTGAGAACAATGCATTGCCTGTTGTGGCCGGAGATGTATTGACCTTCACCAATACCAAACTGGTAGGAACTAAAGAGCGTATCTATGTTTCTTATCCAAATCTTCATGCAGATGTAAAGCTTGGTAACAAGATCATGATCGATGATGGAAAGCTTGAAGTAAAAGTGATCAGCATCGAACCAAATAATGATGTAAAGGTTGAAGTAACGATGGGTGGAGTGATCTCTTCGAAGAAGGGTATCAACCTTCCGGATACCAAGATCTCTCTTCCTGCATTAACAGAGAAAGACCTTGAGGACCTGGACTTCATCATCGAGCAGAAGCTTGACTGGGTGGCGCTTTCCTTTGTACGTGATGTGAAAGATCTTACACAGTTAAGAAGGATCCTGAATGAAAGGAAAAGCAAGACCAAGATCATTTCGAAGATCGAGAAGCCAGAAGCTATGACCAATATCCGCGATATCATCATTGAATCAGATGCAGTGATGATCGCGCGTGGTGACCTTGGTGTGGAACTTCCTGTAGAGCAGGTTCCGGCTATACAGCGCCAGATCATCCGTAAATGTATTCACCGTGCAAAGCCTGTAATTGTTGCTACTCAAATGATGGAGAGCATGATCGACAGGACGAAGCCAAACCGTTCAGAGATCACTGACGTTGCCAACGCTGTACTGGAAGGTGCTGATGCAGTAATGTTGAGCGGAGAAACTGCAACAGGTAATCACCCTGCACTGGTTGTTGAGACCATGGTAAAAATCATCAAGCAGGTAGAAAGGACTGAATACAGATATAACCGTGAAGACGAGCTTGTACCACAGCCACATTCACCATCATTCCTGAGTGATGCAATTTGTTACAACGCATGTAAGCTGGCAAAAGATACCAAGGCAGATGCATTGATCGGTATGACCCAGAGTGGTTATACAGCGTTCATGCTTTCTTCGTACAGACCAGAATCGCCACTGTACATTTTCTCCAAAGAAAGAAGCCTGATCAACCAGCTGAGTTTGAGCTGGGGAGTAAGGGCCTTCTATTATTCAGAAGAAGAGAGTCTTGACGAGATCATCAAAGACCAGATCACCATATTGAAAGAGAGAGGATTTATTAAGAGTGGGGATGTAGTTGTAAATACAGGAAGTACGCCTGTGCAGGAGCACTTGCCGACGAATGTGTTGAAGATTACGAAGGTGGATTGATTAGGAGATGGGAGTTAGGAGTTGGGAGTTGGGAGTTGGGAGTTGGGAGTTGGAAAAAAAATGTATGCCGCTGATTATTCAGCGGCTTTTTTTATGCCGGGGTGAACAACCCGGAGGGTTGGGATGAACGGACCGGGCTGATCTGATCGCGCAGCGGTCAGATCAGACCAGACAAAATGTTCCGTGTATTCCTGGTATTCCGTGTATTCTGTGTATTCTGTGTATTCCATTTCTTCTGCGTCTTCCGCGTCTTCCATGTCTTCCAATTTTTTCCTATCTTATTCCATGTTCCGCAAACTTTTAAACCTTCTACACCATATGCTACATCCAAAAACCGGCTACCATTTCCAGGTGGAATGGGGAGGACAAAACATGAATTTCACAGAAGTATCAGGATTGAACATCGAACATGAAGTAATTGAATACAGGGATGGAGGAGATAAAAATAATTCTGTTCAAAAATTACCTGGACTGAGAAAATTCAGCAATCTCATTTTAAAAAGAGGCATTGCAGAAAACGATAGAGAATTGTATAACTGGATGCAACAGGTTTCAATTGGCCAGGACTTTCGCAGAGATGTAATTATCAAATTACTCAACGAAAGACATGAACCTACGATCTCCTGGAAAGTAAGAAATGCCTGGCCCTGCAAATATTCTGGTCCAACCTTAAACGCTTCTGCAAATGAAGTTGCTATTGAATCGATTGAGCTTGCGCATGATGGGATCGAGATGGTAGTGTAGGGAATATCGGAAATGGGAAATCGGTAATCGGTAATCGGAAAGAATACAATTCCGTGTATTCCATGTATTCCATGTATTCCATGTATTCCGTGTATTCCATGTCTTCCACGTCTTCCACGTCTTCTACGTCTTCCTGCTATTCAACACCTCCACGATCCTCCCCAACTCTTCCTCATCCGCCAGCAAGATCTTTCCAAGATCACTGACTTTGGGATTTTGATAATCCGCACTCATGTTGATCACTTTTCTTGCAGAAGTATGATATTCTGAAGCACCCGTTTCTTCAATCAATGCTTCAATATTTGAGGACCGGATTCCTGCACCAGGCATGATGATAATTCGATCAGCAGCCTGCTCCACCAGTTTCTTCAATAGACCTGCCCCTTCAGGAGCAGATGGCTCTAATCCACTACTAAGTACTCTTTCACAGCCTGCTTCTATCAGGTCTTCCAGCGCTTTGAATGGATCCCGAGCTGCATCAAAAGCACGGTTACTGGTAACGCCCATTGGATAGGCCCATTCAACAATGCGCTTCAATCTCTCTATATCAATTTCACCACTCTTTTTTTGTATACCAACAGAGATACCATCACAATGCAATTCCTTGCACATGCGTATATCTCTTTTGATCATCTCAAATTCATAATCATCATAAAAATAATCACCTGCCCTCGGACGAATGATCGGGTACAAATCTATCTGGATATTATCTCTTGTAACACTGATCGATCCATATGAAGGGGTGGTTCCGCCTTCTACAGGATTATCACACAACTCCACCCGCTTCGCTCCTGCCCTTTGCGCTACAATGGCGGACTGTGCATTGAACGCACATACTTCTAACAACATATCAATATTTTGATGGAGACTTGAATACTTTATCTATCCCTTCAGTTCTTACAGAATAAGTAAATCCTTTCTGCAAAGCATAAGCACCATATTGTCCTTTCTTATTCAATGCAAGAAATCCTACCTGTATATCTTTTGACCGTTCAGGACTGCGTTTGATGATCCGCTTCACTGCTTCTTCGCAGGCTTTTTGAGGTGAATGTCCCTGCCTCATCAATTCCACCACAAGATGCGATCCTACGATCCTGATCACTTCTTCTCCAACCCCTGTTGAAGTTGCCGCCCCCACTTCATTATCAACATACAGACCTGCCCCAATGATGGGTGAATCTCCTACCCTTCCTCTCATTTTATAAGCCATACCTGATGTAGTACAACCACCCGAAAGATTTCCTTTTCCATCGAGTGCTACAATGCCAATAGTATCGTGGTTATCTGGCCCTCCGGGCATTGGATCATTCTTCTTATCGTACAAAAGGTTCTCAATATTCTTTACCGGTTCATACTTCGATTGCTTCAGCCATTCGCGCCATGCTTTCTCACTTTTCTCGGTAAGCAGATTTTCTTTTTTGAAACCATTGGCCAGTGCAAATTGCAATGCGCCATCTCCCGTCAACACCACATGCGGAGTTTTCTCCATGACTAGTCTCGCTACAGAGATCGCATGTGTAATATGTTCCAGGCACATCACCGAACCGCATCCATAAAATTCATCCATGATGCAGGCATCCAGTGTTACACGTCCTTCACGATCTGGTAATCCTCCATAACCCACAGTCATATTATTTGGATCAGCTTCCGGTACCTTTGCCGCCGCTTCAATAGCATCCAGCGCTCGTCCACCCTGCGAAAGGATTTTCCATCCTTCCACATTGGCTGCCTGTCCAAAATCCCATGTTGAAATAATAATAGGTTTTTGAGCAACCGTTTGCTCTATAGATTCGATGGCTTGCGACTTACCTTTAAACCCTGATCCCATAAAGGCTGCAGAGCCAATTAAGGAGTTTCTTACAAAGTTTCTTCTTTTCATATCAATGAGTAGAGGTGAAAGATAGCAAAATCTGTAAGAGTAATATTCATGTAAAAAATATTAAATGAGTATCTTGGTGACTCCGTTTAATCAGCAACAATCAAACTAACGAATAATGGTAGATTCATTTGAGAAGATCCCTGTGAAGATCTTCGCCGGCCTTAAAGAAGGAAGCGCATATGCAGCCAACCAGGTTGCGAAACTTATTCAAAGCAAGCAGGAACAGGGGTTAAATTGTGTGATTGGTTTTGCTACAGGTTCAACGCCTAAAGCAATGTATGCCGAATTGATCCGCATGCACAAAAATGAAGGACTTAGTTTTAAGAATGTTATTGCTTTCAACCTGGATGAATATTATCCAATCGAAAAGGAAGCATTCCAGAGTTATAACAGGTTCATGAAAGTGCACCTGTTCGATCATGTTGATATTGATCCTGCCAATATTCATATACCAGATGGCACTATTTCGAAAGAAGATGTAAAACAATACTGCCTTCAATATGAGCAGATGATGGAAGATGCAGGTGGTATAGACCTTCAGATTCTGGGTATTGGATTGAATGGACATATCGGTTTTAATGAACCGGGCTCCAGTATCTATTCCAGAACAAGACTTACTCCGCTGGATAACAGTACGAGGATTGCGAACTCATATGAATTTGCAAATATTTCGCAGGTACCCAGACTGGCACTCACCATGGGTATCAGCACCATCATGAAGGCAAAGAAGATCCTGCTGATGGCATGGGGTCAACCTAAAGCATCAGTGGTACAAAAAGCAGTGGAAGGAAATGTTACGGAGCAGATCCCTGCATCCTTGCTGCAACAGCATCCGGATTGTGAATTCGTGCTGGAACAGAATGCTGCACTGGAACTGACAAGATTCAAATCACCATGGTTAACAGGTGATCTCGACTGGACTCCAAAGATGATTAAGCGTGCGGTAGTGAATACTGCATTGAAATTAAAGAAGCCAATTTTGAGTCTGACAAATGGCGATTACATTGATGCGGGCCTTGGAGAACTGCTGGTTGAGAAAGGTGACGCATACGAGATCAATCTCCAGGTTTATTATATGCTGCGCGACAGTATCACTGGCTGGCCTGGCGGGAAACCAAATTTCAATCTTCCCAATCATCCTGAAAGAAGTACTCCTTATCCAAAGCGCTGCGTGATTTTTTCACCGCATCCGGATGATGATATCATTTCAATGGGTGGAACTTTTCAGCGTTTGCACGACCAGGGACATGATGTGCATGTAGCTTATCAGACCTCGGGAAATATTGCGGTTACTGATGAATTTGTAACGCGTTTTCTTGATTTCGCAGTTGGTTTTGAAGAGATGTTCAGAATTGATGCAAGGAAATCAAGTGAAGTACTGGAAGATGCAAGGGCTTACCTGGAATCCAAGAAATCAAACGAGATCGATTCGCAGGAGATCCGTGCGATCAAAGGCCTGATCAGGCGTTGCGAAGCAAAAGCAACCTGCAGGTACGTTGGAATTCCGGAAGAAAATATTCATTTCCAGAATCTGCCTTTTTATGAAACAGGTACGATTGAAAAGAAACCAATGAGTGAAGAAGATGTGGTGATGACCATGGCCCTGCTTCGTGAGATAAAACCACACCAGGTTTATTGCGCCGGTGACCTGGCCGATCCGCATGGAACACATAAGGTTTGTCTTGATATAGTATTTGAAAGTCTTCGCAGGATAAAGGAAGCCGGGGATGAATGGATCGAAGACTGCTGGGTTTGGCTGTACAAAGGCGCATGGCAGGAATGGGATATCAGCGAGATAGAAATGGCTATTCCAATGAGTCCCGACCAGGTATTGAAAAAGCGTCATGGTATTTTCATTCACCAGTCGCAAAAGGACATGGTTCCTTTCCAGGGAACCGACAGTCGTGAGTTCTGGCAGCGTGCCGAAGACCGCAACAGCAATACTGCCAATCTTTTTGCAGAGTTAGGCATGACGAAATATGCTGCGATGGAAGCATTTGTAAGGTGGAAGTTTTAGCGGGCTGACCACCCGAAGGGTGGGCTGAACGCACCAAATGATTTTTTTCAATTTTTCTTTGGCCGAAAAACATCATTCCCCTATTTTTGCACTCCGTTCGCGGAATGGCTGCGTAGCTCAACTGAATAGAGCATCTGACTACGGATCAGAAGGTT
>CBHWDO010000011.1:0-115267 GCA_966112615.1 uncultured bacterium
GGTAGCTGCCATATTTATTAGAGCCCTTGCGTTTACGCAGGGGCTTTTTTGTTTTCAGGGAATCGGGAATGGAGAATTGGGAATGGAGAATAGGGGAGTGTTGATGGTAATCGGTAATTGGATACTCCCAAATAATCTTGAAGTAAAAGGAGAGATCCGTGTATTCCGTGTATTCCGCGTATTCCATGAATTCCGTGTCTTCTATGTCTTCCACGTCTTCTATGTCTTCCCTGTCTTCCGAATCACCCAACCACCGCCTGCAACACCGGCAAAGTCTTCATCACTCCAAAATCCTGGATTTGCAATTCAAAGAACCGCGTATAAGCTTTCAATAATAATCTTCGGTTTTCATTTCCCACTTTCACTTCCTTCAAATCCTCAGGATGTAAAACCTTCAATAATTCTGAGGTCAGGTAACTTAATTGTCCATCCAGGTAATCGGGATGCAATGGACGCTCTGATAAATACTCTCCCTCCTTTAACTCTAAAACATGTTTCTCTTCTGAATAATCATCGCTGATCCTGAATCCAAAAAACGCCGGGAAATGTAATGCGAAATACAATGGATAGTTGACAGTAACTTCAGCATCTGCCTGGTCAAGATACAGAAACGCATCTTCCAGGAAATTATATAACTCTGCATTTGTTTCGGGCTGCCGGATGGTTTTTGTGATCAGTTCAATCATAAACAAAACCACCGAATTCTTTATCACATTTTCCAGCAAACTATTATACACAACTGCCCAACGGAATTCTTTGATATGCTGAAGATTTCCCGAATCATTATGATACACTACAAGATCAAGTAATGCCCCGGGTTGAAAGAGATTCCCTTTACCATGACCTTTCTTGGTGGCACTCCGAACACCTTTTACAAGGTATTGCTGCAACCCAAACAATTCAGTATAGATATGTACAATGATACTGGTATCACCATACTTCAATGATTTCAATACTATACCCCTGGTCTTATGTGTCACTTCCCTACAATTACAATTTTTGTGAGCAATTTCTCTCCACTGACTCCATCCATGGCCATAACAAGATATACACCTGTAGCAACATTATTTCCCTGGTAGGTTTTCCCGTTCCAAATAAATTGTGTACCATTTGCTCTTCCCTGGAAAACCAACCTGCCATTAAGTTCAGTGATCTTTACGATTGAATTTGCTGGAACACCCCGAATGGCAATCGTTCCGTTATATCCGGGAGGAACCGGGTTAGGAAAAACTTTTACCGGGTTAATTTCATTAACTATACCAGTGGCCGTTCCTCTGAATGATACCAAACCTTTATCTGTAGCAATAAATACTTCCCCGGTCAGATCATCAATTGCAATGGAATGAATAATATTTGATGGCAGCGGACTATTACCTGAAGTAAACCTCTCAATAGTTTTTTCACCATCTTCACTGATCAGCCAAAGTCCATTTCTGGTGCCGATCCATTTTCTATTCGCTCCATCTATTGCAATGGCCTGAACCATTTCACCACGAAATAGATATCCTGCAAAATTTCCCTGCTGTACAACAGGAAGCGTTGCATCACAGATCTGCGATCCGAATACCTGTTCAGTACATTGAATGATTGCAATGCCTGAAGATGTTCCTATCCAAATAAAATTATTCCTGTCCTTCACTATATCCAAAACATTCGTGGTTGGAAGATTACCATTGCCCTGTCCAGTTGTGTATAATTTCCATTGATCATCTCCTGGATTGGCTGGAGTATTATTGTCATTGAAACAAATCAATCCAAGTTGTGGTGCTATGATCCATTTCTGCCCAATATCATCAATGATAATTTTTCCTACACTGTTCGAGGGAAGACTAAAGGGAGGACGAAACTTATAAGCTGTTCCATTTTCCGTGTATGCAATGATTGGATCCATTGCACCATCGTTCGCGATCCATAAGGTTTTATTTTGATCGAATGCCAGGCCTGAAACATTGTACACAACCGGATCATTGAAGGCTGGTGAAACAAAAGAGCCTGCAGCAAATACATCTATGTTATTTTCCTTATAAAATTTTATCAAACCATTTCCTGAACTACCAACCCATATCACATCCTGCGAAACATCATAAGCAATGGTTGAAATGTCTTTAATATTTTGAAGTGCATTATTATTTATTGAAGAGAAATTCTTCCATTCCCTGTTGATGAATTGAAATATTCCCGCATCATTTTTTTGGCTCACACCTTTACCAGCAGTTGCCAGTAAACCTTTTTCAGTATAGATCATTTCACCAGAGATAATATCTAAAGGTGAAGCAGGAGAAAAATTTTGATAGCTGCCATTATATCTTATCAATCCATTGGTTCCATCCGCTATCCATAATTCATCTTCTGAAACTATTGCCTGAAGCGGATTTGAAAGGCCATTGCCATTATTGATCTTATTCAATACCAGGCCTTCACTATCTATTACATCGATCCCATTTAAATGCGCAATGATTATTTGATTGGAAGATGAATTGATGGTTCGTATAGGATCAGCTTTATAAATAAATTCCCAGGGATTTTCATGTTTGAAGATTGAATCATTCCTTACAGCATATAACTTATCTCCAGTACTAAAAATAATGTCATTAAAAAATGAGTCTTCAATTGACCAGTTCCTGAAATCCTGAAGGTTTAGTCCCTGCAATGGTGCCGATTTAATTCCTTCAGTTGTTGAAGCGTAGATCCTGTTCTGGAATATCGTTATATATAATACATTGACTTTATCACCATTATTCCCAATGATAAACGTTGAACTGATTTCTTTTCTTTCAAGATCGATCTGAATAATTCCAATTGAACTTGAAATGTATGCAGTAGAATTTTCAATGGTTAAATGATACAGATTAACAGGATCCCTGTTGTTGTTTCTTTTGATATCATCAATGGTATAGACCTTTTCATTTTCAATGATATCAATACTTCCTGAACTGTAGATAATGATGATACGATTGGAACCTGCTTTCATATCCACAATTCCTGTTTCACTCAATCCATTTATCCTTGATTTCTTCCAAACCGAATTTTCGTTCTTATCAACAGAGAAAATGGCATAGGGTGTCGCAGCTATGATCTCATTATTGATGGCACCAACTCTTATGGCTTTTGAATAAGGAAGATGGTCACTCCATTGTCCGATTGGGGTCAGTGGCTGAGCAAAATTCCTGTTGAATTTGCCGGTTAAGAGCAGGAAAAATATGAATACACGGGTATGCATCTGTTCAAAGATACCAGATTGGTCAGTAAATAAACTTCCCCGAAAGGCTCAAAATAAGTTTCTTTGCGCATTCAATTGATTATATATGTGGGGATCTATTGCCCGGTTCATTCTTAAGAATAAGGTACTCTTACTGGTTATTTTATTGGGTGCAACAATCTTTATGGGTTACCATGCATCCAAAGTTCAGCTGAGCTACGAATTTTCAAAAGCGATTCCAACTGATAATAAGAAATATATCGATTACCAAGAGTTCCGGAAAAATTTTGGAGAGGATGGAAACCTGCTAGTATTGGGAGTGCAGAATGATAAGTTCTTTTCTGAACAGTTTTTTAATTCCTATGCGCAGCTTGCAAAAAACATCAGGAAAGTAAATGCGGTAGAAGATGTACTGAATGTTCCGCAGGCGATCAACCTGGTAAAAGATACGGCCAATGAAAAGTTGAAAGTACAACCTGTATTTCCGGCAGGAGATTTAAACCAGCAGCAGCTTGATAGTGCTTCCGCAGTGTTCAGGTCGCTTCCTTTTTATAATGGACTTCTATATAATCCTGAGAACAATTCTTACCTGATGGCCATCCGGATCAATAAGGAGGTTTTGAATTCAAAGGGAAGAACAAAGGTTGTTGATGATATTGTTGCATTAGGTGATCAATTCTCTGAGAAATATAAAACACTTGTTTATTATAGTGGTCTGCCTTTGATCAGAACCAAGCTGGCCAACAGGATCTCTAACGAGATGCGATACTTTCTTGCAGGATCCATTCTTTTATCTGCCTTGATCCTGCTTATATTTTTCAGAAGCATCAGTGCAACTGTTCTTTCACTTGGCGTGGTGATCATTGGAGTAGCATGGAGCCTTGGAACCATGCATCTTTTTGATTATAAGATCACTTTATTGAATGCACTTATTCCTCCTCTTGTTGTGGTGATCGGCATTCCTAACTGCATATATTTCCTTAATAAATATCATACATCATTTAGGCAATATGGAGAAAAGCATAAGGCCCTGGTGGAGATGATCAGCAAGATGGGAATTGTAACCCTGTTCTGTAATATCGCTGCTGCTATTGGGTTTGCAGTGTTTGCTTTAACAAGGAGTGCTATTCTTAAAGAGTTTGGAGTAGTTGCAGGTATCAATATCATGGCTTTGTTCATCATCTCCATCATATTGATTCCTGCTGTATTGAGCATGCTTCCTGATCCAAAACCAAGACATACCAAATACCTTGATAATAAATGGTTGTTGAAAGTACTTGACAGGTTAGAGATCTGGTCGCTCAATCATCAGAAGACGATCTATGCGGTAACTGCTTTAGTGATGATCGTTTCCATTGCGGGAATGTTCAGGCTTAAATCTGAAGGTTTCATTGTAGATGATCTTCCTAAATCAGACAGGATCTATACTGATATGAAATTCTTTGAAAAGAATTTCAAAGGTGTGATGCCGCTTGAAATTGTGATAGATACCAAACGTAAAAATGGTTTGCGCAGTAATATGTTGCAGACATTTGAAAAGATTGATTCACTATCCATGTATGTGAGTGCCCAACCAGAGATGGCAAGACCACTTTCCATTGTAGAAGGGATGAAGTTTGCAAAGCAGGCATACTATGATGGTGACAGCGCCAATTATTCTGTTCCAAATAGTTTTGATATTGCGTTTCTGGCCCAGTACCTGACGGCTAAAAGTGGTGGTGAAGGTTCAGGGAATAATTTCAATAAGCTGGTCAGAAGCTTTATGGATAGTACCCGTCAGCAGACCAGGGTTAGCATCAATATGGCTGATGTAGGAAGTAAAAAGCTTCAGGTTATTCTTGATACACTTCAGCAAAGAACAACTCAATTATTTGATACGACTAAATACACTGTTACGCTGACAGGAAGCAGTGTTACCTTTTTGGAAGGAAGTGCATTTATCATTAATGGTTTGAAAGAAAGTATTTTCTGGGCATTCCTGCTTATCGCCATTTGTATGCTTTATCTATTCCGTTCCGGAAAGATCCTTATTAGCTCGTTAATTCCTAACGTAATTCCATTGATCATTACTGCAGGAGTGATGGGATGGGCAGGTGTCAGGATCAAACCCTCAACAGTATTGGTATTCTCTGTAGCGCTGGGAATAGCCATTGATATTACGATCAGGTTTCTTGTCAATTATAAGCAGGAATTGGAAGGAAAGAAAAATACAGCATCACAGGTAGTAATTGATACCATCCACAAAACTGGTATCAGTATCATTTATACATCGCTTGTATTGATCGCGGGATTTGTGATCTTCTGCTTCAGTGGATTTGGTGGAACCCAGGCCCTTGGCTGGTTAACTTCCCTGACCCTGGTACTGGCAACGGTAACGAACCTGGTGTTTTTGCCGGTGATATTGTTGGGGATGGTGGGAAAGAAGGGAGACGTGAAGACGTGAAGACTTGGAAACACGATATACCCCTTATTCAAATACAAAATACAATCCTATAAAAATCACTGCTACGGCGATGGAAGTGAAGCCATAAAGAACATGGTAGTAATATTCCGGAATGGGATTGATGATCGACAAAATGCAACTGATAAAACCGAGAAAAGCGCCGGCTCCAAGTATGATAAATCCTTTGAGCTGGCGTTGTTCATTCCGGATCTTCCTGAAGGCCTTTAAATAAGCCAACTTCTGATCTTCACCAAGCTCCAAAGTATTGAGTCTTTGCTCTACTTTTTCCGGGTCAAGTTTTTCTGCAATCCATTGTTGGATGATAGCAGAATCAATAGCAATCGATGTCATGGCAGGGGCGTTTAAGCCCAATATAAACACATTATTGAAAATTTCAATAATGTGATCCGATTATGGAAGCGTCTTTTCCAGCATCTGGGATAAAGCTTCTCCCCTAAGATTTTCGGCAATTACTTTGCCGGTTGGGTCGATTAGTATGTTATATGGTATTCCATTGAATTTGAAAACATCTACTGCTTTACTGTCCCAGAATGCGAGGTCACTCATATGATTCCAGGTAAGGTTATCAGCTTTGATCGCATCCACCCATGCGCCTTTTTCTTTATCCAGAGAAACTCCAAGTATAGTAAAATTCTTATCCCTGAACTTGTTATAAGCATTTACAACATTAGGGTTTTCCATCCTGCAGGGACGGCACCAACTAGCCCAGAAATCAACCAAAACATATTTCCCTTTGAAGCTGGATAATGTAAGCGTTTTGCCTTCAACATCAGGCATTACCAGCTCGGGGGCCTGTTTTCCAACCCAAAGATTCTGTGCCGATTGAGCTGCAGAAGCGGCCATCTGTTTCCTGGTATCAACCTGTTGTTTCAGGAACGCCAGGTTTTTGTCTTCGGGATATTTAGCAACTGTCTTGTTTAATATTGCTTCAAATTCTGATTGTGGTAAAGTCGAAGCTGCAGTGCCCAAAACAAATGCCGCCACAGTTCCATTCTCCGCGGTACTCAGGAAATTGATCACATATTTATTAAGATTGTTGACCTCGTTATTTTTTGCATTAGTTGCTTCAAGTTGAACGCTATCTGGGGCATTGATGATCTTCAGACTGTCAAGTTTTTGCAGGGCGGCATTGGCATTAATGGTCTTTCCCGAATAAGAGAAAATAAAATCACGGATCTGTTCACTTGCCTTTGAACCAGAAACACTGTAAAAATGATCACGGTTCATCAGGTCTATTTCAACGTTAACCTGGTCGGCATCATTTACCAACGGAACGATCGGGCCATTCTCGATCATGATATCATAAATGCCTTCTCCTTTGGTCAATCCTTCCAGATCGAAATTGGGCGACTTAACCGACACCATTGCACTGTCGAGGATCACAGGATTTCCTTCAGCACCGAAGGGCACTTCAAACAGAAATAATTTCAGTGAATCATTCCTGAAGCTATCACTGAATTTGGCGAATACCTTATCCAGGTTTTTTACTGAACCTGTGGCCCTGAATTTTTTTCCTTCTTCTTTGTTGCAGGAAAATAATACGGATATAAATATTAAAGCAATAAGCCCTGATCTCATGTGATTAATTTGACGATAGTTTTTTTAGTAGGAGTTCATTGGTGATTTTTGGATCTGCCTTGCCTTTACTGATCTTCTTCACTTCACCAACAAATAATCCAATTAGCCCT
The DNA here is from genome assembly GCA_966112615.1 of uncultured bacterium. Classification (GTDB taxonomy): domain Bacteria; phylum Bacteroidota; class Bacteroidia; order Chitinophagales; family Chitinophagaceae; genus Flavitalea. Next base: position 7,352 of record CBHWDO010000011.1, read on the forward strand.
TTCTTACCTTTTTTATATTCAATAACCTTATCCGGCATTCTTTGTAAAGCCTCGTCCACCCAGGCTTCTATGGCATCAGCATCAGAACTCTGAACAAGATTCAGTTCATTGGCAATATCCATAGGATCCTTTGAACTGTCTTTTAACAATGACTGGAAGATCCTTGTTGAACCAATTGAAAAATTAAAAATGTTCTGATCTATCAATTCTATGATCCGCGCTATAACTGATGGTTCAAGCGGAAATGAATCAATACTGGTAGCATTGTCATTAAGATAAGCTTTAACAGGACCAAGCATCCAGTTGGCTGCAGCTTTCTTATTGGATGTATAGCTTGTAAGGCTTTCAAAATATTCAGCAAATTCTTTCTCATCCGTGATTACTCTTGCATCGTATTCTGGTAATCCCAGTTCCGACATATAGCGTTGCACTCTTTGTTCTGGTAAAGCAGGAAGCTCGGCTTTTATCTGCGATAACATTTCGTCGGAAACTTCAAAAGGAGACAGATCCGGATCAGGGAAATACCTGTAATCATTTGCTTCTTCTTTTGAACGAAGCGAGAAGGTTGTTCCGTTGGATGCATCAAAGCTTCTTGTTTCCTGGGTGATCTTTGAATTGGATTCAACAAGAGATACCAGCCTTTCAAACTCTAATTCGATGGCACGCTTTACGTTTCTTATGGAATTAAGGTTCTTTACTTCAACCTTGGTTCCCAATTTAGTGTCACCTTTCAATCTTATAGATATGTTGGCATCGCAACGCATACTGCCTTCTTCCATATTACCATCACAGATTTCCAGGTATCGAAGTCTTTTGCGAAGTTCGGTAAGGTATGCATATGCTTCTTCAGCATGGTGGATATCCGGTTCGGTTACAATTTCAATCAATGGAACTCCGGCCCTGTTATAATCTACTGCGGTAGCTCCCGGTAAAATATCATGGATGCTTTTGCCGGCGTCCTCTTCAAGATGGATCCGATTCAATTGAACTTTTTTTGTGCCCATTGAAGTCTGTACTTCAACAAATCCACCCACACAAACCGGGGTTTGGAGTTGCGAGATCTGGTAGCCCTTCGGAAGATCCGGATAGAAATAATTCTTTCTTTCAAAATAATTCAGCCGGGTGATCTCACAGTTGCAGGCCAGTCCCATCCTGATAGCAAATTCAACCGCCTTCCTGTTAAGTTTCGGTAGAGTACCCGGATGTGCAAGGGTGATTGGACTTATATGCGTGTTAGGCTCTCCGCCAAAAGCTGAAGAGTCACCTGAGAATAATTTTGTTTTGGTAAGAAGTTGGGCATGAACTTCAAGCCCTACCACCAGCTCATATTTATCGAGAGTAGACATCCACGCAAAAATAGTCTATTCCATGGAGATCAGGTGGCTGGTAACTATAGCTAAAAAATCAAGGTTTTAACATTTCCGAATGTCTTCGTATATAGTTTGCTTTCCCTATATTTGACCTACGAAAAAAAACGTAGATAATTTTAAATCAAAAATTTTCAGCAATGAAACGAATCTTAATACCTGTATTGGCACTTGGATTAATTGCCGTTGCTCCTGGATCGGTAAATGCCCAGGACAAAAAAGAGAAGAAAGAGAAGCTGGAGGAGTATGATGAAATAGTGATCCGTAAGAAAAAAGATGGTGATTTTAAAGTCACTGTTGAAATAAAAGATGGATCTGTTACAGTGAATGGACAACCACTGGAAAAATTTGAAGATGATAATGTAGCTGTATTGAAGAAAAAGGCAAGGGTAATGTCACTGACCATGCCTGATGATGTTGTTGTGCAGGGTTATCCTTCACCATTCAGAAGAGGTGGAGTTACAGAATTCAGAAGAGAGATGAATACCAATAAAGCAATGCTTGGGGTTCTGACTGAAGCTAAAGAAGGAAATGTAGTTGTCAATGAGGTTACTGAAAACAGTGCGGCTGCCAAAGCCGGATTGCAAAAGGGTGATATCATTTTAAGAGTAGATGATATCAAGGTGACTACTCCACAGGAGTTAACTGAAGCCATCGGAAAATATAAGCCTGAAGAGAAAGTTACCGTTACAGTTAAGCGTGATGGAAAAGAAAAGAAACTTACCGCAACACTTGGTAAGAGAGAAGAGAAAGACATCGTAATCCGCAGGGGAATGCCAATGGGACCCGAAGGACCAATGCCCGGAATGGAGAACTTCAAATTTGATTTTGATATGGATGGCCTTCGTGAGCTGGATGGTCTCAGGCAGTTTGATGTGATTGCAAATGGTCGACCTCGATTAGGTATTCGTGCACAGGATACCGAAGATGGAAAAGGAGTAAAAGTATTGGATGTGGATGATGAATCTGCAGCTGAAAAGGCAGGTATTAAAGAAGGTGATGTGATCACAGAGTTCAATGGACAGGCTGTCAACAGTGCAGATGAATTAGTGAAAGCTTCCAGGGATTCAAAAGATAAATCATCTTTCCCTGTAAAGATCAGCAGGGATGGCAAGTCACAGACTGTAGAAGTGAAGATCCCTAAAAAATTGAAGACAGCGAATTTATAGGATTCGGACTGAACCGAACGAAGAGAAGGGGCTGAACAACGGGAGTAATACCCAACGTTCAACCCTTCGCTATGCTCGGTTCTGCCCGGGATCTAGCCCAGTAAACCCTTCACCTTTTCGATCACGGCAGGAAGGCCGGATGCATCCTGTCCACCTGCAGTTGCAATGGTTTTTTGTCCTCCGCCACCACCTTTGATCAATGGAGCAATATGTTCTTTAATGATCCTTCCAGCATCCAATCCTTTTGCAGCTACAACATCGTCAGAAATAGTAACCGCTACGAATGGTTTACCGGAAATGGTTGCTGTAAGAATAGCAACATACGAATTCAAGGAACCCTTAAGATCGAAAGCAAGTTTCTTTAAAAGGTCTGCATTGCTTACTTCAACCTGTTCACCGATAAAATAAATTCCATTTACTTCAACAGCCTTCGCAATCAATCCAGTTTTTACAGATTGAAGTGATTTGGCTTCAAGCTGCTCGATCTTCCTTCTTAATTCAGCATTGTCAGATTGAAGCGATTCAATTGATTTTACCAGGTCTTTTGAGTTCTTCAACAGTTCTTTGATGGAAGCGATGGTTGCATCCTGGTGTTGTATGATATCAAGAGCTGCAGCACCAGATACAGCTTCCACTCTTCTAACACCTGCTGCCACCGCAGATTCTGATAATATTTTAAAATATCCCAGTTCACCTGTGAATGCCACATGGGTACCACCACATAATTCAATGGAGTAGCCTGGATCCATCACCACAACTCTTACCTTGTCGCCATACTTTTCTCCGAAAAGAGCCATAGCACCGAGTTTCATGGCTTCATCCTTATCCATTTCGGTGATCACTACAGGAATATTTTCGCGGATTTTTTTATTCACCAGCACTTCAACTTCAGCAATTTCTTCTGAAGTCATTTTAGCAAAATGAGAAAAGTCAAATCGCAATTGTTCAGCATTCACCAATGAACCTTTTTGTGCAACGTGATTACCCAAAACAGTTCTCAATGCTGCATGCAACAAGTGTGTTGCTGAGTGATGCAATGCAATGCGTTTTCTTCTTTCAACATTAACAATTGCATTTACCGGAACATTGATCTCATTTGGAAGTGAATCAACAAAATGAATGATCAGGTCATTTTCTTTTTTCGTATCCGTCACTTCAATATGATAACCATCAAAGTCAAGAACTCCCTGGTCTCCAACCTGTCCGCCACTTTCAGCATAGAAAGGTGTGTTATCCAGTACGAGCTGATAAGATTCTTTTCCTTTAGCAGTTACTTTCCTGTACTTGATCACGGAAGCTTTTGCTTCAAGAGAATCGTATCCAACAAACTTCACCTGGTTGTCATCTTTTAAAATAATCCAGTCTTCCGTATCGAGTGCACCAGCTGCACGGCTACGGTCTTTCTGTTGTTTCATTTCCTGTTCGAATGCAACTTCATCAACCGTTAATGATTGTTCAGATGCGATCAGCCTGGTAAGGTCTACAGGAAATCCGTAAGTATCATATAATTCAAACACTGCTTTACCCGGAAGTACTTTTGAACCCTGGGATGCAGTGCTGTCGATCATTTCATCGATCTTCTTCAAACCTTTATCGAGTGTGCGAAGAAATGCTTCCTCTTCTTCTTTCACCACCTTCGTAACAAAATCAACCTGTTGTTGTAATTCAGGGAATACATCTTCAAATTGTTTTGCCAGAACAGGTACAAGCTGGTTCAGCAAAGGATGTTTTACATCGAGATAAGAGAAATAATATCTTACTGCGCGACGAAGAATTCTCCTGATCACATATCCTGCACCGGTATTGGATGGAAGTTGTCCATCAGCAATAGTGAAACAGATGGCACGGATATGATCTGCGATCACGCGAAATGCAACATCTTTTTTCTCATCTCCACCGGTATATTTCTTGCCACTTAATTTTTCTGTTGCTTCAATGGTACCGCTGAAAAGATCGGTATCGTAATTGGAGGTTTTTCCCTGGATAGCACGCACCAGTCGCTCGAGTCCCATTCCTGTATCCACATGGGTTGCAGCAAGCGGTTCAAGGGAACCATCTTTCAACCTGTTGAATTGAATGAATACATTATTCCAGATCTCGATTACCTGCGGATGATCTTTATTGATCAGTTCACGGCCGGGGATCTTTGCAATCTCTTCTTCAGAACGAAGGTCCACATGGATCTCTGAGCAGGGACCGCATGGGCCTGTATCACCCATTTCCCAGAAATTATCCTTTTTATTTCCGAAAACAATATGGTCTTCGGGCATCAATTCCTTCCATTTAGCCAGTGCCACCGTGGATGCAGGAAGGTTTTCTTTAGGGTCGCCTTCAAAAACAGAAGCGTAGAGACGATCCTTCGGAAGTTTGAAAACCTCGGTCAGCAATTCCCAACTCCATTCAATAGCTTCTTTTTTAAAGTAATCACCAAAGCTCCAGTTTCCGAGCATTTCAAACATGGTATGATGATAGGTATCAACCCCAACTTCTTCCAGGTCGTTGTGTTTACCACTTACACGAAGGCATTTCTGTGTGTCGGCAATACGAGGATAAGGAGCTTTTTTATTTCCGAGGAAGTAATCCTTGAATTGGTTCATTCCTGCGTTGGTGAACAGGAGAGTAGGGTCATTTTTTACAACTATGGGAGCTGAAGGAACGATCTGGTGGCCTTTTGAGCGAAAAAAATCCATGAACTTCCTTCTTATCTCTGCACTGGTCATCATAATGTGTGAATGTGGCTAAAGAATAAATTTGTTACTTTGGCTGTTATTAAAGCGGAGCAAAAGTACGGAACAGGCGCATGAAGAAGATAAAATATTACTACAATACCAATACCCTCCGTTATGAAAAGCTGGAGACCCCTTTGCGCGTAAAGCTGCTCAGGGTATTGGGTTTTATTTCAGCCGCTTTTGTTACTGCCCTGATCATTGTTTCCATTGCATACCAATATTTCCCGTCCGCCAATGAAAAAAGGCTTTTAGCCCAGAATGAAGAATTACAGGAGCATCTCCAGGTAATGGAAGCCCAGGCAAAGAAGCTTGACCAGCGGATGGCCCAATTGGAAGATCGCGACAATGAAGTTTACCGTGCAATATTTGAAGCCAATCCTATTCCTGATTCAGCCAGGGCAAGAGAGATCGAACAGCAGGCCGAACTGGCCAGGGTGTTGAGGTTAAGCCAGTCCGACCTGGAAAGTTCGATCATCCAGACTTTACAGGTGCTGGAAAACAGGATGACTGTCCAGGAAAAATCATATGCTCAGATCACGAATTTTATCAGGAATAAAGAAGATCTTTTAGCATCAACGCCTGCAATTCAACCTGTTAGCAATTCAGATCTTAAAAGAATGGCATCGGGTTATGGATACCGGATTGATCCGATCTATAAGACTACAAGGTTTCATGCGGGTCTTGATTTCACTGCGCCGCAGGGCACACCAATTTATGCGACTGCAAATGGTACGGTGAAAGTTGCCGGAAACCAGGGCAACGGGTACGGAAATCATGTGGTTGTCAACCATGGCTATGGCTATGAAACACTTTATGGGCATATGTATAGGGTGAAAGCACGTCCAGGGCAAAGGGTTAAGCGTGGTGAAATCATTGGTTATGTGGGTAGTACGGGGAAATCGACCGGACCTCACTGTCACTACGAAGTGCATAAGAATGGGAGACCAATGGACCCGGTTTACTTCTTCTATAATGACCTAACTCCAGAGCAATTCGACAGGATGCTTAAGATGGCAGCCGCTTCCAACCAGAGTTTTGACTAAAGATTTTACTTATCCGTGAGAATAGGGTAATGGTAAATTCACGTTCTAACAGTAATTTTGCGACATGTTCCAGGCACCTGACATATTATCGATGGCGTACAAGATGCCCATCATGCATGACCAGATGGAGCTGTTGCAGGAAAAAGAGCAGCAGATCCCCGGTTCCGTGCAGTATATGATCCGCAGGTATCGCAGGAAGGAAAACTGGAATATGGAAGATGTGGGGATGGTAGTTTACAATTATCATAAGAATGATGATCGTAATAACTATTTGGAGCTAAGATTCTGTCTTTCCGGAAACATTTATTGCCGTGAAAAAGAGATCGAGTGTGACCGGTGCAAGTTGAATGCTTCGAGGACCTGTTCTGAAAGAATTGAGACCGTTGATGTGGTAAGTTTCAGGTTTACTCCACTGCATCTTTCACAGTATGTACAAAATCTGAAGCACAATGACAGCCTTGTCAATGAAGTGCTGACCTTCACCCATATTTCATCATTTTCACGTGCACTGAATCTTTGTAATAAAACAAGGTCGGTGCTGGATGCATTATTGAATCATAGCTATGTTGATTCGCTGGAAAATATTTACATCAATGCGCAGACGCAGATGTTATTGTTGTACAGTATGGAATGCATGTTGGGTGCGCATGAGGAGGTTGAAGTATTTACCTGTAAGTTTCTTGCCAATGAAGCAGATCGTGAAAAGATCATGCGTGCAAGAGATGTATTGTTGCAGCATATTGGTGAACCAATTACAATAAAGGAATTGAGCCGCAAGGTTGCGATCAATGAATGTTATTTAAAGAAAGGTTTCAAGGAATTATTTGGTACAACCATCTTTGATTTCTACCAGGGACAAAGAATGGAGCATGCGCGTTACCTGTTGTATGAGAAAGGACTCAGTGTAACTGAAGTATCGCTCATGCTCGGTTATTCATCTATTTCGCATTTTTCTACTGCGTTCAAAAAGCATACAGGTATCAAGCCTTGTGAGTTGCTATTCCCGGGAAGGTAGCTATAAAAAAAGGCCCCTTTCGGAGCCTGTATTTTATATTGATTTCAATGATTCTCTTGCTGCTTCAATTGTTCTGTCTAAATCTTCTTTGGTTAAGGCATCACTGATGAACCAGGTTTCAAATGCAGATGGCGGAAGGTAGATCCCGCGATCCAGCATGGCATGAAAGAATTTATTGAAGAAGGCATTATCTGCTTTTGAAGCATCATCAAAATTATTAACTGCATGTTCACTGAAGTGAATGCTGATCATCGATCCCAATTGATTGATGATATATGGGCGACCCCATTGCGTTAATACATCATCCAGTCCCTTTCTGAGATAAGCTGTCTTTTCATCTATTGAAGTATAGATGGAAGGATTCTCATTGAGCTCTTTCAATAATGTATATCCTGCGATCATTGCAATCGGGTTTCCGCTAAGTGTTCCAGCCTGGTAAACCTTTCCAACCGGAGCCACGTGATTCATGATCTCTTTCTTTCCACCAAATGCACCAACAGGCATACCTGCTCCAATTACTTTTCCATAGGTAACCAGGTCTGCATCTACATGAAGTCTTTCTTGTGCACCGCCGGCTGCCAGCCTAAAGCCTGTCATCACTTCATCAAAAATCAATAGAATGCCTTCACGATCACAGATGGCGCGAAGTCCTTCGAGATATCCGGTTACCGGAGGAATACAACCCATATTACCTGCAACAGGTTCAATGATGATAGCAGCAATCTCTCCAGAATGAATATCAACCAGCGATTCAACAGCGTTGAGGTCGTTATAAGGTGCGGTGAGTGTATCATTGGCAACACCTGCAGTTACGCCAGGTACTGTTTGAATATTGAATGTTGCTACACCACTGCCGGCTTTCACCAGGAATGCATCAGCATGTCCATGGTAGCATCCTTCAAATTTGATGATCTTATTTCTACCGGTATATCCCCGTGCAATCCTGATAGCACTCATGCAGGCTTCAGTTCCTGAGTTTACCATGCGGATCAGGTCGACGTTTGGAGTCATTGATTTAATCAGCTCGGCAACCTGGATCTCAAGTTCTGTTGGAGCGCCAAAAGAGGTAGAATCCAATACTTTTTCCTGGATGGCTTTGATCACCGGTTCGTATGCATGACCCAGGATCATTGGTCCCCATGAATTGATATAATCGATGTACTTGTTGTCATCGGCATCATATAGGTATGCCCCTTTTGCTCTTTTCATGAAGATGGGATTACCACCTACAGACTTAAATGCACGAACAGGAGAATTCACTCCACCGGGAATAGATTCCTGTGCGCGGGAGAAGAGGGTGTTGCTTTTTGAAGTAATCATTATACAAAGTTTGGGTTCACGCAAAGTTCGCAAAGGAGCAAAGTGAAATACAAATCTTTGCTCCTTTGCGAACTTTGCGTGAAATATTAATTAATCAATCTAACCGCATCTTTCGCAAAATACGTTGCGATCAGATCAGCGCCTGCACGTTTGATAGAAGTCAATGATTCAATGATCGCTTTTTCTTCATTGAGCCAGCCCATTTTAGCAGCGGCTTTGATCATCGCATATTCACCACTTACATGGTATGCTGATACAGGAACATCAACACTGTTCTTCACTTCACGAATTATATCCAGGTATGCCATGGCTGGTTTCACCATAACAATATCAGCACCTTCTTCAACATCCATCAGTGTTTCCTTGATGGCTTCGGTTCTGTTTGCATAATCCATCTGGTATGTTTTCTTATCACCGAACCCAGGTGCACTATCTAATGCATCGCGGAAAGGTCCATAAAAACAGGATGCATATTTTGCACTGTAAGCCATTATACCAACTTTAGTAAAGTTGCCGGCTTCAAGTGCTTCGCGAATCGCAAGAATTCTACCATCCATCATATCACTTGGAGCAACGATATCGGCGCCTGCTTCAGCATGACTTACACTCATCTTTGCCAATACTTCCACAGTAGCATCATTGACGATCTCATTATTTTCAACAATTCCATCATGTCCGAATGAAGAGAAAGGATCGAGTGCAACATCTGTCATGACAACCATTTCAGGGCATGCATCTTTAATCGCTTTGATGGATCGTTGCATCAATCCATTTGGATTAAGAGCTTCCGTTCCTTTATTGTCTTTCAGTTCATCCTTGCATTTAATAAAAAGCAAAACGCTTTTTATTCCCATGCTCCATAGTTCTTTCACTTCTTTCACGGTATTATCGATACTCATCCGATAATATCCCTGCATTGAAGGGATTTCTTCTTTATAATTTGATCCCTCATCAATGAATAAGGGAGCGATAAAATCTGAAGGTGTTAAGATAGTTTCCGCAACCATAGCACGAATGGCTGGTGATTGGCGGAGTATGCGGTTTCTTCTGATCATTGATTTATGTTTTTTGTTTCTCAGCGTTCTGCCCGGCTGGCGCCGTTCAGCCCGTTCAGTTCAGCCCGGTTTCCCGGTCAGCCCAAATGCCTACGGCATTTGTTCAGCCCGGTCCGTTCAGCCCAACCGCTTCGCAGTTGGTCAGCCCGGTTCAGCCCGGTAGCCAATTCCTCGGTTTCAAATTCTTAAGTAATTCAGCTTCCGGTGTTCCTTCTTCCGGTTGATAGTTGTATTCCCATCTTGCACGCGGAGGTAGACTCATCAATATTGATTCAATACGTCCATTTGTTTTCAGGCCAAACAATGTGCCGCGATCGTGTACAAGGTTGAATTCAACATATCTCCCTCTACGGATCTCCTGCCAGAACTGCTCGCGTTCACCATATGGTGTATCTTTTCTTCTCTCCACAATTGGTATGTAAGCTTTCACAAATGAATCACCATTTGATCGTTGAAAAGCTACCAATCTTTCTGCATCCTGCTGATCCTTTGGTCTTAAATAATCATAGAATACACCACCAATTCCGCGGGCTTCATTATTCCTGTGTTTGTTGATGAAGTAATTATCACAATGCGCCTTATACTTCTCATACAATTCTTCGCCAAATGGATCCATGGCGTTCTTCAGTGTCTGGTGAAAATGTCTTCCATCTTCTTCAAATACATAGTATGGTGTAAGGTCAGAGCCTCCACCAAACCAGCTGTCGATCTTGTTTCCATCCTTATCATACAATTCAAAATATCTCCAGTTTGCATGCACTGTTGGAACATATGGATTGCGTGGATGAATTACTAACGATAATCCGCATGCGAAGAAATTGCTTTCTCCAACTCCGAATGCCTGTTGCATCGCAACAGGTAATGGACCATACACTGCAGAAGTATTTACTCCACCTTTTTCAAAAACATTTCCATCACTGATCACCATCGATAGTCCACCGCCACCTTCTTCGCGTACCCATGGATCTTTCAGAAATGTTGCTTTTCCATCAACCTTTTCCAATGCAGCAGTGATCTGCTGTTGCAGGTCAAGGATATACTGGTTGAATGTTTCTTTGATATTCATTACTGTCCGTAAGATTTCACTGTATCAACAAATGCTCTTGCATGGTCTACCGGTACATTCGGAAGTATTCCATGACCCAGGTTAGCAATGTAACGTGTAGTTCCAAATGCATCGATCATTGCCTTTGCTGCTTTCTGAATTTCCGGGATCGGTCCAAGTAATTTTGCCGGATCGAAATTACCCTGCAGGGTTACATTGTTTCCTGCAAACTTTCTTGCAAGATCTGGCTTGATACACCAGTCGATACCCAATCCATGAGCGCCTGTTGCAGCCATTTCTTCCAGTGCAAACCATGCACCTTTTGCGAAAATGATGGTAGGTACTTCATCTTTCAAAGCAGCAACGATCTGGCGAATATAATTCAGGGAGAAATTTTCAAAATCAGCAGGGCTTAACAATCCGCCCCATGAATCAAATATTTGAACAACATCTGCACCGGCTTTCACCTGTCCTTTCAGATATGCGATGGTGGTATCAGTGATCATCTGCAGAAGTGCATGAGCAGTTTCAGGTTGTGAATAACAGAATCCTTTTGCTTCATCAAAAGTTTTCGATCCCTTGCCCTGCACCATGTAGCAAAGTAGAGTCCATGGAGCACCGGCAAAACCGATCAATGGTACACGACCAGCAAGTTTTTCTTTGGTCATCTTCAATCCATCGAATACATAGCCAAGCTTTTCATTCACATCAGGAATGATCAATTTTTTCAGATCATTGATGTTCTTGATAGGATCAGGCAACAACGGACCTTTACCTTCTACCATCTGCACTTCCAGTCCCATCGCTGCTGGTACAACAAGGATATCACTGAAAAAGATAGCTGCATCCACACCAACCTGTTCAACAGGTTGAATGGTGATCTCAGAAGAAAGTTCTGGGTTCTCGCAACGTTCGAAGAATCCGTACTTTGCTTTCAGTTTCATATAATCAGGAAGATATCTTCCTGCCTGGCGCATCATCCATACAGGTGGGCGTTGCAATGTTTCTCCTTTCAGTGCTCTTAACAGCAGGTCGTTCTGTAATGTGCTCATTTCTTGTTATTATAATATTCGATCATAGTATGCACCAGGTTTACTTTTCCTGGTTGGTTGGCAACAATGATCTCATTGTTTACATATTTTCTGATGGTATCCGCAGTGGTTGTTCCAATTGCAAATACTGTTACCATGTCATTCAAAGTATTGCTTTCAAAAAAGCTGTCAACCGCGCTTGGACTATAAAACAAAATTCCATCAAAGTTATGGTTGATGGAAGATGATTGCTTTATGGTTCTGTACACTACCAGTTCGGTTAGGGGTTTGTTATGTTGATGAAAGATCTCCGGTAATTCATCACGTCGCCGATCTCCGCAAAAGAAAACAAAGGGTCCTTCTTCTTTGATCAAATTCTGCGCAAGTTCTGATGCATTGTTTCCTGTTGCTACCAGGTTGCCGAAATATTTTGTTGCAAGTTCTTTTGTGGTATTCCCGATGGCTGCAGTTTTCCAATGAACAGTTGCACCATGTAATTGATCAACCACTGAATCAACCGCATTCATGCTGGTGAAAATTGCAGTGATCTGTTGACCGGTATAATTTGAAATGGATTGATTTGTGATGGGTTCTGTATCGATGAAAGAATGCACGATGATATCAATACCATTTTGTTTCGAAAGAGAAATTATCTCTTCCGAAAGTGGACGGGTTGATATGATGGTTTTGTTGTGCATTGTATTTTCTTAGATCTGCGTTCAGCCCGGCTTTCAGCCGTTCTGCCCGGGCCGTTCCGCTCGGAGTTCGGCGACAATTGCATCACCTCCATTTGCAAGCACCTGTTCGGCCATCCGTGCGCCAAGTCCTTCAGATTCATCAATGGCAAAAACTCCTTTTACTTCAGCTTTCTGTTTTCCGTTGAGCGATAGAATATTTCCTTCGAAATGGATTTGTCCATCTTTAACTTCAGCCAACGCACTGATCGGAGTGGAACACCCACCCATCAATACACGCAGGTAATCTCTTTCAATTTTAGTACAGATCTCTGTGTGTTCATCATTGAGTAATCTGCAGGCATTGAATACATTCTCTTCGCCTTCCCTGCATACCACCATGATCGCTCCCTGTGCAGGTGCAGGTAACATCCAGTTCAGTTCAATACTGGTTTCTGGTCGAAGGTCAATTCTTTCCAATCCTGCCTGCGCGAAGATCGCCCCATTCCAGTTCTCTTCTGAAAGCTTGCGCAATCTTGTATTTACATTGCCTCTCAGGTTATGAACTTCATGATTTGGATACCTGTTAAGCCATTGCGCAATTCTCCTGATACTGCTTGTTGCAACATTTGCATGGCTTTCAAAATCATCCAGGAAAGTAGCATCATTTTTATACACGATCAGGTCGCGATACGGACCGCGTTTCAATGCTGCACATTGAATAATTCCTTTTGGCAATTGAGTAGGAACATCTTTCATGGAATGAACAGCGATATCAATGCGTTTATTCAGCATCGCAATATCGAGACTACGTGTAAATACGCCCTGTACCCCCATTTCATACAAAGGGGTCGACAGGTCAATATCACCTTCACTTTTGATATAGACCAGTTCGGCCGCATAGCCATTCGATTCAAGCATGTTCTTTACCTGGGTAGCCTGCCATACCGCCAGCTGGCTTTCCCTGGTGCCAATCTTTATGATTTCTTGCATTATGATCAGTTTGCTGCTGCAGTCATGTACTCATTGATCGCCTCGATATAATGGCAACCTCTTTCATTTCTTGTACGCATTTTCAAAGCCATTCCATTGATCACTTTCTGGATCTTTTCGTGATCGGCAGGGATGATAGATTGCGTTGACTGGCAGGAAAATAAATTTAAATAGATAGGATCTTCGTGAATTGCCTGCAGCGTTTGTTTTACCGCTTTAAGTACAGGTACATGTTTACGGTGTTCATGCCATTCAATGAACTCCTGTATATGTTCGCGAATGATTTCTTTTGCTTTTGGAACTTCAGCCTCTCTTCTCTGTAAGGTTTCATCCTTCAGTTTGGAAAGCTCATCCACATTCACCACGGTTACTCCTTCGAGTTCAGCGGCAGTGTGTTCAACATTATATGGAATGGAAAGATCGATAATAAGTTTGCTGCCTCTTCCTTCAATATCCGAACGAAGTACAGTGGGCTGGGTAGCATTGGTCGCTACAAGGATGATATCTGCTTCATGGATCTGGTGAGAGATCTTTGAATATGGACTGTAATGCAATCCCAATTCATCTGCAAGCTGCGCAGCTTTTTCGGTGGTCCTGTTTACAAGTGTAATATTGGTGGTACCCAGGTAATCAACCAGGTTCTTGCAGGTATTGCGTCCGATCTTACCAACCCCGATAAGCAGGATTTTTTTGGATTGAATATCTGCAACTTTTTCCCTGATGTATTGAACTGCTGCGAAAGAAACAGAAACAGTTCCTCCGCTGATCTCTGTACCGTTCTTTACATTTTTGGATGATTGAAGTACTGAGTTAACCAGTCTTTCGAGGAAAGAACCAATAAAATTATGTTGCTTGGAAAACTTAACTGCATTCTTGATCTGCCCAACGATCTCGTAATCACCGAGGATCTGGGAATCCAGACCGGCACCTACACTGAACAAATGCTCGATCGCATCAGTTCCCTGCTTGATATAAGCAAGTTCTTTAAATGTTTCTGAAGAACCTGCAGTTTCGGAACAAAGCAGGTCTACCAGCACCTGGGATTCATTGGCCATGCCATAGATCTCAGTGCGGTTACAGGTGGAAAGAATAAACAGCTCTTTGACGCCATACTTTTTGGCCAGGTCAAGTACGTTGGCATACTGATCTTCATTGATGGCGAATTGTCCCCTGATAGAAGCATCGGTCTTCTTGTAGTTGATCCCTGCTATCCAGAACTTTGAAATTTCCTGAGTATTCAATCCCTGCATGATGATTCTAAGATTCTGACGCAAAAATACTTGGATACACCTGCGCTTCCGAATTTTTGTGTCATTGAACTGTCAAAACCATACCTGATTATAATCATATAATTCTATGATGAATATAATTTTTCTATGTGGCTGGTAGATTGGCTTTTATGACTGATCCTGCCCATACTTTTGTAACTATGAAACGTGGTATCATTTTGATGAACCTGGGTTCACCGGATTCAACTGAAGTAAAAGATGTTAAGCGCTACCTGGATGAATTCCTGATGGATGAGCGTGTGATCGATTATCCATACCTGTTGCGTCTTTTACTGGTTCGGGGAATCATTGTTCCTTTCCGTTCTCCTAAATCTGCAGCGGCTTATAGATCCATCTGGTGGAAAGAAGGGTCGCCGCTCATCGTGCTGACAAAACAATTGCAATCGGCTTTGCAGGAACAGGTAACAGAACCTGTTGAAATTGCCATGCGCTACGGAAATCCAAGTGTGAAGCTGGCTTACGAGAACCTGGCAAAGCAGGGTGTTGAGGAAGTGATCGCTGTTCCTTTGTATCCTCATTATGCCATGTCTTCCTACGAGACAGCCGTTGAATATGCAAAACAGGTTTTTAAAAAGGGGAATTATCCTTTCAAACTGGAATTCATCAAGCCATATTATGATGAAGCGAATTACCTCGAAGCACTGGCTGATTCCATAAAGCCATTTTTGCAACAGGATTATGACCAGATATTATTCAGTTACCATGGTGTTCCGGAAAGACATATTAAAAAAGGTGACATTACTGGTCAGCATTGCCTGAAGGTCGAAAACTGTTGTGAAGTCGATTCTGCCGCACATAAGCAATGTTATCGTCACCAGTGTTGGGTGACCACGCAAAGAATCGCTTCCATGCTGAATATTCCCGAAGGGAAATTTGGAATGTCGTTCCAGTCAAGGCTGGGAAGGGAAGAATGGCTGAAACCCTATACAGCAAAGCGTTTGGAAGAATTGCCTGGTGAAGGGGTGAAGAAATTGCTGGTGGCTTGTCCTGCATTTGTAAGTGATTGTCTTGAAACCCTGGAGGAGATCGCCGAGGAAGGAAAACATGAATTCATGGAAGCCGGTGGCGAAAGCTTTACAATGATCCCATGCCTGAATGTTCATCCACTATGGGTGAAGGCCATCTCGGGTTGGGTGCAACAGGTGAAGCAGGGAAATACATCGATGATCTTACAATAGTACCATGTACAATTACATCAAGGCACTTCATATTATTTTTATAGTTACCTGGTTTAGCGGGATGTTTTACATCGTGCGTTTATTCATTTATAACAGGGAAGCGCTGGACAAAGATGAACCAGAACGTTCCATATTGCAGAACCAATTCAGGATCATGATCAAAAGATTGTGGTTTGGGATCACCTGGCCTTCTGCGGTGCTGACGCTGATCTTTGGCAGCTGGATCTGGGCGCTGCTGGGAGTTCTACCTGGATGGTTAGTGGTTAAGCTGGTATTTGTAATACTGCTGTTTGCCTATCACTATTCCCTGCATGTAATTTATGCACAACAGACGAAGGGGATTTTTAAGCACAGTTCAAACCAGTTAAGGATCTGGAATGAAGTGGCAACGATCATCCTGGTGGCAGTCGTGATGCTTGTAGTAGTAAAGCAGGAGTTGAGTGCATTATGGGGTTTGGTAGGACTGGCAGGTTTTATTGTTTTGTTGATGAGTGCGATTAGGGTGTATAAAAGGTTGAGGAATCGGGAAGGGGGAATCGGGAAGGGGGAATGAAATGGGAAATCGGTAATCGGGAATCGAAAATATTAAGCCGCGGAGTTTTGAACCCGCGGCTTTTGTATTCTTTACGATTACCGATTACCGATTTCCGATTTTGCATGACCCTAGATCGCCTTACTAAACTTACTCCCCTCCTTCGTCAGTTGGTACTGATCAATGGCGCTGCAGATATTACGGATGAAATTTCTTCCTGAGGGGGTTACCTGGATGCTTTCAGCGCCTACAAAATTGAGCAGACCATCAGCTTTCAGGTCAACCAGTTTTTGCATGGACCTTTCCGCAATAAGGTGCCTGTGTTCAGGCTGGAATTCAACCTTTCCCCTGCAGATAAGGTCAAGGATGTACTTCCTGAAAGCCAGGTCCTCTTCACTCAAAAAATATCCTTTTTCAATAGCCAGTTCGCCGGCATTGATCATCCGGTAATAATCATGAATGGTTTTATTGTTTTGGGCAAATGCATTTCCGGCATCACTGATACTGGAAACGCCAAGACCCAACAGCATGGAAGTATTCTGGGTAGTGTATCCCATAAAGTTCCGGTGCATCCTTCCTTCCTGGTGGGCAATGAATAATTCGTCTCCCGGCAGGGCAAAATGATCCATGCCTATATCAGTATACCCGTTTGCAGTAAACAACTCTTTACCTAAATGGTACAGCGCCAGTTTTTCGGAAGGACCGGGTAAATCGTTCTCATCAAATAATCTTTGTCCCTTGCTGGTCCAGGGAACATGGGCGTAACTATAAAATGCGATCCTGTCAGGTTTCAGCTCAATACACTCTTTTACCGTTCTTTCAATGGAGGCCAGGGTTTGCTTGGGCAAGCCATAGATCAGGTCATAATTCACTGATTTGTACCCTATCTCGCGGGCCCATTCCGTCACTTTCTTTACATTTTCAACCGGCTGGATGCGGTTGATGATCCTTTGAACCTCTGGATCATTGTCTTGTACCCCAAAGCTTACACGTCTGAAACCAAGGTCATATAGCGCTTTCAGGTGTGTAAAGGTGGTATTGTTGGGATGACCTTCAAAAGAAAATTCATGGTCCGGATGGATCATTGCCTTATCAAACAACGCATTCATCAATCTTCCAAGATTCGCCGGTGAAAAGAAAGTAGGTGTTCCTCCTCCCAGGTGGATCTCGCGGATGACCGGAGGAGCATCCATAAGTTCCAGGTAAAGATTCCATTCCTTAATTATTACATCAAGGTATTCGCCTTCCACGGAGTGGTTAGTGGTGATCTTTTTATTACACCCGCAATAAGTACAGAGCGATTCACAAAAAGGAAGGTGCAGGTACAAACTGATTCCCTCTTTTTTATTATGAATGCTGAACTGTTCCCGGAAATTGGAGATCCACTGTTGTTTGTCAATGTGATCATTCCAATTGGGAACTGTTGGATAACTGGTGTACCGTGGTACGGGTACATTATATTTCTGGAGAAGGTTTTCCTTAAGCATGGGGCAAAATTAGAGAAGTGATGAAGTGAAGAAGTGGAGAAGAGGGGAAGGATGGTATGACTTTGATCATGTTTTAAAACAAAAAACCGGCGTCATGAATGAACGCCGGCATAAGTATGTTTTCCTGGAACTGGCCTTAACAGCTGGTTTTCGTAAGAATTGGTCCTGTTTTCAGGTTTCACCACAGGTTTTATCAGAGATTAAAAACGGGTGGTACGGAAACTCTTCATATCGGTTAAAAAGTAAAGGGGAGTAGATACTCCCCTTTTTAACCCCTAAACCCTAAACCGTAGAAAAAAACTTGAATATTTTGGAGATATCAAGGGTGATATCCTGTTATCGTTTTACTCTTAAAATCTTTCCAGAAACCATGCCAAAATTGATTTCGGCTAAGTTTTTAATAAATCTTAAACACTCTCTCAACTTTCTTTAATTCTGTACCTTTGCGACCTTTATATATTATGTCGAACAGATACAAAGAGTTTGGTCAACTTAATCTTCCTGCCTTCGAGAAAGAGATCTTCGAAAAATGGAAATCAGAACAGGCATTCGAGAAAAGCGTAACCCTTCGCGAAGGCGCTGAACCATTCGTATTCTACGAAGGACCACCTTCCGCAAATGGTATGCCCGGAATTCACCACGTGATCTCCCGTACACTAAAAGATCTTGTTTGCAGGTATAAAACCATGCAGGGTTTCCAGGTAAAACGCAAGGGTGGATGGGATACGCACGGTCTTCCCGTAGAACTGGGTGTGGAAAAAATGCTTGGAATAACCAAAGAAGATATTGGCAAAAAGATCTCTGTTGCTGAATATAATGAGACCTGCAGGAAGGAAGTTCTCAAATACAAGGATAAGTGGGATGAGATTACCCAGAAAATGGGTTACTGGGTTGATCTGAAAGATCCGTATATAACTTTTGATAATAAATACATTGAAACACTTTGGTGGATCCTTTCTGAACTGTTTAAAAAAGACTTCCTCTACCAGAGTGTAAGCATTCAGCCATATTCTCCTGCAGCCGGTACAGGTTTGAGTTCTCATGAATTGAACCAGCCTGGGACATATAAAATGGTGAAGGATACTTCGGCGGTGGCCATGTTCAAAGCTTTGAAGAATGAGCAGTCAGCCTTCCTTTTTGAAAAATTGGAAAATGCAGCAGACGAATTGTTTTTCCTTGCCTGGACCACCACCCCATGGACGCTTCCTTCAAACCTTGGTCTGACAGTTGGCGCCAATATCAATTATGTAATTGTAAAAACCTTCAATCCATACACCCATCTTCCTGTAAATGTGATCCTTGCAAAGGATCTCATTGGAAAATATTTCAAGCCTGAAGGGGAGAATGGTGATTTCGATGGATATAAAGAAGGCGATAAGCTACTTCCATGGAAGATCCTGGCTGAATTCAAAGGATCAACAATTGAAGGTTGCCGCTATGAGCAATTGCTTCCTTATGAAGCGAATACAGCGGAGAAGGCCGGTGGTGATCCGTTTAGAGTATTAGTAGGCGACTTTGTAACCACTGAAGATGGTACCGGAATCGTTCATACTGCTCCGGCATTTGGTGCGGATGACTATCGTGTTGGAAAGAAATATGGTATCGGAATTCTCACCTTGGTTGACCGCGAAGGAAAATTTGTTGATGGACTGGGTGAATTCAGTGGCCGTTTTGTCAAGAATTATAAGGATGATAAAGAATACGTGGATGTCAATGTTGATATCAGCGTTAAGCTGAAAAAAGAGAACAGGGCATTCAAGGTTGAAAAATACGAACACAATTACCCTCATTGCTGGAGAACTGATAAGCCGATCCTGTATTATCCGCTGGATGCCTGGTTCATTAGAACTACAGCAGTAAAAGATAGGATGGTTGAACTGAACAAGACCATCAACTGGAAGCCTAAGTCAACAGGCGATGGCCGTTTCGGTAACTGGCTTGAAAATATGGTAGACTGGAACCTGAGCCGTTCAAGGTATTGGGGAACGCCGCTTCCCATCTGGAAAACTGAGGATGGATCGGAGCAGGTATGTATTGGATCCATTGAAGAACTGAATGCCGGGATCCGTAAGGCCAATGAAGTGTTGGGAGGAGATGTGAACAAAACTTACCTGCACGAAGGGATCCTGGACCTGCACAAACCCTATGTGGATGAGATCATCCTTGTAAGTGAATCGGGTAAACCAATGAAGCGGGTTCCTGACCTGGTAGATGTTTGGTTTGATTCGGGGGCTATGCCTTATGCTCAGTGGCATTATCCGTTTGAAAATAAGGAAGTGTTTGAAAAGAATTTCCCTGCCAGCTTTATTGCTGAAGGGGTTGACCAGACCAGGGGCTGGTTCTATACCCTGCACGCAATAGCAGTAATGCTGTTTGATAGTGTGGCTTACCAGACCTGCGTGGCTAATGGACTGGTGCTTGATAAGAATGGAAATAAGATGAGTAAGCGCCTGGGTAATGTAGTGGATCCGTTTGAAACTATTGAAAAGTTTGGAGCTGATGCTACCCGCTGGTACCTCATCACAAACGCTTCGCCATGGGATAGTTTGAAATTTGATATTGAAGGGATCCGGGAAGTTCAGCGTAAGTTCTTTGGCACCTTATATAATACCTACCAGTTCTTCGCCCTTTATGCCAATGTTGATGGCTTCCGGTTTGAAGAAGAGTATATCCCTGTAGAGAAGCGTCCTGAGATCGATCGATGGATCCTATCATCCCTTAACTCCATGATCCGGACAGTTAACCAGTATATGGATGACTATGAGCCAACTCATGCGGGCAGGACTATTGAAGATTTCGTGGATGAGCATTTAAGTAACTGGTATGTAAGACTTTGCAGGAGAAGATTCTGGAAAGGTGATTATGAGTTTGACAAGATCTGTGCTTACCAGACATTATATGAATGCCTGGAAACAGTAGTTAAACTGATGGCTCCTATATCGCCATTCTTCAGTGATAACCTGTTCCGGAACCTGAATGCCGTGACTGGAAGGAATAAGGAAGAATCAGTTCACCATGCTTTATTTCCGAAAGCTGATCCTGGAAAGATCGATCAATCGCTGGAGGAAAGAATGGGAATGGCCCAGGATATCAGTTCCCTGGTACTGTCGCTGAGAAAAAAGGTAAACATCAAGGTTCGTCAGCCTTTACAGAAAGTCCTGATCCCTGTATTCAGTGAAAGCATGAAGGAGCAGATCGAAAAGATCAGCGAGCTTGTGAAATCAGAGGTGAATGTAAAGGAGATCGAGTTTTTGGGATCAGATAATTCCTTTATCAGTAAGAAGATCAAGCCGAATTTCAGTGTGCTGGGTAAGAAGATCGGTGGAAAGATGAAGCAGGTGAGTGCAAAACTGGCAGAATTTAGCCAGGAAGACATTGCAAAATTTGAAAAGGAAGGCAGTTTCTCTTTGTTAATTGATAGCGAACCCTTAATATTACAAATCAATGAGGTAGAAATTATCAGCGAAGATATTCCGGGATGGATGGTTGCGAATAAGGACATGTTGACGGTTGCACTCGACATTACCGTAACCCCGGAATTGGAGCAGGAAGGTCATGCGAGAGAGCTGGTAAACAGGATTCAAAAGATCAGGAAGGATAACGGGTATGATCTGACTGACAGGATCAGTGTAAAGATCACCGGAACTGAAGATCTGAAATCATCCATTCTACACTTTGGAAATTATATTAGCGCCGAGATTTTGGCCGATGAACTTGAGCTGGTACCGGAAATTGCTGATGGCACTGAAATTGAGGTTAATGATATTCCCTTAAAAGTGTTAGTTACAAAAAAAGCCTAACAGTATGGCAACCAAGAAGAAAGCCGCTCCAAAAGCTGCAAAGAAATCTACCCCGGTAAAGAAAGCTGCTCCGGCAAAAAAAGCTGCTGTAAAAGCGGCGCCTGCGAAAGCTTCCAAAACAGCGAAACCGGCTGCTAAAGCTGCCGCTCCAAAAGCAACTGCTTCCAAAGCTGCTGCTGCGAAGCCCGCTCCGAAAGCTCCGGCAAAGAAAGCTGCTGCCCCGGTGAAGAAAGCGGCAAAGGTTGCTGAAAAAGTACCTGTATCCAAACCCGTTGCAAAACCAGTCGTTAAGGAGGCTGTAAAGCCAGAGGTTAAAAAAACTGTTCCTTCGAAAGAGCAGAAGCCTGTGGCTAAAAAAGAGGAAACCAAGGTAATGGCTGAAGTAAAACAGCCCGTTGCTGCACCTCCTCCGCCGCCACCTCCGGCGCCAAAGAAAGTGCAAGCTCCTCCCAAGCCTGTTGTAATACCAGAAATTAAAACTAAAACGGTTAAAAAGTACGAACCTGAATTTATCAAGTCAGTGCTTGATTCGCCAGAAACCACACAATCAGGACCAACCATGAGATACAGTGATGCAGAACTTCAGGAGTTCAGGGAACTTATCCAGAAGAAATTAGACCAGGCAAAGAAGGAATTGGCTTACCTACAGGGATTGATCACCCGTAAAGACGAAATGGGTGGTGATGAAACTGAGAACCGCTATATGACCATGGAAGATGGAAGTATGAGTATGGAAAGGGAACAACTGGCACAGATGGCCAGCCGTCAGATCAACTATATTGATCACCTGGAAAAAGCAATGATCAGGATCGAGAACAAAACATACGGTATCTGCCGTGTGACCGGAAAACTAATCGACAAAGCCCGATTGAGAGCCGTTCCGCATGCTACGTTGAGTATTGAGGCAAAGCAGACGATGAATAAGTAGTTGGGAGTTGGGAGTTGGGAGTTGGGAGTTGGGAAATCGAAAATCGGTAATCGAAAATCGGAAACGAATACAAAAAAGCCGCTGAAGTTTTACACTCAGCGGCTTTTGTATTTTTTCGATTACCGATTTCCGATTTCCGTTTTGTCTTCTGATTACCGATTTCCGATTTCCGATTTTGAAAAGGCGTTCTGCCCGCCCTTCGGGCGTTCAGCCCGTTAGAACCCTCTTCTCGCAGGCGTTCCCCTCTGACCCCAAAACTGCTCAGGCATTGGCTTGCCGATCAGGTTCTGGTAAATGAAACGATATGCTTCATTACGGTTGTGGATCTGCTTATTCTGGCTGTTGGCCCCAATTCCATGGCGCTCGTTTGGATATACCATGAACTCGAAGTGCTTGCCCAACTCCTGGAGCTTATCAATTAACTGAATACTGTTCTGCATGTGCACATTATCATCAGTTGTTCCATGAACTATGCGCAGCAACCCTTTATAACGGTCAGCATAAGCCATTACAGAAGTATTCTTATATCCTTCAGGGTTTTCACCCGGAGTGTCCATGAACCTTTCGGTGTAATGAGTATCATACAAATGCCAGTCTGTTACTGAAGCATTAGCAATTCCATGAGTGAAATAATCTGATCCATAGGTCAATGCCATGGCCGTCATATACCCTCCAAAGCTTCCACCTGTGATAGCAACTTTATTGGTGTCAACCCATTTCTGATCGCGCAGGTATTTCGCGCAAGCCATATAATCTTCAATTTCATACTTACCCAATTGCCTGTGGATATAGTTCAGTCCTTCTTTTCCAAAATGACCTGAACTCCTGTTGTCAAAAGCCACCTGGATCATGCCTTCCTGTGCCCACCACATGTTTGCACCAACCGGAGCTCTCCACCTGTCGTATACAGTTCCTGCATTCGGTCCGCCATAAATGCTTACCATCACCGGGTACTTCTTATTTGGATCGAAATTGATTGGATATGTGATCACCACAGGGAGATCGAATTTCCCATCAAATGACTTTACTCTTGTCAGCTCTGTTTTTGGAATGGCATATTTATCAAAATCAGCACCTTTGCTGTTCCAGATCTCCCTGATCACTTTTCCTTTCATATCCGCAACTGCCATAGTGGTCGGTGTGCTTACATTTGAATAAGCAGTGATGAAATATTTAGCGTTCGGACTCAACATCACCATATCGTGGGAATAATCTCCAAAGCTTAACCTTGTCAGGCCTTTCCCATCGAATCCAACTTTATAAAAGTCGAATCTTGCAGAGTTTTCTTTTCTTGAACGGAAATAGATCTGCTTTGCCTTTTCATCAACCTTTATAATACTGGTTCCCCAGAAATTGCCCTGGGTGATCTGGTTGAGCTGCTTTCCTGTAGCGTCATGGAGGTAAAGATTATCCCATCCATCTTTATCACTCTTCAGGATAAAACCTTTATTTCCAGACAAAAATTCGATCCTGTTGGATTCATCAAGGTCTATCCAGGTCTTCTGTTTTTCAGTATAGATCTCTTTTTTTGAACCGGTCTTCCTGTCGATCGCAAAGATCTTCAGCTCATCCTGGCTCCTGGGCATCCAGGGAATCCAGAGTTCTCCGGAAGGAGAATACATCGGCTGACCGAAATACTGGTCGTCCTTTTCATTAAAATCCGCCCATGTAATAGCAGAAGGATTATCCACGGTTACCATGCCGATCTTTACTTCAGGATTCTTATCACCTGGTTTTGGATAACGGGTATTCTCAAGGTATCCATGGGTGCTGTCCGCAACATAGATCGGGAACATCGGTACCTGTGTATCATCAAAACGCATAAAGCTGATGTTCCGGCTGTCGGGCGACCACCAGAATGCTTTGTACCTGCTGGCTCTTCCAAGAATTTCTTCAAAATAGATCCATGAAGCATATCCGTTCAGGATCAGGTCTGTCCCGTCATTGGTAACACGGCTTTCTTTTTTCGAAGCCAGTTCCATGATATAGAAATCGTTGTTTCGGGTGTAAGCAACATATTTTCCATCAGGAGATGCAGTAAGGTTCTTGACATCCTTCAATCCCAGGTCCTTTGCGGATGGAGTAGTACTGGCTGTTTTATTTGCTGTGTAAGGAACTGCTTTGCCTGTTTTAACTTCTACTGAATAGAGTTTGGCTCCGCCGGAATCCCTTCTCATTTCAAGATAATGCTCATCGTCGGCCCAACCGGTAATAGATACCATTGGTTTGGTAATATTAGTGGGACTACCTTTAAAAGCCTGGTCGAAACTCAATTGTTTCAATTGAGCGCTGGCATACATGGCAACCAGCACCAGTGATGCAGTGAATAAAAATTTCCGTCTTCTCATGTTACGTTTTATTGAGGGACGGAAATTAGGTAATTTTCAACTTACCTTACTTCCTGCATTTCAACGAGCTTGCGATAGAAGCCGTCCTGGTCGATCAATTCCTGGTGAGTTCCTCTTTCAACGATCCTTCCTTTTTGTAAAACAATGATCTCATCGGCATGCCTGATGGTGCTGAGTCTGTGCGCAATCACAATACTGGTGCGGTTTTGCATCATTTTGTTGATAGCATCCTGGACCAGCTTTTCACTTTCCGTATCGAGAGATGAAGTGGCTTCATCGAGTATAAGGATCGGAGGATTTTTTAACACGGCTCTTGCAATAGTTACGCGCTGGCGCTCGCCCCCACTGAGTTTGGAACCACGGTCACCAATATTGGTATCATACTGCTCATCTTTATTTAAAACAAAGAGATGAGCATTGGCCACTTTAGCGGCCGATTCAATAGCTGCGGGTTGTGCATTATCCGTTCCGAGGGCAATATTGTTGGCAATGCTATCATTGAATAGGATCGGTTCCTGGGTTACAATTCCCATTTGTGAACGAAGCGAGTGCAGGCTATAATCCTTAATGTTCTTTCCATCGATCAGTAGTTCTCCGCCCGTTACATCATGAAACCTCGGGATCAGGTCGGCCAACGTTGATTTACCGGCACCGGAAGAGCCTACCAATGCCACGGTCGTACCTTTTTTGATCTTTAGGTTGATATTATCCAGGATCGTCACATCATTATAAGCAAAGCTCACATTTTTGAATTCGATCGATTCTCTGAATTCTTTCAGTTCCAGCGGTTTTGCCGGTTCCTGGACTGTTACTGGGGCATTCAAAACCTCTTCAATTCTTTTAATGGCCGATGAACCTCGTTGAACATTATAAAATGCGGTCGACAATCCTTTTGCAGGGTTGATGATCTGGGTAAAGAAAACAATATAGGTTATGAAAGCATCAGGCTCCATCAGCTGCTGCTCGAGAACAAGCTGTCCTCCAAACCAGAGTACAGAAGCCATCACCACAACACCCAGGAACTCTGACATGGGCGATGCCAGGTCGCGGCGGAAGATCATTTTATTTCTTAGGTGATTCAGGGTATCGTTACTTTTGAAAAACTTCCCACGAACCATTTTTTCAGCATTAAATGCTTTGATCACCCTTAGCCCTGTAAGTGTTTCATCGAGAATGGACATCAGGATGCCCTGTTCTTCCTGCGCGGCCGTTGATTGTTTCTTCAGCGAGCGTGATATCCTTCCAATTATAAATCCTGCGATCGGAAGCATGATGAAGATGAAAACAGTCAGGGTAGGACTCAACACGATCAACATCACCAGGATAATGATAATAGTGAGGGGTTCACGGATCAGTGCTTCCAGGGTGCTGATCACGCTCCATTCAATTTCGTTGGAGTCGTTGCTCATTCGGCTGATGATATCTCCCTTTCGTTGTTCGGTGAAATAGCCGATAGGTAATTCAAGGATCTTGGTGAACAGGTCGGCACGTAATCTTTGCAGTACGAGGTTCCGCATGGGGGCAAGTAACCGATAGGAAAGATAGATGAAGAGATTCTTCATGAAAATCCCACAGATGATCAGAATACAAATGGCTCCCAGGGCGTATTGTGCGCCGTGCTGTGTGATCAGCTGGCTGATATAATATTTTACGTAATTGAGGAAACCATTGGCCGAATAACTGAATTCCGGCTGGGTATCCATCAGTTTATCCATTCCGAAAAGCATTTTCAGAAATGGTGCGATTAATGCAAGTGATATCAATGAAAAAAGAACAGCCAGAAGGTTCGTCATGATGTACAGGGCGATCTTGCTTTTCTGGTCTTTAAGGTATCGAAGGACGATAAGGAATCTCTTCATGAAGATGTAAATAGTCGGCAAAAGTAAATTAACTACCTTTACTTTCAATAGGATCTATATGCAAGAAGGAAAAAGACAGAAACAGGTGGCAGGGTTACTGCAGGAAGAACTAAACCAGATCTTTCAGCGATTGGGACTTAATATTGTTGATGGTGGGATGGTTTCGATTTCATCTGTGAAAGTGACACCTGATCTGCTGGAAGCGAGAATTTATCTATCCATATTCAAAGCTGCTGATAACAAAACGGCTGTTAAGAAAATAGAAGACAGGGCCTGGGAAATCAAAAAGGAGCTGACTGCAAGAGTTGGAAAACAGTTAAGAAGAATGCCTGAATTGAAATTTTTCCAGGATGATACATTGGACCAGGTCTTCAAAATGGAAGAATTATTTAAGAAGATCAACGAGGATAAAGGAGAATAACCTCACTACAACCAATACCATTAATTAATGCATTTCCTCTTTGCCTGGCGGTATTTTAAAGCAAAGAAATCAACCAATGCCATCAATATCATTGCCTGGGTGAGCATGGTCGCGATCATTGTGATCACGGCAGCTTTCATTGTTTTGCTCAGTGTTTTCAATGGTTTTGAAGGATTGGTGAAATCTCTCTATTCCACTTTTTATGCTGATATGCGGGTGGTTCCGGCTGAAGGGAAAAAGATGTTGCTGACACCGGAACAGTTGAAGAAAATTCAATCTGATCCAGGAGTTGCCCAATATTCCCTGATCATCGAAGACAAGGCCTTGCTTCAGAATGGAGATGTGCAGGTGATCGTGTACCTGAAAGGAGTGGATTCTAATTTTAATAAAGTTTCCGGGGTTTCGGGGAAGATCATTCGGGGTAAATACGACCTGGGTTCGGAAGGTAAAAGTGGAGTGATACTGGGCAGTGGGGTAGAAAATGCATTAGGGCTTTACAGCGACCAGAATATGTATCCTTTAACGGCCTTCCTGTTCAAACCTGGAATCAATATTAATTCCATTGATCCGCTGCAGGCATTTTCGGCGGATAATATCATTACAACCGGAACATTTTTTATCCAGCAGGATATCGACAATAAATATGCGATCACGTCTCTCCAGTTTATGAGGGATATGCTGGGATATGGAATTAATGAGTACGGAAGCCTTGAGTTTTCCCTTAACCCGGGTGCTTCGGAAAGTAATGTAAAGAAGAGACTACAGGATATACTTGGAAAACAATATGTTGTGGAAACCCGGTACGAGCAGAATAAAAGCCTGTACAGTGTAATGACCATCGAAAAGTATGCGATCTATGGAATCCTGACACTGATGCTGGTGGTGGCTGCTTTTACGCTGGTAGGAGCATTGAGTATGCTGGTTCTTGAAAAGAAAGAAGATATCGGAGTGCTGAAATCTTTGGGCGCCAGTAACAAACTGGTTCAAAAGATCTTCCTGAGTGAGGGCCTGCTGCTGGCCTGTATTGGTGCGGTGAGCGGAACCTTACTGGCTGTTTTTATTTGTTGGGCCCAGGAAAAATTCAAGCTGGTGCCGATACAGGGAGGTACCTTCCTGATCAGTTATTATCCCGTTGACCTGAAGATCACAGATATTTTGGTGGTGCTGCTTACAGTACTGACCATCTCGCTGGCAGCTTCCTGGTTGCCTGCAAAAAAAGCTGCAGCAACCATCATAAGAACATAAGTGTCGAGGCAATAAATAAAGGGTTGGGTAGTTTATGACTTTGTATTATATGAAAACAAAGGTTAATTTGCACCTAACCTTAACGTTCGAACTTACCAAGATCTAATAAATGTTTGAAGTTTTACTTTCTCTAATTTGCGGATTTGCAATAACTTATCTCGCCATACCGGTGATCATCACGGTATCGGAGCGTAAGCGTCTATTTGATATTCCGGATGAAAGAAAAGTACACGAAACACCCATTCCTGCCCTGGGAGGCCTGGGAATTTTTGCAGGTTTTATAATTTCTGTGCTGGTATCAATTCCCTTTCAAAATAATCCTGAAATTAAATTTATTCTTGCTGCCACAGTAGTTATTTTCTTTTTGGGATTGAAGGATGATATTCTCATCATTTCACCTGTAAAAAAGTTCATCGGGCAGGTTATTGCATCCTTCCTGGTGATCTATTGTGCTGAGGTTCAACTTTTTTCGCTGCATGGTATCTTTGGGTTCAATGAATTGCCTGAAGCTGTCAGCCTCGTTCTCACTTATTTTACTGTAATGGTGGTGATCAATTCTTTCAACCTGATCGATGGGGTTGATGGATTGGCAGGTAGTCTTGGCGTTATAGCTACTACTTTCTTTGGATTCTATTTTCTTTTGAACGACCAGTTTGCCTATGCTATCTTAAGTTTTGGCATGGCCGGATCAGTTGTAGCGTTCCTGATCTTTAATTATCAGCCGGCAAAGATCTTTATGGGTGATACCGGTTCAATGCTGATTGGTACAGTAACATCGGTCCTGGTGATCAAATTCATTGAAACAGCACAGACTCCGGGGGTAGCTCTTCCTTTAAAAGCGTCTCCTGCAATCGGTTTTACCGTTATGGTGGTTCCTTTACTTGATACACTCAGGGTTTTTGCTATCAGGATCTGGAACAGGCGTTCACCGTTCACTGCCGACAGAAATCATATCCATCATATTTTACTGGATTGCGGAATGAACCATAGAATGGTGAGTCTCAGCCTGTCATTATTCACTATTGTTTGCACTACTATAGTGTTTGTATTAAGTGATCTTGGCAGTACCATTTTATTATCAGGTTTAATCCTGGTATTCTATTCAATGGTTGGTTGGATGAGCATGACCCGCAATCGTCGCAGGCCAGCTGTTATTGTAGAAATGGATATTGAGACAGAAGTCAAGGCGCCCAGCATTGTGAAGCTCTCTACAAAAACAATGGCCGGACAGGAGAACTAATCCCAAAATTTTTACTGCCTTTTTTGTATGCTTTTTTAATTAATGTAGGTTTGCAGCCAATTAATGTAAAGGAGTATGTCAGACGAATTAAATAGTATTCTGTTGCATGCAGAAGATACCATGCAAAAAGCCATTAGCCATTTGGAAAATGAACTCGTAAAAGTTCGTGCGGGAAAGGCAAATCCTAACCTGGTAGATGGAATTGTGGTGGATTATTATGGCAACCCTACGCCGATCAACCAGGCAGCAAATGTATCGGTTTTGGATGCAAGAACACTTACCATCCAGCCATGGGAAAAGAATATGCTTCAGCCGATTGAAAGGGCGATCATCAATGCAAATATTGGGGTTACTCCACAGAATGATGGTAATATGATCAGGTTATTCCTTCCGCCGCTGACAGAAGAAAGAAGGAAGGAGCTGGTGAAGAAGGCACAGGGAGAAGGTGAGCATTCAAAAGTTGCTATCCGCAGTATCCGCAGGGATTCAATGGAAAATATCAAGAAACTTCAGAAGAATGGTTTAAGTGAAGATGTTTGTAAAGATGCTGAAGAAGAAGTTCAGCAACTGACCGACAGGTATATTTCATTTGTAGAAAAGCATTTGGCGGCGAAGGAGAAAGAGATAATGACGGTGTGAGAAATCGGGGAATACGAAGAATACATGGAATACATAGAATACATGGAAGGGGTGCTGAGAAGGCACCCTTTTTTATTAGGATTTAATTCTGTGTATTCCTTCTACGTCTTCTACGTCTTCTTATAATTCGCCAACATCACCCCCGCTAAAATCACCACCAGCCCGATGATCTGGACGCCATGGATGGTTTCTCCGGCAATCAATCCCCAAAGAAGTGCAACGAAAGGAATTCCATAAGTGACCATGGAAGCGAAAAGAGCGCCGGCTCGTTTCAATAACCTGTAAAATAATATCGTGGCTATTGCAGTGCCTGCAATACCTAATAAAGATGATGCTCCAATAGAATATAATACAGCACCTGAACTGAAATCAAGTAAAAAGAAGCCTGTGAGGGCAAGAGCAATAAGTGAAGGTGGGATCAGCATTGCAAATGCGAGTGCGGCTATATTGGTTGGTCCGATCGTCTTTAGTTTTGCTGCTGCAAGATTTGCATTCATCGCATAACAAATAGTAGCGATCACAACCAGTGAGCTGAATATTAAGTTGGTGAAATCAGCGCGCTCAGATAAGAACAGCAATGCCATGCCTGTCAGTCCAATGATCACTCCTGTCCACTTAATCCGTGTGAACATTGTTTTGAAGATGATTGCCCCGATCATCATCGTCAGAATTGGTGTGGTTGAATTAAGGAAACCTGCTAGTGCAGAACTGATGCGGGTTTCAGCAATGCAGAAAAGATATGCAGGAAAAAAACTACCAAGCAGACCTGATAGTAAAATCCATTTCTTGTATTGCCATGTATAATTGTTCCATTGTTTGAAAGCAACAGGTAATAAAACTATCCCGCCGGATAACATTCTTAATGATGCAACATGATAGGCATTGAGGGAATGAAGTCCTTCTTTCATCAATATAAAAGAACTGCCCCAAATAAATGAAAGGATGATAAATAATAGCCAGTTGACCGTCTGCTCTGATTTCATCTGTGCCGCCAATTTAATTAACTTTAATCAAACCATTGAATATGCCAAGGATATCATTGAAAGACATCAGTACAAAATCACCAAAGGATATCAATAAAGAATCTGTTGAAGATGAGATGAAGAAGATCCAGGAAGAACTGGATGATCTGCAGAATGTTCTATACGCACAATCAAAGTTCTCTGTACTTGTTGTATTGCAGGGAATGGATGCAAGTGGAAAGGATGGATTGATCAGGAATGTGTTTGGACAGATGAATCCACAGGGGGTAACCGTGAAATCATATAAAGCTCCAACTGAAGAAGAACTATCACATGATTTTCTTTGGCGAATTCACAAAGCAGCTCCGGCTAAAGGAATGATCCAGGTTTTCAACCGTTCACATTATGAAGATGTACTTGTTACAAGAGTGCACAGATGGATCAATGATGATGAAGCTAAAAAAAGAATGAAGGCCATTAATGATTTTGAAATGTTGCTTCATGAACATAATAACACGCATATTCTGAAATTCTATTTGCATGTTTCTGAAGAAGAGCAGCAGGAAAGATTGAATGAACGAATTCATGATCCAAGAAAACAATGGAAATATAATGAGAAGGACTTTACTGAAGCAGCGTTCAGGCCACAGTATTATGAGATGTATGAAGACTGTTTTGAATACTGTAATAATTTTCCTTGGATGATCATACCCGCCGATCAAAACTGGTATAAAGAATATCTTGTTGCAAAAGAATTGCATCGATTGTTGAAATCACTAGACATGCATTATCCGGGTATAAAAAAATAAGAGATTACTATTAATAAACTGGTATTCTTACTATTTTGCATGTGTTCATGGCCTTCATCTCCAAATTTCTAAAACACAGTTTATGGGTTTCTTTAAAGAATTTAAAGAGTTCGCAGTTAAAGGAAATGTTATTGATCTTGCTGTCGGTGTGATCATTGGTGGTGCATTTGGAAAGATCGTTGATTCAGTTATCAATGACCTGATCATGCCACTGGTAGCAAGTGTTGTAGGTGCTCCTGATTTCAGCAATGCTTATATACCATTACAAAAAGGAATTCCAACAGGCCTGCCTATAGCCCAGGCTAAAGCAATGGGTCCTGTGTTTGCTTACGGAAGTTTCATTACTGTTGCCTTGAATTTTGCCATCATGGCTTTTGCAATCTTTTTGATGGTTAAAGCAATCAATAAGCTGAAACGTGAAACACCTCCTCCGGTTAACACGGTTCAGGAACTTAGCTCTACAGATAAATTGCTTGTCGAAATCAGGGATTCACTGAAGAAAGCTAATCCTTAAGAATACTATTGATTACCTCAAATATTGAAACCTTATCAAATGAAAAAAGCAATTTTTTTAATAGGATCTCTATGTGTTTATTATACAGTCATTGCACAGGATAAATCAATTAAAGAGATCCAGTCGACAAGCGAGAAAACCATTAAAGAGGATACCTCTCATAAAAACGGATGGAAGAAAGGAGCAATTTATGCATTGGGTATCGGACAGGGTGGTAGCAGTAACTGGGCCGCCGGTGCAGAAAAGTTTTCCTTTTCCCTTGCTGCCAACCTAAGTTTATTTGCCAACTGGAAGGAGGGAAGAAGCAACTGGAAAAACAACCTGGACCTGGGTTATGCGCTGGTGAACACTACCTCACAGGGTGTGAGAAAAACTGATGACAAGATCGATCTGTATTCGAAGTACGGTTATGATCTCACTCAAAAACTTGCATTGTCATTTGTTGGAAACCTTCGTTCTCAATTTACAGCCGGTTATGATTATGATTACCTGGGTCAAAAATTGAAAAGAAAAACTTCAGGCTGGTTTGCACCTGCGTACCTGATCCTTGCTCCGGGTTTTGATTACCATCCCACTGACTATTTCAGTATTTTCTTTTCACCGGTATCTTCAAGATTTGTTTTTGTAACCGGTGATCCCAAGAGTTATTATTATCCAAATGGCGCTATTCCCGGTGGTGGATTTGAAACTCCTTTAGCCGTTTTATATGGAGTTGATCCCGCAAGGAAAGTTAGAACTGAGTTGGGTGGTTTCGCTTCTATCAACTTTAATAAAGAGCTGATCAAAAATGTAACGTATAAGACCAGGCTAGACCTTTATTCAAACTACCTAAAGACTTATAAATTTGAAGTTACAGGTCCTGACCAGTTGAATGTTGTCAAGAATGGCGCTAGTCCTGAGAAGGTGGACGTGTTCTGGACCAACCTGATCTCAATGAAGGTCAATAAGATCATGAGTGTGAGTTTCAGTGCTGATATTATTTATGATGATGATGTAAGGCAGTTTGGTGTAAATAATACTTCCGCAGCCATGCAGTTCAGGTCTCAACTGACCGTTGGCGTTGCAGGCCGGTTCTAGGTTTCAGCGGTTTTTACACAGGAAAAAAAGATATCCACATCCGGGTAGAATCTTCTGCCCGGATTTTCTTTTTAATGGTTAGGTTTGCCTTAGACGATTAAAATTTGAAGAGTTGAACCAGGCTACATACCAGATTAAATTACCACAGTTTGAAGGTCCTTTCGACCTGCTCCTGTTCTTTATTGAGCGGGATGAACTAGATATATATAATATTCCGATCACCAATATTATCAAGGATTTCATGGATTATATCCATCAACAGGAAAGCCTGAATATTGAGTTATCGAGCGAATTCATACTGTTTGTTAGTACCCTGATGAGGATCAAGGCCAAGATGCTTCTTCCCCGTAAGGAAGTGGATGCACAGGGTAATGAGATAGATCCAAGGCAGGAACTGATCGATAAGATCCTGGAATACAAGAAGTTCAAGGAAGCTTCAGCAAGAATGGCTGAAATGGAAGCGATCAGGATGCTGATGGTTAAGCGTGGAAATATTCATAAGGAAATGACCATGATCGGTGAAGAGGCCGGTGAAGGAACAGAGATCCAGAATATCACCATGTTCAAGCTGATGAAGGCTTTTGAAAGGTGTATGAAGCGGGTGGAAGCCAGGAACAATAAGCCTGTTCATACCGTTGTAAGGTATAATTATACCATGGAGGAAAGCCGGGTTCACATGATGGAAACGGTGAAGAAGGAGAAGGTGATGTCGTTTGAGAAGATCTTCAATTATGCGGAAGACAAAGTGCATGCGATCTTTTTGTTCCTTTCCATGCTGGAACTTGTTCAGATGAAATATTTCCAGATTATGGTAGGTGAAGGAAGAAATAATTTTATAGTGGAATTCAATGAAGAAAGGCCGGAGGATGAGGTAGCGGTGTTTGATTCGTTTGAGTGAGAGGAAATCGGAAATCGAAAATAGAAAGCCGCTGAGAATTTACTTCAGCGGCTTTTGTATTTTTTTCGATTTTCGATTACCGATTTTCGATTTACTAATTACCCGCCAATCCTCACCACCACCTTATCCTTCATCATCTCCCTTACCGCATCGGCAATACCCTGGGCATCGTAACCACATTCGCGGTGAAGTTCTTTAAGAGTGCCGTGTTCGACATAACGGTCCGGAATACCAAGCATTTTTAGGTCAGCAGTATAATGATGCTGGGTCATGAATTCAGCTATCGCTGATCCAAAGCCACCCACAATGGTTCCGTCTTCAACAGTAAGTACTTTTTCATAAGTACTGAAGACCTCGTGGAGCATCGCTTCATCCAGCGGCTTCACAAACCTCATATCATAATGAGCCGGGTCAAGGCCTTCGCTGCGTAAAGTCCTGATGGCCTGTGTTGCGAAATTGCCGGGGTGACCCAATGTTAAAATCGCAATGTCTTTTCCGTCTTTTAATTTACGACCTGTACCAATTTTGATCTCCTCGAATGGTGTTCTCCATTCAGGCATCACACCTTCACCTCTTGGGTAACGGATCACCATTGGTTCCTTCGTACTTTCAAGTTGTGAAGTATACATGAGGTTCCTGAGCTCCGATTCATTCATCGGTGCAGAAACGATCATATTTGGAATGCACCTCATGTAAGCAATATCATAGGCCCCATGGTGTGTTGGTCCGTCTTCTCCCACTAAACCTGCGCGATCCAGGCAGAATACTACAGGCAAATGCTGTGTAGCTGCATCATGCAACACCTGGTCGTAGGCCCTTTGCATAAAAGAAGAGTAAATATTGCAGAAGACCTTCATGCCCTGTGTAGCCATACCGGCGCTCAGGGTTACAGCATGCTGCTCGCAGATGCCCACATCAAATGCACGGTCCGGCATTTTTTCCATCATGAATTTCAGGGATGAACCCGAAGGCATGGCAGGAGTAATGCCGAAGATCTTTTCATTCTTTTCAGCCAGTTCAATAATGGTATGGCCAAAAACATCCTGGTATTTTGGAGGCTGGGGAGCCGTATGTGTCTTTTTAAAGATCTCACCGGTTATCTTATCGAAAAGTCCCGGTGCATGCCACTTGGTCTGATCCTTTTCAGCCAGGGAATAACCCTTTCCTTTCGTAGTAACTATATGCAGGATCTTAGGTCCCGGGATATTCTGCAGGTCTGTGAGCGTATCTACCAGCTTCGTGATATTGTGTCCGTCAATCGGTCCAAAATACCTGAGTTTCAATGCTTCAAAGAGGTTGCTGCTCTTCGTAACAAATCCCTTGATGCTGTGTTCCAGTTTGCTGGCCATTTCTCGGGAGAAATTCGCGCCAACCGGGAGTTTTCCGAGGGCCTTCCATACATCATCCTTGATCTTATTATAGGTAGGAGATGTGGTTATATCTGTCAGGTATTCTTTCAGTGCACCAACATTTGGGTCGATACTCATGCAGTTATCATTCAGGATGATCAGCATATCTGTATCTGCAACTCCGGCATGGTTCATTGCTTCAAAAGCAAGTCCGGCCGTCATAGCACCATCTCCAATTACGGCGATTGCCTTGCGGTCTTCCTTCTTGTATTTAGCGGCCATGGCCATGCCTAAAGCGGCTGAAATAGAGGTGGAAGAATGCCCTACGCCAAATGTATCGTATTCACTTTCGCTTCTTTTAGGAAAGCCGGAAAGTCCTTTGTATTTGCGGTTGGTATAGAAATTATCTCGGCGACCGGTCAGGATTTTATGTCCATATGCCTGGTGACCGACATCCCAAACGAGCTGATCATAAGGAGTATTATAGACATAATGCAGCGCAACGGTGAGTTCAACCACACCAAGACTGGCTGCAAAATGGCCACCGTGCACGCTTACCACGTCGATAATGTATTGGCGAAGCTCATCGCAAAGCTGATTTAGTTGCTCTCTGCGCAGTTGCTTCATGTCGGCAGGTGAGTTGATCATCTGCAACAGGGGCCCGGGTGTAATCTCCATTCAGCTCTATTTAAGAGGTCAAAATTAATGTAATATCCAAAGTACAGGAAAAGACTCAGGTATTATTCAACAAAAAAATTTAATCCCGGTTCAAAAGGCTGATAAATAAACCAATGGAACAAGACATTAGGCCATATATCCAAAAATCCTTCTTTTAAACTGTGCAATCTGTAGATTTGTTTCAACTGTATGAACTTATTAAGGAGAATATCAAATTATTGGTTATGCCAGTTCCTTGGATGGGGACTAGTGGGTTTGTCCATCCTGTTCTATGCATATACTTTCCGTCAACAGATCTCGGGGTCCTATATTCTTAAGATTCTGATTGTCATTGTTTCAGGGATCACCAGTACCCATATCCTGAGAATGATCATCAAAAGGAAGAACTGGTTATTGCTTCCAATTGAACGGGTTTTGCTAAGGATCGGAATTGCTGTGATCCTTACGAGCCTGATGTTCAGCCTGATGGTAATGGGATTGAACGAGGTATTCCATATGACCGAGAACAACAAAGGGCTGGACTTCTCCACAAGGTTATTTGCGAATATCATCAATATCGGGATCTATATCATTCCTTGGGTATTGCTGTATTATATCTACCATTATATTGAAAAAAGCCGTCGCCAGCAGGTTGATACGCTCAAACTGGAATCACTGGTAAAGGAACTGGAACTTAAGACCATCAAGTCTCATATCAATCCTCATTTTATTTTCAATGCATTGAATAGTATCAGGGCTTTGATAGATGAGAATCCTTCAAGGGCCAGAAGAGCGATCACTGAATTGAGTAATATTTTAAGGAGCAGTATGCAGGCTGAAAAGCAGGAAACTGTTCCTTTTGAAAGAGAATTGAATATTGTGAAGGATTACCTGGCCTTGGAGCATATCAGGTTTGAAGACCGGTTGAAGATCGAGTATAATATTGATGAAGATACGCTTGACCAGCCGGTTCCACCGATGATGCTACAGACACTTGTGGAGAATGCTATCAAACATGGTATCGGGAAACAGGTAAATGGTGGACTGGTAAAAGTAAGTTCAGATTTTAAAAATAATTTTCACGAACTTATCGTGCAGAATTCAGGACATCTCAATGATGAGATCAATGGAGATGGATTTGGATTGTCGAGCACGAGGAACCGATTACACCTTTTATTTGGAGAGAAAGCAAACTTTGAGATCCGGCAGGTGGAGGAACTTGTTGAAGCAAAAGTTATGATCCCTGTAGAAATAAATTAACCTAACCGCACATGATTAAAGCCATCATTATCGACGACGAACGCCTTGCCCGTACTGAATTACGTAAATTATTAGCAGAACATCCCGAGATTGAAGTTATTGGTGAAGCCGCCAATGCAGATGAAGGAATGGAAAAAATAGAATCCATGAATCCGGAACTGGTATTCCTGGATATCCAGATGCCCGGAAAGACCGGATTTGAAATGCTGGCAGAACTCGACAGAACACCAAATGTGATCTTCACTACTGCATATGATGAATATGCTTTGAAAGCATTTGAAGTGAATGCGCTGGATTATTTGCTGAAGCCTGTAGAGCCAAAGAGGCTTGCAGATGCCTTGCAGAAGTTCCATGCACAGGAAGAGAGAGAGCAGGCAGTGAATCCTGCAAATATGAATCGTTCGATCCTTTCGGAGAACGACCAGGTATTTGTGAAAGATGGAGAACGTTGCTGGTTTGTAAAGCTGAGTGATATCAGGCTTTTTGAGAGTGTAGGTAATTATGCGAAAGTTTATTTCTCAACCAATAAGCCACTGATCTTAAAATCTTTGAATGCTTTGGAAGAAAGACTTGATGAAAAAGTTTTCTTCAGGGCAAACAGGAAACATATTGTGAATTTGCGACTGATCGACAAGATAGAGCCTTATTTCAATGGCGGGCTGCTGCTGGAGTTGAAGGGAGGTGAGAAGATAGAAGTGAGCAGGAGGCAGACGGTAAAGTTTAAGGAGATGATGTCGTTGTAAGAGAAGACATGGAGACATGGAGACATGGAGACGTGGAGACATGAGTAGTACCCTAATAAATAAATCAACATGAGAAAATTTTGGATCGTTGGATCTTTGCTGGTAGCTGGCCAGTTGGTGAATGCACAGAATGTTATACCCGTTTCTGAAGTAGAGAGGGTTGAGAAATACCTGGCTTCCGAAGAATTAAAAGGTCGTGCAGTTTTTACTGAAGGAATTGATAAGGCAGCAAATTTTATTGCGGAAGAATTTAAGAAAGCAGGACTTCAGCCTGTTTCAGGAAAGAGTTACCTGCAGGAATTCACTATCAACCGGAATAAATTTATTTCTGCATCAGGAACAGTGGATGGTACACAGGTTGATCCAAGAAATATTGTTGGATTTTCAGGACAGAACAAAGTTGTAGTTAATCAATCATCAGGATTTACCGTTGAGCAGATCGGTGCAAAAGATACCTTGTATGTAAAGGTTCAGCGCTTCCTCGCTTCAGGAAAGAACTACGTGGTTTTTGTTGATAGCGCTCATATGCGAATGTTCAACAGTTTAAAGAGGTTCAGAAGAGAATCTTCTCCAATGAGCAATTCGGTTATTGCAGTGCTGAATAATGCAATTCCTTCTTCCTTCAATATTGAATTCAACCAGGAAGTAACTCCCATGATCATGAAGAATGTGGTAGGAGTGTTGCCTGGTAAAAAGAAAAAAGATGAATATGTGATCTTCTCTGGTCACTATGATCATTTGGGAATCGGAAAGCCAACAGCAGAAGGAGATTCGATCTACAATGGTGCAAATGATGATGCTTCTGGAACTACTGCTGTGGTAATGCTTGCGCAATATTTTGCAAAGCAGAAGAACAATGAAAGAACCATTGTATTTGCTGCATTCACTGCAGAAGAAAGCGGTGGATATGGATCTAAACATTTCTCTACTCAATACAAGCCTGAGAAGGTAATGGCTATGTTCAATATTGAAATGATCGGAACAGAATCGAAGTGGGGAACTAACTCAGCTTATATCACTGGTTATGAAAAATCCAGTATGGGAACTATCCTGGAAAAGAATCTTGAAGGATCTGCATTCAAATTCTATCCGGATCCATATCCTTCGCAACAGTTGTTCTATCGCTCCGATAATGCAACACTGGCGAGATTGGGTGTGCCTGCTCATACGATATCAACTTCCAAAATGGACAGTGAAAAATATTACCATACTGCGGATGATGAATTTGAAACACTTGATATGAATAATATGGCCCGCATCATTGAAGCGATCGCATTAAGTTCAAAATCCATTGTGGAAGGAAAAGATACTCCAAGCAGAGTGGATACAGGGGCGTTGAGATAACGGGCAGAACGCTCGAAGGGCGGGCAGAACGTTTACAATGAAAAATGAAAAATGCTTTTAGTGCGGGGCTCCGACTAAAAGCATTTTTCATTTTACATTTTTCATTTCGCCAAAACCAACCTTTTACTATCCGCCAGTTTTCCATCAACATATAAACTGTAAGTATAGGTTCCGGCTGGGAGGCTAGACCTGTTAAGTGTTAGCTGTCCTTTTCCAAAACTGGTGAGGTTGAATTGTTTTAATTGCTTTCCTTCAGCATCTGTCAAAATCAATCTTGCATTTTTGGAAGACGATGGAACAAAATAATTGATCACAGAATTTGTATTGACAGGGTTGGGAGAATTTTGCTCCAGGTATCCACTGGCAATACTTCCATTATTCCTCAAACTCAGAATCAATTGTTTCAGATCTGCAATTTCTCTTTCAAGTGATTCTATTTTTTCGACCTTTTGATTGAGTGCTGCAATCCTTTCTTCCTGCTCCTGCAAAGCTTTTATGGCAACCACTGTCAGGCCGGTATAGTTCACTGTTTTATATCCCTCATCAGATTCAAGAACCAACTCCGGAAATTCTTTTTCTACTTCCTGGGCCACAAATCCAATCGATCTATGAGCTGCATAATTCCTGGAGTCTTTGTAGTAATAGGAACTAGGTTGAAGTTTTATAATTCTCTCCAATGATTTTTCTAATGGCTTAATATCCTCTTTTACTCTTTTATCGGAAAGGATAGTATAGGAGCCATCCACATTAGATATATTAGCCCGGAACATTGTATTGTATTCAAACCGGAAACTCAAAGTATTCGTTCCTATACCGACATTCCAATGATCTAAACGACTCTCATGTATCATTTGTATGGCACGATTCTGTTCAAATTGTTTTATAGTCAATCTTACTTTTGGTGTCTGAGTATTTATTCCAACATTACCATTAGTGTCTATGGTCACCCTGGAAATGGCTCTTGTAGTGAAATGAACTTTTCCAAGCGTATTATTCTGTGAGGTTCCAAAGTCTACATCATTATTGAAATTTACAGTTGATCCAACATATCCTTTCATCGAATTCTGTTTGTACAATCCAATAAACATGGAGGAATTATTGCTATGAAATTTTGCCGCCATTTTATCGGTGCTGTAAACATCCAGTCTTGCAGCCGGTGCAACAGTCCCCATACCTACATACCCATTGGTTGATAATATGCGTACCCTTTCTGCATTATTGGTATATAAGCTCAGGTTGATAGCATTCGTTGTACCAAGTTTTGAAGTAGTAGTTGCATTACTATTTCCAGCTGTACTCCAATAAGGTGAAGTGTTTTGGGCAATAAGATAAGAAGAGTGCAAAGTCAAAACGCAAACCATTGCCCAGCCAATGGCTGGTCGAATTTTTTTCATGTCAATAAAATTTAGTGTAGAATAAAAATTGCCGCTTGGATAGGGTGTGGCTTATTGCTACAAAACCTTATTGCATCAT
Source organism: uncultured bacterium (assembly GCA_966112615.1). GTDB lineage: Bacteria > Bacteroidota > Bacteroidia > Chitinophagales > Chitinophagaceae > Flavitalea. The sequence continues at coordinate 48,845 of CBHWDO010000011.1, forward strand.
GGGGGAAGAATAGAACTCCTGTTAGGGAGTTCTGTAAAGATATTTTAAATTATGAATTTTTCTAATACATTTTCCATCATCAAAGAAATTTGTTCATTGCAAAGATTCCCGATGCTTCCTTCGTGTGTGTGATTCAATTCTTTTGTATAGTCGAAATAGAAAGTACCATTGTTGATATCATTACCGACCTGGATATATGCATCGCGGAAAGGAACTCCTTCATTTACCAGTTGGTTCACCGCTTCCACGCTAAAAAGATATTTATACTTCTCATCCTTTAAAATATCATCTTTCACTTCAATATTGGTGATCATAAGGATCATCATTTCAATACATGCTCTCAATTCGTTGATGGCAGGAAATAATATTTCTTTCGTCAACTGAAGATCACGATGGTATCCTGATGGAAGATTTGCCAGCATCAATGATAATTCATTTGGGGTTGACTGGACCCTGTTGCATTTGGCCCTGATCAGTTCAAACACATCAGGATTTTTTTTGTGTGGCATGATGCTGCTGCCGGTGGTGAGTTCACCTGGAAATGAAATGAAACCAAAATTCTGGTTGAGATATAAACATCCATCCATGGCAAGTCTACCAACAGTTGCTGCAATGGAACTCATGGCCATGGCTACCAGTTTTTCAGTTTTACCTCTGGACATCTGTGCATAAACTGAATTATAATGCAATGCGCCAAAGCCCAGCAGTTCGGTTGTCATAGTTCTATTCAAAGGAAAGGAAGAACCGTATCCAGCGCCACTTCCCAGTGGATTTTTATTGGTGACCACATATGCTGCGGCAAGCATTTCAAGATCATCCACCAGGCTTTCTGCATAAGCGCCAAGCCATAGTCCAATAGAAGATGGCATCGCAATTTGAAGATGTGTATATCCTGGTATCAACACGTTTTTATGTTGATCACTTTTATGAATTAGTAGGTCAAATAAATTTTTTACATCATCTTTTACCAGGTTGATCTGTGATCTCAGGAATAATTTTATGTCGACAGCAACCTGGTCGTTACGACTTCTTCCACTATGAATTCTTTTTCCTGCATCACCAATTTTTTTGGTGAGAAGAAATTCAACCTGTGAGTGAACGTCTTCAATACCTGGTTCGATCTGGAATCGTCCAGCCTCAATATCTTCAGCTATTTCTTCAAGTCCTTTAACCGCTGCGGCAGCTTCATCATCCGACATCAATCCAACGGTTGCAAGCATCTTTACATGAGCGATGGAACCCTGCACATCGAAAGGCGCTAGCAGTATATCGAATTCAGGATCTCTGCCTACTGTGAAGGTTTCTATTCTTTGAGAAGTGCTTGTATTTTCTTTACTCCAGAGTTTCATGTTGTTGCTTTAGTCAGTAACTGAATATACAGATCGATACCATTTCTTATCTCATCAAGATAAATGAATTCATCTGCTGTATGGCTTCTTGCCGAATCACCCGGTCCCATTTTCAAAGCAGGAAATGGCATGAGTGCTTTGTCGGATGTGGTCGGAGAACCATAATAGGTTCTTCCCAATGTTATACCAGATGCCACCAATGGATGCTCTAATGATATGGATGATGAACGCATGCGTAAACTTCTTGGTGTTACACTGCTCCCAATATTCTTTTGAATGGTTTCAATGATCTCTTCAAAACTGTATAATTCATTGATCCTTGCATCGATCACGAAATTACAGGTTGCAGGAACTACATTGTGTTGTTTGTTTTCTGTACCGATAACGGTTACGCTCATTTTGACCGGGCCCAGTAATGGTGATACTTTATCGAACTTAAAATTTCTTATCCAGTTTATATCATCTATAGCTTTGTACAAAGCACTGTTTCCTTCTTCTCTTGCAGCATGTCCTGCAACACCTGTTGCAACGCAATCCATCACCAGCAAACCTCTTTCAGCGATAGCCATTTGCATCTGTGTTGGTTCACCTACAATGGCAGAATCGATATTGCCTAGATATGGCAGCACCATTTCTATTCCGTTTCTTCCGCTGATCTCTTCTTCTGCAGTGGCAGCATAAGCGATATTATATGCCAGGTCTTCTTTATCATAAAAATGAAGGAAAGCTGCATACAATGAAACCAGCGCCCCGCCTGCATCGTTTGAACCGAGACCATATAGTTTATCATCCTTTACTAATGGATCAAACGGATCAAGTGTGTATCCTTTATTGGGTTTTACAGTATCGTGGTGTGAATTCAGTAAGATCGTGGGTTTATCGGGATTGTAGTGCTTATTAAAAGCGTACACATTGTTTCCAACTCTTGAATGTTCGATGCCATGGTTTGCGATGTAGCGGCAAAGAATTCCTGCGGTCTGGTCTTCTTCCTTACTGAATGAAGGAGTGGCTATCAGTTCTTTTAACAGTGCGATCGATTCTTCCTGTAACTGATGTAAATGGTCGGCGTTCATGATTGCAATTTTCGTTACTGTATCATAAGACTATACTGGTTCCTGAACTTCCGTTCAGCAAGGCAGGTAACTGTTCCGCTTTGCCGATGATCACTTTGGAAACGCCGCTGTGCAGTGCTGCAAAAGCGTTGTCTAATTTAGGGATCATGCCTGCAAAGATCTTTTGTTCTGCTTTAAGTGTTTCGTAGAGTGTAGGATCAATGACCGGAATTACGGTGCTATCGTCTTCTGCGTTCTCGAGTACACCTGCTTTTTCAAAAGAGTAGATCAGGATTACCTGGTAGTGTTTGCTGAGTGCTTTGGCAGTTTCCTGCGCAATAGTGTCGGCATTGGTATTCAGCAGTTGACCTTGCCCGTTATGCGTGACCGGCGCAATGACCGGGACTATCTGCTGATCGATCAATGTTTTCAATGTGTCGGCATTTACAGCTTCCACATCACCCACAAAACCATAATCTATATTTGCGTTTGTTCTTTTTTTTGCTTTGATAAGATTTCCATCTGCACCGCACAATCCAATGGCGTTGCAGTTTTTAGCCTGAAGTGTTGCAACGATATTCTTATTGATATAACCAGCATACACCATCGTTACGATCTTCAGGGTTTCTGCGTCTGTGATCCTTCTTCCATCCACCATCTGTTGCGGCACCTGCAGTTGTTCTGCCAGTCGAGTTGCCAGTTTCCCACCACCATGAATCAAAACCTTTGGTCCTTCAACCGCAGCAAGCTGCGAAAGAAAATCCTGGAGTTTGGATTCGTGGTCGATGATGTTGCCTCCTATCTTTATTACGTAGAGAGAATCCATATTTAAATTTTAATCGGGAATCGGGAATCGAGAATCGGGAATCTGCGCTTTCCCTATTCTCCCTTCCCGATTCCCCATTCTGGTTTAAAGGGATTGAAGAATAGTGCTCAACACCGCCTGCGCTGCCCACACCCTATTCCCCGCTTCCTGCGTCACTATGCTGTTTGGTCCGTCGAGGATCTCGTCACTGAGTTCAACATTCCTTCTTACCGGCAAACAATGCATCACTTTTGCATTGTTGGTCAGTGCAAGTTTTTTATTGTCGAGCATCCATGCTGGATCATTGCAATAGATCTTTCCATAATCATTGAAAGTGCTCCAGTTCTTTACATATACATAATCTGCGCCTTCCAATGCACTCTTCTGATCATGCGTGATGGTTGCACCTTTGGTGAACTGAGGATCCAATTCATAATCTTCAGGATGAGTGATCACGAAATCTGCTTCGCCCCAGGCATTCACCCATTGTGCGAAACTGTTGGAAACACACTGTGGGAGAGGTTTTACATGTGGTGCCCACGACAATACAATCTTTGGTCTTTGTACCGTCAGTGTTTCCTTGATGGTAATGATATCAGTAAAACTTTGCAGCGGATGAAGTGTTGCGCTTTCTAAGCTCACCACCGGAATCCCTGCATATTTGATGAACTGACTGATGTACAGTTCGCTGTAATCGTCTTCTTTATTCTTCAATGACGGGAAGGTTCTGATACAAAGAATATCAAAATACTTTCCCATGATCGGTGCGGCATCTTTCACATGCTCCACGGTGCTTCCGCTCATGATCGCTTCTTCCTCAAATTCAAGCGCCCATCCTTCCTGGCCTACATTGAACACGATCGCTTCCATTCCCAATTGCTGCGCTGCGATCTGAGTGCTCAGCCTTGTGCGCATGCTTGGGTTTAAGAACAGCAACCCTATTCTTTTATTCTGACCTAATAATTTGTCTTTGAATGGATCGGCCTTGTAGGCAAGCGCTTTTTCAACCAACTGGTTGATATTGGGGACATCATGTACTGAAATAAAATTTCTCATCTTGTTAGGCAGGGATTTGATTGGATGAAAGAATGGAATGAATTTCGTTCTTTACTGCTTCAAGAAAGTGATCGGCATCTGCTTTTGTCAATGCCAGTGAAGGCAGCAACCTGATCACATTTGGTTTTGCTTCACCGATGAAGATCTTCTGTTTCCAGAGCAAATTCTTTTTAAGATCCTTTACTTCTTCTGCTACATCAAATCCAATCATCAATCCTCTTCCTCTAACATTTTGAAGTTGCGGAATAGATTTTAATTCATTCATGATATATTCTCCCATTTCTTCAGCATGCTGTATGAGATTATCTTTTTCTATCACTTCCAATACAGCCAATGCTGCAGCACAAGCAAGATGGTTTCCGCCAAACGTAGTTCCCAGCATTCCATGTTTTGGCTGGATATGTGGCGCTACAATGATCCCTCCAATCGGAAATCCATTGCCCATTCCTTTTGCCATAGAATAAATATCTGCATTCACCCCCGCAAAATCATGCGAGAAAAATTTACCTGATCTTCCGTATCCGCACTGCACACTATCGGCAATATAAACAGCTCCATATTCATCACACAAGTTCCTGATGGTTCTGAGGAATTCTTCTGTGGCGATATTAATTCCTCCAACTCCCTGGATCCCTTCAATGATCACAGCTGCGACTTCATGTCCGTATTGTTGAAATGCTTCTTTCAATGCTTCTTTATCATTGAATGGAAGAAAGCTAATATTCTCAGTTTGATTCACCGGCGCAACGATCGATGGATTATCAGTTGCTGCTACCGCCAGTGAAGTTCTTCCGTGAAATGCTTTTTTAAAAGCAATGATTTTTTTTCTTCCTGTATGAAATGATGCAAGTTTCAATGCATTTTCATTTGCTTCTGCACCTGAGTTACATAAGAATAACTGGTAATCTTCTTTGCCACTCACCTTCCCAAGCAATGCTGCGAGCTCCTGCTGGATAGGAATGCGAATGGAGTTTGAATAAAACCCAACCTTGTTCAGCTGTTCCGTCAATCGCGTTACATAATGTGGATGCGTATGACCGATAGAGATCACTGCATGTCCGCCATACATATCAAGATACTGCTGACCTGCATCATCCCATACATGAGAACCGTTGGCCCTCTCGATGGTGATGTTGTTGATTGGATAAACGTCAAAGAGATTCATCTTAGAAATAATTTGCTTTAAGGTTGAGACCTGCTTTTTCATCAAGGCCAAAAGCAAGGTTCATGTTCTGAACTGCCTGTCCTGATGCGCCTTTCAACAGGTTATCAATGATGGAATGGATCACCAGCTTGGTTCCAACTTTTTCAAGTTGAATGATGCATTTGTTGGTATTCACTACCTGTTTTAAAAAGATAGGTGACTCACTCACATGAGTGAATGCAGCACCTTTATAAAAGTCTTTGAATAGCTTATTGAGTTCTCCTGCCGGTAATTCACAATCGATCTGTGAACTGATAAAAATTCCACGGGTAAAATCTCCTCTCCATGGAATGAAACTCAGATCGATCTTTCCTTTGGCCTGCAGTTGTGCTATAGATTCACCGATCTCACCAAGATGCTGGTGGGTCAATGTTTTATATGCCTGGATATTATTTGCTCTCCAGCTGAAATGGGAAGTCTGAGCCAAGCCTTGTCCTGCACCTGTTGAACCGGTGATACCTGTGGTATAAATATTTTCAAGCAAACCCGCTTTAGCGAGTGGCAACAATCCTAACTGAATAGCCGATGCAAAGCATCCGGGGTTTGCGATGTATTGTGCTTTAATAATTTCTTCCCTGTTTAATTCAGGCAATCCATACACAAAGGTTTTGTCACCATGTGTGCAGGATCCTTTCAACCGGAAATCATTGGAAAGGTCGATGATCTTTGCTGACGCAGGCAATGTATGGTCGTCCAAAAATTTCCTGGAATCCCCATGGCCCATGCAGAAGAAGTATACATCTGCATCCTGTGATACACTGTCATGAAATACAAGATCAGTATCTCCAACAAGATCATGGTGTACCGAATGCACTGCATTTCCTGCATTGCTTCTTGAATAGATATTGATGATCTCGGCATTCGGATGGTTGATCAGCAACCTGATCAGTTCACCACCTGTATAACCCGCACCACCAATGATGGATACCTTAATTTTTTGCATCTGCATCTTCTTTTACCTGGTGATAGATCATGGTCTGGTTGCCGAAGATCTTGCTGAATCCTCTTACATCTTCGCCTGTCCAGCCGCTGTTCATCTCACCATATTTACCAAACTTGCTATTCATGAGGTCATAATCAGATTCAATTCCGATCACCTGGAACCTGTATGGCATCAGGGTTACAAACACATCGCCTGTAACATTCTGCTGCGAATTATTGAGGTATGCTTCAATATCTCTCATCACCGGGTCAAGGATCTGACCTTCATGTAACCAGTTACCGTAGAAGGAAGACAATTGATCCTTCCAGGTCAGCTGCCACTTGCTCAGCACATGCTTTTCCAGTGTATGATGTGCTTTAAGGATCACCATCGGCGCTGCTGCTTCAAAACCAACTCTTCCTTTGATACCAATGATAGTATCTCCAACATGTATATCTCTTCCCAGTCCAAATGGTCCTGCGATGGTTTGCAGATATTGAATGGCTTCTGATGGATGATCAAAATTTTTATCGTTGATAGCTGAAAGCTCACCTTTTACAAATGACAGTTTCACTTCTTCAGCTTCGGTTTTTGTAACCTGGGTTGGCCATGCTTCTTCAGGAAGCATTCCTTTTGAGTTGAGTGTTTCCTTTCCTCCAACACTGGTTCCCCACAAACCTTTGTTGATGGAATACATGGCTTTTTCGAAGTTCATGTTGGTCACACCTTTCTTTTTGAGGTAGTCGATCTCCGCTTCGCGACTGAGTTTCAGGTCGCGGATAGGCGTAAGAATCTCAACCCCTGGGATCATGATATGGAAGATCATGTCGAAACGAACCTGGTCGTTGCCCGCACCGGTTGATCCATGTGCCACGATATCAGCATTCAGTTTTTTCACATGTTCAGCGATATGCAGTGCCTGACTGAGTCGCTCGGCGCTTACTGAAAGCGGGTAGGTATTGTTCTTCAGGATATTCCCGTAGATCAGGTATTTGATAATGGAATCGTAATAGCTTTTTACGGCATTAACGGTTGTATGCGTTTTCACTCCGAGTGCATAGGCATGTTTTTCAACCTGGTCAAGTTCTTCCTGTGAAAAACCACCGGTGTTCACGATGATACTATGCACTTCGTGACCGAGATCTTCTCCGAGGTATTTTACACAAAAAGAAGTATCTAGTCCGCCGCTGAATCCAAGTACAACCTTTTTACGCTCCATTGTAGGGTAATTTGAAAGAGTGAATCAATATGAATAGAGGCGCGAGGCCCCCGGGTTTATAAATTGAAAAAATAGCTGAGGATCGACTTCCTGTTCTTCACAACATCTTTCTGCTCCCTGGTCTCATTCTTCATGAATGGCTTCAGCAATTTCCATTTTTTGATGCGCATGAAGCGCTCATAGAGCTTGGAATGTTTGGTGAAGTCTTCTTTGGTTTCCTCAGGTTCGTAGTGATCCTTTGGATCATACAGCATGGCAGTGCAAAGGCAGTTCTTTCTTTCCTTGCTCATCAGGATATCGTAGTTCACGCAGCTTTTACAGCCTGCCCAGAAAGCTTCGTCCTGTGTAAGTTCGGAGTAGGTAACAGGTTCATAACCCAGTTCGGAGTTGATCTTCATAACAGCGAGTCCTGTTGTGAGACCGAATATTTTAGACTCAGGAAATTTCTTCCTGGAGAGCTCGAAGATCTTTTTCTTGATTTGCTTGGCCAGGCCGCCTTTACGGAATTCAGGTGCCACAATGAGTCCCGAATTCGCTACATAACCGCCATGACCCCATGTTTCAATATAACAGAATCCTGCCCAGATGCCATCGTTGGAGAACGCAATGACTGCTTTCCCTTCGCGCATTTTTTCCTGGATATATTCAGGAGTTCTTTTTGCTATCCCAGTGCCTCTTGCCTTAGCGGAAGAGGCCATCTCATCGCAGATGATCTGGGCGAAATCCAAATGGGATTCGTTTGCTACAAGTATTTGAAATTGTGATTGCTGCTGCATTTCCCGTTAAATGATGGGTGAACGATCCAGTGACAGGGTCACTGATGAAAATTCCGGTCCTGACCTGGGGAGGACCTAAAACATTACCATATGGTATACAGGTATCAACGTCGTACCCTAACGGGAACGGGACGACAAAAAACTGTACCTGGAAGTACAGAGAAAAACCCACGCAGTGTGGTAGCAAGTCTTGCTACTTCAGCGAAAAATATGGCAGGTTTTTTTGACATTTCTTCTAATAAACTGGTCTGAATAAAATTTTATAACTCTGCAAAAGAAATCATTTTTCTTTATAAGGGACCAGTTTTATTTGTAAAATTTTGAAGAACTACAGAGAAATATTAATAACGAACGGTTGTTAAGGAGTGAATCGCAGCGCTCATTTCTTCGATCAGGGCAGTGTCTTTTTCTATTGCATTGCCAATTACGATCACATCCGCTCCAGCTTTACAATTCCGGTAAGCCTTTTCAGGATCCAGGATCCCGCCGCCGATGATCAGTGGAATCTCAATATTGGCGGCCACTGCAGCGATCATTTCTTCCGAAATAGGTCTTTTTGCACCGCTTCCTGCATCCATATAGATCAGTTTCAAACCCAGCATTTCACCTGCCATAGCCGTACAAACTGCTATATCTTTTTTATCGTGGGGAATGGGTGATGAATTACTGATATAGGAAACTGTTGTTGGAGCACCTCCGTCGATCACCATATATCCTGTAGGCATGATCTCGAGGCCGCTGTGTTTTACGATGCTGGCCGACATAACATGGGCGCCGATCAGTAATTCCGGGTTTCTTCCGGAGATCAGGGAAAGATACAGGAGAGCGTCGGCCTGGGTGGAGACCTGTGCCGGGCTTCCGGGAAACAGGATCACCGGGATGCTGCAGGTAAGTTTGATCCTTTTGATCAGTTCACTCATTTTATTGCCGATCACAAGGCTGCCCCCAACGAGGAAATAATCAACTGAAGCTTTAATGGAAAGCGCCACCAGGTCATCCACTTTATCGAGCGAAAGGTTATCAGGATCGATCAGAACCGCAAAGGATTTCTTTCCTGATGATTTTCGTTCAACGATAGAATGGTAAATGTTCCTGGTCATGCTGCGTCGGTTGGTCTGCCACAAAAATGCAAAAACTATTTTGTTTCCCCTAATGCAGTGCTGACCGGGGCTTTGTTTTTTAATTCATGCATAGAAATTGGTATTGATTAAACAAGTGTTTTGGGTATTTTTATTAATCCACAATTCATATAAAATGGTGGATAATGGACCAGACCCAGTGCAGTTCTGAACTACGAAAAACCGTCTTCTTCTTTATCCACAGGCTGTGCATATCTGAGACAAGGAAATGTCAATGACGAAAGATATTTTCGTTGCCTGTCTCAAAATTTTCTTACTTACTATATAACTGATAAACTCCGGACAATGGGCACCAAGAAAACAACAACACCAACCAAGGGCATGCGCTTCGCACGCCGGTTCACGAAGGAAGACGTGAACGTATTCGACCAGTTTGAATATGACTACAGAACATCGGTCATCAGAAACCCGAGTGGGGAAGTAGTTTTTGAAATGACCAATGTTGAGGTGCCGAAAGCATGGAGTCAGATCGCTACAGATATTCTAGCACAAAAATATTTCCGTAAAGCAGGTGTTCCTCAGCCCGATGGAACACTGGGAAGAGAGACTTCCGTAAAGCAGGTGGCGCATCGTATGGCCAATTGCTGGAGAGTATGGGGCGAGCGTTATGATTACTTCGCTTCCGAGCAGGATGCGCAGGTATTTTATGATGAACTCGTTTATTCTATCCTGAACCAGGCTTGTGTGCCTAACAGTCCGCAGTGGTTCAATACCGGCCTTTACGAAAGCTACGGTATCAAGGGTAAGCCACAGGGTCACTATTATGTTGATCCGGTGGATGGACAATTGAAGAAATCAACTTCAGCCTATGAGCGTCCTCAGCCACACGCATGTTTCATCCTGAGCGTGGATGATGACCTGGTGAATGAAGGCGGTATCATGGACCTCTGGGTTCGTGAGGCCCGTATTTTCAAATACGGTTCTGGTGTGGGAACAAACTATTCCAACATCCGTGCAGAAGGTGAAAAGCTCAGCGGCGGTGGATCATCCAGCGGGCTGATGAGCTTCCTGAAGATCGGCGACCGTGCCGCTGGTGCGATCAAGAGTGGTGGTACAACAAGGAGAGCAGCTAAAATGGTTTGTCTCGACCTGAACCACCCTGAGATCATGGAATTCATCAATTGGAAAGTTGAAGAAGAAAAGAAAGTAGGTGCCCTGATCGCTGCAGGTTATCCAAGCGATTATGAAGGCGAAGCATACAGAACCGTTTCTGGTCAAAACTCCAATAACTCGGTTCGTATCCCGAACGAGTTCTTCGAGAAACTTGAAAAAGGTGAAGACTGGGAGCTGACTGCAAGAAGCGACGGAAAAGTAATGAAGCGCATTCCTGCACAGGAAGTATGGAACCAGATATCCTACGCAGCCTGGAGATGTGCTGACCCTGGAACACAGTATGACACTACCATTAATGAGTGGCATACCTGTCCTGAAGGTGGTCCGATCCGCGCATCCAACCCTTGCTCAGAGTACATGTTCCTGGATAACACCGCATGTAACCTGGCATCTGTGAACCTGCGCAGGTTCTATAATGAAGACAATAACCTTTTCAACGTAGAAGGTTTTGAATATACCTGTCGTTTGTGGACTACAGTTCTCGAGATCTCCGTACTGATGGCACAGTTCCCTTCAAAAGAAGTGGCGCAGCTGTCTTACGATTACAGAACCCTCGGACTTGGTTACGCCAACCTCGGATCCATGCTGATGGTGATGGGAATTCCTTACGACAGTGAAGAAGCAAGAGGCATTGCCGGTGCGATCACTGCGATCATGACCGGTATTGCTTATAAAACTTCTGCTGAACTGGCTGAAGTGCAGGGACCATTCCCACGTTACGAAGAGAACAAGGAGCACATGCTTCGTGTAATGCGTAACCACAGGCTCGCTGCTTATGATGCAGATGAGTATGAAGGTCTGCAGATCAAGCCACAGGGAATCAAAGCGAAATATTGTCCAGACTATATGCTGACTGCTGCTACCAAAGCATGGGATGAAGCAGTACAGTTGGGAGAGAAGTTCGGTTACAGGAACGCACAGTCTACCGTGATCGCTCCAACCGGTACCATCGGCCTGGTAATGGATTGTGATACTACCGGTGTTGAACCTGATTTTGCCCTAGTGAAGTTCAAAAAGCTTTCCGGTGGTGGATATTTCAAGATCATCAACCAATCAGTACCACAGGCACTGCGCAACCTGCAGTACAGTGAGAAAGAAATTGATGCGATCATCAAGTATGCAGTAGGTGCCGGAACATTTGCGGGAGCACCTGCGATCAATCACCAGACTTTAAGCGAGAAAGGATTTATTGCAGAAGAGATCAAGAAGCTGGATGCTGCAGTAGCATCTGCTTTCCAGATCGACTTTGTATTCAATGTATATACACTGGGTGAAGAATGTCTTCAGCGCCTAGGATTCAAGCCTGAACAATATTTCAACTTCGAATGGAGTTTATTGGAAGCACTTGGATTCAGTGATGAGGATATCGAAAAAGCGAACGATTATGTTTGCGGAACCATGACTGTAGAAGGCGCTCCTTATTTGAAAAATGAGCACCTGTCAGTTTTTGATTGTGCAAACAAATGCGGAAACAAGGGAGAGCGTTATATCCATGCACACGGACATATCCGTATGATGGCGGCCGCTCAACCATTCATCAGTGGTGCAATTTCTAAGACTATCAACCTTCCAAACGAAGCGAAGGTGGAAGAAATAGCCGATTCTTATCTTTTGAGTTGGCAGTTGGGTCTGAAGGCTTGTGCATTGTATCGCGACGGTTCTAAATTATCTCAACCCCTAAGCAACAAGAGCGACAAGAAGAAGAAATCTGACGACGAACAAAAAGAAGCAACAGCGGTAGCTGAGGCTCCTGTCGCAGAATCAAACATTGTTGATCTTGGCAAGCTGACGATTGAAGAATTGCTTGAAGAAGTTCAGAAACGTGTACAAGCTTCACCTGACACCAAGTTGAAACGTAAGCTGGCGAGCATTGTAGAGCGTCGTGCACTTCCTGCGAAGCGCAGAGGCTTTACTCAAAAAGCGAAGATCAACGGGCAGGCGCTGTTCTTAAGAACCGGTGAATATGGTGATGGAACAGTAGGTGAGATCTTCATTGATATGGCGAAAGAAGGAGCAACCATGAGAAGTATGCTCAACTGCTTCGCGATCGCAGTATCAATTGGATTACAGTATGGTGTTCCATTGGAAGAATTCGTAGAGAAGTTTGTGTTCACCAGGTTTGAACCAGCAGGAATGGTGGATCATCCGAATATCAAGAGCACTACTTCCATCGTAGACTTCATCTTCAGGGCACTGGCTTATGAGTACCTGCACAGAACAGACCTCGTGCATGTATTAGACAAGCCTGAAGTAATGAACACTGGAAGTGAATCATGGGATGAAACTCCTGCAACTCCTGAATTGAGTGATGTTAGAATTGTAGCATCATCAGCACCTGCAAACAAGCCAGTTGAGCATGCAAAGCCAAAGGCTGTAAAAGCAGAAGCGGGAATGGATGCGGTAAATGCAGCGGCAAAGAGCATGCAAAGTGATGCACCGGCCTGTAATACCTGCGGACATATCACCATCAGGAGTGGTACCTGTTACAAGTGCCTAAACTGTGGTAACAGCATGGGTTGTAGCTAAGGGTAATTAAGTTTAGTTTATATGGAGAGACCACCGAAAGGTGGTCTTTTTTTTAACTGACTTTAATCTGGAATTTTCCAAGTAAACGCAATACTTCCGGGTAAGAAAACATTGCATTCTTCAATTTATTGATCGTTGGATCAATATTGTAATTGATTGCTGTGCGCAGATCTGCTTTCTCCAGAATAGTATTTTCAAAATGAGCATTCATCAGATCACTGCGATCAAAATTGGAGCCGCCAAGATCTGAATCAATAAAATCCACTTCCTGCAGTTTGCAATTCCTGAAAATGGTTTTCTGGATCTTCATTTTATAGAATGAAGAATGATTTAAAGTGCAATCTTCAAAACTAAAACTTATGCTGAATGGATTGCAGTCTTCAAAATGAACTCCGAGGATCTTGCAATTTTTAAAAACCACATCTACCAGTGAAGTCTTATGCAATTTCACCATGCTAAGATTGCATCCTATGAATTTGCAATCTGTGAACAGTACATCAGATAAATAGGTGTTAGAAAAATCACATCCATTGAAGGTACAGTTATCGTACTCACCTTTTGGAAGTGGCTTAGCAGTATAATCTACCTTGTCAAATACCTTGCTGTCTATATATACTTCACTCATTGCTGGCTGTTTATCTTGATACTTCCGGTTATCAATCTCCCCCTAAAGCAAGGAAATATCTTGCTAGTTTTTCAAAAAAATTAATATGAAACTAAAGAATATCCTATTGCGCGGGATGGTGGCTTTCATGATAAGTGGATGCAATGGTTATGCTTTAAAAAGTGATCTCTATAACAGTTTTGCGGCCGAGCCTGCCTCCCAAAGTCTGTGTAGTGATTTCCAGGGAAATCCTGAATGCAAATTTACAAATATGCCTGATGTGAAAGGTAATGTTTTAAATATTACTGATACCTCTAACTCTGAGGACATATTCGTAGTCCGGGGTACATTGAAAGATGTTGAAGGAATGCCTCTTTGCAATGCTTACATCTATGGCTCCTTACATGATCATATTAATAGTATCCAGGGTTGGTGCAAAACAAATAATAAAGGTGAATACGAGATCCGTACCATTCATCCCCCCACGGCAAACGGACTCCTACCTCATATTCACCTCGCTGTTAAATTATCGCGTCTTAAAAAAGCATTCTTCATTGACGAACTTGTACTAAATGATAGTACCGATCAGATTAATAAAGACCTCGTACTTCAATGATGCATCACACCATCCTTGATCACTGTAGTTGGTTTATAAATAACCGTTTTAAAATTCTTTTCAATATCACCTTGTAATATCACCAGGTCCGCCAGGGCACCGGGCTTGATTACACCTAGCTGGTTCTCCCGGCCTAACGCTTTCGCGCCATTGTATGTTGCGGTCTTCAATGCTTCATTTGCAGGAAGTCCAGCTTCATAATAGGATACAATTGGATCGATAGCGAGTTCACCGACAGGTTTTGTATTTGCCAGGTACATATCTGAACCTGCGACAATGGTTACACCTTTATTGTATGCACGTTTGGTTCTGTCGGCAACTGATTTTACAAACTCCCGAATATCATCATCCGTATACGATCCTTTATTTACATCATTGATCTGTTTGTATCCATCAAAAGATCCATCTGTTGGAACGAGATAAATATTTTTCTTCGCCATTATTTCAAGCGTACTATCGGTGAGTGAATATCCATGCTCAATTCCGTCGACACCGGCTTCAATTGCCATCAGGACCGGTTTGTCGAAGATCGCATGCGCAGTGACTTTCATATTATGTTCATGAGCAGTCTGAACAATGGCTTTCATTTCTTCTAATGATAAATACAAATTGTATTCATTGTGTACAACTATCTTGATCAGGTCAACACCCATCGCAATATGTTCGAGGACCGCATTTCTTGCATCATCAACACCTTTGATGATCCTATATTCTTTACCAACAACATGACTATTGGCGGGAGAAAGGTTGAAGAATTGTCCGGATGCGGCGCTCATGATCGGACCTGAAACGAACATCCTTGGGCCAACAATATATTTTTTTCTCAATGCACGTTGTAATGTTACATCCAGGAACTGACCACTGTTTCCAAGATCACGTATGGTTGTGAAACCTGCATCCAGGTAGCTTTTCAGCACACCTGCACCTCTTAATACGCGGTCAATATCAGGAGTACTTAATACATCTGTTTCCATCACATCACCAGGTCTTTGTACAAATGTTACATGCGTGTGGGCATCTATTAAACCGGGAATTACAGTTGATTGTGATGCATCGATCACCTGTGCATCTTTTTTATCAACTGATGAACCAACTGCTTCAATACGATTGCCTTTAATCCGAATCTCCTGCTTTAATACAAAACGATTCTTTTCTGAATCGTACATTTTACCGGCAAGAATGACTATGGGTTTCTGTTGACTATATGAAATGATTGAAATGGATAATGATAGGATGAGAAGCAGTTTCCTGTACATAGTTAAGGTTTGTACTAATATAGCAAACAACCACCTTACCTGTTTCTTCCGCTCCTCCTAAAATCCTTAAAACTTTTATTTTTCTTTTTCCTGCCATCTGCAGATCCTTCCCTGGCAGTTGTAGGTTTTACAGGGGTCTCAGGTTTTGCAGGTTTTTCTGGTGTTGCTTTCTTAATGGTCTTTTTCTTTGGAATATATTGAACCTTTGAACCTTCTTCAGTTCCAGTGGAGGTTTCAATCGAACCTTTCAACTGGTTGATCTCCGGTTCGCTTAGATACCGCCATTTACCTGGTGCAAGTTTATCCAGCTTGATGTTCATTATCCTGATCCTTTGCAGAGATTCAACACTGTAATCAAAATGCTCACACATTCTTCTAATCTGCCGGTTCAGTCCTTGGGTCAAAATGATACGAAAAGTTTGCCTTCCCATGGGAAACACTTTGCAGGGAAGTGTTCTTTCTTTGTAATCAAGTTTTACACCTTCCGACATTCCTTTAATAAAGGCATTATCGATGGGTTTATTCACTCTAACAATGTATTCTTTCTCGTGTTTATTTCCTGCACGAAGCACCTTGTTTACAATATCTCCATCATTGGTCAGGAAAATCAATCCTTCTGAATCCTTGTCCAGCCTGCCAATGGGAAAGATGCGCTTTGGATAATTCAGGAAGCTGATAATATTTCCCCTGATATTCGTATCGGTAGTAGTGGTTACACCTACCGGTTTGTTGAAGGCCATATAAACAGCCTTCTCCTTTTTTGCAGGCTTTACGATCGATCCGTCAACTTCCACCTGGTCGCCGGGTTTATAACGGCTTCCCTTATGTGCGATCTCATCATTCAGTAAAACGCGACCGGCTTCAATGAGCCTGTCGGCCTCACGCCGCGAGCAATACCCTGTGTCACTGATGAATTTATTTAATGAGATCGAATTATCCAATGTAGTAGTTTCGGCAAAGGTAGTGAAATGAGAATATCCCTTTTCCTTACCTTCACGCCCTTAATCTGCTGTTTATGAAAAGCTTGATGACTCTTGCATTTTTATGTAGCTGCGCATGGCTCATGGCGCAGGATAAAGGAGTGGTGGCAGGTCCCATGTTAGGACAGGTTGAAATAAGGACTGCATCTGTCTGGGCTGAAGTAACACCAGGCGCCACAGCCAGGATCTGGTACTGGAAGAAAGACCAGCCTGCAACGATAAAGCAACATCAAATTGTAACTAATAAGAATGATTGGTATTCCCCGGTAAAATTCGATCTGGTTGGGTTGGATATGAATACCACTTATGAGTATGCGATCACAACAACCCCTGCGAAACCGCTAAAAGCATCAGCAAATTTCACCACCAAAGATCTGTGGCAATGGCGGAAACCCGCACCTGACTTTAGTTTTCTTGCTGGAAGCTGTTTGTATTTCAATGATCCGGAATACGACAGGCCCGGAAAACCGTATGGACAGGATTCAACCATTCTATTGTCAATGGCTAAAGAAAAGGCAGCGTTCATGGTTTGGCTGGGAGATAACTGGTATACACGTGAAGCGGATTACTTCAGTAAGTGGGGATTGTGGTACAGGGCAAATCATTACAGGTCGCAGCCGGTATTGCAGCCTTTCCTGAAATCAACTTCACACTTTGCGATCTGGGATGATCATGATTATGGTCCTGATAATTCAAATAAATCATATCCCTTAAAAGATGAGTCGAAGAGAGTGTTTGAAAATTACTGGATGAATCCATCCTATGGTGAAGATGGTAAAGGAATTTACACGGTGGTTTCTTATGGTGATGTGGATGTATTCCTGATGGATGACCGATCATTCAGAACTGCAGATGAAATTGATTCTGCATACAATGGTAAGAGAAATGACCACAAAAGAATGTGGGGTGATAAGCAGCTCGAATGGCTCAGTAATGCACTGGCAGCGAGTTCTGCGAAATTCAAGATCATTGCATCAGGAAGCCAGTTCATCAATAAGTTGTCGAGGTTTGATTGTCTTACCTTGTATCCTGTCGACTTTGACGCGTTTATGAATATCCTTGACAAGCAGAAAGTGGAAGGTGTATTGTTATTATCTGGCGACAGACATCACAGTGAGATCATCAGCTTCCCGCGTGAGAATGGATATACATTGTATGATATCACTGCTTCTTCTATCACGGCCGGAGTTTCAAAGGCAGGTGGAGTAGAGAAAGATCACCCGATGAGAGTGAAGAATACATTGCTGGAAGAAAATAACTATGCAAGGTTTTCAGTGAGTGGCGGAAAGAATGACCGCAGGATGAAAGTTGAATTTTTAAACAGGGCCGGTGATGTAAAAGTAAGCTGGTCGGTACATGAGAACGAACTTAAATACAGGAAATGAACTCAATAGAATTCAGGTACGATAAGAAGCAGGTATTGCAGGCATTGCGCTATCATTTTTTAAGCAGGCCGGAGATCAAGTGGTTATTGATCTTTGTGAATGTGTTTGCGATCACTGCAGCGGTGCTGACATATTTCAAGATGATCCAGCCGCTGGCACTGATCATCTTTAGCTTCATCTGGTTTCTTTTGATGGTAGTGATCTGGCAGGTGATGCCACAAAGTATCTATCGGAAATCAATGACTTTCAAAGATCATTTCATGATGCATTTCAATGAAGATAATGTGGTGCTTGAAACCGAGCGTGGGCAGAAAGGTTGGGAGTACAGCAGGTTTTCAAAATTTGTTGAGAGTCCTTTTTTCTTTCATTTATATTTTGATGCGCAATCTTTCTTTTTAGTGCCGAAAGATGCGTTTCCGAATATTCCGATGCAGCAGGAGGTGAGGGAGATGCTTAGGGAGAAGGTGAATCGGAAATAGAGAATGGATAATCGGGAAGAGCAAAGTGCTGATTTTCTATATACTGGTTTTCAAGTTTCGCGGGTTTTGCCCCTTCCCGATTCTCCCTTCCCGATTCCCCATTCCTACTTAGGCCGATACCCACTCTCCTCAAACACCCTTTTCGCATCCATCCCCATTAACTCATCAAGCTTTACCTTTTCATTCTTCTCCATAAATTCTTTTACGATCTGCCATCCTACAAATAAACCGATATAGCCTGGTGCGCCTTCGCCTAATTCCTGGGTCTTCGGAGCATCACCAATATAATTCTTGATCAGTGCCGGATCATTGTTGTACACCATTGCATTGCTCACAAAGAAATTCCATATCAACCCTTCATTCTCATAACATCCTTTTAGTTGTGCATTGGTATATCCGATCTTTAAAGTATCTGCAGTTGCCGGCATGAATTTATCCAGCAGGTACATCCGCTTTCCTTTCTCTACCATCTGCTCAACCAATGTTTTTGATCCACTCTTATCTGGATACATATCATCAATGATATTCTTGATACAATTCACTGGAATGGTTTCCGGCGTAAACTTTCTCGAAATATAATTCGGGTACAACGACATCCCCAGGTCGCTCTTATAAATTGAAAAATTTGATCCAAGATGCAATTGCAGTCCTACAGCTAATCCTTCAGTAGTGATCACATCTCCATACCCACCCAATGAAGCTTCGTAATATGCATCCATCGGCCCTATGAAAGTGATGAGTTTTTTGGGTGCCTTATAATTTGGAAAATAATACAACACATGCTTCACACCATCTTCTACTGAAGCTTCGATCTTCGACAAATCTCCAAATACTTTATCCACCGAATCTTTGATCGGGCGATAATCATGAATGAATTTCCTGATCGCATCAAATACTGCAGTATCGCCATTTACAGCCGGTGGCAATCCCAATATATTAACATTGAAATCATTCAGAAAAACAGGATACTGCTGTTGTAATTTTTGGTAGGAACCAGGAATATTATTCGTATCGATCGAAAAAAAATCCTGTTCAAATCTTTGTACACTGATATCGTATTTTACTCCGGATACATCAGGACCATCATCATTCTTACAGGATACAAGGCTAATAGCTGTCAATATGGTTAGGGCCAGTTTTTTCATGGACACAAATCTAACGGCTTATTGCGTTCTCCACAATCGGTATTCCTTTAAATTTGCTTATGAAAATTGCACTTTGTCAGCAAAACTATCATATCGGCAACTTTGAACTCAACACCCAAAAGATCCTCGACGGTATCAAAGCGGCCAGGGAACAGGGGGCAGAAATGGTTGTCTTTTCTGAATTATCTGTTTGCGGCTATCCCCCCCGTGATTTTCTTGAATTCACGGATTTCCTGAATCGTTGTGATGAAGCTATTCAGCAGATCGCTGAAGCTTCAAAGGATATAGGGGTGATCGTTGGTGCCCCGGCAAAAAATCCTAACAAAAATGGAAAGGATCTTTTCAATGCTGCCTGGTTTCTCTACAATGGCAAAGTGCATGCAACTGCTTTCAAAACACTTCTTCCAACATACGATGTTTTCGATGAGTATCGATATTTCGAACCATCGAATGAATGGAATATTGTCGAATTCAAAGGAAAAAAAATAGCGCTGACCATCTGCGAAGATCTTTGGAACCTGGGAGACAATCCGCTCTACAGGCTGGTTCCAATGGATGAGTTGGCGAAGCAGTCGCCCGACCTGATGATCAATATTAGTGCCTCACCATTTGATTATGATCATGATGATGACCGTCGTGAAGTAGTGAAAGCCAATGTTCGAAAGTATAAGATCCCGATGATCTATTGCAATGCAGTTGGATCACAAACTGAAATTGTATTTGATGGTGGATCCCTCGTGATCGATGCGCAGGCAAATATTACCAAAGAGATGAAATATTTTGAAGAAGATCTCTATGTGGCTGAACTCGATGAATTGCTAAATGGTGCTCAACCCGGAACGGCAGATCAGCAAGTCACAGCAGATATCCGCCAGCTTGATACACAAATGCGTGTGGCCAAAGTGGATGATCATAACCAGATCATCGGCTACCTCACTGCTGAACATAATATCGCCCAGATCTACCAGGCACTAAAGCTGGGGATCTATGATTATTTCAACAAGATGGACTTCAAGAAAGCCATCCTGGGATCTTCGGGAGGTATTGATTCGGCCGTAACCCTTGCCATAGCCTGCGATGCGCTGGGTGCAGAGAATGTAAGAGCGGTGTTGATGCCATCGGAATTTTCAACCGGCCATTCTGTGGATGATGCTGTTGAACTCAGTAAGAATCTCAACAATCCGTATGATATCGTTCCTATCAAAAACATCTACAACGCATTTCTTCATGAGTTAGAGCCAATATTCAAAGGCCTTCCTTTCAATGTTGCAGAAGAAAATATCCAGAGCCGTTCCCGTGGTAACCTGCTCATGGCCATTGCGAATAAGTTTGGTTATGTATTGCTCAATACTTCCAACAAATCTGAACTGGCTACAGGTTACGGAACATTGTATGGGGATATGGCCGGAGGGTTAAGTGTATTGGGTGATGTATATAAAATGCAGGTGTATGCTCTGGCTGAATACATTAACCGAAAAAAAGAGATCATTCCGCGCAATATCATTACAAAGGCGCCTTCGGCGGAACTCAGGCCAGGACAGAAAGACAGCGATTCACTTCCTGATTATTCAATCCTCGATAAAGTTTTGTATCAATACATCGAAAGAAGAAAAGGACCGGCTGAACTCATTGATATGGGGATAGAAGAAGCGCTTGTAAAACGTGTACTGAAACTTGTCAATACCAACGAATACAAGCGCAACCAGTTCTGCCCCATCATCCGTGTAAGCTGCAAGGCTTTCGGTGTGGGAAGAAGAATGCCGATAGTAGGCAAATATCTTTCTTAGTGGGTCAGTTCAACAATTACAGTAACCGGGATGGGTAATCCCAGGTCGATGGATTGTGATAAAGCCATCTTGGTTTCTGTAAGGGTTACCAGTTTAACGGTTCCTTCAACACCCGTGATCCCTGAACCGGTAAATGTGATGTTTTTCTGATCGCTGCTTAATGTCCAGCCGAAATCTGCGGTTTGAGGATCAGCCTCATCACATTTAAGTGGGCCTTCATCCGCTGTGCCGCTGCCATCTTTTTTGAATGTGTATAAATTATCCGTTTCACATGGCTCAAATGTATCCGGTGGAAGTGGTGTATCGATGGTTCCATCACTGTTTGCATCCACACCTGCAGTACTTAGTTTCCATGGTTTTGCAGTCAGCAGGTCCGATTTGGTCGCTGCATTATCATCATCCTTCTGGCAACCCGCAGTTGCCACTAATAATCCAATCAGCCCGATTCCTATAAGTTTCATACACTGTTATTTTACGGTAATATACCTTTATTTACGAACCACGTCAAGGATTGGCGCATTAGTTGCAACGGCATTATGCGTATTTTGTATACCTAATTAAAACCAGATCCAGTGCTCACAGCAAATGATATCCGGCAGTTAAACGAGAAGATCCAGTACCAAAGCAGTTTCATCGATACATTAAAAAACGAGATCGGCAGAGTGATCATCGGGCAGCATTATATGCTTGATCGATTGTTGATTGGTTTGCTCAGCAATGGACATATTTTGCTGGAAGGTGTACCCGGACTGGCAAAGACCCTGACCATCAAATCTTTGTCGAACGCCATCCAGGCCCAGTTTTCACGCATTCAGTTCACTCCGGATCTCCTTCCTGCCGATGTGGTTGGAACTATGATCTATAACCAGCAGAAGCATGAATTCATGGTTCGGAAAGGTCCCATCTTCGCCAATTTTATCCTGGCTGATGAGATCAATCGTGCCCCGGCTAAAGTTCAGTCGGCCTTGCTGGAAGCCATGCAGGAAAGACAAGTGACTATCGGCGATACCAGTTTCAAACTTCCAGAACCTTTCCTGGTGCTGGCTACTCAGAACCCGCTCGAGCAGGAAGGAACCTATCCATTGCCAGAAGCGCAGCAAGACCGTTTCCTGATGAAAGTGATCGTTGATTATCCAACAAGAGAAGAAGAACAATTGATCATCAGGCAGAATGTAAGTGGAATGAAATTCCCTGAAGTGAGCCCGGTTGTTAGTGCCCAGGAGATATTGCAGGCAAGGGAACTTGTTCGACAGGTGTACATGGATGAAAAAGTGGAACAGTACATATTAGATATAGTTTTTGCCACCAGGAGGCCAAATGAATACCGACTCGATAAATTAAAGCCATTGATTGCATACGGTGGTTCACCAAGAGCAAGTATCAACCTGGCACTGGCAGCAAAAGCACAGGCATTCTTAAATAAAAGAGGATATGTGATTCCGGAAGATATCAGGAGTATTGCAAAGGATGTGATGCGTCATCGTGTTGGACTAACCTATGAAGCAGAAGCAGAGAATATTCGAGTGGAAAATGTGATCGATGAGATCATTCAAATCATACCGGTTCCTTAATGCTGACTACTACCGAGATATTGAAGAAAGTGCGTGAGCTTGAGATCAAGAGCAAGAAGCTTACGCGTCACTTGTTTACAGGTGAGTACCATAGTGCATTCAAGGGAAGAGGTATGTCGTTCAAGGAAGTGCGCGAATACCATCATGGAGATGATCCAAGGTTCATCGACTGGAATGTATCTGCAAGATTCAATCATCCTTTCAGCAAAGTATTTGAAGAAGAGAGAGAGCTTACAGTGATGTTACTGGTTGATCTCAGTGCAAGTTCTTTTTTTGGAACGAAGATGAGAACTCAGAAAGAATTGGTTACAGAGATCGGTGCAGTGATTACTTTCTCTGCAGTTAGTAACAATGATAAGGTTGGTGTATTGTTCTTCAGTGATAAGGTTGAAATGTTCATTCCACCAAGGAAAGGAAGAGATCATGCATTATATATTGTGAGAGAATTGCTGACCTGTGAACCTAAGAGCCGGGGAACCAATATCAGCGAGGCTTTGAGAAGATTCACCAATTCAACCAGGCAACGATGTATCTCTTTTTTACTGAGTGATTTTATGGATAACAGTTTTGAAGATGCGCTGAAAGTTGCAGGCAAGAAACATGATCTTATCGGGGTAAGAGTATACGACCAGATGCAGATGAATATGCCAGATATTGGTTTGGTTGAAATTGAAGATGCAGAAACAGGAAATACTGCATTGGTTGATACAAGCGATTTTTTAGTGAGAAAGAATTATCATGACGACTTCAACAGGTTCACAGAATATTGCAAGAATGTTTTTGCCAAGGCAGGATGTGATCTCCTTCACATCCGCACGGATGAAGATTATGTAAAAGTGTTGCAGAAGTTTTTTATCAGCAGGAATTGATATGAAGAAGATCCTGGTTTTTTGGTTATTGATCAGTGCAATGTTTGCCCATGCGCAGGTGCAGGTGAAAACCTTTACCAATAAGGAATCTATCCTCATTGGTGAGCGTTTCAATATGACATTGGAGTCCTTTATGCCTGTGGATCAGAAATTCACCTGGCCAACTATTGATACCCTTCCACATTTTGAGATACTGGTAAGATCCAAAATAGATACTGTTGAAAATTTCAATGGAAGAAAGATCACTCAATCATTTCAGCTTACCAGTTTTGATTCTGGTCATTATGCAATTCCCTCGATCAGTTTCCTGATTGGAAATACACGTTATGTTACCGATACAGTTGGAATCGATATTGGATATGCGCCGATGGAAGCCAATGCAGATTACAAGGAGATCAAAGATATCATGGAGGTTGAAGCGGGAACAAATCCTTTGTTGTACTACGTTATAGGAGGAGTCATTTTGCTTGCTGCATTGTTGACCTGGTATTTTTCAAGAAAGAAAAAACAGGTTGTAGTAACTGCGCCGGTTAAAACTGTTTCTCCTTATGAAGAAGCCATGAATGCTTTGGATCGATTGAGGAAGGAAGGTTTTGTACACAATGGATCGGTGAAGAAATATTATTCAGAGCTGAATGATATTTTAAGAAAATACCTGGATGCTCAATTGAGTCTTCATTCCATGGAGAAAACAAATGAGGAGATCATAAAAGAATTGAGGAGTCTTGAATTAAGCAGTGATGACAGACAGCAATTAAGTGAAGCATTGCGTGTTTCAGACTACGTGAAGTTTGCAAAGTATCATCCGGATGAAACGTTGAATGAACAAAGTTTCCAGGTAATAAAGAATGCCATTCAATCATTAAATAAAAGCAGGAATTGATCTATAGTTGGTTACAGGGAAATGAATTTGCTTGGCCATGGGCACTGTGGCTGTTATTGCTATTGCCCCTGATGATTTGGTGGTATGTAAAAAAGGAATCAAAAAGTCGTGCAACTTTGAAAGTGCCGTCTGTAGTGCCTTTCACCAGGACAAGTTCATGGAGAGCAAAGCTTTATCCAATCCTTTTTGCATTGCGTTTATTGAGCCTTGGATGTATCATTATTGCACTGGCACGTCCACAAAAAAGAAATGATCAGCAATTGGTGAGTGGCGAAGGAATTGATATCATTTTGTGTATGGATGTCAGCGGGAGTATGCTGGCCCAGGACTTTCAACCCAACAGGCTGGAAGCCGCAAAACAGGTGGCTGCAAATTTTGTAGATGCACGTCCAACAGATAGAATTGGTTTAGTGATTTTTTCCGGTGAAAGTTTTACTTCTTCGCCGCTTACTATTGATAAGAATTTGTTGAAAGCCCAGATCTTCAATGCGCAAAGCAATGTGCTGGCAGATGGAACCGCGATAGGAGATGGTTTATCAACCAGCGTTCAGAGATTGAAAGAATCTAAATCAAAATCCCGCATCATTATTCTTTTGACAGATGGTGAGAACCAGGGAGGATTGATCGATCCTTTGACTGCAAAAGAGATCGCGAAATCTATAGGAATTAAAGTGTATACGATCGGAATGGGAACGGAAGGATTTGCTCCGGCACCTGCTCAAACCAGTACAGGAGCCGTGGTTATGCAACAGCAGAAAGTGAATATTGATGAAACGCTGCTAAGACAGATCGCTGCGGAAACCGGTGGATTGTACTTCAGGGCAAAAGATAATAACAGCCTGTCTGCAATTTATTCGGAGATCGATAAATTAGAAAAAACAAGGATTGAAGTTACGAACCTGAGAAGGTTTAAAGAGCAATACCAGCCGTTGGTAATGATCGCACTGGCATTGCTGGTTTTGGAAACACTTCTTAAGTTAACGGTCTTCAGGAGATTCCCTTAATTTAGCCGGGCTGACCAGTTGCTCCGCAACTGGTCAGCCCAAAAATCATGAAAGCACTCGTCTACAAATCAACAGGAAGCTGGTACATCGTTCGCGACGAAGCAGGGAATACCTACAATGCGCGGATCAAGGGAGTATTCAAGATCGATGGAATTACTTCCACCAATCCTATTGCTGTAGGTGATGAAGTGGAGATCGAAATTGAAAATGAACTGGAACAGTCGGTGATGATCACCGATATTCACGACAGGAAAAATTACATCGCACGCCAATCTCCTTCTCACAAAAAACAACACCATATTGTTGCGGCAAATCTTGATCAGTCGCTGCTAGTTGTTACATTGAGAGATCCAAAAACATCACAGGGTTTTATGGATCGATTCCTGGTGAGCTGTGAAGCATTTCATGTACCTGCGATCATAATTTTCAATAAGGCTGATATCTACCGAAACAAAGAGATGGATAAGTTTGAAGAGATGAAAGCAACTTTCGAGTCGGTTGGTTATACTGTCATCCTTGCCAGTACTCAAACCGGCCAGGGCATTGAAAAATTAAGATCTCTTCTGGAAAAGAAAGTCACTTTATTCAGTGGTCATTCAGGTGTAGGTAAATCCTCTCTTATCAATTTATTGATTCCTGATATCAATCTTAAAACAAATGATGTTAGTGGTTGGAGTGGAAAAGGCATGCATACTACCACTTTTGCAGAAATGTTTGATCTACCCGATGGTGGACGCATCATTGATACTCCTGGTGTAAGAGAGTTCGGTATAGTACATATTGAGAAGCAGGAGCTGTCACATTATTTTCCTGAAATGCGCGCGGTGCTGAATGATTGCCAGTTCAATAACTGCATGCATATGAATGAACCGGGATGTGCGGTGAAAGCCGCTGTCAATGAGGGTTCCATTGCAGTGGATCGGTATGTAAGCTATGCGACGATCCTGGATAGTATTGATGATAAAAAATACTAGATGGTTTCTCTTGGTTCCTGGCCCTTGAACCATCCAGAATAAAAAATATAATTATCTGCGATCCTGTTGATCTCATTTCCTATTAATTCCTGCGAGATATCTTTCACTTTCTTTGCCGGAACACCTGCATAAATAGATCCGGGTTCACAGATGGTTCCTTCAAGAACCACTGCGCCAGCCGCGATGATGGTATTACTGCCTACTTCCACACGGTCCATGACAATGGCACCCATTCCTATCAATACATTATCAGCAACGGTACAACCATGCACAATTGCATTATGACCAATGGAGACATTATTTCCAAGGATCGTTGCAGTTCGCTTATAAGTACAGTGGATCACAGCACCATCCTGCACATTGACCTTATTTCCCATACGGATACTATTTACATCTCCACGTACCACGCAATTGAACCAGAAGCTGCACTGGTCGCCAGTTTGAACATCGCCCACAATAGTTGCATTGGGTGCAATAAAACAGTCATTTCCCAATGTTGGATATACTCCGTCGACATGCATGATCACCGGCATAATATTCTTGTTTTGCTTCAGCAAATATGCTGAATTGTTGCGTTCTTTGTACAGATCAATTTTATATGAATCAAAGAGAGTTATTCCTGAGGCATGTCGGACAAACTTCTACAGCGCCACTGGCCCTGGAGATCGTTAAGGCAAAAGGTTGTACACTAACTGATGTGAATGGTAAAAAGTATATCGACCTCATTGCAGGGATCAGTGTATCGAACACCGGGCATCGACATCCTAAAGTAGTAAAGGCGATCAAAAAACAGGTTGATCAATATATGCATTTGCTGGTGTATGGTGAATTTGTACAGACACCCCAGGTGCAGTATGCAAAATTTCTTGCCGATCATCTACCTGAAACATTGAACAGTGTATTCTTCACTAATTCAGGAGCAGAAGCCACGGAAGGTGCATTAAAACTGGCGAAGCGTGTAACAGGAAGGCCCAACATTATATCATTTAATAATTCCTATCATGGATCAACACATGGTGCATTGAGTGTGATGGGCGATGAATATTGGAGAAATGCATTCAGACCATTGTTACCTGGTGTGAAGCACTTCATGTACAATGATGATACCGTGTTTGATTATATTGACGAGAGCACTGCTTGTGTAATTGCAGAAACCATCCAGGCAGAACGTGGTGTGTTTGCTCCGGATATCGATTGGATGCAGAATCTACGTCAGAAATGTTACGAGACCGGAACATTGTTGATTCTTGATGGAATTCAAACAGGTTTTGGAAGAACTGGAACCATGTGGGGATTTGAGCAGTCGGGAATCATTCCGGATATCTTATTGTTAGGAAAAGCATTGGGAGGCGGATTGCCACTCGGTGCTTTTATTGCAGATGTTAAGTTGATGAACCAGTTGTCGGAAGATCCAGTGCTGGGCCATATCACTACTTTCGGAGGTCATCCTGTTTGTTGTGCAGCAGGACTTGCAGCGATGAAAGTTTTGGTGAAAGATAAGTTGATGGAAGATGTTCGCTCGAAGAGTGAATTGTTTAGGGATTTGTTACAGCATCCATTGATCAGTACAGTTCGTGCTGAAGGATTGCTGATTGCAGTAGAGTTTGAAAACTTCGAGATCAATAAGAAGATCATTGATGAATCCATCAGCAACGGTGTGCTGACGGATTGGTTTTTATTTGCTCCTAACTGTATGAGAATTGCACCTCCACTTACGATCACAGACAAAGAGATCAGGAAAGCATGCCAGGTGATTGTGGCGGCTTGTGAAAGGTTTGCTGGTTAGCGGGCTGACAACCGCTAAGCCGTTGGCTGAACGCACCAGGCTAACAAATGCCGCAGGCATTTGAGCTGACTGGAAGCCAAATTTCCGCTCAGCCCAAACAGCTTCGCCGTTTGTTCAGCGCGGTTCGTTCAGCCCAGATCCTTCGGATCTGGTCAGCCCGCTATCCCACCACAAAAAACACCATCGTCGCAATCAATCCTCCTACAATAGGTCCCAGGATCGGTACCCAGGCATAACCCCAGTCAGAATCCCTTTTAGGCATTGGTAAGATTGCATGCAATATTCGAGGACCAAGATCCCGGGCGGGATTGATAGCATAACCGGTTGGCCCGCCTAAGGAAAGTCCAATACTTAATACTACCAGTGCTGCAGGTAATGCATCCAAAGCACCAAGGCTACTCGACGGAGCTGCCATATAAAATGCAGCGATCACCAATACAAATGTTCCTATCAGTTCAGTAATAAAATTCTTTCCATAATTACGGATGGCTGGTGTGGTGCAGAATGTAGCCATCTTTGCGTCATGACTTTCTGTTGACCTGTAATGATCCAGGTAACTTAAATACACCAGCAATGAACCAGCCATTGCACCTGTAATCTGACCACCGATATATGCCGGAACATTTTCCCAGGCAGTTTTTCCTGCCGCAGCAAATGCAATGGAAATCGCCGGGTTCAAATGTGCACCTCCACCAATTTTTGTTGCGGTGAATACAGCAACAAATACCGCGATGGCCCATCCAAAAGTGATGACGATCCACCCTGAATTATGACCCTTTGTTTTGTCGAGCACAACATTTGCTACTACGCCATTTCCTAATAATATCAATATGGCTGTTCCTATGAATTCAGTAAAGAATAGTGACATTATGCAATCGTGTTTGGTATGTTTTGGGGTAAATACTGAGATGCAATTCTGTTGAAACTGATCAATTGATCTTCCATCCATTTATCAGTTTCTCCAAGCTCTTTCTGCATGAGCTGTGCAACCGTCAAAGACGCTGCCATGGCTGCTTTCGCGTCGAGCAACAATGCTCTTGTTCTTCTGGATAATGCATCGTCAAGGGTCATGCAGAATTCATGATGTACTGCATGTACAATCTCCGCCTTTGTATAAGGAAGATCAGGATGAAGTAATTCTTTCAGACCAGCATCTTTGTTATACAATTCCTGGATGTATTTTAAATCCGAGCCATAATAGTATCCTGCTTCTTCATAATTATCGTTTTCCAGGTGACCATGTATTGGTAGCTGGTCTGTAACACATGGTTTAGATGGCAGCCGGTTTTTATCGATCAATGAACTGATAAGATCATCAGCCATTTTTCGATAGGTTGTCCACTTCCCACCGATGATACTTACGAGTCCCGAATCTGAATGCAGTATCAAATGATCTCTTGAAATGTCTGAAGTTTTTTTGGTTGATCTTATCAATGGCCTTAACCCTGCAAATACACTTTTAATATCATCATATCCCGGATCCTTTGATAAATATCTTTTGATATGTCTGACAAGAAAGCTGATCTCTTCTTCGAGTGGTTGTGGTTCAATATTGATTCTTGATACAATAGTATCAGTGGTTCCTACAATGATCTTATTATGCCATGGAACTGCAAACAGTACTCTTCCATCATCGGTATGCGGTACCATGATCGCCGCATCCCCCGGTAAGTATTCCTTGTCTAAAACAATATGGATTCCCTGGCTTGGTTTAATAGTGATCTCCTTTCCAGGTTCATCCATTTGCTGAACCGAATCTGAAAAAACACCGGTTGCATTGATGACTACTTTCGATAGGATTTCATGTTGTACGCCACCGATTTTATCTGTTGCCAACACACCACTAACTTTTCCATTTGCTTTAAGCAGTGCTGTTACTTCAACATAATTCAAAACAAGTGCACCTTGCTCAAAGGCAGTCTGGGCAAGGTTTACAGCAAGCCGGGCATCATCAAACTGTCCGTCATGATAAAGTATTCCTCCTCTTAATCCCTGTTGATCAAGTGTTGGAGCATGTTGTAATACTTCTTCCCTTGATAAGAATTCTGAAGGACCAAGACCAAGATTGCCACTCATCCAGTCGTACACTTTCAATCCTAGTCCATAATAAGCACCTTCCCACCATTTATAATTGGGAACGATGAAGGATTGATTTTTTACAAGATGTCCTGCATTCTTTTTCATGATACCTCTTTCGCGCAAGGCTTCCAATACAAGCTTGATATTTCCCTGTTGCAGGTATCGTACACCTCCATGAACCAGTTTGGTTGATCTTGATGAAGTGCCTTTTGCAAAGTCATCACGTTCCAGCAGGATTGTTTTGTATCCGCGTGAAGCCGCATCCACGGCGATTCCTAGCCCGGTGGCTCCTCCGCCGATTATACAAACATCGTAGACAGATGTATCCCTGATTTTTGATATGATGCTTTTGCGATTCATTGTTTCATTTTGTGATCCCCGGGCAGAACCTAGCGAAGCGAGGGGCTGAACGTTGAGTGTTGCAGCCGTCGTTCTGCCCGCCCTTTGGGCGTTCAGCCCGGAGCGTTCAGCCCGTCAGCTCGCTCCCCAAACTCTCGCGGCCTTTACAGCCCTCTGCCAACCTTTAATACATGCTTCAATTTTTTCCTGTGGTAACTGCGGTTCAAACCTTTTATCTACCTGCCACTGCTGCTGCAGCGCATGCACACTATCCCAGTATCCCACAGCCAAACCTGCTAAATATGCGGCACCTAAGGCTGTGGTCTCGTATACTTTCGGCCTTATTACTGCAACCTGCAATATGTCCGATTGAAATTGCATCAGCAGATCATTCTGGGTTGCACCACCATCCACTCTCAACTCTGCTATCGATATTCCTGCATCTGATTCCATCGCCTTCAACACATCATAAGTTTGATATGCTATGCTTTCAATACAGGCTCTTGCTATATGCGCATTACTGCTGCCCCTCGTCAATCCAAAAATCGATCCTCTTGCATGCTGATCCCAATAAGGTGCGCCTAATCCTGCAAAGGCCGGCACCATATACACTCCATTGCTGGAACTCACACTGGTTGCAAGTTTCTCCACATCCTTGGAAGTTCTGATCACCTTTAATTCATCCCTCAACCACTGCACTACCGCACCAGCAATAAATATGCTTCCTTCCAACGCATACTCCACTTTATTATTGATCTTCCAGGCCACCGTGGTCAATAGATTATTCTTCGACTCCACTGCTTTTTCGCCGGTATTCATCAACATAAAACAACCGGTTCCATAAGTATTCTTCACCATCCCAGGTTCGGTACACAACTGGCCAAACAAAGCTGCCTGCTGGTCGCCCGCAATTCCACTGATAGGAATATTTGAATGTTTTACCACTGCTTCCGTTACACCATAAAGTTTACTTGATGGCCTGATCTCCGGCAACATCGAAGCAGGTATATTGAAAAATTTCAGCAGATCCTCATCCCATTCACAAGTTTCAATATTCATCAGCATCGTACGCGATGCATTGGTTACATCCGTGATATGGATTTTTCCTCCAGTCAGCTTCCAGGTCAGCCAACTATCAACAGTTCCGAAGACCAGGTCCCCGTTTTCTGCTTTCTGTCTTGCACCACTTACATTATCCAGGATCCATTTGATCTTGCTTGCAGAAAAATAAGCATCAATAACCAGCCCTGTTTTCTTCCTGATAAAATCGGCATGACCACCTGCATTCAATTCATCACAAAATTTAGCCGTCCTTCTATCCTGCCAAACAATGGCATTATACACAGGTTCACCACTATGCCTGTCCCAAACTATACTTGTTTCCCGCTGATTGGTGATCCCAATTGCCGCAACCTGGTTGGTTTTGATGCCGGTTCTTGCCATCACTTCGGCCAGTACACTGTACTGAGAAGACCAGATCTCATTTGGATCATGTTCTACCCATCCTGGCTGAGGATAGATCTGTTTGAACTCTTTCTGTGCAACAGCAGTTATGCTTCCTGAATTGTCGAAGAGAATGGCCCTGGAGCTCGTTGTTCCCTGATCGAGCGCCAATACGAAACTTGAAACCATGCAAGCAATTTTGACTGAATATAATTCAATTCAACAAAGTTTTAAAACTCATAAGCAATTATGCCCTGTTATCAATTTTTCATCCTAGATTAATCCCCCAATTCATACATTCAACCTAAACCGTAACAACATATGAGTCGTTTTATCCGCTCGGGAACCCGACCGGCTGCCCTGGTTGGCGGACTACTGATCACAGGAGCCGTGCTGGCTTCTTTCTCTGGTACTGTTCGCACTGCAATCGGAATTCCTGAAAAACAATTTGCTGATACTTTAAAAAATGACAGTGCTCAATTCACTGCATTTAAAGATCTTCCTCTTAAGCCTGCACGTAACATTAAATTTTCAACAAGTGAAGGAACATGGATGTCGCTGGATATAAGTCCCGACGGACAAACCCTTCTCTTCGATCTGATGGGTGATATCTACACCATGCCTGTTACAGGTGGCAAAGCAACTCCGATCACAAAAGGTCTTGCTTTCGATACACATCCAAGATTCAGTCCTGATGGAAAGAAGATCCTCTTCACTTCAGATCGAAGTGGTTCAGAAAATATCTGGATCATTGATACTGAAAAGAGGGATACGATTCAGTTGACAAAAGATCGCGACCAGAGTTTTCCTGCTGCCACCTGGAGTGCTGATGGTGATTATGTGATCGCATCTAAAGGAAGATTGGATATCAAGCTCTGGATGTATCATAAAGATGGTGGAGGAGGAGTGCAACTCATCGAAACACCGGGACTGAAAACCATTGATCCTGCTGTTAGTCCGGATGGCAGATATATTTATTATTCTCAACGAAATGGTCCATGGACATACAATGCACCAATGCCGCAGTATTCCATCGGTGTGTATGATCGCGAGAATGCTAAAACAAGAACCATTGCTTCAAGATATGGATCTGCATTTACACCTGTTTTGTCGAAGGATGGAAAGTGGCTGGTATATGGAACCAGGTTCGAAGATAAGACCGGTCTTGTATTACGCAACCTTGAGACCAGTGATGAAAAATGGCTCGCATATCCAGTACAGCGCGATGAACAGGAATCAATTGCAACCATGGGTGTATTACCTGCAATGGCATTTACACCGGATAGTAAGCACCTGCTCGCATCTTATGGTGGCAAGATCTATAAGATCCCGGTTGATGGATCAAAACCTGCAGAAATTCCTTTCACTGCTGATGTGAACCTGGAACTTGGTCCACGACTGGATTTCAAATATCCTGTTTCTGATACTTCTCATGCATTGGTAACACAGATCCGTGATGGCGTTCCTTCTCCCGATGGAAAGAAACTTGCATTCACTGCGCTTAACAGGTTGTATGTAATGGATCTTCCTAACGGTACACCGAAGCGACTTACCACCAATGATTTTACTGAAGCACAACCGGCATGGTCGCCCGATGGTAAGTCGATTGCTTTTGTTAGCTGGTCACCAAAAGGTGGCTCCTTGTATAAAATAAACTTTGGTGCGAAAGCGAATACAGTTCAAAAATTAACCAATGAAGAAGGTGTATTCCTGAGTCCGGTTTTTTCTCCCAAAGGAGACAGAATTGTTTTCATTCGTGGAAATCTTCGCAGTTATATTGAATCAGTAGGACCTGTTGCAAACACTGTTGAGAACAGGCTTTCATGGATCGCTGCCAACGGGAGTACCATCACTGAAATTGATAAGCAGGGTTATCGTGATAATCCACACTTTGTAAATAATGATGACAGCAGAATTTATTTGAATCAGAATGGAAATCTTCTTTCCATAAGATGGGATGGAACAGATGAGAAAGTACATGCAAGAGTTACCGGTATTGCAACTTATGGTATGAGCAGTTTCAAAGACCAGGAACATCAGCATGAATTGAATGCAAGAGATTTTTGTTTGCTGACAGAGAAAGCAATTGAAGCAATGGAAATGCAGATGCCTTCAAGTGCTAGTGTGGTTACTATGTCGCCCGATGGTAATAAAGCCCTTGCCCAGGTGAACAATGAGATCTATGTGATCACTATTCCGAAAACTGGTAAAGTTGCCAATATTTCAGTGGCTGATCCTGCATCTTCTACTTTCCCGGCAAGAAAATTAACTGAGTTGGGTGGTGAATTTGCACATTGGTCTGGTGACGGAAAGAAAGTGCATTGGTCTTTAGGTAATGGTCATTTTATTTATGATGTTGATAAAGCAAAATCTTTCGAAGACAGTGTGAAGGTTGCAAAGAAAGATGCTGATAAGAAAAAGACTGATTCATTGCTGAAAGCAAAGACGGATACAGTAAAAGTTAAGGTTGATGCGCTGGCAACAAAAATAAAATCAGATACGCTTTCTCCAAAATCAGATTCATTGGTGAAGAAGCCAACTGAAAAGCCTGAAGAATCAAGGTATAAGCCTGAAGAATTACAGGTGAAAGTTTATTTCCAGAAAGATTTTCCAAATGCTACAGTGTTGCTGAAAGGTGCGCGGATAATTACCATGAAGGGTGATGAAGTAATTGAGAATGGAGATATTCTTGTTGTCAATAACAGGATCAAGGCCATTGGAAAATCAGGCACACTGCAGGTTCCGTCAAATGCACAGGTTGTTGAAGTGAATGGTAAAACGATCGTTCCAGGATTTGTAGATACACATTCTCATATGTGGACACAATGGGGACTTCATAAAACACAATCATGGATCTATGCAACAAATCTTGCGTATGGTGTAACCACAACAAGAGATCCGCAGACTGCCACCACTGATGTATTAACCTATAGTGATATGGTTGATGCAGGTAAGATGGTTGGTCCAAGAGTGTATTCAACCGGTCCTGGTGTTGGTTTTTGGATGTACAATGTCCGCGACTCTGCACATGCAAGTAATATCCTGAAACAATACAGCAAGTATTTCAATACGAAGTATATCAAGATGTATATCACTGGTCCAAGGAATGTTCGCCAGTGGATCATTAAGTCTGCCAAAGAGCAGGGACTGATGCCAACTACAGAAGGTGGATTGAATTACAAATTGAACATGACTAATTTGTTTGATGGTTATCCCGGACATGAACATGCGATCCCTGTATATCCATTGTACAAGGATGTGGTGAAGACCATTGCAGAATCAAAGATGGCGGTAACACCAACGATGCTGGTAGCTTATGGCGGGCCTTTCGGAGAGAATTATTTCTTTCAGACTGAAGAGCCTTACAAGGATAAAAAGATGCAGCATTTCATGCCTTATGCAGAACTGGCTGCCAAGACAAGAAGAGTCCAGGGATGGTTCATGCCTGAAGAGCATGTATTCATGAAGCATGCAAAATCAATGAAGGCAATGGTGGAGAATGGTGCACTTGCTGGAGTAGGAAGTCATGGGGAATTCCAGGGTCTTGGTTATCACTGGGAGATCTGGGCAATTCAAAGTGGTGGAATGAAAAACCATGATGCTTTGAAAGTTGCTACGATCTTAGGTGCGCAATCACTTGGACTCGATGGTGATCTTGGTTCCATTGAAACCGGTAAACTTGCTGATCTTGTGATCCTCGATAAAAACCCACTCGAAAATATCCGCAACACAAACTCAGTGAAGTTTGTGATGAAGAATGGCCGCCTCTATGAAGGTGATACCATGGATGAGATTTATCCTACAAAGAAGAAGTTAGAAACTTCGGAGTGGAAGATGGATAAGCCGATGGGGAATACGAATCTCGAAGAGTAGGAATACACGGAATACACGGAATACGCGGAATACACTGAATACACGGAATACACAGAAAAAAGACCGAACATAATTGTTCGGTCTTTTTATTTAATAAGTTTCCATGTATTCCGCGTATTCCGTGTATTCCATGTATTCCCTTCCACGTCTTCCAAGTCTTCTATGTCTTCCCCCTTAAAACACCACCCTAAACGACCCAAACACCCCAAACCTTTTCACCCTCTCTTCTGGAAGTGGCCTTGGCATTACGCGCCACACAAAATCAAAACGGAAGAGTTTAAAAATATTATCAACACCGGTTCCTAATTCGAGATAGGTTTTACCATCCAGTGATTCGAATTTGTATTGAGAACCCAATGGCATGTTGAGTGATTTATTTGCATCATTCAAACTACCCCATAAACCACGCACAGTATATAACTGACGGAATTTCCATTTCCTTGTTAATGGAATGAACTTGAACAATCCATTTCCAATATTGTGTTCGAAATTGAAACCGGCATACTTATCATGCAGGTATTCATATCGATTCATCAAATTGAACGCATACTTGTTGTAATAATAGATCTCATTTCCCGGAGCAATATCCAGTAACATGTATGGAAGTGTTCCATAAGTCTTTCCTGCAAACACATTGTAATAGATCGAACCGAATGGTGCGATCTTACTGTAATCAGATACACTTGCATTCAACTTGGTATAGTTGTATTCACTTCCAAACAAACCGGAGATCCCTTTTGTGATCTTGAAATCAACAATAGGGTAAGGACTTCCCATACTCACTCTCCAGTAATTTCCATCTAGAAATTTTTCGAGATAAGCATACCTCAATTTCAACGAAACTTCTGAAGTTGTAATGAGCCCGTCTTTCTGTCCATTTCCAAATAATTCTTTGGGAGGAAGATTGCGAAGTGGTTCAAATGTTTTGTTGATACCTGTAATGGTTGCAGAAAAACCGGAACTGGTTTCTTTAAAAAATTCAAGCTTCTTTTCTTCAACCTGCATGAACTTGATTGGAACTCCGGTCTTGCGAATAGCTAACGCAAAAATGTTGTCCTGGCTGATCTCATCAAAATAGGTTTGTCCCCAGTCGATATCTTTCAGGTAGGAAGCGAAGAGCGACATCCTGGGCGACTTATTAAACACATATAATGCATCAGCCTTATACTTGAAACGCTGGTCTGTAAATCCGTAGGCCAGGTATCCGTGCAGGTATAATTTCTTATTGAAATATTTATTGGTTCCAAGATCAAAGCGGGTGCGGAAACCTTCCAGGCTGTTCCAGGTCATCCAGTTGTACCAGGGACCAATCTCAAAATTGCCGATCTTTTTGTATCCTGTTCCGATGAAATTTATCCAATCGGTATACTTCTGGAATACAGGCATTTTCAACAGGGTATCAATCATTTTGTAAACACCCTGTTCATTTTTATTCAACTCTTCATGCCTTGATACCGACCAGAATGCATCGTCCTTATCCTGCGCTTCTTTTGGCAGAATGACTTCTTCAATGATCTTGTTTTTTGAAAGTTCATGAACTACCGAATCATTGTTGATCAGGATGTTTCGATAGGTCGTTGTTTTTCTTCCAATAAAAGAAAAAGTTGTTTTACCTAATGGCGCAATGTCAACAACGAATTTATCTTTTGATAAGAACCATGTGGAATCATTCAGCAACTGGTATTCCTGGATCAGGCTTAGTTTTTCAACAAAATTGATGTTGGCTTCTTTGGCCAGGCGCAGGTTCATTTTCTGCACAGCGAAAGTGGTATCATGTATCCAGCAATCGCCTTCAAAAGTATTTTCTCCCTTGCGCTTTGGAATAAAGATCAGGTGAAAGAATCTTCTGCCACCAATAATCTGTGTATCGAGAACTTTGTAATTGTAGTACGCATCCCCATTATCACTGATCGGACTCACAAATTGTTTGTCCATCACAGGAATGAAATTGCTGTAGAAATTTATATTCTGATCCATTCCACCCAGGAGCTTAGCCACACTTTCATTATTCACTCCCATGATCTTGCTGGCCTTAAAGACTTCACGTCGTTTGAGTGGAGATTTCTGGAAATAATAATCCGAAATACTTTCTGTGAGATATACAGGAAGTACAGTTGCCCCTTCACTGGTATCAACATTTTCAAAAATGAATTTGAAAGGGCGCATCAACCTGGCTTCCGACCATTTTTCTTTATTGATGTTCTTTAGATCGAGTTCAAGTTTATTATAAAGTTCATAAGAGAAATTCCTGAACCTGTACCTGTCGTTGAAAGGTTTCTTTCGAACGATCCTTCTCCACATCAGCAATCCTTTATCAACTTTTCTCTTAACAACTACATCAGAGATATAGCGGCCACGTTCAAGAAAAATTACAGTATTGATGACTCCATCTTTTTCTTTGGAAAGAAGGGATGAATCGAATTTGACATAAAGATCCTGGTATCCAACATATGTAATAAGTAGTGAATCTGTAGGCCAGTTTTCAAATCTGAAAAAAAAGTAGCCTGCGGAATCACTTAATTTTCCCTGGTCGGAGTTGTTCAACTTAACGGAAGCAAAAGGAACTGTTTCATCACTATGCCTATCCTTTATCGTAGCCCTCAGTAACTTGGACTGAGCCTGGATAAGCTGGGATGTTAATAAAAACGCAGCCAGGATAAAGGTTTCGAGCTTGAAGGTTTTCCACATATCGGTTGCAAAAATACGAAGAAATGGATTGGACTCTGTGCCAACCATCACATTAGGGGATTCTACTTTAAACCAGGTCGAAAATTTACGAAACAGAAAAAATTACCGTAACTACTTGGTAAACTGGTTCTTCTTTTATTACTTTGAATTTCAAAGTACTTTTATGGCTCGAGAAACTTCGATGGATACTTTACAGGAAATACGGCATATCATGCGTCGATCCACTGTATTTCTGAGTTTAAGTGGATGGAGTGGGGTGGCAGCGGGGTTGATCTCCCTGGTTGCAGCCTATGTTGCAAACATATTGGTAAGTGCCCATACAGAAAGTGACCAGGTTTTATATGATCCACCTTCTGAACTGGTAAAACTGCTGATCATCCTTGCCCTGATCACTTTTCTCCTTGTATTGGGAGTGGTTTATGTTTTGACCAGGAAGCAGGCCAGCAAAGACAATACAGGTGTTTGGGATCCGGCAGCAAAGAAAATGATGGCGGCCTTGTTCATCCCGATTTTTGCGGGAGCAGTATTTATATTTGGACTGATACACCATAAGGCATTTCAATTGGCAGTACCTTCGAGCCTTGTCTTTTATGGTTTGGGCTTGATCAGTGCGTCGAAATATACCTATACAGATATCAAGTATGTTGGTTTGGCCAATATCGTATTGGGTTTGATCTGCATGTTTCTTCCGGAATATGGATTATACTTTTGGGCTGCAGGATTTGGACTTCTCCATATCATTTATGGCATTCTGATGTTTAAAAGAAACGGACAATGAAGAACCCGATACTTCAACTAAATAAATTTTTTGATCATCGCGTACGACTCGGAGTTATGAGTGCGCTGATGGTCAATGAATCTGT
The DNA here is from genome assembly GCA_966112615.1 of uncultured bacterium. GTDB lineage: Bacteria > Bacteroidota > Bacteroidia > Chitinophagales > Chitinophagaceae > Flavitalea. The sequence continues at coordinate 88,630 of CBHWDO010000011.1, forward strand.
GAGCTTTACCGAATTAAAGGAATTGCTTGAAGTAACGGATGGAAACCTAGCATCGCACCTCGCACAGCTCGAAGAAGCTGGTTATCTCAAAGTTCACAAAGGATTTATTGGAAGAAAAACCAATACAACCTATTCTATTACCAAAAGCGGACATAAAGCATTTTCAGAGCATATTGAAGCTCTTGAAAAAATGATCAAAGGCGTCAGGTAAATTTTTTTATATATTAACTTTGAAAAACAAAGCACTTTAAAAAAACAAGTCATGGAAACTGAAAACAAACCCGCAAACTGGATAAGCGCTTACTGGCAAAGAAACCGAATGGTCTTTAAAGGACTGTTGATCGCATTTCTTGTGTTGTTACTATTAATACCTACAGCATTTATTCATGACCTCATCCGTGAGCGACAGGGTCGCCAGCAGGAAGCCATCAACGAGATCAGTTCGAAATGGGCAACGCAGCAAACCCTTGCCGGTCCAGTTATTGGTATTCCGTTCCTGGAAAATGTGAAGGATGAACGGGGAGTGATCAGGCAGGTTAAAGAAATCGCGTATTTCCTTCCCGAAGATCTTCAATTCAAAGGTGATCTTCAGCCGGAGCAAAGAAGCCGCGGTATTTACAAAGTGATCGTTTACACCGGGAAAGTCAGTGTAGATGGGAATTTCAGCAAACTGGACATTGCTTCTTTAGGAATTGATTCTTCCACTGTATTATGGAAAGAAGCTTTTGTGCTTTTTTCAGTAGATGACCTTCGTGGTATCAAAGATGAAGTGAAATTGAATATCAACGGTACATCCTATGAATTGATCCCAGGAAAGGTTCCGGGTGAATCCTTTGGTAATACACTGTTATCAAAGATCGACCTTTCGGATCCTTCCATTACCAGGAAATTCAATATGTCGATCCATTTTCGCGGATCAAAGTCATTGCATTTTCTTCCCTTCGGAAAAAGAACCAATGTCAGCATTACCTCTCCATGGAGCGATCCCAGTTTTACCGGGAATTATCTGCCTGATAACAGAGTGGTAAACAACCAGGGATTCAATGCACAATGGAAAGTTCTTTATATGAATCGCAATTTTCCTCAGCAGTGGAAAGGACAAATGAAAGAATTGAATGAATCTGCGTTTGGTGTTGATCTGTTGGTTCCGGTTGATTCATATTTGAAATCAGAACGTACTGTTAAGTATGCGATCCTTTGTATCGTGCTTACATTCACTGCATTCCTGATGATCGAACTGATCTACACAAAATCGATTCATGCTTTTCAGTACATACTTGTAGGATTTGCATTGTGCCTGTTCTATACTTTGCTGATTTCAATATCTGAATACCTGAACTTCAATACTGCCTACCTGATCGCAGCCATAGCGACCATTACCATGATCTATCTATACATCAGATCGGTATTTAATTCTAATCGTATCGCATCATTTATTGGACTTACGCTGGTGTTCATGTATGGATTCATTTACGTGCTGATCCAGTCACAAGATTATGCATTGTTAATGGGCAGCATCGGATTATTCCTGACACTTGGATTGGTGATGTATTTTTCGAGGAAAGCGAAGATGGGATAAGAAGACATGAAGACATGAAGACATGAAGACGTGGAGACATGGAGACATGAAAAGGGCCGCTGATCATTCAGCGGCCCTACTATTTTGTATGATGGCGCAGCCTTCCTTTGCGAGCTTTGCTTCCTTGCGCAGCTGCCGCAGGCAGCGTCTTTGCGTGAAATATTGCGTGAAACATTGCGTGAACTCTCTGCCCCTCTGCGCCCTCTGGGTGAAATAAAATTCCCGAAATCGTTCAGCCCGCCCTTCGGGCGTTCTGCCCGGTTAAAAATCCACTCCCATCGCAAAGTGCAACAAAGGCTTACCCCTGAAAAATCCACCCATATCCCATCCTGCATCCAATCTCAGGAAATAACCTAACAAAGTACTTCTAACCCCAAAACCATATCCACCGACAAATGGACCGATACCACCTGCTTTGAGGTTAACCAACACCGGCCCACCACCTGGAGGATAAGTAAGCGTTGGCCTTGATAAACCATTATAGCTTCCATTCCATGCAGATCCCAGATCCACAAACTGGATCAGCTGGAAGTTCCTCAGGAACGCATTATTGATTGGCTTATTAAACAACGTAGAAAACACCGGCAAACGGAATTCACTGTTCAGTACAATTGCATTATTTCCATTGGCGACATTCTGATTAAATCCACGCATATTAACCGCCAAAGTCTGGAATGCATAAGTCTGATCAGGGGCAGGTCTTGGCTCGCTGTTATACTTAGGGAACATCCATCCATCTACACCACCCAGGTAATAAACGATCTTCTGTGAACCCCATGAGAAATCAGCAGCAGCTCTACCAGCCCAGATAAAATTCCTGTAGATTGGATAATAGTATCGCGCATCAGCACCAAGGTTGAACATAAACTTGCCTGGCTTCAAAGTTGAATTAGTTGGATCCGCTTTATTGAACTGCGAATTGATATCAACATACACTTTGAACCTCAGTCCATTCATAATGTTCATCGCCTTTTGAATGGTATTGTCATGTACATATTCAATGCGGCTTACAATGAAGTCCTGCTTATTCCTGTCTTCAGCTTTCAGGGATGCTGAATCATTGAACAGGTCTCCTCTTACAACAACCTTGTCTCTTCTAACGCCAAGGCTCATACGAACACTTCTCACTTTATCAAAAGGAAACTTCACTATACCCTGGAAGAGATTGGTATATAATTTCCCTTCGTAATAATCTGTAGTATTATTGATACCATTCACGAAACCAATATCAGTTTTGCGATAGTAAACCAATGAATAATCAAATCGCTTCTTCAAATAATCTCCACGTGCATACCATTCTCCACCTCCATCAAATAATGATTGGTTGGTTGGAACAAAAATTCCCGCTCCTCCTGAACCAATGCTTACTCCGGTACCCTGTCCGCCAATCAATGGCAACCTGATCGCACCGGTGAACCTGATATCTTCAAACAGATCAAACACTGATGCTTTCAACATTCCATTGAATGCACCACCACTCTGTAAAGTGATCGGCAATGAACCGGTATAAGGTTCATACCTGTTGATCAGGATATCATTATTGAATGATCCGGAGAAATTATCTGCAGAAAACTTAAGCTTGTAATCAAACATTTTTGCTTTCGACAATACCGTTTCTTTCGGACCTTCTTCAATGCTGATCAAAGGCGTTGCAGTAGTATCATTATCAAATTCTGTTTCAAAAACATCTTTTTTGCTGGTATCTTTCACTGCAGGCTGGCCAAGCTGTAATGCCTGTCCACTCGATGTCTGAGCCTCCGCAATTGTTTTCTTTCTATACTCTGTAGGCCTTGGATTCACATTCCTTCTTCTCAATGCAGTTTCATCCACCTTGAGTTTATACAGGAATTTCAGATTTCCTTCCTGCCTTACTTCACTGTTCATACCCTGGTCACCGGCAACCTTTGTTTCAATCAATCCACTCTGATAATTCGTGATGGGGAATACATATGCTGAATCATTGGTCACTGAAAACACAAACATCGAATCCGGTTCCTGCTTGCCTGCATTGCGAAGCGTGGAATCCATTTCTTTCCTGTCCGGGTTTCTAAGGAAATTATCACCGATCACATACACTGTATCTAATCCCGCTCTTTCTGTAGTGAAGAAACCTGCATACCTGTTGGCAATACCGTTTGCATCACTTACAAAAGTGAAGTGTGTGGTATTGTATTGTGCCGGATATCTCGCACTTCCATTCTTCATATTGGTCAGCTGTGTGATCTGCCTGAATTCACTCTTATTGTAATTATCTGCAAGGAAAATATTGAACTGGTTACCTGGTACTGCAGTGTCTTTACCTACTGCATTTGGATTTGGCCTGTTCGAAGAGAAGATGATCCCACTCTTATTTGGAAACGCTACAAATGATGCATCCAGGTCTGCATAAGCATCATTCGTTACCTGCTCGTAACTGTCCTTGTCAATCTTGTACACAAAAATATCCGACTGACCCTTCCTTACACCACTGATCAGCAGGGTATTTGCATCGAGCATAAATTTCATGTCCGTGATCTGTTCAAAATGTGTGATCTCCTGCTTAACGGTCTTATACCTTGCTACCACATCATAAACAAACAGGTTTACTTTTCCTTTATCCCAATATACACACGCAAGTCTTGTTCCTTTTCCATCCCATGCAAGCAGGGGATAATTCGGGTTGACTTCATTCTCAAAACTTCTTACACCATTCTTCAGCAAAACTTTTCTTTCGGTAAGATTTTCATACAGCACCACATAGTATTTACCCTTGATGTATTCAACCACCGCATAGGTTTGTGATCTTGGGATCGGGTTTGCAGTGAATCGAATGAAATTTTTATTGGGTGTTGTTTCTTCAACGATGCTGATGGTTCCCTTCGGGAAATTTCTTCTTCCCTTGATGTCTGCATAATAGCGTTCTTCATTGGTCATCATGAATTCCGCCAGCAGGTCCTTGAATTTTTTCTTAGTGATCCTTTGCGAAGCACTGTTCACATTCCTGTACACTCTTGCCAAATACAAAAAGTAGGTGACATTTTCTTTGCGGTATTTATCAGCAATAAAATACCAGAATGCATGCCCGGCAAGATCCGGTTGCTTGAATGCGAACTGGTAGAAATTCTTGTATTCTCCTGAAAGCAGGGCCGATTTAAGCTGGTCATCCAACGCCGGGCTCCATTCTTCTCCAACATATCTAACATATCCATCCACCAGCCATTTTGGAAGATCCAGTAAGGTCTGGTTGGCTGCCACTTCTCCAAGATCATCACCAAACAGCAGGTTATCGACCAGGGTTTTAGCAATTCCCTGCCTGATCTGCTTGCGCAGATCTGCATGATCACCATTGAAATACACCACGATCTTGTTATTCACCAACTTGGTGATTCCACCTGTAGTCTGCCAGTCGAGGTTCAACCCGATATTTGATTGTTCGAGTTCATTGAAATTGTTGTAGATAACAATATTACCACGGCGCTGCAATCCATATTCTACGAATTGCTCGATCTGCGGCAATTCCGCTTCAGCTACCTGCGCTGCGAAGTTGGCAATGGTCTTGCCGTTCTCATAGAAGTAGGTATTGAAGTTAGGAGTCTGGTAATACTGCCACTTGAATTTTTTGTACTGCACCCTGTTCTTTCCAAATTCCACAGTGTTCACCTGGGCATGGGCAGCATTGTTGAAGATCGATAAGGTTGAAACGAGCAAGCACAATCCTTTCACCTTTGCAATGACCTTTGAAAATTCCATATCCTATCTTTAGATTTTTAAAGTTATAACAATCCCCATAACTCTTAAAATACAAATTCACTATAAGTTCCAGAGTATGATCACATTAAAACAGTTCACTTTTAGCCCTGTCCAGGAGAATACATACGTTCTTTCCAATGAAGACAAAGACTGCTGTATCATTGATCCGGGATGTTATTCCAGCCAGGAACGAAATCAACTCCAAGATTACATTCTGGAAAATGGACTACAGCCCAAATATTTGTTAAATACCCATTGCCATCTTGATCATATCTTCGGAAACAAGTTTGTAGCAGAAACCTACGATCTCATTCTTCACCTACATCCAAATGAACAAAAAGTTTTGTCCATGGGACCTACGTTTGGCGAGATGTGGGGGTTGCCCTTTGAAAATTACCAGGGTGAATACGTTTTTCTCAGGGAAGGGGATTCGATTCGCCTGGGAAAAGATGAATTCAGCATACTGGAAACTCCTGGACATTCACCCGGAAGCATCTGCTTTTACCACAAACAACAGCAATTCCTCATAGGGGGTGATGTGCTTTTCAATGGAAGTATTGGAAGGACAGATCTGCCGGGAGGTGATTTCGATACACTTATCCATTCGATCCAGTCAAAGCTCTGGCCTCTGCCCGATGAAGTAGTCGTTTATTCAGGTCATGGACCTTCAACTACCATTGGTAAGGAAAAAAGAACCAACCCCTTTCTGACCTAGCTATTTACTGCAAAGTATTTACCAATAAAGGGCAGTCGGGCAAATTCTTTTCTTTCAACCTTTGAGATCAGTAAAACAAACCCGGTGATCAATAAAATTGAACTTCCATAATATGCCGGTTTGTAATATGCACTGCCATCAAAAGCATGGGCGATCAGTTCATGAATAACGTAGAGAATAGCAACTATTGATATATAGGTCAGCAATTTCTTTTTCGCATAAGGAACAGGGTAATACTTCTGACCAAGTACATAACTCACTGCCATCATGGAAAAATAACAGAGAAAGGTTGCCCAGGCAGCTCCGGTATACCTGAAATAGGGGATCAGGATAATGTTAAGAAGTATAGTCAATACAGCACCTCCAACAGTGATATAGGCGCCGATCATGTTCTGGTTGGTGAGCTTATACCAAACAGAGAGGTTATAATAAATTCCAAGGAAAACACTTCCCATTGCAAGTATGGGTACGATATGGATGCCTTCTGCATATTCGGGATACTTCGATGCGATCAGCAATTTCCAGAAATCAAGAAACAATGCAACCACCAGGAACATCCCGCAACAGGCTATCACGAAGAACTTCATCACACGGGCATAGGTCCTCTGGGCTCCTTCATTTTTGGATTGATTGAAGAAGAAAGGTTCGGCAGCCAATCTGAAAATCTGAATAAATATGGTGATGAGTACGGCCAGTTTATAATTCGCACCAAAGATTCCCAACTCTCTTTCTTCCAGCACAGGATCATCATTCAGGATCTTTCGGTACACAAGCCTGCTAAGCATTTCATTGATCATCCCTCCAAGTCCTACAATGATCAGGGGATAGGAATAATTCATCACTCTTTTCCAAAGCTCCTTATCAAATTTCCACTGGAAATCTTTGAATTCCGGGATCACCAATAAAAGCGAAACCGCACTGGCAATAAGATTTGCAAGAATAAAATAGCCTATACCAATTTCGGGGTTGAAAAGAAATGCCACAAATGAGTTGGAGCCTGCTTCATAGGCTGGCTTCGCCACATAAAAAAAGAATAATACAAGGCCTATATTAACCAGTATATTAACCACATTGAGGAAGGCATACTTGCGCGGACGTTCTTCAAGTCTTAATTTCGCCATAGGAAGCGTAAACAGTGTGTCAAAGAACAAAATCCAGATCATCCAGGTTATATATTCCGGATGTTTATCCATCTCTATAAAATCAGTGATCGCCCCTCTGAAAACATACAGGAAAACAGTGAGCAGGATTGTGCTGATAAAAATGGAAATATTCAGCGTGTTATAAAGATTTTTCCTGTCCTCGGTTTGAGCAAAACGAAAATAACTTGTTTCAAGTCCATAGGTGTACAGAATATTCAGGAAAGGAATGACCGCATAGATCTGGGTATAAGCATAAGAACCATTCGGGTCATATAGCCGGAATCCCAACAGGCTGATACCAAAATAAAGAAAGCGACTGACGATCCTGGGTACTCCATACCATAGCGTGTGGCCGGCTAATTTTTTAATGCTCACTAAATCAACTTTTGCCAAAAATAACCAAACCTTTTAATCATGAAACATGTATCATTATTGCTGATCGCAGTCCTGTCCTTCGTTTTCGCATCAGCACAACTTGAAACCAAAGCAAAATTTTTCAATAAAGAAAAACGCGTTGCACAGTATGAAGTTCCTTTTGAACCTGATATAGTAGAAAAGGCGATCGCAGATTCTATGTCACGCCTTGGTATAAAAGGATCGAAAGTCAAAGGTTACCAGTTATACAGGAATGTACCACTGGATGCAGGTTTGCTTGCGGATCTGTATGTTAATGTCGACAGGAAAAGCCGCAAGGATAAAAGTTCGATCATCAGTGTATACGCCGTAGCTCCAAATTCCAATCCGGGAGAAGTGGAGAGCGACGATGAAAAGATCTCCGGTACAAAAACACTTCTTTCCGGACTGGTTCCTGTAATAGAAGAAACCGATCACCAGAATAATATCATCCTCCAGGAAAAATCATTGGGTGATGCCAATAAAAAACTGAAGCGACTGGAAGATGACCAACAGGATCTTGAGAGAAAGATCAAGAACTTCCAGGAAAAACTGGAAAAAAACAAGAAGGAGCAGGTTGATATGAAAGTGGAGATCCAGAAGCAGCAGACTACCCTGGAAGCCATGCGCGCAAGGAAATCCTAGCGTGGTGCGGCAAACCGCTCGTCTTTGATAAAAGTTGAATCTGATAAGGTGTAAAAGAATTCCAGCAGGTTGAACTTGTCTTCTAGGGTGAGCGGTATCCCGTTTTTAAGTGATGGGTCCAGCGTTGAACTTTGTACGATCCCGGAGGAATAGTGGTCAAGCACCTGCAACGGAGAGTTGAATCTTCCATCATGCATGTATGGAAAAGTCAGCATTACATTTCTTAGGGATGGTACTTTGAATTTCAGTGAATCCCCCGGTAGGCCGGTGATCCGCTTTCTTCCTTCATCCCTGATAGTAGGTTCCAAAGCCAGTCCATTATTCCGGTAACTCAGATCTGTTAGCAGTGGCTCTGCATGGCAGCTGGAACATTTGTTTTTGAAGATATCATAGCCTGCCTGCTCCTTAGTGGTGAACCTGGCCTCATTTCGTAAAACCTTATCATATTTCGAATTGGCGGAAACCATGGTGATCATAAATTGAGCCAGTGCCCTCATCATATTCTGGGTGGTTACCGTTTCATTTCCAAAAGCTTTTTTGAACATGGCCCTGTAAGAAGAATCTTCTGAAACCTTTGCCAGTACAGAGTTCATGGTTTCTCCCATTTCATTAGGAGCTGTGATCGGGGCAAGGGGTTGAACCTCTATATGATTGATGCCTCCGTCCCAGTGTAATTCATTATGCCATGCCAGGTTAAAGATCCCCGGTGCATTACGGGTGGTAAACTGGTTGTCAATACCATGACTCAAGTTATGATCAAAGGTGGCGAAGGCGGCAAATTGCTGGTGGCAGGAAGCACATGGAAAATTTCCATCCCGGGAAAGTCTGCCATCATAAAATAATTTTTTACCCAATTCAAATCCTTCCTGGGTAATAGGTTTTTGGGAGAAATTATAAACGGGGGCGGGCCAACCTTTGGGTTGTTCAAATTTTATAGGACGGGTGCCACCGGGAAGATTACCGTCTTGCCGGCTGCAGCCAATCATCAGCACGATTCCTATCAATCCAAAAAATCTCATTGAACAATGGATTTTAACCGGAACATATTGTAATAATTCTGTGCGATCATAAATGCCTGCTGCCCGGGGGTAGTACAAACAGGAAGATTTGCAATGCTGATATCATTTACTCCTTTGAACCAGGCATTCACATCAGAAACCAGGTGAATGGTGCTTGGTCTATTGAGATCCATGTTGATAGGCAAGCTGATTTTCTTCACCACATTATTGGGTCCTTTGAATCCACCGATATGGTACTCAAAGGTGTGATTGGCAACATTTGAGAAACTGGAGGTTCCTTCCAGCTTGGCCATGATATATCCTGAATTCCATGTCCAGAACATGCCTTTTGCGGGATCCAGGTCACCGGCTTGGGCGCCTGAAACATTGTAAATACTATCGACCCCGATCACAAAACTCAACTGATCGTATTGTCCTGAAGGTGCCGTCAGTTCAATATTGGAGGCGGATGGATTAAGAGGGTCAATGAGGTAATATACATCCGTGATCGAGGTTAATTCTCCATTGGAAGAATTCCTGAACTGAAAATTATGGAGGTAATATTTAAAAGTTTTGACCTGGATATCTTCCAGGAAAGGATTCAGGTATGATTGAGCAATATCCAGACTGTCATCACCAACTGTTGCGGAGAAATGCAGGCTGACAGGTTGATCATTGTCGGGCAGGATTACATCCGGTTCTTTCTGGCAAGCTGTTAGCAAAATTTGGCAAGCAACAACAATGAAAATAAACCGTAACATGAGGATTTAAATTTAATGCTATTTTTTTAAGGATGAAATTTTATTTACCCCTCCTTATCTTCATACGGATATAAAAAGAAAAGGTTTCATGAGGGTAATTATTCAACGTGTAAGCAGTGCTTCAGTGACGATTGGGGGGAATGTAAAAGGTAAAATTGACAATGGGGTGATGGTGCTTGCAGGGTATGAAGAATCAGATACCGCCAATGACATTGAATGGGTTGTTTCGAAGATCGTTAATATGCGCATCTTTAATGATGAGCAGGGTATAATGAATATTTCCCTGCTGGATAAGGGCTTTGATGTTTTACTCGTAAGCCAATTTACGCTTCACGCTTCCACTAAAAAAGGGAATCGGCCTTCCTATATTAAAGCCGCTAAGCCTGATATATCAATTCCCTTGTATGAATCAACCATTCGTGAATTTGAGAAATTACTTGGAAAACCAATTCAAACAGGTGAATTCGGAGCTGATATGAAAGTGGCACTGGTGAATGATGGTCCCGTAACCATCCTGCTGGATTCAAAAAACAAGGAATAATATGGAACAGATAACAATAAAACAGGCCCAGGAACAGGTGGATGAATGGATTCGAACCAAAGGGGTCAGGTATTTTGGCGAATTGACCAACCTTGGAATATTGATGGAAGAAGTGGGTGAACTTTCCAGGCTGATGGTTAGAAAATATGGGGAGCAATCCTCTAAATCCACCGAGCAGCCGAAGGAGCTTGCAGATGAAATGGCGGATGTTTTGTGGGTGCTGATCTGCCTGGCAAATCAAACCGGAATAGATCTCACTGAAGCTTTCCATAAAAATATGGACAAGAAAAATAACAGGGATGGCACCCGTCACCTGGAGAATCCCAAACTAAAATAATTTTGTTTTTCCCTTATTACTAAGTGTAAACCCTCTGATTAGAGGATATTAATTTCCCGCCTTAACTCGTAATAGTACTTTTACAGGAGGGTTGTATATTTGCCGCCATTATGGCTACAGACTCGAACAAATTCCAGGCGATCATTTCGCATTGTAAAGAATACGGATTCATTTTTCCTTCCAGCGAAATCTATGATGGACTTAGTGCCGTTTATGATTACGGTCAGTGGGGGGTTGAATTGAAAAGAAATATTCGTGATTACTGGTGGAAAAGCATGACCCAGATGCATGAAAACATCGTGGGAATTGATGCAGCGATCTTTATGCATCCGACCACCTGGAAGGCGAGTGGCCACGTAGATAATTTTAGTGATCCGATGATCGACAACAAGGACAGCAAGAAACGCTACCGTGTTGACCACCTCATCGAAGCTTATGCCGACCAGCTTGAAACCGCCGGTGACAAGCCAGGGGCAGAAGAAGTGATTGCTGAAATGGATAAATTGCTGGCTGCCAGTGATTATGACGGCTTAAAAAAGTTCATTGAAGACAGGAAGATCAAATGCTCCGTAAGCGGTACCTGCAATTGGACGGATGTACGTCAGTTCAACCTGATGTTCTCTACCCAGTTAGGTAGCGTAAGTGAAGAAGCAAGCGAGATCTACCTTCGTCCGGAAACTGCCCAGGGTATTTTTGTCAATTTCCTGAATGTACAGAAAACAGGAAGGATGAAGATCCCTTTTGGTATTGCCCAGGTGGGAAAAGCATTTCGTAATGAGATCGTAGCACGCCAGTTTGTATTCAGGATGCGCGAATTCGAACAGATGGAGATGCAGTTCTTTATACGCCCTGGCACCCAGAAAGAGTGGTATGAATACTGGAAGGAAGAAAGGATGAAGTGGCATCTTAGCCTGGGTATCCCGGCTGATAAATACAAGTTTCACGACCACGTTAAGCTGGCGCACTATGCGGATGCAGCCTGTGATATCGAATACGAATTTCCGATAGGTTTCAAGGAAGTGGAAGGGATCCATTCCCGTACCGACTTCGACCTGAAGAATCACCAGGAATACAGCAGGAAAAAGATGCAGTACTTTGATACTGAGATCAACCAAAACTATATTCCATATGTGATCGAAACCTCCATCGGGCTGGATCGTTCGGTATTGATGGTATTGAGCCAGGCCTACGAAGAGCAGGACCTGAGCACAGAAGAAAAACAGGACAGCAGGGTGGTTTTGAAGTTCCCGGTTAAACTGGCCCCAATAAAATTGGCCATTTTGCCGTTAACCAAGAAAGACGGACTGCCAGAACTGGCACGAGAACTTATGGATATATGTAAACCAAAGTTCAAGTGCTTCTACGAAGAAAAAGATACCATAGGCAAGAGATACAGAAGAATGGATGCAATTGGCACACCGTTTTGTGTAACTATTGATCACCAGACCAAGGAAGACGGAACGGTAACGGTTCGTCACAGAGACAGCATGCAGCAGGAAAGAATTCCGATGGCGGAAATTCCAAAGCTTGTTGAATCTGCCATGGCCTGAAAAAAATGAACCCAAGCAATCCTATCCCGGAATTTATATTTTGAAAACTCTCTGCTAACCCCGGAGAATCAGTCCCTAAAAAAACATTTATGCTTGCACTTGAAGTGACCATTAATGTCTTTGTAATTCTTGGAATAGCCTTAGTTGCTTTGGCTGTAGGTTATATGGCAAGGTCTTCACAGATCGGAAGCTATAAGAGAAAAGTTGTTGAGCTTGAGAAGGAGATGCTGAATAACCATGCATCCATTCTTGAATTACAACAGGAGATAGCCTCATTGGAGAAAACATTGATCGAATCCAAGATCCCTGTTATCCCAATGAAAAAGAATAAAGAAGAAGAGGCGGCTGAAAAGAAGAATACTGGAATGTAATCTACCCGTACAATTCAAGGTGGATATTTTTCTTATCGTACCCCATTGAGAGTATTCTTTGTTTAGCCTCATCAACCATATTTTTCCAGCCACACAGGAAGAAATCAGCAGGTGCTGTAATTCCCGGTGTGGCTGAATTTATTTTACATAACTCTTCATACACACCATGTACATACCCGGTCTTATATCCTTCTCCGGGCTGTTCCCTTGAAAATGTTGGCAGGTAATTGAACCCTTCGAGCTCTTTTTCAAGATCTCTTAATTCTTTTCCATAGAGGCAATCGCCAAATTGCCTGCATCCAAAGATCAGGTAGATATTTTTATGCGGAATATTATTCAGTTTGATATGATGAACCATTGCCCTGAATGGTGCGACCCCAGTACCGGTGCAGATCAGGAAAAGATCTTTATCAATCTCCTTCGGCAGCGTGAATACGCCCTGCGGACCTCTTAATGGAATCTCAGTTCCAATTTTGACCTCATTAAAAAGATAGGTTGTTCCCGCGCCACCTTCCAGTAAAACGATCACGAGCTCAAATACATTTGTGCCATCTGGCCATGATGCAATGGAATAGCTCCTCCATCTTTTATTGGGACGTTCATGAATAGGAAGATCAAGTGTAACAAACTGACCCGGGGCGAAATCAAATCTTTCAAGTTCCGGAACCTCGATCCAGAATCGCCTGGTAGTGGAAGTTTCATCTTCAATCCTGATTACTTTACCGATGCGCCATGGCTGCAGCATACCTCTGTTTTTTTAAAAGTAAGAAATAATTGGCCGGTAGATTGGGTTCAAAAAAGGCCCCTCAGGGAGGGGCCAAGTACTGCTCATAGGCAAATAATCGTTGCGCTAATGTAAAATAATTTTCTATTGTAATACAAGTGGTTGTAATTTTTTTAGCTGTGGCGAAAAATTGAAATATTGCTTATTACCCCGCTGAAATTCAACTACCACAGGGTTTTCGGAAATTTTTTGAGCCAGCTTTTTAGAAGGCTGAATATTGGTTTTTTCTTTTAGTATTAATCGTAGCACCTTATCGGATTTTGTGTGAATAGTATCGTTCCGCTGGTATTTTCCTACCTGGCCTCCTGCCACAATTATCGGTGTTTTATCAACCTGTTCAACCGTTACCGAATAGGATTCACCATTCAGCCATACCCTGTTTACCTGGATATTATCTGCAGGCTTCTCCATGAAAATATGATATGAGGTGACCGGTTTTACTGGCCTGGGAACTTCCCCTTTTTCGGTTACATCCCTGCCTGGAAAATTACCGGGCATCGAATTCCGGATATATGCATGTATGGTTGCTTTTTTGCAGATCTTTTGGCTGAAAACGAAGCCAGAGGCGGATATCAGAAACCCAAATAGTATTAATTTTTTCATGGTTGAAAATTTCGGCGGTAGACAAAAAAGCCCCTGCAAGGCTTAATGCAGGGGCTGTAAAGATCGTTGACTTATCATTTTCTTAAGAACTTCATGACAAACTGCTGTTTATTATCATTACTGGTAATCGTAAGAATGTATGCTCCTTTTGGAAGGATGGAAACATTCACCTGTCCGTTTGCATAAGGTATATCCTGCCTGATCAGTTGCTGTCCTGAAAGATTGTTCACCCTAACGATCATTCTTTTAATAGTGAACATATTCCCGATGGTGAAATTGATCTTATTGTCTGTTACGGATGGTGCAGCAAGGCTGATAAAGTTCTTATCATTTCTAACCGGGTCATTTATCCCCGTACTCTGGTTTGGCCTGTAATCAGGAGATCCTATCTCAGCGATATATGCACCGTTTCCATGTGTTCCAACCAGCAACACATTATCCTGAGGACGATAATCCAGCGCTGTAATGACCGAGTAATTTAAAATATTACCTCCTTCACGAACCCATGTTGGAGTATTGGTAGTGGCTACATCCAATGAGCTGTATAATCCCACCGATGTTCCCACATAATATTCGGTCACTGAATTATTCCCATTCTTTTTCACCACAATAGCGCAGCTTCTTACGGAAGGCAGTGTCAGGTTTCCTTCAGCTTTTTTCCAGGTTGGACTGGCAGCTTTTGCATTATTGGTCCACCAGATATTGAAATCATTTTCTCCATTCGAACTGTAATTTGATACCACTACCATGATCTCGTTATCATTATTCGGATTCACTGCTATATCAGAAATATTTACCGCTGCTCCGCTGGTGCGGAATGATTCCAATACAGGTGGAGTGATATCCGCCGGAGAAGTGTTGGATGGTGCATTCTTTGGATCATCCAGTCGGAAAACCTTTCCATTGGAGGTTCCGATGTACAAAGCATGACTTGAATTGTATGGCCCCCTGGTGGTTTCCAATGTCCGGATGGAAACACCGGTTCCACTATTGGGATTCGAAGGATTTACTTTGGCACCTACACCGGTCAATTCTGTCCAGCCTGAAGAGGTAACCGTTGAAGCGTTTGTTGTTCTGAATAACCTGTTGAAATTCACATAATAGATATTCTCCTGGTTATCAAAATCCATTTTATAATAGGTGACGAAATCACCGTAAGCGTCTGTCAGTCCAGGGAAAGGCGTAAGGTTGGTTGGAGTGATCTCTTTGAAATCCTGTGGTTGTTTATACCGGTAAATACTTCCAAGCTGGGTAGATCCATAGAGGGTAAACTCAGTGTTGGTCAGCTTGCCAATATATGCCGCACCTCCATCTCCGGAAATGATCCGGATATGATTGTTGTCGCCATCTCCTCGAACCTGTGTTCCATTATCCTGGGCCCCTCCAATAAAATTGTTTTGGTTGGGAGTTGCATCCAATGCTATATGGTAATACTGAAGTGTTTGATAATTCCTTACCATCTTCCAGGTGACCGGTTCTACCGAGCCTGCCTGCATAATATCATCCGTGATTTGAAGTCCTCCATCATTTCCGCAGATCGCTTTTTCAAAATTCGGATTGAAGCCATTGTTATTCGGAAAGAATGCAAGCGCATGAATATCAGGATGCGAATTAGGATAGATTTTTAATCCAGAAGTGAAGTCCTGACCATACCCGGCGATCCATGAGGTGGCGGTGGTATTGGTGAATCCTGATGTCGACCTGAATAGATTCGTTGCCCCAATGAAAACTGTATTGGGATCGTCCGGTTTTACAGCCAGTGTCAGGTTAAATCCCCCCTGTGTTTCAATAGGATCAACCCCTTCCAGTTGTCCGGGGAAATCCGGCATATTGGCTGAAAGATTGGTCCAGGTATTGGCACCTGAATAATCCAGTTTGAAAAGATCCACTTCAGGTTTTGGATTACTTCCTCCCTGATCTAAACCATTTTCATACAACACGTATAAAAGATTCTGATTGGATGGTGCAAGTGCCAGAATGATCCTTTTAGAGGCCCATGTAGTATCGGGTGGGAAGGGATTGTTATCGATCCCTTCAATTGAATATGAATTTGCTCTCCAGCCTGCTACTGAATCCACACCAAGAGTTCTTCCACCCGCGATCCTGGTCCAGGAATTTGCGGCCCCTGTGGTGGAAGTCCAGACCCCGCGAAGGTTTCGGTCTTTAGCACCGCCATTAAGTGCCATAAATAATCTTCCTGCTGTACTAATGGCAATATCGATCTGGCCCGATGAAGATCCCAATGGCTTAACTGTGGTGAATACCTCATTCCAGGTTTGTCCACCATTAGTAGATCTTACAAGTCTTCTATGACCTGCCACATACACATCACCGGTGGTAGGATGAACTACGATCCTGTGAACGAAATCAAATGGATTATCAAAATTTTCTACGGATCCGGCGCCTAAAGCTCCTCCACCTATCAGGTTCACGATGAGAGGCAGTTTAGTCCAGGTAATTCCATTATCGGTCGATTTCCAGATCCCATGTCCCAAATAGGATGCTCCGTCTTCGCTGGCCGAGTTCCCTATCGGCTCTCCTCCTCCGGCATACCAGGTATTTTCAAAACCAGGCCTGGTGTCCTGCGCTATAGAAGTTACATTATGGATATCATTTTCAGGACTTACCCTCGTCCAGTTGTTGCCGCCATCAGAGGATCGCATGATCCCGCTGCTAACAGATCCCGCAAGGATCACGCGGTTTGAAGTTCCATTGTATCTTTTATCAATAGCAAGTGCACGTGTTCTACCTCCGATACTGTCGGGGCCGGCAGCCACATAATTATTCAGATTATTTGCCCCCATGGTACCCGATCCGATCCGGCTGTCTTTGGTCGCTATTGACCTTGCCAGCGCCAGTTCTCTTTGGAAGATCAGGTTAGGTATCCTACCGGTTTTTGGGTCTTTGATGATATCATATTCATACCTGCGGCGTGCCTCGATATACTGCATCTTCAGGTCCCGGTCCTCTTCTTCAAACTCATTTTCCTCAATTTCAGGAGGCTGAATAATGAATCTCGACTGGCTTTGATCTTTGTTATAGATATATAGAAAAGCCCCGGCCGTGATGACAGCCGAGAAAAGAGGAATTAGGTAGCGATGTTTCATATCGGGTTTATGAAATGTGATTGTTTGGAAATCTACACAATTACGGTTGAAACATAAAAAGGGTTTACTAAAATCTTTGCATGATATTTTCAGACCACCCTGATTATCTTTGCACCGCGTTATGAATCTGCAGGAGTTGCTAAACCGTTTCCGGAATGATACCCGCCTTTTTCAATTGGTGGACAGGATCACTTTGTCTGAACCCCAACATATCTATTGTAAAGACTTACAAGGTAGTTCCCCCGCCTTTGTTATTACCAGTGTATTTCAGCATGATGCCAGTTCACAATTGAACCACGTAATAGTGTGTGAAGATTCTGAGTCTGCAGCCTACCTGCACAATACCCTGGAAAGCCTGACCGGTGCCATGGATGTTTTTTACTTTCCTTCTTCTTTCAAGAATAAGAAGAATTTCAGCCTGCTGAACAGCAGCCATGTAATGTTAAGGACGGAAGCTCTTACCAAATGGAGTGCTGGAGGAAATAAAAAACTGCTGGTAACCTACCCTGAAGCTCTCTTTGAAAAAGTGGTTTTACCTAATACACTATCAGGGAATATTATCTACATAAAAGCAGGTGATGCGATCGATGTGGATGGGTTGATGGAAAAAATGGTGGGTTATGGGTTCGAAAGAGCCGACTTTGTGTACGAGCCCGGACAGTTTGCGCTTCGGGGAGGTATCCTTGATATCTATTCATTTGGAAATGAAAAACCTTACCGGGTTGAACTTTTCGGTAATGATGTGGATTCCATCAGGATATTCGATCCTGAAACCCAGTTAAGTGAAAGAAAGATCCTGCAGGTTAGCATCATTCCCAATGTGGAAACGCAATTTGATGATGGTGAGAAAGTTTCCTTACTAGATTTCGTTCCGGAAAATACGGTAGTATGGTTGCAGGATTGGGAGATCATCCGTGACAGGGTAGCCCAGCAGGAAGAAGACCTGCAGTTATATATTGAATTGTTGGATAAAACACCAACTCGTCAAAAAGATGAGCAGGAAGAGATCCGCAAGACTGATGTTCGTCTTGATCATTTTATTACCGCAGCTCAACTGGAATCCCAGTTAAATAAAAGACATGTGGTTGAGTATGCTACACATCCACACTGGCATTCAACTTACGAAATTGTATTCAATACTAAAGAACAGCCTGCATTCAACCGGCAGTTCGATATGCTGATCAGGGACCTGAAGCAGCTGGAAGCAAAAGGGTTTTCCATATTTCTTTTTTCAGAAAATGCAAGACAGCTTGAAAGACTTCACAGCATATTCGAAGACCTGAAAGCAAGCATTCAATTTACACCTGTACTGAATTCCATTCATGAAGGATTTATTGATATGGATCTTAAAGTGGCTTGCTATACAGACCACCAGATCTTCCAGCGATATCATAAGTATAAGGTCAAGCAGGCATATAATAAGAACAAAGCAATTACGCTAAGAACACTTCGTGAATTACAACCCGGCGATTATGTTACCCATATTGATCATGGAGTTGGCGTGTACAGCGGGTTACAGAAGATCGAAGCAAATGGAAGGGTACAGGAAGCGGTAAGAATTATTTATAAGGACAGTGATATCCTTTATGTGAATATCAACTCGCTGCATAAGATTTCTAAATACACCGGTAAGGAAGGAACTGTTCCGAAGGTAAACAAGTTAGGAAGTGATGTATGGAATAAGCTGAAGGAAAAGACCAAGAACAAAGTCAAGGAGATTGCATTCGATCTTATCAAGCTGTATGCGCAAAGAAAGGCCCAGCAAGGATTTCAGCATAGTCCTGATAATTATATGCAGACAGAACTGGAAGCATCTTTCATTTATGAAGATACTCCTGATCAGAGCAAGGCAACTGCAGATGTGAAGAAAGATATGGAATCTCCATCACCGATGGACAGGCTGGTTTGTGGTGATGTTGGATTTGGAAAAACAGAGATCGCCATTCGTGCTGCATTTAAATCATGCCTCGATGGAAAGCAGGCTGCGATATTGGTTCCTACTACTATCCTGGCCTTCCAGCACTATAAAACTTTCCGTGAACGATTGAAGGATTTTCCGGTTACCGTGGATTATCTCAACAGGTTCAAATCTTCCAAAGAAAAGAAGGAAACACTCAAGCGATTAGAAGAAGGTAAGATAGACATCATTGTGAGTACTCATGGATTACTTGGTAAAGAAGTAAAATTTAAAGACCTTGGAATCCTGATCATTGATGAAGAACAGAAATTTGGTGTGGCGCATAAAGAAAAGATCAAAACACTTCGCACCAATGTGGATTGCTTAACACTTACGGCTACACCAATTCCACGAACTCTTCAGTTCAGTTTAATGGGGGCAAGAGATCTCAGTATTATCAATACACCTCCACCAAACAGGCAGCCGATACAAACCGAAGTGCATGTATTCAATCATGATTTTATTCGTGATACTATATACTTTGAAACAGAAAGAGGCGGACAGGTATTCTTCATTCATAACCGTGTTCAGGGATTGGCGGAAATGGCAGGATTGATACAGGGATTATGTCCTGATCTCAGTATTGGTTTTGCGCATGGGCAACTGGAAGGTCATGAACTTGAAGAAAGGATATTGGATTTCATCGATAAGAAATATGATGTGCTGGTCTGTACCAATATCGTAGAGAGTGGCGTGGATATTCCAAATGTGAATACTATCATCGTGAACAATGCACACCAGTTTGGTTTGAGTGATCTTCACCAGTTGAGAGGAAGGGTAGGAAGAAGTAATAAGAAAGCATTCTGCTATCTGCTTGCACCACCTATGAGTACGCTTCCAACAGATTCAAGAAAAAGATTGCAGACACTTGAGCAGCATAGTGAGTTGGGAAGCGGATTCCAGATTGCCATGCGTGACCTTGATATACGGGGTGCAGGAAATATGCTGGGTGGTGAGCAAAGCGGATTCATGGCGGAGATCGGATTCGAAATGTACCAGAAGATCCTTGATGAAGCCATCAAGGAATTGAAGCGAACAGAATTCAGAAATCTGTTCAAGGAAGAGATCTCGAAGCAGGAGGATTATGTGCAGGATTGTACGATCGATACAGATCTCGAGATCCTGATACCGGATGGTTATGTTGAAAGTATCACGGAGAGATTATCATTATACACAAGGCTTGATAACTGTGAAAATGAAGAAGAACTAAAAGCATTTGAACAGGAGTTGCACGACAGGTTTGGTCCCGTACCAAAGCAGGTAGTGGATCTGATCGATACCGTAAGATGCCGCTGGATCGGCGTTGGGCTTGGGTTTGAAAGAATGATATTGAAAGATGAAGTGCTGAAATGTTATTTCGTCAACAAACCTGATTCTCCATATTTTGAAAGTGATGCATTCAGAAGTGTGCTCGATTATATTCAGACAAGAACCAACCAGGCAAGGCTTCGGCAGGTAGGTAAACTTTTCATGTTGGTGATCGATGATATCAAACACATGCAGGGAATGCTGAAATTCCTGGAAAGAATGAAGGTATTTGTAGAGGAGCGTACCGTTGCACAGTAGAGAAATTTCAGTATTTTAGGTAAAACCTTCAATATGGAAAATTCCTCATTACTTGGAACCGAAGAACAGCCGCTTATAACACCCACCAGCGATGAAAAAACGATGGCAATCCTTTGCCATATCCTTTGTCTTGTTGTGTGGCTTTTTGCACCACTGATTATTTACCTGGTGAAGAAAGATGAATCGCAGTATATAGCGATGCATGCTAAAGAAGCATTGAATTTTCAGATCACTTTAGCGATCATCAGTATTGTTTGTATCATTACGATCATCGGAATATTCTTTCTCTGGATCGTTGGTATATATGCAACGGTACTGATCATTGTAGCAACGATCAAAGCCAGTGAGAATAAGATCTATCGTTATCCTTTCACTATAAGATTTATAAAGTAATTAGAGTGGCTTTTCCATGGTGAAATGCGGAATGGTCACTTCCTGGAATTCATCGCCAGTAACATGGTATCCCAGTTTTTCGTAGAAACCAATGGCTGATTTGCGTGCATGCATGGTGATCTTGCGAAATCCACGGTCGCGTGCAATGTTTTCAGCGAACTGCATTAATGCACGTCCTATACCTTTTCCCTGGAGATTATTCAAAACAGCCATTTGCCTTAAACGGACCACAGAAGGAGATTCTTTAATGAGCATACAGCAGCCAAGCATCTTTTCGTCTTCAAATGCACCAATGAGGATCTCATCCTTTTCTTTGTCCAATTCATCGGGAGAAAAGGATAATCCAAGCGGTTTACGCAATATATCATTGCGCAGGTTTACCATCTGCTGATACTCTTTAGAGCCGTGATCGATCATTTTTAAGGCCATGCTGTTCTGTCTTTGAGATGCGCAATATAAGAAAATGTTGCCCTAAGGGCTTAAAATGGCGGCGGATATTACTTAAAAGTTCTGACAATTAAAAACATAGGTTTTATTGTCATTATGCCAAAATATATATTTTTGCAGCCGTAACTAAACTTTACCAAAATGTCAGACATCGCAACCAGAGTAAAAAAGATCATTGTTGACAAACTAGGTGTTGAAGAGGCTGAAGTGAATAATGAAGCTTCATTCACAAATGATTTAGGGGCTGATTCATTGGACACTGTGGAACTGATCATGGAATTTGAAAAAGAGTTCAATATTTCCATTCCTGACGAACAAGCCGAAACCATCACAACAGTTGGACAGGCTATTGCGTACTTAGAAGAACATGCTAAGTAACTGAACAACGTTCAGGATGCAATAAATTATAAATCCGCCTTAGTATGCGATTACGCTACAAAGGCGGATTTATATCTTTACTGTTTGATCAATTATTTGAAATGAAACTGAAAAGAGTAGTAGTAACCGGGATTGGTGCGCTGACCCCTATCGGGAATTCTGTACAGGAGTACTGGAATAACCTCGTAGCCGGTGTTTCAGGCGCAGATATGATCACCCAGTTCGACGCTTCTAAATTCAAGACCAGGTTTGCCTGTGAATTGAAGAATTATGACCCTTTGAATTTCCTCGACCGTAAGGAAGCAAGAAAATTGGATCGCTTCACACAAACTGCCATGATCGCTTCTGATGAAGCGGTTAAAGATGCAGGGATTGGTGGCGACAATATGAATAAAGATCGCATTGGTGTTGTATTCGCCAGTGGTATTGGAGGTTTGATCACTTTCCAGGAAGAGGTTACAAATTTTGCGAAGGGTGATGGAACTCCAAGGTTCAATCCATTCTTCATTCCAAAGATGATCCTTGATATTGCAGCAGGTCATATTTCGATGCGTCATGGATTCAGGGGACCAAACTTCGCTGTAGTGAGTGCCTGTGCATCTTCTACCAATGCAATCATGGAAGCATTCAACCTGATTCGATTGAATAAGGCTGATATCATTCTTACTGGCGGATCAGAAAGTGTGATCAGTGAAGCGGGTGTTGGTGGATTCAATGCCATGAAAGCACTGAGTGAAAGAAATGATGATCCTAAATCTGCCAGTCGCCCATATGATAAAGACCGTGATGGTTTTGTAATGGGTGAGGGTGCAGGAGTTTTGATCCTTGAAGATCTTGAGCATGCACTGGCAAGAGGTGCGAAGATCTATTGTGAGATCGCCGGTACCGGTGCCACAGCTGATGCGCATCACATTACTGCTCCTCATCCTGAAGGACTGGGTGCAAAGAATGTAATGAATGCTGCTTTGGAAGATGCAGGAATGCAGGCTTCAGATATTGATTACATAAATACACACGGAACTTCTACTCCCCTTGGTGATATTGCCGAAGTAAAAGCTATTGTTGATGTGTTCGGAGAACATGCATACAATCTGAATATCAGTTCCACCAAATCTATGACAGGCCACTGTTTGGGAGCTGCAGGTGTGGTGGAGGCAATTGCATGTATCATGTCGGTACAGCATGATATTGTTCCTCCAACGATCAATCACTTTACAGATGATCCGGATCTTGATAATAAGCTGAACTTCACATTTGGTGAGGCGCAGAAGAGAACTGTAAATGCTGCATTGAGTAATACCTTTGGATTCGGTGGGCACAATGCCTGTGTCATTGTCAAAAAGTATCAGCAATAATGAACTTACTGGTTTTATAATAATGAACCGCTGTTTCTTACAGCGGTTTATTTTTTTTGCTTAATGAAAAATTTGTAGCTTGTCGCTCGTGGGAATTCTGGATCGTTTATTCGCTAAAAAAGGCAATGCAGCATTTAAAAAGAACCTGCGCAATTTTCTTGGATTTGCGCCTGGCAAAGTAGCTTTATACAAAGCAGCATTGACACACCGTTCAGTCAGGGATACCGCCGATGAAAACAATGAAAGGCTGGAATACCTTGGAGATGCTGTGCTGAGCGCTATTGTAGCAGATTTTCTTTTCAAAAAATATCCCTATCGCGAAGAAGGATTTCTTACTGAAATGCGCAGTAAGATGGTGAACAGGAATAAACTCAATGAGATCTCTCTCAAGATGGGTGTGAAGAAGATCACCAATTTCAACAAGTTCGATAACTCTTTAAAGATGAGCCAGATCTTCGGAAATACACTGGAGGCGCTGGTTGGAGCGGTATATCTTGATAAAGGTTTTGAAAAGACCCAGGTCTGGGTCATGAAGAATATTATTATCCCGCATTTATTCATGGAAGATCTCGAAAACCTGGAGATCAATCATAAAAACAAGTTGTACGGTTGGGCCAATAAGAATGGAAAGAACCTCGAATTCGAAACGCTGGAGGAAAGAATTGAAGGCGGTCGAAGACTTTTTACCATTGGTGCGGTAGTCAACGGACAACTCATTGCAGAAGCAAAAGCCTACAATAAAAAAGATGCGAGCCAGGTAGCTGCGGCCATTGCCCTTGAAAAACTTGGTTTAAATAAGGTTGTTGAAAACAACGAAGAATCCTAGTCTTATACTGCTGTTGATATCAGTCAATTAATCAAAATCCTATTGCACTTACCGGAAGGTAAGGCTACATTTGTTTCACTTCAATCGTTGATCTGTATCTAATTCCTACGCAAAAAACAGTAATTCCACTAAGCCATATCAAGGCTCCTATGGATTTCCGCATATCGTTTAAACACCTAAACTATAAGTTATGCGAAAATTCTACTCATTGTTTTTTGCACTTGTTATTTCTTCAATAGCATTCGGGCAAACAGTAAACACCTTTAAACTAGCTTCAGGATCATTTAATAATTCCTCAAACTGGACTTTAAATCATCCTCCTATTGCAGGTGAATCTGCAGAAATTCCTTCCGGTACTTCAGCTAAATTGAATGGAAATTATTCAGTATCTGGTATTAAACTAAAAGTTTCAGGAACTCTGGATCTTGATAAAAGTGAATTGATCATTACCAGCAATGATGCATTTATTCAAATTACTTCAAATGCAAAGATTACAGGTCAGGGACAAGGAAATATTGGAAGAATTGTAGTTAATAATAATAGAGTTTTCAACGGCGGAACCCTAAGCGGTCCTCAATTCCTCAATGCAACCAGCGGTTATAACTGGGTAGCAGGAACACTTCCTGTGGGAATCAAAGAATTTACTGCACAAGTGGTTAACGCTTCAGTAAAAGTTCAGTGGACCTTAGACAAACTGGTTTCTAACAAAACCTATGCTGTTGAACGCTCACAGGATGGTAAAAGCTGGGCAGTACTGGCTGAAGTTGAAGTAGATGGAAAAGATCGTTATTCATTTGACGACAGCAAAACTGTGGCAGGCATCAACTATTACAGGTTGAAATCTTTTGGCCTGGATGGTTCAGTAAGTTACTCTGCCATTAAAGTGGTACATGTTGGACAATCATCAGCCAGCATTAAAGTATTTCCAAATCCTGCAGTCAGGTCTTTAAACGTTTATATCAATGCAGGAGCTGAGCAGAGAAAAATCAGTGCTGTGCTGGTTAACAGGACTGGCCAGGTAGTTGCTCAGAAAACGCTGGGTAATTCGAACGGTATGATCGAATTTACTGTTAGTCACCTGGCAGAAGGAAACTATACCCTGAATCTTAAAGGAGAAAATGGATACAATGAATCACGTTCAGTGATCATTTCAAGAAAGTAACACCATGAACCTTTCCTAATATGTTGGGCTGAACCACCTGGTTCAGCTTTTTTTTCCAAATTCCGGTAAAAGCTTCCAATTTTTGGAAAACTTTTCAAGAGGGAGCCTGTATTTCACCTACATCTAAATACATAAAGTAAAATAAATAATTATCTAATTAATTGGTAATGAATAAATTAATTAGTTCGATAATTTTTGGCATGCCTCGTTTATACTAGTTTTTAAAGAACGGTACAGCAGTTGTTTTCATAGGGACATTCAATCGTACCCATATGAAAAGAACTTTACTTTTTACAATCCTTATGGTTTCATTTTCAACCTTATTTGCCGGACCAGTTAAGAATGTTGCTTTGAATAGCAATGGTCAGTGGACTAAGGCAAATAACTGGAGTTTGGGTAGAGTTCCGCAGAGCAAGGATTCAGTAGTAATTCCTGCAAATCTTGTTCTTAACATGGAAAGTAATATTTCACTTAATGATATCATCCTGGTGGTGAAAGGTACACTGGAGCTTAACAATGGTAAGATCTCTTTAGATGAAGACAGCAGGATCATCCTGGAGCCAAGCGGAAGGATCGTTGCAGATAATGCAAATGAGCAGATCAGGATCGATAATGTTCTAAAATATTCAGGTAAGCAGGGGATTTTGGTTGGTCCTGCAATCGCTGATGCTTCTACAGGAAATGGTTTTGTAGTGTATTCAATTCTTCCAGTAAGGTTCCTGGCTTTCGATGCAGAAAAAAAGCAGGATAAAATCCTGATCACCTGGGCAACTGACCAGGAAAAGAATAATAGTCATTTCAAGGTGGAAAGAAGTGTGGATGGTGCAACCTGGAGTTCTATAGGAGTTGTATTCCCTAATGAAACTGGTACCGTGAATAAGTATACTTATACTGATGCAGTATCTACTTCACCGGTAGTTTATTACAGGATTCGCCAGGTTGATGTTGATGGTGGATCAAGCTTCTCTAAAGTACAGGTAGTTAGAAACCAGGATGTTAAGGCAATTGCACAGGTATTTAGCCCTTCTCAGAACAGCATCCGCGTAGCATTTGCACAACCACTGAGAGCAGGTTTACAGATCAGGGTATTCAGTTCAAACGGTCAATTGGTTTCAACAAAATCTGTTGCTAGTTCAACCAGCAGAACCGATTTAGCCGTAAATAGTGGTAAAGGAATTTATGTTGTTCAACTCGTAGATAGCAACGGTTCGGTTGAATCTAGCAGGGTTGTTTTATAAAGCGAATTACTCCAGTCTTCATAGGTACTTAGAATCCCCGGTTCGCCGGGGATTTCTATTA
>CBHWDO010000012.1:0-103336 GCA_966112615.1 uncultured bacterium
GATGATTTCTTTACAGAAGATTTTTTAGGTCGACCTCTCTTTGTTGCTGTCTTTTTTGCTTTTGCCATAAAATATTTTTTGGGATGAATGCAATGAACATGCCCTGAGTTCCATTACAAGCTTGTAGAGATTTCATCATGGTCCATCATGCAGCTAGTTTTGTTTCATCCAAACAAAATTTCACCATAAAAATTCATCAAGATGAAATCACAGAAAACCATTTATCATTTGATCGTCGATAAAAGCGGATCCATGTACGATAGCATTCCTCAGACTATAGAAGGGTATAATGAGCAGGTAAAGAAGATCATCTGCCTGGAAAAGGAATTTCCAAACCAGGAAATCACTATTGGCCTTACATTATTTAATCATAGTGTACATACATTGTATATGGGTGCAGGTTCACAGCAAGCCACTCTCCTTACAAAATCCAATTACCGTCCGGAAGGGAACACTGCACTTTATGATGCAATTGGTGTAACGGTTCACCAGCTTGAAAATCTTCTGGAAAGATCGGAAACATTAATGCCTACCACTGTTGCAGTGATCATAATTACAGATGGAATGGAGAACGCTTCGGGGTTGTTTAACCTCAAAATGATCCAGCAGACCATTATGAGACTAGAGAATACTGAAAAATGGACCTTTAGTTTTTTAGGTGCAGAATTGCAATCCCTGGAAGCCGCAAAAATGATGAACTTTAAAAATTCTAATACTAAATTGTTCACCAAGGATAAATTGTCGGAAACTTTTGATGATCTTAAAGATGCCATGGAACTCTACCAGTTTAATAAATTACATGGCCAAAGCCTTCAAAACTATTTCAAGAAATGAAGATCCACCTGATCAAATCCAAGGATGTTGACCCGGAACTGTTCACCCAGGTCTTTGACCAGTTACTCGCAGTTCCCGGTCCCATTCAATTCTCCTGTGACCCTGATTCATTGATCGATTTTGAAGCAGATGAATTGTACGAGCATATATTTCAGGATGAAAGTAAGCATCATCATAAGAATGCTTTACATGAAGGTTTAATAAATTATTCAATTCGACAACTATATCCATTTCGCACCCTAATGGTTGATTGGACCACACTTTTCAAAAAGTGTGAGAGATACAGGTCGAAGAAAAAAATTCCAGCGGATGAGTTTGTGATCTTACTGACGGAGCAATACAATGAAAAAAATTGGTTTGCCACCCTGGACCCTGGAATGCCTTTCAATGGATTTGTTCAGACAGAAGGATGGAAAGACTTCATCAATTGCTCTGCTGCTTTTCCCATCGCATACGAGATATTGGGACTGGCACTTCAGAAGCATATGTTTTCTGATATGAAGGAGCTGATCCGTTCGGTTCACCAGATACCTATTGGCTGCATCAATGACTTTTGCCAGAATAAAAGCCAGGTCATCCTGAAGTTAAGAACAGCGGATATCTGCCCCGACTGCTTTAGTTTAATAGATAATAAGATTCCTGCAAATGAATTGCATCATGCTTTAAACCTGATGGAATCACTTCGAACCAGGATGCTGTACGCACAGAATTTTCGACAGCTTTCACCTTTAAGCAAGATCCGGATCAGTTCTGCTAAAAGGATCTTTCTTGAAGATTTCAGCAATATTGAAATAAAATTGAGGCCTCTCGAAAAGGCATTATACTTTCTGTTCCTGGATCATCCAGAGGGAATCTTTATGAGTGATCTGTGTAATCATCGGTCAGAATTGTATGAGATCTATGGCAGTCTTGCCAATATTGGAACAAGAGAGGATGTAAAGATGAGGATCGATGATCTGACAAATGTTCTGAGCAATTCAGCGAGTGAGAAGATCTCGAGGATCAAAAGAGTATTTGAAGAAAGTATTGGTGAAGAGTTGGCAAAGCAATACTTTATCAAAGGCGGCAATGGAGAGAAGAAAACAATTCCACTCGACCGTAGCCTGGTTATACAGGAATAAAGAAACCCGCCGAAGCGGGTTGAATTATCCTTGCTGTTGAGGCTGAGCCAATAGCTTTTCTTCAATAACCTGTTTAAATACATTCTTGGGAAATGCACCGGGTTGAAGCATTGGATTTCCTTCTACCGGTATAAAAAGAAATGTTGGGATACTTTGGATCTGGAAAAGATATGCAAGGTCCTGCTCTGCCTCGGTATCAACTTTATAGATCAGCAGTTTGCCATCATATTCCTTGGATAATTCTTCGAGCACCGGGGCTACCATTTTGCAAGGTCCGCACCAGTCAGCATAAAAATCTACGATTGCAGGAAGATCACCACGATATTTCCATTCTTTCTCATTCTCATAATCAAAGATCTTCTCTTTGAAATCCTGTAGTGTGAGTTTAATTGTTGCCATAATTATTAAGTGTAAGGTCAAAAATAGCCAGAATCCAATCATTGGAACGTGACATTAATTACAATGTGTTGCAAGTAGTATTCCATATTACGTATCTTGATTAGAGAACTTCTATATGCTGCAACCATTTACTAAAGATAGAAATCACTGGCGCGCTAAACTATATAAGGTTGTTTTTGAAAGTGATACCAAGGCAGGCCGATTGTTTGATATAGTCCTGTTGGGATTGATATTATTAAGTCTTGTGGTAGTCATGTTTCAAAGCATGCCGGAATACCAGGCTAAATACGGTGATTACCTTTATTATACTGAATGGATTCTAACCATCCTGTTTACCATTGAATATATCATACGGTGTATCAGTGTGAAGTTTCCGGTTAAATACACGGGCAGCTTTTATGGGGTTGTCGATATCATTTCTATTCTTCCCACTTATTTAAGCATACTATTTCCTCAATCACAATATTTACTGGCTGTAAGAGGGTTAAGATTGATGAGGGTTTTCAGGATCTTCAAGCTGACCCATTTTGTCAGGGAAAGCATGGGCATTGTGCTGGCGATGAGGGCAAGTGCTAAAAGGATCTCAGTATTTCTTGCATTTGTATTCCTGTTGAGCGTGGTATTGGGCTCGATCGTTTATGTGGTGGAAAGTCCCTACAATGACAAATTCAACTCAATTCCCCAAAGTGTTTACTGGTCCATCGTAACCATTACAACAGTGGGCTATGGTGATATTTCACCGATCACACCGGCGGGAAAGGTATTGGCTTCACTCATTATGTTACTTGGATACGCGATCATAGCAGTTCCTACAGGAATTGTAACTGTGGAATTATCGAAAGCCGCATCAAGAGAAGGAACCTCCAAAAAGATCTGCCCTCACTGCGCAGCCACCAGTCATGAGAAAGATGCGGTATTTTGTAAGTATTGTGGTTATCCGTTGGAGGAGGAGGCGGGATGAAGAAAATGTAAAATGAAAAATGGAAAATGAAAAATGTATAATGAAAAATGCCTTTAATCGGAGGTACCGGCTAATGGCATTTTTCATTATACATTTTACATTTTATTAGATCCTGCGTTCCGCCCGGATCGGCCGTTATGCCCGGGTTATTTCAAACTGAACTTCACTCCTTTTTCAAGATCGCTGCTGCCTCCAATGAATACTTCAAATTCACCTGGCTCTGAAACCCAGTTCAGATCTGAATTGTAGAATTTAAGACCCTCTTCTTTCAAAGTGAATTTTATTTCACGGGATTCACCTGCCTTCAGGGAAATTTTTTCAAATCCCTTCAATTCTTTAACCGGTCTGGTAATGGTTCCCA
Source organism: uncultured bacterium (assembly GCA_966112615.1). GTDB lineage: Bacteria > Bacteroidota > Bacteroidia > Chitinophagales > Chitinophagaceae > Flavitalea. The sequence continues at coordinate 3,677 of CBHWDO010000012.1, forward strand.
CGATATCTCTAACATACAACTGCACTGTTTCCACTCCTTCTCTTGAACCGCTGTTGGTAACAGTTACGGTTGCAGTAATACTTCCTCCCTTATTCATGGAAGATGATGAAAGCTTCACATCACCATAAGTAAACTTAGTATAGCTCAAACCATGACCGAAAGGATACAATGGAGTATTTGCAATATCAAGATACTTGGAAGTATATTTTTGATTTGGATCGAAAGGTCTGCCGGTCATCTTATGATTGTAATAGATAGGAATCTGTCCTACACTACGAGGGAAAGTCATGGAGATCTTTCCTGAAGGATTCGCATCGCCAAACAATACATCAACGATCGCATCACCTGCCTTTGTTCCAGCATACCAGGTTTCAAGGATCGCGTCCATATTTTCATCTTCCCATGATAACACCATCGGGCGACCATTCATCAACACTAGTACAATCGGCTTACCGGTCTTCTTCAATGCTTTCAATAATTCAACCTGGTTTTGCAATAAACCAATATCACTTCTGCTGGCAGCTTCACCTGTCATACCAAATGGTTCTCCCAATACCGCCACCACCACATCAGATTTGTTGGCTGTAGCAACGGCTTCATCTATTAATGCCTGTGATCCTCGTGGATCCTTTGCCAGCATTGCACCATGGGGATTCAGTTTTGCCATGAGTGCTTCATCATCCACAAAATTGCATCCCTGGGCATACAGGAAATTATTTCCCTTGAATTTATTCTGAAGTGCATCCCAAATGGAAGTTGCCTGTTTCCAATCACCGGCACCACTCCATGATCCGATCAGGTCGCGCTGGTTTTTAACTAATGGACCAATGAACGCAACATTTTTTCCGGAAGTCAGAGGCAATGCACCATCATTCTTCAGCAATACAAAAGATTTGATAGCAGCTTCTTTTGCCAGCGCCAATTTTTCGGCATTCATGATCTCTGCCTTATTGCGGGCTTCATTTACATAACGATATGGATCTTCAAACAATCCCAGTTTATATTTTGCTTCCAATACCAGTCGGCATGCATTATTGATCTCGGCCATGGATACTTTCCCTTCCTTTACCAACTGCGGCAGGTGTGTGATATACAATTCACCCACCATATCCATTTCAGTACTTGCTTTGATACCACGGCGTGTAACTTCTTTTCCATCTCCAATTCCATGGTTGATCATTTCATTGATCGCAGTATAGTCTGAAGCAACAAGTCCTTTAAAACCCCACTGCTTACGGAGAAGGTCCGTCATTAACCACTTATTTGCAGAAGCGGGAATTCCATCAATCTCATTAAAAGAACTCATCACGGTTGCAGCACCTGCATCAATAGCAGCTTTGTAAGGAGGAAGGTATTCGTTGAACATGCGCAGACGACTCATGTCAACCGTATTATAATCACGGCCAGCTTCACCTGCACCATAGAGTGCAAAGTGTTTAACGCAGGCCAGTACAGTATTATCTTTTGAAAGATCATTTCCCTGGTAGCCCTTCACCATGGCGCGTGCGATGGCAGAACCCAGGAATGGATCTTCACCGGCACCTTCTGAAACACGTCCCCAGCGAGGGTCGCGGGCGATATCGACCATGGGTGAGAATACCCAGTTCAGTCCATCGGCAGTAGCTTCATTTGCAGCTGCGCGGGCTGTACGCTCGATCAGGTCAAGGTCCCAGCTTGCAGCTAGTCCAAGTGATATCGGGAAAATGGTACGGTGCCCATGGATCACATCATATCCAAATAATAAAGGAATTTTCAACCTTGATTTAGTAACCGCCATTTCCTGCAATTTGCGCACTGCATTTGGCGTGAACGTATTAAATACACCGCCAACAAGCCCCTTCTGGATCTTCTCCTCAACTCCCTGGCTTACTATCGGACCGGTAACATCGAATCCAATTGAAGGAAGGTTCAATTGACCGATCTTTTCTTCCAGCGTCATTTTGTTCATCAGGTTAGTGATGAAACTGTTCATTTGTTGATTGTTGCCTGCAGGTTTTAATACAGGCTTTCCCTGCGAAAATCCAAGCACAGGGCTTAAGAGCAATAGCGCTAACAGTTTTTTCATCGTCAGAAATTTGTGGGGGCAAATTAGGGATTTGCAGCATGCAGAGTCATGAGGTTGGTTAGGTGAGAAAGAAATGTAGTAGTTCTTTTTGAGAAGATGAGGAGATGAGGATGTGAGGAGATGAGGAGTTGGTACGCATATTCTCAACTCCTTAACTCCCTACCTCCTCATCTCCTCTCTTAAAAAACCCTACTTTTGACACCAATTCAACGAATTATGAAAAAATTACTTGGACTTATCTTGGCCACAACCTTATCTGCAACTGCTTTTTCACAGGTCGATTCAGGCTATTCAGCGCCTGCTCCGGCTCCAAAGAAATGGAGCACACTGAACCTGAATAACAGGGCGAACGACCATTTTATGATCCAGCTTTCAATAGATAACTGGGCAAATAAGACGGATACCATTCAAACCAAGGGATTGTCAAGAGGATTCAATATGTATTTAATGTATGATATGCCTTTCAAAACCAATCCGCATTTCAGCGTAGCGGCGGGTGTGGGCGTATCTACCAGCAATATCTATTTTGAAGAAACCTATATTGATATTACCGGAAGAAGAAAGAATGTGCTTGACTTTACCGATGTGGGAGACACAACCCATTTCAAAAAATACAAACTGACTACAGCATACCTGGAGGTTCCTATTGAACTTCGCTGGCTGGCCAATCCCGAGAACAGCAATCGCAGCTGGAAGTTTGCTTTGGGTGTGAAAGTCGGAACTCTGTTGTCTGCTTCAACAAAAGGTAAGACCCAGTTGAATGGCAGCGACCAGGTATCGCTCAATGGAACCTGGAAAGAAAAGTCAAAGAGGTTCTTCAATGGTACCAGGCTTAGCGGAACCGCCCGTGTTGGGTATGGAAATTTCAGCCTGTTTGGAAGTTACCAGCTGAACAATTTCATCAAGGAAGGATCAGGCCCGAATATCAGGCCATTCCAGATCGGTTTAACCATCTCCGGTCTATAATTTAAAAGAACTATGCTAGATAAAACGCCCGTTGTAGCGAAAGAAGAGAAAGCAATACTGATTGGACTGATCCATAAGGAGCAGACAGAACAACAGGTGCGTGAATACCTGGATGAATTGTCATTCCTGGCAGAAACTGCCGGTGCTGTGACGGTAAAAAGATTTGTTCAAAGACTTGCACATCCTGATAGCCGAACCTTTATTGGTAAGGGTAAGCTAGAAGAGATCAGGCAATATATATTAGGAAAGGATATCAAGCTGGCCATTTTTGATGATGAGTTAAGCGGATCACAGATCAGTAATATCCAGAAGGAATTAGGGATCAAAGCCATCGACCGCTCGGATCTGATCCTGGATATTTTCGCCAGAAGGGCCAAGACTGCACAGGCTAAAACCCAGGTGGAGCTTGCACAGTATCAATATATCCTTCCAAGACTGAGAGGTATGTGGAAACACCTTGAACGTTTGGGAGGTGGTATCGGTACAAGAGGTCCGGGTGAAACAGAAATTGAAACTGACCGTCGTATTGTAAAAGATAAAATCGCCTTGCTCCGCAGAAGACTCGCGGAGATCGATAAGCAGTCATTTGTACAGAGAAAGGATCGCGGTGAATTTATCAGGGTTTCATTGGTAGGATATACCAACGTGGGTAAATCGACTATCATGAACCTGCTCAGCAAGAGCGATGTGTTTGCAGAGAATAAACTGTTTGCAACGCTGGATACCACTACCAGGAAACTGGTTTTCGAAAATACCCCCTTTTTATTAAGTGATACGGTAGGATTCATCCGGAAACTTCCTCACCATCTTGTGGAATCTTTCAAGAGTACATTGGATGAAGTAAGAGAAGCGGATGTATTGCTGCATGTAGTGGACATTTCGCATCCTGCCTATGAAGACCAGTATGGTGTTGTGAATAAGACATTGCAGGAGTTGAAGGCATTTGATAAGCCAACCATTACGGTCTTTAATAAGATGGACCAATATGAAAAGCAGACTTTCGATCCATGGCTTGAAGAAGAAGTTCGTGCAGAGATTCTGACTGATCTTCGCGAGAGATGGGAAAGAGAGACCAATGGAAACTGTGTGTTCATTTCTGCAACCGAGCGCACCAATGTTGAAGGTTTGCGAAAAGTGATCTTAGAGAAAGTAAGAGAAATGTATAGGATCAGGTATCCTTATAAGTCTGAATTTTTTTATTAGCCGGGCTGAGCAACAGCCAATGGCTGTTGCGCTGAACGCACCAGGCTGAACACTTCGCGAAGCGTAGTGGGCTGACTGGAAATTCGTTCAGCCCAAAAAGCTTTGCTTTTTGCTCAGCACGGTACGTTCAGCCCAGGTTCTTTGAACCTGGTCAGCCCGATAACATGACCACTCCCCACCATATCGCCCTATCCTCCCTTCAGTTCAACGAACACCATATCGCCGTGATAGAACTTGAAGGCAAAAGCGTTTGCATTGCAAAATACCACGATGAGTATCATGCGTTTTTAAATCGCTGTCCGCACGCTACCGCGCCATTAGATAATGGTTTTATTGATGCTTTGGGATTTATAGTTTGTCCATTACATCGCTATCGGTTCTCTGTAAAGAATGGCCGTGATTCCAATAATGAAGGTTACAGGATGAAAGTTTACCCGGTAGAGTTGGAGGGTGATACACTTATCATCAGGACTTCCTAACTTGTTGCATGCTCTCGATCTGCATTCCGCGTTACAATTATGATCCTTCCCGTTTAATTGCGCAATTACGCGCACAGATTCACGGTGAAGCAGAGATCATTGTTATCGATGATGCATCAACAGAAACGCTGCCTGTCCCCGCATGCGATCAATTCATTCAACTGGAAAAGAATATTGGAAGAGCCGCCATCCGAAACAGGTTTCTTCAATATGCAACCTATGACTGGCTGATATTTTTAGATAACGATGTTGAATTGATTGATAAGGATTTTGTGAACAGATACCTGGATCTTCTGCCGGGCAGAACGGCCGAAGGCCGAGCTGAACGCAGCGTGCAACACCCAACGTTCTCCCCAACTCCTTCGGAGTCGTTCAGCCCGGAATCTTTCCGCCTTGTGATCTACGGAGGTCGCACCTATTCCCCTACTCCACCTGATCTTCAACATATGCTCCGTTGGAAATATGGAAAGCATATCGAAAGCAAACCTGCAAACCAAAGAAGCAAGGATCCCTATATTTCTTTTCAAACAAATAATTTCCTTGTTCATCGATCTGTGCTCACCGAATTTCCATTTGATGAGTCGTTAAAAGATTATGGATATGAAGACTTGCTTTTTGCAGAACAGCTAAGAAAGCAAAACATTCCAATCATTCATATCGACAATCCCGTATTAAACATTCATCTTGAATCGAATGAAAGATTTCTTGAACTAACGAAGATGGCTATGCGAAATTTAAACGTCATTCAATCAAAATATAATCTCGATACCAGATTGATAAAAGCCAGTGCTATTGCACGGTATATCCCAAAAACAATTGAAAAGAAAATTTATAACCGTTTATCAAGTGGGCGTGCCGGTCTTTGGGAATTTCAATTATGGAAATCGATCATCATCTGTAAGTAGCAGCTGTCATGCTGTTAAACAAACGTTCCGCCATCTCATCCTCCTTCAACATTGCTTCCATCTGAACGAGGTCGCCCTTGCGTTCCATCAGGATGGCACAATTATATAAGGCCTGCGCCCGCTGCATTTGTTTATCAGTTTTAGATAACTGGTAACTCAATACAAAGGCTTTTTCGAAATCATTTGCATCAATGGCTTGTCCGACAGGCTTGAATGCTTTGGTCGTAAATAAGGTTCTTTTTCTTGGAACAGTGGATGGAAAAAATTTATTGAGGAAACCTATTGCCTGCTGATTACTTACGCGGAATAATAATTTTGAATTCGCATTGGAAGTGATGCTCGGACCTGCAGCGAGCAGTCCGCTGATAACAGGCCTGGATGAATGTTCGGAACGATAATCCATTCTTGCTTCATCAATCAATCCAAGTGTATCAAATAATTTAAATTTGCTCATCGCAAGGAAATCATAGAATGCTTCACGTGATTTTCCTGATTGTGTTTTCTCAACATTCACGAATGCCTGTTCAAATTTCGCATTGAATTCAGTTACGATAAGTGCATGAGATGCACTATGATTTTTTAGCAGGGTATCAATTGCTGAATCATCATTGTGATTGATTCGAGTATGACCTTTCATTAACTCATAAGGCACATCAGCAACCTGCTGGATCCGCATTCCCGTGGTATGCAGCATGGAATCAATTGCATCAAAAAACAATTTTTCTTTTCCATCCCTGTATCTTTCAATGGCTACATCATAAGCATTCAGCAATACAACTTTAGTAGGTTTTGTCTGAAGCGGTTCAACGGGTTGTACTTGTTGATCATATGTCAACACTTTATTTGCCGTACAGGAAGAAAATAATAGTATGATAAATATCCATCGCATGGGTGCAAAATAATGAGGATTGATCTATTGTAGTTACCGTTTGTCAACAACAGTTGTTAAAGAGATGGCAGGGTTTTTTTGCGGGTTAAATCCTAACTAAAAACTATTGTATGTCGAATAAAGTTAACAACAGTTATGCGCTGATTACCGGCGGAACTTTTGGTATAGGATATGAGCTTGCAAAGCTGTTCGCGCAGGATGGATATCATTTGATACTGGTAGCCCGTACAAATGAAGACCTGGCAAGGGTTTCCACAGAGTTTACCACGAAGTACGGAATCCAGGTGCATACGATCTCCAAGGACCTGATGAAAGAACATGCAGCAAGGGAAGTGTATGAAGAAGTTAAGTCTATGAACATCCAGGTTGATGTATTAGTGAATGATGCCGGACAGGGAGTGTATGGACTATTTGTGGAAGAAGATTTACAGCGACAATTGGATATTGTACGGCTGAATATTGATTCGCTGGTGGTGCTCACTTATTATTTCCTGAAAGAAATGATTTCGCGAAACGACGGTAAGATTCTCAATTTAGCATCCATTGTATCAGATGTTCCGGCGCCATTGCAAGCTGTTTACGGAGGAACCAAGGCATTTGTGAAAAGCTTTACGGAGGCATTGGTGAGCGAGTACAAACCAACCAATGTAACGATCACCGCATTGCAGCCTGGCGCAACCGATACAGATTTCTTTAATAAGGCGGGAGGCGAAGAATCCAAGATCAATGATCCAAAGAAACTGGATGATCCTGCAGATGTGGCAAAGACCGGGTATGAGGCTTTGATGGCCGGAAAGGATCATGTGGTGCATGGATTCAAGAATAAGATGCAGAGTGTAATGAGTAATGTGCTACCGGATAGCGTGAATGCGGATATGTTGAAGAAGCAGACGGAACCACGGAAGAAATAGAATCGGGAATTGAGAATCGGGAATCGGGAATAAATACTAAAAAAACAATAAATATGGAAGCAAGAACTATAGACTTTGAAGCGTGCATTGATGCATGTATGTTATGTGCGAGTTTGTGTAATCATTGTGCGAGTGCCTGTTTAAAGGAGGAGCATGTACATCATATGACGAAGTGTATACAATTGGATATGGAGTGTGCAGCGATCTGTTATGCGGCGGCGCAGGTGATGAGCCTGGAGGGAACCAAGGCAATGGATCTTTGTCGCATTTGTGCGGAGATCTGTGAGCAGTGTGCAGAGGAATGTGCAAAGCATGAGATGGCTCATTGTCAGCAGTGTGCAGAAGCCTGCAAGCGTTGTGCTGAGGAGTGCCGGAAGATGGCGGCTTAGCGCGCGGGCTGACCAGCCCGGAGGGCTGGGCTGAACGCACCGGGCTGAATGATCCGCGCAGCGGACCTGGCTGACCGGAAAAAGCACCGTTCCAACGGTGCTTTGACTTTTTAATTCTCTGACCCTGAAATCTCTCTAAAAAAATTTCATTTTCTTTTGGCTTGTATTTCAGAATCCCTATTTTTGCAACCCGCAAGAGCGGATATTCCTCCTTAGCTCAGTTGGTTAGAGCATCTGACTGTTAATCAGAGGGTCTCAGGTTCAAGTCCTGAAGGGGGAGCAAAAATAGACAAGTCGGCAATTTTGCCGGCTTTTTTATTTTTCGATTCTATGAAAAGTAATGAAACCACCTTATCCTTTACAGGCAATTTGAACAATTAAGTCTCAATTTCTTGCGAAAGCTGTTAACTCACCAATAATAATACTTAACCTTCGTTGTTCATTATGTTCAAGATGCACAGAGATCCATTCACCGAAATATTCATTTTCCAATAGGAAGCGAAATTGTTCCTTCAAATAATCTTTGACTGCTGTGTCAGAAGTCCGCAACTCCTCCCAAATGGAGTTTCGGTTATTTAATATATAAACAATGTCTTCAAAGTCTGAACTCCACCTGCTCCGCCCACAAATACAACTTCATTTGCCAGTTCCTCCAGCGCATCGTAAACAACTTTTATCCGGGTAATACTTTCCCTGCTCATAGAATCACTTTTTTCAGTTCATCCATCGCCATTTTTAGTTCCCTCACTTTGCCAACGCGCAAGATATCAACGCTGGCAAGTAACTTATAGAGCAGTTCGTCCTTTCTGGCCGCCTTCGGTACATTAGGATGTAAAGGTTCAATCATTAACCCCCTAATGTCTCCCGCCTCATCGGGCCAGGCATATGGCATTTCGGCCTGAAAGAATTTCTTATAGTAAGGGTGTGAATGGGAAGTTCCTAAACCAGTTACCATGGCACCAGGATTGGTGGGAAACACATACTTAAGTCCATATTGAATGAACTCCATTAGAGCTAAACGATGTACATTGCGGCCATCTGCATGATACAATCCAGCTTTCTCACTTCGTTTCAGAGATGCCGAGATCTCTGAAAGCGGTATAAAAAGGTCGGCTGACAAATCCCGGTATTGCCAGGGTTTATCTTTTAGAGTTACCAGCTTCAATAAAATAACAATGTCCTGGGGTCTCATCATGTCCCAAAGATACAAAAATTGTTCGCTGTTCGCAAATCACGAACGAAGAACATTTTAATACCACTTTTCATAGGGCTTACGAAAAAAGTTGACTTCTTCACCCCCTCAACACCTTCTCCATCTTCTTCCCCTTCGCTAACTCATCCACCAGCTTATCCAAATATCTCGCCTGCTGCGTCAATTTATTTTCGATCTCTTCAACCCTATAACCACAAATCACACCAGTGATCAAATGCGCATTTGGATTGAGTGTAGCACCGGCGAAAAATGATTGAAAATTTGCCTTCGATGCAATGAGATCCTGGATCTGTGCATCGGTATAACCGGTCAGCCAGCGAATCACTTCATGAAGCTCTTCCACCGTGCGGCCCTTCTTCTCCACCTTCGCAACATAATGCGGATATACGGATGCAAAACTCATCGTTGCTATTCTAGCATCATGATTGGAATTCATATCAATATTTTAATTTTTTTGGTCGCCGAAAGTTAAACAATCATCGACAGTTTTTATATTTTCATCCAATGAGAACTATACTCCTTACCCTTCTGGTTCTAGCAATCAATCTCACAACAACTGAAGCCTCTGCCCAGTCAGGACCATGGGCCAAATACGACCAGGAACTTAAAGATGGTGCTCTCTATCGCGAAGCCAGTGCCGGCAATCTTTCCGAAGTGAAAAGTATTGTTCAGGGCGGAGGAAATGTTCATTACGTTTCTACTCAAACTAAATATACCATCCTCATGGCCGCAGCTGGAAGCGGTAAGATCGAAGTGGTTCAATACCTGCTGGATCTTGGTGTGGATCCACTGGCTAAAGACTGGTTGGATCAAACTGCACTCGACAAGGCACGCTCCGTTGGCGCAAAAGATATTGAAGCTTTATTGCTGAAGGCAATGAATAAAAAAACGCCGACACCACCTGTCAAAAAAGATAACCCGGCTCCTAAGCCTGACCCTAAACCATCCCCCAATCCTACTCCTCAACCAGTAGCCTCCAAAGAATCTTCTCCCAATAAATGGCCTTCTTTCGGAACCTATAAAACCGGTGATCAAATCATCTACTATGTTCCCGGCGGATGGAGAAAAGGCACCATCAAAGAAGTAGGCACAACCACCGCTACTGGTAAGGTTTCCATTGATTATAAATTGAAAAAATACCTCGTGGATGCAGGCGCGCTTGGCAGCGACTGGTACGAATGGAGTGGTGTAGTGAAACCTGAACGCAAGCCTTTCTGGACTGCCTGGTTCCTTGGTGAATGGCAGATCGGTGAAGTGCAGGCACACAGCAATGAGATCAAAAATGGTAAGGAGACTGATACTTATTACTTCCTCGATGCCAAAGAAAAACTCAATGTATATCCTAACAATACCTATCGCTGGAAGCTTACAGATGGCAAGGTCAAAACAGGTAAATGGAAGGCTAATCCAAACGAACCGGGAATTATCCTGATCAACGCATATCGTAATATGGATTGGACCTTGCGCAATTCCACCACGGTCGACGACTGGAAGATCCGCAAACTCGATTTGATCAATCTTAAAGCATCTTCCAATGTGATGTCGATCAACGGAAGAAGAAAGACTTCTGAATAAATTCAAATCTCCTGTTTTTAGGGGATTGTTTACTGCCCGAATTGACAACAGATTTGTGGTGCATATAAATGTTCACCATAAAACTTGTCTGCATGAAACCCAGGTCCACCGTTGCAGGATTCATGGTTGCCACCATCTTTCTCCAAAGCTTTTTCACTTTCGCCTCCATCATTGATAAACTTGGACTGAAAGAACAGGAAGCCAAAGAACTGGTATTGAATAACCTGTTCGGAAACTTTTATAATAACTCCAGCTCCGGATTTGTTCCGAAAGATTTCAGGCTTCCAAAGGTTCCGATGCTATCGGCTATTTCGGGAAATAAGGTCAATGCAGCAAAGGAACTGTGCACCTGGATCAAAGAATATACAGCCTCCGAAGAATTCAAAACACTATACAAACAGAAACGCGAATCTCTGAAACCAACCACCAATAACAGCGTCAGGCCCGATGAAGAAACCATCCAGATGACAAAAGAAAGCGTAAGCTACCTCGAAAAAGAACTCGCGCAAATGAAAAAGATCAAGGAAACTCCTGCAGTTTCCATCAAGTCAGTACAGGATCAACTAAACCAGCAAAAAGAAATGCTGAAGTTATGGATGGATCCAAACCCGGGTCTCACAAAATGGAACAAACTGTATCCTGAAGATCCTCAACAGATGGTTATGGAAAGGCTTCAATCATACCTCGAAATAAAATCTTCTGTCGACTTTAATGCCAGTTTGCTTGAAGCAGATAAATATGGACTTAGAAAATTTGCCAATCCAGAATATGAAAAAAAGGATAACCGCTGGAAAGCAGTATACAGAGCTGGAAAAGAAGTGAATGATGCGATGGACAAGTTTGCAAAGACATGGATCAGCGAATTGAATGCAACCAAAAAATCATCAGCGAAATGATCAAATTTTTTTCAGTAAAAAAGATATTTTTCTTGCTGCTCATAAGCGCCTGTTTTACTGCATCTGCTCAATTGCCTGCCGGAAGAATTCCCCCGGCAGAATTGAAACAGATGGTAACAGATCTTAAAAAAGAAATTGCCACCATCGAAGATGAGATCAAAGTTGCAGAGAAAGATGATTCTGAGGGAGTACCCATGCTAAAGACACAACTTTCAGCACTTAAAAATATGCTGGCATCACTCGAAAAGCCCAAACCTGCTCCCGGTAAGGGTTCCGGAACGATAGCAACAAATAAGACTACCTTCTCACCTATTATTAAGGTAACCCTAAAACAACCTGTTACCACTCCAACTGCGGCCCAGGCTAAAGACAAATACTTCTGGTACAGGGGTAAAAAGATCAACGACACTACACTGATCACCACAAGAGGAACCCTTGTTCAATATTCATCCAAAAGAAAATTACTGATCGTACAACCTGAAGAAAAGAAAGACAGCTTCCTAGTTAAAGCAAAAGAAATTGCACGTAATGAACAACGAAAAAAAGAACTCGTTGATCGCTTCGATAAATTCAAAAACGGATTTATTTATTATCCATTCATTAATTCTACGCTTGCGCATTACGATGATCTTACGGACCGTTATGCAAAGGCAGTGAACAATACTTTCAACTTTGAAAAAAATAATCTTGCATTTCAACCAGGAGAGTACCATGAGGAATTGATTGCTGCGAAAGGTCCAAATGTAAACGAAAGCGATTTCATTAAAGATCCATACCAGGAAGTATTGGATGAACTGGAAGATGCACGTAAGAAGTTTGATGCACTTCCTTCCATAGAAAATTTTCCTGCTCCTCCTATTCGACAATTAGGTCTTTGCCATAGCTGCGACACCTCGCTGATCAGCAAACAGCGCAAGCTGGATTATGCCTGGCAGCTGCAATACGAAGGAAAAGAAAATGAAATTTTTGACCAGGCCTGCGCTGCCATGCATCGATATGCCATGCTGGTAGAAATAGATACTTCTTATGCGCTTACTCAAAAGTTTACAGAGATAACCGGAATGGTTATGGCCCGGCTCACCCAGAAAGACAAGATACTTGCAGACCGTTTCATAGATAACCTTCAATATAATGCAGCCATTATACCTGTGATCCTTGGACATGAACGAAGGCTTCAGTTACTTGGAAACAGTGAAGGGTCGGCCATTTCAGAACTTATGGGAAGATCATTAGCCGCATACGACCGGTATTATAAAGAACAGTCTGAAGCAAAGAACTATGATTTCATTTTAAATGTTCCATTTCATCTCGGTGTGTACAGGCAATTGGCATTGCTGGGTGCAGATGAAGATACAAATGGTTTTTACACCTACATGAACAGCATGCTTGCGTTTAACCGGTTTGCACTGACGCTGGACATGGATTTTATTTGGGAAAGAACAGCAGATAATGAATTACAATTAAGAGCAACAGGAAAAATGGGTACAACTGAAAAAGTTTACACCATGCTGATCCCTGACAATTGTAGTTTTAAAATGATCGCTTATCAGACTGATCTCGAGAACAAAACACTCACTGATATAACTCTTCCGCTAAAGGTTTCAGCCGGTATCAAAACAATGCGTGATGTCAATAATAAACTGGTAGATTATCCATATTCCGGTCCATCAGAATATGCTTTGCGATTTCCTGATGCCAGGATAGATTTTTGCGATAATGGAAAAGATTCTATAATGCTCGCCATCATGGGTGGAAACGAGGAAGTCGCGGCGAGGGCCCAGGGGGATCTTCAAAAAATCAATAAGGCTTATACAATTGATATGCTCATCTATGCCAGCCAGTCACTGATCAATGAAAACTCAGAAGAGATGATCAATTCCACACAGGAAACAGGGGTTGAGATCCTCAATAAAGTAGCTGGTTTTATGCAACAGCAGGCACCTGATAACACATTAGATAAAATCAGGATGCAGTATACAGGATACATGGATATGGACAACCTCCGCAAAGGAATGGAAGGAAGTTACAGTACAGGCAAGGCTATCATTCTATTCAATGCAAACAACCGCTCAACTGTACTCACTGATACTTATATTGATACGAAAAGAAAAATGGATGATGAAGTTGAAATCAAAAAAGGTTTGTTTCATTTAAGACTGGTTCATGAACCCAAAAAATAAAACCCCTCTCTCGAGGGGTACACGCTAAAACGGATTAGGATGATGGGTCCTATTCTTAATTCTTAAACATAATGGTCATACCTTCTTTGCCGCCTTCGAACAGCATTCCATCTGCTGCCCTGTTCTGCATTTTCTTTACCATTGCCTGCACATCTTCTTCAATGGAATTATTTACAACACCTGCAGTAACCAGTGATTTCCATTTAATTCCGCCACTCTTATTGTTAAGCACTGCATAATCAACCAACGGCTCATTCATAACAAATACAGGATATCCCATGATCTTGGAAACCCTTGCAAGCCCTTCATCTTTTTTATTTCCTTCATCAGTGAAGATCACCCCAACAATTCTTTTTCCTGCACTGTAGATCACTGCATCCACTTTCGCATTTTGCTTCATGATATTTCTAACAAACTGCTCTACTCTTCCTGAAATACTTTTATTGATCAAACCACCTGTGAGTAAGGATTCTGCTTTCAATCCCGTTCCTGCATCAACTACTACTTCGTAAGGTCTTAATGGTTCACATAAAATGTAGGCTTCAATTCCATTGACACGCTTTACTCTTGCAATATTCTTATCTGTAGTTTTCTGGGCAACTACCTGCAGCATGGTGCCTATCAGCAGGCAGCACAGCATCAGCTTTCTCATGTTAGTTTGTTTTGGTTCGGTTACGAGTTAAAGCACAAAACAAACTGAAATATCAAGGCAAGACAATACCGGGAAGTAGGTATTTACCATTAAGAAACGAAGCCTTGTTCACGGGCATAGTTGATCAGGCCTACAATTCCTTTCACACCGGTTTTGCGGAGAATATTCTTACGGTGCGTTTCTACAGTGTGCTCGGAAATAAACAGCTGCTTACTGATCTGGCCGGTGTTATATTCCTGTGCAATCAACCGGATGATCTCAATTTCCCTGGGAGATAATAAACTTGTTTTAAGTGTTTTCTTACTTCGTTGATATAATTCAGAAACAGATTGCTGAATATACTGTTCTCCATTCATGACTTTTTGAATAGCCTCCAGCAATTCAGGCTGACGAACATTCTTCAATAAGTACCCCATCGCACCTGCTTCCATCATACTGCTGATATGCTGGACGCTTTCGTGCATGGTTAATACGATAACTTTTATAGAAGGATGATTTTCAACAATGAATTTTGTAAGATCCAGGCCCGTGGATTTACCAAGACTGAAATCAGTCAAAACAATATCCGGAAGAATACTGCTGATCATTTCCTGCGCCATATCAACAGATGAAGCTTTGCCTGTAATGAATAGTGTAGGGTCTTCACTGAGCAGCGAAGCTATTCCATCCATCACGATATCATGGTCATCAACAAGTATGATACTAATTCGTTTCACTGATTTTTCTTGCTATTGAAATTGTAAAACTTGTGCCTCTCCCTTTCATGCTGTCAACCAGCACTTCGCCATCATATAAAGCTATCCTGCTTCTCATATTCCTGATCCCAAGTCCATCCTGAACTTCATTAACATCAAAACCCTTACCATCATCTTCTACCAACAGCTGTATTTCATCATTGTATAAATTGAGGTTAACTGCTACGTTTTTTGCATTCGCATGTTTGATGATATTGGCAACAAGCTCCTGGAAACAACGATAAAGCGTGAGTGACAACATTTCATTATCAAGGGGAAGTTCTTCATGAATAAATAATGAAAACCTGGTATGATCCTGCGCTTCATTCAATCGATCAGTTTCATATTGTAACGCCTTTACCAATCCATGATGAAGCAATAGTTCAGGTGTTACCTGGTGAGAAATATTTCTAACTTCTGCCCCTGCATTACGAATCATTTCATCCACCTTATCAAGCGGAAGTAATCCTTTCTTTGCTTTTTCTAATTGAACGGATGCAGCTGTGATCATTTGTCCAACCCCATCGTGGAGGTCACCCGCAATTCTTCTTCGTTCATTTTCTTCCGCCTGCATCACTGCAATGGTTCGTGATTTCTGCTCTTGCAATTTCTCCATGGCAAGCCTGGTTTTATACCGGCTCTTCATCAGCTTCGACCAGTACACACCTGATGCAACCAGCAATACAATGCCTGTCCCCAGGATGATCATCCATCGTTGCTGATCACTGTTCTTTAATCTTGCTTCAAGATTTTCTTTTTTAAGTTGAAGATTTTCTGAGGTCTTCTTCTGTGTCTCAAACTGCACCTGCATTTGAGCCAGTGCTTTATTATACTGATCGCGTTCAAGGCTGTCGCGATGGGTAATTTCCTTCTTTAAATATTCTGCGGATCTTTTATAATCACCTGTTGCTTCATAAACAGTTGCCAGGGATTGATATACAGCAGCCATTTTCAAAGCTATACCAGACTGTTCACTTAATTCTTCAGCTTTCTTTGACCATTGTAAAGCAATTGAAGGCTGCTTATTGATCATGTAAAGGTCAGACAATTGAAGGTAATCGGAGATCAACATGGAAGGATCTGCTACCATCTCGCGGACTACCGAAGCTTCTTTCAGGCAATTGATCGCTTGATCAATTTTTCCTCTCGATTGAAAACTTCTTCCGAGAATATTTAAACCATTTGCAAGATCAGTATTGTTGGAATTTTTACGGGCTGCTTCAATTCCCTGCCTGGCATATGTTTCAGCTCTTTCATATTCAGATAATGCATTATAACATGCAGCAATATTACAAAGCAGCAATGGCCTGCTTGGATAATCCTTAGAAGGATTTCTTTTTAATACTTCTTCAAAAAATCGAATAGCATCCCGTGGCTTATCGTCTTCCATATAAGCCCACCCGATACTGATCAGGATCTTGGTTTCGCTATTATGATCCTTAATGTTAGAAGCTATTTTTAATGCTTTTTGAAATTCTTCAATGGCAGGACCACTTTCTGTTTTCTTGACATAACACTGTCCTTTTAAAATATAAAAATCAACCAGTGATGAATCACTGTCAATTCCTGTTATATGTTGTATGGCACTGTCAATCTTTTGAATGGTAATATCAGGTGAATCATACCGATAACTTACCCATGCATGAAAGAAAACACTTTTAATGATACCATGCTGATAGCTGGCGTGTTTAGATTCCTGAGACAATTTTTCAATAAGCTTCCTGGCTTTATTTTCATCCTGTCGCATCAGGATGGGAACCTGACTGATGATTGAATCAAGTGAAGCAATGGATTGAGCAAATGTTGTATTGTTTATAAACAACAATGCAAAGAGAAATATGCTGGTTATTCTGGCAAGGTCGGGTCGAATCATTTTCTACAGCCTGTAAAGCAGTCAAGCTACTAAACTATCTTACTGTAACCAATTAAAATATAACTGCATTGATCTTTTCCCAAAGGTCATTATCAAATCCCGAGACTGCAAAATTTGGATTATCAGGATTTGATGCTTCTCCCATTCTAATCACTACCATATTCTTACTCGGAATCACATAGATCCGCTGATCTTCTGCGCCCATGGCTGCAAACATATCAGCTGGCGCATTGGGAACCAGCGGACCCTGGAATACAGTTTGTCCACCGGGTACCATGTATTTCGATTTTCCATTCAGCCACCATAGGTAACCATAAGAGGGGTTGATATTCTGCGAGCTGCTGGTACATTCATTGAAGAATGTTTGATCAAGTACCTGCTCATTATTCCACCTGCCTTTATTCAATGCAAGGATACCAAATCGTGCCATGCTGCGGGTAGAGCTATGGTATATGTTGAAGATGAGTCCAAAATTCCAGAACCCATCCATTCCAATCTTAGCCTTAAGCTTTGAACTAAAATAGGATTCAAATTCCTGGCCGCTTGCTGCGGCAGTAACATCCATCAATCGTTGGAATACGTTATGATATGACCACCTCGTTCCAGCATCCGCTACATATGTAAGATTAGCTTTACTCACAAACTCCTTTTCATCGTTCAGGCCTGAGGTCATTGACAACAGATTCTTTATCGTGATCAGGTTTTCTTTTTCAAGAGAAGCACTTGTCCAGCCCGTTCCAAGATATTTCGAAACCTTATCATTGACATTCAGCTTTCCTTCCTGTTGAGCCATGCTGATCATGGCGGTAGTCAGTGTTTTTCCTGCGCTGTTCCATTGCCATTCGGCATTAGCATCATGCCCGTTAAAATATTCCTCCACAACAATTCTCCCATTGACAAGGATCATGAAAGATTTGGTATTCTTTGTTGATAGATATGTCTTAAGCTCCTGGAGTTTCGTGGTGTTCCACCCAAGACTTTGGGGTAAAACTATTTCCCAGGAATTGGAATTGACCGGCGGATAGTACATACCCGAAGGAGGTTCAGGTACAGGGTCACTCCTCTTGCTGCAGGAAAATAGAATCACGCTAAAAAGCAGGATAAGAAATGAGCGGTTTTTCATAATTTAAATCCTAAGGTGATACTTAAAACTCTGTGCTTATTGTTATCATTTGAATTTTCAGATCCTGATTGAAGTTTAGCCAATCCAAATCCATAGTTAACGCCTATAACCACCGACTCTCCTTCAATTCCTGCAAGGGCATTCAATCCATAATCGAATCTTTTCATGATACCAAAGCCGGCCCCTTCTTCATAATCGAGTGTTGAAGGATCGTCGTTTGAAAACCTGATGGATTCTTCGTAACGCTGTGAAGTTATCGGAGTAATATTCTCAATTTTTGTTTTCCCTGCGATCCCCATAGCGCCATAAGCACCTGCCCCTACAAAAAGTCTGCTCTCCTTTCCTAAAGGCAACCTGGTTACAAGGTTTACGGGAACTTCGATGTAGTAAGGGTTTGTCGTGGCTTTGGAATAAAAGCTACTTCCTGATTTTCCAGACTCGGTCTTTGATCCCTTTCCTGTAAACAGAAATCCAGATTGTAGTGAAAGAAATTTTCCGGCCAGTGGCATGTCACCTATAAAACCTACCTGAAAGGATGGAAGCATTTTTGATTTGTCAACAGAACCATCACCTGATATGGAAACATTCGCAAGGTTTAGTCCTACCCTTAATTGTCCGGAAGACTGTGCAGATAAATGTTTAACAGAAGCTAATAAGATAATAAGGCTTACAATTAGTTTTCTCATTTTCACAAGGTTTAGCGCATAGAACTGTTGTGACATAAAAAGTTTAACGGACTGAAAACTTTTTTTACGCTAACGGAAAACGATTGAATGGAGAAATTATTTTAATATGATAATTCCGGATTCTTACTTGTCCATCCATTTTTTAAAATCGGTCGACTTTTCCTTGCTAATAAAAACTTCTTCTTTAAAGCTGGGATCAAGATCTACACGCAATTTTCCCGAAAAATCTTTATGGATCTGTTTTATTGCCTGTGCGTGTACCAGCACCGATCTGTTTGCACGGTAATAGATGGCTTTATCCAGCATACCTTCAAGTTCTTCAAGGGTATGATCTACAATATATTTTTTCCCGCTCCAGGTCATTAGATAGGTATACCTGCCTTCAGAAAAAAAATAAGCGATCTCTTTTACTTGGATAGGGATCAACTTACCTCCATGGTTGATTAGAAAGCGCGATCTTGTTTCTTTCTGAAAGTTTTCTTTTAAATTATTCATCAATGCATTTAGATCGAGCTTCCGGTGCAATACTTCTTTCTGAATGGATTCATATTTTTTCAAACAAGCTTTTAAATCCTCCTCTCTGACAGGCTTCAAAAGGTAGTCCAGGCAATTCACTTTTATAGCCTGCAGTGTATATTCATCATAAGAGGTTATAAAGACAACAGGACAATACACTTCAACAGACCGAAATACTTCAAACACCTGTCCATCCTTCAATTCAATATCAGCAAGAATCAGATCCACTGAAGGATTCGAACGAATCCAATGCGTTGCACCGGCAATACTGTCGGCTTCACCTGCAACAGTAATTGATGGATCGATATCCTTCAATAATCGACGGATTCTTTCCGCTGCAAGAGTTTCGTCTTCAATCAGCAACACGTTCATGCTATATTAACTTTAGGGTTACTACAAATTTATCATCATCATTCTTCACCGTTATGGGTTCCTGCCGCAACAATTCATAACGCATTTGCAGACTACTTAACCCGGTTCCCGACTCATCAGAAGCTTTCTGTTTCAGATTAACGGAATTGGTAACCTGGATATGCTCCTGATCAATGGTCTGAATCTTAATGTACAATGGATCTTCCCTGGAAACCATATTATGTTTGATGGCATTTTCCACTAACAATTGAAGAGACAAAGGAGGAAGTTTCATACTCAGCAGATCACTGTTGATGTCCAGGTCAACCACTATTTCATCTTCAAACCTCACTTTCATAAGGTGTATATAGGATCTTGTAAAATCAAGTTCTTTTTGAAGTGTAACCAAGGGTGCATCGATGTTCTGCAACATATACCTGTATACATAGGCCATTTCAACAGAAAAATTTTCTGCCTTAACGGGGTCTTTAATGATCAAAGAACTTAATGTATTTAATGTGTTGAAAAGAAAATGGGGATTCATTTTAGCTTGTAACGCTTCGAATCTTGCTTCAAGCGCGCCTTTTTCTAATTCGTTACGTTGCTTTTCATTTTGAAATGATAGTTCATAAGCATACAACATTTCGCATGACGATGCAATCAGAAATCCGAACCAAAGACTTTGAACAAAATTCAACAGGGATTCATATCCAAAGCTGAAGAATTTTGGACTGATCCATCTTGAAATCAAGGTAGAAATAGTTATTATGGTAAAAGCGACTAAGACACCCGATAAGTAAGAATAAAACAGTCTTGCTCTTGTTTGTGATAAGGCAGGATAACGCTCCTGGACTTTCTTAACTACCAGGCTACCAAGCTCAAAAGTCAACACAATAAAAAATATGCTTCTTAGCAGTACCAGCAGTTTTGCGTAATCAAAAGGAGGCAGATAAAGTTCCTGGGCAAAAATCGTCATGACGACGAAAGTCAGTGGGAGAGCAAACCGAAAAATATTGGTGCGAAAAGAGTTTGTCAAGTTATCAGGTTATTTGTTTAACGAAACTAGGATATTGGTAAGATCTCATCCCTGGATTTGAACGGTTTCATCAACATAAAATGCCGTTTTAGTTCATAAATGAACTGCTTCATGCAGTTAAAAAGTATCCTCATATCATTTGGCCGGATTCACTTTCGATTCTCAACCAACTTTGGGTTCTTAATCATTAAACATCATGTATCAGAATTTAAAATTATTACCATTAATCATTCTTTTGTGCTTCTATAAATTTTCTTTTGCGCAGAAGCCAAACGAAAAAGCCAGGCAATACCTTCAAAAGGTAATGAAAGATGAGCACATACCCGGGCTTGCATTTGCAGTTTTAAAGAATGGCGAAGTGATCAATTCAGGAACATTTGGCAAGGCAAGCATTCCATATAATAAAGAAGTAAAACCAACTACGGTTTTTCAATTAGCTTCCACTTCCAAGATCTTTTGTGCTTTATTATTAGGAAAATTGTTTGATGATAACCTGTTGAAACCCGAACAAACATTATCATCGTTCCTTGATTCAATTCCTGATAGCTGGAAGAATATAACAATACTTCAATTGGCCGCACATCAATCAGGTATCAGAATGATTGATATTTCAGGCAAGACCAGTGCAGAGATTGTGAAGGAAGCTGCTAAATATCCACTGGATTACGAACCAGGTACAAAATCATTCTATGTAAGTTCAGATTACTGGGTCCTGTTGCATATCATTGAAAAGGTCACCGCGATGAATTATTATGATGCACTGAAAAAGTATGTACTGCAACCATTGAAGTTAATGCACACTTTTGTGAGTAATCCTAAAAACGGAATGGTTACGTCAATGGATATCATTCCTTACCAGGCGCAGGAATATCACTGGCATAAAGAAGATTCAACTTTAAGGATCAGCCAGATGCTTTTTCCTTCGACAGCTTATGCAGCAGGAGGTATATACAGTTCGATCAATGACCTGGTAACTGTTGCGAAATGTTTTGACAAAGGAAATTTTCTTTCAGCAAAAACAAAATCATTGATCAGTACTCCTGTTTTACTAAAGAATGGTAAGCCAGGATCATTTTCATTGAGCCTACAGTTAGAGCAGGATTACCAGGGACACAAACTTGTACAACACAGTGGCGGTCCGGCCTTGTCAGATTTTATCAGGTTTGAAAAAGAAGGATATACATTCATTGTGCTTACTAATAACCGGGGTGTGTATCCATATCTTGCAAAAGGACTGGCAACGTTTTATATACCTGGTTTGAAGTTTATGGAATTACCGAAGGGCTATAAATAATTATTCTCCGCCAAAACTTACAAATCTCAAGGTGTTCTGGCTGAATATATTTCGGTATTCGTTACATTTATTTCATGAGAAAAATATTAACCCAATCTACCAGGGCAGTATTTAAAACTGCGATCGTATTAAGCCTTATGGCCATACATCAGAAGGATGTGGTGGCACAGGGAAAAGATTCAGTGTTTGTCAGCAAGGCAATGGCTGAAGTAAACGATGTTTCAAACCTCAAACAGCTTGCGCATGAATTGCTTGATGGAATAGGACCAAGGCTTGTAGGAACTCCACAGATGCAAAAGGCGCATGACTGGGCGGTGGCTAAGTACAAAACTTATGGCATTGATGCGCGCAATGAGAAATGGGGCGAGTGGAAAGGTTGGGAAAGAGGTGTAACACATGTGGACCTGGTTCATCCGAGAGTTCGCTCATTGGAAGGAATGATGCTGGCATGGAGCCCGGGCACCAATGGAAAGACTGTAACTGGAGAAACCATTCTTCTTCCTGAAGTAGAAGATTCGGCAGCTTTTCAAAAATGGCTTCCATCAGTAAAAGGAAAATTTGTATTGATGTCGGCCATGCAGCCTAGTGGCAGACCAGATTATAACTGGGAGCAATTTGGATTGAAAGAGTCCATTGAAAAAAATAAAGAGGACCGCAGGAATGCAATGATGTCGTGGAACAAGCGCATCAGCAAAACTGGCATGAATACCAGAAATCTTGCACTGGCATTAGAGAAAGCTGGTGCTGCGGGATTGATCCAGTCGAACTGGTCGCAGGGTTTTGGGGTGAACAAGATCTTCGGAGCATCTACTAAAAAGATCCCGACAATAGATATTTCACTGGAAGATTACGGGCTGGTGTATCGATTAACTGAAAGTGGTCAGTCACCAAAGCTCAGTGTACGTTGCGATTCAAAGGATCTTGGAGTAGCACCAACATTCAATACGATTGCTGAGATCAAAGGAACAGAGAAGCCGAATGAGTACGTGATCTTGTCTGCGCATTTTGATTCATGGGATGGTGCATCAGGTGCAACTGACAATGGAACAGGAACGATCACTATGATGGAAGCGATGCGTATATTGAAGAAACTGTATCCAAATCCAAAGAGAACGATTCTTGTTGGACATTGGGGAAGTGAGGAGCAGGGATTGAATGGATCAAGAGCGTTTGTTGAAGATCATCCGGAGATTGTGCAGAATCTGCAGGCAGCATTCAACCAGGACAATGGAACCGGTAGAGTGGTAAATATCAGTGGACAGGGATTCCTGCATGCATATGATTTCATCCAGAGATGGTTGGCAGTAGCACCCGATAGCGTGAAAGCAAGGATTCAGACTGTGTTTCCGGGTTCACCTGGTGGCGGAGGATCGGATCATGCATCCTTTGTAGCAGCAGGCGCACCGGGCTTTTCATTGAGTTCATTGAGCTGGAGCTATGGAAATTATACCTGGCATACCAACAGGGATACATATGATAAGATCGTATGGGATGATGTACAAAACAATGTATTGCTGACTGTGATCCTGGCTTACATGGCGAGTGAAGATCCGCAAAGTTTGCCTAAGGACAAGAGCCTGTTGCCTGTGAACAGCAGGACTGGCAAAAGAAGTGAGTGGCCGGCAGCAAGAAAAGCAACGAGAAGAGGTGGGTTGGATTAGGATATCCGCTTTTAGCTTCCTTGATTACATTCATAGGCAAATTTCTAAAGGACCGGAATAAACTTAATTATGCATGAGATCAAATAAAAGGTCTGCATTTTTAAAAAAGTTTAATTGAATATTATGCTCTAAAATCACAAGAGAGTATTCAGCAAAACGATAAAATAAAGTGGGGTTGGTTAAACAGCCCCACTTTATTTATTTATTTCCATATTGTAGTTTTGCCTTATGAACCGCGACTATAAAGAAACTATCCTCCACGCTATCACCACCATCCACAATTCAGAGAACGAAATATTCACTGCCATGGTAAATATGGGCATGCAGGGAGTTTATAAAGACATCACCAGGGTTCATGAAGTAGGCGATGTGATCAATTTCGAATTATCGATGTTTGAAGATACCGATGATCAAAACCTGGATACGCTGGTAGAAGCAATCAAGGCACTTGCTTTAGCAAAGCACCGTTTGGCTAATTTGAATAATATTGATCTTGATGACATGGAGTTGGAATAAGATCATTCAAATAAGTCTTCCATTTTCACTTCTGCCACAATTCTTCCTGTATAATAAACATTTTGCTTAGTTCCATACGTGGTGACCATTGTAGGGAAAATCGTCTTCCTGGTTTTTGTTTTCTCCTGAAAAATTTTAGTCTTATTGTCTAGCTCATTTGCATATTTTTTATCAATACTGAATTCGCCGCTGGAAAATTTGATTTCACATAGATTGATGCAATGATCGGCCCGGTCAAGCAGAAGATCCACCTGTGCACCTTTATCACCATCTTTCGGAGAATATCGCCATGCTGATGCTTCAGTATATACGCCTGCAATACCCAGGGCTTTTTTTATTTGATGTACATGTTTTAAACAAACTGCTTCAAAAGCATAGCCGCTCCAACTATTATATGACTGACCTTCGGCAATCTTATGCCAGGTTCCTGTTCCTGTAGCACGCACCCGATCAACAAACTTCAGGTAGAAAAGTGAGTATTCGTCGGAGAGTTTATAAATACTGTCTCTGGCTGTCTTTTCAAAGGGAATGTATTGCGTAATGAAACCCGACTGTTCAAGTTCCTCGAACAGGCGAGTTGTAGTGCCACCGGTAGTAAGCCCGCACATTTCCAGTAGTTCAGCCCGTGTCATTCCACCGGGTTTTTTAGCAAGTGCACGTACTATTGCCTCGTGATGACTGGCATTATCGAATAAGGATCGGTAAAGAATTCTAAACTCTGTTTTAAGCATCCCATTCTTTTCAAAGAATAGTTTATCAATGATCTGATTAGCGCTTTGTCCTTTCTCTACCTGCTTTAAATATTGTGGAATGCCGCCCATGGCCATATAGAGCTGGAGGAGTTGGTAATGATCTAGTTTAATTCCCCTGCTTATAAGATAATCTTTCGACTCCTTCAAGGTAAAAGGAAATAATTGAATAGTTCGCGTTACGCGATTATGCAAGCCCCCCTTATTATGAAGAATATTCTCAATCATCCAGGAGGCAGCAGAACCACAGATCACTACTTTCAGTTGTGGCTGACGTGATGCCCAGGTGTTCCACCAATGGCCGAATGCTGTTAAGAATCCGGATTTAGGTGTATGTATCCATGGGAATTCATCAAACAACACAACTGCATGCTGATTGGCTAATTTTGAAGTGAGAAAGTCACTGAGAAATGAAAAAGCCTGTATCCAGTTTTCAGGGACTGCCAACGGGATCGTTGATTGCATAGCTTGCTGCAAGGAGCGACTGAAATTGGAAAGTTGTTCTGACAACCCTGATTCATGAATTCCGGTGCATTCAAATACAAGATTCTTTTGATAATAATTGCGGACCAGGAAAGTCTTTCCCACACGACGACGTCCCAATATTGCAATCAGCTCTGCTTCCCTGGAACTTAATGCATCCTTAAGGATCTTCTTTTCTGTCTCCCTGCCTATAATGTTTTCAGACATATTTATGGACAAGTATAATTTTCTATAATCGTCCACAAATATATTAAATATGACAGTTATGGACAATTATAAAATTTCAAAGCTGTCCACAACTTATTTAAATTGGCACATTACCCTACCGCTTAATAACCCTTCCACTACCCTGCTGAACCACTTCAAGCATTGGATTACCAACATAGTAAACATTCCCACTGCCATATATATCAGCCTTAATCCGGTCAGAAACATCAATACTTATATCACCACTTCCGTGAATACTTGCATTAACCTGTGATGCAGGAGAACTTAATGTATTAATATTTCCACTACCATAAATGTCAAGTGCCAAAGTTTGAAAGGCACAATTTTCAATCTTTATATTACCGCTTCCATGAATTCCAGCAAATAGAGCATTTCCTTCAAAACCATCAATAACAAGATTTTTACTTCCATGAATTGTTGCCTTATTGATAGAAGGAATAGAAATGGTTGCAATCACATTTCCATTTCTTACACTTTCATACTTCGAATCAAATTTCATTTTTAAAACGCCATTCACAACCTGGAAATCAAGCGCATTCAACAGGTTTTCATATCCTGATACCGAAACAGAGGGTGTAGTTCCATAAGTGATGGTTGCTCCAATATCATAGTGACTTTCAACAGCAGAAAATTCAGGCAAATTCAATGTTCGTGTGCCAGTACTTCCTCCACCACGTAATACATCTTTCGTACAGGAAGCAAATACAATAACAAAGGCAAGGAGACCCGACATGATAACTTTTTGCATGAGATAAGGTTTCAGCAAAACTATTCCATGCAACAAATTTTACATTACCGTACAATGATGCAAATTTCCGGATATCAATATTTACAAATCATTTAGAATGTTATAAAAAAAGAAAGCGGCTCATAGGCCGCTTCCTCATTACTATTTTACAAACCGCTTATTGATAATTGATGGTCCATTAATTTGCACATTGTATACACCAGGATTCAAATTACCTATATCGATCCTGATCTGTGTTTGACTACTACTCAATTTCCTTGAAGTTATCAGTTGTCCATTCATTGAATAAATGGTCAATAATGATGCATTCTTTGGAAGATTATCGACGGAAAGTATATTACCCCTTATAATCATTTTCAAAATATTTGCCGAAGTAATCTTCTTAATAGTACTGTATTGAATTTTGCCATCCACATCAACTGACCTGATCCTGACGTATACAATATTATCATTGACAACTTTTTTTGAGTAATCATTCTGACCTGCCGCATTCATTGCCGGAACCGTTCCTGCTGCCTCCCATGTCTGCTGATCAATGCTTTTCTCAATGATATATTTGTCAACCTGCTTTTCATCAGCAGTTGTCCATAATACTGTAAGGAGGTTATCTTCTTCTTTCAGGTTGAATGAAATAAATCTCACCGGAAGACCAGAACAGGTAGTAAGTGGAGCTGCTACAAAAGCTTCTGAACTTCTATATGAACCATCACCTCCCCGGGTGGCGCCATTTGGAGGAAATTCAGTGAGTGATGAAGAACTTGTTGTTCCATTATTTCCTCCGGTAATTGCATTAGAGACAGATCCCGATGAAGGAGCCGAAATACTTCCACCACCTCCTCCACCTCCGGGACCTTCAGCTTCTGCTGAGGTGATTGGCTGATTACCTCCGGCACCACCGGTTGCGGATACAGTTACTCCTGTGATAGCACCAGAAATGTTCAGCCGGATGGCACCACCACCTCCGCCTCCACCCGGAGCGTCATTTAGGGTGTTATTTGAATTGACCCCAGCAGAACCATTGGCCTGTATGGAGCCGGATCCGCTTAGGGTACCAGTCCCTAATATATAAATAATTCCACCACCATTTCCTCCTGCACCTCCCGAGCTGTTGTTGGCATCTCCGGCACCACCACCGCCTCCAAGAAATAATGTATTGCTTGAGTAAGCCAGGGGTCTGCCACCTTTACCACCCACGTTCTGCCGGTTATCACCTCCCCAAGTGGTATTTCCAGGAGCTACAGTTCCTGCATTTTGATTATTAGCACTATAGGTGTACCCACCCCTTCCACCACCTGTAGAAGTTGAAGTTGAGAAACTGCCTCCTTCAAGATTCCATGTGGTAGCATAGCCTGCTACCGGATTACCGTTTCCGGTCCATGATGCAACATTTCCAAAATTTGCACCTCCTCCTCCACCAGCATTATGACCATTTCCACCGCCACCGCCATTGGCCGCAGCACCACGATTATATCTTCCACCAAGCGCATCATACCTGACCTGGTCGCCTGCAATTCCTTCTCCTTTCTCTGCGCCGGTTGAACTGTTATTGGAAACATATGCTGTAACAACAGCACCTCCTGCGGTCGAAGTGTTATTATCAATAGCTCCACCCCTGAATCCTCTTCCGGTAACCACCATGGATCCGTTATTGACAACATTACCATTGACTTCAATGGCCAGTACACCACCAATGGTTCCATTCCATGGAGAACAGGTAAGTGAAGCACCGCTGTTTGTGGTTAGCGCATTAAGCCTGGGAATTCTGATTACCTGGACCTTTTCGTTTGCTGTTACTGAATAGGAGTTTGCGAATGAATTACAAATACTGATGGTATTTCCTGAAACGCCGCTTACTACTGCAATTTCATAAGTACCTACTCCATTAAGGTTTGTTATTGCACCATACGAAGCATCATTGGTTGTAGTAATGCTTGCCCCCTGCATTTTTATGACCATGATGAGATCACCGTAGGCAATTGTACTGGTCGCATAAGGATTGTTTGCTCCGGCAGCACCTCCATTCAGATCTGCAATGTTCGTTACAGTGGCCATATTGGTTCCTGAAGTAATAGATGAAGCCAGTGAAGTATACCGGTTCCAGATAATATTGGTCCCTGTAACAGTTTCAGCACCATCTTTTCCAGGTTGTGAAAATACCAGGCAGGGTGCAAGGATCAACAAAAATAGCAGTGACCTTACGCGTGAAGGATAAATCATGTGTGATGGGTTTACTCAAAATTAATGGTATACCCCTAGAAGGATCTAAGCGTTTAACAGATAAATTATTTTATTATATAGAGTGAATACTTTTTAAAATGCACAACTCTCTCAAGCATCTCTTGCTTTTTTAGTTATTTATTAAATGGCTGATCTAAGGAATGCCAGCCTAATTTTCGATAAGATTCAAATTGTGCTTCATCATAGAACTGGTCGGCTGTTGATTGGTGGGGGAAAAAAGCATTCTTCTTTTTATACTCACGAAGGTCAGTGGATTCATCACCTGTAAGACAGGCTTTTACATAAATTAAAATTCCTGAAGGTTGCATTTCCCCGCCGTATCTTATAGTACCATATATAACATGGACTTTTTTATCATGAAGAATTTTATCCATGGGAATATTAATGACTGCTCCAAAATCAATATAGCAACGCCTGATGGCATTAGCCAGCCCCTCACATATCTCATTTGGATCCTCCTCTGCATCACTTAATAAAATGTATTTGCATCTTCTGCGTATCAATTCATAAATACCCATGTTGTCAAAATGTCCACCATCAGAAAGACATACATATTCTGAATTGGTGTTTGATTTTCCAAGTAAATCCTGAATGAGATAGGCGATACCAAAATAAGGATCACTACTCCTCCATTTATCAAGCCTGGGATTCCCAATCCACCACCCAAGTCTGACATTAAATATGGTAAGCAGAAATGCAGTACCCGGAGATGAATGATAACCCATATTTGGATTGACGGCTGCACCTGAAATTGCCATGGCAGTCCCTAAGGTTGGTCCTTCTTCATAGGCATAACTTTCTGTAGGTCGGTACCCATAATCAAATGAATTATTTTTATTAAAGGCTGCAGACCTGGTAGGACTAACATCAAACCCGCAAAATAGAGGACTGAAGATAAACGATTCAGCTTTTCTATCCTGACGATCCAGATCAGAAACCACCGAACAATTCAACGATGTATTGATAAGAGGATAAGGTCCATAATATTTTTGCATTGGCCGGAACAATTTCAAATGATGGTCATCCAGGTCATCAAACCCTGTAAACGGGTTCGCAGACCTGCTTCTTTCAGGCCTTCTTCTAACTGCTCCAAGAAAAGCTCTTATCAATCTGTTACGATAAAAATAATGGAGTGAGAATTCGTTTACTCCAATCCTGCATCCAAGAAAAATTATGACTCCGCAAAGCAGCAACCAAACAAGGAATTCTTTCAAGAGGTTTGGTCCGCTAAACAAACTTTCTTTAACAGGGCCGGTAATTATCGAACACAGGATAATGAATCCACCCATAAATAAATAGGGTGCAAACCGTATGAATATTTCCTTGACAGGAACTCCCTTAACAGGATTGGAAGAGGAAGAATTGTATGCCATCTTAACTGCAAGGCCCACTATGGTAATCCATGTGATGCCGGAAGGTATCAGGATCTCATTGTTAATATGGATGATCCATTTATGCAAAACAAAGACAGCAAGATTGATGATGATCCAGTTCAACGACAATCGATGAAAAATACCTCCCATTTTACCCCACCACTCCCGTCTTCCATCTGGAAAATAATTGCCCATAACAGCCATCCTGCTTACAATTACAATGGCATAAATTTCAAGGATAGCCGGAGGTCCGAAAATGAACCAGAAGTAACAATTCAGCAATTGATAAATTGTTTCGTAGTGCTCATATAAATAGATAACAAGTGCCAACAACGCATGTCCTATTAAAGCGGCTATAATCGATGAAATGAATAATAATACAAATCCCTTTAAACGTAAGGATGCGGAATTCCAATGTTCATAATATTTTCCAATCATCGCAGTGAAAAACAAACAACAAAAGCCAGCAATTCCTATAATCCTGGTTGATTGAAATATATCCCAGTATGATTGACGATCATCCTCCACAATAGTGATCATTAATGAAATAACCATTGCGCTTAGGAAGCAGTAGGAAAGGAAAATAGAAGTAAAGAATTTGCTCCTTCCAAAATTTAAAAAGTACAGGGCTGAGCTGTTTTGATTAAACATATGCATTCCTATCCCAGCTACAATGCTGGCAGGGATCTGTAGCAACACTGAAGTCCAAATCACCTGTGATAAACCAGCGTGGATCTCGAGATACTCAGACCATTGTTCCCAACTTTTATTGAATAAAAAAAGAAATACCAGGCCAATAGATGCCAGTAGAATCAGGATTATAAGGTTGATGATCGTATTTCTTAACCAGGTCATTCCCATTGTCCAGGCATCAGCAGACATAATGGAAACATTTGGAGTAAGGTAGTTGCTATACATCCGAAGCCAGCGTACGGGCCTGACTTCTTCACCCATTGGATCGGCGGATTTAGTTATATTAAGTCTTTTCGTTACTTTATCAACTGACCCCGACTCTTTGATCCAGGAAATAAACCACGAACCGATGTATCCACCACCTGATACAGTTGACAGGTAATCTACGTATCTCAGAATATCATATTCTGCAAGTTTTTGAAGTACTCCCAGGTTAAAGGTAGCCGAACGGATTCCTCCCCCGGAAAAGGCGACTCCAAAAAGATTCATGGATGCTGATTTTTCATAAGGAGATTCGAACTGGCCCATTTTACCATTAGTAACATCATTTTTTATGGTAGATATAAGGTTATTGAACGACTGGCTATTACCCTGAAGACTCATTACATTATTGCTGTGAACTCTTTTCCCGGGCTCTTCTTTTTGAATTGTTTTTACCCGAATCATTCGGCTCTCACTAATATCTTTCAATTCATCTTCAAAAAAAGATTCAAATGGAATAGCATTACTATTGGAAATCAAACCAGGTACCCATGAACTCCTATTAACAAGCATTTCTTTTGCAATTTCAGATCGCATTTTATTATGGATAGTGCTCTTCCACCATCTTTCATTAAACTTCTTATCTACTTTATTCAGCATATTATCCTCACTCAGTATATTCCAAACCTGGATAACTCTTTGCTTCCTCAATGACAATTTATTAGCGCCAAGACAATAGATGATCTGAACAGGCATATAAAATAATGCATCGCATAACGGAAGGCAACTGGAAGAATTATGATATAATTCACGGCTGATCAATAACCTCCAGTAGTTAGGAGCATAATTAAGGCTGGAAGATTCGTAGGGAAATTTTTCAAAAAGTATATCCCGATTAGAAGAAATATTCTTTTCCAGCCAATTCATTAAAGAACTGGATATACTGGTAAATAGGGATTGAAATGTATTAGAATATATTTGAGGTTGTGTAGCGAATACCAGGTCTTTTAACCTTGTTTCAAGTACCGAATCCAACTCATACTGATGTTTAATAATGCGATAAGCGTCCCACAATTCAATATGCTCCTCATTAAGTTTACCGGAATCTTCCAACCCAAGGTGATACTTCACATAATCCTGGATAAAACTTATATAAGATACTGCATGAGCAGTAAGGTCTAATACCAAGTCCATAATTATGATGTTTATCTTTTATTGAATTCAATGAACTTCGTGAGATCAAATTTTTTAGACAGTGCAAGAGATACATATGGTCTATTGTCTTTTTTAAGTAGTCCTCTGACTTCTCCCGTAAAGGCAATTCCATAGTTTTCTTCGTTTAAACGGAATTGAATTACATAAAACGGGGACCATTTTCTAATGGGAAGTTCATACTTTAAAGGATTGAGATCGTATACAGACTTAGCACGTAAATATTGCTCGGTAGGTTGTGAAGTAATTCCTGCAACAGTATTGATAAATAAATGAACAATATTACCATTAACTGTTTCCTTGAAGAAAATAGGTAATCCAGCACCAAAGTAATGTGACCGAATATCAGTCTCTCTTTTTACAGTTTTATTGAAATATTGATCATTCCCTAAAACATCGTTAATAGGCAAGGTATCTGTTCTTAGAATGGAAATGTTTTCAAAATCCAGTTCTTCATTGACTCTTTGCCATTGCAATTCCGCCCATCCTGAAACAAATACATGTAATCCATCCTGGTTTGCAGACCGTCCGGTAATTCGGAATTGAGGAGAAAAAAACAATCCAACATTTCTAACAGTTATTCTTTTTATTCGAGACCCAATCGCTTTATACACTTTTAAAAATTCCTGGTCAGGAATAACTGATGTGGTGTCATAGTATGTTCTTAGCGCCAATGGTTCTTCAACCTGATCTGTCAAAGTTTTTGATTCAAAAACACCAGCAAATACACCCAATCGATTGGAACCTGAATTACTTTTTATTTTTTCGATATCCCGCTTATAAAAGAAAACTCCTGAGAAAAAATTATTTGGTTGTAGCCCATCTACAAGATCAAAGTTAGAACCCACTTCAATCCAAAACGATTTATTACGGTCGTACGCTCCAATGGTAGTGACCCGAATTTCAATGTTTCCATCTTTCTCTACTGTATAATTAGAATCATCCGGCTGCTTCAAGGATAGATAAATAATTTCATCAAACCCAAATGAATCAACAGACTTGTACTCAATATTAACAGGAATTTCCACGGTAATTTCCATTCCATCAGCAGGCCATTGATTTCCGTTCAATATTATTCTATCCATTGTTAATTTAAGACCAATAGCAGAGGGCCGGGGCATTTCCAGAACAGGCTGAAGAATAATATCCTGAGCTGGTTTTGCACCACTAAGCTTTAATGTTAGCTTTACCTGTTCTTTGGATTGTATGGAAAGGCTATTAAGAGAGGGCCTGATTAAATGTCGATCGTTAACAATGCTAATTTTTTGTCCTTCTGCGAACTTAAAGATCAATAAAAATAAAATGGTCATTTTGACCTGAGTTACAATATGCTTCATAAAAGTTGGTTTGCGCCTACTCTGAAATGGTTTTCGGCATTCCCCATAACTGTAAATTTTCAGTTTTGAAAGCAACGGGTAAAGAGGAAAAGGAAGGATTCAAAAAGGGTGTTTTTCCTGTTTTTGATGAGGTTTATCCTGAAAGCGACGTGAACTATTGCAAAAGAATACCAGGATAAATAGTTTAGGGGAAAACCATTTTATGAAGAAGTCATTTTCAGTAATTTTTATTCTGCTACAATTTGTTTTCCCGGGAAATGGACAAAATCTGCAACAAGATCTTGAGTCAATTTTAAAGCATTCATGCCTACATTATGTAGAACCTACAGACAGGGAGAAATACCTTAAAAATTATAATAACCTTTACCGTACAATTGACTCTTCCGTTCACACCAGCCATATAGATTTTCCTGTGAGTTATATTAAATTCATGGCGAAGTTTTATGAAGACAATCAAGATTACGATGGACTAAGAATAAACATGGGTAATTTCTATCGTAATCCCCATGATCAGGATAAAAAACAGATCATGTTGATGTTTTCACCTACAAGAGATAAGATTGCAGATTCTACAGCATTCAAACATTACAGAAAACAAAAACTAAATAAACAGGAGTTTAGAAAAATTGATATAAATCCATTGTATGAAGGAAATAAGAAAAAGAACAGGCATTTCATAACACATGGTGCGTACAAGTTTAATAAATATAAAAAAGCATATAGAAAAAACTATCTCAATTCATGTCTCTATACAACTTCAATGTTTATTTGTAAGGATAATATTTTTCTACTAAACAAATTGTTCCTGGACAAACCCGAATATGATAAAATAAGATTTGAATTCATTTCTTATAACGAAATTAAGGTTGATAGTCAATGCAGTCCATATCAGATATCCTTATTACTTACTCCTGTAAAAAACGGAAATCCAGATCCTGCAGTTTTAAAAACATATGTATCAGATGCATCAAAAAATAAGGTGCAGGATATCAGCATTTTAAGTATCAACCATGGAGAATTATGTCCTTTTAAATGTAATTGACACATGATTCAGCTAACACCTACATTAATTATAGAATTTGCAGCATTAATATTTGCATGGAGCAATTATGGGCGATTAAAAAAGGGTCGATTAAGAACACTACCATATTTTTTATTATTTATATGCATGGTAGAGGTCACAGGAAATATCATAAAAAATTCTAATTCTCAAAATGCCCTATTGTATAATATCAGTACGCCAATAGAATATTCATTTTACCAATTGCTTTTTTTCCTTCATTTAAATAATAAATTTTTTCCCAGAATTTTTATTTTATTTCTGTGGTTGATTAGTGTTGTAAATTTTTTTCTTCAACCAGCACATGATGTTCATTTTTATGTTCTATGGGTTGGCAGTATTGAAGTAATATTTTTGTGCTGCTATTATATATATGAACAATTTATTGATGAAGAAAGCGATAAAGTATTGTACAAAAATTATTTCTTCTGGATAGTAGCAGGATTACTTCTTTTCAATTTAGGGGAGGCAATTTTCTTTGGATTTTATAAATTCATGGACAATGGTCAAAGGGAGATATTTGGTCCTTTGTTTTCTGCTATAAACAATAACCTGCTACTGGTACTTTATTTCTGTTTTATCATTAGTATCCTTACGTATTCCAAATTCAACAAGCCGGTTTATGCCCAATGAACTAAAGCTTTATATTATTCTGTTTGTCATTGCATTCCTTCTGCTGGGGTTATTCATTTTATCCTTATCTATTCTTCATTCAAAAAAAGCATTATCACACAAAAAAGAAAGAGAACTTTTGCAACAACAATATGAATCTCTTTTACTCCAAAGCCAGATAGAGATCCAGGAGCAAACCATGCAACAGATCAGCCGTGAGCTTCATGATAATTTGGGACAGATAGCAAGCCTGGTTAAAATCCATCTTAATACCATAGAACCCAGTAATCCCAAGCAGGTTGAATATAAAGTATCAGAAGCGAAAGGTCTTTTAATTAGCCTTATACAGGATCTAAAAAATTTATCCCGTGCTTTAAATGGACATCATCTTCATCAATACGGATTTGAATCGGCCTTGAGGGAAGAAATTGAAAAAATCAACAAAACAGGTGTATTTAATGCTGTTTTTAAAAGCTCAGGAGAATCTAACGATATTGAAAAAGATAAGGCCATCATACTTTTCAGAATGGTCCAGGAAATCCTGAATAATACAATAAAGCATAGCATGGCGGAAAATATTGTTCTTTCCTTTTCATCCAATAAAAATTTTATTACATTAGATATAAGTGACGATGGTATTGGATTTGACAAGATTTTGGTTAAGGGGAATGGGTCGGGCTTAAATAATCTTTATAGCAGGGCCGAACAAATAAATGCAGTCCTTACCATTGATTCACACCCTGGAAACGGAACAGCAATATGCATCAAACTACCACTTTAACTGCCTATGCCAGCGCCGGGGAAAACAATCAAACTTGCTTTGGTTGATGATCATAAATTATTTCGAAAAGGAATGATCAGCCTTATTAATTCCGTTGGAAATGAATTTGAAATTTTATTTGAAGTAGATAATGGCATCCAACTAAAAAATATTCTTTCAAAAGATAATTCTCCCGATATTATTTTGATGGATGTGAATATGCCATTCATGAATGGTGTTGAGTGTGTTGAATGGTTAAGCCAGAACCATCCTCTTGTAAAAGTGCTCATTGTCAGTATGATTGAAAAAGAAGAAACAATTGTTCAAATGCTGAAATTGGGTGTCAAAGGGTATATTAGCAAGGATGTTGAACCTCATGAACTGGCAGAGGCGCTTCACTCCATTGTAAATAAAGGATATTATTTTACAGACTTTATCACCGGAAAACTGGTTCACTCTCTTCAACTTGAGAATCAAAATGGCAAGTCAAATGGTTCAGTACCATTTACAGACAGGGAATTAAGTTTTCTGAAACTGGCCTGCACAGAAATGACTTACAACGAAATTGCCAGTTCTATGTATTTAAGTCCTAAAACCATAGACGGTTATCGTGATGCCTTATTTGAAAAATTAAAGGTCAAAAGCAGAATAGGTCTGGTACTTTATGCAATTAAAAATGGAATAGTTCAAGTTTGATTTGAATTACCACTCCAACCACCCAAACCCTCATTTCAATTACCTTTCATCACACTTTCACTTTCCTCATCGTACTATTTCTGCTAAAATCGCAGGATGAGAACTAGAATCATAGGCAACATCGCACTTGCCTGTTCACCTACATTGGTCTTTGGTAGCTGGTTTCCAATCTCAATGCTGATGATGACACTTGGTGGCCGACAACCCATCGTATTTTACAGCATGGAAATATTCAACATGATCGGTTTTGCTTTAATGGCATTACTTGTACGGAGCATTCCTGATTCATTATTGATGAGCAGGACTGTCTTTGTAAGATCCAATAATTAATAAGATCAATTCTCCCACAAAGCTGCAGCTCCCACCAGTGCTGCACTTTCACCGATCTCGGCGATCTTTACAGGAATGGAAAACCCATTCTTTTCTAATGTTTCATTGAGCGATGGATTAAAGTAATTATGCGCCTTTGCAATATTTCCACCAAGCACGATCAGTTCGGCCGGATATTGTTTCAAAGTATTTGATAAGAATTCACCAAGATCTTCACCAAATACGGCGAACACAGGCATTGCACATTGTGTGTATTTGGTCATTTGTCGAACATTCGCAAATCGTACTCGACATAATTCTCTTGCCGTCGCCAACAGCCTTTTTGCATTGAGATATTCTTCTGCAATTCCATCCTTAAAAGGTGAATGCCAGAGATCGGCATCGATGGTTTCACCATTATTGTAATAAGCAGAACCTAATCCTGTTCCTAATGTCAATCCAAGCACTTTATTATAACCTCTTGCAGCACCAATAAATGATTCACCAAATAAAAATCCTGCGGCATCATTGATCATCCTGATATCTTCTGCATGCAGATCCAGTGATGATGATAACAGGTCTTTCAAATTAGCACCGTACAGGTGCTCAAATTTATTCTGTCCTTTGATATAACAAATTCCTTCTTCATAATCCACCGGACCTGGCATTGCAAGCCCAATCTTTCCTGGCTGCAGATCTGCTCTCTTAAAGCTTTCACGGATCACAGAACTCCACTCTTCTACAATGGTTTCGGTACTTGCACCACCATCAACATCTTTTCTTACCAGGGTTCCTTCGATAATTTTTCTCTCAGATACATCAATCAATGAAGCTGTTATATGCGATCCACCAATATCTGCTCCCAACACTATATTCGACATGATTCTTAGCTTAATGACTTTGTTGAATTTCTTATTATGAGCCTTGCTTCCAAAACTTCTTCCACAGGCGCTTTTTCGGTATAAGGAACCGCAATCCTTTCTAATAATATCGTGATCAACTGCTCCGCAATTCTACTCATCGGCTGTTCAATAGCCGTGATCGAAGGTGAATTCAATTGAAACACATCATGATCATCAAAAGATATGACTGCAATATCTTTTGCTATCTTCAATCCCATACTCCTGATCGCTTTCAATCCGCTTACACCAATATAGTTTGTTCCGAAAATGACTGCATCCAGTGAAGGCTTGCGTTTGAGATAAGCAGTGATATGCTTCTCTATCTCCGATCCCTCTGTTGAAGCCACATAGGTTAGCTCTTTTAATTGCGTATTCAATCCGGCTTCTTTCATCGCTCTTTCATATCCATTCAAACGCTCCTGCATCTGCCATTGCAATGAATTCAATGTTATAAAAGCGATCTCTTTATAACCCGCATCAATCAAATGTTTGGTGGCATTGTAAGTGCTCTGCTCATTGTCTATCACCACAACATCACAATCTACCCCACTCAGCTTCCTGTCGAATAATACAACCGGGTTTCCTTCGCTGATCAACGCATTGACTTCCTCTTCCATTCCCTCTGAAGGTGTAATGATATAGCCATCAACATGTCGCTCGCGATACATATTGATCAGCTCTTTGGATTTTTCCGCATCATTATCATTACTGGAATAGATGATCTTGTAGCCACTCCGATATGCTTTGTCTTCGATCATTCTTGCAATGTTTGCAAAGAATGGATTCGAAATATCTTCGATCATCAGTGCGAGGATATTCGTTTTACCCGTGCGCAGACTTCTTGCAAGAGAATTTGGTTTGTAACCTGTTTGCTGGATGAACTTCTCCACTTTCTTCACCACTTCTTCACTCACACGCATTTCCTTGGCCTTTCCATTCAACACAAACGATACAGCTGTGGCAGAAATGTTCAGTTTCTGAGCAATATCTTTAATGGACATTTTCTTAGCCACAGCTGTAATCAATTTGGGTTTGAATTATTTCGACTCGTTGGTTAGTGAATATGGAACATCGGATGAGTTCACACCGCGATTTTTATTTGGCTGGGCCGACATATTGAAAAGTATCGTTCCACCTTTCAACATCTCCGGATGACTCAGCCAGTTTTTCGTCAATGGTTTTCCATTGAAACTTACGCTAATGATATACCTGTTCTTATCACTGTTCTGCGGAGCCTTAATGGATAATTTATTTCCATTTTCGAGCTGCAAGGTAATACTTTTAAACAGCGGTGCACCCATAACATATTGATTAACTCCGGGTGTTACCGGGTAGAATCCCATAGCCGAAAACACGTACCAGGCCGATGTTTGACCATTATCCTCATCCCCGCAATATCCATCCGGAGTGGCCATATACATCCGGTTCATGGTTTCCCTTACCCAATACTGTGTTTTCCAAGGCTCCCCTGCATAATTGTACAGATAGATCATATGCTGGATCGGCTGGTTTCCATGGGCATACTGTCCCATATTCGCGATCTGCATTTCACGGATCTCATGGATCACACCACCATAATAACTGTCGTCAAATACCGGCGGAAGTTCGAAAACTGAATCCAGCTTCTTTACAAAGTTTTGCTTGCCACCCATCAGGTTGATCAGTCCCTGCACATCATGAAACACAGACCATGAATAATGCCAGCTGTTTCCTTCGGTGAAAGCATCGCCCCATTTGAATGGATTGAATGGCGACTGGAAACTTCCATCCTTATTCTTTCCTCTCATCAATCCTGTTGAAGGATCGAAAAGATTTTTATAATTCAAACTTCTTTTGCGATACAATTCCACTTCTTCTTTCGGCCTGTTCAATGCTTTTGCCAACTGGTAGATCGTGAAATCATCGTAAGCATATTCCAGCGTGCGCGCCGCATTTTCATTCAAACCAATATCATAAGGAACATACCCTAATTCATTATAGTACTTCACTCCTGCCCTACCGGTTGCGGTATTCGGACCTGAATTATTTGCACCATGAAGCAATGCTTCATACAAGGTATTGATATCATATCCACGAATACCTTTGATATAAGCATCACTCACTACAGAAGCGGAGTTATTACCCACCATGATATCTGCATAACCCGGGCTCGACCATTCAGGCAACCATCCACCTTCTTTATAATCACTGATCAGTCCCTGCTGCATTTCCTTGTTGATACCGGGATAAACAAGGTTCAGGAATGGATACAATGCACGGAAAGTATCCCAAAAGCCTGTGCCCGCAAACTTGTATCCAGGCTCGGTTTTACCGGTATGCGGACTGTAATGCACGATCTTGTTGTTGGCATCCAGTTCATATAATTTATTCGGGAAGAAAAGCATGCGATACAGACAGGAATAGAATGTGCGCATCTGGTCGATGGTACCACCTTCAGCCTTTACCTTACCCAACTCCTGGTTCCATCTTTTCTTTGCAGCATCACGTGTCTGGTCGAAACTCTGATTAGCCAGTTCACGGCTCAGGTTCAATTCAGCCTGCTCAAAACTGATGAAAGAAGTGGCAACACGCAGGTTCACTTTCTCATCTTCATTCGTTTTGAATCCAACGATCGCTCCGCTGTGATCAGCGGTCATTTCAAGCTTATCCTTCGCTGCAGTATTTCCACTCCAGGTGTATCCAACAGTGAATGGTTTATCGAAATAAATAACGAAGTAATTCTTGAAATTAGGTAATGGACCACGTGCATACTTGGTAGAGTATCCAATGATCTTTTTCTCTTCAGGGATTACTTTGATATAAGAACCTTTATCAAATGCATCTACCACAACAAATGAACTATCATTCTTCGGATAAGTGATCCTGAATTGAGCAGCTCTTTCTGTTGGTGTAATCTCAGTTGTTACATCATGATCGGCGAGATACACACTATAATAATAAGGCTTCGAAACTTCAGCCTTGTGTGAGAACCAGCTCGCACGCTCATCCTGGTTAAATCTTGCTTTACCAGTAAGTGGCATAATAGCAAATTGTCCATAATCATTCATCCATGGAGAAGGCTGGTGTGTTTGCTTGAAACCCCTGATCTTATCAGCATCATAACGGTACATCCATCCATCACCCATGTTTCCGGTTTGCGGACTCCAGAGATTCATACCCCAGGGCACTCCGATGGCAGGATAGGTATTACCGTTAGATAGACTTGGCTTGGAAGCCGTACCCATTAAAGGATTCACCCACTCCACAGGATCTGATACGGTATTCACCATTTGTGTGAATGCACTTTGTGCAAGCAACACGAGTAAGCCGGTCATTAATTTTTTCATCCTTGATTGACTTATGTTGATTATAATTTTGAAACAGAAAAAGGCCTGTCTTCTTTTGAAGTGCCACGATCCTTCACAGGTGTTGCACTCATATTCAATTTTAACGTACCCCCGTTTGTAATATCTGAATACTTCAGATAGTTTTTCGTGAAAGGATTTCCATTCAATGTGGCAGACTCAATGTACACGTGCTTTTCATCATTCTTCGGAGCTTCGATCACGAACTTCTTTCCATCTTCCATTGTAATGGTTGTCTTCTTAAATAGTGGACTTCCCATTACGTATTCATCAGTGCCCGGACAAACAGAATAAAATCCCAATGCACTCAAAACATACCAGGATGATGTTTGCCCCTGGTCTTCATCACCGGGATATCCATTTTCGGTGGCATTGTACAAACGCTTCATTACATTTCGTGCATGGAACTGCGCCTTCCATGGTTCACCTGCATAGTTATACAAATAAACCATATGTTGTATCGGTTGATTTCCGTGAGCATATTGCCCCAGGTTAGCGATCTCCATTTCGGTCATCTCATGGATCCTTCCACCATAAGTTCCGACCTTAAATGTATTTGGTTCTGTGAAAACGGAATCAAGTTTTGCAGTGAATTGTTTGTCGCCACCTACAAGACCGATCAATCCATTCACATCATGGAAAACCGACCAAACCCAGTGCCATGGACTACCTTCCGTGAAAGGACCGCCCCATTCAGTTGGATCGAAATTCTCCAGCCAGCTTCCATCGGGCTTTCGGCCGCGCATGAATCCTGTTGCAGGATCGTACACATTCTTGTAATTGAACATCTGCTTCGCAAAAACATCTTCAAAGAATTTATTGCCGGTTGATTTTGCCAATGCATACCCGCAGAAATCATCGTAAGCATATTCAAGTGTTTTCGCAGTGGCTTCGCGGTATTGAGGATATGGCACATAACCCAAAACATAATATTCTTTCCAGCCCTCGCGGCCATTGGCTGGCCCCCATGGACCTTTATTGGTTGCTTCGTGGTAATATGCTTCCAGTGCTCTTTTCGGATCAAATGTGCGAATGCCTTTTGCCCATGCATCAGCAAGCAGTGAGATGGCATGGTTCCCGATCATACTTCCTGCTTCACCCGGGAATGACCAGGATGGTAGCCATCCGCATTGATCTTTGGCATCGAGCAATGCATTCATGTATTGTCCGTGCATTGTAGGATACATCAACGCATTCAATGGAAACTGCGCACGGAAAGTATCCCAGAATCCTGTGTCGGTGTACATATGGCCTTTGTAGATCTTGCCATCGTATGGACTGCGGTAATAAGGATTACCATCAGCATCTATTTCGAAAAATTTTCTTGAGAATAAACTTGCACGGAAGAAGCAGGAATAGAATGTTGCAAGATCTTCCTGTGATCCGCCTTCCACCAATATTCTACCGAGTTGTTTGTTCCAGGTATCTGCTGCAATATCTCTTGTTTGCTCTAATGTTTTTTGTTTGCCTAACTCACGATCAAGATTTAGTTGCGCCTGTTCATGACTGATATAGGATGAAGCAACTTTTGCCTGTACTTTCACACCAGGCTTAAATTCTACATAAGCGCCAACGCCTTTCCCATCTGCTTCTGCATCACCGTTTTCAATTGAGTTCTTTCTATTCTCCCATGTACCATAACTAATGATCGGCTGATCGAACTGTATCACGAAGTAATTCCTGATATCATTCCTCAGTTGTCTACCGTTATGTATATACCCGATGATCTTTCTTTCTGAAGGAATGACCTTCACCATACTGATTCCTGTGTATCCATCAAGCACCAGGAAATTCTTTTTTGACTTTGGATAGCTGAAACGCAGGTGTGCTCCGCGTTCTGTAGGACTGATCTCTGTCGTGATATTATTATCGAGCTTAACCTTATAGTAATGAGGCTTTGCAATTTCGTTTGCATGAGTAAAGCCGGTTGCTCTCTTATCTTCATCCACCTGCAATGAATCAAGTACAGGCATGAGTGAAAAAACTGCATAATCATTGCTCCAGGAACTACACTGGTGCGCCTGTTGAAATCCACGGATCGTTTTTTTGAAATACTGGTATTTCCATCCGTCACCATTCTTACCGGTTTGCGGTGTCCAGGTATTCATACCAAAAGGCAATGCAGTAGTAGGATAAGTATTTCCGTATGTGATCTCGTGTTTGGAATTGGTACCCTGAAGTGTATTGACGTATTGAACCAGGTTCTGAGCATTGCTGCTATTGGCCAACAGTGTTAATCCAATTGCGATAGAAGAAATTCTCATGAGCAAAAAATTTAAAAAAGCTACCTGCACTGCTGCAGGTAGCTATCACCCACAATCATTACCAGCCAGTGTTCTGGACAAGCAATGGATTATTGTTTACATCTTCTTCAGGAATCGGGAAGAAGTAATGTCTTTTATTAAATACTCTTGTTTCAAATGCTTTCTTGTTATAGAAACCAGGAAGCGGGGAATCGATATCGAGTGCCATTGCAGGACCGTTATCAGTCACTTCAGCGATCTTCCATCTTCTTGTATCAAAATAACGAACGTTCTCAAAGCTAAGCTCCACCTGCCTTTCATGACGAATAGCTTCACGCATTTCATCCTTTCCTGCAGGAATTTCCAATCCGTTTTCTCCATACTTTGAAATGCCTGCTCTTTCACGGATCATGTTCAGGTAAACAAGAATATCAGCATGCGTTGGGTTGTATTCGTTCAATGCTTCTATATAATCTAAATAAAGATTAGCGAGACGATAATGAACTTGTACACCCAGGCCAGCTCTCCAGTCGGAAGTCTTTGCACCTTTTCTTACTACATAACCGGTAGGACTGAAATCATTACTGATACCTTTTCCTGAGTTACCACGATAGTAAAGGCGAGTTACAACTTCACCTGAGTTTGTATTGAGCCATTTGCGGTTATCGTAAGTAATGTTAGCATAGAAACGTGGCTCACGATTTACCCACTGGTTAAACACTTCTCTTTCCTGGTCATCTTCAGGAGCACGGAATTGTGAGGTACCGGTTTCAACATAACCAGAAGCAGGATCGTTGATCGCACGGCCATTGGCCATGAAGTATGCATCAACGATACTTTGAGTAGCACCCAGTCCACCACTACCACGAACTTCAGAAGCATATCCATCATGATATGGGGTTACTTCATATCCGCGGGCATTCTCATCATCTGTTCTTGCGAAGATCACTTCTGAATTCCATGGATCCAGAATTACATCACGAACAGAAAGGAATGGACTGAAATTACCATTACCATCATTCTTGCGATAGAGTTGATAAGTACCTGGCACGAATTCATCAATGAAAGCTTTGTATGCATCAGCTGCGCGCTTCCACTTGTTTTCATCATAAGCCTGGCTGATCAATTGCTTACCATCAGCATTCTTCAATGCAGCATAATCTGTATTGCCATTGTACAATGGACTTGCAGCCTGCAAAAGTGCCCTGGCTTTGAACGACAGCGCAACACCTTTTGTAATGCGTGCAATATTGTTATCATTGGATGAGCGAACAGGAAGATCAGCAGCTGCGAGTTCCAGTTCAGATACAATGAATTCAACGCACTCATCCATTGAGCTTCTTGGAAGATTGATCTCGGATGCAGGAGCATCCACAGGGATCACTGCATCACCCAATAATACTACCGGTCCATAAATACGTGTCAGGTAGAAATAATACA
The DNA here is from genome assembly GCA_966112615.1 of uncultured bacterium. Taxonomy (GTDB): domain Bacteria; phylum Bacteroidota; class Bacteroidia; order Chitinophagales; family Chitinophagaceae; genus Flavitalea. The sequence continues at coordinate 48,418 of CBHWDO010000012.1, forward strand.
TTGCACGCAATGCTCTTGCTTCAGCCTTGTATCTTTTCTTCTGCTCTTCATTGATATCAATATTTACTTTATCAATGTTTGCAATAAAGATGGTTGCAGAACGGATACCACGATAGTAATCTCTCCAGAATGCTTTGGTGAAGCCACTTCCGGCATCCCATGATCCAATGTTCATCGGGTTTGATTCAACGAATCCCCAGAGGTATTCTGCTTCATCAGCAGCACCAGTCCATGGACCCGAATTAGAGTTACCAACAAAACGCTGCGACCATTCTCTTGGAATGAATGAATAAACGTTCGACAGATATTTCTCAGCGGTTGACCTGTTACGGAATGTTTCTTCCAGTGTAAGACGATCATCCGGAACCTGGTCAAGAAATTTCTTACACCCTGCAAAGAATGCGCTGAGTGCAATTAATATGATAGGAATATGTTTCAGTTTCATAATAAGATTGTTGTTCGATTAGAAATCAAGCGTTAAGCCCAGTGAGAATGATTTGGTGTTAGGATAGCGACTTCCGTTTCCAGAACCAATAGTGGTTTCAACATCCCAGAGATCAAACTTTGAGAAAGTCAATGGGTTGATTGCCTGGATGTACACAGTAGCATTATTCAACACATTGCGATATACTTTCTTTGGAATGTTATAGCTGAGTTCCAGGGTTTTCATCCTGATAAAATCTGCCTTCTTCAGCCACCAGGTACTTTCCTGTGTATTGTTCAGGTTGCGGTCTTCACCGTTTGCAAGTCTTGGATAGAAAACATTCTGATTGTCAGCCTTTCCTTCCTGCCACCTGTCGGTGATATTGCTATACACATTCGACAAACCTGCACCATTTGCAAACGGATGAATTGCTTCACCACGCAGCATGATATCAGCGCCTCTTTGTCCTGCGAACAATGCACCCAGGTTGAATCCTTTGTATCCAACATTGAATCCAAAACCGAATACGAGGTAAGGAACATCACCACGACCGATATAGGTTTTATCATAGTTATTGATCAGACCATCACCATTCAGGTCACGATACTTGATATCACCGGGAAGGATCCTTGATTTATCACCAGGAACCGGGCTTGCATCGATCTCTGCCTGGTCGTTGAACAAACCTTCAGCAACATAACCCCATCTTCCGAGGATGTTGTGACCGGTTCTATCCATCCAGTCATACAATTGTTTAGGTTGATCGTTATCAAGCAATTTGTCTTTATTGTAGGTAACATTTCCGCGCAGACTCAACGCTACGTTACCGATCTGTCCATTGTATTCAAGTGTTGCATCGATACCCTTGTTCTCAACAACACCGAGGTTACCCCATGGAGAATTGGTAAGTCCCATGAAGATTGGCAGTGATTGTCTTTGCAGGAAGATACCAGTACGCTTTTCTTTGAAAAGGTCAACGATCAAAGAGAGTTTATCATTCAGAGTTTTGATCTCCACACCGAAATCCTGTTTGCGGGATTCAGCCCATGTAACATTGGAACCATATTCAGTGATGTTGATACCACTCATATAGTTCAGGTTACGATCGAAACGGTAACCGTTTACATCATCTGCAAGTGTAGTGAGATAGGCGAATCTTCTTCCGCCAATTCTTCCGATACCGGTCAAACCATCAGAGTACCTGAATTTCAGGTAAGTGATCGCGTTGTTCAGTGGCTCGAAGAATTTTTCGTTTGATACCACCCATCCGAAACCGAATGCAGGGAAGGTACCATAGCGATTGTCAGGTGCGAAAGTTTCTGACCCGTTATAACCAAGGTTTGCTTCAACGAAGTAACGATCATCGTATGAGTAGGTAGCTCTTGTTGCAAGACCAAGATAACGTTCAGGGATAGACGCAGTAAAGTTTCCTGCAAATTGGTTCATGTAATCGTCAGTATAGAAAAGTGCGAGACCGCCTACACGATGTTTACCAAACCTGTTATCATAGTTGAGTGATGATTCAGTATAGAATCTCCTGTTACCTGAGTTGCTCCTGTTATAACGCAGGTAGTTACCGCTTCCAACATAAGTTCTCTTCAGGTTCAGAGAACCATCAGGATTACGTGGCTGGTTGGCATCAGGTGCATAGGTATCTTCTCTTTTTTCTCTCCAGATACGAACACCGTTAGCAGCATCGAAAGAGAACATTACGCTGGCTGTAAGACCTTTTACCAATGAGGTAAGATCCTGTGTCAGGCGAAGATTTGAATTGATAGCATTGTTGAATTCAGTTGCATACCCTCTGCGTGTAAGATCTGCCCATGGATTTCTAAAACCACCGTTGGGGTTTTTACCAGGAACGAATCCACCGGTGTATTCCAAAGGATATTCAGTGGCAGGAGTGGTCATGGCAGAGTTGAAAATATCTTCGGTAGAAATTACCGGCTCATTCATGTTAGAGAAGTTTCCGCGGATACCGATATCTAACTTGGTTGATTTGGTAACATTCATGTTCACATTAGTAGTTACTGTGAACCTGCGATAACGGAGATCGGAATTGTATTGCTGAAGTTTATCAGTTTTTAAAAGACCTGTCTCATCGAAATAACCGATCGATCCATAGTAACGAAGGAAATCAGATCCACCATTCACGCTAACATTGGTACGGCGAACCTTACCCCAGCTGCGATAGAGTGCATCGAACCAGTCTACATTAGGATAAAGCTCAGGGTCTTCTCCAGAAAGCGTGCGCTGGATATATTCATCAGAATATTTAGCGGTTTGTCCACGGGTGGTTAATGATTCATTTGCCGCTTCCATATAAGTTTTAGCATCAGCCATTTCCGGGATCTTCGTGAAGGTCACGATACCTTCGCTGTAATCAACGGACACTTTTGGCTTACCAACCTTACCGGTTTTTGTGGTGATGATCACTACACCGTTTGCACCACGCACACCATACACAGCAGTACCGGCAGCGTCTTTAAGAACGGTAAAGGATGCGATATCCTGCGGATCGATATTGTTGATGGAACGTTCTACACCATCCACGAGGATCAGCGGAGAAGAAGAACCACCACCAAAAGTAGAGATACCACGGATCCAGATATCGGCACTGCTACGGCCAGGCTGACCGGAACGCTGAACACCCACCACACCCGAGATACGACCTGCAAGCAGGGTATTGATGTTGGCAACGGGGAGTTTCAGTTCTTCAGGATTGATGGTCGACTGGGCGCCGATCACACTGATCTTACGCTGGCGGCCGAAACCTACTACAACCACATCGTTGAGGGAGCCCGCATTGGCTTCCATTACCACGTTGAAATAGCGGTTATTCAGTACCGGGTAAAGCTGGGAAACATAACCTACTGATGTGAAGGCCAGTGAATCCAGTTTACTGGCGGTTAGGGTAAATTCTCCTTTTGCGTCGGTCACGGTACCACGGTTGGTTCCATTGATCGAAACTGAAATGTTGGAAAGGAAAGTACCCGCGCGATCCCGGACTACGCCGTTAACTACCACCTGCTCGTTGGCGTTCGACTGGCTCCAGGAGAGGAAGGGTAGCATTAAGAGAAATGAAAAGAGAAGTGGCGGCAAGAGGCTGTTCCTGCCTTTGCCGGGCAGTTTGATGACTTGCATAAACGTTAGTTTGGTTGGTTAATAGTGCTCACCAACAGGATGGCTTCATACTAAGCATTCGATTACACCTTCCCTGATGTGCAAACTAAAAATAAAAGCTAAATCGTTTTAGCAATAATATTTCTTTATTTCATCCGTAACTTATTGTAAATCAATTAAATCGAAATGTGTAAGATTTGACTTAAGTTAAATCGATTTAACAATTAATTGATTTTATTATAATCATCAAATAATAGTTTGATTCCTTTCCATTAAAAATGTTTTATCCAATTTTCATCCAGCTTTTTTTATTGATTGATTAATATTACATTCAGTAAAAGCTCCACCAAGCCACACTTACATGAATGAAACCAACAAAAAACTTTCCCCGGTAATAAAAATTCCATTGTATTACCTGGCCTTTAGTACTATTTATATTTTGTTGAGTGATAAGTTGGTTGCAGATATATCCAAACAGAATGCTGAGCTAAACCAGCAATTACAATCTTTAAAAGGTATTTGCTTTGTTATATTATCAGCCTTATTCATATTCATCTTATCCAGGAAATACTTCAAACAGTTAAAAGAAAGCTTTTCCCGCAAGGAAGACCTTTTAAATAACCTCAATTCAACCCGGGAGGAATTTTTCAAACAACAGCTGAACTTCAGGAAAACACTTGCGCTTTCAGTAATTGATGCCCAGGAATCTGAAAGGAACAGGTGGGCAGAAGAACTTCATGACAATGCATTGCAGTTGCTCACTGTGGCCAAGCTATATATTGATATGGTAATGACCAACAAAGAAAAGATGAATATGCTTGCAGAAAGCAGGTCGCTGCTGTTGTCGGCTATCGAAGAGATCCGCACCATATCTCACAATATCAAACCTCCGCATTTTGAGACCATGTCATTACCTGAATCGATCAATGTATTGATCGATAATATCAGGAGGTTCAAACATTACCAGGTCGATCTGCATATTTCCGAACTTGCTGATCAGCGATTGAGTCGTGACCAAAAGATCATGGTATACAGGATCATACAGGAACAGCTCAACAATATTTTGAAGTATGCCGAAGCTGACGCTATCAGGATCCATCTCGATGTAAAGGATAATAAAGCAGAGCTTGTGATCAGTGATAATGGTAAGGGTTATGATCCCAACAGTATTCGCCATGGCATCGGCATCTCCAACATGCACAGCAGGCTTGAACCATATTCAGGAACACTGGATATTATTTCTGCACCCGGACAAGGCTTTGAAATCCGGGCCAACTTCAATATTATCTGGGAATAGCTGGCAGGTTTTTTTATTACATCATACCAAAAAAGGTATGGCATCTTCTAATTTTTCAACAGCAATCATCTCTGCAGTTCTTGCTGCAGCTGCTATTGCTTCTTCCTGTAATAATTCTTCTAACGGACCATCAGATCGTATCGACAGTTCAAAGGTTCAGAAAGATAAAAATGCACCTTCATCCCTTGAGCTGGTGTTTTCCGATAATACTTACCAGCTAACCGGTGTGGCAAAAGAACCTGGAGGAAAACTGCTTGTAAACTATCCATTATGGAGTGATGTATATCGATATGCAGTGGTGCAGGCAACAGGAGATACTGCGGTACAACCATTTCCAAATCTTTCCTGGAATCAATGGAAACCGGGACAGTCGGGCAAAGACAAATGGGTATGCGTTCAATCTGTTTACTATGACGACAGCAGCAACCTCTATATACTTGATCCTGCAGCTCCAAAATTAAAAACCATCCAGGGAGGTGGTGCAAAGTTGGTTAGGATGAAAAAAGACGGTACCACTGTTGACAGGGTCTATTCGTTCAACGGTATCATACCGGATACTGCATACATGAATGATGTCAGAGTTGATGTGCCGAGGCAGTTTGCTTATTTAACCGAATCAAAAGGAGGCGGCATTGTTGTGGTGAATCTTGAAACCGGCAAGATGCGCCGGGTACTAAGTAAACATCCATCTGTGAAATCGGATCCCAATTTCAAATTTATCATTGATGGAAAAGAATTGATGAAAGATGGAAGGCCTGCAAAATTCAACAGTGATGGTATTGCGCTGACTCCCGATGGAAACTGGTTATACTACAAGCCACTTACGGATGATAAGTTATACCGGATCAAAACTGAATTTCTTCGTGACTGGAATACCAGTGATACAATGCTGCATAGCAAAGTGGAAGACCTTGGACATTTTACTACAACGGATGGAATGATATTCGACCAGGCAGGATACTTATATTTCGGAGACCTGATCAACTACAGGATCATCCGGATCTCACCCGATCATAAGATGACCACATTGATTGAAGATAAGCGACTGATCTGGCCTGACAGTTATTCCATCGCGGATGGTTATCTATATATTTCCTGCTCCCATATCCAGAAGCAACCGGAATATAACGAGGGAAAAAATTTGAGAGAAAGCCCGTATACTGTTTACAGGTTGAAGTTATAGCTTCGGGCAGAACCGAGCGCAGCGAAGGGGCTGAACGTTGGGTATATATTACCCGGCGTTCAGCCCGCCCTTCGGGCGTTCTGCCCGGTTAAAGTCCGCGTGGCTCCGGAGCAATATTCTTTACAGGATTCGTTGTTTTCAGAAATGAATAGATCGATTTCAGATCTTCATCGGTCAGCTTGCTAAAATTCTGCCAGGGCATTGGAGGAAGAAGGTCACGACCGGTATCCAGGCCTTTATACTTACCCTTACGCATTGCATTGATGAACTGGGCTTCGGTCCAGCTTCCAATACCGGTTTCATCACTGGTAATGTTTGAAGCAAATGATACTCCCCAGGGACCAACTGCTGCAGTAAGATCAGCAAACATAAGGGCCCACCCTTTTCCTAAATGCGCTGTATCAATTGGAGGTAAAGGCCTGTCGGAAGGATATCCCGACAATCTTTTGTCGGCCACCAGTTGAGGTCCCTGTGGTCCCATTTCTTTTGGTGAATGACAATCATCGCAACCAATGGTGGTCACGAGGTATTCACCCCTCTTTACCATAGCGGCTGAATCCAGTGTGCCGGCAGTATTGTTTTCAGAGCCTTGTGTAGATTGACAGGCTGTAGCGATTGCTGCAATTGTAACTGCAAATAAGAATGACTTCATCATATTGATCAGGTTAATGGTTAAACTGACCGCAAGAAAACCCGAATCCATAACATCTTTACTTCAAAGATGTATGAACCGGATAATATGATGAATGAATTGTAGTTATTTGATCTTTTCGATATTGATAGCGGTCATTCCTTTCGGACTCCTTTCTGTATCGAATTTTACCTTATCATTTTCCTTAACCTGTTCGGTAAGGTTATTTACGTGGAAAAAGAATTTTTCCTGGGTAAGTTTATTGAGGATGAATCCATATCCTTTGGACTCATTAAAGAAGTTGATCACTCCTTCCTGCTTTTCTTCAGGGCCTTCCACATGTTTGGGAACACCAAGCTCTATCTCTTCTGCATTGATGAGCTTTCTCATACTTGGGTCTGGAGGAGTCGAAGTAAAGTTTCCGTTCTCATCCACATAGGCAATCATGTCTTCAAAACTCTTGTTGCCTGCATTTGCGCGACGTTCTTCCAGTCGCTCTTTCTTGTCTTGTTTTTGCTTAAGACGTTTTTTTTCTTTGTCTCTTTTGTTGAAAGTTTCTTTCGATCTAGCCATAGATTAATTAATTAATGAAGAATGATGGTAAGAAAAAAAAGACCTCCAGGCTGTGGAGGTCTGAATTAGATTACCATTTATTTTTTCTGTAGCCACCGCCATTATCACTTCTGAATGGGCTGTTGCTGCGTGCTGGTCTTTCTTCTTTTGGTCTTGCTTCAGAAACCTTGATGTTTCTTCCGTCAACAACGCTGTTATCAAGTTCAGAGATAGCTTTAGATGCACCTTCTGCGTCAGCAATCTCTACAAAACCGAAACCGCGTGATCTGCCTGTAACTTTATCAGTGATGATCTTTGCAGATGTTACTTCACCATAAGGAGTGAAGAATGACTGAAGATCTTCATCTGTTGTGTTAAAGCTAAGATTTGAAACGTAAATGTTCATTTGAAAATTTTTAAACTAAATATTGATCTGAAAAGGCAGTAAGTAAGAAACAACTAAAGTGCTAAAGCAGAATAGAATTGCAATTACTGAAAGCGAAGTTCAAATTGTCTGCTCGAAGGTAGGTTTATTATTTGAACTGGAAAGATATTTAACAACTAAAGCCGGTTCCCATCACTTCAGATATTTTGAAAAGAAGTCCAAACTCCGCTTCCACGCCAGTTTTGCTGCTGTTTCATTGTATCTCGCTTCGGAAGTATCATTATGAAAAGCATGCTGCGCTCCTTCATATACGTATTGCTCGTAAGGAATTCCGGCTTTCTTTAAAGCTTCCTCATATGCCTGCATACCTGCATTCACTCTTTCATCCAATCCTGCATAATGCAGTTGCACAGCTGATTTGATCTTTGGTACTTCAGTCAGTTCGGGCTGCCGCCCATAAAATGCAACTGCAGCTTTTAACTGCGGTACATTGACTGCCAGGTTATTAGCCATTGCTCCACCCCAACAAAAACCAACACATCCTGCATGTCCGTTGAAATCTTTTCTTGTCTTCAGGTAATCAAATACATTGATAAAGTTTTGCAGGTTATCCTCCGCCTTAAGCGTTGTAAAGAGCTGCCTGGCTTCATCCTCATTTGCAGGATTTTTTCCCAATGCTGACAAAGCGTTGGGTGCAATGGCAAGATATCCTGCCTGCGCAGCTCTTCTTGCCACATCTTCAATATGTGCATTCAATCCCCGGTTTTCATGGATCACAACCACTGCTGCATAAGGCTTAACAGCTTTAGGCCTCGCCACATAAGCGGTCATTTCCTGTGGTACTCCGGGGTATTTGATGTATTCTGTAAAAAGATCCTCCGTATTGGTTTGTGAAGCTTTGGCATAATTTCCTTCCAGCATGGGAAGTAAGGTGAGTGCTGCAGTAGTGCTTCCAACAAGCTTTGTAAGTCGTTTCAAAAATTCTCCGCGTGGAAGTGGCTTATGCGTGTACTCGTCGTAGAGATCAATGATTTCCTGGTTCATGCATGTAAATTGAGTAGATCAATTTACTGAATTTAATCAAATGGTGATCACCAGTTTACAACCTGCACCAGGTTCAGTGATCAGCTGGAACTTACCATCAATTGACTTGATTCTTTCTGCAATATTCTTCAAGCCAATCCCATTTCTTTTAGCCCTTGGATCAAATCCTACTCCATTATCACTGATGATAAGAACAAGTTTATCATCCTTATCTACCAGGCTTAACAACAATTCCGTAGCCTGTGAATACTTGCAGATATTGGTGATCTGTTCCTGCACAACACGGTAAATAGTAAACTTTACTACATCCTGTAATTTGGTTTCATCAAACGCAAAGCGCGTATAACAACGGATCTCCTTTAGTGTTTCAATGGTTTCCAGTAATCCATTCAATGATTGTTCAAGACTAACATCATTCAATGATGGAGGAACCAGTGCCTTTGATAATTTTCGGATCTCCTGGATAGCCATCATGATGAGTTCGCGGCTTTGCTTTACATGATCAAGAATAAGTTGTGGCTGGTTCTTTGTCATGTCAAGAAAGAGTTTTGCCGATGTGAGGATCTGGTTTACATTGTCGTGCAGTTCCTTTCCTATCACTTCACGCTCATTTTCCTGCATCCTGATCGATGCCATGGTAATGGCTTTCTGCGCATTCACCTTCTCCTTCATCAGCATCTCTTCCAATTCAACACGCTCCGTGATGTCGCGGAAGTTCACCACGATACCCTTTATGTATTTATCAGAAACAAGATTGCGTGCATGTACATCACAAATTCTGTAATCACCGGATTTATTCCTGATCCTTAGAATAATATGGTTGGTCTGTCCTGGCTCATCAAGCACTTTTCCAAACATCATATAGGCTACTTCCAGATCATCGGGATGGATGAAAGTCAGGGAATCCTTATTGATCAGCTCTTCCGGTTTAAAACCCATTACCCTTTCAATGGCGGGACTTACAAAAGTGAAGTTCCCTGCGATATCAACAATTTCCATCACATCAAAAGTGTTGAGAATTAAAGCATTAAGCTTTTGCTCGTGGAATCTTGCCAGTTCGCGGATCTCTTTTTCCTTTGTAATATCTGTCTGTAGTGCAAAGTATTGATACAGCTTTCCCTTAGAGTCAAATATGGGCTGGCCCTGCACGCGCATCCACATCTGCTCACCATTTTTCCGATAATTAAGGATCTCGCAATCAAATGGAAGGCGCCCATTGACCTGGTCATTTATAAATTTAGTGACCCGTTCTGAAGATTCAGCACCACGCAAAATTTCTCCAGGATAATGCCCCTGCATTTCTTCTAATGTATATCCGGTTATCCTGGTAAATGCCTTATTAACCCAAACAACTTTCCCTTCTTTATTGGTGATGGTTACCCCGTTGACCGTTTCTTTGGCAACCAGCGAAAGCCTGTGAATCTCTTCTTCAGCAATCTTCTTTTCAGTAATATCTTTTGAATTGACAATGATACCGTTGATCACAGGGTCATGCAAAAGATTGGTCAGCCTGGATTGTATCCAACGATACTCATTATTTGCAGCAAGGATCCTGTAGTGAGGTAATTCTAATTCTGAAATATTCGGAATATCAGCAAGAATGGCTAATAATGGTTCAATATCTTCAGGATGGATGAATTCAAAAGCATTGCGACCATTGAAAAAACTTGCATCATATCCTAATTCAAGTAAACAGGAGGGACTGACATATGTATAATTTCCCTGGGCATCAATAATTGCAATGATATCGGTACTATTCCTTATGACAGAATGGAACCAATGTTCAGTTGAAGACGCGCTACTAATTTGCATACTTGTATTCACTTAGGATACGGAGGAATAAAAGTATTACTATCGACTCTAATATAAACTGCTGTTTTGCCAGTTACACGTCAAATGAACAATTAATTTATAACCTATAAGTGTTTTTATTTATGTACTGTTAAGGTCGGGCAGAAGAAGGATGCAAAATTTCGGCTATAAAGTAATCTGTATTGAAATCATAGAATTTTATAATGCCTTTCCGGTCCATTTCCCTGATCTTTTCTTTGATGGCTTCTTCACCACAATGGCAAAATCTTGCTAAGGCCTTCAGGCTTCCTATATATTTATTTTCATCAGACTTCTTTAAAAAGATCTGGAACAGATCAGTGTTTGCTTGGCTACTCATCAGATTTACATTTGTCGCTCACTTTTAATCAAGTTTAATGCCACCACTGCCAAATTTATTCAAACCGATTGTAGAGCGCGTTTTTTCCTAATCCCCAATTTAAACCAATCAAACTAACAAGGTTATTGAAATCCCCAAAATTCTTCCCAAATGTTCCCAATAAAAAAAGCTGGTCATTGATCTTATATTGAATGATCCCAACCGTCCGGTTTGTATTGAAATCTTTATTATCGTTGTTGATACGCCGGATGGATTCAATTCCTAATGATAATTTATTGAACTCAAATTCAATCCTTCCACCCAGATCTGTGACATTGTATTCCGTAAAATTCTCAAAATCCAATGTGGTATTATCTTTCAGTGTTCTTATCATGATCACTGCATTGACGTAGTTCTTACATTCCAACAGGTTCTTTATATCTTCCTCCACTTTTGATCTTGCGATCAATGGCTGATTATATCCCATCGTGATCCAGGCTCCTGTTCTGTAGCGGTTGTGCTCATTCCAGTTATTTCTGCGGAATACTGTGGAAGATGCCAGTGCAATATCCACACTGAATAAGGGCCGAACATTCAGCAGGTTAAAGAAATTTTCCCTATTGCTGTTCAATAAAGAATCCTTTGCAGTTGAAATGAATTCACCAATGCAATCGATCCGCTCCTGCCCTTCCTTATCACCACAAGCGGCAATTGCCTGGAGAAGCGTTCGCTGAAGCGCAGCATTCACGGACGTCACGGAATTATACAAGGCTTTATTGACCAGGGCACTTCTTACATTGATAATGTTTGACCGAAGTGAGTAACCGATATAATTCAGGTTGAAAGGATTCATCTCGCTGCTGTCTTTGAATACCGAGCCCAGCGAAAGACTGGTAGATCTGAGTCCATAAAAAATATCAGGTTTAAACTTTATAGAGAAGTCCCCTTCCCTATCATTACCCTTACTCAACCCAAAGTATTTAAAGACATTCATTTTAGGATGACGGAAGAACCAGTATGGTGCAAATTCAAAGGCAAAATTTCGCGGGAGACCATTTGATTCTGCAGTATTTGATAAAAGACTTAAAGTAAAAGCCTTAATATTTCCGGGAGACTCTATGACCTGCGGTGAAAAATCGAGCAGGCTGAAAGCCGGTGATGACGGCACTTTCAGATCTTTCAATTCAACTTCCTGAGACCTGGTTACAACAGCAGTTAATATGAATACCAAGAATTTAAAATACTTCATTGTATTAGAATTGAGTGGTCAGCTTAATTGCCATGGAAGCCACGATTAGAGTTTTGTCCATGAACTGTTTCTTTTCCGTTTCCTTTAGGTTGAATCGCTGATCTCCATCGATACCACCTTCCATGGTAACTTTGATCCGAAGGTCTTCGAATACTTTATCGAACTGCCCCGGCGGAATCCCGTCAAGTAATATTGCAGTATCCACAATGATCACAGATTGGATCAATTCATTGGATTGACCAATTTCGGTTTCAGGAATACTTCCCGAGGCATCCGGTTCTGATTCAGCAATTACCACATAACTGCCGCCGGTGCGCTTACGTGTTACAATAGTTGAAGCATTTCCAATGGTTTCAACTTCAACCATAACGGAAATCTCACTGCTGTTTTCTTTCAAATAATAATAATTGCTCATGACGATAAGTTGAGGTAGAGAGAGGAGGTCGTCAGGCAGGGGGTTCAAATAAAAATAAAAACAAATATTTGATAAGGCAATACTAATCTAAAAACAAAAAAGCCAGGCTGCTTGCCTGGCTTTGATTTCGTGAGATATTTATCTTAGTAATTGATCCTGATTTCTTTAACCGTTGTTGGAAGCCATACCTGCATTGGATTGGCACCACGGTTATTCCAGGCAAAGTATGGAATCGCCGTTACCGTCTTACTGATCGTGTTCACCGATTTTGAATCATTCGAAACTTCAGCAACCAGTGCATCAAACTCGATCGTATTCACTCCGCCGAGAAAATCGCCTTTATGATTTACTTTGAAAACAGGATGATCAGGCAGAACCACATTCCATGCTTCACCGCCATTGTCCTTTCCTTCGATACAATACACTAATGGACCATATTGCAAAGCGATGCGCTGTTCGTTTTGTTTCAACTCAGGCCTGCTTGCAAGCATCCTTACTTCCATCGGGAACTCAATGGATACTTTATCACCCTTCTTCCAGGTCCTGCTGATCTTCGCATACCCATGGTCGTTAGTATATTTAACTGGCTTTCCATTCACCTTTATTACGGGTTGAACATTTTTCTTATCAGCATAATGGTATAACTCACCTGGAGCAGGTTCATTCAACCAGCCCGGAATGCGCAGGTTAACAGTAAATGCTCTGGACCTGGCAGGATCAACCGACAAAACAGCTTGGCCATTCCATGGATATCCAGACTCCATCTTCACTGCTACATCTGTTCCGTTCAATTTCAATTTTGTATTACTGCCAATGAAGAGATTTACATACATACCATCGTTCGAAGTATTGTAGATATAGTTGCCGAGAGAAGCAACGAGTCGTGCAATATTGGAAGGACAACAAGCAGTTCCAAACCACTCTCTCCTGCTATGAGTTCCTGTTGATGCAAGCGGATTACCATAGAAGAAACGATCACCGCTTAATGAAAGTCCATCCAGTGCTGCATTGTACAGGCTTCGTTCCAATACATCCACATACTTAGATTCGCCGCTCAGCATATTCATGCGCTGGTTCCAGAAGACCATTCCTACGGATGCACAGGTTTCGCTGTAAGCATCTTCATTTGGAAGATCATAGTCAACACCAAATCCTTCATTCCTTGCCTGCGCACCAATACCGCCGGTGATATACATATTGCGGAACACAACATCTTCCCAAACTCTTTTCATCGCATTCACATAACCAACATCATTGGTGACTGCCGCCACATCTGCCGCACCGGTATACATATACATTGCTCGAACCGCATGCCCGGTGATCTCTTTCTGATCCTTTACGGGAATATCGTCCTGGCAATACTTTGGATCTTTCCACTGATCCCAGATCACACCCTTACCATAGCCATGTCCACGCTGATCAAGAAACCATTTTGCAAGCTCCATATAGCGCTTGTTGCTGGTCTCATGATAGAGTTTCATCAATGCTAGTTCAATTTCCTGGTGACCTGAAACCCAGTTCCTGTTTTGCATTCTGAACGTTTCATCAATATGATTAGCAAAACGAATGGCAACATCCAGCAGTTTTCTTTTTCCTGTAGTGTTGTAATAAGCAATACCTGCTTCAATGAGGTGACCAGCACAATAATCTTCGTGCTTCTCCATATCGGTCCAGCGCTTATCAAGACCCATCAAGGTATAATAAGTATTCAGGTAGCCATCTTTCAATTGAGCAGCAGCGATCTTATCGATCCATTCATCAGCCACTTTTTCAATGGAAGGATTGGGATTATTTCTTAGTGAATAAGCCATTGCTTCCAGGGCTTTATACACATCAGAATCATCGTAGTAAATTCCTTCGTGATTGCCTTTTTCACCACGGGCTACTTTTTCAAAGTTCCTGATACGACCGGTTTTATTTTCCGTGTAATCAATACATGCTTTCAGTGTTACATCAGAAACGGTACGAAGTTTCGGACTCCAGAATGCATCATTGATCGTAACCTGTGAAAATGAAACAGGATACAGTTTTTGAAGCGACTGGGAATTGGCAGTAACTACAACAAGCAATAGCAGTACGAGATAATAGCAACGATTGATCATGTTAGTATTCTTTGTAATATTCTATCGGGCATCTTTCACGCATCGGAAACCGACGGTTGAATTTCGTTCAAATCCTTGTGAAACGCGCAATAAATATTGACGATAATGTAATTCTCTTGGACCGCTCTGTACATACCACCAGCTGCTGGATGGTTTGTAATAGCTTCCACCCTTCATCATGATATAACGATAACTGCCGCTTTCATACAAATCATTCGTGAGTTGCCATACAGATCCAACAAGATCCTGCAAGCCATATGGGTTTGCACCTTTCGGATAAGATCCCACACGATGCAACTTGCCATCTCCAAGGTTCACCAGCGTTGAATCAATTCCATCCAATGCAGATGTGGAAAGGGTTTCATTGACATACTGGATCTTTCTTTTAACAGGTGTTTCCTGCTTCCATGGCCATTCATTTAATTCAGGAGTCTGTGCAGCATATTGCCATTCAATCTCAGTTGGCAATCTTTTGCCGGCCCATTTTGCATAGGCCTTCGCATCTTCATAGCTAACATATACAACAGGGAAGTTTCCTTCACCGGATTTGAAATTTCCTTTCACCCAATGCTTCAGAAAATTTGCTGTATCAGTCGGGCGATATTTTGTTGACTGCAAAAATTCTTTGAACTGCTCATTGGTTACAGGAAAAATATCCATGTAATAAGATGACATATCAAAAGTTTCACCGGTATCTTCTTTTGGATAAGAGATCGCTTCATCACCATTGGTCGCATGGAAAGAAAATTTTCCCGCAGGGATCTTTACCATTCCTTTTGGAGTGGATGATGCACCGGTGGTTTTAACTATATCAGAAATTTTTCGACTATCGCCTGGTTTGATCGTCACCAAAGTTTCATCCAATAAAATACCATCCTGCATTAACTGGATAATGAAATCACCTTCAAACCTTCCGAATTTTTCGTGGAGATTCAGCGAATGTTTTCCGGGCTTTAGTTTCAATGGTGTTTTTTCATAGGAAGGATGCCCAGCCCAGATCAGCAACTCAGAGCCCTTATCAGCACTAAGTTCCAGGCGATCGCCTTTTAATTTCGCATTGATCAGTACAGGTAATTGTGCAATACAATCCACTTCACCTTCATTGTTTGTTCCAAGGTATGAAGCATTGAATGCATCAGTTTCCACTTCAATCAATTGCTTACCATCTTTTAAAACAGGCTGCAATAATTTATGATGCCAGAGATCAACAAAATGGTATCCTTCTTTTGGCTGCACTTCAAAGAGTAATCCTTTATAACCCTGTGGATGCAGGCTATACACCGTATAAATGGTCTTCTGTTCATTGGGCCATTTGTTCACCCAGATATTATCTGAAGTGGTTTCAATCAATGGCACCCAATTTCTAGAAACAAAGTTGTGTGTGTTCTCACGAAGGATCCTGCTGGTTCTTCCGAGATAACGGTATTGATCGATCACCCAATCAGGTTGTCCTGGCGACATGATATTCAATTCAGTTCCATAACCATTAAAGAAGGATGTTGCAAATTCACGTTGGATCTTTTCCTTCTTTACTTCAGCCACCCTAAAAATCGCAAACTCTGGTTTGATGAGTTTGTTCAGGTTAAGCATCGGTGGATAATACAATGCATTGTGTACGCGACCAGATGGAATACCGCTCATATGCATGGGCACCGCCATACCTTCACTGTACATGATCACGCCTTTGCGTACTTTGTCGGCAGCATCCTGCAATTCCTTACTTGATTCACCTTTGGTATCGAGCACCACTCCGTCAGCAGCGGTCTCTTTGATCAGATCCGCGATTCCACCGAGGTGATTTTCGCTGCGTGTACTTTCATCCCATGGATTGTAACACACAAACAGTTTTGAATTCTGCTTGTGCAATTGCTCAGAAAGTCTGCGCATTTCTTTTGTTCCACCGGGAAGATCACGGAACAGGTCGAACTGGTTACGCTGATCGAGTCCTAGTGTTGGCCAGGTTGGCCAGATGCTGATGATCTCATCTCCACCATATAATTTCTTACCACGCTCGAGGAAATCCATTACATGAAATTTCCCATCCTTATAATCATAATAGAATTTATCCCAGGCCATGAACAGATGCATCACATAAGAATGACGGATCCATTTCAGATCTTCGCGCTCGAATAAACTATTATCAAATTTCTCCACATCATAGATCATGCGGGATTGGAATGTTTGCGTGAGAGCGTCCCGCCAGTTATTTCCTGCAAGCTCTGCATAGAACAGATATTGTACGGAGCCACCTGGATAAAGGATTGTTTCAAATCTTGTACGAGTTCCCTTATCAATGCTTGCGCGATTCCTTCTTACGATTGATGTAATGGAAACCTTTTCATTCACAGGAACATTGCTGTAACCCAGGTCCCATGCGTTATCCGGAACGATCACATTCACAGGATTCTTTCCAGGAACGAACAGGTGAGTTCGGGAAAGGCCATGATCGCCTTTCCCGGTAATTACTACATGCTCACCTCCTAAACCAAACGGTACTACATTTTTAAGTTTGACAGTATCCTTTGATTCGTTCTTGAATACAATGTTTCCTTTAACGCCTGAAGCAAAGGGTTGGAAATTATTCCATGCGATCCTGATCGCTTTTGATCCATCAATGGATGAATGCTGCTGATCATTCACGATATAACTTACAATGGGAAGCCTTGATTTCAATTTATATTGATTACTTCCTGCAGTGATATTTTCTGCAACAAGTGAATCCTTACTAAATCCAATACTCTTTAAGATATCCTGTGCAAATGATCCTATAGAAAGGCTCATTGCCAAAGAAAATAAACTGGCGAATCGTCTCATGTTTTCTGGGTCTGTTGAAGATGCTTACTTAAGCACCACATTAAAATAAGTTTTACCGTCATTGAGGATGAGGTAAGGAGTGGTTGACTTAACCTTCATACCATCCTTCTGTGTGATAAGGTAAAATATTCCCGGGTCTTTCAATACTTCCTTTGAAAATACAAAAACTCCTTCGTTGGAAGTCTGTCCGGAAGAAAGCGGATCGCCTTCATTTTCCCAGGCAGTCTTATCACGATACAGGTTCACATTTGCACCGGCAACAGGGGCATTGGTTGCATCCTTTACCACCACCTGCAATGCAGGCGGCATGGAATTTACAATGGGCATATCCAATTCCCTTTCACAGGATGTTGATCCCGCTGCAATCACGATCAAACAAAGGATCAGTATTTTATTGATGAATTTCATAATTAGTTTTTTAATGATTTACATTTCATTTCCTACTCCACCGAAAGTGTAGAATGGCATTTTGTGCAGGATCAGTTCATTCGCTGGAACAGGGAAATGAAACAGTGTTCCTGGCCTTAGTTCTCCTCTTCTTCTGCGATCGAAATAACCCAAATGCGCATGAACGAAATCTGTTTCTACATAACGCTCATAGAAGATTGCATCAAGTAATGCTTCTTTCGATTCATTACCTGTCAATGCAGCAAGATTTCCATTTGTAACCCTGGTCTTGTTCACCAATTCAGCTATTTCAGTTCCTGCTTTTCCTGATCGCGCAGCAGCCTCCGCCATCAGCAGATCATTCTCAGCCTTTAGAAAATGCGGGAAGAACCCTGAATTGTTATTCGCAACATTTTCATACCGCACATACTTGTATTCACTCAGCATGTTGTATCCTCTCGTGTTTGGATTCCATCCTGTATGTCTTCCAACATATTGGAAGTAGGTTGTCAGTCTTTTATCAGGAGAAGTTACCGGACCTAAAGAAGCCACTCCATCAGGCCATGGATATTGTGCATTCGGATCATTCGGAGCCATCATATTGATCACGCGCTGGTGAACCCTCATCCAGTCCCAGGCCATTAATTGCAGGTGATTGAGAAAATCCCTGGAGATTACTTTTCCAACCCAACCATCTTTCCATTGGATTCCCCAATCTGACTGCAATCCTTCTTTTGTATAATCATACACCCGGTTCCAGTTAACCTGGTCGGACTGTGCAGGAGTTCTTGGTGAACATGCCAGGATCCTTGCTGCCATTGAGCTTGCGAATGCTTTTAGTGTCTGGTTAGTAAACGTCATTCCAGGAACCATTTCAACAGGATCGGTGAACTGTGCATTGGATGCGATCGCAATGCCTTTATCGATTGAACTCAAAGCAAACTCTACAATTTCATTGTATCCTTTCAATTCATAAGAATAGTTTTCGAAATTGGTATTCTCATCAACGATGAACGCCTTATCATAAAACAATCCCAGGTGACCATACAGTATTCCCTGCAATACATAGGCATTTGCCAGTACGCTGTTGGTATGATCCGTATTTCCGATCACGACTTTCTTTCCATCGGTTGTCAGTGCTTTGATGATCCTGTTCACATTTGGAATGGCACTGTAGTATCCATACCATGCAGCTGCAGGGGGCGACAATACCACATCATCCATCAGATCATTGGGTACTGATGCTCTTGGAACTTTGTAGTAATCAAAGGAGCTCCAGCTTCCATATCCTGAAGTGATCACTTCAGCATTGGTCAGTGCAAAGGTTGGAGATGGCGATACACTTGTATTCCAGAAGCTATTGTATGCGCCACTTAATATTGAAGGATAGGTTTCTGTTGCTGCCATTACAGTCTCACTGTCGGGCGCATTCTCATTCACCACATCCAGGTCGCTGATCTTTTCGCATCCACTTAATGCGAAAAGAAATATCAAACTATATATTAATTTCTTCATGATGATTAATTAAAAGGTGATCGCAATGTTTCCACTGAGTGTTCTGTAAACAGGATAAGTGTGCACGTCAAACTTCAGGATGTTTGAATCAACACCTTCCTGGTTGCTGCCGGTTTCAGGACTGTATCCTGTGTATTTTGTCAGCATGAAAAGATTTCTTCCCACGAAACCAATTCTTACATTGGTAAGATTGATATTTCCAAACTTCACATTCCTGAAATCATAGTTCAATCCCAATTCACGCAGTGAAAGGAAATCTGCATCTTCCACGAAAAATTCGTTGTTCCACTCTTTCAACTTCACATAGTAACGCTCAGGCTTTCTTTGCTCGTAAGGTTTACCTGACTGGTCAGTTTCCGCACTTGCAGTAGTATATCTTCTTGTATGATTATAGGTTTGACCTCCATTCTGCCATGCCAGCAGGAAATAAAGATTCAATCCCTTGATCGTAAAGTTTGATGTGAAGTTCAAGTTGAAATTAGGATTCACATTCCCGATATAACTGTTGAGTGGTTGTCCCTTTGAATCAGTGATATACACCGGCTCTTCCTGTGGAGTTCCGATCTGTGTAGTACGTACTACATATCCTTCATTGTTTACCACGAAAAGATCCTGGACATTTTGTCCTGCAGGTACCTGGTTCATCACATCATCCAGGCTTCTTGCCCATTTGCGGCCATACAGTGTTCCGAAGTTCAGACCTTCTTCGATTCTGAAGATCCCTGCAGATACGATCGCGTAACCTGACCTGTTCAGCTTCGAAACTTTTTGCCTGCTCCTGTCGAAAGTGAATCCAACATCCCAGGTAAGATCTTTTTTCTCCAACACAGTACCTCTCAAGGTAAATTCAAGTGAATTTGTTTTGATCTCTGCAGCATTCTGGTACTGGTAAGCAGCACCCGTAATAGCAGAAACAGGAACCGGAAGGATCAGGTCTTTACTAACACCATTTGCATAGGTTGAAGTGAATGACCAGCGCTTTGCGAACTGGATATCCAATCCCACTTCAAATTCTTCATTTACTGAAGGCCTGAGTTTTTTATTACCCAAGGTAGATTGTGAACCAATGCTTCCATTCACAAGGGTGAAAGTTTCATATTGAGCTTCGAATGGCGGACGAAGACCAGCAGTACCGTAAGCAGCACGCAGCTTCATATCGCTGATTCCAGGGATCTTGAAATCCTGTGTCATTCTCCATGCAGCAGCAACACGATAGAATGTGCTCCAGCGCGCATCGGATCCAAACAATGACACACCATCTCTTCTTACCAGGGCATCAACAATGTACTTGTCTTTATAATCTGTATTGATCGATGCAGAATAGTTATCCGCGATCACCTGTGATTTGTAAGAACTTCCATACTGCTTCTCAGCCTGCGAAATATTAGTGATGTTCATACCAAGCACTGCAAGATTCTGCCCGGTAGCACTTACATTCTCATATTCTGAGGCTTCATGCAAATATTGAACTTTGAACCTGGTATTGAAGTCACCGAAGTTTCTTGTATGTCCTGCATCAAACTGGATTGTTTGTGCAGTGGTAGTGGATGCATTTTTCGAAATGGATCCATTGTCGGTAAGATTCGGATCACTCACTCTTAATTTTCCTTTTGGAGAAATAAATAATGAGTTACTGAAGATATTATCCAAACCATAAGACAAAGAAAGATTGGTATTCTTCACCGGCTCATACTGCAAACTGTAATTACCAAGAAAACGCTGGCGTTCCAGTTCGCTTCTTGAGTTTGCAATATCATACAGCGGATTACCAATCAATGCATTGATCTTATTTGGATTTACTATATAGGGAGAGCCATTAACATTTTTGGCAAGCAGATCTGCATTGGGATCGCTTTGCATTAGATTGCTCCAAACACCTGAACCCCTGTTATCGATCTTTGTTTTTGCATAAAGATTGGAGGTGGAGAATTTCAGGTTATTCGTGATCTTGTAATCGAGGTTCACTTTTACGTTGGTACGCTGTTGACCGTTGGTCATTTCAACGACACCAGCTTCTTTGGTTGTTTGAACCGAACTGTACATCGAAGCTTTTCCATCTGCACTCTTACCTGCAAAGGATAAATAGTTAGTGAAGTATTGTCCGGGCCTGAAGAATTGCTTCGCCTGGTCGCGAACCACCGGGAATTTATTATCAATTAAACCATCCGGTGCGGGCTTTGAATAATCCACTTCACCATTTTCCACCAGGTAATTTGTTGCAGTAGATCTTTCCGGAACATAACCAACAAAGCTTCTTCCATATTCAGAACGGAAGTTTACTACAGTTTTTCCTGATGCAAGTTGCTGTCCTCTTTTAGTGATGATATTGATTACACCGTTTGCAGCTCTTGATCCATACAAGGAAGAACCCGCAGCACCTTTTACTACTTCAATTGATGCAATATCTTCCGCATTAAGATCCTGTAGGTTTCCTTCAGTCAATACTCCATCAATAATGATCAATGGATTGTTTGATCCGAAGATCTGTTTGGCTGCCCTTAACTGAATATTGGTACCCGATCCAGGATCGCCCGACCTGTTCAATCTTAATCCTGAAACCTTACCCTGCAATACTCCTGCTGCATCCGTTGCCGGAACATTCTTAAATGCTTTCTCATTGATCTTCTCTACAGAGAAAGGAACTTTCTTTTGAGATGTTGCGGAAGAAACACCGGTTACCACAACATCTTCCATTACTCTCACATCATTCTCAAGCTGAATGGCAGTGGTCGTTCCGGGTTGTGCAGTAATTTCTACTGAACGAAAACCAACAGAGCTGACCTCCAAGGTAACAGGTACGGAAGAAGAAGTATTGAGCTGGAAATTTCCCTGCTCATCAGATACAGTACTGTTGTTACTGTTCTTAATGGTGATGGTTGCACCCTGCACAGGATTATTGTTACTCCTGTCAGTAATTTTTCCTTTGATCACTCCCTGCTGCGCCATCAATAAGGAAGATGACAATAGCATTATAATGACCATCGTAAGCAATCGAATAGTTGTTTTGTACCTCATAAAGAAGTTTTGGTTTGATAGTCCTATGAATAATAGATGGCGATTAAAAGTAATTAGCTCCTGCGTTCAAATGCAGTATTTACGAGGATTTCAGGCCATATCAAACCGATAACGTTACCGGAAACGTTATCGAAAAAAACAATATGATAAGATGAAGAGAATAAACAGGTTTAATGTGTATCAACTACCTATTTGCTGGAATTTCTTTTGATAAGTTTAGTGCGCAGTTTATATGTCTGCAAGGAAGATTTTTGCGAATTGATCTCATCGATCAAAATACCCATAGCGAGTTTACCGACTTCATATCCTGGTTGCATCACGGTACTCAATGTTGGTTCAACATAACGGCTGACAGGATCATCATTGAAGCCAACCACTTTCACCTGCTCAGGGACTTTAATATTTTTTCCCTGTAAAAATTTTATAGCGATGATAGCAGAAAGGTCATTGATACAAAAGATGCCATCAATGTTTTCATTGGTCGACCAGATCTTTTTCACAGCCCTTAATGCATCGTCCTCAAATGCATTGCTTGGAACGATAAGAGATGGATCGATATCAAGATTATATTTCTTCAATGCATCATTATAACCATTCAGGCGGTTAACAGATACGGAAAGATCCGCTGGCCCGGCAAGATGCGCGATCTTTTTACATCCTTTCTTAATAAGATGTTCCACTGCATTGAAAGCACCTTCATATTCATCAACGATCACTTTGGTGCAGGAGAATTCAGGAATGATCCTGTCGTACATCACAATAGGGACGCCCTTTTCACGGATCTTATCGAGCTCTTCAAGGTTTGCAGAACCTTTAGAAACAGAGATCAGTAATCCATCAACATTTGTTGAGATAAGTTTCTTGATGCCGGCCATTTCTTCCTTTGCATTTTCATTGCTTTGGCAGAACATCACATGGTATTTATGTTGATTGGCAGCATCGGTCATGCCGCTGAGTGCCTGTGAAAAATAATTGGAATGAATGGCAGGAACGATCACACCGATTACTTTGGTTTGTTTCCTGACAAGACTTTGCGCGATGTAGTTAGGTTCATAATTAAGTTCTGCTGCAAGCTTCAATACTGCTTCTCTTGTTTCGGGGTTTATATCCGGAGCATTGCGTAATGCTCTTGAGACTGTAGATACAGAAACGTTTAGTGCCTTAGCCAGATCCTTAATGGTTACCTGTTCGATTCGCATATCCGTTTATTTACTTCGAGAACGTTTCCGGTAACGTTATTTTGAAATTATCCCTGTCAAAATGCAAGTGCTATATCTAATGTTATAGCTTAGAACGGCAATATACAAATTCACCTAACCTTTCGGGCAGAATACCTCTTCCTGAAATCAATTTCTTTTTTATGGTTCGAGCGAAAAAAATGCTGCTGGGAATCTCCCTGTCGCTAATGTCACTTGCAGCTGTTGCACACAATTCTGCAGATACTACCAAAACTAATTACCTGCAAAACAGAATGCCGCTAATTTCCAAGCCTTACCTGGAACTTCCTATTGGAGCCATCAAGCCAAAAGGATGGATGCTGGAACAGCTGTTAAGGATGAAGAAAGGTATGGCAGGACAGCTTGATCAGCTCTATCCTTCAGTTCTTGGAAAAAGAAACGGATGGCTTGGCGGTGATGGTGATGTTTGGGAAAGAGGTCCATACTGGTTAGATGGACTGGTTCCGTTAGCATATATCCTTGATGATAAAGAATTGCAGGCAAAGGCTCAGACCTGGATTGAATGGTCGCTCAACAACCAGATGGCCGATGGATATTTCGGTCCAATTCCTCCTGAAAAAGAACCTTCTCCTGAACCCGGTTTGCAGCGTGACCGTGCGCGCGACTGGTGGCCAAAGATGGTGATGCTGAAAGTACTTCAACAGTATTATAATGCAACACAGGATAAGCGCGTGATCGATTTGATGTTGAAATATTCAAGGTACCAGTTAAAGACATTGCCAAACACTCCCCTTGGACATTACTCCTGGTGGGGATCGCAGAGAGGTGGTGATAACCTGCTGGTGGTGTACTGGCTCTATAACCTTACAGGAGAAAGATTCTTACTTGATCTTGCAAATACCATTCATAAACAATCTTACGATTGGACAGGAACATTTTTATACACTGATCTATTGCAGGGTGATTATAAATTTCATGGTGTGAACCTCGCGCAGGGAATAAAGGAACCGGTGATTTATTACCAGCAAAATAAGGATCAGAAGCAGGTGGATGCAGTGAAGAGAGCATTCCAGATGATACAGGCTTACCAGGGACAGGCACAGGGAATGTATGGAGCAGATGAACTTACAAGAGGTAATGATCCGGTGCAGGGTTCAGAATTATGTTCTGCAACGGAATTGATGTATTCGATTGAAAACATGATGGCGATCACAGGTGATGTTGCGATGATGGATCATTTGGAGAAGATAGCATACAATGCATTGCCAACACAGATCGATGATGAATACATGAACAGGCAGTATTACCAGCAGGCAAACCAGGTGATGGTATCAAGACATCATAGGAATTTTGTTACAGCCTATGATGGAACAGATCAGTGTTTTGGTTTACTGACTGGCTTCCCATGTTGTACAACCAATATGCACCAGGGCTGGCCGAAATATGTTCAGAGTTTATGGTTTGCTACAGAAGACAATGGGGTGGCGGCTTTGATGTATTCATCATCTGAAGTAAATGTAAAAGTTGCGAATGGAACAGAAGTGAAATTCATTGAAGAAACAGAGTATCCATTTGAAGACAATATTAAGTTTACGTATAAAGGAAAGAACAACATGGTGTTTCCTTTTCATGTAAGAATACCTGCATGGTGTGAGCAGGGGATCATTAAAGTCAATGGAGAAGAATGGATGAAACCAAAGGGCAACCAGGTCGTGAAGATGAATCGCAAGTGGACTAACAATGATGTAATTGAACTCGTGTTACCAATGAAGGTATCATTGAGCAGGTGGTTCAATAATTCTGTGGCGGTAGACAGAGGTCCACTGGTGTATGCGCTTCAAATCAAAGAAGATTGGAAGAACGTTCCTGCAACAGATCGATATGGAAGTTACAAGGAAGTAAGGCCGTTGACTCCATGGAATTATGGTCTTGCGGAATCAACCTTGAAGAATATCGATAGTTCTTTTGTTGTGAAGAAGAAAAAGATCAATTCAAATTATCCATGGAACCCGGAGAGTAACCCGATCGAGATTCATACCCGCGGAAAAGTGATTCCAGAATGGACGCTGTACAATGAAACTGCAGGACCGATACCATACAGTACAATCAATTATTTGAAAGATGCACCGGAAGTGAATATTGTGCTGGTGCCTTATGGAACTTCGACGCTGAGGATAGCGCAGTTCCCGGTGGTGAAATAGCGGGCTGACAAAACGCTGAAGGCGGTTTGGCTGAACGCACCAGGCTGAACAGATGCCGAAGGCAGCTGGGCTGACTGGAGGTCCAGTCAGCCCAACCAGCTTCGCTGATTGTTCAGCCTAGTGCGTTCAGCCCAATTGCTTCGCAATCGGTCAGCCCGCATCTCCCTTCCCTGGCCTGTCTTCACGGTCCTCCTTCCCTACTCCCGGCCGGATGATCAGCCTCAGCGTTGGGTCATTGGTGATAAAAGAGAAGAACCAGCTAAATGCAAGCTCTACTTTGCTTCTGAAACCAATCAGCGGAATTACGTGAATGAACAGCCAGATGAACCACGCGATAAATCCTTTCAATGAGAATTTCGGAAGATCCGCTACTGCATTGTATTTCGAGATGATCGCCATGCTTCCTTTATCGTTGTAAACAAAAGGCTTCATGGTACCACCTCCTGCCAATGATTTAAAATTCTTTGATAAGAGAGCACCCTGCTGAATCGCCACCTGTGCTACCTGCGGATGCCCGTTAGGGAATTTTGAATCAGTTGTTTGCAAACAGAGATCTCCTAATGCGTATATATTTTGATAACCTTGCACACGGTTAACTTCATCTACCAATACCCTTCTGCCTCGGCCAATCACCTCTTTCGGTAACCCAGGAACTTCGCGGGCAATTACCCCGGAAGCCCAGATCAGTGAACAGGTTTCAATCGTATTTCCATCAGCCATCATCACTTTCCCATCAACATAATCTTTCACGGCAGTATTGAGAATGATCTTGACGCCAAGCTTTGTCAACACTTCTGTTGCTTCCTGTTGCGCCTTCTTACTCATCGGTGCAAGCAATACCGGCCCCGCATCGATCAGGTAAATATGCGATCCGAAATCCGGGATCTCAGGGTACTCTTTTCTTGCAATGTTATGACCCAGCTCTGCAAGCATACCGGCCAGTTCAACGCCTGTTGGACCACCTCCGGCAATCACAATATTCAGCAACCTGTCGCGCTCTGCCTTATCTTTTGCGCGTGTTGCCTTCTCCATATTCATCAATAAATTATTCCGAAGATTGAGCGCTTCATCTATGGTCTTCATCGGCCAGGAACGCTCTTTCACGTTCTGCATACCGAAGAAATTTGATTCAGTTCCCAACCCCAATACAAGATGATCATATTGCAAAACACCGGTATCAGTCTCGATTGTATTGGATTCTGGATTTACCTTCAACAGTGTGCCCATATGAAACCTGAGGTTATCTTTCTCCTGGAATAATCTCCTGAAAGGATAGCTGATACTGGATGGTTCAATGAATGCTGTTGAAACCTGGTATAACAATGGCGGAAAAAAGTGATAGTTGTTTTTATCAACCATCGTGATATGAAAGCGTTTGTCTTTTGCTAACGACTTAACTAAATTGATCCCTGCAAAACCTCCCCCAACAACTACGATCCTGATTGCATTATTTGCCATAGTAGTTATTTAATTACTTTAAGTTACCATACAATGGAAATATTACACCATGAATTCTAATAAAGCATGTTGCAATTTAATGTCAACCTGTGCCCCGGCTTTCAATTTCACTGTCTGGTCATCTATATGTACGTGTGTACCTTCCCAACAAATTGAAATATCCCTTCCTTTAATAATCTGGAAGTTGTAGTGATCATCATTTCCCTCCAATCTTGATTGCACATATTTCCTGAAACGATCCTTATCCTTTCCCGGAACCAATACCAGTTCAAACATACCGTCACCAGGATCGGAATATGGAGACAATTTTAAATTAGGTCCGATAGAGGGTGTATTCATTACCTCAGCAAGAATAAATTTCCCCGAATGATCAATACCATCCACATGTAAACTGCATGCTTTAGCTTCATATTTATCAATGATCTCCAGCAACAGCTTAAGTGCACGTTCTAACTTTTCTTTGGGATCATCATCTTCAACATCATCCTGCTTATCCATTTCCATCATCAGGTAGGGGAATACTCCATATCCAAAACTCTCAAGAAAAAAATTTGAACCGGGAATATTATTAACCTTACCAACATCAAATGGCTTCACTTCAGCAAGAGAACCAATAATTTCCTTTTCATCACCAACAAGATTCAATGCCTTTGAAATATTGTTAGCAGTACCCATGGGGATCAGTGCAAGCTTAACAGCTTTACCAGGAAATTCTTTCTTCAATAGCTGTTTAACAACTGTCCGGACAGTTCCATCTCCTCCTGCGATCAGCAATATATCATGCTGATCATCAAACTTCTTCCAATTGTCATCATCGGTTGACCGGTATTCTGATGCATATCCATGCTCTTGTAATGCTGCCAGTATCTGCTC
The DNA here is from genome assembly GCA_966112615.1 of uncultured bacterium. Classification (GTDB taxonomy): domain Bacteria; phylum Bacteroidota; class Bacteroidia; order Chitinophagales; family Chitinophagaceae; genus Flavitalea. The sequence goes on from CBHWDO010000012.1 coordinate 76,413, forward strand.
CTTGCCATGCGTTTCATCACCTGCCGAAGGATTATGGATCACTAAAATTTTATTCATATTGCTGTATGTACATCAATGCTGTATAAAACTGTACCACCCTTTGGCATGATGTTGTTGAATGATTTCATCATGAAAATCCTGATCACAAACGACGACGGAATTTATAGTCCTGGCATTGCAGCACTGGCTAAGATCGCATCTAAATTTGGTGAAGTAACTGTAATGGCGCCTGATGTTGAAAGGTCTGCAGCATCACATTCAATCACAGCTCATCTTCCCATTTCTTATAAAAAAGCAGTAATTCCTGTTGATGGAGTTCAGGCTTTTAAAGTGAATGGAACTCCAGCTGATTGTGCTGCCCTGGGTACACATTTATCCAAAATAGATGTAGTGCTTTCAGGCATCAATATGGGTCCGAATCTTGGTAATGCGATGTGGCATTCCGGAACGCTGGCAGCGGCCAAACAGGCTGTATTACTGGGTGTTCGGGGCATTGCTTTAAGTACACCGGTGGGAAAAGAAGATCCCGACTTCGATGGCTTCAGCAATTATGTTGAACAAACACTTGAATTGCTGTTGAAAGAAACCAGTCTTGCTTTGTACAATGTAAACTTTCCTCATAAACCAAAAGGCATTATGTGGACAAGGCAATCAGTTAGATTATACGATAATGAAATAGTACCTGCAATGGACCCGATGGGTAGGAAACACTACTGGTTTACTGTTGTACCGCTTGGGCCTGCAGAAGAAGGAACAGACCGTTGGGCTGTTGAAAACGATTATGTTTCAATTACCCCGTTAAGACTTGATCTTACCAATGAACATGAATTGAAAAAACATATCAATGGCACAGATTTTTAGGTTTTGGTGCGACAATATTTTATAACATCTAAATACATTTCTTATGGCAAAACAAAATAGAAACTGGAATCAGCAGAGAGAAGATAATTGGTCATGGGATAACAACCGCGACAGGGATCAGCGATATGATGATTCACGAAACCGCGAACAATATGGCAACTACGGTAATGTAGGCTATGGCTATAACAGCAATAATTTCGACAACAACAGGAACGACAGGAGAAATAACGAATGGCGTTCCAATGACTGGCGTGATAATGACTGGAGAAATAATAATGACAGGATGAACAGCGGTTATGGTTCCAATAACCAGAATTATGGATCCAGCCAGTATCGTTCTGCATGGGACCGCGGTGATGAGATTGGTGAAGGTAAATTCGGAATGAATTATGGTCGTGAAGATTTTGGAAGAAGAGATGCAGGATACATGAATGATTACGGAAACCGTGGAGGATATAGAAATGATTCTTCCAATTCTCGTCCAAGAAGAGACTGGTGGGACAAAACAGTTGATGAAGTATCATCCTGGTTTGGTGATGATGAAGCAAGGCGGAGAAGAGAAAGAGATGAACGCAGCATGGGAGGACATAGAGGAAAGGGTCCGAAAGAATACAAGCGTTCACAGGAAAGGATCCAGGAAGATGTAAACGACAGGCTAAGTGATGATGATTATGTAGATGCTTCTGACATCCAGGTGCAGGTACTGAATAATGAAGTGATCCTGACCGGTAGTGTAAAAACAAGAGAGCAGAAGCGCAGGGCGGAAGACCTGGTGGAATCAGTTTCCGGCGTGCACAATGTTGAGAACCGCATCAAGGTTTCTAGAGATGAAAACAACACGGTGAATGATGTTTATTCTCACCAGAGAACTACCACGATCAGTGATGATGTAGCGGATAGTGAGAGGAACAGGATCGTTTAGCGGGCTGACCAATTGCGAAGCAATGGGGCTGAACGCACCCGGCTGAACAAAAAGCGCAGCTTTTAGGGCTGACGGGAGTGGAGAAGTGAAGAAGTGACGAAGTGAAGAAGTGACGAAAAAGGCGCCTTACCGGCGCTTTTTTCATGCCCCCGCCGGAGCACTGAATCCCTTCCTGGTCATATCACCCCAGGATTTCTTCTTTCTTAAAAGATCTATGATCCCGCGAATAGAAGACCATACAACGAACGGATGAAAGATCAATGGTTCAAGCAATGCTGCGACCATTAACCGGGGAACCGCCTTATCTTTTTTATACTCGTTATATGTTGCCACTTCCATCAATATTGCAAACAGAGAATACAGAAAACCAAAACTCAGGATGAACAACAGCAACAGGAAAAAGAATGTCCAGTTCATCAATCCCAGTATTGCAAGCACCAGGAAGAACACTAACCCGATGGTCTCCACAACAGGTGCCATCAATTCAAAGAAGAACCAGTACGGGTAACTCAACATGCCAAGGATACCATACTTCGGATTGAAGAACATTCTCTTATGCAACTGAAGTGTTTCAATAGTTCCACGCATCCACCTGTTGCGCTGCCTTCCCAATATTTTAAAATCAGAAGGAACTTCGGTCCAGCATAAGGGGTCAGGAATATAACTTACAGTATAAGGCAGTTTGTTTTCATGCATATACCTTCTCATGCGTACGACCAGTTCCATATCTTCTCCAACTGTTGCATGATTGTATCCGCCTGCCTTGATAACTATTTCGCGGTCAAATGCACCGAATGCACCGGAGATCAGCAAAAGCCCATCCATCCTGGCCCAGGCCATCCTGGCCAGCAGAAATGAACGGATATATTCCAGCGTTTGCATTCTTGCGATCATATTCTTTGGAAGTCTAACTTCTTCCAGCATACCATTTCTGATCACGCAGGAATTTGCGATCCTGATCACTCCACCGGTTGCAATAACTCGCTTCTTTCCCGGTTCTAGGAAGGGCTTCATCAGTTTAATGATCGCATCCTGTTCCAGTATACAATCCACATCTATACAAACAATATATCTTCCTTTTGATACATTGATCCCAACATTCAGTGCATCAGCCTTTCCACCATTGATCTTATCAACAACAACCAACCTTGAAAAAACAGGCATGGTACTCCTGTAAACTCCACGGATCTGCTTCGTATCAATTTCACAATTGATTTTTTCATCGGAAAGCACCATGGCATATTGATCCACTACTTTCTTTAAAGTATTATCCTTACTTCCATCATTGATGATAATGATCTCCAGTTTATCGTAATGGATATTCAATAGTGATCTGACATTCTCAACAATCGTAGCTTCTTCATTGTATGCAGGTGCGAGAAGACTTACGGTCGGCGAAAACTCGGTAACAAGCAGGTTATTATAGTTAGTGAAACTTGCCTTACGCAAATGGTTCCTTGTTTCACCCACAGAATACAAAGCAATGAAAATGTAAAAACTTAATAAAACAATTGAATACAGCAGAATGGAGTATACAAGGATCTCCGTAATTAATTCCATACAACCTCCTCTTCAGATAATTCTTTAAATACCTCTAATGCATACGCACGAACATGTTGTGATGGATGTGATCTTAAGACATCAATCTCCTCCACCAATTCAAAACATGAATGTATGAACGCGATCTTCAATCCAAGTATGATAATGCAATCATTATGAACCTGCATCATCCTGCTGACAAGCCATGAATGTGAGAACTGGTGATAACTCAATTCATCGATCAGGCAGATATGCTGCCATTCACTGATGGTATGTGGCATGTAAAGCAGCTCGCTTAATCCATCAAATCCTTTTAGTCTTACTAAGCCAATTTGCGCTTCGGTTCGCACATGAATATTTCTATCATTGATATAAGTCAGCAGGATCTCCACTGCACAGCTATCTTCAAATCTTGCGATAGCCTGTACAGCGTGAGCACGACGATGCCAATGCCAGTTTTTCAATTCTTTATAAATCACAGTTTTCAAACCAAGCTTCCGGTATAGCATCTGAATATGTTCTAACGCAATTCCTTTTAATGAAATCGAGGCCTGTGTTAACTTTCTAACGACTACCAGGCTGTCCTTCCGGCTGGAACAAATTTCCAATAATGTTTGCTTTACATCCTGCTGTGCAAGAAATATTTCAAATTCATCATGATCCTCACAGATCGATAACTTGCTGATAATATCATCCAGCTTTTCATTCAGCATATTTTCATGTCGCTGCCTGAACTGTGCAACGATCATCAAAACTATAATGAGGAACACCAGTAAAATAATAATGGCAACAAAGAATATCATCGCCATCACCAGCTGGTGAGAATTGAAAAAATTCTGGATATCGCAGGTATACATTCCGCTTAGGATGTTAGTTTTTTTACTCGGATAGTCAGTTCATTCGGACTAAAAGGCTTGGTCATATAATCATCTGCTCCAAGATTGAAAGCTTCCAGTACGGTTTTTTCCTGTCCCATTGCAGATAAAACGATGATCGGGACTTTGCGCTCACTGTTCTTGACGAACGAAACGATCTCCAGGCCTGAAACATAGGGCATCATGATATCTGTGATCACCAGTTCAGGTGATTCATTCTTTATCAGGTCAATGGCAGAGCGTCCATCCTCTGCAGTCAACACTTCATAGCCATCCTTTTTCAACTTAAGCGCAATTGTTTTCAACATCAATGGTTCGTCTTCTGCAACCAGTATTCTCATAGTTTGGATATTTATATGATCGCTAATCTTTTTGATAATTCATCTTCAATCAAAGGGCTCACTTCACTGAACTGCACCATAAGATCATTCAACAATGTATCTACCTGTTTCCATTCGTTTTCGCCCAGGTGAGCTTTATCTCTTGTCAGGGATTCCACCACATGGCATGTATTCAACATACCATTGATCTTCAGTAATCCCAATGCAGATTTTAATTTATGTACGGTAAAGAAAACCGACTCAGGGTTCCGGTTTGAATAAGCATCCTGTATGCTCTGAAGTGCATCCGGCGTGGTTTGCAGGAAATGAGCCAATACTTCTCCTGTATATTTATCATCCCCCAGTTCATTCAGAAATTGAAGATCAAAAACTGCGTTGTCTTCTTTCTTTTCCCAGATCACCGGAACAGTCTTTTCACCGAGCAATCTTGAAATGGAAGCAAATAATTCAGCCTGGTCAAATGGTTTGGCGATATAATCATTCATGCCAAGCTTCAAGCATTTATTTCTTTCATCCTGGAGTACGCTTGCCGTCATCGCAATGATAGGCGTGTGAATTTTGAGATCATTCCTGATTACTGTAGTGGTTCTGTATCCATCCAGCTCAGGCATGTGAAGATCCATGATGATCAGGTCAAACTGCTGACCCTTATCAAGTATTTCAACAGCTTCCTTTCCATGATTGGCAATGGTGTATTCAATTCCAACCTTTCTCAGTGTCTGTGATATTACCATCTGGTTGATCTCATTGTCTTCAACGATGAGCACTTTTCTTCCTTTCAACAAGGTAAAATCAACCGGTTCATGCCTGATGGCAACTGGCTTAACTTTTGTCTGCGCAAGATCATAAGGAATGGTAAACCTGAATGTGGTACCCTTACCATGAACGCTTTCAACGCTGATCGTTCCATCCTGTAATTCTATCAGTTTTTTGGTAATGGACAGACCAAGTCCTGTTCCACCAAATTCACGTGTGATACTGTTGGTGCCCTGTTCAAAACTTTTGAAGATCGATTCAAGCTTATCCTGTTCTATTCCAATTCCAGTATCAGCTACCGAAAAATGAAGCTCAACTTTTCCCGAAGAAACCCGCTTCTCTTCAATGGTCAGGATAACACTGCCTTCTTTAGTAAATTTGATCGCATTTCCCAACAGGTTGTTCAGGATCTGTATCAACCTGAATTGGTCTCCCACAATATGCAATGGGAAATCAATATTACTGTTGACCTCAAAATTTATATTGTTGAATTTGGCCTTGATATCAAACGGTGTAGCCACCGAATCAAGCACTTCATTCAATTCAAATGGAACTTTCTCAATGTTCAGTTTACCCGCTTTGATCTTCGACAAATCAAGAATATCATTGATCAGGAATAACAATGTATCGGAAGATTTCTTGATGGTTTTTACAATACTTCTTTGCTCACTGGTCAATACAGTACTGGAAAGGATATCGGTCATTCCCACAATACCATTCATTGGTGTACGTATCTCATGGCTCATATTTGCAAGGAAGGTTTCCTGTAGTCTTTCTGCAGATTCAGCCTTCTTTTTAGCGGCTAACAATTCCTCCTGGTATTTGATCCGCTCAGTAACTTCCCGGGTCGAGATACAAATGTTCTCTACAATTCCTTTTTCATTTTTTACAGGATAGAAAACTGTTTCATACCATCTTGGACCCATCGGTGAATTAAGCTTCACATCACCGATCTGCATTTCACCCTGGATCACTTTTTCAAAAATTGCCTGGTAGTATGGAATTCTTTCAGGAGGAAAGAAATCAAAGAACTTCATTCCTTCCTTCAGTTCCTTACCCGAATGCTGGACGCTCATTTCGTTTGCATGCTCATTGATCAGTACAAGCGTTGAATCTTTCTTGATCAGTATGACTGCTTCTTTAGCACTGTTCAGGACAGCACTCATCCTTTGTTGAGATTCCGCAAGCCTGGATTCCGCTTCTTTCCTGTTATTCATTCCCCTGTTAAGTATCTGGAGAATTCCAATGATGATAATGAATGCAATGATGGATGATATAAACTGAAGTGAATAATTAGCTTCAAGCGACTCTACATTTTCAGAAAAATTGGAAGTAAGAATCTTTCCTTCTCTTTGTTTGATAGAATGAATACTGGTAAGGATCTCTTCCATCAACTCTTTGCCCTTCATGGTTTTGATCAGATTCTTTCCACCTTCCTGTTTATCCTGGAAATGTTCCCTGATAATCTGGTCATTGAAGTTGACTTTCTGGTTTACAAAGGAATCCAGCCTTAGAATATCTGCATACTGAACGGGATTATGACTATTCCAGACTTTAAGTTTCGCAATACTGCTCTTGATGGAATCCTTTCTTCTTGAAAGATCATTGATGAATTCCTTGCGGTCAGAAATTACAAAGCCCCTGGTATTTGATTCAATATTGGAGGTAAGTGCTTCAACATTATCCAGTTCAGTAATGACTTTCCCGGTGTGTGTTACCCACTCCTGGTTCTTCAACACCTGGCGGTGGTTGATATTGATAAGTGTAAGGAAGACAACTACAAACAGGGTGGTAAAGATGCCAAAGGCCAGTATCTGCTTCTGAACTTTCATGGAATAATGGATCTGGATTACTAATCAATGTAAAATAACCGCTTAGAAGCCTTTTCATTATGTTTATACCATCCTATGTTTAGGACAGTAATAGAAAACCCTTATTGTATTTAGGAATTTTACATATAAACCAAAATTGTATTCCCTCCCGAAAAATGCAATCGATTCATATATATCTACTTTGCAGAAGATTTAAATCCTATGTTATACCGAATTTCCATTCTTTCCCTGGTGCTACTAACAGTGATGGGTAACCGAAGTTTTGCCCAGCAGAAAGATTCCCTGCTGAACGAGGTTAAACTGAATTATGGATTGATCAATAACAATAATCCTTCTTCTTCAAACTGGCAGTTAACTTCCCTTGAATACAAACGTAATACTTCATTTGGACCGCTCATTGCAAGAATGAATTATGGAAACTGGCTTGGTAAAGATGGACTGCAGTTTGAAGCCGAAGCATATCCTTCCTTTTCCAAAAAGGTCTATAGCTATGCCGGTATCGGGTATTCCAATGCCATGCCGATATTCCCGAAATTCCGTGCAGGGTACTCGCTGTTCGTTAATCTACCAAAGGCCTTTGAAGTTGAAGGAGGATTCAGGTATCTGAAATTTGATAAAGACATTTTCATCTATACCATCGGTGCCAGTAAGTACCTTGGAAACTGGCTGATCAATGCAAGATCCTTCCTAACGCCCATGGATAACCGAATTGAACAGTCCTACCTATTTACAACCAGGAAATATTTCGGGGAAAATAATCAATATGCTTTTCTGCAGGGAGGCTACGGAATATCACCGGATGAGAACCGGAATATTCAACTGATCACCAATACCCGGTTGAAAACTTACCGCATCTCTGCAGGATCCTGGCTCAACATCACCAGGACCCTGCAGGCGCAGTTTGAATTCGGTTACTCTCAAAATGAACTATCAGAAACAGTCAACAATAACCAGTTCTTCGGAACTGTTGGTCTCGCTAAAAAATTCTAATCGATCAACCTGATCACATAACTATAAGAATATTTTTTATCCAGTAACCTGTAATCCTGGTGTGGTAATGCACCCCAGCTGTTATCACCCCCCAATCCTCTTTGCTTATAATCAATCTGTAGATACACTTCCTGTCTAGGTTTGATATCAGTCGGATGCTGTTGCTTCTTTGTTAGTCCCGGATCCAGGTCCTCCGTTTTTACATTCAATGCACTGAAACAGATCGGCTGCACGCCTTCTACATGCAGCCCTTTCCCATTCTTATCAGTTAAGGAAATCCAGCGTACATCAGTCTTGTAGCCCGCTTCCTGCGGACGAATATAATTCCATGTCATCTGGTTCTTTACCTCATCTTTATACAATCCCACAAAAGAAGCAGATTTACGATCGCTGTAATTTTCCCATGGACCTCTTCCATAATATGCCAGGTTAGTATACGATGAAGGCAGCTCCATGCGCATTCCAAATCTTGGCAATTCCGGAAGATCGCGACCGGTCATATCCATCGAGGCAGTCACTTTGATAGAACCATCATTATTAATGAAATATTCTATCACATATGGAACATTGATGCCTGTTAATTCATACTCAAGCTTAACATTCACTCCATCTGCAGTCTGATCACCGATGGTGCCATTCTTTAATTTCCTGTCGACATGCGCATTTCTCCAGATCCCCATTGTAACAGGCATATAACTTCCGAAATCATTATCAGTAGGAGCTCTCCAGAAATATGGTTCAGGATACACATTCATTTTGGTATTGCCATTCACATACTCTGCAATTCTTCCTGAACGGGTATCAATTCTTCCTTTCACTGTACCCGATGTAAAGCTGATGGTATTTCCCTGTTTGTTGATCTTCAGCTCACCTGCCGGAGCATCTTTGGCAAACCAGTCGCCCGCAAATTTGAATTGATCTCTTGCAATTTCATGATCAACAGGAACCAGCGCTGTTGCAGTTTTTGTTGTCGCATACAGGTTGATAAAATACTCTGAACCCGCAACATCCTTGCGCATCGGGATATTCAGTGTGATGTCTTTTGATGTATGCGGTGCCAATGAAACTGTGAACGGTCCTTCATTTACCTTCTCTCCATTGCGATACAATTCCCACCTGAAATTAAATTGATCAAGATTGGTGAAATCATAAATATTCTCCACAGTAAATACTCCTCTTGCTGCATCCTTATTTTTGAAAAGGATCTTTGCATAAACTTTCTTCACTTCATATAATCCCGGATGTGGTGTACGGTCTGCAGCAACCAATCCATTCGCGCAGAAGTTCTCATCATTCTGCAAATGATAAGCACCAAGATCACCGCCATAGGCATAGAAAGGCCTCCCATCGCTGGTTTGCGTCAGCATGCCCTGGTCAACCCAATCCCAGATAAACCCGCCCTGCATATGTTTGCTTTTCCTGATGATATCAAAATACTCCTGGAAATTTCCGTTACTATTTCCCATAGCATGTGAGTATTCGCACATGATATAAGGCCTTGTTTTTGTTTTATCTTCCGCATATCTCTTCATTCCCCGAATGTCAGGATACATGGGACAAACAATATCTGTATTCACATCTTCACCTGCCTGTTCAAACTGAACCGGTCTTGTATTGTCTCTCTGCTTGATCCATGTGTATGCATCATGAAAAACTTTTCCGTTACCGCACTCATTACCGAGCGACCAAATGATGACCGAAGGATGATTCTTGGTCCTTTCCACCAGCCTTGCGATCCTGTCCATATGCGCTTTTTCCCATTCAGGAAGATAGGCAGGATGCTTTGCTTTATCGATCCATCCCTGGAATTCTGCACCCATGCCATGCGTTTCAATATTCGCTTCATCCACCACGTATAATCCGTATTTATCGCAGAGCTTATACCACAATGCATCATTTGGATAATGAGAATTCCTGACAGCATTGATGTTGAATTGCTTCATCAACTGGATATCTTTTATCATCAGCTCCACGTTCGGCACATGTCCTTTTACAGGATCATGTTCATGACGATTCGTACCGTGCACGTAAGTCGCCACACCATTGATCATCAGTTGTGCATTCCTGATCTCAACCTTTCTGAATCCGATTTTATGCGCAGCATAAGTAACATCATTACCATTATTCACTTTGATCACGAGATCATAGAGGTTCGGATATTCCGCACTCCATTTCAATGGATTCTTGATGGTGCCATTGAAATTGATGGTTGAAATACTATTTAATTTTTTCTCTTGTGTGAAGACTGTTTTACCATTTTGATCGATGATCTCGATACTAACTGAACCATTCGCCTGCGCCTTGTCATAATTCCTCAGATCAACTGCTGCGCTGAACAAGCCGTTCTTGTATTGGGCATCCAGGTCGGGTTTCACAAAGAAATCCCACAATGAAACTTTTGGAACTGCATACAATGCCACATCTCTTTCGATCCCGCTGATACGGAAGAAATCCTGATCTTCGAGATAGGATCCGTCGTGCCAGCGTATCACCTGCACTGCCAGCAGGTTTACGCCTTTCTTCACAAATTTTGAAACATTAAACTCCGCGGGAGATTTCGATGCTTTAGTCATGCCAACCTTCTCACCATTCAAATAGACAACAGCATAACCTGTGATAGATCCGAATTGAAGGAAGATCTCCTTTCCATCCCAGTTTGCAGGAACGGTGAAAGTTTTGCGGTATGTGCCCACAGGATTATCAGGACCAATAAATGGAGGATTTTTTGGAAATGGGTAAACAATATTGGTATAGATTGCTGTGCCAAAATCTTCTCTTTCCCAATTCGATGGAACCGGAATTGGCATCCACTTTGAATCATCGAGATCTGTCTTAAAGTAATCCATCGGTCGATCCGCCACCTTTTCCGTGTACGTGAATTTCCAGGTTCCGTTCAATGACTGGTAAAACGGCGATTTATTATAATCATCCGCAATTGCGTCATTTTTCTGGTCGAATAGCATGAACCAGGCATGCGGTTTTTCTTTATTTTCATCAATCACCTGGGGGTTTTCCCATTCATTATTCTGTGCAAAGGAAACCAATGCGGAGAGGCTGACTACTGCAGCAAGAAGGAAATTTTTCATCTGTAGAAGCGACTTTTAAGAGAGGCCATATCAAATATATGTTAATTTGACAATTAATAAAACCCTGCTCCCGGCCTGAATTCTTAATGAAAATTAATTTCCTCCACTGGAGATAATTAAAGAAATTACCAGCTACAACGATCAAACATGTTGCCATATTCAAGAAAAGATTTCATCCGGACTTCCGCTATTGCGCTGGCCGGATTGATAGGCGCCCCGGCTCTTGCTGCCCCTTCAAAAGACCGTCGGCTGGCTTTTTCAACACTGGGTTGCCCCGACTGGGACCTGAACCGCATCATGGACTTTGCTTCGCAGTATGGTTATTCTGGGATTGAGGTCAGAGGCATCCAGCGCGAACTTGATCTTCCAAAATGCAAAGAATTTACAACGCCATCTGCGCGCAAGGAAACCATGAAACGCATGAAAGCAAAAGGTCTGCAGTTTGTAAACCTGGGCTCTTCTGCAAACCTTCATACTGCAGCACCTGCAGAAAGAACCAAGCAACTTGATGAAGCAAAGCGTTTCATAGACCTTGCCAATGAATTGAATTGTCCTTATGTACGTGTATTCCCGAATAATTTTCCGAAAGAAGCGACAAAAGAATCAACCATTGAACTGATCGCATCAGGCTTAAAAGACCTGGGCAAATATGCAGATGGTTCAGATGTTCGTGTATTGATGGAGACACATGGTGATGTAGTGAAAGTGGATGATATTCTATCGGTCATGAAACTGTCGGGGGCCACAAACACAGGACTGATCTGGGATGTATCGAATATGTGGACAGTAACCGGTGAAGATGTAAATAAAGTATATGAAGCATTGAAGCCATATATCTATCATGTACATCTCAAGGATGCCAAGAAGAATGATAATAAACTGGATTATGTTTTCCTGGGGAAAGGTGATGTGCCCATCATGCAGGCCATAGAACTTCTTGCAAAGAATAATTACAAAGGATATTACGGATTTGAATGGGAGAAATTATGGCATCCAGAGATCGCTGAACCTGCAGAAGCATTTGCAGATTTCTCCAATGTAATGAACAAGTTTTTTAATCAATAGATATATTTCTCCATGCCGCAGGATTCTCTGTACCTCAACATTAAATCAACACCTCAGCGAACATACGATGCCATTGTAGTAGGATCGGGAATCAGCGGAGGCTGGGCTGCCAAAGAGTTGTGTGAAAAAGGTTTGAAGGTACTCATGCTTGAAAGAGGTGAACCGGTTCAGCATCCCAACTATCCAACTGCCATGAGTGATCCATGGGAGCTTACCCATCGCAACAGGCTTTCGCAGGAAGACCGCGAGAAGTATCATGTGCAATGCAGGCATTATTCCATTGCGGAAGACAACAAACATTTTTACATCAACGACCAGGAGAATCCTTACGAAGAAGTGAAGCGGTACGACTGGGTTCGGGCAAATGTTGTGGGCGGAAGATCATTGTTATGGGCACGTGCCTGTTATCGCTGGAGTGATATCGATTTCGAAGCAAATGCAAAGGATGGTCATGGTGTTGACTGGCCAATACGATACAAGGATCTCAAGCCATGGTATGATTACGTTGAATCATTCATTGGTGTAAGCGGCAACAGGGATGGCATTCCAAGTTTACCGGATGGACCATTTCAACCACCATTCGAAATGAATTGCGTGGAAGATTATTTCCGTGAAAAAACTGCTGCCAATTATTCTACGCGAAAAGTGATCATTGGAAGAACTGCTAACCTCACCAAGCCTGTAAAAGGAAGAGGTGTTTGTCAGTCTAGAAGTCTTTGTCATCGCGGATGCCCATACGGCGCCTATTTCAGCACCAATGCCAGCACACTTCCTGCAGCGCATGCAACAGGAAACCTCACCATCATCACCGGTGCATTGGTGAATAGGGTTTTATTTGATGAAGAAAAGCAGCGCGCCACCGGTGTTGAAGTGATCGATGTGAAAACTGGTACTAACAGTGAGTATTATGCGAAGATAATCTTTGTGAATGCTGCGACTATTGCCACTACTGCGATCCTGTTGAATTCCACTTCAAGAAGATTTCCAAATGGATTAGGAAATGGAAGTGACCAATTAGGAAGAAACCTGATGGATCATCACAAGGGAATCTATATTTCCGGGAAGATCGATGGGTATCTTGATAAATACTATTACGGAAGAAGGCCAACGAATATTTATATCCCGCGCTTTGCAAATATTACTGAAGAGAATAAGGATTTTTTAAGAGGATATCATTTGGCTGGAGGAGCATCGAGGCCGCGTGCATTCAGGGATGATGTAATTGGAGCAGAGCTTAAAGAATCGCTGACTGAACCAGGAGGATGGCAGATGGGGTTGTATGGGTTCGGAGAATGTTTACCATACGAAGACAATCGCATCACGCTCGATAAGGATAAAAAAGACCAATGGGGACGGCCGATCATCAAGATCGATTGTCATTTCAGGGATAATGAAAAGAAGATGTTTGAAGCGATGAAATCCAGTGCTGCAGAGATGTTGGAGAGAACTGGCTTCAAGGATGTGCAGGTAAATGGATCGATCTCATTCCCGGGAAATGCAAACCATGAAATGGGCACCGTAAGAATGGGCCGCGATCCAAAGACTTCTGTCTTGAATGCGTACAACCAGATGCATGAAGTGCCGAATGTGTTTGTAACTGATGGCTCCTCGATGACTTCGGGTTCCTGTGTAAACCCGAGCATAACTTATATGGCGCTCACCGCGAGAGCAGTAGACTACGCGGTTCGCACCCTCCCGGGCTGACCACCCGAAGGGTGGGCTGAACGCACCGGGCTGAACGAGCGCCGAAGGCGATCGGGCTGAACGGAAGGCTGAACGTCTTTCACGCAAAGCTTTATTTCACGCAGAGCCGCCGCCTTCGGCGGCTACGCAAAGGAGCAAAGGGCGCAGAGGATGGCTTCGCCATCGAAATACAAAAAATTCAGTTCATTCTTATTAGAACAATTCTTCCCCGGAGATCCCTTTGCGCTCTTTGCGCCATTGCGTAGCTGCCGCAGGCAGCGCTTTGCGTGAAACCCCTCTGCTCCTCCGCGCCCTCTGTGTGAAAAAAACTTTGCGTGAAACGGGCTTTCACCCCTTCAAGTCTCCCCGTCTCCATGTCTTCACGTCTCCACGTATTCCCACCCACTCCTATACCCCCCAACCTTCTCCGCATAATCAATGAAATCCGCATAGAACTTACTGCCACCCAGGGTTCCGCTATCACCAATCACAACTAACTTCTTTCTCGCACGGGTCATCGCGACGTTCATCCTTCTTAACTCCGACAAAAACCCGATCACATTATCAGTATTACTCCTCGTCATGCTGATGATGATCACATCCCGCTCCTGCCCCTGGAAACTATCGATCGTGTTTACGGTTAACCCTGCGAAATTCAATCCTGCACACAACTCCTTCAACAACTCCACCTGGTGACGATAGGGTGATATCACGCCAACAGAAATATCTCCACTCACTTTCTCTTTCAACTGCTCAATGATCTTCACCACAAATCCTGCTTCTTCCGGATTGCTGATGCCCGTTCCTTCAATCAATTCTTCAAATCCCATCCCCGCAGTATCAATGAACATCAATGGTTCATCACCTTCAAACAATACTCGATCTGCAACAGATGAATGTGCTGTCAGTCTTCCATCATAAAATTCCTGCGAAGAAAAATTCATGATGATCTTATTCATCCTGTACTGCTCTGTCAGCATCGTAACTGATTCAGGAAATGCTTCCACCAGTTTTTCCATCAATGTTCTTTCAAGTCCCTGCTTTGCTGCTTCCTGCGACTTGATCGTGGGCGGCAACTGGCAATGGTCTCCTGCCATGATGATATTTTTTCCTTT
Organism: uncultured bacterium; assembly: GCA_966112615.1. Taxonomy (GTDB): domain Bacteria; phylum Bacteroidota; class Bacteroidia; order Chitinophagales; family Chitinophagaceae; genus Flavitalea. The sequence continues at coordinate 91,478 of CBHWDO010000012.1, forward strand.
TAGGATCGGGATCCAGCACGCAGGCTCCAGTGCCTGTGCCGCTTCATCGATCACCACCGTTTCATAACGCAGATGCCTAACCGAAAAATGATTTGCACCTACCAGTGTTGCAGTGATAACATCAGCTCTCGACAAAACATCTTCAGCAATATATTGCTCGGTACTCTCCACTTCTTTCATGATCTTTTTCGCTTCAGCAAACAATGCTTTGCGTTGCTCTCTTTCATCACGACCGAAATTTCGCTTGTACTTCTGGGCCATATCACGAAACTCCGCAGCCTGCTTTCTCAACCGCTTGATCTCTTTCATACTGTTGTGCTGGCTCATGCGTGCATCAAGCGTGAGAGACATTTGCTGCTCATTCACTTTTGCAGGATTACCCACACGAACAACATTCAATCCACTCGCTGCTAATCTCTCACTCAATAAGTCTACTGCTGCATTACTCGGCGCTGTCACCAGCACCCGCTGTTTACTTTCTGAAATAATTTTATTGATGACTTTCACCAGCGTAGTAGTCTTACCTGTGCCGGGAGGACCATGAAAGATCTGCAACTTCTGCACTGCATCAGCATCCTTATCAACCTTTTCAATGCCCTTTACAATCCACTCCACCTCTTTACTTGCTTCAGCCTGTTTCAGTGCCTGCTCCATTTCAAAATAACTGTTCTCATCAAACACCACATCCACACCAAGCTTGCCATTTCGGCTCCAGTCGGGCAATTCATCCACCCTCAAATTGATCTTCATCCTGTTGCCACTCAGGTGCGAAAGCGTTCCTTCGATCCTGTCATTCTTTGCATCGTGATTAGAAAACAAAGCGACTGTCATCCCAAACCTGAACTGGTGCATCAGGTCCTGGTTTGTAGTCCGCTCCACTTCAACAGTCAAATAATCGCCTCTTCCGATTTCAGTGTCCTTAATTGCGATGGGATACCAGCTCATTCCATTCTCGCGACGGTCATTCACCAATAATGATCGCGTTAATTGTTCAAATGAAGCCCGGTCAGCAGCCTTTTCGACCGACAGTAAATTTTGTAATTGTTTGAAATAAGACATTGCGCAAAGGTAACAAGCCACACACTCATTAATACCTACCTTTGCCCACTCGATTTACAACCATGACCAAACTATCCTTTTCATCATATCAAAAGAAGGTCATAGCCCTTCTTGCAATTGTTCAATTCACCATCGTACTTGATTTCATGGTAATGGCTCCTCTTGGAGATATGCTGATGAAATCAATGAACCTTGATACCAAACAATTTGCATCAGCAGTATCAGCATATGCATTCAGTGCAGGTGCATCCGGTTTGCTGGCTGCAGGTTTTGCAGATAAATTCGACAGGAAAAAAATCCTGCTGTTCTTTTATGCAGGCTTCATTCTTGGCACCCTGATATGCGGCATTGCAACAACATTCCCAGTATTGATGGCGGGAAGAATTGTCTGCGGTTTATTCGGTGGCGTGATGGGATCCATATCCATGGCCATTGTTGCTGATCTCTTCGAATACCAGTTGAGAGGAAGAGTGATGGGATTTGTGCAGATGGCATTTGCTGTCAGCCAGGTTGCCGGAATTCCTTTTGGATTATATCTCGCCAACAACTTTGGATGGGAAGCACCATTCCTGCTGATTGTTGCGATGAGTATCTTAACAGCATTCTTTATCTGGAAGATATTGAAGCCGGTTTCTCAGCATATGGAAAACCGCTCTGATCTTCATCCATTCCTGCATTTGAAAAATACTGTCAGCAATAAAGCATACATCCTTCCCTTTGCAACAACAGCATTATTATCAATCGGTGGATATTTAATGATGCCTTTCTCAACTCCCTTCCTGATCAACAATGTAAAGATCACACAGGAGCAGTTGCCGCTGATCTATGTACTTACGGGAATTGGTTCGATGGTGATCATGCCAATGATCGGGAAGATCAGTGACCGTGCAGGTAAATACCCAACATTCATTGCAGGAAGCATTGTTGCGATGATCATGATATACATTTATACCCATCTTGCTCCATCACCTGTATGGATTGTTGTTGTGGTCAATACGATCATGTTTGCAGGAATTATGTCGAGAGCCATTCCGGCAACAGCATTAATGTCAGCCGTACCCACACCTGAAGATCGTGGTGCATTCATGAGTATCAATTCTTCGCTACAGCAGGTTGCAGGCGGCGTTGCGTCAGTATTGGCAGGATTTATCATTTACCAGCAGGCATCCGGACAAATCCTTCATTTTGAAACTTTAGGATATGTTACTCTATTGATGATCGTAGTGTGTGCATTGCTGATGTTTTATATTGACAGGCGTGTTGCGGCAAAAATCGCTTATACGAAACCTTCGGAGCGATCGGTGGCACTATAGTTGAATCATATTAAAAAAAAAACATGAGTTCACAAAGCGGTCCTATAGTTATAGTTGAAGATGATGAAGACGACCAGATGATTTTTGGTGAAGTCATTGCAGACATGAATATTCCTAATGAGGTAAAATTTTTTTCATCTGGTAATTCAGCACTAAACTATCTTATTAATACGAATGATTCACCGTTCCTTATCATTTCGGATATTAATCTTCCTGGTATGGATGGAAGAGAATTAAGAAGATTGATCTTTGAAAATGAATACCTGAGAAAAAAATCAATTCCTTTTGTATATGTAACAACCGCTACAACAAGGGAACAGGTAGCAATAGCTTACGAAATGATGGTACAGGGATTTTTTATCAAGCCAAATACTATTGAAGGCATCCGGTCCCTATTAAATGGCATAATCACCTATTGGAATATTTGTTTACATCCAAACAGGTAATTATGACCCTATAGCAAACTATTAGCGCAGGTCATCCGTAATATTTATAGCTATTAACCAAAAACGTTTATCATGACAACCTTACCTACAAGGCTATTGGCATTAGGCATTTCAACCGTTTCGATTTTTGCATCGTGCACACCAGACAGTCAATATTTTCCACCACGTACATTAAAGGAGTGGACCATTGACCTGTCTGCAAAGAATGAAAATCCCAATCCTGCAAACCGCACTGAAACCGGAACTGCTGTATTGCAATTGCTGACCGACAATTCACTTCGTTATACCATTACAGTAAATGGATTGCAGCAGGGCGATCAGTTACAGGCAGCGCACCTGCATTCAGGTGATGCCATCACGAATGGAAATGTGATCCTCGATTTCGCTCCTACCTTCAATGGAAACACAGCCACTGGTACCGTTTTTATTCCAAGAGCAACCCTATTGGACAGTCTGACCACAGGAAAAGATATCTACCTGAACGTGCATTCATCCGCAGCAGGCGCAGGATTGGTACGAGGACAATTGAATACTGATATTGATTTCGCCATGGATGTACAGTTAAGTGGCGCAAATGAAATTCCTGCTGTAACTACTGCAGCAACAGGACTTGCGATGCTTCGCATGACCAGTGATCAGAAATTGTATGCGAAGATCATGACCAACGGACTTGAAGCAACTGACGAATGGAGAATGGCGCATATTCATACCGGAACTGCAACAGAAAACGGACCTGTACTGGTAGGAATTTATTCAACTCCGGCAGAGTTCGGAACAGCAAAGATCATCAACCTCGATGCAACAACGATCAATGCAATTCTGAATAATTCATTGTATGTAAATGCACATACCAAAGATCATCCAGGTGGTGCGATCAGGGGTCAAATAAGATAATAGTTGTAATTTAAACCGGGCTGACCACCCGAAGGGTGGGCTGAACGCCGGGTGTTACACCCGGACAAAATCGCTCCAAAAGAGTTGGGCTGAACGGGTGTAGCACCCAGCGTTCAGCCCAACTCCTTCGGAGTTGGTCAGCTCGGTAAAACAACCCTGATGAATAATCACAGTCACGCAGCGTCTCCGTTCAAAATATCCCGTGAATTCCTGTTTGCCCTGCTTTGTGGCGTATTCCTGTTCCTGGGATTCGCATTCTCTTTTATCAAGGAAGTTCCTTTTTACGTCTCACTCATCTTCTACATTATCTGCTATTTCTTCGGTGGATATTATACAGCCATTGAAGCATATCATGGTATCCGCAATAAAAAATTCGATATCGACTTCCTCATGCTGGTGGCTGCTTTGGGCGCTGCTGCATTGAATGAATGGGCTGAAGGCGGCTTATTGCTATTCCTTTTTTCCATCGGCCATTCGCTCGAACACTATGCGATGGATCGCGCTAAAAAATCCATTGAAGCACTGGCAGACCTCGCACCTAAAACTGCTTTATTGAAAGTCAATAATGACTACCAGGAAGTACCGATCGAGAAACTTCAACCGGGCGATACAATTCTTATCAAACCAAATTCAAAGATCGCAGCCGATGGTATCGTGGTACATGGAAGCAGCAGCGTGAACCAGGCTCCTATCACTGGTGAAAGTATCCCGGTTGATAAGATCGCTGTTGATCTTTCAAAGATCTCCACGAATCCGGACAAACTCGATCAGAAATACAGGGTATTTGCAGGATCTATTAATGGATCACATGCTATCGAGATCCAGGTGAGTAAGAAAGCTGAAGATTCAACCATCTCAAGATTGATCAAACTCGTGAATGAAGCGCAATCGCAGAAATCACCTACCCAACATTTCACCGACAACATCGTACGATACTATGTTCCCATCGTACTAATCATTGTAACCTTATTGCTGTTTGCATTTCTCATCATTGAAGAACCATTCTCTGCAAGTTTCTACCGCGCGATGTCGGTATTGGTAGCCGCAAGTCCTTGCGCACTGGCCATTTCAACTCCTTCCGCCATCCTCAGTGGTGTAGCAAGAGCTGCACGTGGCGGTGTATTAGTTAAAGGAGGTAAACCACTCGAAGACCTTGGATCCCTTGATACCATTGCATTTGATAAGACAGGAACACTGACAGAAGGCAAGCCAAAACTAACCGGCGTTTATCCTGTCAACCAATTCAATCGCACTGAATTATTGAAGACCATTGCCGCGGTAGAAAAACTCAGTGATCACCCGCTTGCGGCTGCTGCTGTGGAAGGAACACTTGCAGAACTCGATGAAGATGTAGAGCCTGCAAAAAATATGAAAGCCATCACCGGTCGAGGTGTCCAGGCCGAATACAATGGCGCTGAAATTCGCATCGGTAATAAAGAATTACTTCTTGAAAATGATCACAAGGTTTCCCAGGAAATTATAAATGAAGTGGAGAAGCACCAGCTACAGGGCAATACCACCATGCTGGTACAAAAAGATAATGAGTTGATAGGGATCCTGACCATCATGGATATTGCGCGCGATGATGCGAAGGAAACTCTGCAGCGACTGCAACAGATAGGCATTAAAAAGATGGTGATGTTAACCGGCGACAACCAGCAGGTAGCAGATTCCATTGCAAAGAATATCGGCATCACCCAGGCCATCGGCAACCTTCTCCCGGAGCAAAAACTCGATGTGATCAAGGACCTTCAAAAACAGGGAAAAGTAGCGATGGTAGGAGATGGCGTGAACGATGCACCGGCGATGGCAACCAGTTCTGTGGGCATCGCGATGGGCGCCGCTGGTTCCGATGTAGCGCTCGAAACCGCCGACATCGCACTCATGGCCGACAAGCTCAACACACTCCCCTTCGCGATCGCGTTAAGTCGCAAAGCCAAGACGATCATCAAGGAAAACTTATTTATCAGTCTTGGTATGGTGGCGTTGTTAATCCCTCTCACCATTCTCGGCAAGATCTCCATGGGACCCGCGGTAATAGGCCATGAAGGTTCAACCGTATTGGTAGTATTCAACGCCCTGCGGCTATTGGCCTTCCGGGCTGAACGGCCCCGGGCTGAACGGCCCTAAGGCCGGGCAGAACGCCGGGTCAACCCCCCTCCCACTCTCTATAAAACTCCTCCAAAAACTTCTCCATGAACTGGTGTCTTTGCACCGCCATGATCTTACCCGTATCCGTATTCATTCGATCCTTCAGCAACAATAATTTTTCGTAGAAATGATTGATGGTAGGAGCAGTATTCTTTTTATAAGTCTCCTTATCCATATTGAGATTCGGAGGAAACGCAGGATCATAGAGCGCCCTGTTCTTGAATCCTCCATAATTGAAAGCCCTTGCAATACCGATGGCGCCCAGCGCATCCAATCTATCTGCATCCTGCACCACCATCAATTCGCGCGATGAAAATTCACTCGCATGATTTCCACCTTTGAAAGAAATATTTTCGATGATCTTCACCACATGATCAATCACTTCTGCAGGCAATTGTTTCTCGTTCAAAAATTCTCTTGCGATCCGTGGACCAACCGTTTCATCACCATGATGAAATTTTGAATCGGCGATATCATGAAGCAATGCAGCCAGTTCCACGATCGTTGAATCAACATCCTCCGTTTCTGCGATGGTGCGTGCAGTCTTCCAGACACGTTCAATATGAAACCAATCGTGCCCGCCCTCAGCATTTTCCAAAGTCTTCTTCACAAACTCCACGGTCGACAAAATAACATCCTGCATATTCTTCATAGGTTGCAAGTTTACTGCATTCGCGCGAAAGTTTACTCCATCACTGCGAGGCCAACAAAACTATCTGCGGTTCCGTAGTAGAGCCACCATTTGTTTTTGAAGAAGATCAGTCCTTCGGCGAAAGTCGTTCCGGCCTTGTACTGTCCTGTAATTTCATGAGGCAATGTAGGTTGAAGAAAAGGCTTGTCGGACCGTTGCAACACTTTACCCGGATCTTTCGGATCGAAGATGATCTGTCCAACGCTGTACATACCTTTCGGAAGATCCGATGCCGCGCGATCATCTTCCGCGTTCTTACCATTGTATAGGAGCACTATGCCTTTATCCGTCAACACAGCAGGAGGACCGCATTCAGTCAGATCACTGTCGAAGAAACCCTTGCGTGTTTCCACAGCACGTTTGAGCGATCCATCTTCATTCTCCAGTGGATGCCAGATCGCCATATCATTCGACCATGCCAGGTTGATAAAATGTTCACCCCAGTACATCCAGTATTTACCATTGATCTTTTTCGCGAGCTGTTTACCATTACGGTATTCAGTGACGATCGATCCCGACTTCGACCAGGTGTCTTTGTATTTGCCCTTGTATGCTTTTAAAAATGCAGGACCCTTTTTCACCCACTTGATAAGATCTTTTGAGTGAGCGATACTCAGTCGGGCAGTCTTTCCATTCCATGCTGTATAACACATCACGTAACCGATGCCTTCAGCCTCGACCACACGTGGATCTTCGCAACCGCCGGGAAAATCATAGATCCTAAAAGCATCGTTATCAGGATAGAGCACAGGTTTATCACGCCTGGTGAAGTTGATCCCATCCTCACTAACGGCCAGGCCTATGCGCGAAGTTCGTCCACCCAGGATCGCATGCGGATCATCTTCAGCACGAAAGAGCAGGTGCACTTTGCCGTCTTTCACGATGGCAGCAGGATTGAACACATCTGCCTTCTGCCACTTCACATTCGCCTTCTTCACCGGGCAATAGAAAGTGTAAGAAGAATCAGGACCCATGATGGGATTGATATCAGTCTTAATGAAGTTCGGTTCTTTCCATGTGGGGGTCTGAGCATTTACTATGGTGAAAGCAACCATAGCCAAAATCAACATTGACAATCGCATATCGTTAGGTTATTGAAATAAAAATAAGCAACCTTTGCTCATGTCGTTACCATTCTCTTTGCACACTGAAACTTTATATGGGATCAGCCTGCAGGTTCCTGATCCTGGTGAGGTAAAAGAATGGTACACCCGCTCTGTCCAGGAAGGGAAGAACCCTGCATTTCCATACTGGACAAAGGTGTGGAGTTCGGCGTTGGGGATGGTGGAGTATCTGTCTCGCAATCCTGATTTGGTTCGTGGCAAAGAAGTGCTGGAAGTTGGTGCTGGATTGGGGTTGCCTTCGTTGTTTGCAGCGCAATTTGCTCATCGAGTTATAGTATCGGATTATCTCCCAGATGCAGTTGAGTTGTTACAAAAAAATATTGCGCATTTAAATAATGTATCAGCTCAGTTGCTTGATTGGCGTTCACTTCCTTCTTCCTTGAAACCAGAATTATTATTATTGAGTGATGTAAATTATGAGCCTGACGCATTTGAAGATTTGCTGAAGATGATCAGGCATTTTCTTTTTCTTGGGACACATATAATTATTGCGACCCCGCAAAGGATTATGACGAGAGAGTTTGTAGGGTTGGTGGAGGAGTGGGTGGTGAGGAAAGAGTTCGGTGTGGTAAAGGAGGGAGAGGTGGTTGTGGTAGAGTTGGTTGCAGAATAGATTAAAGTAATGCATTTTCCCCAACTACTACTTTCATTTCTAACTTGCGGTTATCAATTAAAGGAAGGTGGTCATAGCATCTTGCAAGGGATGAAGGTTTCTTATATATTTGAATTGTTGGCAATAGGATCCCGAAGTCCGTTAAAAACTACTCTTAAAACTGTACTATGGCTAAAACTTGCAATTATCCCGCATTTTATGTGAGCGAACCATTCAATGATTCTACACTTGGTGCCCATGCAACTAAAGACTTTTGTTATTACAGTATTTTGAAAGCTTGGAAAGGTTCGGATAGCTCGTTTCCATTTAATAATGCACATGAAACGACATATAATGTGCGAGATGACAGTGATTGGGAAAACACTCTTAAGCCAAGATTAAGAGAAAGACTAAGGAATTCAAAAAATGTCATCCTATTTCTAAGCACCAATACTGCTAATTCCAGGGCATTAAGAGAAGAAGTAGATTACGCAATAAACACACTTAAACTTCCAATAATAGTTATTTATCCAGAACTAAAATCCAAAGAGGAGTTACTCACTGCTGATCATCAAAGTCTAAACACGAACGTAAAGAATTTATGGAACAAATTACCAATATTTAGAGACTCAAAAAGTAAGGTGCCGGTGTTGCATGTGCCAATGAACAAGGATGTTATAAAGGCTGCTTTAAGCAATTCCGCCTTCACAGCTGATTCAGGGAAAACCGCAAATGATTATTTTTATAAAGTGTGATTGAATGAAAGTAAGATTTCTTGATAAAAATGTTAGAAGCCAATTTTGGATTATTTTTTCGGTTGTTTCTGGCATTCTATCTTTCGTGCTTCTGTTTAACATAGTACCGGACCGGTATAAAGACTACTTAAAAGTATGTGGATTTATAATTTTCGGATTATTAGTTCTGAGTTATATACTGATTTGGGTGAAAGCAAATAGACTAACAAACATCATTATCAATATTCAAGGAAGCAACGTAAATATTAAATGCGGGGATTTATTTTCAGAATCAGGCTTGAAGGCTATTCCGTTTAACGAGTTTTTCGATACTACTGTCGATGATAAAATAATATCGCACAAATCATTGAACGGTATATTCATTAATAGTTTCTTTAAGAACAATATCAATCAACTTGACAAGTTTATAGAAGACAGTTCTGATGCTTCAGATATTCTAGACAGAAATTACAATAGACTTCGGGGTGGAAAATCTGTTAAGTTTAAGCTAAGCACCTTATTCGTCTATGATGATGATTATATCCTTACTGCATTTTCTAAGTTTGATGAATATAATAGGGCAACCCTAACCATGCCAGAATATATTGAATTTCTAATAAACTTTTGGGACAGAGTCAATCGGATTTACGCTCAGAAAAGTGTTTCAGTACCCGTTTTTGGTTCCGGTATAACCAGAATCAAAGAACATAAAAATATAGGGGACGAAGATTTACTCGAAATAATGCTTTGGACATTTAAGCTAAGTGAAATGAAGTTTAAGTATCCTGCTAAGTTGACCATTGTAATTCATAGGGATAAGATAAGCCAAATCAACTTGTTTAAGCTAAAATCATTAGAACTAAGTTAGTTCTATAAAGACCCAACGCCATGACAATAGTGCATTTGCAATAGCCTGGCTAGACATTGAAGCAATCAACTGCAAAGCATTTCTTAGCCTTATAATCCGCAAACATTATGCTGTTGATCATTAGTCCTTAACTTCAACATTTGTATTGCAATTTAGCATTTGTTCCAGGCTGACAATTCGCTATTGCCAAACAATCTCAAATGCTTTAGAGTTGTGTGCAGTTGTGCAGTCATCGTAAATTATACGCAGGAGAACTAATTTCTTTTACATGGAAAATCTTGAATTAAATCAGGCAGCAATATTGGAAAATATTTCTTTATTAGAAAACTTAGACTACAGAACTGCTTCAATCAAAGAAATAGAAGACCTATTATTTCCCTTGTTCAAAGGATTCAGAATGACTGTTCCATCGTTTGATCCAGGAGTGTACTTATATAGGAGTAGAATTTGTAAAGACAAGCCCAAACACATAGCGGAGCTTTCTTACCCTCCACCCCAATTTATATCAGAATATGGTAGAGCCAATGATATTGGCCAGCCGATGTTTTACGGAAGTATTTCTAAGAACGTTCCTTTTTTTGAGCTTAATGCTAAAACAGGAGATAGATTGATTTTGTCAATTTGGAAAACAAAAGCTAAACTTTTACTTAACCATATAGGATTCAGCGAAAATGTTTCTCAGTTGCTTCAAAGCGGAAGAGCTTTTCATTCGATTTACCAATTTGCTTCTGATACTCTAAAATTTAATGACCTAAATACTTTTGTTTACAATTTTCTTGCAGCTTCATTTGCAAGAAAAATTACTAGAGAAAAAAATTTTGATTACAAATTAAGTATTGCTATAACCAATAAGTTAATCATGGGCGACATGCTTCATGGAGTTTTGTATCCATCGATAGCGATGAATGGAAATTCGGATAATATAGTTCTCAAGCCTTCTTACGTAGATGAAAATCTTGAATTTGTAGGTGTGGAATATTTAGAGGTCGTCGCATCTGAAGGGATGAAATATAAGCATGAAACATTGGACTCTGCTACAAAAATAGATAAGGGAGAACTAAAATGGACAGGCAAGTTACTTGGTTGGACCTTAGATAGCCAAAAATCAATTGCTTTTAGTTCTGACGGAAGTGATTGGAGCGCAAAAGATGAAACAGGCAATAGATCTGACCCTAAACCTACCACTCCAATTAGAAAAGACCTTTCAAATTTAGAACGAGAGTATGTTGATAGTTTTTCTCATGCAGCAAAAGTTTCACAAGATGTTCCTGTTGTTAGTCAACAAGAAAAATTGATCGTAAGATGTACCCTTTGCCTTGATTTTGAAAACAAGGTTAGATTTTTATCTTTCTATATTCCAAAGTCAGTAAATCCATCAGGTGTCGCAGATTCATTAATTCAAAAAACAGAGTTATTTTTAGAAATGGATAAAGATCAAGAGATGGAGATGAGAGATGAAACGTCTGGTGAGCTTTTGTGCACAAATATGGAATTGATGTTTAATGGTAACATTTATTTATTTTCTGAATCTATGATGAATATTGAATTAGAAAACCACAATAAGTTACATATTAATATTAAAACCGGGGAATAAGTTGATTGTTCATGATTTAAACCCGAGTATTACATTGGCTTATAACATGGTGGGTGATGGATAGGCTCTAAACGACTTTAATACCATTGAACTTTATTGATAAATAAAACTGACGGAACACGGAATGCCACCACATGAGCAGTAGAAGAAAACTTGTAGATTAGTTCATCATTGGCTTTAAATTACGCAGACGGAACACAGAATATCGCCATAACCCCAAGCATTCTAACGTAACAGGCAAAGGTAAGACCGACACAACATCGAAATAATGAGAATTTCAAATTTAAATTTAATTGATATAAATTTTGACTTTCGACAAGAAAGTAAGTGTGGTGACCTGTAAGCTCCCCCAATCTTCGGCCATTTGAAGGTTAGGTTAACAAGATGATTGTT
>CBHWDO010000013.1:0-103197 GCA_966112615.1 uncultured bacterium
ATCTCCTGGCACAACTCCACCAACACCCCATTCGTTCCCTTCGGATGTAGAAAACAAACCATTTTATTGTCAGCTCCCCGTTTAGGCTCCTGGTTCAGCAAAACAAATCCTTCAGATTTTAATCGTTCCATTTCAGCCCTGATATCGGCCACTTCAAAAGCGATATGGTGAATTCCCTCTCCCTTCTTTTCAATGAATTTCTGAATAACCCCTTCTTCTCCAATGTTTTGTAACAGCTCAATCTTTGTTTCCCCTTTTTGGAAAAATGCTGTATCCACTTTTTCAGAAGCCACTGATTCGGTTTTATAGCACTGACAATTCAGCATCTTTTCAAATAAAGGAATGGAACTTGAGAGGTCTTTAACGGCGATCCCTATATGTTCAACTTTAAGCATGTGGATTATTTAGGTTAACTGTTTACGAGTTTGGTAAAAAAGCCGTCATGGTTTTGCGGCAGGCCTAAATTTAGAACCAATTGAACTAAATTTGCGTTTAATAAACTGGATTTAAAACTTATATATTTTATGCTGAAGCTCCCAATTTACCTGGACCATAATTCTACAACACCTTGTGACCCCCGTGTTGTGGAAACCATGTTGCCATACTTTACGGAAAAGTTTGGTAACGCTGCCAGCCGAAGCCATCCTTTCGGTTGGGAAACTGAAGAGGCGGTAGATTATGCACGTGAGCAGGTTGCTGCTCTGATTGGTGCTGATCCTAAAGAGATCATTTTCACCTCCGGTGCTACAGAAGCCGATAACCTCGCTATCAAAGGTGTTTTTGATATGTATGCCGCAAAAGGAAATCATATCATCACCGCTAATACTGAACACAAAGCTGTACTTGATACCTGTAAACACGTTGAGAAAATGGGTGGCTCAGTTACCTACCTCAATGTAAAAACAGACGGTCTGATCGACCTGGCGGAACTTGAAGCTGCCATCACTCCTAAAACCATCCTCATTGCTATCATGTATGCTAACAATGAAGTTGGAGTGATCCAGCCTGTAAAGGAGATCAGCGCGATCGCTAAAAAGCATGGAGTTCTGTTCTTTTCTGATGCAGTTCAGGCAGTTGGTAAGATCCCTGTTGATGTAAACAAGGATGGTATCGACCTGATGGCATTCACTGCTCACAAAATGTACGGACCTAAAGGTGTTGGTGCATTGTATGTTCGCCGTAAGAATCCTCGTGTTAAAGTTACTGCCCAGATGGACGGTGGCGGCCATGAGCGTGGAATGCGCAGTGGTACCCTGAACGTTGCAGGTATCGTAGGTTTCGGAAAAGCTTGTGAGATCGCAAAGAATGAAATGGCTGCTGATGCAGAACGCCTCAGCAAGCTTCGTGATAAACTGGAAAACGCTTTACTCAAGCTTGAAGAAGCTTATGTAAACGGAAGTACAGAACACCGTTTGCCACATGTGGCCAATATCTCTTTCAAATATGTTGAAGGAGAAGGTTTGATGATGGGATTCAATAAGAACATTGCAGTTTCTTCCGGATCTGCATGTACCTCTGCATCCCTCGAACCATCTTATGTGCTGAAGGCACTGGGATTGGGTGATGACCTGGCACACAGTTCACTGCGTTTCGGACTGGGTAAATACACCACCGAAGAGCAGATCGATTATACCATCGAACAGGTGAGCAACACCGTTTTGAAACTGAGAGAAATGAGTCCGCTTTGGGAAATGTTCAAGGAAGGAATTGATATGAACAGCATCGAGTGGGCACATCACTAAAATTCAACAAACCAACAAAAACAAATTATCATGGCATATTCAGAAAAAGTAATTGACCACTATTCCAACCCCAAGAACGTTGGAACCCTTGATAAAGCAAAAGCAAATGTAGGAACCGGCCTGGTGGGTGCACCAGAGTGCGGCGACGTAATGCGCCTCCAGATCGAAGTTGACGAAGCTTCCGGTTTGATCAAGGATGCAAAATTTAAAACATTCGGTTGCGGATCAGCGATCGCTTCATCTTCTGTAGCTACAGAATGGCTGAAGGGAAAAACTGTTGACGAAGCACTGAAGATCGATAACATGGATATCGTGGAAGAACTGAACCTTCCTCCGGTAAAAATTCACTGTTCTGTACTGGCTGAAGATGCTATCAAAGCAGCTATCAACGATTACAGGAAAAAGCAGGGAATGGAAGAGATCCAGTTCGATGAGAAAGTAGTACACTAATCATATATTATGATCTACGTAAGTGATAAAGCAAGAGAAAAGGTCAGGAAATTGATGTCAGACGCCAACATCGCAGAGCAGGATGGTTATTTCCTCCGTGTTTCTGTAGTTGGTGGTGGCTGCTCGGGACTGTCGTACAAACTTGACTTCGATAATGAATCGAAGCCAATGGACCAGGTGTTTGAAGATAATGATGTAAAAGTGGTGACAGACCTGAAGAGTTTTCTTTACCTGGTAAATACAACACTTGACTTTTCTGATGGGCTGAATGGAAAAGGGTTTTACTTCAGTAATCCCAATGCCAGCAGGTCATGCGGATGCGGTGAAAGTTTTGCCGTGTAACAACTTCTGTTACAATATTGAGGGCGCGAAGCAAGAAGCTTCGCGCTTTTTTCGTTTAAAGGCCTGTCTTTCAATTTTCTCATTATTTTCGTTCATATGTGGGCAATTTGTAAAAAAGAACTCCGGCAGTTTTTCAGTAACCTCACCGGCCTGATCACGATAGCAGTCTTTCTTTTATTGAACGGGTTGATCCTGTTCGTATTTCCTGATAATATTCTTGATTATGGATATGCTACGCTCGACAGGTTCTTTCAACTGGCGCCATTCATTTTATTATTCCTGATCCCGGCAATCACCATGAGAAGTTTTTCTGATGAATTCAGGGCAGGAACTTTTGAGATACTTCAAACCAAGCCACTCACCAGGTCACAGATCATAGGAGGAAAATATTTTGCATCCTTACTGGTGGTGATCATTGCCATCATTCCAACTATCATTTATGCAATCAGTGTTCAAAAGCTTTCTGCAGTTGGTGGCATTGATACCGGCGCAACCATCGGATCCTATCTTGGATTAATCTTACTTTCAGCTGTCTTTGCCGCGATCAGTATATTCAGCAGTTCGCTTACTCCAAATGCAGTGGTCGCTTTTGTGCTGGGTGCTTTTTTATGTTTTTTGATCTATAATGGTTTTGAAGCGATTAGCAGGATCCCTGCTTTTGAGGCAGGTGCTGATTATTATATTGCCATGCTCGGGATAGATTTTCATTACAAGAGCATCAGTCGGGGTGTAATTGATACCCGCGACCTGGTTTACTTTCTTTCAGTGATCAGTTTCTTTTTATTAATCACCAACAAGAATCTCCTGAACCGCTAATATGGAAAAGATCATACGTTCAAAATATGGATGGGTGCTGGTAATTGTAGTGTTGGTGCTGATCAATTACCTCACATCAGTGGTACATACAAGGATCGACCTTACTGCAGAGAAAAGATATACTCTTTCAACCCCCACTAAGAAATTACTTAACAGGCTGAATGATAAAGTAAGCATCACGGTATTTCTTGATGGTGATATGCCTGCTGGTTTTAAACAACTCTCAAATGCTTCCCGTGAATTACTGGAAGAATTCAGGGAACTCAGCCGGAATAATATCAACATAAAATTTCAAAAACCTGGAGATGGGCTGGAAGATACTGCCAAAGCGGCTTTTATAACTTATGTTTCCGATTCACTAGGTATTAAACCAACAAATGTAAAAGTAACTGCAAAGGCAGGGGAAGCACAGGAAGAAAGACTGGTGTATGCAGGTGCAATGGTAAGTTCAGGCGGAATAAATTTTCCGGTGAATTTTTTGCAGGGACAAAGTCTTACCGGCGGCTACGAATCTCTCAACAATGCTGAAGCATTACTGGAATACAAATTTGCAAATGCGATCGACAAGATCACACGTGACTCAGTTCCAAATATTGGCTACCTGGTAGGAAATGGAGAGCCATTGAGTTATAATATTTATGACCTGATTGAAAATACCCTCAAACCAAATTATGGATTTGGATTCTTGCCAATAGATAGTGTTCCATTTATTCCTGCTGATTTTGATGCGATGATGATCGTTAAGCCAACATCAGGATTTACAGATGATCAGAAATTAAAACTGGATCAGTATGTCATGAATGGAGGAAAGATCATCTGGATGATCGACAGATTATATGCCGAGATGGACAGCCTGATGCGGAAAAGAAGTGATTTTATTGCCTTCGACAGAAACCTGAATCTTGATGACCTGCTATTCCGGTATGGAGTGCGCATTAATCCTGATTTGCTCCAGGATCTGCAATCTGAGAAAATCCCTATGGTGGTAGGAACTATGGGTGACCAGCCCCAGATGCAATTGATCCCATGGCCATATTTTCCATTGTTATCAAACTATAATGGCCATCCTATCAGTAAGAACCTGGATAATGTATTGTCGATTTTTCCAAATTCAATGGATACGGTAGCTGCCGAAGGAGTAAAGAAAACATTTTTATTATCCAGTTCAGCCAATACCCGCTTGCTGACGACTCCTGCAATTGTTTCACTCAATAGTGTTCAAACGGAAGCAGATCTCAGGACCTTCAATAAATCAAATATTCCTGTTGCAGTTTTGTTGGAAGGAAACTTCACTTCACTATATAATAACAGGCTGCCGTTGGAAGTAGCGCAACAACTGCAGAGATTTGGGAAGCCATATAAGAATCGTTCAGAGAATAACAGCATGATCGTAATTTCTGATGCAGATATAGCTACGAATGTAGTAACGCAGGAAGAAGGTCCTTTACCTATGGGCTATAACCAGTTTACGCAGGTTCAGCATGCCAATAAAGATTTCCTGTTGAACTGCATTGAGTACCTGGTTAATCCGCAAGGCGTGCTGGAAGCCCGTTCCAAGGATGTAGCCCTTCGATTGCTGGATCCTAAAAAAGTTGATGCAGAAAAATCAACCTGGCAGTTTATCAATGTTGCAGTTCCGGTATTGATCATCCTGCTGGCCGCTTTATTGTATCAATATGTAAGAAAGCGGAAATACACGAGGGCCTAAATGCAGGACTTGTTCCGTTCTGTTTATCTTTGCAACCTTAATTTTTGGCATGAATACGGAAACAATTACGTACCTGGTATTTGGAGGGATATTGGTGTTGGCATTGATCTTCGACCTGGGATTACTCAGCAAGAAGAACACACATATCACAATTCAGAAGGCTTTGTGGCAGACAATATTCTGGGTGTCACTAGCGCTGGCATTCATGGGATTTGTATGGTATGAAGAAGGTCAGAAAGCAGCCCTGGAATACCTTAGTGCTTATCTCACAGAATGGTCGTTAAGTATTGATAACATATTTGTTTTCATTTTGATTCTCTCGTTCTTTGGCATCAGGGAAGCATTTTATGCACGTGTGTTGTTGATAGGAATCATGATGGCGATTGTTTTCAGGTTGATCTTCATAACTGTAGGAATTGCACTGGTTCAGCGTTTTGAATGGCTGTTATATATATTTGGAGTCATACTTGTGGTTACAGGTATCAAGATGTTCAGTGCAAAAGAAAGTGAAGAAACGGATATGGGGGAGAACGCTGTCTATAAGTTGCTGAAAAGATTTCTACCACTTGTACCCCATGATGGTAACGGAAAATTCAGTGTAAGGGTTGAAGGCAAAAAGTATTACACCAGTATGTTTGTGGTGGTGGTTATGCTGGCAACAACAGATATCATTTTTGCAGTAGATTCTATACCTGCAGTATTCGGAATCTCACAGAACAGGCTGGTGATCTATACTTCCAACATTTTTGCTGTACTCGGATTAAGGTCTTTATATTTTCTGCTGAAAGGAGCTGTGAATAAATTTGCTTACCTGCAGCAGGGAATTGCCGTGGTATTGGTATTTATTGGTTTGAAGATGCTGGTGGCTATGTTCCACGTGCATATTCCTGTTTATGTATCACTGCTGGTAATTCTTGTATGTATTGCGGCATCCATTGTATATTCTATTCAGGTGGCCAATAAAGAAGCAGAAGAAAAAGAGAAAGAAGCGAGGGCAGGCGATATCGATCTTCATTAAATTCATTTATTGAAATACTATATCAACGATATAAAGAATATTCTTGATGCAGGCGTCATAGCAGCAGGAGAGAATAATGTAATTGACCATTTGTTATTAGACAGCCGGAAACTTTTATTTCCGGCTGGTTCATTATTTTTTGCATTAAAGACCTCGCATCGGAATGCTATCCAGTTTCTTCCGGAGTTGTATGATAATGGAGTCAGAAATTTTGTTGTGATGGAAGAGGTGGATTCTACGCAATACATTGGTGCCAATATTTTAAAGTTACCAGATGCTTTGCATGCACTGCAAACGCTGGTGGCGCACCATCGTGCTAATTTTAATTATCCTGTTATCGGGATCACGGGAAGTAATGGAAAGACCATCATCAAAGAATGGTTACACCAGTTGCTGATGGATAAATTCAGTGTTGTCAGAAGTCCCAGAAGTTATAATTCCCAGATCGGTGTGCCGCTTAGTGTATGGCAGATGAATGAACACCATACCATGGGCATTTTTGAAGCAGGCATTTCGAAGTCTGGTGAAATGAATATTTTGCAGAAGATCATTCAGCCAACCATTGGAATACTGACCAACCTGGGAGCCGCTCACAATGAGGGTTTCAGCAGTATGGAAGAAAAGCTGGAAGAAAAACTGCTTCTTTTCCAGGGTGTAAAAAAACTGATTTATTGCAGCGATCATTCATTGATTGAAGATCATATACATCAATCATTTACTGAAGATCAATTATTCAGCTGGAGTTATAAAAAGAGCGCAACACTTCAAATAATTAAGGTTGAAAAAACTGGTCATTATACTGATCTTGTAGGGATCTATGATGGTAAAAATGTTTCAGTAAGTATACCATTCCAGGATAAAGCATATATCGAAAATGCCATTCATTGCTGGTGTGTGTTACTTTATCTAGGTTTGAACACAGAAGGGATACGACATTTATTGCCAGTGGCCATGCGACTTGAACTGAAAAAAGGTCTGCATAATAATTCTATCATCAACGATAGTTACAGTGCTGATTTAAGTTCACTGGAAATTGCCCTTGATTTCCTTTCACAGCAACAGCAGCATCCAAAAAGAACGGTTATACTTACAGATATCCTGGAGTCAGGTATGCATGAAGATGAACTGTATGAGAAAGTTGCACAATCCCTTGTCAAGAGAAATATTGATCGTTTGATTGGTGTGGGTTTGCAGATATCTCTTCATGAGAAAAAATTTATTGATGCAGGCATAAAAGATTGCAGTTTCTATACTTCTGTTGATGATCTGAAAGAAAAATTTCCCCATCTGCCATTTCATGATGAAGTGATCCTTTTCAAAGGTGCCAGGAAATTTGGGTTGGAATCCTTCGTGCATTTGATGGAAGAAAAAGTTCATCAGACGATGATGGAGATCAATCTGAATTCATTGTTACAAAATCTTTCTTCCTATAAAGCTTTATTGAAACCGGGTACAAAAGTGATGGCGATGGTCAAAGCATTTTCTTATGGAAGTGGAAGCTTTGAAATAGCGAATGCCCTTCAGTTTCATAAGATCGATTACCTAGCTGTTGCATATACGGATGAAGGAATTGATCTGCGGAAAGGAGGGATCCGATTACCGATCATGGTGATGAATGCCGATAGTTCTTCTTTTGAATCATTGGTAGAATATAACCTCGAGCCTGATATCTATTCATTGAATTTTCTGAAACAATTCAATCATTACCTGGATTCTGAAGGAATCAGTGAGTTCCCGGTGCATATCGAATTGGAAACGGGCATGAACAGGTTAGGATTTGAAGAGAAGGATATTCTTGCTATGATGGAGATCATCAGGAACGGAAACTTTGCAGTTCGATCGGTATTCACCCATTTTGTTGGAAGTGAAGATCCGTTGGAAGATGAATTTACCAGGCAGCAGGCCGAAAAATTTGCAAGACTAGTGGGTAAAATAGAATCAGATCTTGGATACAAAGTGATCCGTCATGCAGCCAATACATCGGGGATCAACAGGCACAGGGATTTTCATTTTGATATGGTGCGATTAGGGATCGGGTTATATGGGATCGATAGTTCCGGAGACCGCAGACTGGAATTGACGGAAGTATCGAGGCTCAAATCAACAATTGCCCAGATCAGGCATTTACCGGCCGGGGAAACGGTCAGCTATAATCGCCGGGGTGTACTGAAAAGAGATTCTGTAATTGCCACTGTCAGGATCGGTTATGCCGACGGTTATTCCCGCAAACTCGGTCATGGTAAGGGGTTTATGCTGGTTCATGGCCAGCCGGCACCGGTGGTTGGGACAGTTTGCATGGATATGACCATGATCGATATTACTGATATCCCTGGTGTAATGGAAGGGGAGGAGGTTATTGTGTTTGGTCCTGAGTTATCGGTAAAACAGTTGGCTGTGTGGGCAGAAACCATTCCTTATGAGATCCTTACAGGCATTTCGCAGCGTGTGAAAAGAGTTTATTATCAGGAATAGCGGGAATAGTATTTCATTATCTTTGAAACGATTAAAATTGATACAGTGAAAGGTAGAACCATTGCCATTATCATTATTGCAATATTGCTGGCAGACCAGGTGCTGAAGTTTTGGGTAAAGACCAATATGCTTTATGGAGAGCAGATCTTCGTGTTTGGCAGATGGTTCCGGTTATTCTTTATTGAAAATGAAGGGATGGCCTGGGGTTGGAAATTTGGCGGAAGCTGGGGAAAGCTTGCGCTTACCATATTCAGGTTGATTGCAGTGGTGTTTGGAGTTTTCTATATCAGGAGTATCATCAAACAAAAATATCATAAGGGATTCATTGTTTGTGTGGGGCTGATCTTTGCTGGAGCGCTTGGAAACCTTATTGACAGTATGTTCTATGGGATGATCTTTTCCGCGAGTGATCATGGATTGCCATTGGCAAAAGTGTTTCCGCAGGGCGGAGGTTATGCCGGTTTTCTTCATGGGCGAGTTGTAGACATGTTTTATGTACCGATCATTGAAGATAAAATGCTTCCTGATTGGATCCCTATCTGGGGTGGTGAACCATTTACTTTCTTTGCTCCGATTTTTAATCTGGCCGATGCATCCATATCTATTGGTGTGATAGCCATACTTTTATTTCAGAAGAAATTCTTTCATAAGGAGCCCGGAAATGGTAATCCAACTATCGAAACTAATACACCCGTGAACGATACGGTACAGGTTTTGTAGTTAATAACACCATGAATACCTTTTCCACCTGTTTGAAAATCTTAACCCTGGTGGTATTTTTCTTTTCCTGTAAAAGGGAATTAAGCCAGGAAGCTCAGCCAATTATTCCGGAAGACAACACAAGCCAGTGGGCATTTACAGATTCAGCCAAAGATAGAAATGGCGCTGTAGATACTGCCTACATTGCATCGCAGGGTGATATCCAGGCACTGTTCCTGGAAGGAACCACTTCCGACGGTACAGAACAAATATTCCTCCAGGTAATTGGTCAGCCTTTGACCGGGGGAACCTACTCAAATGATAATGTAAGCTTTGCCTATTTCATCAATGGTGAGCAGGTTTACTTCAATGATCCATCATTAGGAGATTTTTCCATCAGCATCACTAAACTGGACACTGCAAGAGTGGAAGGCGTATTCAGTGGATTAGTAGTGAATCCATTGACAGGTCTCACAAGCATCCGAAACGGAACATTCAAGAGTCGATTGTACTCAGTTCCTGTTGGAGGAACTTCGGAAGGAACTATAGAATGCAGCAGCATCGTTACCGGTGGACAATATGAGGCAGGCAAAGAAACAAATGCCACTCATTATGTTGAAATGACGGTAAATGTAACGAAGCCGGGAACCTTTCAGATTGCTTCGAATTTAGTAAACGGGATCCTCTTTGCCGGTGAGGGAGAATTTCCTGCGGCTGGAACCTATACTTTACAGATCGGTGCAGCCGGCACGCCTTCACAAACTGAAATTTCTGATTTCACTCTAACCTATGGAATTCAAACCTGTAGTTTCCAGGTGAATGTTGGGGGAGTTTCTGATTCCCTTGTTGATGCTCCAGCAGGAAAATTGAAAGCAGAAGAGAAAGTAAGTGGCGGAGCCATTCGTGAAGAATTCCTGTATTATTCTGGAAACTCAATGATCGGGCAAATCAATTCAACCGTGAATCCACAAAGAAGGATTCAATATACTGCGCAGAATAAGATCAGTGGTATTGAGATCTGGAACCCTGATGGACTTGGTGGTTACTCACTTGGATCTATTGCTAAGTTTAATTATGATGGAACTGGCAATGTGACTTCAATTGTAAGGACTGATGAAAATGGAACTGTGACAGATACCATGAAAACCTTCTACTACAATTCAAGTAACCAGGTTATTCAGAAGGTTCATTTCCAGGGAGGAGTTCCTGTTGAAAGAACGGTGTATGAGTATAATGCAGGAAATGTTACAAAGATCAGCTGGACAGATGCTTCGCTGAATAATTTTGTAGGCAATTACCAGTTTACGTATGATACAAGAACCAATAAGTTCAAGGATCTTCATCCGCAATTTTATTATCTGTCAATGACAAATATTTACAATGCTTCCAGGTATAGTGAAGCGTTGTATTTCAGTTCAAGGTACCCGGTTACTTTTACAAGGGAAGATGGGATCCAGGTTCCATTTGAGGTTGTGATCAATCCGAATTTATTGCCGATCGAGGCGAAGGTAAATGGTGCGACTGAATACAGGTGGGAGTTTTAACGGGCTGAACGCCCGAAGGGCGGGCTGAACGCACCATGCTGAATAAATGCCGAAGGCAGTTAGGCTGAATGGAAGTATGATGCTTCGCATCGTCTTTCTCTCAGCTTAAATGCCTTCGGCATTTGTATTCTCTCAGCCCAAATGCCTTTGGCATTTGTTCAGCGAGTTGAATTCAGCCCAGCACTATCGTGCTGGTCAGCCTCCTACATCCCCACCATCTTCTCCGGCACAACCCACTGATCAAATTCTTCAGGAGTTAAGTATCCAAGCTTCACAGCCATTTCTTTCAAAGTAGTTCCTTCCTTATGCGCTTTTTGCGCGATCTCGGCAGCTTTGTAGTAACCGATCTTCGTGTTGAGTGCAGTTACCAACATCAGGGAATTATCAACGTGCTTCTTGATGTTCGCTTCGATAGGTTGAATTCCTTCAGCACATTTATCATTGAATGAAACACATCCTTCTCCAATCAGTCTTGCACTGTGCAGGAAGTTATAGATCATCATCGGCTTAAATACATTTAATTCAAAATGCCCGGTGGCACCACCAATGTTAATCGCAACATCATTACCCATCACCTGTGCAGCGATCATAGTTAATGCTTCACATTGAGTAGGATTCACTTTTCCTGGCATGATAGATGAACCTGGTTCATTATCAGGAATAAAGATCTCTCCAATTCCGGAACGTGGTCCGGAAGACAACATCCTGATATCATTCGCGATCTTCATCAAACTTACTGCGACAGTCTTCAATGCACCATGTGCCTCAACGATTGCATCATGCGCAGCGAGTGATTCAAATTTATTTTCTGCAGTAACGAATGGAAGTCCGGTCAATGCAGCAATATGCTTCGCAACATTTTCGGAATATCCTGCAGGAGTGTTGATACCAGTACCTACAGCAGTTCCACCCAATGCGAGTTCTGATAAATGCGCCAGCGTATTTTTAATAGCTCTCAATCCATGATCAAGTTGAGAAACATATCCACTGAATTCCTGTCCAAGTGTGAGTGGAGTTGCATCCATGAAATGCGTTCTTCCGATCTTCACCACATTCATGAATGCCTTGCTTTTCTTTTCCAGCGTTGCTTTCAATTTCTCAATACCTGGAATGGTATTCTCGATCAGCACTTTGTATGCCGCAATGTGCATGGCAGTTGGAAAAGTATCGTTGGATGATTGTGATTTATTAACATCATCATTTGGATGAAGAAATTTTTCCTTGTCAGAAAGTTGTCCTCCATTCATTACATGTCCGCGATAAGCAATTACTTCATTCACGTTCATGTTTGATTGTGTACCACTACCTGTTTGCCAAACCACAAGTGGAAAATATTCATCCAGTTTTCCTTCCAGGATCTCATCACAAACTTTACCGATAAGATCTGATTTTTCTTTAGGTAAAACACCCGCTTCAAAATTGGTGATGGCTGCTGCTTTCTTAAGGTATGCGAATGCCTGGATGATCTGCTTAGGCATACGATTGATGTCCTGTGCGATCTTGAAGTTCTCGATGCTTCGCTGAGTTTGTGCTCCATAGAGTGCATCAACAGGAACCTGCACTTCACCCATGGTATCTTTTTCTATTCTGTAGCTCATAATAAAAAATTAGTCGTGTATTTATTATTGATTATGCTCCTTTGAATTGTGGTTTTCGTTTTTCGAGGAATGCAGTAGCTCCTTCTTTCATGTCTTCAGTGCCAAAACATTCACCGAAGGCAGAGACTTCGAGTGCAAATCCATCAACGGTTTCATCGTATACCGCATTCGCAGTTTCAATACATTTAGCCACTGCGAGTGGTGCTTTGGAATTAATAGTTTCAAGAATTGACATTGCTTTGCTGAGCAGTTCTTCTGCAGGCACCACATGATTCACCAATCCATATTGCAAAGCTGTAGCTGCATCGATCATGTTTCCTGACATCAATAATTCCAGTGCTCTTCCTTTGCCGATCAATTGAACCAATCGCTGAGTACCACCATAGCCTGGAATCAGTCCAAGGTTTACTTCCGGCTGACCAAACTTTGCGTTCTCACTTGCTATTCTGAAATGACAGGCCATGGCCAGTTCACATCCACCTCCCAATGCAAATCCATTTACGGCAGCAATGACTGGTTTAGATGAATTTTCTATGCTGTTAAAAACATCATGTCCTTTTTGTGCGAGTTGCATTCCTTCTTCAACAGAAAGACCAGTGAATTGCGCAATATCGGCACCGGCTACAAAAGCTTTTGGTCCTGCACCGGTGATGATCGCACTTTTGGCGTTGGAATTTTTTTGAAGATCTGCGATCACTTCACCCAATTCACGCATCACATCGCTGTTGATGGCGTTCATTTTATCGGGCCGGTTGATCGTAATAATGAGGATCTCTTTTTCAATGGCAGTCAATAATGTATTGTACATAGCAATAGTTTGTATCAGAATGATCTGTGTTCACTAACCCAGTTGCGGATATAGTCGGCGATATCAGAAGTAGCTGTTCCTGGCGCAAATAATTTACCCACGCCCATTTCATTGAGTGCTGCCATATCTTCATCAGGAATGATCCCACCCCCGGTAAGCAGCACATCATCCATCTGTTTTTCTTTCATCAGTTGAATGACTTTTGGAAAGACTGTCATGTGTGCGCCACTTAGAATGCTGATGCCAATAGCATCCACATCTTCCTGTAAAGCAGCATTGACAACCATTTCAGGAGTTTGGCGCAAGCCTGTATAGATCACTTCCATACCTGCATCACGCAAAGCAGTGGCGATCACTTTTGCACCGCGGTCATGTCCATCCAATCCAACTTTTGCAACCAGCACTCTGAGTGGTCTTTTGATCTCCGTGGCCATATTTTCAAATTATCAATTAAAGATACAGAGCAAATCATCTTACAGCAATGAAAGAACCTTGCGGATACGGGAGATGGTTTCTTCCTTACCCAATACTGCGGCAATATCAAAAACAGGAGGTCCGAATTTGCCACCTACCAGCATGATACGCAAAGGAAACTGTACCTCTCCTGGCTTGATTCCCTGCTGAGCAGCGATCTGTTTGAAACCTTCTTCTATGAATGCACTTTCCCAGGTATCAATCGCATCAATCTCTTTGATCAGCTCATTGAAGAATGTAGTCTTGGCATCAGACCATTTTGGCTGAATGCTTGAAATATCCGGGTTTGCAGGAGCCGTAAAAAAGAATGATGACTGTTCCCACAGATCAGGGAGCATGGTACATCTTTCCTTAACAAGAGAGACAACGTATTCCAGCGTAGCATGGGTGTAAGAATGTGTTACTCCATGCTGCTCTGCCAGTGTTTGTAATGATTCTGCCAGCTGGGTATTCGTTGTTCTTTTGATCCACTCGTGGTTGAACCATTTTGCTTTTTCAAAATCGAATTTTGCACCAGCTTTATGAACCCTGTCCATAGAGAATTTCTGCTCGAGTTCGGCCAATGTGAAAAGTTCCTGCTCGGTTCCATCATTCCATCCAAGCATGGCAAGCATGTTTACAAATGCTTCCGGTAAAAATCCTCTTTCCATGAAGCCTTCCACAAACTCATTGTTGCGTGGATCGGTCCAGTTCATGGGGAATACAGGGAATCCATATTTTGCTCCGTCGCGTTTACTCAGTTTTCCGCTTGGTCCCATGATCAATGGAAGGTGCGCCCACTGAGGCATTGAGCTTTCCCAACCAAGATATTTCCATAATAAAATATGTACTGGTGCACTTGGCAACCACTCTTCTCCACGAAAAGCATGTGAGATCTTCATCATAAAATCATCCACTACCACCGCAAGATGATAAGTGGGCATTCCATCGGCTTTCAACAATACTTTATCATCTACCTGGCTAGTGTTGAAAGTGATTTCGCCTCGGATCATATCATTAAATGATACATCTTCATTCTCCGGCATTTTGATACGGATCACATATGGCATCCCTTCATTGATCAGCCTGGCAACTTCATCTTCACCCAATGTGAGTGAATTGCGCATTTTTGATCTTAGTTGCGCATTGTATTGAGGAGAAGGATTTTCTTCTGTACGAAAAGAATTGCGCATTTCTTCCAATTCCTCCGGAGTATCAAAAGCATAGTAAGCATTGCCCTGCTCAACCAGCTGATCAGCATACTGGCGGTAAAGGGATTTTCTTTCACTTTGGCGGTAGGGTCCGTATGGACCAGGATTGAAAGGGCTCTCATCAGGCACCAATCCGCACCATTCAAGACATTTCAGGATATATTCTTCAGCGCCTTCCACGAATCTTGTCTGGTCGGTATCTTCAATTCTCAACACAAAATCTCCTCCATGCTTTTTTGCAAAGAGGTAATTGTACAAAACTGTTCTAACGCCACCCAGGTGAAGTCCACCTGTTGGACTTGGTGCAAACCTTACTCTGACTTTCTTATCCATGTTGGCAAAGGTAAAAGAATTAGCCTCTCGAAGAAATGAGTTTAGGGAGGGATAATTGAAGGTATATTTGTCTCGATCATGTTAAAGCCATTGTTCTTCATATTGCTATTGTTTGCAGGTGCAGATGCGATCTGCCAGCTTACTTATGAGCAGGTGTTTGTGGACTACGACAGTGGGGTAGTGTACAAGAATATGAAGGTGATTCCGGTGAGAAAATCGGGAGTTGGGAGTGGGGAGTTGGGAGTTATTTCATTGAAAAAAGCCATGGAGCAGGGACTTGTTACTTTAAGTGAGAGAGGAACTGCATCGACCGAAAATGTTCACTGGATTCGTATCAATAATAAATCTGGAAAGCCTCTTTACATTTCTTCAGGAGAAATAGTATTGGGTGGAAGGCAGGATAGAATGCTTGCTAAAGATACCATCCTTATTCCTGATGGAAGAGACCAGTATATTCCTGCAATGTGTGTGGAAGAAAATCGCTGGAGCGATAAAGAAAAGAAGTTTACATACCATGGATATTCAAATTCGAGGTTACGAAAAGTGATGCAGAGATCAGGCAACCAGGTGAAGATCTGGAAAGAAGTGTATGATCAATTGGATAGTGCGGGAATCAAGAATGCAACACTTGCATATGGTGCATACAGGTTAGATAAAAAGAATAGCACTGTACACCAGGATTACCTGGATCATTTCCTTAAAAGGCTTGACAGTACTGTGCTTGGTGTGATCTGTATTGCAGGAGATAAGATACTTGGGACGGATATTTTTGCTGCACCGAATTTATTCCGGGATGCATCTTCGTCTATACTTGCTGGTTATATTGAAGATGCAATGTCGGTTGGGAAGGAATTGCCGGTTAATGATAATGAAGTTTATTTTTTTATAGATCCTGTATTAAGAGATGAGGCTTCGCAGGAGGAGTATTGCAGGAAGAATGGAAAGTTATTTAAGTATGAAGGAAAGGTATTTCACCTGAATGCTTTTCCTGAAAAATGATGTTATGTTTTATCCCATCAGAATTCCATCACTGGTTAAAAAATTATATCCTGATTATACATGGCATATTGATGTCCAGGATAAGAAAGTGTTTTTAACTTTTGATGATGGCCCGCATCCTGAAGTAACATTATTCGTTTTGAATGAATTGAGAAAGTATGATGCAAAGGCAACATTTTTTTGCATTGGAGATAATATCAGAAAATTTCCAGAAATATATCGTCAGATCTTAGTGGAAGGACATCGAACAGGAAATCATACTTATAATCATTTGAATGGCTGGAAGACTGATGACCAGGAGTATATCGACAATGTCTATAAAGCGGCTGAGTTGATCGATTCGCATATGTTTCGACCACCTTATGGAAGGATCACAAAATTTCAATCCAAACTTTTAAGAGGTGAATCCGTGAGCAACATGAAACCATTCAGGATCATTATGTGGGATGTATTGAGTGGAGATTTTGATCTGAAAATAACGGGAGAGAAATGTGCTGATAATGTTAAGCGAAAAGTAAGACCAGGATCGATCATAACTTTTCATGATAGTGAAAAAGCATTTCCAAGATTGAAGATCGCGTTGCCTGAAGTGTTGAAATATCTGAGTGGAAAGGGGTATGAGTTTACTGCTGTTTCTTAGGCTGGGAAGGCCTTCCCAATATTAGAGTATGCCCTTAAAAAAAGTTGGGCCTGGGTAGACACCCTGGCCCGTTTTTAATCCGTACCCTATGAAAACTGGATTAAAGGTAAATACTTTTTTAATTAATGCAAAGTAATTATTCGTGTCTCCGAGTTAACAGTTAGGGTTGCCTGATTGTCGCAATCGCCTTCACCATAATTGAGGACAGATACGCGTGTATCGCCTTTTTTGTGTGTGATAGCGCCTTTCACGATCCAACGGCAGTTAAATCTTTTGATGAGAGGAGTTGTGATCTCAGCACTCCAGTCGTATAGTTTATCAGCTTTCTTTACAATTCCTGAAGCGGTACCGGTCAGACTGAATACATCATCCTGGGGTGTGATGGTAGTGCTGCCTTCGATCATGGTGAGGGTTTTCACGCTCGACCATTCGCGATAGTTACCATTCTCATTGGAAAGTTTTCCGGAGATCTCAATTTTAAAGCTGAATTTATTATCTGTTGAAACATTGATGATCTTATGCGTTCCTTCAACCTTCACATTGTTGATGTAATAACCATCAAATGTAGTGGTAGCCACTGCTCCAGGCTGTAGAAGTCGTTTTGTATAGGTTGTGATGATCTTTCCTTTCCTGGTTCGGCCGTCGCGACCGGTACATCCGGCACCAAAATCGATGGTGATCCGAACAGGGAAAAGAGCATTTGCATCGAGGCGCACTACTGAAACATTGAAGCATCTTGCGAGGGTATCAACGCCGAGAGGGCCATAGATTCCGCCGGATTGTTCCATATTGGCAGATCCGAAAACACCTGTTCCGCCAAGTGCTACTTCAGAATTTACGCCCATGGCGTTATCAAAGACGTCGTTAGAAACGGCTTCGGTTTCTATATCAGCTTCAGAAGCAGTGGTGGCGAATTCTTCTTTTTCAGCGGGTGATAGTGATTCGTTGTTGTCTTTAGAGCAGGATACCAAAATAGCGGAGGAGATGAAAAGTCCGCATAGGGTGGATAATACAAGGTTTTTAGTTCTCATACCTGAGGTTTACGTGATTAATAGATTTCAATAACGCTGCAGAGACCGTTAACATTTCGATTGGTTTAAAGAATCCTAAAAAATATCACCTTTGCAACCTTATGAAGTTGGTCGATTCGCATATCCATTTGTATTCTGAAGAGTTTGAGCAGGAGCTTGAAAGCCTTGTTGCCGGGGCATTTGATAAGGAAGTGAAACAATTTTTTTTGCCTGCGATTGATAGTGAGAGTCATGATGCCATGATCAGGCTGGAAGATCGGTTCCCGGGGGTTTGTTATGCCATGATGGGTTTGCACCCTGTGTATGTGAAGGAAAATTATAAGGAGGAATTGAAGCTGGTGGAGGATTGGCTGGCAAAGAGGAAGTTTGTGGCGGTAGGCGAGATCGGTCTGGATCTGTACTGGGACGAAAGTTTCCGGGAGCAGCAGGTTGAAGCTTTTCATTACCAGATTGAGCTGGCCTTGAAATATGGTTACCCGATTGTGATACATTCGAGGGATAAGAAAGGAAGCTGGGAAGCGATGGATGCGGCGATTGGTATTGTAGAAAATTATGTGAGCAGGGGATTGAAGGGGATCTTTCATTGTTTTTCCGGGACTGCGGAGCATGCTGCCAGGATTGTTGCTACTGGATTTTACCTGGGGATAGGTGGCGTGTTAACCTATAAAAATTCAGGACTGGCGGAAGCGATCGGATCGATTGAGCTTTCTTCGCTGGTGTTGGAAACGGATGGTCCTTATTTAACCCCGGTGCCTTTCAGGGGAAAAAGGAATGATCCGGCATATTTAAGAATTGTGGCGGAGAAGCTTGCGGAGGTAAAAGGAGTATTGTTGGAGGAGGTCGCAAGGATTACTTCGGAAAATACTCAAAAAATATTCGGCTGCTAAGGTTGGTATCCCTATTTTTGCAGCCCTTCAAAGGAGAGTTGTCCGAGTGGTTGAAGGAGCACGCCTGGAAAGTGTGTATACCTCTAAAGGGTATCGAGGGTTCGAATCCCTCACTCTCCGCTAAAAGAAAAAGTCGACTTGGTCGACTTTTTTTTATTTGTCAACTACTTTATAAGCATTCCCACATTTATAATGGGTAGAATCACTAATCAGTTTAGGAATTCTATTAAATTTTTTTTGATAATACCTGGGTAATGAGTTCATTTTTGGACCGAATAGAACAATATCAGATCGGTTAATGATATCTTCCATTACATTCTTTAATCCGAATTGTTTTTTCTTTTCTTCAAACACCGTTTTATTGAAATGGCTAATAGAAATAAAATTGTGTATAGAAAACCTGAGTGGATTGTCTAAAATATAAAAGTTATCAATAGGTAATTCTGCATTAACAGCTATATGCAACGTGGATGAATTTCTTTTTAAGTCGTCATAGTAACAAATCCAGTCATTGTATTTTTCCCCATTTTCTATATTGATTTTATAAATCCTGATAATTCCCCACACTAAACAAATAAAAGATAATAAAGTAAAAATAGAAGTGGAAAATTTTGAAGATTTGAAACTTTCGTTTTTAGAAAATAGAAATATTATTAACCAATTTGTTATTATGAAACCTAAAAATATTGGTTGGGTAATCTTGAGATAAAAAAATAGATAGCAATACAGTGAAAAGCTTAAGAATAAGAATGGAAGTATTTTTTTTAATAAATCCCATTTTCTTTTTATTATAAAAAAACACAAAGGAAGTAAAATGGTAAGGAAGTATAGTCTTCCGTTTATAAAATTCCAATAGAGGGTTAAAGTATCTTCCTGATTTGATAAATTTCTAACTCTTTTTAATCCTAAAGTAATTGCTTTTAGCCTATTGCTATTTAGAATTTGGTTGTCGTAAAAAAAGCTATTATAAAAAAAATCGTATTCGATAGAATCTTTAAATACTGCAGGATCTGGCTTGTCAGTTTGTGGGGAATTGTAATGGCTATATAAAATTTTGGAAATTTCCTCTTTTTCTTCCCATCCCATTATATTACGCTCGTAATAATGTTGGTGGCCTATAAATGATGATACTAAAATGATCAATAACATTGATTTAAAGACAATATAGTATACACCTTTTTTTAGTGGTAAAAAGAAAATGAATATTCCCATCAAAACCTCAACAAAGGCCCATGTATGAAAACGTAAAAGTCCTGAGCAACATAATAACCCAAGTGGAAGTAAGAGGGAAGTTTTATTTAAATTCTTAGAATTTAGTTTATCAATTAATAAGATGTTTGCCGCAATTGCAAGAATAATAGATGAACTAGAAAAATTTAAAGACAATAAGAGTGTTGCTTCAAAAAATATGAAATAGGCACTAAAAAAAATCAATCCATGACTAAGACGAAATGATTTTAAAAAGAAAAGGAATATAATAGATGTGGATATCCAATGGATTGTTAGAAGAAATATTGAATACCAATTTATACCTGGTGATAAGATGAATAAAAACTTTAGTGGCAGGCCTAAGAATATATGCCATCCCCAGCTATAGTCCAGAAGTTCAGTAGGTGGTACACCAAATGCGCCGCTAAGCGAGTACATTAAATATGCATCATCACCTGAATTTAAAAGTGGTTTTAAAAACAGGATCACTAATAATATTAAAATGAAGTTTAATCCAAAGCTTATGAGAGGCGCTTTTTTTCCAAACTTCATATTCATCTATATAAATTATTTAAGGTAATCCTGAAAACTTCAAATATATATTCTTCTTTTAATACCCTGTCAGTCAATCCGCTTTTGAAAATCTTTCCATTCTTTATTAATATCACCGTATCTCCAAACTTTGCCGCAATATTTAAATCATGCACCACACCAATGACCGTTAGATCGGGATTGAACTGCATGAAAGATTGAATCTTATGCATCAGGTCGTATTGATAATAAATATCAAGGAAAGTAAGTGGTTCATCTAAAAGTAATAACCTTGGCTGATTAGGGATAGATTCCCAGATCTGGGCGAATACACGCGCGAACTGTACGCGTTGCTTTTCGCCACCACTTAAGGTGAGGTAATTGCGGTCTTTCATATCGGCAACATCGAATAATTGCATCGCTTCCTTACAAATGGAATGATCGCGTTTGGAGGCTTTGCCTTCAAAGTGGGGATAACGACCCATCAATACTACTTCTTCAACGGTCAATGGAAAACTCAACTCGAGACTTTGTGATAACACGGCACGAAACCTTGATTGGTCCTGTAGCGAGATGTTCTTCAGATCCTGATCATTGATCAACACGCGACCGGATGATGGCTTTAATTCTCCGCTGATCAGTTTTATTAAAGTTGATTTTCCTGCACCATTTGGACCAAGTATAAGATTGATTTTGGATGCCTGAAATTGTACCGATACTCCTTCAAGCAGGTACTTGTTCTTTATTTTATAAGATAGATTTTCTATGCTTACCATATCAGAAAATATAATTTGATCGGCGGATCAATGTGATAAATACAGGCACACCAATTACGGAAGTCACAATGCCAATGGGTAGTTCGGCCGGGGCAAGAATAGTTCTTGATACCAAATCTGATGCTGTGAGCAAAGCCGCTCCAAGCAAGGCTGCAGACCAGGTAAGCATCCTGTTGTCAGAGCCTAATACCATGCGCAGCAGATGTGGTACAATCAGTCCCACAAATCCTATTACGCCAACAAATGAAGTGGCTACTGCAATCATGATGACATTCACCGTCAACACTTTTAACCGAAGTTTTTTAATATTCACTCCGAGCAATTGTGCTTCCTGTTCCCCCAACATCAATGCATTCAGTTGTTTAGCATATCGTACACTTATCACCAGGCAAACAATGGTAACTGCACTTACTATGTAAACCGCTTCCCAATAAGAGCCGGATAATGAACCAAGATTCCAGAAGGTGATAGACCTTGCCTGTGGATCTCTTGAGATGTAGGAAAGAAATCCAACTCCACTCAGAAATAATGTGTTGATCGCAATTCCTGTCAACAATAAGGAAACCATCGAACTTTTTCCATGTCGCGAAGGCGATAAATAAAACACCAGCGCTGTAGAGGCCATTGCACCAATACAGGCTGCAAGCGGTAATGTCCATTCACCAAGGTTGATATTGAATCCTGCACCTAACACGAAATACAATGCTGCACCAAATGCAGCACCACTGGAAGTTCCAACGAGTCCGGGTTCAATAATAGGGTTCCTGAAAAGGGATTGCATCAAAACTCCTCCAACAGCGAGTGAAGCACCGACAACATTGCTCATGATCACCCTTGGCAACCTGATCTGAATGAAGATTCGTTCATTCAGATCGGTTAATACAATGCCCTTAAATGAATGACTAATTGCATCAGCGACCTGTTGAATATTTATGTCCACTGCTCCATTAATAATTGAAACTAATGAAAGCAGAATCACCAAAATGATCAGTACAATGGCAGCTATCTTTTCCTTAGTTTTTCTCATCTGGATGAATCAGTTTTTGAAGCAGCAAAACATTCTCGCCAGTTCTTGGACCCATATAGACCATATCATGTTCTTCCACCCTGTAGATCTTTCCTTCTTTGAATGCTTTGGTGGAAGAAATGCCAGGCAACTTTTCGATCTCTTTTCCATTGTTTAACCGGTCGTATCCAAAATCAGTTAACAGGATGATATCCGGGTTGGCTTCTGCAATTACTTCAGGTGAAAGTTGTTTCATTTCTTTCTCTCCTTCAATAGCCAGTTCACCTCCAGCCCAATCCAGTAACCTGGCCGCCGTGCTGTTTTTTGTCATCACTAAATAAACATTTGATGCTCTTCCAAAATGGATGATCAGCACTTTGGGTTTATTGGTGAAATTCTTTGTTTTAGACAATGCTTGCTGCATATCGCTATTCAACTTTTGAACAAGTTTTTCTGCCTCAGCTTGTTTTCCAAAGTATGTTCCGATCTCATTGATTAGTGAATCGGTTCCTTCAATGGTTTGCTGGTATTTCCCAAAAGTTTTCATGGGGATCTTCAACTGCTCAAGTTGCTTTACTACCTGCTCAGGACCAATATTATTATCATGCATGATCAGTGTTGGCTTCATCGCTAAAATAGATTCTGCACTTAGGGCGCGATGGTATCCAACAGTCGGAAGTTTTTTGATTGCATCAGGATAGGTGCTGGAAAGGTCTACTGCTACTATATTCTGTTGCGCATTCAATGCGTAAATGATCTCCGAATATTGTTTTGAAATGCAGACAATTCTTTCGGAATTGTTTTGCTTGGAATCTTTATTACCAAACCTTCCGCAGGAGACCGATGCAATTAAGATGAAAAGAAACAGGATAATATTTTTCATATTGAAAATTGAATCCTGCTTCCTTAGATTTCGGAAGCAGGATCAGTGATAATTAAAATGTGTAATTAAGATTTATTCCTCCAAAGAAATTGATCTCATTAGGAGCCGGGATATAGGCATCCGGCAACTGGTTCACAAATACCATATTGTAGTATTGGGTTCCGGTGATATTATTCGCACCAGCATATACATCAAGGCTGAATTTTTTGAATGCTGTTTTGTATCCAAGTTTTGCATTCAATAAACTATATGACTTTGTTTCATTCAATCCATCAGAAGTAAATGGCATACGGCTGCGATAATTGTAATAGATATTGCCATACAAGCCAATGCTTGTATTTACATCAATACCTGCATTGAATGTGATGGGTGCAACCCCTGCAACTGCCTTTCCGGAATAGTTTTCAATGATGCTGCTATCCTTATTGGAAGCATTCTTTCCGATTCTTTCAAACTTATAGTCTTCATAAGTGAAATCAGAATAGGTAAAGTTTGCAAACGGCTGCAGCAGCCTGATTAAACCGGTTTGCGATTCAATTGCCTTGTAGTTTACCGACACTTCAAGTCCCTTATTATTCAATCTCCCTCCATTGACAATATATGAATACAAGGTTGCAGTGTTCTGTGGATTTTGAACAGTGACTGTGGTGAATTTATTTTTGAACTTTGTACTGAATACTGCCAGGGTATAGAATGATTTGCTTTGAAGCAGGCTTCCTTTTGTGCCTAATTCTATCTGTGTTCCTTTTTCTGGTTTTAAATTAGTATTCAATTGACCAGTAGTTGCTATAAGAATATTACTGCTAACCGGTGCCTTGTATCCTGTTGCATATGAAGCATACAATGATATTGAATTGCTGATTTTTTTGTTGATCGCAAATGTTGGAGATACCAGGTTATTATAACTATTCTCATAGTTCTTGAGTTTTGTATTACCCGGGCGATTATTATTCAATCCCCACAAACGATCTTCCAACTTCACATTCATGTTACTCAATCCTAATCCTGCGGTAACACTGAATTTTTTTGGAAGATCAAGTGTCCATTGTGTAAAGTAAGATGAGGTAGATGAAGTAGTGTATTGATTGCTCCTGGTGCTAGTGATGATATTGTAACCCTGTAAATTTGTGCTATCTGCGCCCATTCCATACCCGATGGTTTGCGCATTCATTTTTTGTAATTCAATTCCTGTTATGCCCGATAATCCTATAGCTTCAGACAACCTGAATTTCATTTCATATACGGAACGAAGTCCATAGTTCAAAGGTGATTTATCTGTCCAGCCACCTGCCGAACTGTTATCCATATTCTGCGCAGATCCAAACAATGAAGTTGTGTTGGAAATATTTGAATTGAAATGATAAGTATGACCTACACCGGCACGAAAAGTTCTGACTGCTGAATGTGCGTCGTTCTTGATATATTGAGGATTACCTGAATAATCAAGATTGTTGTATTGGTTAATGGTCAGTTCGCCATTGCGTTGATCATAGCTGTTGGAATATCCAAGATATGTTGTCAGGCTTTGTTTGTCATTCAATTCAACATCTCCAGACATGTTCATGAATGTTTTATTCGAAGCAGTATGATTCATGAACCCCTTGTATTCCTGCTTTCCATAATTAACTAGCAAGGAAGATCTTTCTCCCCCAATACTTAACCTGGTGGTGGAGCGAAACAATCCATAGCTGCCTGTCATGATCTCCTGGCCTAGAGAGGTTTTATTTTTAGTAGCCTGTTCTGTTTTCATGTTGATCACCCCGGCAATGGCCAGTCCATATAAAGTACCTGATGGACCTTTTAAGATCTCCGTATTTGATATCGATCTGAAATCTATATCATCCATAACGGTGATACCTTCAGCATCGGTTATTGGAATTCCATTCAGATAGATCTTGATTCCCTGGTTGTCGAAATTGCTGCTGACACCACGGATGCCCATGCCATTGCCGTAGCCACGGATGTTGATTTGTTGTCCTCCTGACTGACTTCTGCGTTGCATGGTAACGCCCGGAACATTGGTGTTGATGGCATCGTCGAGATATAATCCTGTTGAGCGTTGTAAAGCAGACCTGCTCAGTTTTACGATGGAAACTGGTTGTGATAATTGAGACCTGCTGGTATTGGATGTAGCCGTAATTTCAACTGTTTCCAATTCCTGGGTCCGTAAACTATCTGAAGTATGTTGTATTTTCTGCGCATAGGATATGCCTGAGCATACCATGGCCATTAGAAACAATAATGAAGTTTTCATTGAAGCTGTTTAATTCAAAAAATGTTAAGAGAATATTTACTGATATGAATTAAACAGTACCAGGGGGAGGAGTTAAGATCTCAATAAAAGGTGCGGAATAGAATGACCTTGAAGTATTGGAATCAAAAGAATGTATTGATTCCATTGAGATGGCGTAGTCTATAAATGCATCTGGAATAAAAACGGTTTTCATTGCTTTGATCACCTTGCTAACCGGGCTGTTTGCTTTACCAGATTCACGCTCCATCTTCTTTTTAATGAGGTCGTCAAGCTTTGCAAATAATACTGTTTCTTCCGAATCATTGATGCAGTAAAGATGAATGGAGTCTGAAGTTTTTTCTATGCGGACAATATCATACATGGTATTGACGGATCGGAATTCTTTGTCAGTTCTTTCCCAGTGAAGGTTGTCGTATTCATCCTGCGATAAACTAAAGTAATGAAGTTCATTTTCAGGAACTCCTTTTTTGATCTGGGTTTTGATAGATCTCCTAATGCGGGATTGTTCTGCTTTGAAGACAATATAATACCCTGTCATATTACATATGATAGCGAAAAGTAATAGCAGTGACAGGATCCTCTTCAGCATATTTCAATACCAAAAAGTAAAGAAAATCTATTTAGGGCAACCATCCTTAAAACTTTTTAAGTCTGCGGATGTTTTTTAATTCAACAATATCGTATTATCGTAAGGTATAATGTGTTTATTGTTGATGCATTGATCCGTCCCTCTGATAGCTTGGAAATTAAACAACCAAAGCTCAACTGAATGGATAAATTTCAAACCTATCGTCAACCTTTTGTAACTGCTACCGGGATCCTGCTTGGATTCATGCTCAATTTTGGAATCACTACGAATGTTCATGATCGGTTTGGTGTTCATATTGATGGGGCTGACAGTAGTTATGCTCGATAGTTTTTATAATCATTAAACCTTAATATATGAAGTCAATTGTATTACTGCTGGCATTATTGTTTCCACTGGTGATGCAGGCGCAAAAAACCACACTCATCAACAATGTCCAGATCTTTAATGGACGCGATGAGAAACTCACCACAGGCAATGTGCTGATTGTTGACAACCGGATTACCCGCATTTCAACTTCCCCCATTCCAACCAATAAATCAGCCAATACAACCATCATTGATGGCAAGGGAAAATTCCTGATGCCCGGATTGATCGATGCGCATACACATATTGCGATGGAGTCATTGACCATGCCGCAATTGATGGGGAGCAGTATTGAATTTGTTACTGCAGTAGCGGTAAAAGCTGCAGAAATTGGACTGATGCAGGGTTTCACTACTTACAGAGATCTTGGCGGACCGGCATTTGGTGTGAAAGAAGCCATTGACAGAGGATTTATTATTGGTCCAAGGATCTATCCTTCGGGAGCAATGATCTCTCAAACCGGAGGGCATGGTGATTTTCTCATGCCGCAGGATGTGCCACGTGATGCATCGGCACCACTTGCCACTGCAGAGAAATATAATTTCGGCATCATTGCAGATGGTGCAGATGAGGTGACCAAAAGGGTGCGGGAGCAATTGCGTTTGGGTGCTTCACAGATCAAGCTCGCCGCAGGTGGTGGTGCTGCTTCAAATTATGATCCGCTCGATGTATCTCAATATACTGAAGCAGAATTGGCTGCTGCAGTAAATGCGGCAGAGAACTGGAACACATATGTAACTGTCCACGTGTATACACCAAAAGGAATAATGACAGCATTGAGAGCCGGTGTGAAATGTATAGAGCACGGACAACTATTAAATGAAGAAGCAGCTAAGATGATCGCTGAAAAACAGGCCTGGCTTTCATTACAGCCATTCCTTAGCACTGACAAACAAAAATATCCCGAAGGTTCGGCCAGTGCCATGAAAATTGGAGAGGTTCAGCGGGGAACAGATACAGCTTATCAACTTGCAAAGAAATATAATATCAAAACTGCTTTCGGAACTGATTGTCTTTTTGATAGGGAAAAATCATTGAATCGAGTGAAAGAGCTCACCAAATTGTCCCAATGGTATACTCCTTTTGAAATTTTGAAGATGGCAACATCGGTAAACGGAGAATTGATGGCATTGAGTGGTCCTCGTAATCCTTATCCACATAAGCTTGGTGTGATTGAGGAAGGTGCTTATGCTGATTTGCTATTAATTGATGGAAATCCACTTAAGGATATAAAAGTACTTGAAACACCCTCAAAGTATTTCGTTCTGATCATGAAGGATGGTGTGGTATATAAGAATATTCTTTCTAAGTAAAGAATTAAATAAAGCTATCATCCAGGCTACCTGAATGTACGAGGAGAAAAAATTTTTAAAAATTTTTTCTCCTCGTAGGGGTTGGTAAATAATTTGTGATTACATTTGTCTACTAAATTAGTAGACTATATTCTGCTTATTCGGAAAACGTTAATCGCCAGCGGTTTCTGAAGATTATTAACCAACTAAAGTTTACAGAGATGTATTTATCAATGCAACCTGACAAGCAATTAATGGCGATCAGATCCATTCAATCTTCTATGCGCTCTATGCGCTGTTGTTCCTGTTACTAATCACATATTTATTTAATGCTGTCGTCGAAAGGCGATGGTTCATGATATCTGGTTTTCTGTACACCAGGCCGGTGATCGTTGGTATTTAGTCGGCGATTGGCTGTGTACCTGGCCCGGCCTGTGTCCAGAAAACAAATTATTAAGCAGCTCAAATCATTCAAATGAAAATTTTTGATGTCCGCATCAGGTGGGATCGTTATGCCCTTTGCAGTCTGTTCCTGGTTGCATTACTGTCTTTTCAAATTAATAAGATTTATTCACAAACAGTGAATGTATCCTTTCATGGAAGAGTAATAGATGCTTCCACTCAGAGTCCTCTTGAAGGTGCTACTGTTCATATTAAAGGAACTACACATGAAGTGATAACAGATAAGAAAGGTGAATTTAATTTCCTTACCGGGCAAAGATTACCAGTGGTGTACCAGGTCAGTTATGTTGGTTATGAAACTAAAGAGATACAGCAATCATCAGATGGAATTTTTGTAATTGCATTATCTCGTTCGTCATCACAATTATCCGATGTAGTGGTTGTTGGATATGGTACACAGGAAAGAAAAAACCTGGTGGGTTCAATTGCAAAAGTAAATCCCGCAGAAACCAAAAATATTCCTGTTGGAAGTTTTGATGCACAGTTGCAAGGTAAAGTTTCAGGAGTACAAATATCAAGCAATACAGGAGTTCCGGGAGAGTCAGTTAATATCAGGGTTAGGGGTGCCACTTCTATTAATGCTGATAATGATCCATTATATGTTATAGATGGAGTATTTATTAATAATAATACACTTCAAACGATCGGTACAGGTGGAAAAGCTACTTCACCCATTGCTGATATTAATCCTGCTGATATTGAAAGTATAGAAATTCTGAAAGATGCCGAAGCAACTGCATTATATGGTTCCCGTGGTGCAAATGGGGTTGTGTTGGTAACTACCAAGAGAGGAAATTTTAATCAGCGACCAACCATCAATGTGAATGTTTCCCAGGGTTGGGCAAAAGCAGCTGAGCTATGGGAACTGACCACAGGTCCGGAGCATGCTACCTTAGTGAATGAGTGGTGGATCAACACAGGAATTGATAATCCTGGTTTGAACAGAACCTTTGCTAACAGGCCATTTCGCCCAGCTTCTGAAGGCGGTCGTGGATTACCGGAAGAACAACAAACCTATGATCGGCTCGGACAGGTTTTTAGAACAGCCAGACTTCAGAACTATGATGTATCATTAACCGGTGGTACAA
Source organism: uncultured bacterium (assembly GCA_966112615.1). Classification (GTDB taxonomy): domain Bacteria; phylum Bacteroidota; class Bacteroidia; order Chitinophagales; family Chitinophagaceae; genus Flavitalea. The sequence goes on from CBHWDO010000013.1 coordinate 29,205, forward strand.
AAACTACCCGTTATTATATCGGCGGAGGATTCAACAAACAGGAAGCTATCCTGCGTCCAATTGATTTCAGTCGTGCAAGTTTTAAAGTTAACCTCGATCAAAAGATCAATGAGAAAGTGCAGGTTGGGGTGAGCAATACTTTTTCCAGAACTTATCGTAACCAGGCGAGAGCGGGAGATGGACCTGCAGGAGGATTGTTACAGGCAGCATTGCATACGCCAACCTATCTTTCCCCGTTCAACAGTGAAGGAGTGCTGGTAGGCCGTGCAGGATTTGACAATGTTCAATTGCTTCTTGAGAATTATAATGTGCATTCGGTAAGTCTTCGATATATAGGTAATCTTTATCTTGATGCAGAATTACTACCGGGACTGAAATTTCGGTCAAGTGTTGGAGTAGATTACAATAATTATGATGAATATGAATACTGGAATACTTATCTGATTTCGGGGAGTCCGAATGGGCTTGCAACTTCATCACTCGGTCAATTCACTTCCTTATTAAATGAGCAAACCATTTCCTATAAAAAAAGATTAGGTAAACATTCTCTCGGAATACTTGCGGGTAATACGCTTCAAAGTGATGTATACAAAAGGACTGCAGCAGAAGGACGAGGATTTGCAAACAATTCATTTCAATTGATCTCTTCTGCTGCCACAACAACCGGATCTCAAAGTTGGACTAAAAGCAATCTTGTTTCATTCTTTTCTAAGGTCGATTATGGTTTTGCAGGTAAATATCTATTTGATTTCAGTGTACGCGCAGATGCATCTTCGAGGTTTGGTAAGGATAATAAGTGGGGTTATTTTCCTGCTGTAGGTTTTGCATGGAGAGCAAGTGAAGAAAACTTTATAAAGAATATTGATGAGATCAGCAACCTGAAGCTCAGAGTTAGTTATGGAACTACAGGGAACCAAAATGGAATTGGTGATTTTGCCGCGTTGGGTTTATGGTCTGGCGGTACACCATACCAGGGTAATCCCGGAACTGCACCACAACAATTAGCCAATCAGGATCTTAAATGGGAGAAGACAACACAATTCAATGTAGGTGTTGATCTTGGATTATTCAAAGACAGGCTGAATATTGAATTCAATGTTTACCATAAATACACTAAAGATGGATTACTGCTGGTGTCACAACCATCTACTTCAGGATTCAGCTCGTATTGGAGTAATGCTGCAGAGATTAGTAACAAAGGATTTGAGCTGATTATCAATTCAAGCAATATCAAAACAAAAAACTTTAACTGGAATACCAGCTTCAATATTTCTCAGAACAAAAATCTGATCGAAAAGCTGGAAAATCCATTGAAGTATGGAAGCCGTGATTTGATTAGACAGGAAGAAGGTCACCCTTTATATTCATTCTGGGTATACAAGCAATTGTATGTTGATCAGCAAACTGGCAATGTAGTGTATGATGATGTAAATAAAGATGGAAAGATCACTACTGATGACAGACAGATCCTTGGAAGTATCTGGCCTAAATTCTTTGGTGGATTGACTAACAATATTTCCTATAGGAATTTTGATGCAGGTTTAATTCTTTCCTTCCAGTATGGAAACAAGATCTACAACCATAATAAATTCTTCGGTGAGGGCGGTGGCGCAAGGGATGCAGCAAGAGTGATACTTGCAAGTAATCTTAGCCGATGGCAGAAACCCGGTGATATCACTGATGTACCAAGACCAGATGGTGTGAATATCAATAATTATCGTGATGGTGGAAGTCGATGGCTGGAAGATGGATCTTTCCTGCGGGTTAGATCACTAACAATAGGATATAGTTTGCCAAAATCTATTGTTCAGAAAGGGGGATTTGAACAGGTGCGGTTCTATGTTTCGGGCACTAATCTTTACACCTTAACAAAATATACCGGACTTGATCCGGAGTCCAGTGCGAGCAGCAGTGCAAATGAACAGGGAATTGATCTTGGAACACCACCTCAACCGAGAGGACTGCAGGTAGGATTGCAGGTAACACTTTAACTCATCAACTTATTTTATGAAAAAGATATTGATCATTGTTTATACTATTCTTGCAGTGTCGTGCGAGAAATACCTTGATGTAAAACCGAAGGCATCCATACCAGATGAACTGACCATTTATGATAAGACATCGGCAGAGACAGCATTGCGAGGTGTATATAGTTCACTCGCTGATGGAGGATACTATGGAACAAGCTTCCAGTCAATAGGGTATCTATCTGGAGATAATATTCAATGGACAGGTTCTCAATCACAGGTACAGGAATTTATCAACCATAGTGTAAATGCAGATAATGCTACTATCGGCACTGCATGGAATGCTATATACAGAACTATCAACCGCGCTAATACAGTAATCAAAAAGGTTGCATCGCTGGATGAAAGTAAGATCTCAGTTCAGTTAAGAAATCAACTGGTAGGCGAAGCATTGTTTATTCGTGCACTCGCCTATTTTGACCTGGCAAGGGTTTGGGGCGGTGTTCCGCTGATCACTGAACCTACTGTAGATCAGGATGATAATATTAATATTCCAAGATCAACATTAGATCAAACATATGCACAAGTTATCGCGGATCTTGAATCAGCTGAAACATTATTACCTGCAACTACTGACAGACACAGAGCTACTCAAAAAACTGTGTGGGCGCTTAAATCAAGATATTATTTGTATAAAAAAGATTGGACAAATGCAGAATTGTATGCAGATAAAGTCATCAGTGATGCAAGTTATAAATTGGTGAAGCCTTACAATGCATTCTTTGCTAATGATGCGAGAGCGACCCAGGAGTCGGTATTTGAAATTTTTTATAGTGTAACCGAAACCAATGGGCATAGAAATCAGTGGCAACCCCAGGAAAAAGGTGGTACCAGACAATGGGCTCCGAATGAGATCCTGGTTGGATTACTGAATGATCCATTAATTGGGGGAGGCCGAAGTGCCCTTATTGCAAAAGATAACCAGGGAAGATGGTATGGTAATCTTTACTACCGAAACCCTGCTTCAGATCCAGGCTATGTTATTCGAATTGCAGAAATATTTCTTATCCGTGCAGAAGCAAGGGCACATATTGGAGGAGCCAAATTGGTAAGTGCATTGGAAGATCTAAACTCGGTTCGGGAGAGGGCTGGACTTTCGCCTGAAACTTCATCAATTAAAGAAGACCTTTTATTGGCAATCGAACAGGAGCGCAGACTTGAATTTGCATTGGAGCCACACAGATGGTTCGACCTTGTAAGAACTGGTCGCGCTCAGGAAGTCTTAGGAATTACAGATGTCAATAAACTGGTTTTACCAATTCCTGCCGAACAGCTTGCCATTGATAAGGCACTGGAACAAAATCCCGGATATTAAAAAATCATCATCATGAACACAACCAGTACTTCCTGGAAAGGATATGAGAAGATCCTGTTTCGGTTTGCTTTCATCTATTTCCTGTTACAGTCCCTTCCACTGGATGGAAGATTCTTCAGGCATCTGTTTTCTATAAACTGGCTTGAATTAAGCTATGGAGATATATTTTATCTCACCCGTTTTTCTCCAAAATTTTTTGGAGGAGATGATAGTTTTTACAATTGGGGAATCATTGCACTGATTGCTTTATCCGGAACAATTATTTGGACTTTTAGAGACAGGTATACAGAATCATACAACAACCTTTTATACTGGCTTAGAGTCATAGTTAGGTACCGGCTTGCAATAGCGTTGATCGGATATGGCATTATCAAACTGTTTCCTATGCAGGCTCCTGAACCTTCCATCAGCAATCTTAATACGAATTATGGAGACCTTTCTAATTGGAAAGTCTTTACCATGAGTTTGGCAATAGTTCCCGGCTATCAATCATTTTTAGGATTGGTGGAAATAGTTGCCGGAGGATTATTGTTTTGGCGCAAAACGACCACTATCGGAGCTTTCCTGGTAATTGTATTTACGGGAAATGTATTTATGTCGAACCTTGCATATGAAGGTGGTGAGCATATCTACAGTTTATACCTTATAAGTTTTGCGTTGTTTCTTTTTTCATATGATGTTATCAGATTGTACAGGTTGTTTGGAGAAGAAAGACCTGTGTCACCTTCTGTGTTCAGGCCAAAAATTCTTAAGGAAAAAGGGAGTATGTGGATCATCGGGAAATCATTGGTGATATTTTTCTTTGTTATTCTATATGGATTCAAAACCTATTCTGGGTTCCAAAAGGGATCTTATCATTATCCGGGGGAGGCAGGAATTTCTGGCACAGAAGGAATTTATAATGTAAGTGAGTTCAGGATCAATGATAAAATATATCCTTATTCAACAACTGATCCAGTTCGATGGAAAGATGTAGTGTTCGAAAAGTGGAATACGATCAGTATAAGGTCTAACCAGCCTGTGAATGTTGTTCATGCTAAAGTTGAAGAAATACATTCGAACAATGCAGAAAGAGATTATGAGTATGCCGGTACAAAAGGAAGATTATATTATTCATACGAACTACAAGGTGAACAGCTGATCTTGAATTGCAGGAATGGTTTGCAAGCAAATCACCAATTGAATTTACAGTATGAGCGACCATCACAGGATCAAATTATTCTCCATGGAACTATTGGGAAGAAGGATTCATTGTACGTGGTTCTCGACCGTCTTCCCAAAAAATACCTGATCGATGAAGCAAGAGGTGGAAGAAATAAAACAATCAAATTATAATCATTTAAAACAGAAAGTATGTCTTCAGTGATCACTGCTCCTTTTGTTGCTGAACAACCGGCTGTTGTAAAATCAAATGAAAAAAAGAGATCCAATGCTGCTTCTTATCCCCTTCAATGGAAGGGTTGGGAGAAATTTCTTTTCAGGGTGGCATTTGTTTTTTTTGTTTTTATGTCTCTGCCAACAAGCGAAGAATGGTATATCAATCTATTGAATATAGATTGGGCAAATCTTCATTACCGCGACCTATATGATCTGGCAAGATTTTCTTCGGGATTCAGTTTTGTAGGAAATACCATTTTTGGTAATTCATTTCTGGGTTATGCGAATTGGATCATTACTCTTGCGGTTGCTCTTGCCATTGGGCTTATTTGGACTTTGATTGATAAGAAAAGTGCTAACTATAATGAACTTTATTACTGGTTGAGAGTGATTGTTAGATACAGGGCAGGAATCGGAATTATTGGTTTTGGTTTCACAAAATTATTTCCTGTTCAAATGCCTTATCCTTCAGAAGGCTTATTGAATACGGATTTTGGTGATCTTACTGCGCAAAAGATATATTGGTTGTCAATTGGAATTGTTCCATGGTATCAGGTGTTTGCAGGTGTGGTAGAACTAACAGCCGGGGCATTACTTTTCTTCAGAAAAACCACTTTCCTTGGTGCTGCACTTTTATTCGGGGCATTAGGTGATATTGTGTATGTTAATTTTGCTTATGATGGCGGTGTTCATGTATACAGCTCTTACTTTGTTCTGCTCGCTGCTTTTCTTATGATTCAGGACATACCCGTTTTGTATAATTATTTCATTCGGGAGAAACTTACGGTTCCAAAATTATATTACCCGGATCTTTCAAAGGGATTAAGGTTTTTGCGATTCGGATTGAAGTCATTTACTATCTTCCTCTTCCTCGGAGTGTTATTTTATCTGCAGTATGTCAACTTCCGTTACGATCCGTACAAACAGCCATCTATGAAAGGTATTGCGGCTTTAAGAGGCACATATGATGTGGAAGAATTTAAACTGAATGGACAAACAATACCATATTCACCACTGGATAGTGTACGCTGGCAACAGGCAACTTTTGAGAAGTGGTCGACCTTAACTTTTAAAGTGAATAAACCTGTTCAACTTGATCTTTCAAATGGAGGGGGAGCTTCCATGAGGGATATAAACCGGACCTTTGAACTGACAGGTGTTGCAGGTGGGCAAAGAGTTTTTTATTATGATGCTGATACATCCAGGCATCTCCTGTTTTTGCAAGACAAAAATACTGCAGGATCAAGACCACGCAACCGTGCAAGAAACCAGGTTAAGGATGCAAGAATTGTGACAGCATCGTCATGGATCCCAGAAGCTTCACTTGTAGTTTTTGGTGATGAAGATGAAAAGATACATGAAGAAGCAAGGTCAACCCGGAGAACCAGAGGAATTGCGCAAGAGAAAAAAGAAAAGTTCAGGCGCAACAGGATGGTGCTACAATACAATACTGTTGACGGCTCTAAAGTGATATTGAGTGGATTGAATGAAAACAATGATTCCATATACGTAGTTTTGAACAGGATCAAGCGGGAATATTTACTGTCGCCAGGCAAACTTGTTGCGGGCAGTTATTAAAGAGATTTGTGAATGAATAAAAGAAAGGATTATGATGCAATAGTTGTTGGTGCTGGTCCTAATGGACTTGCAGCTGCCATTACTTTGCAGAGAAATGGAAAGAGCGTATTACTAATTGAAGGAAAGGATCATATTGGTGGTGGTGTTTGGACAGAGGAATTAACGCTATCCGGGTTTCTTCATGATACCTGTTCTGCCATTCATCCATTGGCAGTTGGTTCACCTTTTTTTCAAACGCTTCCATTGCCTGACCATGGATTAAAATTTATTACACCTCCAGTCGCAGTGGCACATCCCTTTGATGATGGAAATGTCGCCATATTGAAAGGTTCGGTGGAAGAAACTGCGGAAAGATTGGGCATTGACAGGGAAGCATATACCTCTTTAATCAAACCTGTGGTAGATGCATGGCCATCTATTGCACCTGATGTGCTTGGGCCTTTTGGCATTCCCCATCATCCAGTAAAGTTTGCATCATTTGGAATGAAAGCACTTCCATCTGCATTGTATACTGCAAAAAAATTCAGAACCAAAGAAGCAAGAGGATTATGGGCAGGCATAGCAGCACATGCGATACAGCCTTTATCCAATATGGCTACATCAGCATTTGGGCTGGTGTTGTCTGCGTTGGGACATACCAACAGCTGGCCCATCCCCATTGGAGGAGCAAGGTCTATTGCGGATGCTATGTTATCCTATTTCGTTTCATTGGGAGGAAAAGTTCAGACTGGTTTTTATGTACATGATCTGAAACAGTTGCCTTCTGCACATGCTGTTTTATTTGATGTCACCCCCAAGCAATTGTTGCAGATCGCAGGACAAAGTTTCTCTTCATTCTATCAAGGGCAATTAAAGCGATACCGATATGGAATGGGTGTATTTAAAATAGATTGGGCGCTTGATGGACCTATTCCCTGGAAGAATAAAGATTGTTTGGATGCAGGTACTGTACACCTTGGCAATACGATGGAAGAGATAGCAGCGGGAGAATTATCCTCTTCAAAAGGTAAACATCCGGAAAAGCCCTTTGTGTTGTTGGCACAGCAAAGTCTGTTTGATGAAAGAAGGGCGCCTACTGGAAAACATACAGGCTGGGCATATTGCCATGTTCCCAATGGTTCAACAACCGATATGACGAAAGCCATTGAAATGCAGGTAGAGAGATTTGCACCAGGATTCAGAGATCTTATCCTGGCCAGGCATACCATGAATGCCATGGAAATGCAAATGCACAATTCAAATTATATTGGTGGCGATATTAACGGAGGAATAATCGATATTGGACAATTATTTACAAGACCGGCATTAAGATTTTCGCCATATAAAACATCTGCAAAAGGATTATATATATGTTCGTCATCAACACCACCAGGAGGTGGTGTGCATGGAATGTGCGGATATCATGCTGCCCGTAAAGTTTTATTGGATATTTTTAAGCTACAACCCGACAAGAGACATGGAAACACCAGGTAATGCAATTCAAAGTAAGCCTTCAGCAAACGACACTAATTTTATCGAACCCAAAAGATTTTCACTACATGAAGATTGGGTAGTGGTGATCCTCGGCTTTTTGATCATAGGCATTACGCTTTTCGGATTTGTATTGCCGGTTCCTTCATTTGGCTGGAAGAATACTGATGACCTCTTTGTAAAAGTTTTGAGTCTTTCAAACCTGTCGTTGATCGGATTACAGTTTCTATATGTATTCATTGTGGCCATTATTGGTGCAGCAATACTTGGTAAGCCTATAAGATCGGCTGCTATTGTTTTTCCTGTTGTGTATCTACTCACCATAATTGCATTGATCCTTGCAGGAAATGCAACCATAAAAGGTCTTAACCTCGAAGCGGTGATCTTTAGTTTATCGATCGGTTTGTTGATTGGAAATTTATTCAGGTTGCCGGATTGGTTCAGGGCTGCCTTGTCAACAGAATTATTCGTGAAGATAGGATTGGTGTTACTTGGTACCGGTGTGATCTTCTCGGATGTTTTAAAAGCAGGATCTCTTGGATTGGTGCAGGCATTGCTTGTGGTATTATCAGTCTGGTATTTTGCTTTCTGGATCTGTAAGAAATTAAAAGTGGATGATGAGCTGAGGATGATGATCTCAAGTGCAGTATCTATTTGCGGTGTATCTGCTGCCATTGCCACTTCAGGAGCTATCAAAGGAGATTCAAAAAAGTTATCGTATGTGATTTCGATGGTGTTGATCACTGCAATCCCGATGATGATCATTATGCCATACATCGCAAATTATTTTGGATTTCCGCAAGCTGTAACCGGTGCATGGTTGGGGGGAAGTATTGATACTACGGGTGCTGTAGTTGCTTCCGGAACACTGGTTGGAGAAGAAGCCTTAAAGATCAGTACGATTGTTAAGTTCTCGCAGAATGTATTGTTGGGCCTGGCAGCTTTTGCTATATCCGTTTACTGGACCTATTCAAAGAATGCTGCTGCAGGACAGGAGAAACCAACTGTTGGTGTGATTTGGGAGCGCTTTCCAAAATTTGTATTAGGATTTATCATTGCCTCATTGTTGTTCTCATTTGTGATACCAGCAGAAACTACTGCATCTGTAAAAGATTCACTTAAGAATCTGCAGGGGCTGTGGTTTGCGCTGGCTTTTACTTCTATTGGACTTGAAACAAATTTTGCAGACCTGTTCAGACATAATAGCAAGACTCCATTGTATGCATTCTTGATTGCGCAGTTGTTCAATATAATTGTTACCCTGGCGATTGCATTTGTATTGTTTGGATGATCTATCCAAACAATCTAGAAAAATGGTTCTCCAGGTGGTTTCTCATTGCGTTGCGAAATAATTCCGGCGAGCCATTTTCCAATATGTCAACCAATCCTTTATGCGAAACGAATTTTCGATGAGAATTTGTTTTCTTTAATAGCCCGCTATGATGGACATAATCAAAAATTGGAAGCAGTAGTTTTTGAAATTTTTTTAAAGTTTCATTGCCGGTGATCTCATATAATTTACCATGAAAGGCGATCTCGTGGTCTACATTGAAGATACGGTCTTCAGTGGCATTGGGCTCCTGTTCCACTATCTTCCTTAATTCTTTGAGGTCTTCAGGGGTAATACGCTGAAAAAGAAAATCAGCCATTCCAATCTCAAGAACCAGGCGGATCTCAAACATCTCGCGGAGTGTTCCTTCATCAAGTACATGGGGATTGAGACTTTTTCCCATGATCCCAAACAGGTCGGGGCTAGTGATCACAGCCCCTTTTTTCTTCCGTGATTCAATCAATCCCATCATCCTTAGCCGCATCAGGGCTTCACGTACTACTGTCCGGCTTACACCCAATGCATTGGCAAGGTCAATTTCTTTTGGAATGGTATCGCCTACTTTCAGTTTTTGCTGACGCAGCAATTCCACAAGGCTTTCTTCCACTTTATCGACCAGGGAAGCGGTATCGATAGATTTTATATCATTTTTCAGCAGTTCCAAATTCATATTAAGTATTACTTATTCTTACTATTTGAGACTCAATACACTGTAAAAATATTTCAATTAACGCAAAAAATTATCAAATAATATATTGGTTAAATAAGTCAATTGCTTTTATCTTTATTATGTCATACATAATACTAACGCAAAATTGCTGCTCATGAAAATTGCTTTTTTAAGGACCGTGATGCTTTTAGCTATACTCCTGGTGGGTACCGGCGTATGGTCTCAGGTTCGAAAGGTATCCGGAAGAATCATTTCTTCTGAGGATAACCGCCCCCTTTCCGGTGTCAGCATAATGCTTAAAGGAAAGTCGGTGGGGGTACAATCCGCCGAAGACGGAACTTTTACCATTGATGCTTCACCGGCGGATGTCCTGGTATTTTCCTACGCCGGACATACCAGCACAGAAACAGTAGTAGGATCAAATCTTTCCATTGATGTCACGCTCAAGACCGAAGCCACCAAGTTGGGCGAAGTGGTAGTGGTGGGTTATGGTACCCAATCGAGAGGAAATGTTACCGGTTCCATTGGTAAACTTGACAAAGAAGTGCTTGCCAGTGCGCCCAGGGCGAATGTTGGAAGTGCTCTCCAGGGAACTATGGCGGGATTGACTGTTGTAAACACAACCGGCCGTCCTGGCGCTGCACCAAATATTCTCCTTAGGGGTGGTGCATCTATTAACAGTCCTGGTGCTCCACTGGTAGTGGTAGACGGGATCATCCGTTCTTATAGTGATATTTCTCCTGATGATATAGCATCTATTGAAGTGCTGAAAGATGCATCTTCAACCGCTATCTATGGTGCTCGTGCAAACAATGGCGTTATCCTGATCACTACCAAGCAGGGCAAGTCAGGCACTGCACAGGTGACCTACAAATATCTCCATGGGTACAACAGGAATCGTGACGGATATAATTATCTCAATGCAAAGGACTATATCTATTATAACCGGTTAGGGAATCTAAACTCTGGCAGAACCCTGGCACAGGTGAACAGTTCACGCGGGTATGGACTGCAGACCAATGCAGCAGATCTTGCTTTGTTTGATATCAGAGCATATTCATCAGCAAATGCCGACCTATTGCAAAAAGGATGGGATACGGTGGGGGATCCCTATGGTGGTACCATCATCTTCAAAGATCATTCAGGAGAGATTGCTGATCTTATTTTCAGGAACACAAGAACCAATGATCATTATGTAAATGTTACGGGTGGAAATGACCGCGGAAAATATTTTGCTTCGTTCAATTATTATGATGAAGACGGTGTGATCGTGGGTTCTGATTATAAGCGATACAGTGCCAACCTGAATGGTTCGTATAAAGTTCGACCTAATCTTGAGATCAGTACCGGTGCCATGTTCTCTACATCAACTTCCTATGGAGTTTTGGCAGGAGAAGTGAATACCTTGTACCGTAACCTGGCAATCTGGCCAACCATGAATCCATGGCTTGATTCAGCCAAAACACTTCCTAATCCGGGTAATGGAATTTCTGACGGAAACCCATTGTACTGGCTTAGAAAGACTACCAGGAGTAATGAAGTGAACCGTATCACTGCAAATGCATCGGTGAAGTATGATATCATAAAGGGATTATATTTCAAGGCATCTGCAAATGGTTACCTGTTTGAAAATACCAACGAATCCTTTACTAAGGCAACGCAAACCTATGCGCAGATCTTTGCTAGTCCACAGGCATTCAACACTACCAGGCCTGCAACCTGGTCGATGGATAAAACCGTTCAGCAGCAATTCAACGCTATTCTGAATTACAATAGCAGGATCGGTGATAATCATAATATCACTGCGATGCTGGGTACGGAATATTTTGGACAGAAATTTACTTCTGCACAGGTTTCAGGAACCAATGCACCAACAGATGATATTCCAACTGTGAATGCATCTACCTTATTTGCAGCAGGAAGTAATTTTACTTCCAAAGCACAGTATCGCATCATCTCTCATTTCGGAAGGTTCAATTATGATTTTGATGGTCGTTACCTGTTCACACTGGTATATCGCCAGGATGGAGTTTCCAGTCTTGCAGAAAAGAATCGATGGGGTTTCTTCCCTGGTATGAGTGCTGGATGGAATGTTCATAAAGAGAATTTCTTTATGAATAGTGCGCTATCAAATGTTGTGTCCACATTGAAACCTCGTATTAGTTACGGTGTGAATGGAAACGTGGCAGGGATTGGTGAATATGAAGTGCAGGGAAGTTATGGTGCGCAGGGAAATTATAATGGTAGTCTCGGGTTTCTTAACACAGGTATTATCAACGAAGGCTTGCGTTGGGAGAAAAGTACCACAACAGACGTGGGATTGGATATTGGATTTTTAAACAACAGGATCTCCCTGATCTTCGATTATTACAATCGTGTTACCAGTGACCTGTTGACCAACCTTACCTTACCAAGCTATACAGGTTTTGGATCTGTAAGGACCAACCTTGGATCATTTCAGAACCGTGGATATGAATTTACCCTGAACGCATCAATTTTGCGCAAACCTTCTGGTTTGAACTGGGATGTAAGCGGCAACGTTTCTTATGTAAGAAACAAGATTCTCAAACTTCCATTCAATGGTAATGAAAACAACCGACAGGGTGGTTTCCAGGTGTATGATCCTGCACAGGGAAAAGTTATCTGGGTGAGTGGATTGCAGGAAGGTCAGCCACTTGGAGATATTTATGCCTACAAGCAGGTATCTATTTTCCAGAGCAATGAAGAGATCGCGAAGATCGCATCAGGAAGGTATGATGCAGTTGCATTAATCGGCGGACCAAACAGTTCCGCTGTGAATAAGATCACACCGGGTGATGTAAACTGGCTGGATGTTGACAAGAATGATACTATTGATACCAGGGACAGAGTGTATGTAGGAAATGTCAATCCAAAATTCACAGGAGGATTCTCATCCACACTTTCTTACAAAGGATTTTCGCTGTACACACGCTTTGATTTTGCATTGGGTCATACCATCTATAATGATCTTGTAGCACGCACATTGGGAAATTACCAGGGTACTTTCAATTATATTGACTGGCAGGCTCAGGGCTTCTCCGGCGATAAGTCGAGAAGTGACATTCCAAAAGTGTATTATGCCGACCAGGTTGGAGCACCGGCAGGTAAGAAGAATTATACGAGAGGAAATAATGGCGGACAGGTGTTGCATGGTAACAACTCAAACTTTTATGAGAAAGGCGATTACCTGGCATGCAGGGAGATCACGCTTGGATATGATTTTCCAAAATCAATGTTGGGAAGAACAAAAGTGCTGACTGGAGCTAAGGTTTATGTGAATCTCAACAATATGTTTTACATCACTAAGTTCAGCGGTGCACTTCCTGAAGCCCCTTCAAGTGGAATTTATGCAGGTGCTTATCCCGTTCCAAAATCATTTGTGTTTGGAGTGCAGGTACAGTTTTAACGACTATAAAATCATAACATGAAAAAGTACATTCTCTATATAAGCTGTGCAGTGGGTGCGATGATGCTCAATGCCTGCTCAAAGAAACTAGATCTGTTGCCTGTGAGCAGCATCAGTGATGCGAATTTCTGGAAAACAGCTGATCAGTTCGATGCATTTGTAACCGGTATCCATGCAAGGTTTCGTTCACATGCGAACTCATTCAATACCCTTGGCGAACTAAGGTCTGATATTTATGGCACAGAAGGTGGAAGTGCCAGTACGTTTACCGGTGAAGCAACACAGGGATTGGAAAGGTTGTGGCAGCATAACCTGGATCTTGACAATCCTGGCGTGTCAAACTTTGCAGGATTCTATAACAATATTGTACAGCTAAACCTGCTGATAGATAAGCTGAATAATTCAAGTATTGTAACACCTGCCAACAAATCATATTATTTGGGTCTTGCTTATGGAATGCGTGCTTATTATTATTTCCATCTTGTAAGAACATGGGGAGATGTTGTTCTGCAAAAAGATCCGGTAACATCTATTGATGTGTCAAACCTTGCAAAAGCTGCAACTCCAGCTTCTGAAGTGATGGCCTCAATTAAGGATGATATTGAAAAATCACTCGAAGCTTATGGAGCAAATTATAGTTTCAGAAACCAGAAAGGATATTGGTCTAAGGCTGCAACACTGATGCTGAAAGCAGAAGTCAATCTTTGGAATGCACACCGCGCAGGAGGTGCAGCAGATGCAACCACTGCATTAAATGCGCTGAATGAGATCCAGACCAATATTCCATCACTTACACTTCTTCCAAATTTTTCTTCTGTATTTGCATCAAACAATAAAGGAAATAACGAGATCATTTTTGCGATCCGCTATGTGTTGAATGAATCTACTATGGATTGGGTGCCATCTTCCTTTATGCCACAAACAAGCCTGATCGTGAATTTTCATGATTCTGCCTCAGCAAGGCAATTCACTGTTTCCGCTGATAACTGGGGTGGATTGTTACGCAGTCCAGTGAGAGTATCGACTTTCAGGAAGTATGATGACCTCGATGGTAGAAAACGATTTACCGTACAGGCAGCTTATAACAAGAACAGTGATGGTCAGTATTCCATTGCCGGGGCTTTTGTAAAGAAGTATGAAGGCGAATTGAATGCAGGTGCAAGGGTTTATACTAATGATTATCCTGTATATCGTTATGCAGACCTTTTGTTGCTGAAAGCTGAAGCAAAGGTCCTGCTGGGACAGGATCCTGCAACAGAGATCAACCTGGTAAGAGCACGCGGTTTTGGAGCAAACTATAATCCTGCAACGCATGGATTCCCTAACCAGGCCATTGATGCTGATCCAAAGCAGGCCTTGCTCCAGGAGAGATTATTTGAATTCATTTTTGAAGGAAAGCGTTGGTATGATCTGAGAAGATTTGGAGATGCCTATGTTTACCAGTATACTCCGGTTACATCGTCGCAGTCCTACAAACTTTTGTGGCCAATCGACCGAAACTCATTAACGAATAACAGGGGCCTGGTTCAAACACCTGGGTATCCGGCATATTAGTGTTGGTTTATTAGCAATCGAAGCCGGGGGTATTCCTGCCTCCGGTATATTTAAATTGATTATTTTTTACCTGGCAATTTATAAAGAGTAGCAGTATGCAAATTGAGAAAATCAGGGGATTGATCGCAGCGCCTTTTACACCTATGAACCAGGATGGGTCGTTGAATCTTTCCATAATTCCGAAGTATTACGAGTTATTGAAAGCAAATCGTGTTAGTGGTGCATTTATATGCGGTTCAACGGGTGAAGGTGTATCGTTGACCAAGGAGGAAAAGATGCTGGTTGCCGAAGCATGGGCATTATGCAGCAGGGAAGATGCAGACTTTAAAGTAATCACACTCCTCGGTGGCACCTGTATCGCAGATTGCATCAGTCTTGCAAAGCATGCTGAGCAAATTGGTTTGTATGGAGTAGCTTTCACAGCACCATTTTATTTTAAACCTTCCTCAGCGTCCGTGCTGGCGGCATGTTGTAAACAGATTGCTGATGAAATTCCTTCCATGCCATTCTATTATTATCATATACCTGTATTGACCGGGGGTAATTATAGAATGATTGACCTGTTGCAGCAAGTAGACGGTCTTATTCCAAATTTTGCAGGTATCAAGTATACCCATGAAGATTTCATGGACTTTCTAAGCTGTATGAATTATGCAGATGGAAAATATGATATGCTGTGGGGTCGTGATGAAAATATGTTGCCGGCGCTTTCAATTGGTGCAAGAGGTGCGGTGGGAAGTACTTTCAATTATGCTGCACCATTGTATCATGATCTAATCAGTGCATTTGAAGAGAGGAAACTGGAGCTTGCATCCAGGCTTCAGCAGCAGTCAATTGACATGATCACTCTCCTGGGAAAATACGGAGGAATTGCTACAGGCAAGGCTTATATGAAACTAGTGGGAATTGATTGCGGAGAATTCAGGCTACCTGTTTCAAATATGTCTGCATCTTCTTTCAGTCAATTTAAAGAAGAAGTAGAAGGTCAGGGTTTCTACAGTTTTTGTTCGAAAAATAATGCAGTCATTTCTTCCTGATGCAGTATCTATCAAAATATTTATTTCAACTGATCATGTTTGTTGGTCCAGGTGTACACGCGCAACAAAAAGTGCCCGATATCCAATGGAAATCTGCCGCACAATTACCTGCCATGTCTTCAACCTCTTACCAAAGGGGGGTGGCAGGTGGTGCATCAGGATTTGCAGGAGACCTTTTTGTTCTTGCAGGTGGAGCAAATTTTCCGAGTGATATGCCCTGGAATGGCGGAAAGAAAAAGTACTATGATGATGTACTGCTTTTCAAAAGATCAGGCGATATTCTTACTCCCATAGTAAGTTCATCCTCTCTTCCATTTGCACTGGCATATGGTGCAAGTTGTTCAGTACCTGGTGGAGTAGTGATCTTAGGGGGAGAGACTGAACATGGTTTGAGTGATAAAACTCTCTTAATAAAAAATTCGGGTGGTGTAATAAATGTCGACACCCTCCCTTCTATTCCGTATGCCATGGCAAATGGAAGTGCTGTGTATGATGACCATTTCATTTATTACGCAGGTGGTGAAACAAACAGCACTGTAAGTGATAAGTTGTTGAGACTTGATGTAAATAATTTGCATTTGGGATGGAAGAAAATGGCTTCAATACCTCATGCGGTATCTCACTTTATTTTTTCGGTGCAGTTTTCCCGCGAGGGTAAGAGTCTTTTCATCATGGGTGGAAGAAAAAAGAACCAAAATACACCAAGTGATTTCTTTAGTGAATCATACCGGTATTCGATAGATAGTGACAAATGGACAAAGGTTTGTTCAATTCCAGTTGCTCTTGCAGCAGGTACAGGTTCTCCGGTTGGTAAAAGATGGGTGTTTCTTTTTGGTGGTGATGAAGGAAAGACCTTCAGGAAAACCGAGCAACTGATCTTTTCGATTGCAAGAGAGAAGGACGCTGAAAAGGCGAAAGAATTAGTTGCAGCCAAGGCAAAGTTACAATCTGGCCATCCGGGGTTCAGCAACACGGTATGGGCTTATGATACATATGAAGACAAATGGCAGAAGGCCGGTTATATTCCTTTTCCAGCACCTGTTACAACTGTTGCAGTAAAATGGAATAATGAAATATTTATTCCAAGCGGCGAAATAAAAGCAGGTATTCGTACACCCGAAATTATTTCTGCCCGGATCATTGATAAACAACATCAAACTTCTTTTAAATGATCCAACAGGTTTCCATATCAAAGGGCTATTACCGTTGGGTTGTAGTAGGATTGCTCTGGGTGGTTGCCCTGCTCAATTATATGGACAGGCAAATGTTGTCGACCATGAAGCCAAGCATGCAGATTGATATTGCTGAGTTGCAATCAGCCACCAATTTCGGAAGGCTGATGGCCATCTTTTTATGGATCTATGGATTGATGAGCCCTTTGTCGGGAATCATCGCAGACCGGTACAATCGTAAATGGATCATAACGGGTAGTTTGTTTGTATGGTCGGCTGTAACCCTTCTGATGGGGTCGGCCGACTCTTTTGAACAATTGTATTGGCTTCGGGCAGTAATGGGTGTCAGTGAAGCTCTGTATATTCCGGCAGGTCTATCGCTCATTGCGGATTATCATGATGACAAGAGCAGGTCATTAGCTATTGGAATACATATGACAGGCCTGTATGTGGGGCAGGCTCTTGGTGGTTTTGGTGCAACCATTGCAGCATTTCTTTCCTGGAATCAGGCATTCTTTTATTTTGGAATTGTTGGGATCATTTATGCTTTTGTACTGATGATCTTTTTGAAAGAAAAAAAGCAACAATTCAATGAAAAAATTTCTGATCAAAAAGAACCACTTTTCAAAGGTCTTGGAAAACTTTTCAAGAATGCTTATTTCTGGATCATACTTCTCTACTTTGCTATTCCTTCGCTTCCAGGTTGGGGTATAAAGAACTGGCTTCCAACTTTGTTTTCCAGCAGTCTTGGAATTGATATGTCGAAAGCAGGACCTCTGTCAACCATCACCATTGCGGTCTCCTCGCTTATTGGTGTAATTACGGGAGGAATACTTTCTGATAAATGGGTGCAGAAAAATACCAGGGGAAGGATCTATACCAGTGCAATAGGGTTGGGTATGACCGTTCCTGCATTGCTATTATTGGGGATAGGAGATACGATATACCACTGTGTGGGTGCTGGTTTATTTTTTGGATTTGGATATGGCCTGTTCGATGCGAATAACATGCCTATTCTCTGCCAGTTTGTTTCGGCAAGATATCGAGCCACAGCATATGGATTGATGAATATGTCAGGTGTATTTGCCGGAGCTTTTATTACTGACCTGTTAGGAAAAACAACAGATGACGGCAATCTTCAAAAAAGTTTTGCGGTGCTTGCAATAGTAGTGTTGGTGGCTCTATTTCTCCAGCTATATTTTTTAAAACCTGGTCGAGTGCGATTAGAGGATCTATAAAAAAATCTTGTATGCAAGTATTGAGAAATTTTATTATTGGCTTATTGTACATCACAGTGATGGCAGGCTTTATCAGTGTTCAGAAAGCAAAGTCTTCAGCCAAAGTAACTGCACAGGCTTATGCTCCTGTTATTCCTGTCTTAATTGGTGCAGAACTTAATCCTGTACTTAAGGTGAGTGTTGCGGTACCAAAGGATCTGAAAAAATTTTCGCTGCAAAAACTGAATGTGTCCATTCATCCCTATAAAGAGATTGAAGCAGTGGATGTGTTTTTAACTGGGGCTGAACCATTTTCATCAAACAATAAACTAGGTTCCATTACACCAACAGGTGAAAATTTTTCTATACCAGTCTCTGCTGAAATGAATCATGGTGTTCATTTTATCTGGTTCAGTGTAAGGTTAAAAAAGGGATCATCTCTTGATCATAAAATTTTGTTGAAGTGTTTCAGCATGGTAGATGTCAATCAACAAAAAATTATTGTTCAGCAGGATAAAAGTGCACAGCCTAATTATGTTGGTACAGTGGTCCGGAAAGCCGGTGATGATGGCGTTCACACCTACAGGATCCCTGGTATCATTCAAACCAATAAAGGAACACTGATTTCTGTGTATGATATCAGGTATAATAATTCCGCTGATCTGCCTGGTAATATTGATGTGGGACTGAGTCGCAGTACCGACAGTGGAAGGTCCTGGCAGCCGATGAAAAAGATCATGGACATGGGTGAGCCACATGCGAATAACGGTGTGGGTGATCCGGCGGTTTTATTTGATCCAGTTACCAAAAAGATCTGGGTGGCAGCATTGTGGAGTAAAGGCAACCGCTCCATTGCAGGTTCTCTTCCTGGACTATCGCAAGACACTACAGGGCAGTTCGTATTGGTTAGCAGTGATGATGATGGATTAACCTGGACGGACCCTGTATCGATCACTGTACAGGTGAAAGATCCGAAGTGGCATTTGTTCTTTAATGGTCCGGGATCAGGCATTGCCATGAAAGATGGCAAACTGGTATTTGCAGCACAATATTGGGATGAAAAGAAAATGCCTCACAGCACCATCATCTATAGTGATGATCATGGTAGGTCATGGAAAGGAAATATTGCTGGTCCAAAATCAAATACCACAGAAAGCCAGGTAGTGGAAACAATTCCTGGAACCATCATGCTCAATATGCGAGATAACAGGGGTAATTTCAGAAGTGTTACAACAACAAGCGATTTTGGAAAATCATGGGTGGAGCATCCAACTTCTTATCAGTCTCTTCCCGACCCTGTATGTATGGCAAGTATCATCAAGATGCCTGCTAATCTGAAAAAAGGTAGCAAAGAAATTATTTTCTTCAGTAATCCTGCAACTGGTTCCGGTCGGTATAATATGACCATTAAAGCAAGTGCTGATCTTGGAGAATCCTGGATGCCGGAACATGCAGTGTTGGTAGATGAGCGTCCATGTTATGGATACAGTTCGCTCGCAAGAATTGATGACAAACACGTAGGGATTCTGTATGAAGGAATAAGAGATCTCTATTTTGTAAAAGTTCCCGTTGCTGATATCATTCAATAAGCATTGATGCTGAAAAAAATATTTCTACAGATCCTGTTGCTGGTGTCAGTTGTTGGAGTGTATTCACAAACAACCAAAGTTGCATGCATCGGTAATTCGGTTACGTATGGATTGACGTTGAAAGATCCTTCTACAACTTCTTATCCTGCGCAACTTCAGAAGATGTTAGGGAATGAGTATGAAGTTAAAAACTTTGGAAGGAGTGGTGCTACACTTTTGAAGAAAGGGCACAATCCATATTATAAGTCAGATGAATTTCTAAGGGCATTGGCGTTTAAACCTGATATTGTTGTCATTCACTTAGGGTTGAATGATACTGATCCAAGGAACTGGCCTAATTATGGGGATGAATTTAAGGCTGATTATTCGTGGCTGATCGATACAATAAGATCTGTTGTGAAAACTGCGAAGATCTATATCTGCAAATTATCTCCTATAACAAATGGGCATTCGCGTTTCAATTCCGGAACGCGCGATTGGCACAGAGTGATCAATACATTCATTCCGGAAATTGCCCTTGCAAATGATGTGCATTTATTGGACTTCCATTCGCCTCTTTATGGGCGTCCTGATCTGCTGCCGGATGCCATCCATCCAAATGAAGAAGGTGCGAAGATCTTAGCCAGGACGGTTTATCAAAATCTTACCGGAGACTTTGGCAGACTTAGATTGTCAAGAGTGTTTGGGTCGCATATGGTTTTGCAAAGAAATAAACCGTTGCGGTTTTCGGGAACCGCAAAATCAGATCAAATTATTACTGTTGAGTTTGCAGGGAAAATTTTGAAAGATAAGGTTGGTTCCGATGGAAAGTGGCTGATAGAATTTCCATCCATGCCAGCAGGCGGGCCTTATAATTTAGTTGTTTCAGGTAATAGAGAAAGAATTGAACTTGAAGATATTTTGATAGGTGATGTCTGGCTTTGTGCAGGACAAAGTAATATGGATTTTCCGTTAAAGGATGCAGATCAAGGAAAGTATACTGCAACATCTTCCTCAGGTGTTTCATCTATCAGGATGCTCAACATGGAACCCATTGCAGAAACACAAAATTATGCATGGGATACTTCGGTTCTTTCAAAAGTCAACCAGCTCCAATACTTTACTGGATCATGGAAAAGGAATAATTCTATTACTGCTTCTGATTTTTCAGCGGTTGGATATTTTTTTGGACTAAGGCTTCATCAAGAGGTGAAAGTACCGATAGGACTAATTCAGGTTGCTGTTGGAGGTTCTCCAACAGAATCATGGATCGATCGTTATTCAATGGAGTCGGATCCTTTACTGGTTCAAATGTTTGTTAACTGGAATCGTTCAGATTTCATCATGCCTTGGGTAAGGGAACGTGCGCAGGCAAATGTCTCAGCAGGCAATTTATCTCAAAGACATCCTTATCATCCATGCTATAATTTTGAAGCAGGGATATTGCCATTGATTGGTCTTTCCATTGCAGGGATCACCTGGTACCAGGGAGAAAGCAATGCCCATAATATTGAGCTGCACGAAAAGTTATTTCCCACCCTTGTTGCGAGCTGGCGTAATGTATGGAAGGAAGAGCTTCCGTTTTATTTTGTTCAGTTGTCTTCCATTGAACGCCCATCCTGGCCTGCTTTCCGGAACAGCCAGTTAAAGCTTTCTACCTTGATTCCCCGTTGTGGAATGGCAGTCAGCAGTGATCTTGGAGACCCATCCGATGTGCATCCAAAAAAGAAAAAAGAAATAGGTGACCGACTTGCATTGATTGCACTTAATCAGTATTATCATCGAAATATTGAATACTCCGGTCCACAGATTAGGAGAGTTACACGGAATAAAGAAATACTAACTGTTGAATTCAATCATTCAAAAGGGTTACATACCCAGGATGGAAAGGCATTGAGAGGTTTTGTATTGACGGATGAAAAAGGATTTCATCATCCTGCAAATGCTATCATTAAAAAAGATAAGATCCTCATTCCCATTAAAAACATACCACCGGCATTCCTGCAATACGCGTGGGAGCCATATACAAGTGCTAACCTCGTAAACAATGCCGGGCTTCCAGCCTCCACTTTTCAGATCAACATTAACAGGTAAAATAATTTATGCATTATAGCCAAGAAGAATTGCTGTCTTTAAAAGATTTTTATCTTGATCATTTGATGAATGATACGATCCCATTCTGGTTTCCCCGGTCATACGATGAAACCCATGGTGGATATCTATTTATGCGTGATGCTGATGGGTCTTTAATTGACGATGATAAAGCTGTCTGGATCCAGGGCAGAGGGACATGGATGTTATCAACGATTTATAACACTATAGACAAGGATGATAAATGGCGGGAAGGAGCCAGGTTTGGATATGAATTTCTGAATAAATATTGTTTTGATACTGATGGACAGATGTTCTTTCATATGACACGTGATGGGCAGCCTTTGCGTAAGCGTCGTTATTTTTTTTCTGAAACATTTTATGTGATCGCTGCTGCAGCCTATTCAAAAGCTACCGGTTGCAAACATGCTGCTGAAAATGCCCGAAGGATATTTGGTGAATGTCTTGCTTATGCAAAAGGTGAGAAGAAGCTGGCACCTAAGTATACGGGGGTGAGACCTGCAAGAGGTATTGGCGTTCCTATGATCATGATGAATACTGCACAACAACTTCGTGAGACCATTGGAGATGATCGTTGTGATGAGCATATTATGAACTGGATCAACGAGATCGAAAAATATTTTGTGAAGGATGATATCAGTTGTGTGATGGAGCAGGTGGCGATGGATGGATCCATTATTGATCATATCGACGGAAGAACACTGAACCCTGGACATGCCATTGAAGGTGCCTGGTTCATTCTTCATGAAGCAATGTATCGTAACAATGATCAAAGGTTAATAGATCTCGGCTGCAGAATGATCGATTATATGTGGGAACGTGGATGGGATAAGGAGTATGGCGGTATTCTTTATTTCCGTGATGTGTATGATAAGCCCGTGCAGGAATACTGGCAGGATATGAAATTCTGGTGGCCGCATAATGAAACTATCATTGCCACTTTACTTGCTTATATTATCACGGGAAATGAAAAGTATGCTAACTGGCACCGGATGGTACACCAATGGTCCTATGAACATTTTCATGATAAGGAAAACGGTGAGTGGTATGGATACCTGCACAGGGATGGAACAGTGGCCCAGACTGCAAAAGGAAATTTATACAAAGGTCCTTTTCATCTTCCAAGACAGGAATGGTATTGCTATAAGATCCTTGAAAAATTTCTCGATAAAAAGTCGTTCATGAAATACCGATTGCTGATTGCCTGTATGTTTTCCTGCCTGGCTGTTTTTGCCCAGTTGAAACTTCCTGTATTTGATCAGTCTGGGTTCTCTACATACTATCATCAACGTTATGAGCATTTTAAATTAATGCCCGTGCGTGATAAGGCTATCATTTTTGCAGGAAACAGTATTACAGATGGAGGTGAGTGGTCGGAAATGTTCAACGACAATAAAATATTAAATCGCGGTATCAGCGGTGATCATTCTGCAGGTCTGCTGAATCGCGCTGATGAGATCATTCAAAGGAAACCTGCAAAGATATTTGTACTCATAGGTGTGAATGATCTAGCAAGGAATATTTCGGTTGACAGTATTTACAGAAACATTTTGATGTTCACCCGGTACACTCAGGATAGATCACCTTCAACTAAATTATTTATTCAAAGTATACTTCCGGTAAACAAAAAGTTCGGACTTTTCAAAGGTCATACTTCAAAACAAAATGAGATCGCTCAGCTGAATGACCTGCTTTCTATAGCTGCATCTAAAGAAGGCTTTACTTTTGTCGATCTCTTCCCATCTTTTGCCGATAAGGATGGAAATCTGCTGGAAGACCTTACCAATGATGGACTTCATCTGACCGGGGCAGGTTATAGTTTATGGAAGCATTTGATCTATCCATATGTATATGATCTTAATGTGCGTGCCTCGATTATTCCGCAGCCACAGCAAATAGAATACTTGCCTGGAAGATTTCCTTTATATGCATGCAGGAATATAATTGCCGATGAGTTCTTCAAAAAGGAAGCACAGTATCTTTCATCATCCATAAAAGAAATGGGATGGGCAGTAACTGTAAATGATCGAGGCGTCCATAAATTCCGGATTGAATTGAAGAAGATGGCCATGTCCAGTAATGGTTCTTACCAGGTTGATGTATCGGATAGCCTTGTTCTTCTTCAGGCAGCCGATGCAAAAGGAATTTTCTATGCTATTCAAACCCTTCTTCTGCTTGGGCGTGATGGAATAATGATCGACGCATGTAAGATCCTTGACAGGCCTGCATTTGCATGGAGAGGTTATATGGTGGATGTAGGCAGGAATTACCAGTCGATAAAATTATTGAAGCAGCAGATCGACCAGATGTCGCGGTACAAATTGAATGTATTGCAGTTTCATGCCACTGAAGATATAGCCTGGCGTTTTGAAAGTTCATTATTTCCGCAATTGACTGCGCCGGACAATATGCTTAGGAATAAAGGCATGTATTATACCAAGGCAGAGATCCGTGAGTTGATTAAATATGCAAAGGACAGGCACATACTCTTCGTTCCGGAAATCGATATGCCTGGTCATAGTGCTGCTTTTAAAAGGGCGATGAAAACCGATATGCAATCTGATACCGGCATAGCGATCATTAAAAAATTATTGAAGGAATTTTGTGATGATTATGATGTTCCATTCATTCATATTGGGGGCGATGAAGTAAAGATTATCAACAAGCAGTTCATGCCGGAGATCACTGCATACCTGCGATCATTAGGCAAAGAAGTAATAGGTTGGGAACCCGGTGCAAATTATGATGACAAAACCATTCGGCAGTTGTGGATGGAGGATGGTGGAAGATCAACTTCTAATCAAAATTTGAAGTACATCGATTCAAGGCATCTTTATATCAATCATATGGATCCGCTTGAAAGTGTGGTCACCATTTTCAACAGGGCAATAGGTAAGAAACAAAAAGGTGATGATGCTGCATTGGGTGGAACATTGTGTTTATGGCACGACAGGGCTGTTGCAAAAGAAGAAGACATGATGTTGATGAATGCTGTCTATCCTTCCATGATAACTTTTGGAGAAAGAAGCTGGCGTGGTGGAGGAAAAGAAAAATGGATCGCTAATATCAGCGATGGAGATACCGCAGTATTTGAATTATTTGAACGAAGATTACTGGATCATAAGAAACAGTATTTCGAACAAATGGCATTTCCTTATCTGCGGCAATCAAATCTGAACTGGACATTAACTGGCCCTGGAAATAAAAAGATAATTGTAAAAGGAGGTACGATCGTTTTGAAGCATTGGTGGTATCCGTTGATTGAGGGTGCAGTAAAAGATCCAAAGGAAAACACCACATGGATTGCTGAAACCTCCATCTGGAGCGATGAGGATAGGTTGCATCCATTCTGGATAGGGTTCAATAATATATCAAGATCACCGGCTACTGATTCTAATCCTGTGGGTGCCTGGGATCCGAAAGGGAGTGAAGTTTGGGTGAATGATGTCAGGGTTGATCCACCTAACTGGATAAGAGGCGGGCAGGCTGGTCATCCTGAAATCCCGTTGACCGATGAGAAATATGAATCCAGGCCTCCTGCAATGATCCAATTGAAAAAAGGTTGGAACAGGGTTCGTATCAAAGTCCCTGTTCAAACCTTTAAGGGAAAGGATTGGCAAAACCCGGTGAAATGGATGTTCACTTTTGTGCCTGTCTCCAATTAATTTTTATCAAGAAAAAATTCAAAGCTATCGCCTCTTAACCCGATCCGCATGGCTTCCAGTGCGATCACTTCATAAGGGTTGATGTTTGCAATGTTTGCATTGCAACCCAGTAGTTTGATGAAATACAATTGCTGGTTTTTGTCTGGTGCTTCCCAGATGATCTTTTCCTGCGGAATTTTTGTAAGGATCTCGGCAACCAGTCCTTCGCGAACTTCCCCTGAATCACGGTACAGTCCCACGTTTCCTGCTTCCTTTGCTTCTGCAACCACATATTCTGCTCCTGCATCCAATTCTGCCTGCATTAATTGAATCCACTTGTACGGTGGAGTGATGTTCACACGATCCTGGTCTTTGGAACCTATTTCACTGATTACTTTTGTGAAAGAAGAGAAATGCCTGATGTAATCGCATTTTTCTTCATGAGAGATATTGATATTACCATCGGAGATCTCAACATGTGTGATACCAAGGTCTTTCACCAATCGCTCATAATCCTGGACCTGTTTCCTGATCTCGTATGCTTCAAATAATAATCCACCAAAATAAACAGGGACATTGTGTTTCTTGAAGAGTTCTATTTTTTGCTGAAGATTTGGAGTGAATAAGGCAGTGCCGAAAGCCAGTTTTACCCGGTCAATATAAGGACCGGATACAGAAAGAATATTTTCACATTCAGAAAGGCTAAGTCCTTTGTCACTAACAACTGTCAATCCGAAACTTCTTGGCTGAGGTGTACGTTCCGGAATCTGGGATAATGGAAAATTCATGTTGCTTATTTTTTTGCCAGTTCTCTCAATTGTTTCATGAAATCATCATTATTGAAATTTCCGATTCCTTCATGTTGATAAACAATTTTTCCTTCTTTATCGAGAACCACGGTAGTGGGTAATGTGCCTGAATAAATTTCTTCCGGGATCATACCATTCGCTGTATAGAATGGCATTGAATATTTTTTTTCAGCGAGGAAGTCAAGGGCCTTCTGCCTGTTTTCATCCTCATTCATGAAAAGAAAAACAATTCCGGGATCATTCTTCAATTCATCATATAGTTTTTGGAGTGAAGGCATTTCTGCCCTGCATGGTGGGCACCAGGTTGCCCAGAAATTTATAAATACAACCTTCCCTTTAAGATCATTGCTGGAGATATCTTTTCCATACATGTCTTTAAAGGCAAAGGGTTTTGCAGGCTGTTTCAGAGTCTCTTTGGAGTCGATCTTTTTATTAAATAATCCGGTAGAAAGCACCTGTTGCAGAATCCACGACCTGGTTGGGGTATAGAGGAAAACAAATATAAGCGCACCATAAAACAGGATATTGCCAATGCGTTTCATGCCGGCAAAGATACCCCACCCGAAAGGGATAAATGCTAAACATTTGTTAACGGCTGATTTTTTACCCAACGGTTTTTTCATCACTAAGGGTACTACTTCCATAAAACATAAAAAACCTTAATTATGAGAAATGTAGTACATCAGTTCAGTATCGCCCTCCTGGCCCTGCTGGTAATTGTAACCGGATGTAAAAAAGATGATGTGATCCAGAAACCAGGCGGCGGTGGTCATCCGGGTAATGGACAAACAACCAACGCTTTTAAAATAGTGGTGGATAGCCTGCCTGGTGAAATCATGCCTATTTATGGACTTCATGCTATGTTTTCGATCGTCAATGATCAAAACCAGGAAGTATTGGTAGACCGCAAGATGGCCCTGAATTATGCGGGTAAATATGCTACCGATACCCTGAAACTTGATCCAAAAACCTATAGAATAACCAAGCTGTGGATCAGGGATGATAATAATAAAACCCTTTTTGCCGCACCACTGGTGAATTCAGCAAAAGCTGCAGAGGTGGAGAATCCTCTTCCTTTTTCTTTCCTGCTGCCAAAACCAACTGTTAGTAATATTTCGGTACAGGTAGCAAAGGTAAATGCTTCGGATAAGCCTGAACATTTTGGATATACCGAAGGGTCATTCAATAATGATGGTCAGGGAGGAGAAACCCCGGTTTCTTTTGTAAAGATCAAAATTCAGCCAAAGATCAGGATCGGGGAAGTGGTTTACGATAGCATTCCTGTAGCTATTCATATCCGCACCACCGACAGAAAGGGTGAAACTACTCTGAAGGTCGTAAACCTGAAAGCGGGTATTAATGAAATCAGTTTGGATAGAACTGCCCAGTCGTACCGCATCATTCTTTCCAAATGGGGAACCATGGATGAGCTGGTGTTGAACCCGGCAGATGTGCAGGAAGGAACCGTTTATATTTTAGGAGGTCACAGGGAAGCAAAACTGCTCCAGTCGGAGTTGATCTTCAAGCTTGAAAATGGCCAGTACAAGCCATTTCGTAAGCAATCCTATTTTTATAATGCTGGTAAACTTTCAGAGATAAAGTATTTTGGAAAGAAGGCAGATAATACCAGTTTTCTTGAAATGAACGACAAATTTCAGTACAATGGCATCCAGAAAGTGTCATCAATCAAGAGGTTCAATGAGTTTAATAATCTGAGTGCTACCTACGAATTTACTTATGACCAGGGCGGTAGGATCTCGGGTACAAAGGAGATCAATAATGATCAAACCATTACCGGTGTGGTGAATTATGCGGCTGGTAGCGGAATTGACGGAGTGGATGGAGATTACAATATTCATGTTCGGTATACTTTAAGCCTGAGTGGACATACCATTGATTATAACCAGGTTTTTAAAGGAGGCAACAGGATCTGGGATAACTCAGTAACTTCTAATCAAACCAGGGAAACCGGATCTTATCAATATGATGTAAGCATCAATCCATATATCCATATGAACTGGCCTGATGTATTTCTGTCGAGGAGTTCAAAGCATAACATGGTTTTGTCGGGCAAGGAATTCTATGGAAGTTATTCCACCGCAGTGCCTGCAAAGTTTGAATACAGTTATGATACAGATGGATATCCAACCCAGGTGATAACTACTTATGTGAATGCATTTGGAATATTTCTTTATAAGACAAAGACCGTTTATAATTATTAGGCAATTTTGAAAGGTTTAGAATTTTAATTTGAAATCGGAAATCGGTAATCGGAAATCGGAAATGGGCAGAACGCCGGGTGTAACACCCAACGTTCAGCCCCTTCGCTTCGCTCGGTTCTGCCCGGTTTTCTTCCCGATTCCCGATTATCGATTTCCCATTTAATAGCAAAACATGAAGTACCTCATCCCCATACTCCTCTTCCTCACCAGTTGCACCGCAGCAAAGGTTTCAGTTCCTACAAGGTTTAGCAGCCAGTCTACCAAGTACCCGGTAAAGGGTTTGAACGGCTGGATGATCAACCAGAAACTTGATTTTGGCAATTATTCAACCTCGAAAATCAAAAGAGGCTGGGATTTTAAATCATCCGTTAGTTGGTCAAGGTTCAATCTTCGCCCTGATGAAATGGTGTTGCGCGTGTACGATGTGAGCACTGATAATAATATCAACACACAAAAAAATAAATACCAGTATACCATTGAAGATGGTAAACTCATGACAGAGATCTTTGCCACCGAAAAATTCAGGGAAAAGCAACTGGTTTATAAAAGTAATAATCCATGGATCGGCAGTGCATCCAAAACTAAAAGTTATGAGTATGCTTTCACTGCGGCCATTCTTCCTATCAACCTGAAATCAAAAGATCCATGGTCGCTGGTAATGATCAATAGCTATGATGTAAAAAAAGATACTGCAAGAAGATTATTTGATCGACCTTTTGTGGAAGAAGAAGGTTATGCTACCAATGGAAAAGAGAATATTGCTATCAGGTCTTTGTTCATTGATAAAGTGAAAACAAAATCAGGTAAGGAAACCAAAGTGTTTGGTGGTAAAATGCTTACCGGTTATGAGCTTAGATGGGATGATGGTGTGGTAGGGATTATTGATATCCTTGATAATGCAGTCTGGATCTATAATGACTTAGAAGCAGAAGATAAAATGATACTTTCATCCATAGCTTCCGCCATCATGTTGAAGCGTATGCAGGATGTTCAGAAAGATAAAGATGTATTCGACGAATAAGTGCAGTTAGTAGACAACGATATCGACATTTTGTTGGAAGGCTGTATAGCCAATCAACGCAAGGCGCAGGAAGGAATGTACCGACAGTTCTATGGCTTTGCTATGTCCATCGCACTACGCTATTCAAGAGATGAACATGATGCTGCGGATATTCTTAGCAATGCATTCGTAAAGATCTTCAAGAGCATTAAAACATTTGATTCCTCAAAGGGTAATTTGCATGGCTGGATCAAGAGGATCGTGATCAATGAAGGACTGGATCATGTGAAGAGCCGGCAAAGATTCAGTGAACATGTGGAGGTTGAAACAGTGGAAGAGCCGCAGATCAATAATGGCGTGCTCGAACAGATGGGTGCTGAAGAGATCATGGAGCTGATCCAGAAACTTCCACCCGCAACGCACGCAGTTTTTGTCATGTATGTGGTGGAAGGCTACAATCACCGTGAAATAGGCGATAAGCTGAACATCAGCGAAGGAACCTCCAAGTGGCATTTAAGCGAAGCAAGAAAAACGCTTCAACAACAATTACAACATTTACATAATTAATGAACCCATTACAGGCATATGAACTGACCATCAAAGGTAAGCTGGAAGCGATTCCATTACCTGATATGGAAGACGCTATCTGGGCGAGGATCTCCGCTCGCCTCGATACGGATATGCCTACTGACGATGATAATGGTGGAGGTCCTGCAAGTGGTATTCCTCCACGCACCTGGATTGGCGGAGGAGCATTGCTGGTATTCCTGATCAGTCTTATCAGCATATTTTATAACAGGTCATCCAAAGAAGATTCACCATCTTTAATTCCATCTACCTCAAATGAAAATCCGGCAGTTACCATAGAATCGAATGATGTTTCTCCTCCTGGTAATGCTGCAGAGCAGAATGTTGTGAGGCCACAGGTTATCCAAGAAGATCAGTCCACAGAAGTTGCAATACCTCAATCACTGCCTCTTCCTACAGCACCTGATATAGGACTGAGGGATTCAGCCGCAGAAGATTTTGCTGCGCCAATTATTTCTCCACCAGTTAATCCTCCGCCGCTCGCGAAGGATTCTGTTGTTCCAGGTAAGAAACCGAGAGGCGTTAAAGGCATCACTGATAATGATTATAAGATCGTTCCAAAAAAAGATAGTAATTGATGAAGAAATTAGTTTTGATTTTACTTTGTTTGATCACCACCGAGTTGATCCATGCACAAAAGATTGTATTGGCTACTTATCAATATGCTGATAATAATCGTATCAAAAATATTCAGCCGCTTGCTGATCTTATCAGTAAGAGAACAGGTTGGAAAGTTGAAACCAAAAGTTATCCAACAGTACATAAATTCATTGAAGGTTTACAAAAAAATGAAGTGGATATCGCGCTGATCAATACATTTGGTTATCTGCTGCTTGATGCCTCTTCTGTTAAACACAGGATGAATCCTTATGCTGTAATGAAAGTGAAAGATGGTTCACAGGACAATTACAAGACCAGCTTCGTAAGTTCAGCAGATCTTAACATTAACAACTTACAGGAGCTATTACCTAAAGCAAAAGAAGTAAATCTTTTCCTGGTTGCGCCAGGATCTACATCGGGCAACCTCGTTCCCCGACTGGCATTGGGCGCACTTGGAATCGAAGATCCTGAAAGCAAATTTAAGTCTGTTAGCTATGGTAAAACTCATAAAGGAACCATAGAGAAGATAGCGACAAATTCCAATAGCGCAGGTGCATTTGGAAGTTCTGAGTACCATAATTTCCCTGCAAAAGATAAAGTCAAACTGATCTGGGAATCTCCTGAGATCCCATTAGGTCCTTTGATGATCCATGATCGTATCAGGCATGATCAAAGAAAGATCATACTTGATTTATTACTTCAATTAAAAGAAAATGATCCTGTATTGCAATCGGTTAAAAGTGGTTGGACTGAAGCCAGGCAGGCAGAAAAATATATCCTGATCAATTCCGGTTATTATTTCCCTTTCAAAAATCAGTTTGGTGATGAAAAGATCATGGCATCTATCCTTCAGAAGTTTGCGAATTAGATTTTAAATGTTTTCTCACTTCCGGAGCCACTTTTGTTCCGAATAATTCGATGCTCTTTAATGCAAGTTTGTGCGGTAGTGCGCCAATACTCATCTGTGCAAGAAATCTTGTATTACCAAACAGTTCATGTTCGTACAAAATTTTTTCAACGACCTGTTGCGGGCTGCCTACAAGCAATGCACCGGTTGGTTGAGCAGATGCTTCAAACTGTTCTCTTGTAGTTCCCGGCCAGCCTCTTTCTCTCCCGATCCTCGTCATGACTTCTGCATATGGAGGAAAGAATTCATCCAGTGCCTGTTGGGATGTTTCTGCGATATAAGTATGTGAGTTGATACAAAATTGCAATTGCGACATATCATGACCTGATTCTTTATAGGCATCGCGATAAATCCGGGCAAAAGGTGCAAACCTTGCAGGCATACCACCAATGATGGCAAGTGTTACAGGAAATCCATAGTGTGCAGCTCTTAATACTGATTCCGGTGTACCACCTACTGCTACCCAGATTGGCAGCTTTCCATTTACTGGTCTTGGATA
The DNA here is from genome assembly GCA_966112615.1 of uncultured bacterium. Lineage (GTDB taxonomy): Bacteria > Bacteroidota > Bacteroidia > Chitinophagales > Chitinophagaceae > Flavitalea. The sequence continues at coordinate 61,328 of CBHWDO010000013.1, forward strand.
AACTCCGCGGTTATTGATAGTTTGAGTATGCTTTCCTTTCCAGCTGATCTTTTCTGATTCGTTTAGCTTGTTGAGCATATCTAGTTTTTCAGAAAAGAGTTCATCATAGTCTTTCAGGTCGTTGCCAAATAACGGAAATGATTCTATGAATGATCCGCGACCAGCCATCAATTCTGCTCTTCCGTTTGATAAGAGATCTACAGTTGCAAACTGTTGGAATACACGCACGGGGTCTTCGGAACTCAATACTGTTACACCGCTGGATAGTTTAATGTTCCTGGTTTTCACTGCTGCTGCCGCCAGCACAATGGCCGGAGAAGACACTGCATAATCTGGACGGTGATGTTCGCCTACTGCAAATACATCAAGACCCAGCTGGTCGGCCAGTTCAATTTCTTCCAGGAGATTTTGTAAACGCTGTTGGGCATTGATAGATTCTTTAGTTACAGGATGTGTTCCAATATCAGCAAATGAGCAGATTCCTAATTCCATGATGCAAAAATAATGGTATTACTTATCCCAGATATCCTGGTACTTTTCAGGATGTCTTTTGAATTGACCGTGTACATACTGGCATAACGGAATAACTTTTAGCTGATGTTTTCTTGCATAGTCTGTCATGGCTGCAAGCATTTGTCCTGCCAGGCCTTTACCCTCCTGGTCCGGATTGACTTCAGTGTGGTGAACTGTCAACTTATCTGCAGTTATATCCACAACCATCTCGCCAAGTTGTTCTCCATCCTGTTCTATGGTAAAGGCCTTATGCCCATCTTTTCTGTCTTTAAGCGTGATATTGTCCATGTTGCAACTTTTCATTGAAAGATAAAAATATCCTGCCACTTCATTTTTTATTGCTTGCAATCTTCCGAGGTAATATTTACATTTAGAAACACTCTGTCCCCCTCTGCAAGCGCCCTTTCCGGAATTTCTCTTAACCATCTATGCTAGTTCCATGAAAGAAGACCAACTGCTGGCCTTGCTTGCCAGGTTGTGTGGCGATATTACACAATCTCAGAGTGATGCCGATCTATCACAGCTTCAACAGAAAATAGCTTCCGCAATTTTAAATGATCCCATTCAAAGCGATGATCCCTTTGTGTTTGAGCGATTAGAGAATATTTCGATGGAACATAGCGGTGACATGGGTTTGCGTGACCTTGGAAATATCATTCATCGATTGAAAACAGAGCCTGCATTGGTAGATACCGAGATCAGGGTCTTTCGCAGAGAAGTACCGGTGCGAAGCAGCCAGGTCCGTGGAAGTGTTCCAGAGTGGGCAAGAGGTGCAGAGCGTATTGAAACAGTTGGCCCCATCATTACCCGCAACGGAAGGCGCTTCTGGTATGATTTCTATCGTGTGATTCCTGTAGTACAGGTATGGCTTCAGGGTGCAGTTCGGCCATTCCTGTTGTTACCACTGGAAGTGCGAAATATTAATATCATCAGCGGCCCACTTCAATACAAAATTCCCGCGGGCTCCGCGTGGATCAATGCCGATGTATTCACTCCCCAGTCGCCTGATCATTTATATGTTGGATTGAAAATAAAAGGTGGTACGCTTTCGCTTAAAACATCCTTGAATGTTACTGCTGATAATAAGCTGATCATTAATCCCGGAAATGAGGCTGCACTTGAGTTTCAGCTGGAGATGCAAAAGGCAGAGGATCCATCGGGAGATGATTATGGAACCGATGCTGCAAAGGCAACTTTACAGCTTCCGGAAAAATTTTCTTTCACCATCAATCATACCGGGAGATCAATTAATTGTTCTGATAGTGAATGGAAACTCTATGGTCAATCTGTAAAATTTAAATACAATCCCAATAAACCCATTCTCTGGAATGCGCAGCTCAACAGGATTGCCATTCCTTATGATTCAGATCAGCCGAAATTTGAAGTGATGGAATGCAGCAGTACAACCTGCTCCATTGAAGGAAGCGCTTCCATCACGGATGCGGCATGGGCTTTACCTGCAGCATCGATCAATATTGCTGCGCCATTGCAGGCAGAAGGTAGTGGTGCCATGGCCATTGCAATACAGGATGGAATTTCTGCCAGCTGGTATGGGTTAAGAGATGGAACGCTGTATGAATCTTCCGCAGCCAGGTTAAAGAATGCTTTGATCTTGCTGATGCCCGGACGAATTAACATCGCTACACTCTTTGCAAACAATCCTGGTGGGCGTCACCGGTACAATTGCTGGAAACCTGCTGCAATGAATGAACTGGACCAATCTCTTCAATTTGTAGATGTATATTTCACCAAGCAGTTTTTCTTTTTTTATGATTCACTCAGCAAAGGTGTGGAAACAATTGCTGCACAATGTAATATCAATGCATCCGTCAACAGGCCTGTAAAGGTGGATGGAACTGCGTTCCAGGCGCAAAGCATGAATACCATATTCACATTGAGTATGAGTAAAGATCTCCAGGCCCTCATGTTGTTTGATGATGATATGCTCGATAAGCAAGAGGAATTTAAACCTGGAGCCATTGCATTGAATAATGCATTGCTTACTGTAAGTCCTTTGATTGGATTCTTTTTATATGCTGATCTGAAAGATGAATCATCGTTTGATAAGGCAGTCCTGGTATATTCCTTTGGCCTGCTTCAATATCTTCCAACGCTTCCGGATCCTTATGCAGCCAATGTTTCACTGTTGAGAAGAAGACGGCCAAGGGATGATAACAGGTATTTTGTCAAAGAGATCCGATCGATGCTCGTATGTATGATGAACTGGAAGGCATTCGATCCTCCTTCAATTAATTTCCTGCTGGGAGATCAGCCTGCACAACCAAATAATCCGCCTGCTGCAGAAACCGGATTGAAGATCTCTGAATTATCGGATGTTCAGAAAATTGATGAGATCAGTTTCAGTGCGGAAAGAAGATTATCACAACGACAATCCACTGCATGGGCAAAAACATCGGGTGACCAGGAACTAAGCGGTTCGATGATGGATCAGCAGATGCGCATGATGATGAGTGTGAATCAATCGATGGTGGGCGACAGGATCTCTCCTTTCAGAAATGCATTCACCCTGTTGGATGTGAGTACCAATGCGGATCTTATGGGTGTAAGCCTTGGTTTTGCCAATGACCGGCTGTTGATTCGCAAGACTCATTACCCGGTGGAGGAAGCACAGGGTTCTCCTATAAGTATTCATGGACTGGATGTTCATGCTCATTCAAAGATGGTACAGATCTTTACCTTACCACAGATCAGTTGGGAACCGATGATCAGTATTTCTATTCCAACTAATACAGGACAAGATCCTTATCCCGGTATTCTATATTTCCTCAATGATGGTGTACCTGCACAGATCGCGAATGTTGGAACTAAACCTGTAGCAATTTCTCCGATTCCATTAACAGGCGCTGTAACACAATGGTACAAGGAAGCCGATCTTCCCCTGTATAGCTATTTTACTTTGTCGAACGGTATGTTGGCTATTGGATTGTATTATAAAGAACCGGAAGATGGACAAAAACCTGTGGTAGAATTGATCAACCAGCAATTCAATGGAACTGCGATGGATAAGCAATTTAAGGGTTCATTGCATACGTCTTTACAGATCAAAACAATTGGCATCAATGATCTGAAGAAGAATAATAAAAAGTTCAAGGGCAGTGCTCACCAGCTTACCAATGTCAACAATTTTACCTTTCCCAGCACCAATGGAAGAAGTGTTTTATCGGGAAGTGTTACAAAGATTTTCAATCGTGAGTTTGGTGAATTGGGTGGCCTTGACCTCGATAAATACATTCCATTGGAACGTTATGATTTTAGTGGATATGGAGCGAATGTATTCAGTCATTGGGTAAATAAAAAAGCCGCACTGGCAGAAACATCCCAGGCCATGTTTGATGTATGGCGTGGAAGAACAGCTCATGAAGTTATCCAGGTAAAAAGCGTGATCTATCCATGGGCCATTCGCGTGGTAAGAACAATAACAATTTATCGCGGTGCAAATGGTATGGTGTGGAGAACCGATAGTGGATGGAAGGCAGAAAGTGATGGTGTTTATGATTTTCGAACCACCATTAAAAAAGAACCCGGTGATTCACCGCAATTGCAAACTGCAAAAGACCAGGAAGCAGCTCGTGCATATAAATTTCATCCGGGATTGGTGGATGGAGTGTACAATGTTCGAAATATTTGGGAAGATGATTCTTTGAAACCCTTTACAAAAAAGTGGAATAAACCTGATGGAGTTTACATGGATGACCAGGGTGATCCTGCACCTGCACCAGGTCCTGAATCACTCGATATAGAACTGGTTGCAGTGTACTTTGATGCAGATGTGAAGATCGATAATGTGATACAGGGCGCCAACAATGGAATGGTGAAGGGGCAGGGTATACTTGGCTATATCCAATTGAGTCCGCGTGGTGTATTCATCGACCAGGAAGATTTTGCTGCGCTGTTAACACAACATGAAGGAATTGGCGGACCGGTTGATTGTATGGTCAATATAAATGACAGCAATCAAAAAATGCGTGTAACAAGGATTGAAGTGAATCCATCCATGAAAGGTGCTGATCGGGTGTTTGTAGTTTCTGCAAACGGAACACCGGTTTTACCACAGGATGGAAGCTGGAGTGTAGTGGAACATCATGCCAATACAAAAGAAGTTTTACCGCTGAAAGGGGATGATGTAATTCCATTGGTAAGAGATGATTTGCGCGAATTCATTCCTGATGAATTGTCGTATAAACCGCCGGTACTAAATCCGGTAAATATTGCAGCTGCATCAGAACTCTTCAAGCCACTTGAATCAAGAGCAATTCAATTTGGATTTTTACAAAGTACCGGTGAGAATAAAGTGCTGTTCAGAAATCCCGTATTCAATAATGGTATTGATGAATTGAAGGGAAGCATTCCTGACCTGGCAGATGCTTATCGATTGATGAACAGTAAAGGTGTTTTTCCAAAGTTGGAAGATTTACCAAGCATTACTGAAATTGGAAATGATTTCGTTGTAAAGTTAAAAGAGCAGGGATTTAAATTGTTGAATAAGGTTGATCCTTCAAAAGCTCTTGAACAACTGATTCCACCTGGTCCCTGGTATATCATCGATACCAATGATCTTAAGGTTTATGTTGAATATAAATCGCAGGGACAACAATCCAAACTGAATTATGACCTCGATAGTGAAGCCAGGAAATGGCTGAATAAAATGAATGACCTGTCGATGTATGTTGACCTGGCTGGCATGGATAAAGTCCTGGCCATTCGCGGAAAATTCGATACAGAAAAAGGCAAGCCTCCATCATTTGTTAAGCCTATTCTTGAGTTTGGTCCACAGTTAAAACCTGTGTATGAAATATTGGTTCTTCTGAGTGAATTATCTACCGATCCGAATTATGCAGATCTTCTGAAGAAAGGATTGAAGATTGCCATGAGCAACAGTCCGAATAACTGGGAATACAAATTCCAGGCAGATAAAGAGATCCCGGTGATCAAGTTTCCTTCCGGATTGGTAGACGGGCCAGTTCCGCTGCGAATTGAAGCAAGTTTAAAAGCAGGCGTTTATTTCAATGTTCCAATCCCGCTTCCTCCAACAAATGGAATACAGGCGCCAAGTGCAGGTGCCTATGTTGAATTCTTCGGAAAGTTGAGCGTAATGTGTGCCAGTGTGGGTGCGGGTTCTATCTACGCTGTTGGACAGGCAACCGTTCGTATTGGTGCTGATACCGTAACCGGACCGGCATTGTACATGAAGTTTGGATTTGGGGTTGAAGTGGTGGTAGCACTCCCTGTCATCGGTAGTGTGAGTGTATACTTTGCAGTGGGTGTTGAGATCAGCCTGGATAGTACTCAAATTACTGTTGCAGGATTTTTATTATTCAAAGGAAGAGCAGAGATACTTGGAGGTATTGTAACCGTAACCATTATGATCGAAGCAAGTGGTAAGGTTCAGGACAGGATCGGCGGTGAAACACATATGATCGCACAGGTGATCTTCAGCCTGGATATTTCCATCTGCTTCATCATTGATATCAGTTTTACAGAGAAGTGGGAAGAAGAAAGACTTCTTTCTTAACATCAAATCATTGAAACATGAATGCAAAATTTTCAATACTAAGTTTTCCGCAGCGTTGGGAGGATAATAAACTGGTTATAAGGGCATTGGTGATGCCGAGAAATTTTAGTCCTTTCGATGCGGTTGTATCAGGCACTGCCTGGGTTGACTGCACAATGGGACTGACCGCAAAACTTATCAGCGATCCTGATCTCTATCCATCCTTGCTTGAAACTTTAGAGCCGTTTAAATTTGAAGGTATCTCAATGCCTTCAGATGTCGGATCAATATTTACCGATATTGAACAACAGGTGGGCGGTATCACCAGTACACAACGTTTGCAAAAGCCTGTAAAAAATGAACGCGCCAGAAAATATCTTCCTGAAAGTTATCGTGCGAGTTTCAATTTCACTTCAGTAAAGAACAGCGATGCATCGATAGACGATAGTTATCATTGCAAGATCAAGGATTCAATTAAAAAGATCCCTGGCTTTGAATCAAAGATAGATTTGAGCTGGGGTAAAGTCTTTGCTTACTGTCTAAGGCAACCTGCATTGGCAAAAAGGGTTGGGTTTATTTATGAAGCAAGTGTGGAAATAGATCCAGCTTTATTGAAGAACGGCTCATGGATCTATATTGATTTTGATGACCGATGCAGTTATCAGCCAGCTATGAATCTTGACCAGCAGCTGGTAAAAAGATATGCTGCAAGACTTCCAAAACTTAAGCCCGGAGTTAACCGGCAATTATTTGCTGCCATTCAATTCCCGGTATTGATCAAGGCTCCTGAACCTGCCGACAAATTGAATGAAGACATTCCCCTGGTTCCATACCAATTTGATGAACTCATTCTTGAAGCGGTACAATATGATGATGGATTTTGCAAGATCGTTCATGCGAATCAACCTGTAAGCAGTGACCTGCTAAGAGAAAAAGAAGACAAAGAACTTCCGGTGATCACAGATGCCGGGATCCGTCTTGCATGGGATGATGAACAGGTGCTCACCTGGATGAACAGGCAGATCAAACCTGATCCCGATCCTGCCTTCGCTGATCCCCGCAGAACTGATGCACCCATGGGAATCATGCAATACCGTGTGGATGTTCGCGAGGTTAATGAAGGAGTGCCCGGTAACTGGATCCCGTTGTGCAGGTTAAAAAATAAAGCAGATCTCAAACTGGGTACTATTACAATTGATGATAAAGACCAGGAGATCGAAACAGGCATCGAAGTTTATCCTTCCAAACCAGATGGAGACGAAAATAGTGAGTTTTGGCTGCCACAATATTTTGCGCAGTGGATCGGTAAAAGCCTTGTCCTGCCTGACCTGGATGCCATCAATATTTTTAAAAAAGACCAGACAAATGATCCGGTAAAGAAAGTAAATCCGCAGGATAAATATGAAGCGGCAGGATTGAATGATTTCAAACTATTATACGGCCACAATTATGAGTTTCGCGTGCGACTTGCTGATATTGCCGGCGGTGGTCCTTTATTGAATGATGAACGAATTTATGATGGCGCAAGACCTGAAGGAAAATGCAATTTTCGAAGAAGGGTACAGCCGCAGGCTGTTAGAATTCTAAATGCATTGCCAAACAGTGATGAAATTTATTTTGAAGATGAAGACATCGTAATGAAGCGGCCGCTATTAGGTTATCCATCTGTGCTGTTCACCGGCCATTACCCTAATGCTGTGCAGGACCTTATCAATGATGCAGATGTTGCCATTGCAGAAAAACGCGTGGTTGGATTGCCTGATCCGGATGTAGAAGCTGTGGAGATTATCGTTGAAGTGAAAGCTTTGGAAATGGATATGCTGCTCAGGCATGATCCGGATAGTAAAGACAGTTATGCAAAACTTTACATCGCGAAACGATCATTTCCTGCAAATATGAATGGAGAACTTGCTGTTCCCATAACTTTTGTAGATGCACCTGTATTATTATTTACCGATTCAGATAACCTTGGTGATTTAGGACTGATCGAAAATGGAGAAGATATCAATGATATCAATGATATTGTATTGCCTTCTTCAAGAGATATCAGGATCACAATTGTTCCGGTAGTGAAGCAACGGGATCATTATTATGCAACTGATTCTTTATTGCATAAAAAAGGAAAGCCTGTCAGCTTTATAACACGACGTGATTCAAAAGACGAACGTAATCTGTTCAAATCAACAGGTGAGGAAGATATGATCCGCGGTTTATGGCTTCAACCTGATGCGAATGATTATTTAAAAGCTTCTAACACCAAAATATTTATTGAACAACTTGCAGTGGCCGGTGAAAGTAAATTGATAGAAAGACTGGTCAGTGCAATTGATCAGTCGATCGAGGTGGAAGCAAAAGGAATGAGCCTGGTTGGAAAAATGGGATCTCGTATTCAGTTTGGTGCCAGCAGGATGATCAGGAATAATCTAAGTCCCGATAGCACCAGCATCACCATTTCAACAAAATCTGATCTGTTGAATCAATGGATCATTCCAATAACATTGTTACTAAACCGCGACTGGACCTGGGATGGATTCAAACCTGTCAGCATTCAATTTTTCAGAAAGAAAAAATGGGTTGGCAGAGGAATATCAGTTGAAGAACGTGAGGCCATTGAATGGGGTGATGAAGAATTGGTTGGAGATGTAGAATTTAAACAAACGATCAACATACAGGCTTTGTATAATCCGGACAGAAGCCAGACAGGTATCTGCTTTCTGGATGCCCTGGAACCCAAGCCGGAAAAGGCTTCCGACTTTCCTGAAGAACTGATGGTTCAATACTCTATCAGGCCATTATTCAATCATGCAGATGAGCCTGATAAGGATGATCCTATTGAATTGTCACTACACCTTCCTGTAACAACAAAGCCGGCACAAATGCCGAAGATCATGAGTGCAGGTATCGCGCAAAGTGAATACCGTCACGATGAAATATATGCGAATACTGATCCACGAAGAAGGTATCTATGGATTGAATTTGATGAACCACTCAATGATGTGAACGATGCTTATTTCATCAGGATGCTGGCATACAGCCCGGATCCATTGCTTGCGCGATGGACCACAGATATGATGAAAGCACCCAAAGAACCTGATCTTCCTTTGGATCCTGAGCCGGTACGCATGATCAGTCCAATGCATTCCGATGATCGAACAGGATTGAATGCCATGCAGGAACTGGTGCAGGCCGACGACAGCAAAGTGCATTACCTGGTTCCTTTGCCTCCGGGTTTGCATGCATCTTCTGCAGAATTGTTTGGATTTTTTACATATGAAATTCGTGTTGGTCATAAGATCGGATGGAGCATCGCACAGGGAAGGTTTGGTAGAGCACTACGTACAACAGGTGTTCAGCATCCTGCCCCACAATTATTCTGTACTGTCAATCGAAATGAAAAACATATAATGGTCACAGCGCCATTTGCGCAAACCGTTTTCAATGGTGCAAATGTTACTTCAAATCCACCACGAACCCAGTTGTGGGCCTTGTTATATGCGCAGGTTAAAAGAGCAGATGGAGAAGCCTTCAGAAATATTTTACTGGATGATCAGTTACTGATCAGGCAAAGGAAAAATTTGCATCAGGTGGTGATCAATTCAGACGCGGTGCAATATGGAATTACAGGTTGGCGAAATAAGGATGTGGTTCAAATGCTGATGGCGCTTGGCTTACCGGTTGATAGTAATCTCAGTGTGCTGGTTGTAGAAATGCTTCCAACCTATGATAAGTTCTTTGCAAAACAGGAAATTACAAGAGGACAGCGTAACAATACATCCATGCAGGTTTTTGATCTTGATAAGGGAATGAATATCACTCATTTCAGATCAATGATGCAGGAGAGCGGAAGACTTGCCATGGAAAGGCAGTTCACACTTGAAACAGATCTTCAAAGCAGGATAGAAGAAGGGATCATCAGCCAGGCAGATAAGGAAGAACAACTTCGTCCACTGACCGATCATCTTGGAACACAGCGGATATTGCGAACCAGCACACTGGTAGCGGTTCCCGAAGTTTGTTGCACTGAATAGGATTAGATAAATTGTGACATGTCTTCAATACTTATCCTTTTTGCACATCCTTTACTGGAGAAATCGCGTGTGCACCTGGAACTTTCAAAAGCTGCGCGAACGGTAAAAGGTGTAACCTTCAATGACCTCTATGAACTCTATCCTGATTTCGATATCGATATAAAAAGAGAACAGCAATTATTGCTTGACCATGATATCATTATCTGGCAGCATCCATTTTATTGGTATAGTGCTCCACCCATCATCAAACAATGGCAGGACCTGGTTTTGGAGCATGGCTGGGCTTATGGCAAATCAGGTACAGCTTTAAACGGAAAGAAAGTACTCAATGCTATAAGTTCCGGGGGTGGAATGGAAGCTTATTCCGAACAGGGATATAATCGTTATGCATTACATGATTTTCTCAAGCCATACGATCAGACTGCATTCCTTTGCAAGATGCAATACCTTCCTCCATTCTGGGTGCCGGGGGTACACAGGATGCAGGGTGAAATGATCTTGAAATATGCAGTTCAGTATAAAAATATTCTGACTGCATTATCAAAAGATATTTTTTCTGATGAAGAGATCATGCAGGTAAATTTTCTTAATGACTTAATCCCAATTTCTTCAATTCAATAATATGGGGCAACACAATTTTTTATTCCAGGCATTGGTTTACCTGGCATCAGCAGTGATATGTGTTCCGCTGGCAAAACGTTCAGGACTAGGTTCTGTATTGGGTTACCTCATCGCTGGTGTGATCATCGGACCATTTGTTTTAGGATTTATTGGTGAAGAAGGAAAAGACATTTTGCACTATGCCGAGTTTGGTGTAGTAATGATGTTATTCCTGATCGGGCTTGAACTGGAGCCCAAATTACTTTGGAAGCTGCGAAAATCGATTATCGGTTTGGGTGGATTACAGGTTGCAGGCACTGCAATGCTTGTAGCTGCAATACTTGTGGGACTTGGTTTTCAATGGATGCAGGCGTTCGCTATCGGGTTGATTTTAGCTATGTCATCAACAGCTATTGTACTGCAAACATTAAGAGAAAAAGGTTTGATGAAATCTGAATCAGGTCAGAGTGCATTCTCCGTATTATTATTCCAGGATATCGCGGTCATTCCGATTCTTGCATTATTTCCTCTATTACAAAACTTACAGGTGATTGCTGAAGAAGGTCATGGTAACACATGGATCGATGGACAGGCTGGATGGGTAAAGACTATCCTTGTCCTGGTTGCGGTGGTAAGTATTATTTTGATTGGAAGATTATTGGTAAGTCCATTATTAAGATTAATTGCAAAGACAGGATTACGCGAGATCTTTACAGCTACTGCCTTGTTATTGGTGATTGGCATTGCAGTACTGATGACACTAGTTGGATTAAGCCCTGCATTGGGAGCTTTTCTGGCGGGTGTGGTATTAGCAAATAGCGAGTACAGGCATGAACTTGAAAGTGATATTGATCCATTTAAAGGATTACTACTGGGATTGTTTTTTATTGCAGTTGGTGCAGGTATTGATTTCAATGTAATCGGTGCGCGTCCGGCTGAGATCTTCAGTTGGGTAATAGGTATCATGGCTCTCAAAACTGCGGTACTACTTCTTCTTGGAAGAGTATTTAAAATTAGAACGGAACAGAATTTCATTTATGCATTTTCACTGAGCCAGGTTGGTGAGTTTGCATTTGTCCTATTGTCATTTGCATTGAACGGCGGAATACTTCCAGCAGAAACAGTTAGTTTTTTAATTGCAGTGGTGGCCATCAGTATGGCGCTGACCCCATTGGTAATTCTATTAAATGAAAAAGTTATTCTTCCACGCATAGGAACTGATGAAGTACCTTCAAAAGAAGCAGATGAGATCAATGAAAAAAATCCGGTGATCATTGCAGGCTTTGGACATTTTGGAAGTACTGTTGGCAGATTTCTTCGTGCCAATAAAATTGGTGCAACTTACCTGGACCTTGATTCCGATAGGGTAGATGTTTTGCGTAAGATGGGTTTCAAAGTTTTTTATGGAGATGCTTCAAGACATGATCTGTTGCATGCTGCAGGCGCGTCGGAAGCAAAGATCATTATTGTTGCTATTGACGATGAAGAGAAGCGGCTCGAAATGGTGGAGACCATTAAAAAACATTTCCCTCACCTGCATATGCTTGTGCGTGCTGCTAACCGCTATGACGCTTACGATCTGATGAACGCAGGAATGCTGCATGTATATCGGGAGTCTGTTGATACCAGTGTCAGGCTTGGTGTTGATGCACTTTCATTATTAGGAGTCAGAAATTATACAGCTAAGAGATTAGCAAAAACATTTCTGAAACATGATGAAATGAATTTAAAAAAGTTGGCATCTATTCGAAACAGGGAAGAATATATCAATACGGCACGACAATACATTGAAGAGATAGAACTGATCGTACAGGCCGATGCATCAGGTCCTTCAATGATTGATTCAGGTTGGGATGCAGAAACTTTAAGGGAAGAAATGCGCAGCATGACTTAATTTAAAGGCTCAAACAATCAACGCATGCAACCCAGGAACTTATCGACTTTACTCTTATTGTTTGTTTTTAATGCTGTTCTTGCGCAAAATCCGATCATTAAAGGCTGGTATGCTGATCCGGAGATCACATACATGAATGGAAAGTATTATATCTATCCAACATTTTCTGCCAAATATGAAGACCAGGTTTTCATGGATGCCTTCTCTTCAAAAGATCTTATTAACTGGACAAAACACCCACGCATCATTGATACTGCTGAAGTGAAATGGGCAAAGAAAGCTATGTGGGCACCGGCAATAATTGAGAAGGATAAAAAATATTATTTATTCTTTGCTGCAAATGATGTTCATGAAGGTGAGATTGGTGGAATAGGAGTGGCAGTTGCAGATAAGCCTGAAGGTCCATTCAAAGACCTGCTGGGTAAGCCTTTGATCAATGAAATCAAGAATGGTGCACAGCCGATCGATCAGTTTATATTCAAGGATAAGGATGGACAATATTACATGATCTATGGTGGATGGGGTCATTGCAATATCGTGAAGATGAAAGATGATTTTACAGGCATTGTTCCTTTTGAAGACGGAACCATTTACAAGGAGATCACTCCTAAAGGTTATGTTGAAGGACCGATCATGTTCATTCGTGATGGAAAATATTATTTCATGTGGTCGGAAGGAGGATGGACAGGCCCCGATTATCGTGTAGCCTATGCCGTAAGTAATTCTGTATTCGGACCATTTGAAAGAATCGGAACTGTATTACAGCAGGATCCAAATATAGCAACAGGTGCAGGTCATCATTCTGTTGTGAAAGTTCCTGGTAAGGATGAGTGGGTGGCAGCCTACCACAGGCGTCCGCTTGGTGAGAAAAGTGCTCATTCAAGAGTGGTTTGTCTCGAGAGAATGTATTTTGATGAAAAAGGACACATCAAGCCAATCGTTATTACCAATAAAGGTTTAGGAAGATCTTCTGAAGTAAAAGAAACCAAAGAAGGAAAAGTATCCGGCATTTTAAATGGTGATAAATCTGTTTCAATCTTTAAAGGAATTCCTTTTGCAGAACCTCCTGTTGGTGATTTAAGATGGAAAGCGCCACAGCCTATAAAAAGCTGGGATGGAGTTAAAGAATGTGTTGCATTTGGACCTAGTCCGATGCAGGGAGCGCCAGCTCCATTCAGTATGTGGTCAGAAGAATTTCTTATTCCTAAGGCACCGATCAGTGAAGACTGTTTGTATCTGAACGTATGGGCACCAACTAAAACAAAGAAAAATCCTGTGCTGGTCTGGATCTACGGAGGAGGATTTGGCAGTGGTGGTTCTGCTGTTCCCATCTATGATGGAGAAGCCTATGCGAAAAGAGGTGTGGTGTTCGTGAGTATGAATTATCGTGTTGGATTATTTGGCTTTTTAGCGCATCCACAACTTAGTAAGGAGTCAGGTAATAATGCTTCAGGTAATTATGGGTTGATGGACCAGGTTGCTGCATTGAAATGGGTGAAGGAAAATATTGCAGCATTTGGTGGAGATCCAGATAATGTAACCATCGCAGGACAATCTGCAGGCGCCATGAGTGTCAACTGCCTGGTTGCTTCACCATTGGCAAAAGGCCTGTTTCAAAAAGCTATTGCAGAAAGTGGAGCAAACCTCACAAGAGGAAATACTTTGCTGGCAGATGCTGAAAAAGAGGGAGTGAAGATTACTGAAAAATTAAATGTTCAGTCAATAGAAGAATTACGAAAACTTCCTGCTGAAGAAATTATGAAGCAGTCAATGGGGTTTCGCGGTCCTGTAATCGATGGGTATGTTTTACCGGATCATATTGCTGATATCATATCAAAAGGCAAACAAAACAAGGTTGCCTTACTAACAGGTTGGAATGAGGATGAAGGATTGATGATGGGTGGAATGCAGAATGCGGCTGACTTCAACAAGCGCATATCACAACAGTTTGGTGAAGATATGCTGAAGTTTTATCCTGCATCGAATGATGAAGTAGCAAAGCAGTCACAACTGGATCTTTCAAGAGACATGATCTTTGGAATGCAGAATTTTGCCTGGGCTAACGAAGAATCAAAACAGGGCAATAAAGTGTATGTATACCGCTTCACACGCAAAGTTCCGGGTTATGGAGAATATGCAAAATATGGTGCGTTTCATACCGGTGAAGTTCCTTATGCATATGATAATATCGAATTTGTGAATAGGCCCTGGGAAAAGGTCGACAGGGATCTTGAAAAAACTATATCTACCTATTGGATCAATTTTATCAAAACTGGTAATCCAAATCAGAAAGGACTTCCTAACTGGCCGGCTTATTCTGTCAATAAGAAACCTGTCATGACACTGGGTAATGAGATAGGTTCTAAAGAAATGCCTGATGCCCAAAGGTTGGAAGTATTGTACGGTAAGATGACTGCATCCTCCAACTAGTATGAAAATTGCATGGTTGTTTGATCAGTAAAACAACCATTATGAAACCAGAATCTCCTGCGTCGAAAACCAGCCTGATGGAGCGGTTTTCAAATGCAGTTACCAATGCAACAGGTAGTACACCTGCCATAATTATTGCTTTTGCCTTAGTGATCATCTGGGGTATATCAGGTCCCTATTTTCATTTCTCTGAATCCTGGCAACTGGTGATCAATACCGGAACTACCATTGTGACTTTTTTGATGGTATTCCTGATTCAAAAATCTCAAAACAAAGATTCACTTGCCATCCAGCTTAAACTCAACGAACTGGTCGCAGCACATGAATTTGCCAGCAACCGGTTGGTGAATGTTGAAAATATGACCGAGGATGAATTGAAAGTCATTCAGAAATATTATGGTCTGCTCAGTGATATGACCAGGAAGGAACAAAATCTTCAGCAATCTCATTCGGTTGAAGAAGCGCAGGATCAACATTCATTAAAGAAAAGTCTGGAAGACAGTATCGAAGAAATGATCCGCAAGAAAAAGGAACAGCAACCGTGACCATAGTCACTAGGCATTGTGATAAACTTTAGGAATTTTGTGCCATGAAAAAGAAAGATGAAAATGCTTCACTTGTCTGGTTCAGCAGGATCCTTCGTTTTGGATTAGGTGGATTATTTGTTACAGTAGGAATTCTGTATTTTGATAAAGGCACATGGCCGGCAATTCTATTTGGGGCACTCATCTTTGCAACAGGATTTTTTCGTCCCAGAAGATGTATTGAGGATCAAAAATGTGATCTATGAATAAAGACCTGATATTAAGGGAAAAGCTTGCATTGCAAAGGACCTACATGGCCAATGATACTACCTTGCTTGCTTTTATCCGGACCTCTTTATATTTCCTGGTAGCTGGTCTGACCATCAACAGCCTTATCCCTTTAAAACATGGTTTTATTGTCAAGTGGTCATTATGGATCTTTGCGGCGCTGGTATTAACGGTCGGGATTTTAAAATACCTTAGAAATAAAAGTAAGATCCGCGAAAGTGAAAAGCATATTGGTGATTACAAATTGGAATATGAAGAAGAAGAATATTGATCACTTCATGATTATTTCATCATAACCATCTATTATTAGATCTGCATCTGATAATTCTTCTCTCTTATGTGTTGTGCTGATAGCGATGCATTTCATCCCGGCATTCTTGGCGGACCTGATACCACTGATGGTATCTTCAAAAACCAAACATTTATTGGGATCAACCTGGAGCTTTTCTGCGGCTAATAAAAATATATCCGGAGCCGGTTTGCCATGGTGAACCTCGCCTCCGGTAACAATAGCTTTAAAATAATTTTTCAGGCCCTGCTGTTCCATCATCATATTCATCTTTTCCATTCTGGAACTTGTAGCCAGCCCGATGATAAAATTCCTGGAGCAATATTCAACCAATTCGTTGGCTAACGGTACGGAAGGCACTCCGTTTTGCTTTACATATTCTTTGTAATAGAAGAGTTTTTTCCCAAGTGCATATTCAACATCTTCTCCATTCAGCTTTAATTGGGAAGAGATCACATCCACACTTTTCTTTCCAAGTAACGGGTAGTATTTCTCGAAAGTTAGATCGATCCCGTATTCTTCAAATAATTTTTTCCAGGCAATATAATCTGCCTCGGTGCTTTCTATCAGGGTGCCATCCATATCGAAAATTATTGCAGCGGGGGCTTCGCCGAAATAACTTGACAGATCAATTGTTGGTTTGTTCATGCGCTAAAAGGCTGCAAGTTAAGCAAACCAACTCCAATGCTTATGCGGTTTTTCTTTTGCCCGACTGAATCGCAACAAGCACTTGCGTCCTGTCCTGGTTTTCTTCAGCCCACTGTACCAGCAATTCGCTGGCAATAGGTTCATAAATGTCTTTTTGCTCCTGGCTGGAAGGAAGTTCACGCATGGGAACTAACATGAAGTAGTGTGGCTCAACATATTCTGCCTGCTTTTCAAGCGTATAGCCCTTTACCTGTACATACTGGTAACCGCTACTTTGCAATTCTTTCAACAGGTTTACAGAAAGCTTTGTCGCGGATTCAAAGTTTCTCCTCGTCTCATTTTTCATGGTTAGAGAGTTTTCTTTTAATAACAACTTTTATCTCTAACTGTTTCAAAGACAGGCTGTTTTTAGAACCTTTTGCAAGATTTGACGTTTTATTCTGGCATGTTGAATCAATGGCCTTTCGAAATTTTATGAAGATTAAACAGAAGACTTTCAAAAAACAGCATCTCCCTGAAAAGATCTGTGCCTCTTGTAAGAAGCCATTTACATGGCGGAAAAAATGGGAGAAGGTATGGGATGATGTAAAGTATTGCAGTGAACGTTGTAAAAGAAACAGGTAATGGATCAGAAAGATATTGACAGGATCATTGAGATGGCCTGGGAAGACAGGACTCCTTTCGAAGCTATTGAAATGCAGTTTGGACTTTCAGAGAAAGAAGTGATCGAATTGATGCGGAAAGAAATGAAGCCATCCAGCTTTCGCATGTGGCGAAAAAGAATGAGTGGAAGATCCACAAAACATGCAGGGTTAAGAAATGGTGAGATCGACCGCTTCAGGTGCTCCCGTCAGCGGACGATCAGTCTAAATAAGATCAGCAAAAGATGATCACCATTCGTATTCCTCTTTATATCCCGGAATGATGATCTCTTTGTATTCCTTTCTCTCCAGCCTGGCAGCAAATGCTTTTTGACTTTCATGTTCACCATGAACCAGGAAGATCTGTTTGATCGTTGATTTATCCTGGCAATCCAGCCACATGCAAAGATCATCTGCATCTCCATGAGCACTGAAACTGGCGATCTTTCCAATCTCTGCTTCAACAGGTAATTCCTCGCCGAGGAGTTCAACAGTGGTTGCTCCGGATAGTAATTGTCCTCCGGTAGATGTTTCCTGGCAATATCCCACCAGCACTACACTGTGTTGTGGTTCATCAATGATGGATTGAAGATGAAATCTTACACGTCCTGCATCAGCTGTTCCGCTTGCAGAGATGATAACACATGGCTCGCTGAATTCTGCGAGCTTCCTGCTGTCTTCAACAGATTCAATATAATTCAGCCCTTCAAAGTGAAAAGGATCATCATCGATCTCGAGCACTGATTGCAAACGGTCATTGAATCCCTCAGTATATTTTTTGATCACTGCAGTGGCTTTTGAAGACAAAGGACTATCAACAAAACAGGGCACTTCCGGTAATCTTTTTTCGAGTGATAATTGATTGAGTGCATAAAGGATCTCCTGTGTTCTTCCCACACTGAAAGCGGGGATCACCAGTTTCCCCTTTCGTTCAATACAGGTTGACTTGATCCATTTCAATATAGGATCCACATTATTAAAAACCGGATCATGCATTTTATCACCATATGTGCTTTCCATGATGATCACATCGGCCTGTGGAAATTCTGAAGGTGGCTTCAGCAAAATGCTTCTGTATCTTCCGATATCACCGGAGAATGCAATTCTTTTTTGGGTACCGTCTTCATGAATGGTGAGATGAACACAGGCGCTTCCGATGAGGTGACCGGTATTACAAAATATGAGTTGAACACCTGGAAGGATCTCTGTTGATTGATCATATTCTATCGTTTCAAACATTGATATGGCCCGATCAACATCTTCGGTAGTGTATAAAGACTCATAAGGAGTGAGGCCTTTATCAATTCTTCTTTTATTTTGATAATCGGTATCGTATGTCTGTATTTCAGCACTATCATATAAAAGGATCTCTGATAATTCCTTTGTAGCTGTAGTCGAATAGATCTTTCCTGCAAATCCTTCCTTTACCAGTTTTGGGATCAACCCTGTATGATCAATATGTGCATGGGAAACGATGAGTACATCAATCGAGGAAGCATCAAATCCAAAAGATTCATTCAGTTCATCGGTTTTGCTTCCCATTCCCTGGAACATTCCGCAATCCAGGAGAATCTTTTTTCCATTGTTTAAGGTCAGTAAGTGTTTCGATCCGGTAACTGTTCTGGCTGCTCCATAAAATCCAAGCTTCATGCAATCTTTTTGTTGGAACATGCATTTTTTGTTCCACCTGTTTACAGGTTGATCCCGCCTGAAGCTTCAATGCGCTGACCATTGATCCAGCCTGCATTATCGGAACACAACATGGAAAATACTTTGCCGATATCATCTGCTTCACCTACACGTCCTAAGGCCGTAGCATTAGATAAAAATGCTTTGGATTGCGGGTTTGAGCGGATAGTGGCATTATTGAAATCAGTTTCTATTGGTCCGGGTGCAACAACATTGGCAGTAATTTTTCGGGAACCGATTTCTTTGGCCAGGTACTTTGTAAAAGTTTCAATGGCTGATTTAAGTGAAGCATACACTGAGTATCCTGGAACTCCAAAACGAGTGGTTCCTGTGGATACATTGAGTATTCTTCCTCCATCATTGATATGTGGTAACATCTTTTGAGTAAGGAAATAAACACTTTTAAAATGAATATTGGAGAAGCGGTCAAACATTTCTTCCGTTACTTCCATAATGGGCACTGTAGCTCCGATCCCGGCATTGTTAATCAGGATATCAAGTTTCTCGCTGCCCCAATTATTTACAGTGTCTAAAACTTTTTCAACAAAACTATCCAGTGATGCGGTATCTCCGGCATCAAATTGAAGAGCTGAAGCCTTTCGGCTCATAGCTTCAATTTCTCTCACCACTTCCATTGCTTCTTCCTGTTTGGAATGATAAGTCAGAATAATATCAATTCCATCTTTTGCAAGGTGTAATGCCCCGCTCTTTCCAAGTCCGCGACTGCCTCCTGTGATCAATGCGATCTTTGCCATATTGAATTTTTAAAGTGAAAGAACTTTTTCCATTTGCGTACTCCTGGATCCTTTGACCAGGATATAGGCATCATGAGCATTTAAATTTTTAAACCATTGAGCGGCCTGGTTCGCATCATCGAATTTTTTATAAGGATGATCAAGTTTTAGAAAGTCTCCTCCCACCAATGCCACTTCATTCCATTGATATTTTGAAATGAGGTCGATGATCTGCTGATGTTCCTGTAAACTTTCTTCTCCCAACTCTGCCATGGCACCCAATACCAGGATCTTTTTATCGGCCTGGATGTTTGCAAGGTTTTCAATGGCTGCCCGCATGCTGGTAGGGTTGGCATTGTAGGCATCAAGAATGATGCGGTTGCTTCCTCTTTCCACCAATTGGGATCTGCTGTTGGAAGGTGCATACTGTTCTATTGATTCCTTGATCTTTTCTGAAGTAACATTGAAGTGTTTTCCTACAGTAACAGCCACCAAAATATTTGGTAGATTATATGCGCCAACCAGCTGGGATCGGATGAGGGCCAGCTGTTCATCCCCTTCAATCTTTACATGAAGAAATGGTTCACTCTGCAATACAGTTCCTTGCACTGAAGCATCAGCACTTCCGTAAGTAATGATTTTTGAAATGCCTTTTGACATATCTCTTAGGTAATCATAATCCCACATCACAAAAGCGGTTCCATCATGTGAACGAAGATGATCATAGAGTTCACCTTTCCCTTTCCTGACACCTTCCACACCACCAAATCCTTCGAGATGTGCTTTGCCACAATTGGTGATAATGCCATAATCGGGTAGGGTATAGGTGCAGTAAGAAGCAATTTCTCTTTGATGATTAGCGCCCATTTCAATAACAGCCATCTCTGCATCTTTTTTGATGGAGAGAATGGTGAGCGGAACGCCTATATGATTGTTCAGGTTTCCCTGGGTGGTGTATGTTTTATAGGTTGAAGAAAGAACTGCATAGACCAGTTCCTTGGTGGTTGTTTTCCCATTGCTTCCTGTGATCGCAATAAATGGTATGCTGAATTGCTTTCGATGATGCAATGCCAGTTGCTGCAATGTTTCCAAAGTATCCTCTACATAGAAGATGCGTTTTTCATCTGCATATTGCTTTTCATCTACAATTGCATAAGCTGCACCTGATTCAATGGCTTTTGAAGCAAAGATGTTTCCATTGAAATTAGGTCCTTTCAGCGCGAAAAAAATATCGCCTTCCTTCAGTTTCCTGGTATCTGTCTGAACATTTGGATGCTGCAAATACAGAGCGTATAGATCAGTGATATTCATTTTCCAAATGTAAAATGGAAAATGATAATTCATCAGATCAATTCAGTGCTTTTGAAAGATAATATTGATCGATCCAGGTTCCCAGCACGGGGATGAATGATTTGGGCATATAGTGTGAGCGGTCTTTCTCGATCAGTTCCCATCCGGAAATTCCATGCCTGTCAATTACCTTACAAACACTGAACAGGTAGGCATCATCGCGGAATACCTGGTAATATTGAAAAGAACCGTATTTCCCTTCGATCTGGGATTGTTCAACAACTACATATTGGTCTTTTGATTTGTACTTGAAGTGAATGGTGAAACGTACTGGCATAGGGGATTTTATTTTTTTTGAAATCGGAAATCGGAAATCGGTAATCGGAAACAATACAAGGAGCTAGTTCCAATTTTCGATTTTCGATTTTCGATTTCCCATTTCTTCCCATAAATTACACCCCATTCTCATCCCCACAAACGAAATCCGAAGCCTTCTAAAACAACTACATAAAATTACTTATTACCAGCCGTGAATCTAACTAAAAAAGCCACCCTTACTCAGGATGGCTCTTTTAAAATATCATGCAAAAGTCTTATTTCTTTCTGGTGTTCTGGCGGCGTGACTTGTAATAAATACCAGTCTTACGGCCATTACCTTCTGGTGATCCGAGGCGATCCATCGCACAACGGAAACCAACTGTGCTGCTTGCCTGGTCTTCTTCCATGAAACGACGTGTTCCTGGTGAAAGATAGTATGCGCGGTCGTTCCAGCTACCACCCTTGATCACTCTTGATTTGTCAGAGATCAAAGTTGTCAGACCATAACCTCTACCATTACCGGTTTCATAAGAAACACCAACAGTAAGAGAGTCACCATCCAGGTAGTTGATCACGTTTCCTTTCTGGTAGTTACGACGATTCTTGGATTCTTCATCAGTAACAAACTCACGCTTCACACGACCAAGGCTGTCTTTTTCAAATTCACCATCCTGGTTCCTGATATCCTTCTGGAACCTGTTACCACGATATGGAGATACATCATCAACGTCAGTTGAGTTCAGAGGACGATAAACATCAGCAGTCCACTCATTCACGTTACCAGACATATTATACAATCCGAATGCGTTAGGGAAGAATGCATCAACCGGTGCAGTATACACAGCACGGTCGTTCAAACCTCCGGCAACACCCATGTTATCACCATTACCACGCTTGAAGTTTGCCAGGAATGTACCCTGCCATGTACCACGACGGCCATCACGAAGTCCATTCACATTCTGGCTCCAGCTATACACCTGCTTATTGGTAACCAGTTCCTCTCCACGCTTGCCTTCTTTCTTTGCAGTTGAAGGGTTCTGACCTACCAGCGCAAGTGCAGCATATTCCCACTCAGCTTCGGTTGGCAGACGGTAAGCAGGAAGCAGGATACCATCTTCGAAGGTTACCTGTGATCTTGGAGTACCGTTTGGATTCTTCAGCGGGTTCTTCTTGGAACGTACGCCCGGACCAGGAGTTGGAGTAGTCAGACCAAGCAGGTATGCTTTGGTGTTGAATGACTCAGAACCCTGTCCTGTGATATTTTTCAGTGTGTTCTTGTTAATGAACTGGCGATCGATCAATGCCTTCTCGTTTACACGGTCGGTCCTCCACAGACAGAAGTCATAAGCCTGCTGCCAGGTAACACCTACCACCGGGTAATAATTGTAAGAAGGGTGGCGGAAGTAATATTCCACCAGCGGCTCGTTGTAAGCCAGCTCACTTCTCCATACCAGGGTATCAGGAAGTGCACCGTCGCGAACGGCCTTATATTCATCACCATCAAATACGTTGTTGATCCAGTAGAGATACTCACGGTAGTGAATATTCGCTACTTCAGTACGGTCGATGTAAAAAGAGTTCACAGTCTTCCTGGTAGGGATATTGTTCCAGTCTCCCATCACATCTTCTTCAGTTGCACCCATTGTGAAGGTACCACCCTGAACGAATACCAGTCCCGGACCAGTTCTCTGCTCTTTTTCCTTCGCAACCTGGTAACCACCCATGTTCTTGTCATTGTAGTTCCAGCCCGTTACATCGGAAGATTCTTTCTTTTTGCTGAAGAGTCCGCCCTCTTTACAGGAGCTAACAACCGCAGCACATGATAAAAGGACGAAAAGGTTTTTCAAATTCATTTTTTATGACTTTAGCCTTTGATACGAATGATAAAAACGATGATAGATATTAAATATTGTATCGGGAACGCGAATATAAATACTTTGACCTAACAAGCTGTTTCACAGTTTGGTTGATTAATTTTACCCGGTGCCTCAGCCCTTTAGAATTTTGCTGATCCTCCTTGCGGTTTTTTGCTTCGGATCCAGGGATCTCCGGGCTCAAAGGACCTATGCCGATCACTCGGTTCTGTCTTCAGGAAACTGGTACAAAATTGCTGTTACTACTTCAGGGGTTTACAAGATCGACCTTACCTTACTTCAACAACTGGGCGTCAATACTTCATCACTGCCTTCCTCCAACATACGCATTTTCGGGAACGGAGGTTCTATACTGCCCGAAAATCCTGCAATCCGCGTCACAGACGACCTACAGGAACTTCCGGTTGCCATAGAAGATGGAAGTGATGGGGTGCTCAACGGGTCCGACAGGATCCTATTCTACGCCCATGGACCTTCCTCCTGGAAATATGATAGCTCAGCAAGGATCTTCAAACATCAACAGAACCTGTATTCCAGACAGGCTTTTTATTATATTTTGATAGGAACCGGACCGAAACTTATTTCCCCAGCCTCCCAGCCGTCGGGGCAAGCGCAGTCTACAACAGAATTCGATGACCTTTGGTTTCGCGAACTGGATACTTTCAACCTGCTCAGCAGTGGTAAAACCTGGCTGGGTGAAGAATTTTCTGATGCTCCCGGTAAAACCCTCAGCAGGCAGATCCAGTTACCAACCCAGCCCTCCATTGCCGAAGGTCCATCTCAGCTTCGGACCAGCCTTGCTGCCAGGTCATTCGGAAATCAGGCTCAGTTCAATGTTAGTTATGGCCCATCATTTTTTACGGTTGGCGTACCGGCCGTAGCTTCCGGTCCATACGACCAGTTCGCCAGGTCATCCGAAGGTTCCATGAACTTCAATAGCCTGCCCGGTACAAACCTCATCCGCATCGATTTTACTCCCGGAAGTGCCAATTCCCAGGGATGGCTCGATTGGATAGAAGCCAGGATCAGAAGGAAACTCGAAATGCGCACCGACTCTGCCATCACTTTCCGAGATGCTCTCAATTCGGCACCAGGAAAGATCCTTCGTTACGAGATCACCAATGCGTCAAATACCATGAAAGTTTGGGAGATCACGCAATGGAATGATCCAAAACAGGTAGAACTTTCCATTAATAATACTGCCGCCTTCCAGGCCGATGCTTCGCAACTGCGGGAATTCATTGCATTTACACCTGCCCAGGAATTGAAGCCTGTAGCTATTGGAAGAGTTGCAAACCAGGATCTCCATGCAGCAGACCTGGTGGATTACCTTCTTATAACACACCCAACTTTGGTAGGACAGGCAGAAAGACTTGCAGCTTTCCATTCTTCACTAAAAACAAAAGTCGTAACTACCGAAGCGATCTTTAACGAATTTTCCTCCGGCATCCCGGATCCCACAGCCATTAGGGATTTTATCAAAATGTACCATGACCGGGCAGGAAATGATACCACTAAGCAACCCAAATACCTGCTGCTTTTTGGCGATGGTTCTTTTGATTACCTGGGACGGATTGCAAGCAGTATTAACCTGGTCCCGGTATATGAAAGTGATAACTCTTTTGACCCCCTTTCAACCTATACTTCCGATGATTACTTCGCTTTCCTCGACAATACTGATTTTATCGGCGGCACAGGCACTCCACTCCTTGATATTGGTGTAGGAAGGATTCCCGCTTCAAATGAAGCACAGGCTAAAGCGATCGTTGACAAGATCATTTCTTATAATAGTCCTTCTTCTCTTGGACCCTGGCGAAATGAATTCACCATGGTAGCGGATGATGAAGACAATAACCTTCACCTGGAAGATGCGGAAACCATTGTGAGCACTGCATTCCAGGTAAATCCGGAATTCAATTACGAAAAAGTTTACCTGGATCTTTTCCAACAGGAAACAAATGCCGGGGGAGCAAATTTTCCCGCTGCAAACCAGCTCATCAGGAACAGGATGCTCGCCGGGAACCTGGTCTGGAATTATAATGGGCATGGCGGTTACAGGAGATTGGCGGAAGAAGTTATCCTCGACCAGGAGATCATCAATTCAATCAATAATCAAAACAGGCTGCCACTGTTCATTACTGCTACCTGTGATGTAGCACCATATGATAATCCTTTGCTGAACTCTATTGGAGAGAATTTATTATTGAGAGAAAGGACCGGGGCTATTGCTTTGATGACTACCACCCGCCTGGTTTTTGCCTTCAGTAACCGGATCATGAACCAGGAATATGTCAAAACTCTAATGTCACGCAATGCTGCAGGTGAATACCCAACACTTGGTTATGCGGTGAAAAATGCGAAAAACCGCGTCTACAGCGGATTTGGCGACCTGATCAATAACCGGAAATTTACCCTGCTGGGCGATCCGGCCATGAAGATCGCTTTCCCTGAATATTCAGTGGTGACTACAAAGATCAATGGCAGGGATCCTACCCTTTCGGATACACTTAAAGCGCTCGACCGTTATGAATTTGAAGGAGAAGTAAGGGACCTGAACGGAAGCATTCTTCCCAATTTCAATGGCACAGTTTACCCCGTTGTGCTGGAAAAACCTTCTGAAGTAAGAACACTTGGAAATGATCCTGGAAGTCCCTCAAGGCAGGTGTCGATTCAAAAAAATGCACTTTTTCGCGGAAAGGCACAGGTGAATAATGGTAAGTTCAGGTTCAGTTTTGTAGTGCCAAGGGATATCAATTACCAGTTCGGCAAAGGCAAAATCTCCTATTATGCAGATAACGGATCCCGCGATGCCAATGGCGCTGAAACGCAATGGATCATTGGAGGAACCGGGACTGGAAATAATGATAAGGAAGGGCCGCGCATCAAAGCATACCTGAATGATGAGCGATTTATTTCTGGAGGATTAACCAACCAGCAGCCAATATTGCTGTTGAAGCTGGCCGATTCATCTGGGGTAAATGT
This sequence comes from uncultured bacterium, assembly GCA_966112615.1. Lineage (GTDB taxonomy): Bacteria > Bacteroidota > Bacteroidia > Chitinophagales > Chitinophagaceae > Flavitalea. Next base: position 87,582 of record CBHWDO010000013.1, read on the forward strand.
GCTGGGAACAGGGCTGGGTCATGATCTTATCGCGATGGTCGACAATGACCCGAACCAGGTCTTTGTGCTGAATGAGTTCTACCAGTCAGACATCAACAGCTATCAACAGGGAACCGTTAGGTATCAATTGCCCAAACTTCCTGAAGGTCCGCACACACTAACCATCAAAGCCTGGGATGTGATGAATAATTCCAATGAAATGCAGCTTGATTTCAGGATCGCGGAAGATTCTGAACTGAGGCTTGAGCATGTCCTGAATTACCCGAATCCCTTCACAACAAACACCAGTTTCTGGTTCGATCATAATCGCCCCGGTGATGAACTAAAAGTTCATATTCAAATCTTTACAGTTAACGGAAAACTCGTAAAAACCATTAGAAATACAATATTATCTACCGGAAACCGTTCCAATGAGGTTCAATGGGACGGTAAAGACGATTTTGGAGGGAAATTAGGAAGAGGGGTATATATTTACATCCTCAAAGTGGCCACCAGCGATGGAAAATCAGCCACCAAAATCGAAAAACTATACCTTTTATAGAATCGTAAACCTTTTATATTCTTCTATTGATTAGACCTTTACTTTAGTTTTTCCGCTGAACAGAAAATTGACAAAAAACCAAGTATGAAAAGATCGACCATTAAGCTGGCTGTGGCATCTGCATTATTGCTTTCGACAGGTCTGGTTAAAGCCCAAAGTTCCAATTCCAATAATACCATTAACGTGGTAACCACTGCTGTTCCTTTTTTAAGAATTTCGCCTGATGCAAGAGCCGGTGGAATGGGTGATGTAGGAATCGCAACCACTCCCGATGCAAACTCTGCATTCTGGAACCTTGCAAAAACTCCTTTTAATGAAAAGAGATACGGTGTAGGCCTGACCTACACTCCATGGCTTAAAGACCTTGGACTGAACGATGTTTACCTGTTGGCAGCATCCGGATTCTATAAGCTTGATGATAACCAGGCGCTTTCAGGTTCGGTTCGTTATTTCAGTCTTGGTAATATCCAGTTTACAGACGGATCCGGTACCGACCTCGGTAATGGCCGTCCAAGAGAATTCGGTCTCGACTTCGGCTATTCCCGTAAACTATCCGACAGGATGGGATTGGGTATTGCCCTTCGATATATCAACTCCAACCTGGTAGGTAATTTCTCCGACCAGGGTAATGTTTACCAGGCAGGAAATGCTGTTGCAGGTGATCTTTCTTTCTTTTATACCGGTGCAAACGAAGCAGGACAGGGCTGGAATTTCGGTGCAACATTGTCTAACCTGGGTTCCAAGATCGGGTATTCAAAAGATGCTACCCAAAAGGATTTCATTCCTGCAAACCTGGGACTGGGAGCGACTTACAGAAAAGTATTCGATGAGAATAATTCCATTCAGTTTGGTATCGATCTGAATAAATTACTGGTTCCTACACCTCCTCAGTATGTTACCGGTGGTGATAATCCGGACAGTGTGAATGATGCGCTGAACCGTACTTACCGCAATACATCCGTGGTTAGTTCATGGTTCAAATCATTCGGTGATGCACCAGGTGGAATGGGTGAAGAATTGAAAGAAGTACAGGCATCAGTAGGTGCAGAGTATTCTTATAACAACCAGTTCTTTGCACGTGCCGGATATTTCTACGAAAACAAAACAAAGGGAAACAGGCAGTATTTCACTGTTGGTGTGGGTGTGAAGTACAATGTATTTGGTTTGAATTTCTCTTACCTGGTTCCTTCAGGTTCCGGTGTGAACAGAAATCCATTGTCAAATACCATCCGTTTTGGTTTGGTGTTAGACCTCGATGATTCAGGTTCATCAGAATAATAATATTTAATAAGATATCTTTGAAGCGCTTCCCAAGGGAGGCGCTTTTTATTTTAAAATAATAGGTATGTCGTTTAGAATTGGCTTTGGCATTGATTTCCACCAGATGGTTGAAGGTCGGGATCTTTGGATCGGTGGTATTAAGATCCCTCATCATAAAGGTTCTTTAGGTCATAGTGATGCAGACGTATTGTTACATGCAATTTGTGACGCCATGTTGGGAGCTCTTGCCTTGGGCGATATAGGAGTTCACTTTCCGAACAATGATCCAAGATATAAGGATATCGACAGTAAGATCCTATTGAAACATTGTTATGAATTGATCAGGAAGAAAGGATACAGGCTTGTTAATATTGATTCATCCATTTGCCTTGAAGCGCCAAAAGTAAAACCGCATACTGCATCCATGCAGGAAGTAATTGCATCTATTGTGGGCCTGACCATTAACGATGTTTCCATCAAGGCAACAACAACAGAAAAGATGGGATTTGTGGGAAGGGAAGAAGGATTAGTGGCTTATGCAACCGTGTTGTTGGAGAGATATTAATAGATTTGCGCATGCCAAAAGTTAAAGTAAGGATCATAAATAAATCAAATAATCCGCTGCCGGAGTATGCAACGGAAGGTTCTGCGGGTATGGATCTCAGGGCTTTTATTGAAGAAGATATGGTCATTCCTCCGGGAGACCGTGTAATGGTTCCCACCGGAATTTTTATTGAACTGCCCGAAGGTTTTGAAGCGCAGGTTCGTCCAAGAAGCGGTCTTGCAATTAAACAGGGCATTACCTGCCTGAATAGTCCTGGTACCATCGATTCTGACTACAGGGGCGAGATCCATGCGATCCTGATCAATCTTTCAAAAGAAGAACAGCGTATACATCCTGGCGACAGGGTTGCGCAATTGGTGGTACATAAATATGAGCGGGTGAAATGGAAGCAGGTTGATAAAATGAGCGAAACAAAAAGAGGTGAGGGTGGCTTTGGTCACACCGGTAAAAAATAATTTATGAAGAAATACTTAGGGTTGGTTTTGGCAATAGTGATCGTAGCAGGATCTGCCTGTCGTTCTACCAAGAAGATTCAGAATGTCATTGCTGCAAAAGATTCAACGGTGAAAGTTGTTCCAAAGATTGATTCAAGAGCAGATTCATTAAGGTTCATTGCAAGTGTATTGAATGATGTGAAAAAAAATCACATCGATTTTCAAACTTTCTCTGCAAAGATCAAGGTTGACTTTGAAGGAAGCGATGGTAAGAAAAATGATTTCAATGCATTTTTAAGAATGAAGAAAGACAGCTCCATCTGGGTAAGTATCAATGCAGCGTTAGGAATTGAAGCATTCAGAATTCTGATCACACCCGATAAGGTTCGCGTGTTGAATAAGATCGATAAGGAATACCAGGAGAGAAGTTCAGGTTACCTGAAAGAAGTGTCAAAAATTCCAATTGATTTTTATGATCTTCAGGATCTGCTTATTGGAAATCCCGTTAGGCTTGATACGAATGTGATCTCTTACAATAAACAGGAAGGAACTATATCATTGGTAAGTATTGGAGAAGTATTCAAACATTTTATCACTGTAACAGACCAGGATAGACTGATCGTCACCTCGAAGCTTGATGATGTTGAAGGGGCCCGTGCAAGAACAGCTTTAATCTCTTATGGAGGCTATCAAAACAGCAATGGAGTTAAGTTTCCTACAGACAGGAGAATTACAGCCACCGAGAAAAGTAAGATCGATATCAAAATGGAATACAAACAGTTCTCATTTAACGAACCATTAAACTTTCCATTCCCTGTTCCGAAAAATTATAAAAGAAAATAAGCGTTATACCACCTTGCGATAACCATCATTTCATCTTTTAAAACTGATCCATGCAAAAAATTCTTTCACTTATTGTCGTTCTTACCCTGTTTGCGTTTAGCGGGATCGCCCAATCGCGAGCAGAGTTGGAAAAACAGCGTTCTGATATACAGCGGCAAATTGAAGAAGTGAAGCGTTCACTGGACCAAACAAAAAAGAACAGGAAAGAATCTCTTGGACAGCTTGCATTATTGCAGAAGAAACTCAAGCTTCGCGAAGCGGCTATTAGTAATATCAACAGCCAGATCAATTCGATCCAGGGAGATATAAATACTTCGAGAAATGAGATCTCCAGGTTGAAGAAAGATCTTGATACCCTGAAGATGCAGTATGCGAAAAGCATCGTGTATGCTTACAGGAACAGGAATAACTATGATTTCCTGAATTTTATTTTTTCTGCACGATCATTCAATGATGCATTGAAGCGTGTTGAATATTTAAAAACCTATAGAAGATACAGGGAACAGCACGCAGCGAACATCAAGAATACACAGGACTTGCTTCAGAAAAAGATCTCCGGACTAGAAGTTTCCAGGAAGGAAAAGGATGAAGTATTGACCAGGCAGCAAAAAGAGAAAATGGTTTTGATGGATGAAAAGAAAGAGAAGGACCAGTTTGTTGCCAAATTGAAATCTAAGGAAAAGGAATTAAGTAAGGAGCTTATTGCAAAGAAAAGAGCTGATGATAAACTGAGATCTGCGATCAGGGCTGCGATTGAGCGTGAAGCAAGACTTGCACGTATGCGTGAGCTGGAAGAATTGAAGAAGAAGGAAGCTATTGCAAAAGCCAATGCTGAAAAAAATCCTGCACCATCAAATGGTGCAGCTGCTGAAAAGAAAGAAGTTGCTGCTGCTCCAAAGAAAACATCGGTTTTTGAAGCGACACCTGAGGGCATGATCGTGAGTGATAATTTTGAAAAGAATAAAGGAAGGCTTCCATGGCCAGTGGAGCAGGGTGTGGTTAAAACCCCATTTGGAAATTATGGCATTGAAGGAACCAAGATCGTTGGTAATAATCCGGGAATCACGATTGAAACTGCATCCGGTGCATCAGTAAAAGCAGTCTTTGATGGTGAGGTTTCATCAGTATTTGATATTGAAGGAGTGAACGTGGTACTGGTTCGTCATGGTAAATACTTTACGACCTATAGTGGACTATCCTCTGTAAATGTTTCCAAAGGCTCCAAGGTAAAAGCCGGGCAGGTACTTGGTCGTGCGGGCGATAATGGTGAGATTGATTTTCTATTACTCCAGGAAAACCGTAACCAGAACCCGGAATCCTGGTTGAGGAGGAAATGATATAATGGAGAAAGGGAGACAGGGAGACGTGGAGACTTGGAGGAATACATGGAATAAATGGAATACGCGGAATACACAGAAGCCAGGGGAAACCCTGGCTTTTGCTATTTAGATAGAATGAAAAATTTAGAATGAAATATGTAAAATTTGATCAGGTAAATTGGGTGGGTAATAAGAACAATCCCGTAAAACCTGCGTTCTGCCCGCCCTGCGGGCGTTCAGCCCGAATTCCGCGTATTCCATGTATTCAGTGTATTCCGTGTATTCCTTCACGTCTCCACGTCTCCCGGTCTCCCCGTCTTCATTTCCCCAAACACCCCTCATACAACTTCTCATAAATCGGCACCACATTATGCTGGTCGAATTTTTCAGCATGTAATCTTGCATTGTTCTTGAATTGTTCAAGTACTTCATCATTACTGAGGATCTCGATGGCTCGCTGGCTCATCTGGGCAACATCACCAACAGGAGCAAGGTAGCCGGTTACACCATCAACATTTATTTCTGGTAATCCTCCTGCATTGGATGAGATCACAGGAACACCGGAAGCCATGGCTTCAAGTGCAGCCAATCCGAAACTTTCATATTCTGATGTCAATAAGAAAAGATCTGCGATCGCTAATATATCTTCCATCTGTTCCTGCCGGCCTACAAACCTGATCTCTTCACCAATCCCCAATTCACGTGCAAGTTCTTCAGCGAGTGGACGTTCAGGCCCATCACCTACAAACAATAATTTACTCGGCACTTTTTTATTCACTTCAGCAAAGATCTTCACCACATCCTGCACTCTTTTGATCCTTCTGAAATTGGATGCATGCAACAGGATCTTCTCTCCGTTTGGTGCAATCACTCTTCTGAATGCATCAATCGGTTTCTTTTGGAATCTTGTTACATCCACGAAGTTTTGAATGACGTGGATCTCTTTTTCGATCTTGAAATTCCTGTATGTTTCTGCTCGAAGGTTATCAGATACCGCCGTAATGGCATCTGACTGGTTTATGCTAAATGTAACCACTGGTGCATATGTTTTATCTCTTCCTACCAGGGTGATATCAGTACCGTGAAGCGTTGTGATCACCGGGATATGTATGTTCTGTGCTTCCAGGATCTTCTTCGCCATGTATGCTGCAGATGCATGCGGGATCGCATAATGTACATGCAGCAATTCAATATGATGATTCACGATCACATCCACCATGGTACTGGCCAGAGCCGTTTCATATGGTGGATAATCAAATAAAGGATAGGTTGGTACCCTTACTTCATGATAAAATATATTAGCATTGAATTCAAGTAACCTTACCGGTTGCTGGTATGTAATGAAATGCACGAGGTGACCCTTATCTGCCAAAGCCTTTCCTAATTCCGTAGCCAAAACACCACTTCCTCCAAAGGTTGGATAACAAACTATTCCAATGCGCATATCAGATTGATTAGTGACCGAAGGTAAAAGAAATTTTAATGGTTGCCATCAATACGGGTAAGCAACAACATTTCAATAACTTTAGCGAATAAATAGTTTTCATGATCAAAAATTTAATCCTTGCCGCAGCATGTCTTTCCGGCTCTGTTAGTTTCGCGCAGGACAAGTCAGATTCACTTACCATCAAGATTATCTCCGACAATATCTTCACCGAAGGAAAAGCTTATGAGAACCTTCGGGTGCTTACAAAATCAGTGGGAGGAAGGGTTTCCGGTTCCCCGCAGATGTATAAGGCAGAAGCCTGGGGCGTAAAGGCATTGAAAGATGCAGGTGCTGATTCCGTGTGGCTTCAGCAATGTATGGTTCCTCGGTGGGTTAGAGGTGCAAAGGAATCCGCTGTACTGCAAACAGGTTCTCAAAAGATCAGCCTCGATGTGTTGGCTCTTGGAAATTCCGTTGGATCCGGTGGGAAAACCATCAAGGCTCCCGTAATTCTTATCAATTCTTTTGATGAACTGGAACAAAAGAAAGACCAAATAAAAGGCAAGATTGTTTTCTATAACTATAAGTTCAATGAAACATTTGTAAGAACCTTCCAGTCTTATGGAGATGCTTCCAAATACCGTGGTGACGGGCCATCCAGGGCATCCAAGTATGGTGCGGTTGCAGTGTTGGTTAGATCTATGTCGCATGCAGTGGATAATCATCCGCACACCGGTTCCACCCGCTATGATGATGCCTATCCTAAGATCCCTGCCTTAGCTGTTGGTTTGCGCGATGCCGACAAGATGGCTTCTATTCTTGAAAAAGGTACCGCAACAGTTTCTTTGAAAAGTAATGCAGTGATGCTTCCCGACACGGTTGGTCATAATGTGATCGGGATGATCCGTGGTTCAGAATTTCCAAATGAATACATCACCATCGGAGGACATCTTGATTCATGGGATCCGGGAGAAGGAGCGCACGATGATGGAGCAGGCTGCGTTCATTCTATCGAAGTGCTTCGTGCACTGAAAGCAGTAGGATACCAACCAAAAAGAAGTATCAGGATCGTGTTATTTGCCAATGAGGAAAATGGTTTGAGAGGCGGCACTGCTTATGCCAATATTGCCAAGGAAAATAATGAGAAACATTATTTCGCTCTGGAGAGTGATGCAGGTGGATTTACACCTAGAGCTTTCGGTTTCTCCGGCTCTGATACACAGCTTGAAAAGATGAGATCCTGGTTGCCTTTGCTGAGCTTCTATGGAATTTCAGAAATTGCAAAAGGTGGAGGTGGTGCGGATATAGGCCCCTTGAACAGAACATTCGGAACGCCGGTGGCAGGACTGGTTCCGGACTCACAGCGTTATTTCGATATCCACCATGCCCGCTCTGATGTATTTGAAGCAGTTAATAAAAGAGAACTTGAACTTGGTGCAATTACCATGACTGCATTGATCTACCTGGTAGATAAATACGGGTTGTAATAAAGCTTTAGAGGTTCATCAGAATATTATTATCTTTCTGATGAACCTTAACTTCATACGATGAAAAAATTTCTCTGGATCATATTCACCATCATCTTTGTTATTCTCGCAGGCTTTCTTTACTGGCGCTATTTCTGGGTATTCGGGGAAGGTGTGAAAGCAGGTGAATTGAATTATGTGGTGAAGAAGGGATACCTGTTCAAAACATATGAAGGCAAGCTGATCCAAAGCGGACTTCGTTCACGTACGCCCGGTACTGTAGCGTCTTATGAATTTGAATTCTCCGTTACTGATCCGAAGATTGCTAATACACTCATGCTCAACAGTGGTAAGGAAGTGGAACTTCATTACAAGGAATTTCTTAACTCTGTTCCATGGAGAGGTTACTCAAGCTATGTGGTGGATTCCATCATTGCAATTAGAGAAGTAAAGTAATTATGTTCCGATACAAAACATCGCAGGTTCCTTCGGTAATGAAGGAACCTTTTTTTTCCATTCACTGACCGTTTTCGTATATACCTGCTCGTTAGATGCTGTAAGGTTGACTGCAACGCAGAGTTTTGTAGTTGGTTTCAATTGCTTCAACAGGCTTTCCATCATGTGGTTATTCCTGTAAGGCGTTTCAATGAAGAGTATGGTGCAGTTGTTTTTGATGGAATAATCTTCCAGTGAATGAATGGTCTTATTTCTTTCCATGTTATCAATTGGAAGATAACCACGAAACATAAAGTTCTGCCCATTCAGTCCGCTTGCCATCAATGCAAGAAGGATTGCACTGGGGCCGACCAATGGTTTTACAATGGCACCTGCCTGGTGTGCTACATCCACCAGTACCTGTCCGGGATCGGCTATTCCAGGGCAGCCTGCTTCGCTGATGATGCCAATATTTTTACCTGATTTGATATGTTGCCGGAATTGTTGCCTTACTGCATCTTCAACTTTATGAATGGTTACCCACTCATGATCATCGATCACTATTTCTTTATATATAGCTTTTAGATATCGCCGTGCGGTCCTTTCATTTTCAACATAAAATACCTGGCAATCCTTCACTGCATCTATTACATATGCAGGGATGGTCTCTCTGGCATTTTCAGAAAGAAACGATGGAATCAGGTATATATGACTGGTTGATCTTTCCATTACAGGTCGATATGAACACCACCGATATTGGTGTCTTTACTATGATATAAACTGATGGTTGCCGCTACAACTGCATAGGCCGGAGCAAGCACCCATCCTACAAAAGGAATGATATGCATCAAGTAAAAAACCATTCCGTTCCCAATGGCCAGGCCTTTTCTTTTTCCAATGAATTCAATGCTTGCAGACATGGAAAGTTTATGCCTTTCGCAGCTGTAATCGAGCATGGAAAATCCATAGTAATAACATTCAATAAAGAGAATGATCACTGGCATGATCCAGCCCAGTACAGGGATAAAAGATAGTATTAGCAGGGAAATTGTGTAAACAGTCTGCCATAAAGTATTGCGAAGCGCAAGCCTTATACCGCGTACTATATCCTTCAGAAACTGTGAAAAATTAAATGGATATTCTTTTCCTTCAATGATGGATTCGGTTTTCTCACTGAGGTATGCAAATAGGGGTGAACCTATGATGAGAAACAGGTACTTGAATAAGGAGAAATAAAAAAATATCAGGAGCAATCTCACCATGATGCCACCCATCATAAAGAGAAAGCTAAGAATGCCGCTGCGCTGTCTTTCAAGCCAGTTATCGATTCCAAGCTGTTCACTGAAATATGATACGGCATTGTCGGCCGAGGTAAAGAAAAAATACATGCCTATGAAAAAGAGGATTGCATAGAGAAAGCCGGGAATCAGGATCCATTTCCACAGTTTATGTTTACTGATGAATTGGTGGGCCCTGAAATAAGACTGAATGGCTATGACGATTTCTTTTAACAAAGGATGCTCAGATTTTACTATGTTTAAGGTTCTGTTGGAATGCGCAACAGCAAACAAATTAAACAAATATAGGATAGTAAGGTTATGAAAAAACTGGATCATTCCTTTTATGATCGTGATGACGTAGTGCTGATAGCGAAGGAATTGCTTGGAAAGATCCTTATTACTAATAAGAATGGTATAATTACTTCAGGCAGGATCGTAGAAACTGAAGCCTATAATGGTGTGATCGATAAGGCTTCTCATGCATATGGTGGCCGAAGAACCAAACGTACTGAAGTGATGTTCGGAAAAGCCGGTACAGCCTATGTTTACCTGTGTTATGGTATCCATTTTCTTTTTAACGTGGTAACAAATACAACTGATGTTCCGCATGCAGTATTGATCCGTGGAATTGATCCAATTGAAGGAATTGAGGACATGCTGATAAGAACAGGAAAACCAAAGCCGGATGCCACACTAACCCGCGGACCCGGCAATGTATCAAAAGCACTTGGTATCAATACAGGCGATACGGGGATCGATCTTACCGGTGACATAATTTACATTGCCGATGACGGCTTTCTTTATGAACCGGCCTGTATAGGAAAAAGTGAAAGGATTGGAGTGGATTATGCAGGTGATGATGCTTTATTGCATTATAGATTTTATATAAGAGGCAACAGGTTTGTGAGTGGAAAGAAAACAACCTAAGATGAAGAATTTTTTTACCCTGAAGAATGTTGGTGGTATTCTTGGTCCTTTATTATTTGTGCTGATCCTGGTTGCACAACCATTTCCATCTAATGATAAAGCTGCGGAAACACTTGCCATTGGTGCCTTGCTCATAATATGGTGGATCACTGAAGTAGTACCTATGCCGGTGGTGGCACTTTTGCCATTGGTTTTATTTCCATTGTTTGGGATCAGTCCTGTCAAAACAGTTGCTTCTTCTTATGGCGATCCTGCTATCTTCCTTTTCCTTGGTGGATTCCTGATCGGCCTCGCAATCGAGAAATGGAACCTCCATAAACGGATTGCCCTGAATATTGTAAGAGTAACCGGAACCTCAGGCGACAGGATCATTCTTGGGTTCATTATGGCAACAGGTTTATTAAGTATGTGGCTTAGCAATACTGCAACCACCATGATGATGTATCCGATTGCAGCTTCTGTGATACATGTGGTAAGTGGAAACCGGAAAGGGCATGGCAATGTTGCAAACTTTGCACTTTGCATCATGCTAAGTATAGCCTATGCATCAAATTTCGGAGGGGTCGCCACTATTATAGGAACCCCGCCCAACGTAGCTATTGCTGCCTATATATCAGAAAAATATTCTTTCTCCATCGGGTTCGCTCAGTGGATGGTTCTTGGTACCACCGTGGCACTTGCTTTACTGATCAGCCTGTACCTTGTTCTGACAAAATGGTTATATCCTTCTGGTCTGAAAAAGGACGAACTAACGTCGATGCATATCCGAAAAGAACTGGATGAACTTGGTCCCATGACTATTGCAGAAAGAAGGGTTTTGCTGGTGTTTTTAGGAACTGCCTGTCTTTGGATCTTTAAGGATCTCATCAATTCTGCAGGCCTGGTAAAATTGGATGATACCATGATCGCCATACTTGGCGGATCAGTTTTATTTATGATACCATCTGGTATGAAGGGTGAAGACAAGCAGGTTTTATTATGGTCCGATACAAACCGGGTTGCCTGGGGAATTCTCCTGCTTTTTGGCGGAGGGATTGCGCTTGCAGCAGCTTTGGATAAGGCGGGACTTATCCAGGCCCTTGGAACAGCGATCGCCCAGTATGCAGGCACCAATATGTTTTTGCTGATACTTGTTATTACGGTTGTTTCATTATTTATCAGTGAAGTGATGAGTAATATCGCACAGGTAATTGTCTTCGCTCCGGTGATCGGTGGAATGTCGGATGCTCTGCATATCAGTCCGCTGGTACTGGGAATCCCGATGACCCTCGCGGCGAGCTGTGCATCCATGCTTCCAATGGGAACTCCACCAAATGCCATTGTATTTGCCAGCGGTCATGTGCCGATGCATAAAATGTTGAAAGCCGGGTTTGTGATGAATGTGATTGCGGTGATTGTAATTACCCTTGTTTGTTATTTTCTGATGCCGCGCTGATATGCCGGGCAGAACCAAGCATAGCGAAGGGGCTGAACAATAGGTGTTGCTCCCGGCGTTCAGCCCCTTCGCTATGCTTGGTTCTGCCCGATTAAAACCTCGGACAAGGCACCGGCTTATAACCCGGAGGCCTCTTGATAAATATCAGGGAAATTTCCAGTCCACCGCGACTTTGAGAAGCAGTCTTCAGACTTGAAATATTAACGTCATACGATGCTCCAAAACGGAAGCTGCCAAATTCAAGTCCTACATAAGGAATGATCGCATCATTCACATTATTAAACCTGCTCCAGGCTCCGGCAAAGAATGTGGTTGGATTATCTTCATCACCATTCACCAGCATTCCCAAAGCGCCGCCAAGTACAATATTCGTTGCACCAGCCTGGTTGCTATAAAGTGAACTCAGGTAAACTGTCTTGGTACGATCACCTACAGGGATTGCTCCACCTGCATTTACTGTATACCTGGGATTCAACTGGTAAAAAATATTTCCTGTGAAAGATTCCTTTGGCCTGTTGATATGATAAGCAGAAACACCCACATAAAAATTGTTGTAGCCATCGGTTGATCCGTTATACAAAGCACCAACACTGAAATCAAAATGATCCACATTGATCTGCTGGTCATCGATGGGTTCTTCACTGTTTCCTGTAAATCCTCCATTCGCATCCAGTTCATCCAGGAAATCGAGCTTGGTTCCATCCAGTCTTTTATTCGCATAAGTGCCCTGGAAACCTATACCGATCTGGTGCAGTCCATCTTCATCAATTCCTTTGTGATATGCTGTAGAGATTGAAATATAATTGGAAGAAAGAACTCCATTGGCTGTTTTATCAGTCATTGCCATGATTCCCACACCCCATGTATCAAGTTCGGAGATCCTGTTGCGAAGGATCGGCATATCTGCAGAAATAGTTGAAGTGATATATGCTTTGCTGATCTCAGGCCACTGGTCGCGGTAGTTCCCGGCAACCCGGAAGTCTCCGTTGAATTTCCCTGTCATGGCAGGGTTAAGCGTCAATGGTGAAACAAAAAATTGCGAGAAGTTTGGGTCCTGTGCCTGTACGGACATGTTTAGGGTCAAGACCAGGATCGCCAAAATAATTTTCCTCATAACCAGGGTTGTGTCAGTAGTATAACAGCCAATATAATAAAAAAGCTGCTTGTTCCTAAACTTTTGTACAAACAGACGGATTACTTATCATGATTGGGTTTTGTTTCCATAAGCGAGATCGCCAGCATCTCCGAGCCCTGGTACAATATATCCTTTCGCGGTAATTTCTTCATCAATTGCTCCGCACCAGATCTTTACATTTGGTGCATTCCGAAGTACATATTCGATTCCAACTGTACATGCAATGGCAACAACAATATGGATCTCTTTCGCATTTCCTTCATCTCTTAAATGCTGAATGGTCTTTACCAGCGAAGCTCCGGTTGCAAGCATCGGATCTGAAATGATCACCACTCTTCCTTCAAGATCTGGAGAAGAAATATAATTCAGGCTGATCTCAAATGAACCATCGCGATGGTGTTTGCGGTAAGCCGAAATAAATGCGTTATCGGATTTATCAAAAATATTAAGCAAACCCTGGTGCAAAGGTAAACCTGCTCTCAGAATGGTAGCCAGGACGGGTTGTTCCTTCAGCACTTTACAAACTGAAGTACCCATCGGAGTCTGAACTTCTTTTTCGGTGTATGCCAAATGCCGGCTGATTTCCAGGGCTGCCATCTCACCGATCCTTTCGAGGTTTCTGCGAAACCGCATCCTGTCGGTCTGTTGCTGCACATCTCTTATCTCACTGATCCAGTCGCACAGGATCGAATATTGTTCACTTAAATTGGTTACCATGAATAGCGTGTTTTTGGAGTAATTTGCGGCACAAATCTAATTTCAATAATCCGCAATCTAAAATTAATACGATGGTATACCGCGCAATTGGGTTAATGAGTGGTAGTTCGCTGGATGGACTGGATATCGCTTTTGCAGAATTCCAGGAAACTTCCGGCAAATGGAAATTTGAATTGCTTCATTCCGTGACCTATCCCTATTCTACTGAATGGACGGAAAAATTGCGCAATGCCCACAAACTTTCTGCACTGGAATACCAACTGCTTCATACATCCTACGGGCATTATCTTGGCCAGCAGGTCAATCGGTTTATCCTGGAATATAAACTTGATTTCAAGGTTCAGCTGATCGCATCACATGGACATACCGTATTTCATATGCCTTCCCGACACATGACTGCTCAAATTGGTGATGGGGCTGCAATTGCAGCTGAGACCGGGATCAATGTGGTGAGTGACCTGAGATCTATGGATGTTGCATTAGGCGGTCATGGTGCTCCCATTGTTCCAATCGGGGAAAAATATTTGTTGGGAGATAGTAAGTTATTCCTGAACATTGGCGGCATAGCCAATATTTCGGTTAACCATGACAGTTATATCGCGTTTGATATTTGTCCGGCCAACCGGGTGATGAATCTTCTTGCCAAAGCAAAGGACCTTGATTTCGACAGGAATGGCGACCTCGCCCGTTCAGGATCCATTCAACAGAATCTATTGAAGATGCTCAATGATCTTGATTATTATAAAAAGCCCTATCCAAAATCGCTCGACAATTCATTTGGATTGGAAACTGTTTACCCGATGATCAAGGGTGCAGCCAAGCCTGAAGATTTGTTGGCAACATATGTTGAGCATATCGCCATGCAGGTTGCCGCAGCAGTAAAACCATTTGCAGTAGCCGGTGAAAACCTAATGATCACCGGAGGTGGTGCGCACAACAGTTTCCTGGTTGAAAGAATCAAAGCACATGTTGAACAATTAGGAATCATGGTGAATCTTCCAAGTACCGAACTCATTGAAATGAAAGAAGCGCTTATCATGGCTTTCATCGGATTATTGAGATGGAGAGAAGAATTTAATGTGATGGCCAGTGTTACCGGGGGAAAGAGGGATTCGATTGGAGGGGCGGTTTATTTGGGGTAGGAGGTGAGGAGGTGAGGCGGCGCGGCGGTGCGGCGGGGCGGCGGTGCGGCGGGGCGGAGGTGCGGCGGTGCGGCGGGGTGGAGGTGCGGCGGTGAGGAGGTGCGGAGGTGAGGAGGTGAGGAGGTGAGGAAAATACTTCTAAATTACGTGGTTTTACCGGGATCCTCCCCAAATTTATTAAAGACTTTTGCTGAATGCAGGCAAAGGAATTTAAAGATTTACTAATTTGGCAAAAAGCAAAAAATCTCACCCTTGATATCTATAAAATTACAGGGCAATTTCCCAATTATGAATTATTTAATCTGACCAATCAGTTTAGAAGGGCTTCCGTTTCTATCATTGCTAATATAGCGGAAGGATTTACCAGAACTACAATAAAAGAGAAACTGAAATTTTACAATATCGCTTTTGGATCCATCCAGGAATGCAGGTGTTTTTCAATCTTATCAACTGAATTACAATATGCAGATATGAGTATTCAGGAAGATGAGTTCCGTCAACTTGCAATTATGCTTAATAAGTATATTGAGAAAATCAAACAAAATCATCAAAACGAAATAAAGCTCCCTAAATCTTAGCCTGGCTTTCCACCTCCTCACCTCCTCATCTCCTCCGGGCCTACTCGCAGCAGATCATCAGATACACAACACGACACAAACTCAACACCTCACACAAAACACCAACACCACCA
>CBHWDO010000014.1:0-102010 GCA_966112615.1 uncultured bacterium
TTTGAATCTTGGAAAGGACAGACTGGAATAGGTGCAAAGTAGGCTTTCGTGCAACTCAAATATATACGAATCTTCCCACCCCTGCAAGTTGCGCAAATCACCATCTCATGGATGCTTTGCGAAGTTTGGAGTGAAAATGTAGTTGCGGTTATAGGATTTAAATTTTTCAGAAAGCGCTCTTACCAGCTTCTTCACTTCCCCACTTCCCCACTTCCCCACTTCTCCTCTTCTACTCTTCTCCACTTCCCCTCTTCCCCTCCCTTCAAAGCTCAAGGTCATCCAACGGACTCTTGATCTGGTGCAGATCTCTAACAGTTACATGAAGATACCTTAAGGTGGTCTTAAGGTCCTGGTGTCCTAATAATTTTTGAATGTATGTTATATCCACCCCCTTATCCAGCAAATGCGTTGCATAACTGTGACGCAATGCATGAACACTGCCTGATTTATTGATACCTGCTCTTTGCTTCGACTTCTTAAGAATCTCCTGTACACTTCTGGGACTGTACTTAGGATGACCCTGTCCCTCAAATAAATATTCCTTTGGATGGTAAACACTGAAGTATTGCCTTAAATATTTTAATAACACGGGCGACAATGGCACAACCCTATCCTTTTTGCCCTTTGCCCCTAATATGTTTAAGACCATCCGCCCACTGTCTATATCACGCACTTTTAAATTTACTACCTCACTTACCCTTAAACCACTACTGTAACATACCAACAGTATCGTTCGATGTTTTAAATTCTCCGTATGTTTTAAAATGGATTCTACCTCCTGCTTCGAAAATAACCGCGGTATCTGCAATGGCCTGACTGGTCGGGTGAGGTCGTACACAATCCTTGATTTACCACACACTTCCTCATAGTAAAATTTGATCGCATTAATGATCCCATTAACACCACTCTCACTCATCTTCTCAACCCATATTAAACGATATAAATAATCCTCAACCTGTTCCTTACTGATGTCCTCCGGCTTCAATGGATAAATTTCATCGAGCCATTGCTCCAGGCTGTATACATAATTCCTTAACGTCTCCTCACTATACCCCTTCAACCTGATCTTCTTCCTCACCTGCTCAATCTCCGGTTGCATGGTTTCAATCCCTTTCATTGCTGCAATCCGGCAAACCAGCTTTTGCAACAATTTCTTTTTCCGCTCTACATACCAGCACCTGTGCTGCCTGCTCCACCTTCCCCCGAATTGCTTTATCTCTGCAATTACTTTATCATCATGCGAAAACCTTAACCCAACATACTTCACCCAACCTATCAATATCGTTGCAGGCTCAATTCCCATCCGAATAAACAATTGCTTTATCTCTTCACCATGCATGAAGCAAACTACTCAGGAACTCAAAACTGCCAATGGGAAAAACATCATCCTGCCAGTGTATTTTTCTTTTATGATTCGATACGATCACGCAGTTTTTTTACATCCACCTCACCACCTCCATACAAGGCCCAATCTATCTCCTGTAGGATCTGCCTGTATCGCTCATCATCCATTACTTTTAGTTTCTCTTTCACCACATCCTGCATCACGATCAATGCCTTTCTATCTTCACCCTTTACGATCAATTCATCTACTTCTTCAAGCGGATCTTTTTTTACTTCCTCTATTACCGGCTCCCTGGTCACCACTGTCTTTTTCCTGCTTACCAACTGGTATACCACCCAGGCAATTATTCCCAGCGCAATTAACGAGAATGCTACATATTTGGGATCCATCGTCTCGCCCTGCTTTTCAATCGCAGCAAGGGTTTCAGTGCTGCTGGCATCCCCTCCTTCACTTACTCTGAAATAGATCGAACCGGTACTTTCCTGGCGGTATCGTTTGTCCAACAAATCATAATACGCAAACTGTACAGGCGGCACTTCAATATTCCCCTGCACCTTCGGAGTAATAACATATTCAAATTCCTTCACACCGCTTACGGGATATTCATATCCATTGATATCACTGGTTGCATTCGCATCACTTACTTCATACCTGTCTGTTGAAGGCACTTCAGGTGCAGTGATCAAGGGAATATTCCCCCTGCCTTCTACCCTTAGTTTCAACAAGGCTGATGAACCTTCTCCAATCACTCTCTTTTCCATTCGGCCCGACACAGAAAATTTTCCCACTGCACCGGAGAAATTTTTAGGCTGACCAGTATCAGGCAATGGCTGAACCTGCACAGTTACAATTGGCGACTTCAAAAGAGTTGTGTGTGCAATACTTTTCATCTCTGGCTTCCCTTTCAGCACATCTTCGAAACTCATATCTGTGTCCTGTCGCACAAACTGGATATTACTCTGCACCTCCGCCTGGTCGATCGTAAACTTGCCGGGCTGCAATGGCAACAACTGCACCTTCCTGATCAGGTGAACAAAAAAATTTCTTCCACCGATCTGCTCAATCGTTGGCGGCTGGTCATAATTGTCGATCATTTCAATCACACTGAAGCCCGTAAATGAAGGCCTTCTTAACACCTGTGAAGTGGCATTCAACCGCGAACACGCTTTTACCGTAACCATCACCGGCTCTCCAACGAAAACAGTTTTCTTATTTACTTCAGTGACTAAAAAAAAATTCTCTTTGATTTTTTGATCGATGGTCTCTCCTTCGCGGATCTCCGACTCATCCTGCACTTCTTCATCCATCGATGCTGCCTGGTTTCCGGGCCTTACCTCAATGCGTGTATTATTGGATCGAAGCGTTTTTCCATCTATCTCCGCAATCGCTCCTTTGATGATGAAATTTCCACTGGTTTTGGATTCCAGCACAACGATCCTCGTAAAAACTGGAATGAGTTTTTGCGTTGCAGGATCCATCTTCTGCGAAACAGGAACATCATACATATTGAGCACATTGAATTCAGGATACGATGGAATCACGATATCCCTGATATTCCTCGTGCCTTCAACAATATATCGAACCTGCACTGCCTGTCCTGCATAGATCTCCTCCTCACTCAACTTAGTATAAAACTTCGTCTGTGCATGAGCGTTAGTAAGAAAGAATAAAGTGCATACGAGATAAAAAAGCTTCATGATTATATGTTTATTTCACGCAGAGGTCGCAGAGAAGCAGAGATTACATTAGCATTTTACACTTCCCGATTCCCCATTCGCCTTTCCCGATTCTACTTGCCTACAAATCCCCCAACAACGGCCTCACCACAATCTCCTCCACACAGGCACTCACCGATAACCCGGATGCGGCAACCACCATCTTTGCAATATCTTCCGATTCCATGATCCGCTTCGGATCCACACCACTGCCGATCCAGCTGTCAGTATACACCGCACCCGGGTAAACCGTAGTTACCTTGATCCCATGCGGCATCATTTCTTCCCGGAGATTGCGCGAAAATCCTGCCAGCGCAAATTTGCTGATGCTGTAAGACCCGCCATTCGCATATGCTTTCAAAGCAGCGATCGAACAGATATTGAAAATATGACCACTTCCCTGGCTGATCATCTTTCCCACCAGCGCCCTCGTGACATAGTAGGCACTCATCAGGTTTACCGATAACATCTTGTCCAGGATCCCATCCGGTTCATTATAGATCGATCCGGGTTCAAATGTTCCGGCATTATTGATCAGCACATCAATGCTTATTCCCGACTGCAATACCCATTCCCCCATCAGCAAACAATCATCCTTCTTCGAAAGATCAAAGGCCCTGTACAATACTTTATTACCAGGAAATTGGGTGGAAATTTCTGCTGCTGTTTTTTCCAGCTTAACAGGATCACGCGCCACCAGCACTAGATCATATCCCTCCTTTGCAAATGCTATGGCCATCGTTTTTCCCATTCCCCTCGATGCTCCGGTAATTACTGCGTACATATTTTTAGTTTGTGGTATTAGCTAACAACCTGAACTTCGCGAAGTTGTTTCAACAAATCTATCTTTTTCCTGAAATGAAATATCAGCACCTATTCTTCGACCTCGACCATACCCTCTGGGATTTTGATGCCAACTCCAAACTGACCCTCGAAGAGATCTACCATAGCATGAACCTTGCCAGTGCAGGCGTGCACGATTTCGACCTCTTCCATGCAAATTACCTGGTACATAACGATAAGCTGTGGGACAGATACAGAAACGGCTATATCAAGGTTGATGAATTAAGGTGGAAGCGTATGTGGCTTGCCTTGCTTGATTTTAAGATCGGTGATGAACGGCTGGCCAGGGAGATGGGACAACGATTCCTTGAACTGCTGCCTTCCCGCAATGCGCTGTTCCCGGGTACCATCGACCTGCTGGATTACCTGGTCGATAAAGGCTACCAGCTCTCCATCATCACCAATGGTTTTGAAGTTACCCAGCATGCAAAATTGCGCAATTCGAAGATCGACCACTACTTTAAGGAAGTGATCACTTCCGAAGGCTCTCAAAGCCTAAAGCCGAAAAAAGAAATTTTTGAATACGCCTTCCTGCGTACCGGAGCAGATCCTTCAAAAAGTATCATGATCGGCGACGGACCCGAGGTCGATATCCTCGGCGCGATCAATGCCGGCATCGATTCAGTATTCGTAAATCATATTCACGCAACCGCTTCCATCAAAGCAACCTTTGAAGTAAAGAATTTGGATGAACTGAAAATGATCTTCTAAATCCGGCAGAACCCCGGGCAGAACGCCCGAAGGGCGGGCTGAACGCCGGGTTGCAGTGATTTTATTTCACGCAGAGCTCGCAGAGCAGCAGAGGTTTGTTTCACGCAAAGCGCTGCCTGCGGCAGCTCCCAATGAAGCAAAGGGCTTAAATAAAATGCATTAAAAAAGGCTGAACGATAATCAATATCATTCAGCCTTTTCTCTGTATTCGATGGCGAAGCCATCCTCTGCGCCCTTTGCTCCTTTGCGCAGCTGCCGCAGGCAGCGGCTCTGCGTGAAAAAAAATCTCTGCGTGAAATATAATCTCTGCGTGAAAAGCGTTCTGCTATCCGTTCAGCCCAGCTCCTGCGGAGCTGTTCAGCCCGGCAAAGTCGCCACCACCGTAATCCCCCCTTTCACCACCTGCCCCATCTGCACATTCACCTTCGCATCCACAGGCAACAACAAATCCACTCTCGACCCAAACTTGATGAACCCGAACTCCTGCGACTGCTTCACCTTCTGCCCCACTTCCAGGTAATTCACGATCCTCCGAGCCACAGCACCCGCGATCTGCTTCATCAATATCTCACCCTTATCATTCTTAATTACGGATGTATGTCGCTCGTTCTCGGTAGATGATTTCGGATGCCAGGCCACTAAAAACTTGCCGGGATGATATTGATTATACACCACTTCACCACTCACGGGATTCAGGTTTTGATGCACATTCGCAGGACTCATAAAGATCGAGATCTGCAAACGCTTTTCCTTGAAATATTCTTCATCATAAGCTTCTTCGATCACCACTACTTTTCCATCAGCCGGACAAATCACCAAATCCTCACCTGCCACTAAATTCCTCGTTGGTACCCTGAAAAATGAGATGATGAAAAACCAGAAAACAATGCTCACCGCAAAGATAAGCCAGCTCAGCCAGGGCAAACTTTCACTCAAAAACTTGAACGAGATCAAATTCACGATCGCAATGATCACCGCACTGATAAGAATACTCCTTAAACCTTCCTTATGAATGGTCATATAAAAAATTAAGTGACAAATTTAGGTATTTAAAACCATTGGGTAAGTGCCGTCAACAGCCACGCAAAAGGAGTTGCCAGTATCAGTGAATCAAACCGGTCAAGAAATCCTCCATGCCCCGGCATGATACTTCCGCTGTCCTTCACATCCGCCATCCGCTTGATCTTGCTCTCCAGCAGATCGCCCAACGTTCCGATCACCGCACCGATCATTGCAATACCGAACCAATACCAGGTATGCTGACCATCTTCACGATAATGCATAAATAATGTAACGGCAACTACAGCCAGTATCGATCCACCCACCGTTCCTTCCCAGGTCTTCTTCGGAGAGATCTTTGAAAATGGAGTCTTACCGATCAGGGAGCCTACAATGTACTGCATCGTATCATTGATCCAGATCGAAGCGATCAATACTAACGGTATCGTATAACCGCTAATGCCGCCCGACCACTGGTTACTCCTCAAATCCATCATCAATCCCCAACAAAGCGAGATATACAATATCCCAAGAGCAGATCTCCCGATATTCTTCAGCGATAAATTATTTGAAAACAGCAACTCAACGATCGGCAATACAAACAGCAATACCAGCCCGGTCCAGAATCCCAA
Organism: uncultured bacterium; assembly: GCA_966112615.1. Classification (GTDB taxonomy): domain Bacteria; phylum Bacteroidota; class Bacteroidia; order Chitinophagales; family Chitinophagaceae; genus Flavitalea. The sequence goes on from CBHWDO010000014.1 coordinate 6,246, forward strand.
CGCATGCATCCTGATTCCTAAAAACTGCAGGTCATCATTGGTAAAATACCAGAGAAAACACCAGCCCGCGATCATGATCCCGTAGCGATGGAAATTGCTGATCTGCTGGTACTCGGGATCGATTTTCCCGATCAGTTTTTGATATTCTATCCAGCAGCCAAAATGTATCACAGTAAACAGCAGAAAGAAACTGGCCTGGTTCCATAATAGTCCGGCCAGCATCACTGCCACAAAGATCAGCGCAGTAAGCGCACGGGTTTTGAATGTCTGTAGATTGAATGCCATATTACCGGGTTTCTGCAGCAGCCTCCTTGCCCTTGCTGATATATACATAAAGAACCGCAGCCACCGCAGCGCCACTCAACAATCCGCCCCATGCAGGCATGGAAGGATTTTTCTGGATATATTCCGGCGCATTCGAGATCGCGATCACCTGCACGGCATTGTTCACGAAATGCGCTACAATACTGGGCCACAGGCTTCCGCTATAATAATACAACACACCCAATACCACACCTAAAAACATCCTGGGGAAAAATCCCTGGAACTGCAGGTGTAATGCTGAAAACAGGGCAGCAGTCACCAGTATGGCAACCAACGGCCTTTTAGTTATTTGATGAAAAATTCCCTGCAACGCGCCCCTGAAACAGATCTCTTCACAGATGGCAGGCAGAAAGGCGATCAGCAATACATTCAGCAAAATATCCATTTTGGTCTCGGCCTTCAGGAAAGCTTCGAGCTGCTTATTCGCATCTTTTTCCATCCGGGTCATCCACTCCGGCAATGGCAATCCCTGGTTCAGCTCTCCCAACCAGAACACGAATGGAAAAGCCATCAGTATACAAACCACCGCCAGCAAAAAGAAAAACGGTCGGTATGCCGGCCTCAATCCCAGGTGGTACAATAAATTTTTTTGAAAAGTTATGGCACCGAAAACCAACGCCGGTACCAGGAAGATCATGATCGAAGAAAGGGCCTGCAGCCACTTCATAGTACTGAGCACTTTGGGGTTAGAAAGATCAGGATCAATCGGTTGCACTCCTGCACTGGTCATCATTCCCAATGCCACGAACGACATAATGATCAATGCCCCACCCATCAATCCAAGAAAAATTCCTAATTGCGCCCATCCGGAACGTATACGCAACTGTTCTTCCATCATGTTTATCTCTTATTAGGTTGTAAATTTGCAGCCTTTAAGCCAAACTTGCCCTGCAAGATAGGTTTTTGCTCATAGTTAATCGATCATCATGGTGTCCATTGGAAATATTCAACTGCCCGAATTCCCCTTACTGCTCGCTCCTATGGAGGATGTGAGTGATCCACCCTTTCGTGCAGTTTGCAAAGACAATGGGGCCGACCTGATGTACACCGAATTTATCAGTTCCGAAGGACTGATCCGCGACGCGATCAAAAGCCGCAAGAAACTCGACATCTTCGATTACGAACGCCCGATTGGCATCCAGATCTTCGGGGGTGATGAGGATTCCCTGGCCATGGCCGCCAAGATTGTGGAAGTGACCAACCCTGATCTCCTCGATATCAACTTTGGATGCCCGGTGAAGAAAGTTGCCTGCAAAGGCGCCGGCGCCGGGGTTTTGAGAGATCTGCCGTTGATGGTGCGATTGACTGAAGCCGTGGTGAAGGCGACCAGTCTGCCGGTTACCGTTAAGACCCGCCTGGGCTGGGATGATTCCACCAAGAATATTGAAGAAGTTGCCGAACGACTGCAGGATGTGGGCATTGCTGCACTGGCCATCCACGGACGTACCCGCGTGCAGATGTACAAGGGTGAAGCCGACTGGACCCTGATCGGCAAGGTCAAGAACAATCCTCGCATCAAGATCCCGATCTTCGGGAACGGCGATATCACTTCTCCCGAAAAAGCATTGTTGTATAAGGAAAGATATGGGGTTGATGGCATCATGATCGGCCGCGCAGCCATTGGTTATCCATGGGTCTTCAACGAGATCAAGCACTTCGTGAAAACCGGCGAGCACCTCGCACCTCCTACCATTGAACAACGCATTGAAGTCTGCAAGAAACACCTGGTAAGGTCTTTCGAATGGAAAGGTCCTGTTGTTGGTATTCTTGAAATGAGAAGACATTATGCACAGTACCTCAAAGGACTTCCCAACATCAAGGAATACCGCGCGAAACTGGTGGTGAATAATTCTTTTGATGAGATCAATGAGATCCTTGATGAGATCGTGGTGAAGTACAGTGGGTTTGAGTTTCAGAAAACTCCGATCGTGCTGGAGAACTACCATGAGAACTGTCCGCTCGACTGATCATCAACATTCCTCTTCAATTAATGTTATCTTAGGTACATAACTTTTTGGTATGGACCTTGGATGGATGAACAGCATGCGCAAATTTTTTGATGATGGCAACACACGCAGTTATGCATTTCGCAAAACCCAGTTGCAGTTATTGAAAGATCTGATTCAACGCAGGAAGAAAGATATTGAAGAAGCATTGTATAAAGATCTGCGCAAGAGCCAGGCTGAAGCATATGCAACGGAAACAGGATTGTTGATGGCCGAGATCAATATGCTGCTCAACAATCTTCAAAGCTGGATGCAGCCACGAAAAGTCAGCACCAACCTGGTCAATAAACCATCCTCCAGTTATATCTACAAAGATCCGCTTGGAGTAGTCCTCATCATTGCTCCATGGAATTATCCCTTACAGTTATTATTGATCCCACTTGCTGCAGCTATTGCCGGTGGAAATTGTGCAGTACTCAAACCTTCAGAACATGCAAAACACACTTCTGCATTAATCGCATCAATGATGAAAGAAATCTATGCTGAAGAATATATTAAAGTGGTGGAAGGTGATGGTTCTGAAGTAATTCCTGCGATGATGGATGCATTTAGATTTGATCATGTGTTCTATACCGGAAGTATTCCTGTTGGAAGATCGATCTATATGAAAGCGGCTGAAAAGCTTGTCTCTGTTACATTAGAGCTTGGCGGAAAAAGTCCTGCCATCGTTACTGCTGATGCTGACATACGTGTGAGCGCAAGAAGAATTGTGCTGGGAAAATTTTTGAATGCCGGGCAAACCTGCGTCGCTCCTGATTATGTTTTAGTGCATGAATCTGTGAAGAAATTATTGATCAATGAAATGATCAATGCGATTGAAAAATTTTATGGGAAAGATGTGTTGCAGAGTGATGATTATGGAAGGATCATTCATCGCGGAAGATTCAATGCATTAAAAAAATATTTGGGTGAAGGAAGGGTCGCATATGGTGGTGAGACAATTGAAGATGAATTATACATTGCTCCAACAATTCTGACTGATGTTTCAATGAACGATAGTGTGATGAAGGAAGAGATCTTCGGACCTGTATTACCTGTGATCGAATTTAAATCATTTGATGAAGCAAGATCGATCATCGCTCAAAACCCCGACCCGCTTGCATTGTACCTGTTTACAAAAGATGTGCAGGTAAAAAAAGACTGGATGACAGAACTTTCTTTTGGTGGAGGTTGTGTGAACAATACTGCATGGCATCTTGCCAATGAAGCCTTGCCATTTGGTGGCGTAAGAAACAGTGGCATGGGTGCATATCATGGCAGGAAATCGTTTGATACATTTACCAGGGAAAAATCTGTTCTTGATTCACCCACATGGCTTGACCCTGATTTGAAATATCCGCCATTCAAAAACAAACAGAAACTGCTGAGATTTTTTATAAAATAATTGCATGATGAAATTACGTCGTACGATATTGAAAAAATTATATCCCGCATTCAGGAAAATGTCGAAAGCAACTCCGCATGGAAAGATCCTGAAAAATGAAAAGAATGTAATCCCCCCTGCAAGTTTTTATGAACTTGAATATGAATCGAACAGTGGAACTGTTGCATCTTTTGCAAATTTCAGGGGCAAACATGTGCTGGTAGTTAATACAGCCAGCGACTGTGGGTATACTGGTCAGTACGATGAACTACAGCAATTGTACCTGCAGTACCGTGATAAACTTGTGGTGGTCGCTTTTCCTGCCAATGATTTCAAGGAGCAGGAGAAAGGAACAGATCAGCAGATCGGTGAATTTTGCAGATTGAATTATGGAGTTACGTTTCCACTGGCTAAAAAATCTTCAGTCATAAAATCCGCTGATCAGCATCCTGTTTTTAAATGGCTTTCGCATAGTGATCTGAATGGCTGGAACAACCAGGAACCTGTCTGGAACTTCAGCAAATACCTTATTTCGCCGGATGGAGTGCTGCTGGGGTATTATGGGCCGGCAGTGAGTCCGAAAGATGTTTTCCCGGGCTGACAAGCCGCCGAAGGTGGCTTGGCTGAACGGACCGGGCTGAACAAACAGCGCAGCTGTTTGGGCTGAACGGAATACCAGCTACGCTGGCTTCCCATTCAGCCCATTTGCCTTCGGCAAATGTTCAGCCTGGTGCGTTCAGCCCAACCGCTCCGCGGTTGGTCAGCCCGCTACCTCAACCCCTCCAGCCATCCAACCAGATCCGCCAACTCCTGCTTCGTCATCTGGTTATGCAATCCCTCAGGCATCATCGATTGCTTCATCTGCTCCGACTTCACCACATCACCAACCTTCAATGTCTGCTTATTCCCGCCGGGATATTTCAATATGATATCTGTCTCCGATTTACTCGCAACTATCCCCGCATAATTCGTTCCGTCTTTCGTGGTAAAACTATAACCCTCATATCCAAAACTGATCCCCGAAGAAGGATGGATGATCGATTCATATAATTGCTCACGGGGCAACTTCGCTCCGATCTGCGTTAATGCAGGACCAAAATCTTTACCCTCATTTCCTGCCACATGACATAACCCACACTTCACAGCAAATACCTTCTTCCCATTCTCAACATTTGCAGTCAACGCATTCACCTCAGCCAATGTTGGCGCTTTCTTTTTTGCAGTCCGCATCGATGCAGGTAAGAATGTTTCTGCAGTATCCCTGATCGCACCTCTCCATATATTCGCCAAACTATTCACCATCGGCGGAATAAATTTCTCAGGAACTTTTTTTGCCTTCAATAACCTCACTACTTCTTCCTCTCCATTCCAGCTTTGACCAATTCCGGATGCAACCTGTAATCGCATATTCTCGGGGTAACTTTCATTATTCATAATACCTTCCAGCATCGACAATGCATCCTTACTTCCAACCTTCGCCATCGCACGCATCAACTTCAACGCATTGGAATCCTTTTGTACAATTACTTTATTGATCATTGCATCACCGCCTTGTTCCATCACTAATGCAACTGCATTTCTTCCAGTATTATCATCAGGCTTAAGCAATGCCATTGCTAACAAACTTTCATTTCGCTGAGGCAACTTATACCTGCGAATCATTTCAACATATTCATTAGTCCCTTTCAACTGATCAAGAACCTTGTTCAGTTTCTTCATCGCAACAGATGATCCTTTCACTGTTTTATCATCAAGATGTGAAAGCAGTAATTGATCGAACGACAAACTATTACTATCACTCTTTAGCATAGCAAGTAAATAACCTGATTTGGTTGGACTGGTATGAAAATCAAATGCGCGGAAATACCGAAGCTCTTTTGTGGATGATGCCAGCGTCGCAAGATCCTTTACAGAATTATCACCTCTTGATCTCCAGATAACATCAGGCCCACCAGCAACTTTGAATGGGTCTTTTACCAATGTTCTGTACGCTGCATAACAGTTGTTCCAATTGTCTTCAGCACCAATTCCCAATGCTTCCAGATACCACCTGTCCTTTCCATCATGCTGAGCTGCCAGCTGCGCCCACAATTGAGCTGCCAAAGGAGTATTCACATGATGCAATACAATAGCTGCTTCTCTTTTAACCGCAAGACTCTTGTCGTTGATAACCTTCTGCACGGATTGCTCAACTCCTACACCATACAATTTCGATGCACGCAGGGCCATCATCCTGATATCTGCATTATTATCTGTCAACGCACGATCAATATACACGCTTCTTTTCTCCGGGTACATTTTCATCAATACCCAGAATGCTCTTGCACTCATTCTGGGTGCTGCAGAACTCAGCATCTCTTCCAATGTTGGAAGCGCTTTATCTTTAAATGACATCAATGCAGAAAAGCCTTTATACCGTACACAGGAATTCGGATTTTGCAATGCTTCTACTGCGCCTTCAACAGTACTGTAATCAAATGATTTCTTCGTATATGCATCATCGTTAGGAGCAACCCTGTAAACCCTACCTTTAACCTGGTCTCCCGCCTGGTGACCTCCTACTCCCGGATCATACCAATCCGCAATAAATAAAGAACCATCCGGTGCTACACTGATATCCGCAGGCCTGAACCATTGATCCCTCTCCCCTTTCAGAATATTGATAATAGATGCTTTATATCCAGCACCAACGGCTTCAACCGAGTAGCTTCTCACCACATTCGGACCCGGATCACAATGGATCATTTGTCCCTGGAATTGTGATGGCATAAGGTCACCCTCATAAATCACCAATCCTGTTGGAGAGCCTGCACCCGTATGCAACAAATTTGGCACAACACCCGGATCATTCTGATGCCAGTGCTTCATAGGAAGTGAATCTTCCATATTGGTTCTGGATGCATACCAACCAGCACCGGTCATTTCATCTGTATATCCATAATTTCCATAAGGCAATATGAAATTGATCCTCGTACTCCTGTTTCCATCATCATCATTATCACTTTGCCAGATGCCACCATAACTGTCTACAGCAACCTCATAATTGTTTCGGAAATTATCAGCCAGCACTTCGACATTCGTCCCATCCAGATCACAACGGAAGATCATTCCCTGCCTGTATTTTTTATTATCGATAGGATCTCCATCCTGATCGCGTACAACCTTTTCATTCTTATCAACCAGTGTATGTCCTGCATTACCGAAATTGAAATATAGTTTTCCATCTGCAGCAAATGTGAATGCATGCACACCATGATCACTTTGTTCTTCTCCTATCTGCTGAAACATGATCTCTTTCCTATCGGCCTTATCATCTCCATTATCATCATACAACGACCATACAAAAGGACTTTGTGAAACGATCACCCTGTTACCCAAGACACAGATACCAAGCGGTGCATTGATCTCGGGCGACTGGTAGAAAACTTTCGATGTATCAGCTCTTCCGTCGTTATCCAGGTCTTCAAGAATTACGATTCGGTCGCCCTCCGGTTTGGTAGGATTTCCATTGATAGCAGGACGATAATTATATGCTTCGGTGATCCACACACGCCCTTTATCGTCCACATCCATATTGGTTGGATTGATGAGCATGGGTTCCGTAGCAAATGCTGTGACTTCCAGTCCATCTGCTACTGTCAATCCCTTTATTGCATTGATGGCATCATGCATTCCGGCATAAAACACAGAATCAGATTCAGACAACGATGAAGAACTTTGTTTTTCTTTGCAGGATGAAATGACCAGGCTAAAGAACAATGAACTAAGAATTATATGGCGCATAGTTGGTTGTTGGTATCAGGAAAATACCAATGGAACCGCGAAAAACAAAAAAATTCCTAACTTATAGTGAGACAAACGAATTGACATGCCTGTAACTGACCCAAGAGTGGATGCCTATATCGATAAAGCCGAACCCTTTGCCCGGCCTGTGTTAGAACATTTAAGATCCCTCGTCCACCGTGCCTGCCCTGAAGTAAAAGAAACGATCAAATGGGGTTTCCCTCACTTCGAATACAAGGGCCTTCTTTGCAGTATGGCCTCCTTTAAACAGCATTGCGCCTTTGGTTTCTGGAAAGCAGCCCTCATGACAGATGCCGAACAATTCCTGAATAAAATGGGCAATACCGGGATGGGGCATTTCGACCGGATCACCAGCATCAGTGACCTGCCCAAAGACAAGACCATGATATCCTATATCCGTGAAGCAATGAAGCTAAATGACGACGGTATTCAGCTTCAGAAAAAGAAGAATTCTAAAGGGCCTGTTGAAATTCCCACGGAATTTTCTTCAGCATTGAAGCAAAATAAAAAGGCTAAGGATCATTTCGACAAATTCAGTGCAAGTGCACAACGGGAATACATTGAATGGATCACTGAGGCAAAGACGGAAGCAACCCGTAATAAAAGGATCGATACTGCCGTAGAATGGATCAGTGAAGGAAAGGGCCGCAACTGGAAATACGAAAAGAAAATCACTCATTCATAATTCATCATAGTGACCGACGAATACTATATGCTCACTGCGCTGAAAGAAGCGAAGAAAGCTTTTGAAGCAGAAGAAGTTCCTGTTGGCGCGATCATTATGCAACAGGGAAAGATCATAGCAAGAGGATATAACCAGGTAGAAAGATTGAATGATCCAACTGCACACGCAGAGATCATTGCTTTAACCTCAGCATTCAATTTTTTAGGAAGTAAATATCTTCCTGATGCTACTATCTATGTTACAGTTGAACCCTGCCTGATGTGTGCAGGAGCACTTTACTGGAGTAAAATCGGAAGGATTGTATATGGCGCTTTTGATGACAAGAACGGCTACCGGAAATATTGTAAATGTCCACCGGAAGTAGAAGGTGTTGAACTTGCACCTTATCCCTTCCATCCACGCACCGAACTCATCACAGGTGTATTACAGGATGAATGCAGTGCGTTGATGAAAGAGTTTTTTAGGGCCAGGAGACGTTAGTTTTTTTTAACCTTTTTCCATTTAATTTTTGTGGTGCTAAAGAATTCATTCTCATCTTCCCTGGTTGTATATTCAATTAAATTTCCAGCTAAGTCAACTTTATGATTTAAAAGGGAAAACTCCTGAAAATCTTGGCCATGGTACGGAGATAAAAAAGATTTAATTCTCAAATTTTTGGATTGCATTCCTGGTATTAAACCAATAAAATCTAAAACTTCCATTGTTGGTCTTAATAATATATCATTAGAAACAAAATAAAATTGATTATTAAGTGTCTTGCTCAAATCATATTTATAAATTCCTTGGTCCACTATATACTTAACATCTTTGCTTAAAGGAGCTATGACCTGCATTGTTAATAGTTCACAGTTCCCTTTCTCATCGTAATTAAAAATATACTCAACTGAATCGCTGAGAAATGGATATGTAATTCTTGAAACCCGATTATTATTATATTCAAACGTAAGATGATCACTAAATAAATCTTTTGAAGATGGTATGGTCCTAACTACTTGATTTTTCTTATTAAAAAAAGCTCGAAATAATGTGTCAATATTATTTTCACTTATGAAAACCACATGATCCTTTTTCCATAAAAGATTGAAATGGAGCGAGTCATCAGCCCATGTTCTATAAAACAAACGATATGGCATTGGCATGTTACCTTGATAAAAACTTTGAAGTCTAATCCTATCTCCTTCATAAAATACTTCCGGAACATATTTCCATTCGGATGTCTTATCTGGTTTTATCCAATCAATATCAAATTTTTTACATGAAGCAAGGATTACTGAAATGATTAAGAATACAAAGAGTCTTTGTTTAAACAAAAATGTCATGAGTGATGGTTTAATGATTAAGGAAATAAGAACTTAAACATCTTAAAAAATCACAACGCTTGCAACTTATTATAAACAAAAAAATGCCGCTTATATCAAGCGACATTTTTTATGTTGTAATAAGGATATCAGAGTGACCTTATCTTAATATTCTTAAACGCAATCCCTCCACCATGATCCTGCAAAGCAATATGACCTGAAGATGCCATTCCATATTGCTTCACATCCTTCCACTTGCTCTGCTCTTTCTTTGCTTTCCAGTCATCAGAATGAAAATCATATTCTGCTACTTTCACACCATTGAGATAATGTTCCACATGATTTCCTTTACAAACAATTCTTGAAGTATTGAATTGTCCTGCAGGCTTTGCAGCATCAGCAGTTGGAGGATACATATCATAACTTGCACCGCTTAATTGTCCCATAGCCAGCTTCTCTCCATATCCTTTGTCATCGATCAGTTGGTACTCAGGTCCAGATGTATACGAAGGCCACTGACCTTCCTCAATCCGATAGATCAATCCGCTGTTTGCGCCATTCTCTATGCGCCAGTCGAACTGCAATTCGAAATCTCCAAACTTATCAGCAGTTACGAGATCAGAATGTTTGATATCCTTTCCTGCCTTATTAATGATGATACCATTTTCAACTCCCCAGGCTTCTGTAGAAGTATTGTTATATCCTCTCCATCCGTTAAGGGTCTTACCATCAAAGATTAATTTCCATCCGTCTTTTTTTTCTTTTGATGTTAATGAATTGTCTTTCTGCGCCAGCAGGCTTACCGGTAAACATAGTACCAGTGCGAACTTGATTAATAGTGATCTGAGCATACCGTTGGTTGTTTGCATATTGATAGAATGATTGATTGGTTAATCCTGATCAAATTACTAAATCATAAAGTAGTGATTGGTAATTATTTCAGGATTAAATTTGTACCCCGTCAATCCAGGTATTAGTAATTTAGATTATAAACCATCTTAAAACTTAAGATTATGGCATTTACACTAGGACCTTTGCCTTACGCGCACGAAGCATTAGAACCACATATCGATACACTGACCATGCAGATCCACCACGGAAAGCATCACCAGGCTTATGTCGATAACCTCAACAAAGCAATTGCCGGAACCCCTAACGAAAATAAATCTCTCGAAGAACTGGTTGCAGCTGCAGGATCGATCAGTCCCGCTGTAAGAAACAATGGCGGTGGTCACTGGAACCACACTTTCTTCTGGGAATCTCTTGCTCCAAATGCAGGCGGACAACCTTCAGGTGCTCTTGCAGAAGCAATCAATTCCGCTTTCGGATCATTTGATGCCTTTAAAGAAAAATTCAACACAGCAGGTACCACTCGTTTTGGATCTGGCTGGGCATGGCTGATCGTTAAAGACGGTAAGCTTGAAGTTACTTCAACACCAAACCAGGACAATCCCTTAATGGATGTTGCTGAAGTAAAGGGAACTCCGATCCTGGGTGTTGATGTATGGGAACATGCTTACTACCTGAAGTACCAGAACCGCAGACCGGAATACCTGAATGCTTTCTGGAATGTGATCAACTGGAATAAGGTTGCTGAACGTTTCGAAGCAGCTAAATAATCATTTACTATTTCAATAAAATGCCTGGGGCGTTTATGGCCACGGGCATTTTTATTTCAACCATTCAACTTTTACTGATGAAAAAATTACTGATCATCTCCTGCGCTGTACTTACACTCGCTTCCTGCGGTTCAAAACCTACAAAGGTCATTGTAATGGCTAGCGGAAAAATTACTGCAGAAGGAAATACTGTCAACTTTGAACCTGGAACCACCCATAATGAAGTAGTTGTCCAGGATCCCGGCGAATCCATTGTAGTTAAAACTGAAGGAAGCGACAAATCATTTCCCATTGCAGGACCCGGCACCTACATTCTTAATCTGAAAAAAGATACCATTGCAGGAAGCTACCAGCAGGTTGGGAAAGATGTTTCATCCGAAGTTATTTCACAGGAAGCACTTGCCCAGAAAGTTGATAGCCTGTACAGGCTGATGGCAGGAACCAATGTTTCTGCAGCTGCAAGAAATTATAATATCAAACCGGGAGAATTGGTAAAGATCACCGATAACGGGAATGCCCAGGTGGTAGGACCTTTCATGAGAATGCCTGCCTCTTTTGAAGGAGGAAAGGAACTGGAGATCTATAAGTTCTATACCAATAAAGAATTGAGGGAGACTGCAGAAAAGTTAACGAAGATGATCACACCAGCAGAACCTGTTGAAGAATAGTTATGGAACAGGATCGTGCCCATGCCCTCCCCATGGATGGCAGCGTGCGATCCTTTTCACTCCAAGCCAAAGGCCCTTCAATGGGCCATATTTTTTTAAAGCCTGTAGTGTATAGGTTGAACAGGTTGGCGTGAACCTGCACTTGGGACCCAGCAAAGGAGAGATCACCAGCTGGTAGATCCTGATAAGTAGTATAAATGGGGCGCTAAGAATTTTTTTGAGTGTATCCATTGATTTGATTGGTCAATCGATTTACAAGAAGATTCATTTTATCCTTCAGCAGTTGCAGTTCCGGCAACTCTTTGCCAGTAAAGATCCAGAACACCGATAGTTTTCTTCCTGATGCATGTAATCCTTCTTCGAGTGCTGGTCTTAGATGCCGGTAAACCTCTTTCATCAATCGCTTGATCCTGTTTCTATCTACCGCTTTTTTGAAATTCCGTGTACTTACCGAGAAGCCTGCCTGCAATAAAGGGCCTTCTTCTTCATGAAATAATATCACTGCCCTTAAAGGAAATGACTGCACAGGCTTTCCATCGGAAAACACTTTCCCGATCTGCTTGCGGCGTTTAAGTCGTTGGTCTTTGTTCAGGGTCAGCCTCATATCTCAATATACAGAAACAAAATTAGCCCCACGAGGGGGCTAATCAGTATCGTCAACAGATGGTTCTGCTTACTTCAGTTTTCTCTCGTCAGAAACAGTGAGTTTCTTACGACCCTTCCTACGACGGGCTGCGAGAACTGCACGGCCATTAGCAGTTTCCATACGCTTGCGGAAACCGTGAACGGTTTTACGGCGACGTCTGTGTGGTTGAAATGTACGTTTCATTTGTTTACCTTTTTTAGTTACTAACCCTGTTTATGAACCTGGGGAGAACCAGGTGAAGTTTCCATTCACTACAGGCACCATCCCTGTTAGTGTCGTGAAAGGGACGGCAAAGGTAGGGCAAATGAAAGCGCTCACCAACAATTTTTTGAAAAATTACTTAGTATAGTTTGCGGCGAAACTTCCGGCTTCAACATTAGCCTTTGCTACACCATCCACATCTTCTGCTGCAAAAGCAAATGTACCCTTGATCTGGCTGTCGTTTCTTTCCAGAACAGTTACTTTTCCGCTTGCTGCAACCAGGCTATTGTTGTTTTTTCTCACAGTAGCAGTGTATGCGCCAAGATATTCAAGGTCATAAGTTCCAGGCTTCACATCTTTAGGAAGTATGATAGAAATTGATCCATCATCATCAGTAGTGTTGATCACGAGATTTTCACTTTCAGGAGCGATAATTCCCTGCATTGCACCTGTCACCAGGTTTCCATCAACTTTTGCATTGAAACCGTTTCCGCCAGGCGCCACAATATTTGCAGTAGTTTGGCCTTGGTTTTCCATAGCGATCTCCTTCTTACAGGAAGCGAAGATCAGAACTGCTCCCAATATCGGAGTAAGGTTAATCATTCTCATATTGTCAAAAATTTTACACATTAAACCAAATAACGTGCCTTTTTATCTACACGATATGAGAAATTCTGATAGTTCAAAATCTTAATAGTTTTTATTTACGCTAAATCAATATGTTCCGCTATAACAGCCATTCCAAAAAAACTTTTGGCTTTCGCATTAAAATCTTCCGCGGCATCGGTAGTATAGAATTTTCGGGTTCCTCCATGGCTGCAACGGGCTTCCATCTCCGGATGACGGTCTAAATAATCCTTCAGGGAAGCTGCCACTATACCGCCCTGGGAAACAACAGTAACGGGCCTTTCAAGGTTTTTTTGAATGGAATTTATCAGCAGGGGATAGTGAGTGCATGCGAGTAAGATGGTATCAATATCGGGCGACTGCGCCAGCAAATGATCCAGGTTTTTCTTTACGAAATAATCTACTCCCACCCCTTCGGTCTCATTATTCTCTACCAGCGGTACCCAGATCGGACAGGCTTCCTGGAAGACCTTTACATCAGGACTGAACTTATGGATCTCGATCAGGTAAGATTCCGAATCAACGGTTCCCTTTGTTGCCATAACGCCTACTGCCTTGTTCTTACTCATGGAACCAATCAATTCTGCAGTAGGCCTGATCACACCCAAAACCCGCTTATCGGCCAATTCCCCCTGGAGTTTTTTTTGTTGAATGGACCGCAATGCCTTTGCAGATGCTGTATTGCAAGCCAGGATCACCAGCTCACATCCCTGTTCAAAGAACCACTGCACGCATTGCCACGTATAGCGATGCACTGTTTCAAACGACCGGGTACCATAGGGTGCACGGGCATTATCACCTAAATAGATATAGTCGTACTGCGGAAGTTCCTTAACGATCTCCTTCATAACGGTTAACCCGCCATAGCCAGAGTCGAATATGCCGATTGGTTTCATATAGATGTTTTACCGGGATTACCGGGCTGACCAACTGCGAAGCGGTTGGGCTGAACGGACCCTGCTGAACAAACAGCAAAGCTGTTTGGGCTGAAGGGAATTCCGTTCAGCTCAAATGCCTTTGGCATTTGTTCAGCCCGGTGTGTTCAGCCCAAACGCTCTGCGTTTGGTCAGCCCACCAAAATTAAAAAGCCGCCCGTATTACCGGACGGCTTCTTCAAATTTATTTGTTTTGATAGAAACTTAGTTCTTACCAGCCGGCTTTGGAGCCTGTTGCTGTGCACCAGCCGCATTCGGCAACTTGATATTCAGCTTCTTGGCAACCAAAGGAAGGATATCATCTGCAGGAGGTGCTACAAGCAATGCTCCCTTCTCAAATACATATCCGTAACCGCTTTCTTTCGCTACAGCCTGAATCGCATCAAATGCTTTCTTATTGATTGGGTTGATCAACTCCTGCTGCCTTTGCTGCAATTGCTGCTGAATTCTTTGCTCCTCAGAAGAAATATCCTGGAGCATCTTCTGCAATTCACCTCTCTTTACATCCTTTACCGCAGAACTCATACTTACAGAATCCTTATTGAATTTCTCAATAGCTGATTCAAGTGTATTTTGCTTGTCCTGGTAATTCTGGATCAACGCATTACGATATTGTTGGAGATTAGAATCTGCTTTCTGGGTCTCAGGCATTACACTGATCAATTCTTCTGTGCTGATGTAACCGATCTTGTTTTGAGCATTAACCTGGGTGGTAGCAAAAAGGGCAAGTACAACTGCCACACCTGCGAAAAATCTTTTCATTCGTTGTTTTGTTTTTTGTTTAGCGGCAAGGGTTTAAGACTGTGCCGGATTTTACTTAAGTTGAAATTTTTCTTCCCTCCGTTGTCAGAAGCTATTGTTTCAGAATTATTTAACACCTAATTCCTTCAGCACATCCTCACTTCTATCCAGTTTGGGGTCGGCAAATATAACGGTAATTCCTTCACTTTTATCCAAAATAAAATCGTATTGACGGTTCACGGCGATCTTCTGAATCGCATTGTAAACCTTGTCCTGTATTGGTTTTACAAGTTCCTGTCTTCTCTTGAAAAGATCCCCTTCAAAGCCAAAGCGCTTTCTCTGAAGATCCCTTACTTCCTTCTCCCTTACAAACAACTCATCCTCTCTTTTCCTCTTCAACTCATCACTAAGCATTACCTGCTCTGCTTCATATGCACGGTACATCTTATCAAGCGCTGCCTGCTTATCGTCGATCTCCTTCTGCCATTGTACACTGAATTCATCCAGTTTGGTCTGGGCTTCTTTATACTCCGGTAACTTATCCAGGATATACCTGGTATCAACGATCGCATAACGCTGCGCGAAAGAAGTGAGTCCAAAACCTGCGACCATCAACAATGATAAAATGATCTTTTTCATCTGCTTTAATTTTTAATTATTCTGGTTCGAATCCAAGCATAAAGGTGAACCTTGATGCATCCTTAAGACGACCACCGGCTTGTAAACGGTCGAAACCAACTCCATAATCAAATCCTAAAAGTCCAAACATCGGGAGGAAGAACCTCATACCCAAACCAGCACTTCTTCTCAGCCTGAATGGATTGTAATCCTTATAGTTATACCATCCATTTGCTGCTTCAAACCATGCAGTACCATAAATAGTACTGTTCGGGTTTGTGGTAAACGGATACCTCAATTCAAGGGTGTACTTATTGAACATGGTAAAGAACTGCCTTGCATTCTGCTGATCAGGGTTAACCTTCGGATCTGAATTCTCATAAACCGGGTAACCTCTGTGCGCAATGATATCATAACCCAGGATAAAGTTTCCGTTCGCCAATCCTGCATCACCCACCTGGAAACGCTCGAATGGAGAAAACTCAATATCCTTATTATATCTTCCCATGAAACCATATTTCGCCGCGGCTTTCAATACAAACTGCCTGCTCCTGTCGGCACCCATTGGCTTACCGATAGGGATAAACCATTCGGCATTGAATCGCCATTTATGATATTCCGGCAACTCGTAATTCTGCTGGTCACTTCTTGTTTTATTGAACAATGAATATGGTGGCGTGAACTGACCACTAAACAGGAAATTCGATCCGCTGGTCGGGAACATCGGGTTCGGACCCGCAGAACTCCTGCTCAGCGCAATTTTCAGGTTTACGTTGTTCGAAGTACCATTGCTGAAAGCTGATGTGAACAGTGGGTAATTGGTCAGTTTGTACTGAGTATAGTTCAATGAATACACCAGGGTAAAGAAGTCATCCGGCCACTTCAGCTGTTTACCCAATGAAACACTGGCGCCAAAATTCTTCAGCCTGTTGGTATCACTAAAGAAATATCTTCCGGAACGCGGATCAATACCACCGGTTCTGAACACACTCTTATACAAAGAGAAGGTCAGCGAGTTCCTTTTCTTTCCACCCAGCCATGGCTCAGTGAAAGAGAAATTATAAGACTGGAAAGCTCTACCATTCGACTGGATCCTCACACTCAACTTCTGACCATCACCTGTTGGCAAAGGATCCCATGATTTCCTGTTGAAAATATTATTAATAGAGAAGTTGTTGAACGACACACCCAGTGTACCGGTCAGACCAATACCTCCACCCCATCCTGCAGACAGTTCAAGCTGGTCACTTGATCTTTCTTCCACTGTATAATGAATATCCACAGTTCCATCTTCCGGATTCGGAACCGGGTTGATCCCGATCTTTTCCTGGTTGAAATAACCCAGCTGAGCGATCTCACGGTTGGAACGGATCAGGTCGGAACGACTGAACTTCTCACCCGGCAAGGTCCTGATCTCCCTGCGGATCACATGCTCCTTGGTTTTATCGTTACCGGAAATGGTAATATTTTTAATAGTAGCCTGCGGACCTTCCTGGATCCTGATTTCGAAATCAATAGTATCATTATATACCGCAGTTTCAACCGGTTCAACACGGAAGAACAGGTATCCATCATCCTGGTACAAACCACTGATATCTCCACCTTCCTGCGTCATCTGCTTACCCAGCTTCTTGTTCAGTGTTTCAAGGTTATAGATATCACCTTTCTGAATTCCAAGGATCATATTCAGAATGGAATCTGAATACTTGGTATTCCCTTTCCAGGTGATATTTCCGAAATAATATTTATGACCTTCCTGGACTTTCAGGTCCACATTCATGTTTCCTTTCTGATTCAGGTACTGTGTATCATCCACGATCTGCGCATCACGGAAACCAAGAGAGTTATAATACTCCAGCACTTTGTCCTTGTCTTCAGTATACTTGGTCTCATTGAATTTTGCAGAACTGAATAATTTAAACCTGAAGTATGGATCCAATACTTCCTTGGTTTTGGTAACAGAGAGAAATCCTCCATCATTGAGGTACTCTTTGAAACTTGGAGGTTCATTGGTTCCGTACGGACTCTGGATCTTTTCGGGGAACAACGTGATCTTGGTCATTTCCTTGGTGCCCTTCATCTTCTTTTTCAGCCTGATGTCCTTCACCATATCATTTCCAAAGAAATTGATCTCGTTGATACGAACCTTCTTACCTTTTTCAATATTGAATGTAAGATTCACTGAATTAGACAGTGATGGTTCAGCTGCTTCAACGATCTCCACTTTTGCAGATGCAAAACCTTTATCAGTAAAATATTTCTGGATCGCATCCACTGCGTTTCTCTTCACGTTCTCTGTTACCACACGGCCAGGAATCAATCCCACCTTGCCTTCCAGCTCATCAATGTCAGATTTGCGAATGCCTTTGAGAAAGTATTTTGATAATCTTGGTCTTTCTGTAACTGCGATTTCTATGAAAACCTTATCATCTTCTATCTTGGTATAATTGATCTCGATGTTTGCGAAGAGATTCTGCTTCCAGAGGTTGGTGATTGCTTTGCTGAAATGATCTCCGCCGGGAATTACAAGTTTATCTCCGACACTTAATCCTGAAATAGAAAGTAGTAATTGTTCATCGAGATATTTGGTTCCTGAAATGGTGATACCACCGAGTACATATTCTTTTGGAACCTTTGAGTTAGCCAGTTCGATAAGCTTTGGATCTATGCTGTCCGGAACCGTATCAGTGACCTGTGCGTTAATATCCATGAAACAAAAAAGAGAAACAACCAGCATAGAAATAGCTGGTAAAAACTTCAACTGCATTCCGGTTTTTTTAATGTTGGGCAAATTAACGGGATTTATGGTAACTATTTGTTAAACCAAAAGCTGTAAAAGCCTTGGTAAACTGCCGATTATCGTGTGTTTTACGCATTTAATGACTCTTCGGTTTTCACCTGTTCACCGGTTTTCCCAAATCTTCTTTCCCTCTTTTGGAAGTCAAGGATCGCTTCATAGAGATTCTCCTTGCGGAAGTCCGGCCAGCGTACGTTTGTAAAATATAATTCGGCATAGGCAAGTTGGTAGAGAAGAAAATTACTGATCCTGTACTCACCGCTGGTTCTCACCATCAGCTCCGGATCAGGAAATTCTTTTGTGCTCAGGTATTGCTGGATGGTATCCTGTGAAATATCATTCACTTCCAGTTTTCCATCTTTCACATCCTGTGCAATATGTTTTACGGCCTCCATCAGTTCCCATCGGCTGCTGTAACTCAGTGCCATGATAAGATTCAGACCCGTATTTTTCCCGGTGATATCAAGGGATTCCTGGAGTGCCTGCTTGGCATAATCAGGCAACATTCCCATATCACCGATCACGTGTAACTTGATATTATTCTTATTGAGTGTCTCTGTTTCCTTGCGGATCGTCTCCACCAGCAATTCCATCAAACCTGTAACTTCCGTTTGCGGACGATCCCAGTTCTCAGTGGAAAAAGCATACAAAGTGAGGTATTCCACTCCTAATTCAGCACAACCTTCCACTATGTCACGAACACTCTCCACTCCATGGAAGTGGCCGTACAGGCGGTCCTGGCCTTTTTCCTTGGCCCAGCGACCATTACCATCCATGATGATCGCGATATGCCTCGGAAGGCGCTGCATGTCAATAGATTCCTTCAGGCTCTGCATGAGGCGAAATTTTGGGAGGCGAAGGTACAATTTATTTCGCGGTCGGACACCTGTAGGAAGTCAGATTCCAGCTGACAGTAAATTCAGCTATTACATAATTATCCTTTTGGTTGGAATAACCACGCTGCCTTCCCTCAATTCCAATAAGGTCGCCGGTCTCATAAGAACGGTCCTGCAACAGCATGGCAACAGAAGGAGATCCGTCTGGCAATGTTGGGAATTTATCAGCACCCACAAAGGTTTTGCTGACATCATCAATATAATCGGTATTGGTAAACCTGTAACCCACTTCAAACCCGATATTCATCCTGTCGGTCAGCCCGTATTTCACACCCACACCAAAAGGAAATGCAATACCCATGGTACCATATGGCTTCCTGTCGGGATAAGCCGTAGTTCCCTGGCCCTCTGTTCCTAATGGTCTCAGGAAGATCTTTTCATTATTCAGGTATGCATATGGATCATAACTGAATACTCCAACCCCCAGTGTTACATAAGGAGTAAACAGATGTTCCGGATCGCCCGGTACAAACTTGAAGAAATTGAAATCACCCTGCAGGGCGAGTTCGAAGATATTTGTGTTGAAACTGAGGTTTCTTCTTTTCTGGTACTCGTTATGAGTATTGTAGATATCTGAATAACCGATCCTTGCATAGTGACCACTTACCCTCACCCCGATATAATTTCCAAATTGTTTCCTGAAGAACGCGCCAAACGCCAGTTTGGGACGATTTAATTTTGCCCTGGTATTCAGGTCTCCGAAATAATGGGCACCTCCAAGAGAAAGACCCAATTCACCCTCCATCACAACACTCTCATATTGAGCCTGGGTGGGAACGGATAAAGCCAGACTGACAACAGTAAAAACAGCAATAATGATACGCTTCATAAAAGCCAGTTAAGTATGAATTTACGGTAACGGTTTATGGTTTTCGGATAGGTTATTCGAAATGTTAATTCCTTGTATCAAGACCCCAGTGTAATTTTTCACGCAGGGTTTGCAGGAAGTTATTCTCGTTCAGACGTACAAGGTTTATATCGAAGGACTCCCTTCTGACAGCAAGCTGTATAGTCTTATCTACGATCTGCTTGCGGGAATCGAGCGCGCAGATGATCTGCTCAGCCCGTGCTTCTACTTCAAAGGATATTATGGTAGTGTCCGGTACAACGATCGGACGTACGTTCAGATTGTGTGGCGCCACCGGAGTTATCACAAAACTTCCGGATTCAGGGAAAACTATCGGTCCGCTGCAACTCAGCGAATAGCCTGTTGAACCGGTTGGCGTCGATACGATCAATCCATCGGCCCAATAGGTGTTCAGAAATTCCCCGTTAATATACGTATGCACTTTGATCATCGGGGAAGTATCTGTCTTATGAATCGCGAATTCGTTCAGCCCGAATGGCATTCCATTAAACAAAGGCTCATTGGAATCCAGGTGGATCAAAGACCGCTGGTCAATAACATAGGTTGAATTGAGAAGGGAATCGACTGCAGTAGCCAATTCTTTTTTACCGATACTGGCCAGGAAACCCAGCCTTCCGAAATTGATCCCTAATACCGGAATCTTTTTATCGGTCACCAGTGTAACGGTATCCAGAAGGGTTCCATCTCCTCCCAGGCTGATCACAAAATCATAACTATTGTCGAGTTCTTCACCTGAATTGAAACATTCAATTTTGGAAGGAAAATAGATCAGGTCCTTTATGCTGTCATAAAATGGCTTGTAAAGTTCCGTTGTAATACCGGCCTGAGATAATTCATCAAAAAGAAGCTGCACATCCTGTTGCTGCTCATGATCCATGACCCTGCTGTAAATGGCTACCTTCATGCTGATGATTTATCCTCCCTAAAAATCGTTCTTGATGTGTAAAAATAATCCGTTTTGACCTAACTGGTTAAAGCTATAGTCAAATCGTATTACAACGTCGTAGAACGTTACCATATCTATACCAAAACCTGCGGTGTACAACATTTTATTTACGATGGGATTATCCTTGAAATTTTTATTGTAGGAATATCCTGCATCAAAATAGGTTTTTGCATAGAAAGTAAAGGGGATCTTACTGTGTGTTCCGGAATTAATAAAGGTTGGAACTGAAAACTTGAGGAGCTTTCTTCTTAATGTCTGCCTGGATAAAATACCTGCTACTCCATCTACCACATATTTTTCCAATCCTCTCAGGTAAAAATCTCCATATCCAAACATCTGGCTGTTGACGAAAGGCTGGTCAAATGGCAACTTCAGCATTCCGTTTCCATTCCAGGAAAAATAGGTATTGCGTGATAACTTCCAGTTCTTATTCATCTTGCCCGACAATTGCCACATCCCGGTCTTTTCATTCAACCCTCTTTTCAATAATTGAGCTTCACCCATCCAGCCTGTTAGTGGATAAGGTATATAGTCAACATTGAAATGACTCAATGTGTACGACAATTCAGGATAGCTCATCACATTGGACCCTGTATTGAAATATTTTGGATTCAGATCCATGATCTTGCTGTCAACCTCCAGTCTTGAATAGCCCAATCTCCATGCATGGAAGGTTCTTAACCTTGGCCTGTAATCATATTCAACGAAAACATTGAATCGCTTCTGGTACATGCTGTCATTGAAAACCTGCTGATTCTTTTGAGTCGCAAAATTTGTTTCCCTTAGGTGGGAATAATTGAACCCAACTTTGTATCCCTGCTTCAATGATTTATCTGCATTGGGCTGATCATACTGGAACTGGATCTGCTTGGAATATCCGGTCATTAACCATAACCTCAGCTTATCATTTCTTCCTGTGAAATTATAGTAAGTGAATTTGAAACCAAGGTTCACACGATCCAGTGAATAACCCTGTTTGGCCCATTCAGAAAGATTCCTGTCGACCGGTTTGATGTATGGAATCGGAAACACATACCATCTTTCTTTTACTTCAATAGTCACATTCACAATATGACCATAGAAATTTTTCAATGCAATGACCACTTCATTGAATAACCGCGTGTTCATTAATTGTTGCCGCGACACTTCAAAAGCCTGTACTAATTGTGAGAGGTTTACGGAATCACCGGATTTGAAATGGAGTTCACGAAGTATAATGTAATCTTTGGTGCGTTTATTTCCTTTGATATCGATCTCACCAATTTCAAAAGATTTTCTTTCCGCAGGAGCAGCGATCTTATTACTGACAGGAGGCGCAACCAGTGCTGCGATGGAATCCATTAACCCCGCAGGAATTTGTTCTTTAACGCTCGTTTGCGCTTTTACACCCAGGAATGCCAGGACCAATAAAGTCGTTATTATGAATTTCTCATGTCTCCTCATGATATAGCATTCCCAATTTGCGGGTACTGTAAGAACGGTAAAATATGGAAAATTTATATCAAATGTTAAGGTATGTCATCAAATGATCGTAATTATCCCTCAACTCATTCTGGTACAATTCTTCTCCAAAGTAGTATTTAACTACGTACTCGTAGCGTTGGAAGGTTGCGACGATATCAGAAATTTCGAATTTATTGATCTTGATCGTCACGATAAAAGTATCAGTAGTAGTATCCCAGTAAGTATTGAGTTGAGTGATCTGGGCATCGTTGGTTTCAACGAGTTTGCTGATCTCAGAAAAGGAGAAATTTCTTTGTTCAAGCTCAAGTACCAGTAAACCTCCCGGCTCACCTGCACCGGTGATCTTGCCCTGGTGCTTCATGAGATCGGTAGCACTGATGGATCCGCAGAATTCATTGTTCTTGTCTATCACCGGAACCATACTGAGGTTATAATCAATACAGGCCCTGATGGATTCAAGGATATGTGTATTGGCATTTACTGAAACCTTGGAATAGTGATTGGCAATGGAGTCCAGGGTTGCATTTTCATCCAGGTTCAGGAGATCATCTTCGAATACGATCCCCTGGTATAGGTCTTCCTGTACCACCGCAAGATGCGACAGATGGTATTCAGACATAAGCTCCATTGCCTGGAAAACTGTGTCCCCGGGATTCAATGTTGGAATGGACGGCGAAATGATCTCTTTATTAAGCACGTGAATTCTTTTTGAGTTACCATTCCAAGACGGCAATCATCAGGCCACCGCTGCAGGCTCGTTCAGCTTCGTCAGGAATTTGTGCAGAATCTTATTGAATTCTTCGGGAACCTCCATCATTGGAGCATGTCCGCACTTGTCAACAAAATGAAGTTCGCTGTTAGGAATCAGCTTATGAAACTCTCTCCCAACAAATGGTGGAGTAACAGCATCATTATTTCCCCAGATCAGCAGTGTTGGTTGTTTGATTTGGCTGAGTTCTTCACCCAGGTTGTTCCTGATCGCACTTTTCGCAAGAGAAATGATCTTGATCGCTTTTAACCTGCTATTGACGATGTCGTAAACTTCATCAACCAGTTCTTTGGAAGCGATCTTTGGATCGTAGAAGGTTAGTTCAGTTTTTTTCCTGATATAATCGTAGTCACCACGCTTTGGATAACTGTCGCCCATTCCGTTTTCAAATAGTCCGGAACTACCAGTGAGTATCAGCGACTTGATCCTTTGCGGATGCTTTAAAACATACAAAAGGGCAACATGACCACCCAGGGAATTTCCCAGGAGGTGAACATTCTGGTAATCGAAGTGTTCTATGAATTTATATACGAATTTTTCCAGTCCGCCTACCGTACTGTGCAGCAGGTCAAGTTCGAACAATGGAAGCATCGGAACCACTACCTTGTTATGGTGCCGGAAATATTCAATGAGATCCTGGAAGTTGCTCAGTGCACCAAAAAGACCATGTAATAAGATCAAAGGCTCACCCTGTCCCACTTCAATAAACTTAAACTTATCCACATGTTTGATCTCGTAATTCATCAGTAAACTTCTTTCTTCAATTAATTGCTAAAATAATGGATTTAGTGTAATAATACACTTTCCTGACGAATCAGGCAGATTGTCCAGGAGGTAGTTCCTTCGAAATATTTCCAAAGAATTCCTTCAGCTGTTCAAAAAGATCCTTAAATATTGGTACCAGGTTTCCGAAACCGTCGATCACATAGGGACCAACCGGGCTAACCCAGCCAAATACCTTCGAATTCCTGGTAGTTTCTTCGCTAACCCAATGCAACTGAACGGCATAGAACAGCAATACACTGAATATTATTGTATGCAGGATCACGTAAAGTACCACTCCGGCAATCCTGTTGACGATCCCCAGCATCATCATTTCCACTGCTTTCTCCACTATTTTAGCCCCAATATTGATCACCAGGACCACCCCGATGAAAACCAGCAGGAAAGAAATAATGGGAAGCCACCTGGCCGAAATGCCTGATGATTCGCCCAGGTGGGAAGCCACCACGGCAGACAGTTTCAATGCTGCTGCCAGTCCTATGATAAATCCCACCAATGAAAAGAGTCCAACGATAAAACCACGTTGCAATCCTTTCATGATGGCCATGATTATGACAAACAGGTATGCCAGGTCGATGATCATACTATTTATTCAAAAGTTCCTTAACGGTAGCACTGATCGATTTTCCATCCGCTTTGCCGGCAAGCTGTTTGGTTGCAGCACCCATCACCTTTCCCATATCACCAGGTCCAGTTGCTCCAATTTCAGCAATAATTCTTTCCACTTCCTTCTTCAGATCATCTGCACTCATTTGGGCAGGCAGGAACTTTTCAATGACTTCAATCTCTTCAACTTCTTTGGAAGCCAGGTCTTCACGGTTTTGCTGACGGAAAATATCCACCGAATCCTTACGCTGCTTCACCATACGCTGAAGGATTTTGATCTCTTCATCTTCGCTCACTTCCCCGCCGGCCCCGGTGCTGGTCTTCGCTTCAATGATCTTTGCCTTGATAGCCCTTAAGCTTCTGATAGTTTTTTCATCTTTGGCCAGCATCGCTGTTTTGAGCTCGGCCATTATTTTTTGTTCTAAAGACATGATTTTTTATTTAAGGAGGTGAGGAGATGAGGAGATGAGGAGTTAGGAGTTGGGAGTTAGGAGTTAGGAGTTAGTGTTTAGCTCCTTCCTTCTCTACTTCTGCCACTTTTTACCCTTTCTCCATTCCCGATTCTCCATTCCCGATTCTCATTCCCGATTTCCGATTACCGATTTCCGATTTCAAATTATTTAAGCGCATTTCCCGCCTGGCTCTTCTGAAACTTTTCAAAGAAAGCCCTGGCGAAATTTCTCATTTCATCACTCAATTCACCATTCTGGGTGGCCCTGTCGAAGGTATCAGCCATGGTGAAAAGAGTCTGGTAGAAGAAATCCGCCATCTCATCAACCATCATATCCTTGGTCCAGAGATCAATACGCAAGGCAGATTTATCCGCCCCATCCCAGAATGCCAGCATCATTGCCTTTGCTTTCCTGGCCGAGTCAGCAGTACTGTCTGTTGCACTCCAACTGATGGTTTCAGGAACTTTCTGCTCATCCAGCAACACATCTATACTTATGGTCGATTTCTTCATAACCTTATATCTGTTTAAATGGCGGTAAAAATACAGCTTATTAAAAAGTTTATAAGGAATCAACACAAAAATTACCATGAAAACAGGCTTCAATTTAGTTGTATCCGTTTCAATAACAACCGCTTAAGCCTTGTCAATACTGAATTGCATAAAATACGGAGCGTAAAATGAAGTATTAACACGTTGTCATTTGAATATACAGAGAGTAAATTTGAATAATATCTTTTTGATCCAAATCCAATTCCTATGATACAACTATACTCAAGGTTACCATACCTTATTCCCCTACTTATATTACTGGTATTATCCGGTCGATCTTATTCCCAATGTGCCTGCGGAAACGGAGCAGCTCCTCAAACCATCGTACATCGTACTACCATCAGTACTTCCATGGAATCGACCAATTTCAGCTTTCCCCAATTTGACCCTGCCACCGGGCAATTGATCTGTGCTGACGTGAAAGCCACCATCACAGCTGTTACCAGAATCAGGATGGAAAACGATGAAATGTTTCCTGCGATCTATCGCATTAACTATAGCAGAACTTCAACCATTTCCGGTCCGGGATTGAACCCAACCCTGGTAAGTTCCTATACAAAGAACTATGGTCCCTATTCACTAGCAGAAAGCGACGGAGTCTACTTTTCCGGACCTGACTATATCATTACCAACAGGGATACCGTATTGAATAAAAAGCAGTTAACTGCCAATATCAGCGGGAACGTTACACCATTTATGGGATATGGTAACGTGACCTATAACTATAATCTTAGCACAGTATCAAAGATCTCCGGAGGAGGAAACTACCTCGGTGGCCCGCTTACAACAGATTATATTGATTTCACCCTTACCTATTCCTACTGCCCTACCACGGTGCTGGCCACAGGACTCAATACCTTCACCGCTGAACTGGTGGGTGATCAGAAAGTGAAGTTGGGCTGGACATCCGGGCAGGAACAGGACGGAATTGTTTACACCCCCGAGATCAGCAGGAACGGAAAGGATTTCACTGTCCTGAACAGGATCGTATCCAATACCGGTGAAAACCGCACCCGCTACAGTACCGATTACCAGTTGAAAGAAGGAGATCCATCCAAACTGTATTTCAGGATCCGGAGAACAGACCTTTCGGGAAGGGTATCATTAAGCGAGGTTCGCCAGGTCAATATCGGAGTAAAAGAACTTAGCATCAGCACATATCCAAACCCTGCAACCAGGAAGATCAGTATCGACCTTGGAAAATTAATGGATGGAAAAATGGAGATCGAGATCAGCGACCCATCCGGTAAAATTCATCAGCGTTCTGTATTGCAGGCAAAGCAGTCAAGGACACTTGCATTGAACCTGGTTAATATGTCATCAGGAATATATTTCCTGCGTGTGGTGGATCAGAAGTCAGGAAAGCGTTATATTTCCAGATTGGCAGTAAGTCAGTAAATACCTACTTTTGCTTCAATCAAAAAGGATATGGCGATAGAAATTGACATGGAATATAACACAACGAGGAATCATCTGGCGATGAGGGAGTATGGGAGACATATCCAGAAGATGATCGAGTACTTGTTGACAATCGAAGACAAAGAAACCAGGCAGAGAAATGCCTATGCAGTAATAGAATTGATGGGATTTCTTAACCCGCATCTGAAGAATGTGGAAGACTTCCGTCACAAACTCTGGGATCACCTTTTCCTGATCTCGGATTTCAAACTGGATGTGGAATCTCCTTACCCGATCCCAACCAGGGAAACACTGAGGGCAAAACCAGATCCGCTTCCTTATCCAAAAGGTCATCCAAGACATAATCACCTTGGAAAGAACCTGGAGAAGGTCATCAATAAAGCACTTGCCGAAGAGAATCCTGAAAAGAAGCAGGGATTTGCCAATGCCATCGCTTATTACATGAAGCTTTGCTACAGCAACTGGCACAAGGAAACAGTTCATGATGATGCGATCCAGGGAGAATTATCGAGCATTACCAAAGGAGAACTGGAATTCACCAATACTCCATTTGTAAGAACGCCGAGGCCGAATGAAGGACGCAATGATCGCGGTGGTTACCAGGATTACCGGAAGAACAGGAACCAGAAATTCCAGCAGCGTAACCGCAATGAAAGAAATGACCGCAATGATCGTAACGACAGAAATGATCGAAATGATCGGAATGACCGCAACGATCGGAACAGCGGCGGAAAGAATTTCAACAAGAAAAACAGGTTCAAATAAAACCGCATCTTCTTTACAGACCCTGGCCGTGAATAACTGCCGGGGTTTTTTACTTTTGCAACATCCTTATACAAAGCATTTACATGAATTCATTTGAAGTAATCGGTGGAAAAAAACTCAAGGGTGAGATCATCCCGCAGGGTGCAAAGAATGAAGCACTGCAGATCATTAGTGCAGTGTTACTGACACCCGAAAAAGTTACCATCACCAATATTCCTGATATCATCGATGTAAATCTCCTGATAGAATTACTGGGTGATATGGGCGTGAAGGTTGACCGCCAAAGCCGCGACACCTGTGTGTTCCAGGCCGATGATATCAATGTTGATTTTCTGGACAGTGAAGCGTTCAGGAAAAAAAGCGGAAGACTTCGTGGCTCGGTGATGATCGCAGGTCCCATGCTGGCCAGGTTCAAGAAAGCCTTTATTCCAAAACCGGGTGGAGACAAGATCGGCAGAAGAAGACTGGATACTCATGTAATTGGCTTTGAAAAACTGGGTGCTAAATTCTCCTACGATACCAACGATGGTTACTTCAACCTCGATGCATCCGATATGAAGGGCACGTACATGTTGCTGGATGAACCATCAGTAACAGGTACAGCGAATATTGTGATGGCAGCAGTAATGGCCAAAGGCATCACGACTATTTATAACGCAGCCTGCGAACCATACCTGCAGCAGCTTTGCAAGATGCTCAACCGGATGGGTGCAAAGATCCAGGGGATCGGAAGCAACCTGCTAACCATCGAAGGAGTTGATTATCTCGGCGGAACCGAGCACAGAATGCTTCCTGATATGATCGAGATCGGTTCATTTATTGGGCTGGCAGCAATGACTCAAAGTGAGATCACCATCAAAGGTGCAGGGATTGAACATCTTGGCATCATTCCGGAAAAATTCAAACAGCTAGGTATCCAGATGGAATTCAGGGGTGATGATATTCATATCCCTCAACAGGATGTATATGAGATCCAGAACTTCCTGGATGGATCCATTCTGACCATTTCAGATCATCCATGGCCGGGATTCACTCCCGACCTGCTAAGCATTGTACTGGTTGTTGCCACACAGGCAAAAGGATCGGTATTGATCCATCAGAAAATGTTTGAAAGCCGTTTGTTCTTTGTAGATAAACTGCTTGATATGGGTGCACAGATCATCCTCTGTGATCCGCACAGGGCGGCCGTTGTAGGATTGGGAAGGGCAAATAACCTTCGAGGCATTACCATGACCAGCCCGGATATTCGTGCAGGGCAGGCTTTATTAATTGCCGCACTAAGTGCAGAAGGTAAAAGTGTTATTCAAAATATTGAACAGATCGACCGCGGATATCAACAGATCGACGAAAGATTGAGAAGTCTGGGTGCAGATATTAAAAGAGTTCAGAATTAAAGAAAGGTCATGTCAGAAAATAACCATCACCCTTTTTCGGAAGATGCGCAGGGAAAACCGATCATCATCATAACGGCACCATCAGGAGCCGGAAAGACTTCAATTACCCGGTACCTGCTGGAAAAATATCCGCAACTCTGCTTCTCCATTTCTGCTGCAACCCGCTCTCCGCGCGGAACTGAACAAAATGGAAAGGATTACTATTTCATGAGCCCCGAAGAATTCCAGGACAAGATCAGGCACGATGAATTCGTGGAATGGGAGATGGTGTACGAAGGAAAGTATTACGGAACACTTAAAGCGGAACTGCAAAGAATCTGGGATAATAATCAGGTTCCCGTACTGGATATTGACGTGAAAGGAGCGATACATGTGCAGCAGCAGAATCCTGGAGGAACTTTGTCAATCTTCATAGAGCCACCTTCGATCGATGAACTTCGCAGAAGACTGGAATCCCGGGGAACGGAAACAGAAGATTCACTCAATGCCAGGGTAAATAAAGCGGCGTATGAAATATCATTTAAACAGTCATTTACCGTTTCTATTCTGAATGCGGAACTGCATAAAGCCCAACAGGAAGCCGAAAAAGTCATCGGAAACTTTCTGAAAAGGTTTGACCTGCTGAATTAAGCCATAGGGCGGGGCTGCATTCTTTTTTTTATATTCGTAGATATGGATGTAAGTGTCATTATCGCCCTGAGTATCGCCATTCTTTTTATGGCATTCTTTTCGGGCATTGAAATAGCGGCAGGAACAGCCAACAGGCTGAACATAGAATTGAAGAAAAAACAGGGATCACCGGCCGGAGCACTGCTTTCCAGGCTGCTTGATGAGCCCAGCCGGATCATCGGGACCATACTTGTAGGGTATAATATCTTCCTGGTAATTTTTGTATTGCTGGTGAGCACCTTCTGGCAGCAATTGCTCGACAAATCGGACATTACCGCTTCTCTCATCATTCCTATCAGGCTTTTACTGGAGATCATACTTAGTATGCTGGTGGCTGTTTTGCTGGGTGAGTTTTTACCAAAAGCCCTGTTTCGTGCCAAAAGCGACAACCTGCTCTGGTTCTCTGCCAGGAGCGGACTTCTGGGACTTTGTTATGATATTTTTTATCCCGTTGCATCAGCATTTATCAGCCTTTCCCAATGGATCCTTTCCATCATTTTTGATATGAGGATCGATAAAAAAAAGGAACCCATTTCACGTGCCGACCTGGAAAATTTCTACCAGCAAACCAGGGATTTCAAGGATGAGAATAATGATCTGAATACAGAATTATTCGAAGCAGCCTTATCTCTGCCCAAAACCAAAGTGCGTGAATGCCTTATTCCAAGAAAAGAAATTGAAGCGATCGACCTGAATTCGACTGTGGAAGAAGCCCGGCTTAAATTTGTGGAAACTAAACTCAGTAAGATCGTCGTATATGACGGTAATATTGACCATATCGTAGGCTATATTCACCAGCTCGACCTGTTCAAGCAGCCGGCCTTCCTGAAGGATATCCTGCTGCCGATCCCTGCCATTCCTGAAAGTATGAGCGCAACTGACCTGATCAGCAAGTTCACTTCAGAAAGAAAAAGTATTGCATGGGTGGTCGATGAATTCGGTGGAACTTCCGGTATCGTGACCATGGAAGACATTCTGGAAGAGATCTTTGGTGAGATCCATGATGAATATGATGTGGAGGAATTTGAAGAGAAACAGATCAACGACAATGAATTTATTTTATCGGGCAGGCTTGAACTGGACTACCTGATACAGAAATACGGACTGGAATTCCCGGACAATGATTCTGAAACCCTGAGTGGATTTATCATTCATGAGCACCAGATGATTCCGAAACTGAAAGAGCGCATTTTTATCAATGATTATGAGTTCGAGATTTTGAATGTGAGTGATACAAGGATAGAAATGGTAAGGTTGAAGATCATCCGTTAACTGTTGAATTAAAAAAGGGCTTACTATCATTATTGCCCTTAAATTTGCCCCACTTTAAAGAAGAACAGGACTAAGAATGGCTTTATCATTTTTAAAAAAGCGGAGCCCTAACGAGGAAATGACTTTTATAGATCATCTCGAAGAACTACGCTGGCATATAGTTAGGTCTCTCATTGCGATCATTGTGGTAGCCATCCTGATCTTTGTGAACATGGATTGGTTCTTTGATACCATTATCCTGGGACCCATCAGGCCTGACTTTATAAGTTATACAGGACTTTGCCGTTTCAGTCACTGGGCGGGAATAGGTGATGCACTATGTATGCCCGCAGTTCATTCCAAATTACAGGCGACTACCTTTGGTTCCCAGTTCATTTCGAGTATTACCATTGCTTTTGTGGCAGGTTTCATCTGCGCTTTCCCATATATATTCTGGGAAATCTGGAAATTCATTAAACCTGCCCTCACCGAAAAGGAATTGAAGAGTACCCGCGGAGCGATTGCTTTCGTTTCCTTCTTCTTTTTTATGGGAGCTGCTTTTGGTTACTTTCTGCTGGCACCTTTTACCTTCAGCTTCCTCGCCAACTATAACCTTGGAACTTCGGGGATCCTGGAAACCCGGCCAATGCTTTCTGACTATATTGAAAACCTGATTGACATAACTATCGGTGCGGCACTTTCCTTTCAGTTGCCTGTTGTTTCTTACGTACTGACCAAAATAGGAATTGTAACTCCGGGTTTCCTCAGAACTTACAGGAAATATGCTTTTGTGGCCATCCTGGTCATAGCAGCTATTATCACTCCATCACCAGACTGGATGAGCCAGATGCTGGTATGCGTTCCTCTCATTTTATTATACGAACTTAGCATTGTGATCTCTGCAAGAGTATTCAAAAATGAAGAGAAGAAAATGCAGGAGTGGAATTAATTACTTCTAAATAACAAATCATGAGTCAGATCGATTTGTCGAAGCCAATTGCTATTGGCAGCGACCATGCCGGCTTTGAATACAAGCAAAGAATGGTTGAATATCTTCAGAAAAAAGGATACGAGGTTAAGGATTACGGAGTGGGAGAAAACAAATCTGTGGATTATCCGGACTTCGCTCATCCTGTGGCCAGTGCAGTTGAAGAAGGTACAGCAGGCTGCGGAATTCTTTTTTGCGGGAGTGCAAATGGTGTGGCCATTACAGCCAATAAACACCAAAAGATCAGGGCAGGACTGGCCTGGCAAACAGATGTAGCTAAACTTATCAGGCTGCACAATGATGCCAATGTGATCTGTTTACCAGCCCGTTTTGTAGCATTTGAAAATGCTGCTGATATGGTGGATATCTTCCTGGAAACAGCATTTGAAGGTGGAAGACACCAGAATCGTGTAAATAAAATTTCCTGCGGTTAAACCTTGAAGGTTAGGGCAAGTCTATGGCTGCGTATTTTTTAAAATTTAAATACGTACAAAATGAAAACAGCCAGAACCCCTAAACTATTAACCTTTTTAGCATTTGCTGCATTTCTAACCGTATCACAACAGGCAGCAGCACAAGGTAAAAGAGACAGAATAGAAGACCGTATAGACAGGAAAGAAGATATCAGGGACAGGAAAGAAGACATCAGGGACAGAAGAGAAGACAAGATCGACAGAAAGGAAGACGTCAGGGATCGAAGAGAAGACAGGCGCGATGCAAAGCACAATGGCGGAAAACTCGACAGGCTGGAAGATAAAGTAGACAGGCGCGAAGATAAAAGGGACCTGAGAGAAGATAGAAGAGATAGAAATGAAGACAAGAGAGATCGAAGAGAAAACAAAAGAGACCGTCGCGAAGATCGCCGTGACAGAAGGATACGATAACTGAATTATTCCCTATCGAAAATAGAGTACCCAAAAAAGGTCCTGCAATCTGCAGGACCTTTCTAATTATTTATAGCCTTGTTTGTTATTCTTCAATAGCCATGAAGCCACCTGGTAATAAGCAATGGCTTTATCGGATAATGCCGGATCAACACTTACTTCCTTTGAACCTCCTGTTTTAAAATCAGGTTCAAATTCTTTTACCACCTCTTTTGGAGACTGTATAACCAGTCGTTTATCCTGCAGGAAACCCAGTCCCTGGTAGGTACTGATAAATGCATGTTCCTTTCCATCAGGCACTGCGAGAATATTTCTTCCAAAGAACTTAGAAGTATAATCGAAATGCAGCAATCCAAGGATGGTGGGAGCGATATCGATCTGGGCAGTAAGTTTTTCAACCTTTTGCGGTTGAATATTTGAAGGACTGTAGATGATCATCGGGATATGATACCCAGTTACAGGTAACTCAACATATCCTGCACTTCCTGCACAGTGATCAGAAACGATCACAAAGATCGTATTGTTGAACCAGGGTTTTGTACTGGCCTGTTTGATAAATCTTCCGATAGCATAATCAGTATACTTTACTGCTCCTTCCCTTACCTGCTTCTCAGGAGAAATATCAATTCGTCCTTCAGGATAAGTGAAAGGCCGGTGATTGGAAACGGTCATGATCTGTGTAAAGAAATTCTTCTTCTGATTGTAATTCTGATCAAGCTTATTGAGGGCCAGGTCAAAAAGATCCTCATCACAAACACCCCA
Organism: uncultured bacterium; assembly: GCA_966112615.1. GTDB lineage: Bacteria > Bacteroidota > Bacteroidia > Chitinophagales > Chitinophagaceae > Flavitalea. The sequence goes on from CBHWDO010000014.1 coordinate 40,045, forward strand.
CACATTGGCAAAATCAACATCTTTCTTTGCAATGGCATCCCGATCGATCACTTCATATCCATTCCCTCCAAAGAATCCTTTCATGTTATCGAAATAACTATAACCACCATAGATATATTGGGTATTATAACCCTTGGTTCTGAATACATGTCCAAGAGTGAAAAGGTCATTATTGTTAGGACGCTTCACTACACTTTGTCCAGGCGTTGGTGGTATACTTAAAGACAATGCTTCCAACCCTCTTACAGTGCGGGTTCCGCTTGCATAGAGGTTTGTGAAGAACATAGAGTGCTGGGACAGGCTATCCAAAAACGGGGTAATGTTCTGATCATTTCCAAAAGCATTCATGAAAGAGGCACTAAAACTTTCTACACTGATCAACACCACATTTTTTCTTTGCTCAGGTGCAGGATCATTGATGGTTCTTTCTATGCTGTATGGATTGCCTGTAAATGTTGAATATGGATCTTTCAGGTCTTCACGAACTATATCGAAAGCTTTGTGCTCATTCAATGTTTTGTAATATTTGAAATAATCGAGCTCATTATTCATAAAGGCAGCAGTGAAGCTGTATAAGCCATTTCCTGCAAGTTCATTGGCATAACTGTTCTTACTGAACTTTTGCATGTCCTGCTTAATGAAAAGATTTACTCCTCCCACAATTGCCAGTAAGATCACTGCATTGATGGATCTGTATGTAAAACTTTGCTGATCCTTTACTGAAAGAGAAATATTTTTTCTGAAAAGAATGGTGAACATCAGCGCAAAGGTGAGTACAACACCCACAATAGCTTCAACAGGATATGACTCTTTGATATTTCCGATCACTTCTGTAGTATATACCAGGTAGTCAACTGCAATGAAATTATATCGGGAGGAAAACTCATCCCAGAAAAAATATTCGCTGATAGTATTGAAAAAGATCAGGAAGAAATAGAGACTCACATCAAAAAACAAAACATACTTTCTCCATGAAAGCCTGAAAGCTGCGCTGGTAAAGCTTAAGAAAGTATATATGCAAAGTCGTGCAATGAAATAGATGATGATGAATTTGCGAAGGTCTTCATTAAAATCTTTTGGGACAAGATCAGTAAAGATCAGGATCCCAATAATGACCAGGTAAATGCTGATCACCCATGGTCTGAGTTTTTTACTGTAAAGCTTTTCATTGGTAAACCAAACATGTAATACCAGCGGAATAGTGACTACAAGAGCAATAAAAAGATCGAAGAAAATTCCAATAGCAAACTGTCCGAGGATATTGGTAAAACTGAAATGTGCTTCATGCGTTGAGAACATGAGTACGATTCTGGTCAGCATACCAACGGCAAGATACACAAGTATGACAAGCCAAACCGGGGCAAACCTGCTGTTCAGCAGGTTCCTGTTTTTTAAGAGCAACATGATATAACGGGCATTTTAAGGGACTACTAAATTAAATAAAAAACCCGCCATGGAGGCGGGTTATATTTTTTCGGTATAAGTAAACACTTACCAACCAAGAATATAGGCGAAGATCAATGGAGCCACAATGGTAGCATCACTTTCGATCACATACTTTGGCGTATGGATATCCAGTTTACCCCAGGTGATCTTTTCATTTGGAACAGCACCTGAGTAAGAACCGTAAGATGTTGTTGAATCAGAGATCTGGCAGAAATAACTCCAGAATGGAACATCATGCCATTCAAGATCCTGGTACATCATCGGAACCACGCAGATAGGGAAATCTCCTGCAATACCTCCACCTATCTGGAAGAATCCAACACCCTTTCCACCGCTGTTTGCACGATACCACTCGGTTAACCAAACCATGTATTCAATACCGCTTTTTACAGTATGGGCTTTCAATTCACCCTTGATCACGTAAGAAGCGAAGATATTACCGGTTGTACTGTCTTCCCATCCCGGAACAACAATAGGAATATTCTTTTCTGCTGCAGCAACAACCCAGCTATCCTTCGGATCGATCTCATAATATTGCTTCAGATCACCGCTCTGAATGGCCTTGTACAGGAATTCATGCGGGAAATATCTTTCACCCTTAGCTTCTGCTTCAGTCCATTGGCGATGCAGGTGTGCCTGCAACCTGCGGAAAGCTTCCTCTTCAGGAATACAGGTATCCGTAACACGGTTAAAATGATTTTCCAGAAGATCCCATTCGTCCTGCGGAGTAAGATCACGGTAATTAGGAACACGCTTGTAATGCGAGTGTGCCACCAGGTTCATCACATCTTCCTCCAGGTTGGCACCGGTACAGCTGATGATCGCGATCTTATCCTGGCGAATCATTTCTGCCAGTGAGATCCCAAGTTCCGCGGTACTCATTGCACCAGCCAGGGTAACCATCATTTTTCCACCTTCAAGCAGGTGCTGCTCATATCCTTTAGCTGCATCTACCAGCGCTGCCGCATTGAAGTGACGGTAATGGTGCTGGATAAAGTTAGAAACCGGACCTTTATTCATTTCTGTCTGTTTATTTTGATTAAGAACCGGCAAAGTTAGCTGATTTGATAAATACTGATTCTTAAAAGAATGAAAATGCCTTCCCGTGGGGGAAGGCATCACTGTAACAACAACCAACGGTCAAAAACCAGCTCGCTTAATTTTTCTTTTCTTTCTTGTATGACTGCCATCCCTGTACACCTACTGATTCAAGGACGATCTTCTGATCTGCATTCTCAAGAGTTACATAATAAGATGTCTGGCTCTCTGTTGCAATTTCGAACAGGTCGGTGATCCAGTATCCTTCATAATTCTTTTTGAGTTCAGAGGTAAGAACGATAGGCAACTGGTCAGAGGTAAGATTCCTTGTCAGTGCTACACGCTCACCTGAGTTTGTGTAGAATGCGAACAATACATTTCCGTTCAGGGTAAATGTGGCTTTATTGAGGCCATTCACAAGCGTCCATTCTACATTGGAAGCATTGTTGAATTCTTTCTGGAATGATTTGATAACCGTTTGGTTAACCTCAGCTACTGTATTAGCAAAAGAGCTAAGAGTGATAAAAGCTGTGGTAATGATGGATAAAAAAAACTTTTTCATGACTATAAGGTTTGCTTTTGTTTTGATTGCAGAACAAATGTAGAATGGATTTTAGCAGTGGAATAAACTACTTGATTAGCGGAGTTAAAGAAAGCTATACATTCAAAAAAAATCTCATTTCCGGAATTATGCATTGCATGGAACTCACGTCAGGCGTGCAATAGCGACGATATCTAAATTAAATCATAAAACGTGGTTAACTGCTCGTTAAGTTCCATTAATAAAATATCAGGGGCGCGAAAGTTGCGTTTGAATTATATTTAAATATGAACTTCCTGGCTCATGCTTACCTTTCTTTTGGCAAACCTGACCTCTTGCTTGGCAATATGATCAGCGATTTTGTCAAGGGAAAAAAGAAATTTGATTATCCTCCCGGCATCCAGCAGGGGATTACACTGCATCGGGCCATCGACGACTTTACCGATTGTCATCCTTTGGTGGCTGAGGCAAAGAATTTCTTTAGAAAAGATTACCGCCTGTACAGCGGCGCTTTCGTTGATGTGGTGTTTGATCATTTCCTTGCTAAAGAAATAGAAAACCTTCCACGGTTTTCAAATGAGGTCTATCAAAAGCTGGAACTGAATAGTCAGCACCACCCTGAAAACTTCCGCCCAGTATTTCAATCCATGCGGAAATATGACTGGCTGAAGAATTACCGTGAGAACTGGGGTATCGAGAGAAGCTTTACCGGACTTGTTCACCGCGCCAGGTATATGAATGATGCCGATACAGCATTCAGATTGTTTGAAGACAACTATTCTGCGTTGAGCGACATCTACTCTGATTTCTTTCCACAACTATATTCTTTTTCAAGGAACTGGATGGATAAATATCTTTGAACCCAATTTGAGGAGTATGAAACAAATTAAAGTATTGATAGGGCTGATGATCGTTGGAAACCTGGCATTCGGTCAAACAAAATTTCCAGTGCCGGATAAATCGCCCATGGATATGTGCTATTTCCCCGACAACTACCCTGTTCTGAAGATCCAAAATAAAGTGGCCGAACCGCCTGCCTGCCGAATTGTGTACAGCAGGCCTTTGAAGAATGGACGTAAAGTTTATGGCGAGCTGATTGAATTCGGAAAGATCTGGCGACTTGGAGCGAACGAGGCTACTGAACTGGAATTGTTCAAGGATGCAAAAGTGAATAACCAGAAAATCAGGAAAGGCAGATATTCCATGTTTGCCATCCCCTATCCTGATAAATGGACCATTATAATTAATAAGGATACTGATGTGTGGGGTGCCTTTCAATATGATCAGAAAAAGGATGTAGCAAGATTTGATGTAAAAACAGAAAACCTGAATGATGCAGCCGAAGCCTTTACCATGTTCTTTGATAAGGGCAACGATAGCACGGCGAGGCTTGTCATCGCATGGGATAATATAAAAACTACCATACCTTTCGTTTTCTAATGAACCTATACCAATCAATCATTGCCGGATCCTGTGTATTTTTTGCCTGGTCTTGTAAACACCAGCCAGCTAATTCAAAAGTGATCCGTCACCAGGAAGCCATCCAGCAATTAGAACATAAATCAGCCATTGCTAACCCACCCCTGGATAAATCTTCCATGGATGTGAGCTATTTCCCGCAGGACTTTACTGTTCAGAAAATGGGAGGAAAAGTTTCAGACGATCCTGTGGCGAGGGTACTCTACAGCCGGCCGGCAGTTGGAGGAAGAACGATCTTCGGAGATATTGTGAAGTATGGAAAGCCCTGGAGACTTGGGGCCAATGAAGCAACAGAGATCGAGTTCTTTGAAGATGTAACCATCAATAATAAGGAGATCAAAAAAGGACGGTATACTTTATACTGCATTCCTTATGAAAAATACTGGGAGCTGAAACTTAATTCCAGCCTGTATACCTGGGGTCTGAAGATCGATCCCCAATTCGATCTCTTTACTTTTAAAGTGAATACCGAAACACTTCCTTTCAAAATGGAATATTTGTCGATGCAGTTCATTCCTGATGGAAACGATATGGAACTGCAGATCTCATGGGATAGTGTAAAGGTTAGTCTGCCTATTAAACAGGGAATATAATGTGCGGTATTGCCGGTTATCTCGGTTTACCCGGAGAAGTACATGAAACCAGCTTGCGTCAGGTTCTTCCCTGTTTGCAGGAAAGAGGCCCCGATGCGTCTAATGTTTGGGTCAATGCAGAAGCTTCAACAGGACTGGCACATACCCGCTTAGCGATTATTGATCCTGATGCAAGATCCAACCAGCCGTTTAACTACCTGGATCGTTACCAAATAGTTTTTAATGGTGAGATCTATAATTATCAATCGCTCAGGAAAGATTTAGAAAGACTCCATGGGCTTTCATTTACGACGGCTTCGGATACGGAAGTCCTTGTTGCATCCTATCATATCCATAAAGAAAATTGCCTCAGTTACCTCGTTGGAATGTTTGCATTTGCAATCTGGGATGAGAAAGAGCAGGTTCTGTTTTGCGCAAGAGACCGGTTTGGGGAGAAGCCATTTTATTACTACAGGGATCAGCAAAAATTTTTATTTGGTTCAAAGGCTGCAGCGATTCATGCACTAGGTATAAAAAGGATTGTCAATCAAAAGATCCTGCTGCATTACCTGGCTGCAGGACAAACAAATATTGCAGCTGATCCTTTCTGTACTTTCTTTGAAAATATACATCAACTGCCGCCCGCACATTTTCTTATCATCGATAAAAAAACAGGCAAGACGGAGGTTCGTCGCTATTGGGATTTACCAGGAGGCAAGACCGTTTTCAAAATCAATGCTAAGGATGAGTTGTATGATTTGTTACTGGGTTCAGTAAAAGAGAGATTGAAATCGGACGTTCCATTGGGGGTAAGTATCAGTGGAGGCCTCGACAGTTCTTCCATTGCATATATCTTATCCTCTGAATTAAAAACTGATCTTGCGGGGTTCTCTGCTGTGTTTCCCGGTTTTGATAAAGATGAAAGCAGTTATATCGATGAATTGGAGAAGTCTTTAAATTTAAATAGGTATAGGATCACTCCAACCTCCAATGATTTTCAACATCATTTATTACGAATGATTCATTCGCATGATCATCCCATTGCAGATCCAAGCTCATTTGCGCAGTATATGGTGTATAGGATGGCAAAACAACATGGGTATTCTGTGATGCTGGATGGACAGGGTGCTGATGAAATACTTGCAGGATATTCAAAATACAATCATTGGGCAATCCAGGAATTGGTGCGAAATAATAAGATTGGAAAAGCATTAGAACTCTACAGGAGCCTGCAAGCAAATCAACAGGAGATAAAGGGAGGTTTGATAAATTTCCTATTTGCTAATATGCCCGGTATCACAAAAAAACAGGTCACTTTAAAATATCGTAACCAGGTCCGGAATGCAGAATGGTTGAATGAAGATTTTGTGGAAAGTAATTTTTCATTGAAAGATGTACAGAAACCACTGGTAAGATCCCTCAACGATATTCTTTATTTTGATACGATGCAACTCGGATTGCAGGAGTTACTGCGATATGCCGACTGTAATTCAATGGCTCATGGTGTGGAGATCCGCCTGCCTTTTTTAGACCATCGATTAGTGGAGTTCATTTTCAGTTTGCCTTTGGAAGAAAAGATCCATGATGGTTTCAATAAGTATGTATTGCGCAAAGCAATGGACAAAAAAATTCCTGATAAGATCACCTGGAGAAAAAGAAAGATAGGTTTTGAAGTTCCCAAAGATCAATGGATGGAAACGCTATTTATGAAAGATATGGTTGAAGACTCCTGCAGGAAATTAATAACAGCAGGTGTTATAAAAAACAAAGAGCTGCCTTTGCTCGATAAGGCAGCCCGGTGGCGTATTGCTGTTGCTGGACAGCTCCTGGAAAAAAGCTATTAAGCTTTTTTGAATCTTTCATGAACATCCACTTCACAATTGGGACTAACTCTGAGAGTGAGCCAATGCTTTTTCAATTCCACTTTTACAAAATAGTAAATCTCATTATTCCTGCTGATCTCCGTAACACCAAATAATTTACCATCAGGATAATCTTCGGTAAGCCTGGAAACAATGTTCAATGGAAGCATCGAAGGCGTATAATACCTGATTGAACTTATCATATTACCACCCTTATCATAGTTGACAATGGTACGAATGTCGAGATGGAAAAAGCTTACAGAGTAATGATCTTTAAATTCATCCCACTTAACATGTTCTGCTGCAGTGAAGGTTTTATTGAAGTTATTCAATACCTTTTCATTGACAATAGGTTCGAAAGCGAAAGAACTGGTGGCAATAGCCATCATTGCTGTGAGGATAAGCGTACTTTTCATGGCTTGTAGTTTTAATGGTGTGCTTGTTTGTTTGCATAATAAAAGTAAAGTGCATATAAAGCCTTTATTTGCTAATTGGGACAACAGGTTAACACATGAAAACTATGTACGAAATCGTTCGTTAATTTGCCTGATTAGATTACTGTTAAGTATGAATTCGGGTAATGACAAGATAATTATTGAGATATTTGCAAAACCAGAAACGATAGATTATGAAGTTAGCGACCAAACTGATCCATGCAGGAATGGAACCAGATCCGAGCACAGGTGCAATCATTCCACCGATTTACCAGACCTCAACTTATGTGCAGTCGGCACCAGGTGAACACAAGGGTTATGAATATGCAAGATCTCAAAATCCTACACGCAAGGCACTTGAAGATGCATTGGCTGTAATTGAGAATGCAAAGTTCGCATTGAGCTTTGGATCAGGTGTTGCAGCAACTGATGCTATCATTAAACTGCTGAAGCCGGGCGACGAAGTGATTGCCGGAAATGATATGTACGGAGGAACTTATCGATTGTTCACCAAAGTATTTGAAAGGTTTGGGATCAAATTCCATTTTGTAAACATGCAGGACTTTTCAAATATTGAAGCAGCCATCAACATCAATACAAAACTGCTGTGGGTTGAAACACCAACCAATCCATTGATGAATATTGCTGATATAGAAGCGGTTTCAGCCATTGGAAAGAAGAATAGCCTGATCACGGTTGTTGATAACACATTTGCTTCACCATATCTTCAGAATCCACTTGATCTTGGTGCTGATATTGTAATGCATTCTGCCACAAAATATCTTGGAGGGCACAGTGATGTGATCCATGGTTGTATCATGCTGAATGATGAAGGATTGAGAGATCAGCTTTATTTCATTCAAAAAAGTTGTGGAGCAGTTCCTGGTCCGCAGGATTGCTTTCTTGTATTGCGTGGGTTGAAAACATTGCATGTAAGAATGGAACGGCATTGTGAGAATGGAGAAAAGATCGCGATGTTCCTTCGCCAACATCCAAAGGTTGGAAAAGTCTATTGGTGCGGTTTTGAAGATCATCCCGGATACACCATAGCGAAAAAGCAGATGCGTGCGTTTGGTGGTATGATGAGTTTTGTATTGAAGGATGAATCCGTGGAAGCTGCGAAAAAAGTATTGTCATTTACCAAACTATTCTCACTTGCTGAAAGCCTTGGTGGCGTTGAATCATTGATCAACCACCCTGCAAGCATGACGCATGCATCCATTCCAAGAGAAGAAAGAATTAAAAACGGTTTATCGGATTCGCTGATCAGGATAAGTGTTGGAATTGAAGATGCCGATGACCTGATCGAAGATCTGAAGAATGCAATAGGATGAAAGAAGACCTCATAGCGTTTTTTAATAAGAAGGTTGATCAGTTTAATCAACCTTCTTTCATTAAGGACGATCCTGTCTTTGTTCCGCATCAGTTCAAAAAGAAACAGGATATAGAGATCAGCGGTTTCTTTGCTGCAACATTTGCATGGGGTATTCGTACCACCATCATCAACAAATCAATGGAGTTGATGAAGAGAATGGATCTGCATCCGTATAATTTTGTATTGCATCATTCAGTAAAAGACCTGCGTGGACTGCTTGAATTCAAGCACCGGACTTTCAATGCCACAGATCTATTGTATTTTATTGAATTCCTGAAACATCATTACAGTCAGCATGATTCGTTGGAAACTGCTTTCTTTCCTGTAAAGGATCATCACAATGAAAATGCAGTGGAGAAAGGCCTAAACCATTTCTATCAATATTTCTTTTCACTGGAAGATGCACCTTCGAGGACCAGGAAACATGTTGCAGCCCCGCAAAGAAATTCAAGTTGCAAGCGATTGAATATGTTCCTGAGATGGATGGTAAGAAAAGATAATTGCGGAGTAGATTTTGGCATCTGGAAAAATATCAGTCCATCTCAATTGATCTGTCCTGTAGACCTGCATGTAGCCCGTGTAGCTAAACGATTTGGGGTGCTGGATCGCAAGCAGGTTGATTGGCAGGCAGCTATCGAGCTAACGCAATACCTGCGGAAGCTCGATGCAAAAGATCCTGCTAAATATGATTTTGCTTTGTTTGGACTGGGAATTCTTGAGAAATACTGAGGATCAGTACATGAGTTCCTTCACCTTCTCTTTGTCTTCCTTTTCTTTGTGAAGGTCGAACATCGTACCAAATACACGGTCCCAGATAGTGGTACTTACACCATAACCTTTGTGCTCATCTTTATAGTGATGAAGGTGATGATTTCTCCATAAAGGCTTCATCCACTTGAAAGGAGGATTGAATGCATGAATGGCATAGTGCATGGTACCATACATCAGGTAACCGAAAATAAATCCAGGGAAGAACATCAGCACATTGGTTCCCATAGCCAGGTACATCAGTCCGAATATGGCTGAAGCAATGATTAGGCTTGGAATAGGAGGCATGAATAATCTTTCCTTATCACGTGGATAATGGTGATGATTTCCATGCATCACGTAAATAAATTTCTGTGCTTTTTCACTATCTGCGATAAGATGAAAAATAAACCGGTGCATCAGGTATTCAAAGAAGGTCCAGAAAAACATTCCTCCTGCGAAAGTCAGTGCCATCCGCAGAAAACTATAATCGAATGTGGACATCGATTTATACAACATAAACCCGATGATCGGAATATACATGCCCCAGATCACAAGGGGATGCGACTTAGTGAGCATTTCGAGGTAACGGTTCTGAAATAACTGGGCTTGTCCTTTATTATGTATCTTCTCAAACTTCATAACCTTGAAATTTCATCTACAAAAATAATAAGATACATTAATTTCAACTGAATGTTTGTTGCTACTTCATAAAAATAATAATGTAATACATAAACGATGAAACTATTAACCTACCTCAATGATGGACAGGAGCAGCTTGGAATAGTTGTAGATGGATTAGTGTATGATATGGATCGACTGCATCCAGATCTTCCGAATACCATGAATATGTTCCTTCAATATTGGGATGATAGTTTACCCATGGCACTAGGTGGAGAGATCATGGTCAGGGAAGGAAAGATCAGTTCCGACAGGGGTAAACCCATTGATAAATTGACTATTGCATCGCCAGTTCCCTTTCCATCATCATGCAGGGATGGTTATGCCTTCAGGCAACATGTGGCAGCTGCCAGGAGAAATCGCAAGGCAGAGATGATCCCCCAGTTTGATGAATACCCGATCTTTTATTTTACCAATCATCATAGCATACAGGGTCCGGGAAATGTGCTTTGTATGCCGGATCATTTTGAAAGACTTGATTTTGAACTTGAAGCAGCGATCGTGATCTGCAGGCATGGAAGAAATATCAGAGCGGAAGATGCAGATCAATATATCGGAGGATTGATGATCATGAATGATTTCAGTGCTAGAACTTTGCAGATGGAAGAAATGTTACTTAACCTTGGACCGGCTAAGGGAAAAGATTTTAGCACTGCAGTAGGACCTTACCTCGTGACAACTGATGAACTGGCTAAATATGAAATTGCACCGAAGGAAGGTCATGTAGGAAAGAACTGGAATTTAAAAATGGTATGCCGGGTGAACGGGGAGCAGGTGAGTGAAGGAAATTTAGGAGATATGGACTGGACATTTGCCGAGATCATTGAAAGAGCATCTTATGGATGTGATCTTTATCCGGGTGATATCATTGGAAGTGGAACTGTAGGAACCGGATGTTTCCTGGAATTGAATGGAACCGGTAAGCTCAATGATCCTCAATACCAGGAACAGTGGCTGAAGGAAGGAGATAATGTTGCGTTGGAAATTGAAGGACTCGGAACTTTGATCAATCATATAGCCGCTGAAGGAGAAGAATTCTCCATTCTTGACAGAAAAAAAATTCGAAAATGAAAACGATAGAGCTTGCATCGATACCCATTAACCAGCGGCAGCAATTTATGCAGCATGCTATTGGACCGCGACCGATCTGCTTTGCAAGTACTATTGATAAGGATGGAAATGTTAACCTGAGTCCATTCAGTTTCTTCAATATGTTTTCAACGAATCCGCCGGTGGTAGTGTTCTCTCCTTCTTCGAGAGTGCGCGATAATACGCAGAAGCATACGCTGGAAAATGTGCTGGAAGTTCCGGAAGTGGTGATCAATATCGTGGACTTTGATATGGTGCAGCAGGTAAGCCTGAGCAGTGTGGAATATCCGAAAGGAATCAATGAATTTATTAAAGCTGGATTTACCGAAGAGCCTGGTACGATGGTGAAACCTCCCATGGTAAAGGAAAGTAAGGTGAAGATGGAGTGCAAAGTGTTGGAAGTAAAAAGGCTTGGGGATCAGGCAGGCGCTGGAAATTTAGTGATATGTGAAGTATTGATGATGCATATAGATGAATCGATCCTTGATGATTCGGGGATGATCGATCAAAGAAAATTCAAGCTGGTAGCGCGTTTGGGAGGCGATTATTATTGCAGTGTGAATGAGGACAACCTGTTCATTGTTCCGAAGCCAAACAGGAAGATGGGTATCGGGGTAGATGTTTTGCCGGAAAATATCCGAAATAGTAAGGTATTGACTGGTAATGACCTGGGTATGCTTGGGAATGTTGAAGAGATCCCTTCAATTGATCCGGCTTATGAAAATGAAGACCTGAAAAAGATCGTTCAATATTATTCTTTAAATCCTGATGATATGGAGCGGGAGATCCACCTGCTTGCGCAGCAGTTGTTGAAGGAGAGGAAGGTTGCGGAGGCCTGGCAGGTGTTGTTGGGTTAGGGGGCAGGCTGACCAGGCACAGCCTGGGCTGAATGCACAAGGCTGAACAACTGCTCGGCAATTTGGCTGACTTGAGTGTTTTTCAATTCAGCCCAAATTGCGTTCGCAATTTGTTCAGCCTAGTCCGTTCAGCCCAACTGCTTCGCAGTTGGTCAGCCCGGCTATCTACCAAATACCTTCTTCAGTATCTCGGTAGTTCTTGCAGCAGGGTTTTCCCTGATATTCACTTCTTCTTTTTCAATCTGGTCGAATAATGCATCAGTGGTTTTTCCTACCACATAGGATGTAAGATCCGGGTTCATTTTTTTGAAAGTGGTTGGAAGCTTATTGTAGAGGTTCACCACTTCAGTATAATATCTTGTAGCCTGGGTTCTGTCGAGCGATGCCTGGATAGAAGGCTTAAACGCTTCGATCAGTTGGGCCCTGGTCTTATCCCTGAAATAATCAGTTGCAGCTGTATTGCTACCTTTCACAATATTCAACGCATCAGCGATGGTCATTTGCTTGATGGCATTTGCGAAGATGGGTTTTGCCTGGGTTACTGCATCTTCAGCTGCCCTGTTGATCTGCAGAATCGCTTTATCAACCTGGCTGCCCATTCCAAGATCACGAAGTGTTCCTTCGATCTTTGCAGCATCAGGAGGCAATAATAATTTATACGCCTGGTTGCCAAAGAAGCCATCATTCCTTCCCAGGTTGGTGATAGCGCTGGAAATACCATTTGATAAAGCCTGGCGGATACCGGTAGCGGCTTCATCCTGGCTTACGGGAGCTCCAATGGTTCCGGTTGGTAGATTACTGAGTGTGTCGCAGGAGCTAAGTGTAACGGCTCCAAGTCCAAGGGTAAGGATCAATGTTCTGATCATAGAATAAAAATTTGATTGAAGGTAAGGCAAATCACTTGCCAAAGCTTTCATACTGAACGCTCTAACCGTTAAAGAATTGTTTTGAATGAGCAGGAGCAGGATATTACCTTTGCAGCACTTTTTAATATAGTGTTTATGAGCATAACGCAATTGTCGGAACAGGAAATCATTCGCAGGGAAAAACTTGCACAATTCAAAGAGTTGGGCATTGATCCTTACCCGGCTCCATTATTCCCGGTTAATTCCACTTCAGTTTATATAAAAGAAAATTATAAGGGCGAAGAAAATAAGGACCAGTTCACTGAAGTAGTGCTTGCTGGAAGGATCATGAGTATCCGCGATATGGGAAAAGCCAGTTTCGCAGTGTTGCAGGATAGTACAGGAAAGATCCAGATCTATGTGAGAAGGGACGATATCTGCCCAGGTGAAGACAAGACCCTGTACGATAAAGTATGGAAACATCTCATCGATATGGGTGATATCATCGGGATCAAAGGTTTTGTATTTACTACCAAAACTGGTGAGACTTCCATTCATGTAACGGAACTAATTGTACTTACTAAGTCACTGAAGCCATTGCCAGTTGTGAAAGAAAAAGAAGGTGAGACATTTGATGCTGTAACTGATCCTGAGTTCAAGTATCGTCAGCGATATGCCGACCTAATCATCAATCCGCATGTAAAAGATACATTCCTGAAAAGAACGAAAATGATCAATGCGATCCGTTCCTTTCTGAATGAAAGAGGTGCACTGGAAGTTGATACCCCGGTATTGCAGAGTATCCCCGGAGGTGCTGCAGCAAGACCGTTCATCACCCATCACAATGCGCTTGATATCCCATTATACCTGCGTATTGCAAACGAATTATACCTGAAGCGACTGATAGTTGGAGGATTCGACTGGGTATATGAATTCAGCCGCAACTTCAGGAATGAGGGAATGGACAGAACCCATAACCCGGAGTTCACTGTGCTTGAATTCTATACTGCGTACAAGGATTATTTGTGGATGATGGAAACTACGGAGCAGATGCTGGAGAAAGTTGCCATTGCTACCAATGGTACCACAACGGTTGAGATCGGGGGAAAGACTATTGATTTTAAAGCACCTTACAGGAGGATCTCCATGTATGATGCTATTAAAGAACATACAGGGATTGATATTTCAGGAATGAATGAAGAAAGATTGCGTGAAGTCTGCGCCAAGCTGGGTATTCATGCCGAAAAATCAATGGGTAAAGGAAAGCTGGTAGATGAGATCTTCAGTGAAAAATGTGAAGGGCATTTTATTCAGCCAACATTCATCATTGATTATCCTGTTGAGATGAGTCCGCTTACCAAGAAGCATCGCAGCAAAGAGGGGTTGGTAGAGCGTTTCGAGCTGATGATCAATGGTAAGGAGATCGCAAATGCTTATACTGAGTTGAATGATCCTATCGATCAGCGTGAAAGATTTGAAGACCAGGTAAAATTAATGGAGCGTGGTGATGATGAAGCTATGTACATCGATCATGATTTCCTGAGAGCACTTGAATATGGTATGCCGCCAACTGCGGGTATTGGTTTTGGTATCGACAGGCTATGTATGTTATTGACAGGAGAGGTATCTATACAGGATGTGTTGTTGTTTCCGCAGATGAGGCCGGAAGTTAGAGAGGAGTAGAGTAGATGAGAATTTGAGGAGTTGAGGAGTTAAAGATTCTCATCTCCTCAACTTCTCACCTCCTCATCTCCTCAAATAAAAAGATCCTTCATCAGCTTGGAACCTGGAACCACCGAATACCTTTCCAGGTCAGATATGCCTTCTTCTTTCAAAATATCTTCATCAATAAAAAAGTTCCCGGTGCACTGATCTGCCGGGCGTTTAAGGATAGCCAGTGCAGCATCGGCAACAATATCAGGAGTACGGCTTTGCTGAACCATTGCATCTCCCCCCAATAAATTCTGAACAGCTGCAGTAGCAATGGTTGTCTTTGGCCAGAGCGCATTTACAGCGATCCTGTGTTGTTTCAATTCTTCGGATAACCCAAGAACGATCATACTCATACCATATTTACTCATAGTGTAAGCAAGATGGTGTTTGAACCACCATGGATTCATATTCAATGGCGGAGAAAGATTGATGATATGCGCATTGGAGGACTTTTTCATGTATGGTATACAGGCCCTGCTAACCAGGAAAGTCCCTCGAACATTGATCCCATGCATCAGGTCGAACTTTTTGGGTTCGGTCTGTTCGGTTGGCGTCAGGCTAATTGCACTGGCATTATTTATCAGTATATCAATTCCTCCAAATTCCTCTGCTGTGGCTTTCACCATCTGGTCTATGCTTTCTTCAAACCTGATATCAGCCTGGATGGGCAGCACTTTGGGAGCACCGGCCCTGGTGATCTCTTCAGCAGCAGAAAAAATGGTTCCTTCTAGTTTAGGATGCGGTTCTGCGGTTTTACCGGCAATGGCAACATTCGCTCCTTCCCTTCCAAGTGCAATAGCGATTGCCTTTCCAATTCCACGGCTTCCACCGGTGATCAGTACATTCTTCCCTTTTAATTGCATAGCATCGTTTTGTTTCTGTAATGTATAAATTATTGATTTGATGATAAAGTATTTCGTCATCGTAGATCTACGAACTTGTCAACTCGTAAACTTTCCCTGATCATGTTGAATAATGAAGTGCGATAATCAGTCAATTCTGCTCTATGCTGTTTTAACATTCCTATATACTTTTGTTATAGTTGATTCAGCGATGAATTAGCGAATACAAAAACCAATAACCGAAAAAAACCAGATCCGATCCTTTAAAAAACTGAAAATCCAAAAAGTCCGTAAAACCAAAACCTTGTCCTAAGTCCATTATCCAGAAATCCGAAAAACCGAAATCCAGTACTTTACCAGGTCAACCAGTATCCTAATGAAATGAAACCATGTCCAAGTCCGTGTTAAACCAGTTGTCCTAGAACGTAGTAGTACCTATTGATGACCAAAAAGGTTAAGAGTACAAGATTTTTAAGATGCCCCGAAAGGGGCATTCTTATTTACATAACTTCCTCAACAACAATACACTTAGGCTTACTCAACAGTCTACTCACATGGCATAGTTTTTCCCGCGATCCTCTCAATTGCTCATAAAAAAATTACCGCTATGTTTTATCATGTGAAAGAACTTCAGTTCAATGCAAGGGTATCGCGACCTGATCCTGCTTTTGCAACTTTATTACTGGAACAGTTTGGTGGAGCTAATGGAGAACTGGCTGCTGCGCTGCGTTATTTCGGGCAGGCGTTTGGAGCCAAGAATCCATATCCTGATAAATATGACTTGTTGATGGATATTGCGACGGAAGAATTCAGTCACCTGGAAATCGTTGGAGCTACTATCCAGATGCTATTGCAGGGAGTGAATGGCGATCTCAAAAATGCTGCCGAGCAATCAGAGATTATGCAATTGATGAATGGAAAAGCTGCAAAGGAAGAGATCATTCATAAGGCCATGGTAGCACCCCAGTTCCTGGTGTCAAGTGGTGGTGGACCCGCTTATACAAATAGCCAGGGCGTTCCCTGGTCTGCAGCCTATATCAATGGAGATGTGAATGGAGAACTGAGTGCCGACCTTCGTTCTGATATTGCGGCTGAATCACGCGCAAAGATGGTGTATGAATACCTTTTACAATTCACGGATGATCCATATGTGAAAGAAACGCTGCAATTCCTGATGACACGTGAAGTGGCGCATTTCCAGATGTTTCATGCTGCATTGGAAACCATCAACCCGAATTTTCCTCCTGGTGTATTGCAGGCAGATCCAAGGTATGGAAATACATACTTTAATATGTCGAGTGGAAACAGTTTACGCGGACCATGGAACCAGGGAGAAACACCCATCACCGGTGAAACATGGCAGTTCATTGAAGATCCTATCAGGCATGTGATTCAAACCAATGGATTACTGGATCAACCGATTGCGGGAACAAACCAGACCATGGAATCCATGAAAAAGATGAATGAAGCGATGAGTAAGGAGAAGAGCACTATTGTGAACCTGTCCACTCCTATTGGCCCGCAGCAATGGAACCAGCCATTACCTGAAGATCCGATTGATGAAAATCTCAAGAGTGAGATCGATAACCTGAAATCAAAATCAAAGAAATAAACATTGGCATCACCAGTTGAAATAGTTTATTATACTGATCCTATGTGTTGCTGGAGTTATGTGATGGAAGAAGCCTTCCATGATTTTCTGCAACACATGGGGCCATCAGTAGAAGCCAGGTATTGTATGGGAGGATTGATCCCAAGCTGGAAACAATACCACGATCCTGTGAGTTTGGTCAGTAAGCCGATACAGATGGGACCAGTGTGGATGGAAGCTTCGGTGATATCAGGGATCAAATTGGCCGATACTATATGGTATCATGATCCGCCCGCATCATCTTATTTATCGTGCATGGCGGTGAAAGCTGCAGGTTTTCAATCAAAAGAAGCAGAAGTAAAGATGCTGCATCATTTACGAAATGCGTTGATGAAAGAAGGGATCAATATTGCGAAGGAATCTGCCATTCTTCGTGTAGGCATGGCCGTTAGTAAAGAGATAGAATTTGATATGGAGAGATTTGAGGAAGATCTTCATTCGGATGCCTGTATTACTTCATTCCGAAAAGACCTCGACGAAGTGTCTTTGATGAATATCAGCAGGTTTCCTTCCATCCTTATTCATTGGAATGATGGACGAAGATCGATGCTTAGCGGGTATCGTAAAAAGGAAGAATTACTGAACATCAGCATTGGCTAAGCAACCTTACCTTTGCGGCATGGGACAAAAGAAACTCCAGCGTTTTGCCGAAATAGAGACATTTCCAAATGTGTTGCAATACCCGGATGGGATGCAGGGCAACTGGAAAAATTTTTTTCACAATGATCATCCGATCACACTGGAGCTTGCATGTGGCAAAGGAGAATATGCTGTAGGGTTAGGCAGGTTATATCCCGGAAGAAATTTCCTGGGCATCGACCTTAAGGGAAACCGAATATGGGTAGGTGCTAAAAAAGCCCTTCATGAAAAACTCACCAATGTGGCTTTTATCCGTTCTCATATCGACAAGATCACCAATTATTTTGAGCCCGATGAGGTAAGTGAGATCTGGATCACCTTTCCTGATCCGCAGTTGAGGGATTCGAAGGCTAAAAAGCGACTCACACATCCCAGGTACCTGAGATTATACCAAACAATATTGAAGCCTGGTGGTTTTATTCACCTGAAGACTGATTCGCCTGACCTGTATGACTTCACCAGGCAGGTGATCGACCTGTATGGATTGACTGTTCATATTGATATGGACGATGCTTATACCGGATCAGAGATCAGTGATGAATTAAAGATCAGGACGCATTATGAGAGCCTGGATATTGCAAAAAGTAACAGGATCCATTATTTAAAATTCTCATTGCCGGAATCGCCATTGCCGGATCTGGACAATAAATTAAAGGAGCTCATTCGTGAAGAGAAAATTAGTTGAGGGAGAAGATTTTTATTACACCCCTGAAGGATACATGGTGCTGACAGCTCATTACCATTTGCAGAGAGGCAGGTGTTGTGGTAATGGATGCAGGCATTGTCCTTTTGATTATATTGAAGTACCTGAGCCGAGAAAGTCTGAATTACTCAGGCAACGTCAACTTCAACATGAAAAAAATTCCATCGAAAAAAAGTAATCAGCCTGTTCGTTTAAAATCGGTGCGTCCATCAGGATCCGGGGATACCAGTTTTTTTGAATTGGTATATGAAGTGGTGCGGCAGATCCCAAAAGGAAGGGCAACATCATACGGTGCCATAGCTGCAGCATTGGGAGCCAGATCATCTTCCAGGGTGGTGGGATATGCAATGAACAATGCACATATTGTACGACCAAAAGTGCCTGCACACAGGGTATTGAACCGGAATGGAATGCTTACCGGCAAGCATCATTTTGCCACACCAACCCTGATGGAGGAGTTATTAAGAAAGGAAGGGATTGAAGTGAAGGATGATAAGGTGGTGAATTGGAAGGAGGTATTTTGGGAGCCGGGTACTCCGGGCTGAACCCAGCAAAGCGATGGGGCAGACCGAAATTGAAATTTCTTCGTTCTGCCCCTTCGCTTTGCTGGGTTCAGCCCGGTGCCGTTAATAATAAGGTGATATCATCAGGTATACCAGTACACCGGTTATGCTGACATATAACCAGATCGGCCATGTTATGCGAGCCAGTTTTTTGTGTGCCGGCCACTCAGCAATTGAAGCGCGATAAACAGTAAACAGAATGAATGGCAGAATGATGGCTGCTAAGAAAATATGGGTAATTAGAATGATGTAATAGAAGATCTTTATCCCTCCTTCACCTCCAAACTTTGTATCTCCTGCAAGTAAATGATGTGCGATATATGATACAAGGAATAATACAGACAGGATCATTGCAGTGAACATGATCTTCTTATGCTGCTCGTATTTTCTTTGCTTTATTGCAATCATACCTGCAATCAGCATAATGGAAACAAGTGAATTGATAACTGCATTGATGGCTGCAAAAATGTGCACATCAAAACCCAGATCCACATCAAGCTTAACTCTGCCAAGGATCACAACAACGGCAAATACAACAAATGAAAAGATACCGATCAGGGTCTTATATTTCTTATCATTTTTCTCGATCAGGGGTGCTAACATAACCAGGTTTTTAGAACAGTTTTCTTTTCTTATTCTTATCTCGCTCAAGCATCAGTAAGGTAAGGTCTTCAGCAAGTTTAGATACTGATGCAGTATCCAATCCATTATAGTATCCTCTTACCACTTTATTTTTATCAATCAGTACAAAGCGGTTGGTATGAATGAAATTTGAATCAACTCCTTCTCCATCCTGCAAACCAAGTTTCAATTCATTCAATGCAAAATTGTAAATGGAATCTTTCGGTCCAGTCATCAACCACCAGACATCAGGATTCACTCCGTACCTGTCGCTGTATTTTTTTAGTGCAGAAACACTGTCGCGAATTGGGTCTACCGAAAAAGACATGAAATGCACAAAAGGCGTATCCAGTCTCCTGGGATCCTTTCCTTTCAAAGCATCCTGCAATCCTTTCATATTACGCGTAAGTGTAGGGCATATTGAAGGGCACCTGGTAAAAAAGAAATCAGCGATGATGATCTTATTACCAACATCATAAAGTGATACAGTATCTCCCAACTGGTTCACCAGCGAGATATTCTGAATCTTATGCCAGATGGTATCAGTAACGCTTTTACCTCTTACTACTTTGTTGACCACTGAATCGGGGTAGAAATGAGGGGGCATATTCACTGCCTTTTCACTCAGCCTGTTGACCAAAAAATAACAGAGCGTAGGTATCACAATTAACAGCGTGAGTACCAGCAAACTTCTTTTCGACATGCCGCGAAATTACTCCATAAAAAAACCACCTGCAGCGCAGATGGTTCATTTATTTTTAATAAGACTGTTAACTTATTAGTGAGCTGCTCCCTGGCGTTGAGCAGGAGTACCTGCATCATGCGCATCATGAGATCCATCTTTCTTAACCGGAGTAGTGGTTTTCTCATGTTTGTAAGGATCGAATGTGTTTCTAAGATTTTTGAATGAATTACCATCCCAAAGAAACGCTCCGATGAACCACAGGAAAAGGAGACAAGGAACTGCAACTGTCATGATCAGGTTCCTGATCTCATCACCGAGGTGCATGAAGATCGAAATGATATAAAAAGCTTTCGCAAGAGAAAGAATCACTACTACACCTTTGATCAACAGGATGGCCAGGTGACCCAGTCCAAGACCATAGATTGCCAGACCCATCATAAGTTCTACGATGGTAATTCCAAGAAGTAGCCAAAAGGTCTTCCAGATTCTGCTGGTTCCTTCTGCCGGTTCGTGGTGGAAGGTTACTTCCTGATAAGTATCGTTTGAATGTGCGGACATTTTTTTTGAATTAAAAATTAATAATGTAAAATGCTTTTGGGTTGACCTTGCCGGTCATTTTTAATTTTTCATTTTTCATTACAACAGGTAGAAGCAAAGGAACACGAATACCCATACCAGGTCAACAAAGTGCCAGTACAAACCGGTCTTTTCGATCATCAGGTAATGTCCTCTCTTATCAAAATCTCCTTTGAAAGCTTTGATCAGCATGATGATGTTGATCACAACTCCCGACAACACGTGGAATCCGTGGAAACCGGTGATTGTAAAGAAGAAGTTAGTGAAATTCGTTGAAGAAGGTGTTCCGTCGTGGTTCAGGAAAGGATTTCTTCCCCACCATGCACCCTGGTGATACAGGTGATCCCACTCCCATGCCTGGCAGGCAAGGAATGCAATTCCACCGATGATAGTCCAGCCGAGCCATTTCACCACACCTGCGCGGTTCATTTTATGTCCTTCATGTACAGCCAGTACCATGGTAACAGAGCTTACGATCAGGATGAAGGTCATCAAACTCACGAATGCCAGTGGAAGATTTGCGTGACCTGCGCCAGGGAATGAATTAAACACTGCGTTAGGGTCAGGCCATCCGTTGCTCGACATTCTTACTGTTCCGTAAGCGATCAGGAATGCTCCGAAAGTGAAGGCGTCACTCATAAGGAAATACCACATCATGAGTTTTCCGTACTCCACATTAAAGGGGCTCTTACCACCACTCCACCATTTTTGATTAGCAGGAACTGCTTGTGCCATGTTACTGTTTTAAGGTTCTTATGTAAACTAATTGAATTATGCTGTTACTAAAAAGAATACGAACAGATAGATCCATAAAAGGTCCACAAAATGCCAGTATGTTCCGGCGATTTCGATAGACACAGGGTTATAGTTTCTGTTCTTCGAACTGAATGCTCTTGCAAACATCACGATCAGCGCGATCACTCCGCCCAGCACGTGAATTCCGTGCAAGCCGAAGATGATGTACAAAAACTGACCGGCTCCGGATCCTCCTCTGATGATCACTCCACTTTCCATCAACTGGTTAAAACCATAGATCTGCATGGCAATGAAGGTGACACCCAACAGGGTTGTGATCAGGACCATCCTCCTGTACTGTTGCATCTTTCTTTCCTTGAAAGCCTTATTGGCTACCTGGATCGTAAGACTGCTTATTAAAAGAACTACGGTGGAAATATAGAAAACCTTTGGAACTTCCACGGTGCTCCAGCCTGGAAGAGATCCTTTTACGATATATGCGCTGGTTAATCCGGCGAACATCATGATCATACTTCCTATAGCTACCCATAAAGTGAATTTATGGGGATGAATTCTTTTTCGTTGTTGTGTGCTACTAGTCACGGCTTGTGTTATCATGTTATCCAACATTTTTATCTGCCAGCAAAGCCAGTAATACTATGGCCAGGTAGATATAACTTCCAAACATCACTCTCCTTGCTGCTTTTTTATCCATCTCTCTGTACAATCTCACGCAAAGCAGTATCATGAAAATATTTGCCGCCAGAACGATCCAGAAGCTGACGATACCACTCATTCCTACCAGGTAGGGCAGAATACCAACCGGTAACAATACAAGCGAATAGATGATCGCCTGGATTGCGGAATACTTTGTTGGTCCCTGGTTGGATGGCATCAGCTTAAACCCGGCATTGGTATAGTCATTATGCGAGATCCAGGCTATTGCCCAGAAATGCGGGAACTGCCAGAAAAACTGGATTGCAAAGAGAATCCATCCTCCTGCGCTAAGCTCATCCTGGCCTGCAGCCCATCCGATCAGGCATGGAAGCCCTCCCGGAACTGCACCTACCAATACTGATACTGCACTTACCTTCTTCATTGGTGTGTACATATAAGCGTACACGAACCAGCTAAAAAGAGCTATAGCTGCCGAAAGCAGGTTGAAGAAATAGACCAGAATGAACAATCCAACCACAAGGCTGATGATTGCAAAGGCCCATCCTTCCCTGATACTCATCCTTCCTGAAGCGATTGGCCTTGAAGCCGTACGTTTCATCAGGGAATCCGTATCCTTTTCAATGATCTGGTTTACTGTATTGGCGCTTCCTGTTATAAGAAAACCTCCAAGGAACAGCAACATGATCTGGAGCCAGTCGAACTCCACCACTTTCGGAGCGAGCAGGTAACTGATCACTGCTGAAAACACCACCAGGAAAGTCAAACTGAACTTGACCAGCAACATATAGTCACGGATCTTGCTCGCAATTGTAAAAGAACTGGTCTGTTTCACGCTGATCTCCTGCATCATAATTTATATAAATGCTGCAGCAGCCTGCTATTGCGGGTTACTGCAGCATGAAAACCTAGTGAGTGCTCTCGTTTGGGTTGATAGGCTCGGTCTGAGGAATGAAATCTCTTCCATCCTTAGAGTAATCATAAGCCCAACGGTGAACCTCAGGGATCTCACCAGGCCAGTTACCGTGACCCGGCTTGATTGGAGCAGTCCACTCGAGGGTTGTTGCACCCCATGGATTCTGATCCTTCACTTTTCTTCCTTTCCAGATGGAATAGAAGAAGTTGAAAACGAAGAGCAACTGAACTGCGAATACAACCATCGCCACAGTTGAAATGAATTTATTCAGGTCGCTGAACTGGTTGAATGAAGACCAGTTTGAGTAATCAAGGTAACGGCGAGGCATACCTGCAAGACCTTCATAGTGCATAGGCCAGAAGATCAGGTAAGCTCCTACCAGTGTAACCCAGAAGTGAATGTAAGCCATGGTATTGTTCATATAACGGCCATACATCTTAGGGAACCAGTGGTAGATACCTGCGAACATACCGAAGAAGGAAGCCACACCCATTACAATATGGAAGTGAGCGATCACAAAGTAGGTATCGTGCAGGTGAATATCCAATGTTGAGTTACCAAGGAAGATACCGGTAAGTCCACCAGAGATAAACAAGCTCACAAAACCGATCGCGAAAAGCATACCCGGTGTGAATTTGATATTACCTCTCCAGATCGTGGTCAGCCAGTTGAACACCTTGATTGCAGATGGAATAGCGATCAGCAGGGTGAGCAATACGAATACTGATCCTAGGAATGGGTTCAGACCGGAAACGAACATGTGGTGCGCCCAAACCAGGAAGGCCAGTGTTGCAATCGCAAACAGGGAACCCACCATCGCCATGTATCCGAAGATCGGCTTACGGGAGTTAACCGAAAGAATTTCTGAAACCATACCCATTGCCGGAAGAAGGATGATATATACTTCAGGGTGACCGAGGAACCAGAACAGGTGCTGGAACAGGATCGGTGAACCACCTTCATTTGGTAATGCGGTTTGGGTTGCTGCCATATAGATATCAGACAGGTAGAAGCTTGTACCGGCATGACGGTCGAACAACAACAGGATAAAACCAGATAACAATACAGGGAATGACAATACACCCAATACGGCTGTAAAGAACAGGGCCCAGATAGTCAATGGCATCCTTGTCATACTCATACCCTTGGTACGCATGTTCAGGATAGTAGAGATATAGTTCAGACCACCGAGCAATGAAGACACTACGAAAAGTGCCATCGCTGTGATCCAGAGGTCCATCCCCACTTTTGAACCCGGTGAAGCATCACCCAATGCACTCAGTGGCGGGTAAGCTGTCCATCCACCGGAGAAAGGACCGGTTTGAACAAACAGTGAAGAAAGCATTACGATACTTCCTGCGAAGAAAAACCAGTAAGACAGCATGTTCATGAATGGAGACGCCATATCCCTAGCACCGATCTGCAAAGGAATAAGGAAGTTGGCGAAAGTTCCGCTCAATCCGCCGGTCAACACGAAGAATACCAGTACGGTACCGTGCATGGTTACCAGTGCGTAATATGATTCTGCGGAGATCTTACCACCCTTTGCCCAACGGCCCAGAATATCTTCCAGCCAAGGGAAGGTTTGGTCAGGATAACCGAGTTGAAGACGGAATAGTACAGACATCAGACCACCAATGATAGCCCAGATCATACCTGTGATCAGGAACTGCTTGGCAATGGTTTTATGGTCCATGCTGAACACATACTTCGAAATAAAAGTCTCTTTATGATGATGTACATGATGTTCATCGTGATGCACGTCGTGCCCTGTCATCACTTCGTGGGTACTGTGCATTGCTGCTTCGTTACTCATGTTACTTCGTTTAAATTATTGGTTCTTGCGAAATTAGTTTTTAGCAACAGCGTTAGCTGTTTTTGTTGAATCCTGAACTGCTGGAGTGGCAGGTTGTGCAGACGGATCCTTCTCAGGGAACGCCAGCAGGTAGTTAGCCTTCTGTTTTGCTCTCCACAGGATGAATTCATCTTTGGTTACCACTTTGATCACTCCCTTCATAGAGTAGTGACCGTTTCCACACATCTGATCACAGGCAATCTCATACTCAAAGTTCGGATTGTTGGTGATCTTCTTCATTTCCTCGGTGGTATATTTTGGAGTGAAGTACATGGTAGTTGGTGTACCAGGCACGGCATCCATCTTCATACGGAAGTGAGGCAGACCTACGTCGTGGATAACATCTCTTGAGAAGATATTGATCTGAACCGGCTGATCTTTTACGATATACATCGCTTCAGTGGTCACGATATCATCCTGGGTTGCTTTATCATCCCAGATCAATCCCAGCTGGTTTGAATTATTCTCATCAATATTCTTGTAATACTTCTTACCAAACACCTGGTCTTTTCCCGGGTAACGGTAGATCCAGCCAAACTGCTTACCTGTGATCTCAACCTGCATGGCATCCTTTGGAGGTGCGCCGGTGATCTGGAACCAGTAGTACAAACCAAAACCTACCAGGATCACAAGGGTGATGGCAGGGATGGTTGTCCAGAGGATCTCCCATTTTGTATTATGAGGATAGTAATAAGCCTGCTTTTTAGCATTGTACTGGTACTTGTAAGCGAACCAGAACAGGAGGATCTGGGTAATGAAGAATACGACACCGGTCACCGCAATTGTGATGAACAGCATGGTATCGATCTTTACACCATGATCTGATGCAGAAGGGAATGGCATCAGGGTTTTGCCATACAGCGCTTTGTGGCAGAGGTAGATCCCGATCAACCCAAGTACGAGGAATGCTACCATGAGGAATGCATTCACACGGTTACTCTGCTCAAATGCTTTCTTCTCTCCTTTCAGGATCGAAACATACTCGCTTGCTTTAGCAATCTGGAAGGTTATGATAAAACCGAGTGCCAGGATCGCTATTAGTAAAATAGCTGTTGTTGACATGATGATTCAAATATATTTTTTCGCTCAAACAGTGATCTACAGAGAAACGGACTTCGGAAAACCAGTTTATGCGTGGTGAATAATGGATTCCTTCATAAACGGATGTTCCTTTGATACCAGTGGGTACTTCGCAAGTGCATTACCGGTAACAAACATAATGATACCAATAAATCCTGCAGCTATACCGAAATCAAACAATCCAAGTTCATTATGTTCTGGTGATACACTACCAAAGATCATCTGGTGCATGTTCAGCCAGTGACCAAAGATCACAATCAGCGACATGATGGTCATGGTTGCATAATTGCGCTTAGGTCCTTTCTTCATGAGTAACAATAATGGTGCGACAAAATTGATGATCAGCATCAGCCAGAACTCACCACTATATGCTCCTTCCACCCTGCTCTTAAAGTACACAGTTTCCTCAGGAATATTCGCATACCAGATCAGCATGAACTGTGAGAACCACAGGTAGGTCCAGAAGATTGAGAATGCAAACAGGAACTTTCCAAGGTCATGCAAATGCTCTTCATTGGTGTATTCCAGTTGTCCCCTGTTCTTCAGGAAAACCACAAACAGGATGATCAGTGCGATCCCTGCAACCCAGGTACTTGCGAATGTGTACCAGCTGTACATGGTAGAATACCAGTGTGCATCAATACTCATCAGCCAGAACCATGGAATGGTGGAAGTTACAGTCAGAGCGAACCAAACGATGAAAACAGCGGCCCACACTGTATTCTTGAAGATATACCTGCGGGCTTCCGCTACTGAGAAGTTTGATCCATCAGCTTCAAGACTGATCTTCCTCATTTTGTATCCCAGGACACTCCACAAAACTACGGTGAGAATGGTCCAAACCGCATAAAATGTTTCGTTAAGGAAGCCTGCTTTTCCTTTAAGAATTTTATCATTCGCCACAGCCTCATGATCGGTCCAGTGGTAGATATGTGACATATGATGTCCACCAAAAACGATGGCCAGCAGCACGACAAGGGCTATTATTCCAATCACGGGTACTGCAGCAGCGATTGCTTCAGGTACGCGGCGGAACGACATCTGCCATCCACCGAAAGCCAGGATAGTAGCACAGATAAAGAACATGCTTGCGTTGGTGATCAGCAGGAAGAAAACGCTGTTGTGCAACAGGGTAGCCCAGAAGCGGGTTTTGTGATGCACATCGTCTCCGGTACCATACAGGAAGAACCCGATGATCAGGGATAGGATACCTACGCCCATCAGAGCCAGTGACCAGGTCCTGTAGCGCTTAGGTACTTCAAAAACATCTTTAATAGCCATTATCAACGATTTATAATTTCTGTATACTTCTGAGTCAAATTATTTTGCGCTTGCGGTAGCTTTTACCGAATCAATTACCGGGGTGTTCAATCCTCCTGGCTTTGCGGGAGCACCACCTTCACCGGTACTTGGTGCCTGTGCACCTTTACCCTGCTTATTGCGGATATAGTGAACGATCATCCAACGCTGCTGGGTGTTCAGTTGTGATTCATAAGGACCCATCTGGCCTTTACCATGGCTGATAGAGAACATCATCTGCCCATCGGTCAGGTTCTTGGTATATTCTTCCGTAAGGTTCCTTGGAGCCGCAGCGTATGGTCCGTTACCGCCATTGTACAGTGGGCCGTTTCCATCCAGCTTGGTTCCATGGCAGATACCACAGTTAACGAGGTATAATCTTTCAGCTTCAACTTCCTGGTCTTTTGTCAAAGGAGGAAGTGGGTTGCTGATTGATTTTGAAGCATTATAGTTGGTTGAATCACCTGTTTTATCGGCCGGAATGGTGAAAGGCATAACCTCACCTCTTTTGATAGTACCCGGTACAGGTTTCTTATCGTAATGAATTCCGAGTGAATCCAGGTTTGCAGTGCTTGCATAGGTTTCATAAGCCCTGCTGTACGCCATATCAGGCATATAGATCTTTCCAGGAGTTCTTTCGATATCACTACAAGCTGTTCCTGCGAGAACACCAGCAAATATTGTTATGATCGATAGCTTTTTCATTGTTGTTATTTCTTTTTTCAATCAGAACCTTGGTTCCTAGAATTGATTATGCAGTAGCAGCACCTGTTTCTTTCTCAAAAATTTTCCTGTCCTTATCGTAACGGCCTAACCACCATCCATCTTCAGCGATCTGGACATTCACTTCTGATCCGCCCACACTCTGTAAAAATGCCTGTGCAGCATTCTCGTCAGTTTTAGCAGTTGCTTCCAGCACCATCACAAACTTATCGTCTGTAGATCTCAGGTGGAAGTGATGCTTCTTAACGAAAGGAGCAAGCTGGCAGAGGTAGCAGAAGGTCAGAACCATTCCCACCGCTGCAAACAGTACGGTCAATTCAAACATGATCGGGATCCATGCAGGAAGAGCGAAATGTGGTTTACCACCGATATTCAAAGGCCAGTCGGAAGTAAATACCCAGCTGATAAAAGACAGGGCTACGGTAGTTCCGGTGATACCATAAATGAAACCTGCAGTGTGCAAGCTGGTATCTCTCAATCCCATAACCTGGTCGAGACCATGGATGGGCATTGGAGTATATACATCATGGATCTTATAGCCGGCCTTACGCACTTTCTTTACTGCGTCGAACAACACACTCTCTTCATCAAAACAACCGACAACAAACTTTTTAATTGCCATATTACTGTTTGAATATTGTTACTATATCTTTTTCAGAATAATTCTACTAATGATGCTCGTGGGTCAGTTCATACAACTCATCCGAGCTCTTCACTTCAACAGTTTCCTGCTTTTCTTTAAAGTTGTCTCCAGACTTCTTCAGGATATGCTTGATCTCTGCGATCGCAATAACCGGGAAGAACTTGGCGAACAAGAAGAACAGGGTAAAGAACAGACCGAATGTACCGAGGTAGAAACCGATCTCCCAGATAGTTGGAGTGTAATAAGTACTCCAGCTTGAAGGAAGATAGTCGCGGTACAGTGAGGTCACGATGATCACGAAACGCTCGAACCACATACCGATATTCACGATGATCGACATGAAGAAGGTCACCACGATATTTCTTCTCAGTTTTTTGAACCAGAAGATCTGCGGAGAGATCACGTTACAAGCCATCATCAGCCAGTAAGACCATCCGTATGGGCTGAACAGGTTCAACCTGTTTTGCATGAATGCGTAATTCTCGTAAGTGTTCATACCGTACCATGCGATGAAAAGCTCGGTCAGGTAAGCCACACCTACGATTGAACCGGTCAGTACGATAACCTTGTTCATTACTTCGATGTGCTCCAGGGTGATATAATCTTCCAGGGAAAGCACTTTACGGGTGATCAGCAACAGGGTTTGCACCATGGCAAATCCGGAGAAGATCGCACCGGCAACGAAGTATGGAGGGAAGATGGTGGTATGCCATCCGGGAATAACTGAAGTTGCGAAGTCAAAGGATACGATGGTGTGTACAGAAAGTACCAGTGGGGTACTCAAACCTGCCAGTACCAGCGACAGAGATTCATGACGCTGCCAGTGCTTGGTGGAACCGGTCCAACCGAAAGCCAGCAAACCATACATTCTCTTTCTCCACTTCAACTTTGCGCGGTCACGCACTGTTGCCAGGTCAGGCAGCAAACCTGCATACCAGAACAGGAGCGACACGGTGAAATAGGTTGAGATCGCAAATACGTCCCATAACAGTGGTGAGTTAAAGTTCACCCAGAGAGGACCTCTTGTATTTGGATAAGGAAGTACGAAGAAAGCCATCCATACACGACCCATGTGCCAGATCGGGAACTGTCCCGCACACATTACCGCGAAAATGGTCATCGCTTCAGCCGCCCTGTTGACCCCTGTTCTCCATCCCTGGCGGAAGAGTAAGAGGATCGCAGAGATCAGGGTACCCGCGTGACCGATACCAACCCACCATACGAAGTTGGTAATATCCCAACCCCATCCGATGGTTTTATTCAGGTTCCACTGGCCCACCCCGTAAACTACTTCCATGTAAATGGACAGTACTCCGAATAATAACAGACCGACAGAAATGATAAATCCGATCCACCAGAGTTTGCTTGGTGGTGCTTCAATAGGCCGAACGATATCTTCGGTAACCTGGTGATAGTCCTTATTTCCATCTACCAATGGAGCGCGGACACTCGATTCGTACTTTAATAATGCCATATTTCTTTGTTTTAGGCACCCTTCAACCTTAACGGATGCCTGGGAGTATTTTATTCTGCACCAAAAATTAAGAACCTATCTGATTAATGCTGAGCCGGAGCTGCTTCCTTAGCTGCACCCTCATGCTCTTCATGACCCGCAACATGTGCAGTCAGCACATCCGTGTTACGCACCTTCGCCAGGTAGTTAACATTCGGCAATGTGTGGATCTGCTCGAGAACGTAGAACAGTCTTGACTTATTCTTCATTCTTTCCTGGGTGATCCTTGACTGTGTATTGTTGATGTTTCCGAATACGATTGCATTGGTAGGACAAGCCTGGGCACAAGCAGAGTTCACATCACTGTCGGCCAGCGGACGGTTCTCTTTCTTAGCCTGGAGCTTACCAGCCTGGGTTCTCTGAACACAGAATGAAC
Organism: uncultured bacterium; assembly: GCA_966112615.1. Lineage (GTDB taxonomy): Bacteria > Bacteroidota > Bacteroidia > Chitinophagales > Chitinophagaceae > Flavitalea. The sequence continues at coordinate 70,819 of CBHWDO010000014.1, forward strand.
ATTTTTCGATCACACCACGGCTACGTACAGTTACATCAGGGTTCAGAACCATCCTGGTCAGATCATCATTCATCATGTGAACTGAATCATCGAGTTTACCTACACCTGAAGTCTTCTGGTTGTCCTTGAAGGAATCAGCACCAGTGTAATCAGCCCAGTTGAAGCGACGAACTTTGTAAGGACAGTTATTCGCGCAATATCTTGTACCGATACAACGGTTATAGATCATCTGGTTTGCACCTTCAGAGCTGTGGTTGGTTGCAGCTACCGGACAAACGTTCTCACATGGAGCATTATCACAGTGCTGGCAAAGCATTGGCTGGAATACGGTCTGAACGCTTTCAGGGTCATTTGGATTTCCACTGAAGTAGCGGTCAATACGCAGCCAGTGCATATCATGGTATCTTGTAACTTCTGATTTACCTACAACAGGAACGTTGTTTTCTGAGTGACATGCTACCACGCAGGCACCACATCCGAAACATGCGTTCAGGTCGATCGACATACCCCAGTGTGCACCAGGTCTGTCGTATGTTGGATAAAGTGTACCGGCTTCTTCGAATTTCTCCAGTCCACCCCATGGCTCAAGCTCTTTTGCCCTTGCATCCAGTACGGTGTTTGGATTCTTCTTGTATTCTGTGAGAGTCAGTTCTTTTACCACCTCATGACGACCTTCATAAGAGTTGTGAACCTGCACCTGTGCAACCACATACTTCTCACCGGTCTTTTCAAGAGTAACTGAAGGAACTGAATACTCATATGTTCTGCCATTGAAAGTAGCCAGGTTGAAAACATTCTTACCGGCACCTACTGTAGCACGACCAATATTTTTTGCAGTATCCTCATCGTTTCCGCTTCCTGACTTACGACCGTAACCAAGAGCGACAGCGATGGTATTTTCGTTCATACCCGGGATGATCAGTGCAGGAAGGGTAAGTTCTTTACCATTCACAGTGATCTTCACAACAGGCTTATCAGGATTTACTTCGTAGTCATCAGACTCGCCGGAATCAGTAAGATCGATTCCAAGCAGTTCTTTACCAACCTTTGGAGAAACCATTGCAAAGTTATCCCAGGTTGAACGGGTGATCGGATCAGGAAGTTCGAGCAACCATGGGTTATTCGACTGGCGACCTTCTCCCATTGAAATGTTCTCATAAAGAGCCAGTTCAAAGTTTCCGCCTTTCTTAGCTGAACCGATAGCAGCAGCTGCAGCAGCCACTGCACCACCATTGAAGCCTGCTCCGCCAATTGCCGGAGTTGCCGGTTCTACCACACCATCCTGTAATGCCTTGTTCAGGGTTTCTGCGCCACCCAATCTGCCGGACCAGAAATTACGGAAGTAAGCTTCGTAATTATTGGCATTTCCGGCCCACTTCAGGAGAGAATCCTGGTACTGGCGGGTAGTGAATAAAGGAGCGATGGTAGGCTGGATCATGCTGAAATAACCTGCTTTAGGTTCAGCATCACCCCAGCTTTCCAGGAAATGACTTGAAGGAACGATGAACTTGCAGAGTTCTGAAGTTTCGTCCTTTCTATCATTAAGAGAAACAGATACTTTAATATTCTTCAAAGCCTTGGCGAAGCGAGCGCCATCAGCTGAAGTGTACACTGGGTTTACATCGTAGAGGATGATACCACCCACACGGCCACCTTCCATATCGGCAACCAGTGTAGCAAAATCAGTATCAATACCCTGTCTTGTATTATTTGTAGCGGTCCAGTCGATGGTTTTACCATTCGCACCGATCGCTTCATTGATAGCGTTTACGATGATCTGAACATCAGGACTGTTGCTTCCGCAAACCACGAGACCGGCACCGGATGCCTTCAGGTCTGCAGCTGCTTTTTCAATTCCTTTCTTCACTTTTTCAGGAACTCCGCTAACAGCCTGTCCGTTTACTGCATTCAGCAGGGCCAGTGCAACAGCGCCGGTTTCTGAAGGACGGTGAGTGTAACGGAAATCAGCGTTGGAACCAGTCATGCTCATAAAGCTTTCGAACTGGTAGTGACGGCTCATTTCAGTATTCTCAGGAGTAACTTTTCTTGTTTGGGCGAATCCTCTCATGAATTCAACCGGGCTGAGCCAGGTACCGAGAAAATCAGCTCCAAGGCTCACAACAACCTTCGCAGCGTCGAAACGGTAAGAAGGAAGTGCTCTTTTTCCGTAAGAAGCTTCATTGGCGAGGAGCATACCGCTATAAGAAACGGCATCGTATTGTACATGGCGGCTTCCAGGATATTTCGCCAGGAATTCACCGATGATTGCTTTAGAAGTTGGAGAAGTAATGGTGCTGGTCAGGAGAACCAGTGGAGCACCACCTAATCCAGCCAGTGCCTGCAAAATCATTTTATCTGCATCCTCAATGCTGATGGCATTGTTATTTGCAAAAGGGAAACGAAGTCTCGCAGTATCATACAGGTCAAGAACAGAAGCCTGAACCCTTGCACTGGTACCACCACCGGTGAAAGTGCTGAGGGTATTTCCTTCGATCTTGATTGGACGACCGTCTCTTACTTTAACCACAACAGGGATTGATTCTCCACCGCTTACATAAGTTGAAGCGTAGAAATCTGCAACACCCGGAGTGATATCTGCAGGACGATTAAGGAAAGGGATGGATTTTTTAACCGGCATTTCGCAGCTTGCAGCCACAGCAGCGGCAGCAGTACTAAAACCCAGGTATTTTAAGAAGTCTCTCCTGGAGGCAGAAGAATCAGCTAATGCAGAATCCGCCGCAAATGGCAGGTCTTCCTGAAATTCGTTCTCGGCAAGCTTCTTCGATTTTTCGCTAGAATTTAGTTCTGAGAAATTTTGCCAGTACTTTTTGTTAGCCATATTATGTTTCGTTGGTCAAGAGCCGGGGTTTATTTCCGACCTATGATTGAAGAATTCTTTTTACTTGTTTCCGATGTTGAGTATTAGTAGTGACATTTCTGACATTCAACACCACCGATATCGCTTACAGTCACGCTATCTCTCACACCAGCCTTGATCTCATTATGATACTTCTGATAGATGCTGTAGAACTTGTTTCCTTTATTACCGGTAGAATCAAGGAAATCAACTTTGGTTTCCCTGTGACAGTTTACGCACCAGCCCATGCTGAGGTCGGCAAACTGGTACACTTCATCCATGTTGGTGATCTCACCGTGACAGGTCTGGCACTGAACCTTTCCAGCCTTGGTGTGCTGTGCGTGGTTAAAGTAAACGTGGTCAGGAAGATTGTGCAATTTGATCCACTCGATCGGCTTGCCTTTTCCATTGTAAGAACGGCTTCCAGGATCCCATCCTGCAAATTCATACAGTTTCGCAATCTCTGCAGTACCGTCAACCTTGCTGCCGTCTTCACGATAAAGCTGCTCACCAGCGTACTCGTTGATGGTCATGTGACAGTTCATACACACATTCACTGAAGGGATATTGGCATGTTTGCCTTCGAAAGCACCACCGTGGCAGTACAGACAGTTGATCTGGTTCTTGCCGGCGTGTACTTTATGGGAGAAGTAGATCGGCTGCTCAGGCTGTTGACCCTGGCTGCGACCGAGCCCGATAGCACCTTTCACCACGTAGAATCCTCCAACGATGAAGAGGATCAGGGTGATCAGGGTGATATAGGTTTTGTTTCTATAGAAAGGAATCGGCTCCTGTGCAGGAAGACCTTCCTTATCGTCAGAGAGTTTTCTCAGGTTGCTGTTCACCTGAAGCATCACCAGGGCAACTACTGCCAGGATGAGGGTGAGGATACCATATAAAATGGAATTGTCTGATTCGTCGTAAACAGCACCACCTGCACCTGCCGGAGCACCTTCGCCGCCTGCTGGTTTTGCAGCAGCATCTGCAGCCGCTTTGTTCACATAATCAACGATAGCGTCGATATCTTTCTCTGAAAGCTGCGGGAATGCAGTCATCAAAACGCCACCGTACTGGGCTTTCAGCTGCTGGGTGTATGGATCACCAGCCATGAATTTGGCCGGGTTATGGATCCAGGCATAGAGCTGTTTGCGGTCGGACCATGGACCACGGGTTTCAACGCCCGCGAGAGCCGGACCGGTCAGGTTCTTGTTAACAGCGTGACAGCTGGCACAGTTCTGCTGGAAGAGTGCCTGGCCATTCTGAGCCATAACTTTTGAACCAAACGACAATAATGTGGTAAGAATGAAGGAAAAAATTACAATCCTCTTGCTCGATCTATGACCAATCATATTAATTGAATATGATGAAATTATGTGGAAAAATTTCCTGAATTGGCTGCAAAAATAAGTCAGGTTTACTACAAAAAAGCAGGATGTTTAAAATTTTTTTAACGTAGTACTGACGCGGGTTTCAACGATTTTTCGGGCTTTTCGGATAGGTTCCAAAATTAATATGTCATGTTTTTGTCAGGGCCAGAATTTATGTGGAAAGGGTGAATAAGTTCAGGATTTGGGATGATTTTGGTCAACAGCTCCGGAGTTAGGAGTTGGGAGTTGGGAGCTGGTAATCGCTAATATTCTGTAAAACCATCCTACATATTAAATAACCTTTCTTATCATCGCATCCTGATAAAAATTCTAAAGCTGAAAACATTTATACCTGTCATATTCATGTTGTTATGCTCGGTTGGCTCCATTGCGCAGGTAAGAGTTGCCGGAAGGGTATTCGACATTTCAGGAAAGATCCCCCTGGAGGCAGTTTCAGTATTGACCAGCTCCGGAAAAGGAACTGCCACCGACGAAGATGGCCGCTACAATATAGTGTTGAACGAGTCAGATTCTATCTGGTTTTCCTACCTGAATAAGCCTACCGCGAAATATGCCGTGAAGGGCATTATTAACAAGGATAATTTTGAAGTTGCCCTGCATGTTTACCCTACCACTTTAAAGGAAGTCAGGATCATGCCCCGCAATTACAGGATGGATTCACTTCGGAACAGGGAGGAATATGCAAAGGCATTTAACTGGCAGAAGCCGGGAATTGGGTCATCGCTGAATGTTGGACCGAATGGTGGAGTTGGACTTGACCTCGACGCATTCATTTCCATGTTTCAATTCAGAAAGAACCGCAGGATGCAGGCTTTCCAGGAAAGATTATTACGGGAAGAAGCTGAAGCATATATAGATCACCGCTTCAACCGTGCACTTATTATAAAACTCACCGGGTTAAAGGGTGATGAGTTGAATGCATATATTGAAAGATATCGTCCTTCACTTGAATTCACGGAAACCACTTCTGATTACGAGTTCCAGGAGTATATTAAAAGAAGCTACCAGCAGTTTGTGAGGCTGAGGAGGTTGGGGTTTTAGCGGGCTGAGCAAGGGCGGAGCGGTTGCGCTGAACGCACGGGGCTGAACAAACAGCAAAGCTGTTTGGGCTGAACGGAAGTAACCTACGGCCATTCAGCCAGATTTCAAGTCAGCCCACCAGCCTTCGGCAGGTGGTCAGCCTTGTCCGTTCAGCCCAGCTCCTTCAGAGCGGGTCAGCCCGGTGATCACTTCCTCAATCACCCTTGGAAAATGCTCATGCTCCAGCCGGTGGATCTTTTGAGCCAGGGTGGCGGGAGTATCTTCAGGAGTTACAGGACAGGTTGCCTGGAAAATATGTTTCCCATGATCAAAGATCTCGTCCACAAAATGAATGGTGATACCGCTTTCGGAGTCGCAGGCTGCTATCACGGCTTCATGAACGAAATTCCCATACATACCCTTTCCACCATATTTTGGTAATAAGGCCGGGTGAATATTGACCATTCGACCTTTATAGGCATTTACCAAGGCTACCGGGATCTTCCATAAAAAGCCGGCAAGTACCACGAAACTGATACCCGCCTGCTTCAGTTCATCAACATAGGCATTGCCCCTGAAAAACTTTTCCTTCTCTATTATTAAGGTTGGAATTCCAAACTCTTCAGCAATCTTCAACACACCTGCCTCCGGTTTGTTAGAGACCACCAATCCAATCTTTACTGAATCCTTTCCTTTAAAATATTCAATGATCTTCCTGGCGTTTGATCCTGCACCGGAAGCGAAAATGGCCAAAGTTTGCATGGGTCAAAACTACGATATATGTCAGGATAAAATCTTCGACAGGTTGGTATAGCTTGTTTTCACGCTATCCATCTCCTTCACCATATCCTGCTCATAGAAGAAATGCTTCATCCCCGCAAGTTTTGCAGCAGCAAAAGCCGACTTGAAATTCACAATACCATTTCCTACTTCAGTAATATTTTCCCGCTTCGCATCAATATCTTTCACATGCCATAATGGAAACCTACCGGGATATTCTTTGAATAAAGCCACCGGATCCTGTTTCGCCTTTACAGCCCAGGCCAGGTCGAGCTCCATCTTTACCAAATTTGCATCTGTGCCTTTCATGATCAGGTCATACGGACGCTTTCCTTCTACCTGGTCAAATTCGCTTGCATGATTATGATATGCAAACTGGATCCCGGCTTTCTTACAGGCGTCGCCGGTCTTCGTAAACATACCGATAGTGTTATCAATCTCCTGTAAAGTACCTACAGGAGCCGAAGAACATACCAGGTAAGGGATTCCGCCCTCTGCCGCTTCATCAACCAGTTGCTGCATATCTGCTGCAAGGGTAGGCATTTTGTAATTACTTTGTTTTGGTAATCCTCCTACAACATGATGACTTCTCCATTCCAACCCAAGATCTGAAAGGAATTTTTTGAACTCTTTCGGCTTGTAACCATAGAAAGGTCCTTTTGGACTGAATGAAGTTTCAATCTCCTTAAATCCAATAGCAGCCAGGTTTTTGAAAAGCTCCGTAGTATCTCCACCGGCCATGCGCATCATAGTGAACATCTGGATCCCGATTGGACGTGCTTTATAAAAACCTGCTTTAAGAAAATCCGGAGCGATCAATCCTCCCAAAACAAGCGCTGAACCTGCTTTTAAAAAATCTCTGCGATTATTCATATTGAAAAATTTTGGCCCCGAAACCGGGGCCGGTTAATAATTATTTTGAAACTACCGACTGTGAAACAGGCTGCACTTCTATCAATCCTGATAATTGCATCAACACCTGGTTATTCCCGGCCTTATCATTTTTGAAAACAAAATAAACTGTATGCATACCGGAGGCTTCGCTTAATTCAGCTACCAGTGTTTGATTTCCTCCTCTTTGCGGCGTTCCAGATGGTGCAGGACCAGGAAGCAAAGCAGTTTGTCCAACAAGTTTGCCATCAGGCGAATCAAGTCGTACTTCTATGGTTCCCCCTGCCGCTGCAACATTGCCTCTTGCCGCTGCCTTGATGGTAAAGGCTTTGATACCTGTCAGGTCTATATTTTTATACGCGAGGAAAGCGCCATCTCCCTGCATGTAAATGGCTTTACCGGGAGTGATGACGATATTCAGCCCTTTTGCCTGCTCAGCGAGTTCCGGATCCAACCCAGGATAGCGCAATACGATGATCTCCTCTCCTACCAGCGGGGTCATGGCTGCGGTACCTCTGTCGCGGTAAGCGGCTCTTAAGATATAAGTGCCTTTTTCTTTTTGGTCTTGGGAAGTTTTAATGGCAACTGTACCATTGATCGGAGCCGATTTCACCGATGATTTAGGGTTTGCCATATTGAGGATGTATTCCACCATCGCCCTGCTATCGGTCACACTTAGTTGCGGGTGGGCACTCATCGCATGATCACCCCAAACACCTGCACCGCCTTTGATTACTTTCTGCGCCAGTGTTTCAACCGCTGCCGGCTTGCCCTTGTAACGTTTGGCCACTTCCATATAGCTCGGACCAACCGAACGCTTATTCGGCATATGGCAGCTTTTGCAATCGTTTTTGTTGATAAGGATCTGGCCTGTTGAGGTAAATGCCTGGAGATCCGCCCCACGGTGGGTTGTAGCTGCATCGATCTGGTCATACCCCAATGGAAGATAATCAGAACTTACTGCAATCTGTGAGGGTTTGATCCTGCCATTCTGAAGTGATCCATCTTCTTTATCCTGCACTTTTACCGCGTATTTCAGGCTGCTTCCGGGGAAGTAAAAGGTTTTATTACTTCCGGCAAGATCGATTTTGACAGCAGGAGGCTCATTACCAACTTTCAGGTTCAAAGACTTACTGGTTTTTGCCCCCTGGGCATCGGTAACCGTAAGTACTGCTTTGTATAATCCTGGTTTGGTAAGCGTTATTTCAGGATTAGCTTCTTTCAAAATTTTAGTGATCCCTGCCCCTGTGATCTTCCATTCATATTTTAAAGCATCGCCATCAAAATCCTTTGTTCCTGTAGAAACGAGTTTGGTTTTGAAAGGAAGCGCCCCGCTTTCTTTGGTAGCCATCACTTCCACAACCGGCTTACGGTTTCCGGCATTGTATTCTACTCGTACCAGTCTTGCATTTTCATTTCCTTTAAACCAGGCAGAACCGTATTCCAGAACATAGAGGTCACCATCAGGACCGAAATCCATATCGATTCCTGAGCTGAAATTATAGTCCGGTAGAAATCTTTCCATGCCCTTATAATTCCCGTTTTCATCCATACTCACTGCCATGATCCATCCGCGCATGAAGTCTACGATGAACCATTTGCCTTCATAATAATCAGGGAATGGTCTTTTGGCTTTGGCGAAATCTGCTTTCCGGAAGATCGGTCCACCGGTAGCACTTCTACCAGCTGCACCCACCAGTGGGAATTCATCCGATAATCCATAAGGATACCAGATCATCGCAGGCTGGGCCGGAGGTAATTCTTCCAAACCGGTATTATTCCTGGAGCGGTTAACTGGTTTTTTTGGGTCGAAGGGTTCGCCATAGGTGCTGTCGGCATAATTGTAGGCCACATAAGGTTTATTATCTCCAATGAAATATGGCCAGCCGAAAAAGCCCGGACCTTTTGCCTGGTTGAATTCATCATATCCGCGCGGTCCACGTTTGGTGTCGTTGGAAGCATCAGGACCAACTTCACCCCAATATAAAAATCCTGTTTTTGAGTCGAGGGTTGGTCTCCATGGATTCCTATGTCCCATGGTATAGATCTCAGGCCTTGTTTTAGGAGTTCCCTTTGGAAACAGGTTTCCTTCGGGAATGGAATAGGAGCCATCGTCTTCAGGATGGATGCGAAGGATCTTTCCGCGAAGATCATTGGTGTTTCCCGGGGCACGCTGGTCGTCATTGTTTTCAAAACCTGGACGGTCATCCAGGTTAGAAGTTCCTTCACGAGGGTTCACGGTATTATTTCCGATCGTGAGATAAAGATTTCCCTGCTGATCGAATACCATACCGCCACCGGTATGGCAACATTCTTCGCGCTGGGTGGGAACTTCCAGCAGGACCTTTTTGCTGGGTTCTACCAGGGTGCTGCCTTTCAACTCCCATCTTGCCAATACGTGCTTGGTATCAACAGGGTCGGCATAATACAAGTAGATCCAATTATTTTGGATAAATTTCGGATGCGCGATCACGCCCATCAGTCCTTCTTCCGCTTCACGAACCTGTCCTTTTTTGTTTTTGTACTTGGTGTTTACAGGGATGGTTGCTATCAGCTTAACAGCTCCTGTTTTAAGATCAACGGATTTTACACCGCCCTTTCTTTCAACTATCAAAGCGCGTCCATCCGGAAGAAAAGCCATCTCCATGGGTTCATCGAGCTTACCGGCTTCAGTGATAGGAACTTTGGTAAAACGATTGGCATCCGGCGGACCAACCTCAGCGATCCTGGGTTTAAATGCAGTAAATCCTGCAAGTAGAATTAGTGCAGCAGCAATTAGTTTCATCGTTATTTATTGTTTGAAATTGGGTGAACTGAAAGATGTTTTTCAAGCAGCCGCAAACCTTTGAGAGTGCATATCCCACGAATAAATACAAGGATGGAATTATTGAATACCTCCATGTTTGAAGCATTGAACTTTTTGTATTGATCCGATCTTACTACGGCGCGATAACTGAGACCTAATGAAGTGAGGTAGATTTCCGGATTGATATCTTTCCTGAAATGGTCCTGCTGAATGCCTTTCTGCAGCAATAAGGTTAACTGGTTGCGAAACTTCTTTCCAATTACTTTATCCATCTTCTGACCAAGTGAAGGATAGTACCTGTCGAGGTCATCAAAAAAGATCTTATTGGCTTTAGACAAGGATTCGATGGCACTGAACCAGAGGTCATAAAACTGGCAAACGGCAGTTTCATCGAGCGGAATATTGTCGAGGTATTCGTATGCCCGGGAATTAAACAGGATCAGGGCTTCTTCAAGCAGTTTTTCTTTATTGGTGAAATATTTATAAACAGTTTTGGTAGAAATACCGAGTGGTTCTATCAATTTCTGAATAGACATTTTCCTGATCCCATGGCGAAGGAACTGGTCGAGCGATGTTTGAATGATCTGATCTTTCATATAGCAGCGTCTGTAATATAGGAAAATATTATCTGCAAAATATTTTCCATCCGCTATTTTCTTCTGTTTACAGGATGCTTATCTTCCTTCTATGAAAAAATTACTGCTTGCTATATTTCTTGGCCTGGCACTATTTGGAGAAGCGCAGGTGATCAAAACTTCTACACCTGAAGCCCAGGGCATGTCGTCTGAAAGATTCAAAAGGCTCGATGCCTACCTGCAGCGATCCATTGATTCTGGAAGGATGAATGGCTGTGTGGCCATGGTGGTCCGGAACGGTGGAATCGTTTATGAAAAAGCCTTTGGGTATGATGATATGGAGAAGAAGACACCGATGAAGAAAGATGGGATCTTCAGAATTGCTTCTCAAACAAAAGCGATCACTTCAGTAGCGATCATGATGTTGTATGAAGAAGGAAAATTCTTACTGGATGAACCAATTTCCAAATATGCACCGGAGTGGAAGAACCCAAAAGTGATTGAAAAGTTCAACCTGTCTGATACCACCTACACAACAGTTCCAGCGAAAAGAGAGATCACATTCAGGGACCTGCTTACACATACCAGCGGATTGGGATATGCACAGATCGGATCTGCAGAAGCAAAAGCCCTGTATGGCAAAGCCGGCGTGGTAGGCGGCATTGGTGTGGAGCGTGTTTACCTGAAAGACCAGGCACAGAAACTTGCAAAACTTCCATTGTGGCATCAGCCGGGAGAAAGATGGACATATGGAATGAATACCGATGTACTGGGTTACTTCGTAGAACTTTTTTCAGGAATGAGTTTGGCAGATTTTTTCCGAACAAGAATTTTTGAACCATTAGGGATGAAGGATACATGGTTCTATCTTCCAAAAGATAAGCATGCAAGGTTGGTTAATTTATATTCCGAAAAAGATGGCAAACTGGTTAAGATGGATGAGCAGATCAATATCGATGGAAAGAAATTCTTTCGTGATTATCCAAACCTTGATGGCACCATGTATTCAGGGGGTGGAGGATTATCATCTACAGTGCAGGACTATGCTGTATTTCTGCAGATGCTGCTGAATAACGGCGTGTACAATGGTAAAAGAATTCTTGCACGAAATACGGTGCGCATGATGACGATGAACCAGGTAGGTGATATCACTCTTGGTGATGGAACAAAGTTCGGATTGGGTTTTGGTATTGCTACAGAAAAGACCAGTGCAGTATATCCTGCAAGAGAAGGTACCTTCAATTGGGGTGGAATGTTTGCAACCTCTTATTGGGTGGATCCGAAAGAGAAACTGGTTTGCCTGATCTATCGTAATATCTGGCCTACATCATTTGGAGAATTGGAACCAAAGTTTAAAGTGCTTACATACCAGTCATTGAATGATTAAAATAACCTCTTTACTTGTTTTGATATTATCTGCCTGTTCTGCCCTAGCGCAACAGGCAGATATCGTTATTAAGAATGGCCGTATCATAGATGGCACGGGAAATTCATGGTACTATGGAGGTATTGCTGTGCGGGATGGAAAGATAGTTGCGGTCGGAAATATTTCTTCCTACCAGGCATCAAAAATCATTGATGCTCAAAACCGGATCATTGCACCCGGGTTTATTGATGTGCACACACATATTGAAGATGATGAAGTTAGAAATCCCACTGCAGATAATTTCATATATGATGGTGTAACTACTGTGGTGACTGGTAATTGCGGAGATTCAAAAGTTGATATCGGATCTTATCTCGATATGATCGACAGCCTCAAATTATCTGTGAATGCTGCATCGCTGATCGGTCACAATGATGTTCGAATAGCAGTGATGGGAAAAGTCAACCGTGCAGCCACTGAAGAAGAATTGCAGCAAATGGAGGCACTGGTGGAAAAAGCGATGAAGTCAGGCGCCAAAGGATTATCAACCGGCTTGATCTATATCCCAGGAACATTTGCTCCCACGTCGGAAATAGTAAGGCTTGCAAAAGTTGCAAAGCGCTATAACGGTGTGTATGCCACGCATATGCGCAGTGAGGGTGATAGTGTAGTGCAGGCGGTACAGGAAGCTATCAATATTGGAAGAGAAGCAGGAATCCCGGTGCAGATCTCCCATTTCAAAGTAGGCGGACAACCATCTGCAGGAAAATCATTTCAGACATTGCAAATGATCGAAGAGGCAAGAAGAGAAGGAATTGAAGTTACCATCGATCAATATCCATATACTGCAAGCAGTACAACGATCAGCACATTACTGCCTGACTGGGCGCTTGCAGGATCAGATGAACAGGTAAGGAATAGGATATTGAATAAGGATACCATTCATTTGATCTCTCATGAAATGATCGCAAAGCTGCATAAGCGTGGTCTTAAACATTATAGCTATGCTGTGGTAGCGAATTTTAAAACTGATACAAGCTTTAATGGAAAATCAATAGAAGAGATCAATCGCCTGAAGGGCCGAAAGCATAAAGCAGTTGAAGAAGTAAAAACGATCATCGATCTCTATCTCCAGGGTGGCGCGGGTATGGTGTTTCATGGAATGCATGAGGAAGATGTTCAGCATATCATGCAATATCCATTTAACATGATTGCATCGGATGCAAGTATCCGTGTATTCGGTCAGGGTGTGTCTCATCCAAGAGGATATGGGAGCAATGGGAAAGTGTTGTCAAAATATGTTCGGGAACTTAAATTAATTACACTCGAAGAAGCCATCAGGAGAATGACCTCACTTCCTGCTCAAAAATTCAAACTTCAAAACAGGGGAATCTTAATTCCGGGATATGCAGCAGATATTGTTGTTTTTGATCCTGGTGAAGTTCAGGATCTTTCAACCTATACCAACCCTCATGTCTACACGAAAGGATTCAATACTGTTGTAGTCAATGGAACCATTGTTGTTGAAGAAGGAAAACATACCGGCGCGAGGGCCGGCATGTCACTCAGGTAATTAATATGCTTTTTTCAGGTTGACACCCTTAAATCCATACTTCATAAAGTAAGTGATGGTAAAGGTTGGGATGAAATCAAGCCCTGGTAAGATCTCTTCAAGGAAGTTGAAAGTACCACCAATAGCGCCTTTCCAGCCGCCAAAGGTTCTATAGAAGATCATCGCGGAGATGGGAGCCCAGATAATATCTGCAAACTCACCAATCAATGGAATCGCGAAGGTTGCATAACCCAGGATATCCATCAAAATACAGAACAACAGGGAAACCTGTGGAGCCGCATTCAGCGGTTGATCGATTTTTTTCATGTACAGGTAGATGTGATTGAACCAGGTTTAGTTGCACCAACCTCCCAATTCCCAACTCCTAACTCACAACTCCTAACTCCTAAACAAGAATCGTCATCTTCTTCAACACCGCCTCAATCTCTTCCAGCCTGAAAGGCTTTGAAATATAATCGTTCATACCTGCTTCAATACATTTTTCCTTATCACCCTGCATGGCATCAGCAGTAAGCGCTACAATTGGAGTTGAACCAAATGGCTCCGGCAATTTCCTGATGAGTTTGGTTGTACTGAATCCATCCATTTCAGGCATGTTCACATCCATAAAGATCAGAACGGGTTCAACCTTTTCCATCATATCGATTGCCTGCCGGCCATTCTCTGCTTTCTCTACATTGTATCCCATCTTCTTCAATACTTCACTGATCAGCATCATATTGATTGGATCGTCTTCCACAACCAGAATAGTGGATGCTTCGCCGAACCGTGTGATAGAAGGCAGATCCTGCCTTGTTTTCTCTACTTTAGGATCAGCCATGAACATGCTGCAAAGAATTGCATACAATTCATACATCTTTACAGGCTTGGTCAGGATCCTGATGTTACCGGTTTTCTCAACTTCATGCTCATAAAGCTTCTTTTCCAGCGTAGATAACATCAGTATTTGCGGGATCAATGCAAAGCGTTTGTCTTTCTTCAGCTCTTTACAAAGATTGAGTCCATTTGTATCCGGCATTTCATTATCGACCAACAATACATCGATCTTTTCATTGGCCATATGCAGTCGATCCATTTTGATCATTGCTTCCTTGCCACTTCCAACACATTCCGACTGAATTCCAAAATAGTTGAAGATGCCGCTAAGCATTTTCCTGTTACTCTTATTATCGTCGATGATCAATACACGTTGAATATTTGGTCGATGAGATGCAGACAATTGCGGATTCGTATTCAATACTTCCACAGGTATATGAAGTGTGAAAGTACTTCCACCACCAAGTTCACTGTCTACAGTCAGGGATCCACTCATCAATTCTGCAAGACTTTTTGAGATGGTCAATCCAAGTCCTGTTCCACCAAATCTTCTTGTGGTAGAAGAATCAGCCTGGGTAAAGCTTTCAAAGATCTTGCTGATCTTTTCTTTTGAAATACCAATACCGGTATCTCTCACTGAAAGGGCCATATCGAGGTAGTTGCGGCCTTCTTTCTGGTACACCATTCCTTCTCGTTCCAGCTTGATGCAGATCTCACCGGTTTGTGTGAACTTGATCGCATTACCTAAAAGGTTCACCAATACCTGCCTGATCCTGACAGGGTCGGCATTGAATTGCGAAGGAATATTTGGTTCAATATCAAGAATTACTTCAAGGTGCTTTTCATATGCTTTTACAGTAAGCATATCAACGGTTTCTTCAATCAGTTCATCGAGTCTTATCGGCGCATTATCGATATGAAGTTTACCGGCTTCGATCTTAGAGAAATCAAGAATATCATTGATGATATTCAATAATCCATAAGCTGATTTTCTAACATTACCGAGATAATCCCTTTGTGTTTTCTGAAGATCTGTTGTAAGTACCAGGTCAGTGAAACCAATGATACCATTCATTGGAGTCCTTAATTCATGTGACATATTCGCCATGAATTCACTCTTCGCAATGGAAGCCGATTCCGCTAGATTCTTTGCCTGCACCAATTCTTCTTCCATCTCTTTTCTTTCGATTGCTGCAGCCAATGTTGAAGCAAATGACTGAAGGATGGAAAACTCTGTGATGGTCCATTCTCTTTCTTCATCACAAACATCAAATGCCACGAAGCCCCAGAACTGGTTAAGACTGAAGATCGGAATTACGGCCATCGATTTGATGCCGCGTTTTATAAACTCTCTCCGAACATAATCTTCTTCAATATCTTTTATGTTGACGCAGTAGATCTCTTCTTTCCTAAGTGTCTTCACCAGCTCACTTTCCTCCCACAATGGAATATTCTGCATGTTCTGATCAACTGCAGATGATTCGGTTCCATCCCAATGCACAAACTGGCTGGTATAGCATTTATTGGTTACAGGATCAAATGAATTTTTATACACATTCACGATATCAACATTCATTTTGATACCCAGCAACTGAATGGATTCGCTAATGGCATCTTCAATATTATTGTTGATGATAAGCTGATGTGTTGCTTCTGAAACTGCCTGCAGTAACTGGTCTTTTCTACGGAGATTTTCTTCCGTTCTTTTCAGCTCAGTGATATTGTGAACGAATCCAAGTACACCCCAGATGAATCCATCTGCATCACGGAGCGGAACTTTTACAACGCTTAATACCTGTGGTTTTCCATCGATAATTGAAGGCTCTTCAGGAATGTATTTGGTTTTGCCTGTAGAGATCACTTCATTGTCATCAGCCCAGAATCCCCGAATTCCCTTTTCAGGATTTCCTTTCACCAGGTCTTCAGGGAAGCCAATTTCAAGATCATTCTTACCAACGAATTCCTGTGGATCCTTGTGTAAACTATCGGCATGCGCCTGGTTCACGAGAAGATACCTGTGACCAAGATCTTTAATATAAATCCAGTCTGGGGTTGAATTGATAACAGTACGCAGCAATTCCTCTGACTGCTTCATTTCAGCCAGGATCTGCTCTCTTTCAAATTCAACACGTTTACGTTCCGTGATATCTCTTGAAGTGCAGATCAGTTTTGTTATCTCACCACTTTCGCGCAATGGTTTGATGATGCTTTCAAGCCATACATATTCATCTTCACTGTTCCTGATCCTGTAACGCAAGGTCAGCGTATCAAGGATCTCAATATTGTCGGCATCTTCGTTCGGGAAGAATTTGTAAAGGTCATCAGGATGTACAAAATCAGAGATAGGCTGTCCTTCCACTTCCTGCTGATCATAACCCAATACTTTTTTGACGGAAGGAGAAATATACCAGATCACTCCATCTCTTGAGTGTTCACTGATAATGTCTTCTGAATATTCAGCAAGCAGGCGGAATCTTTGCTCCTTCAATAAGAGTTCCTGTTCTTCCTGTTTCTGCAATGTGATATCCTGGATAATACCAAATGCATGGTTCTCATCCAGCACTTTTCCTTTAAGGAAAAGATATCGGACACCCTTATTGAGAGTGTTTACACGGAAAGAGAAATTCGTTTCCATGTCTTTTTGGGTGCGGCTGTGAACGGCGTCATTGAATTCGGTGATGATCATAGGAGCATCTTCCGGAACTACAAACTGGGAGATGAAATCTTCCAGTTCAAGTGTATTTTTCTTTTCAGGATCGATATCAAGAAAGATCATCAATTCCTTACTCAATTCGATTTGCTGAGTATGAAAATTGATCTTGAAATTTCCCATCTTGGCATAGGTCATCGCATACGATAAAGTGCGGATAGCTTCTTCACGCGAGCTTTCAGCAATAACCTTTTCATTCACATTGATACCGATGCCCTGGATCTCTTTTACTTCACCTTTTTCATCCTGCAAGGCAATGAATTCCCATTCAGTCCAAACAAAATCCTTTCGGTTATTCACGGGTTTCTTGATCCTGAGCTTCTGGATCTGACCGGGGTTGCTCCAGCAAAGATCAGCGATATGCTGACCGCGACGAATATCTTTTGGATAAACAGAAATGTAATAAGGACGACCCATCAGGTCTTCTTCTGAATAACCGAATGTATTCAGGAACTGCGGATTGGCGTAGGTGAAATTTCCTTCGCGGTCGATCCGGATCACATAGTTGGTTTGGGAATTCAGGATGGATGCGAGGTATTTTTTCTCGTGTAAAAGTTCCATCCTTGCCTGTTGCAATTCGCGGTAGTTCTTCTGGTTACTTTTGAAGAGTGGCTCAAGTACCAGCAGTCCAAGACATACCAGTGCAATGATCAGGGAAATGAATTTTCCAGTATTAATATTGGAAGCACTATCGACTTTTACATTGAGGATACTGATGTACTCATTGCTGAGCTGGTCCATCAGTTCGAGGTATTTTCTTTCGTTATAGAGGATCTCGTTCAGGTACAGTTTGCCGTTTATGGAGATCAACTTTGGATCACCAGAAGCAACTTCAAGTCCAATTGCTGTTATGGATTTTAGGTGGGTTTGTCCTTTGGCGAGAATACTCCTTGTGGTCAGGTTTACCGGAGGTTTGGGAAGGTTTGCAATTTCTGTTTCACCGAGCAGGTATTGATTCTGAACATTGATCTGCGAAATGGCACTTATTAAAGATTCCCTGTAGACGTGATTTGCAGAATCCGTCTGTTTTCCATTGACGATCACCGCCACATCTTTGGAGATGAGCTGCGACAGCAGGCGTTGCTTTCCGGCAACTTCAACAACTTCAAGAAGCCGGCCGTTTTCCTTGGATCTTACCTGCACGAGGTAGTATCCAAAAAAGTTGAAGAAAAGCACTACGGCAAGCAGTATGATGGCTACCCGGATCAGCTTCCTTAATGGACTATTCATTGGATTTAGGGATTCGTAGCCTTATAACTTGGTTTTGAGGGAAATATTGTGGGCTGACCAGCTTCCGAAGGAAGATGGGCTGAACATACCAGGCTGAACAATTACTAAAAGTATTTGGGCTGACTGGAAGTCCAGTCAGCCCAAATGCCTTCGGCTTTGTTCAGCCTGGTTCGTTCAGCCCAACCGCCAGGCGGTTGGTCAGCCCGTTAATACGTTATCACCTGCTCTTCAATCTGCTCAGGCAGCTCTCTAAACTCGTATTGCTGGTTCCTGAGCTGTGGCTCGAAACCTGCTTCAAGGATAGCTTCCTGGATTGACCGGTAGGTGAACCTGTGGGGAGCACCTGCAGCACTAACCACATTCTCTTCAATCATAATTGATCCGAAATCATTGGCTCCGGCCTGCAGACAAACCTGGGCAGTCTGCTTACCTACGGTTAACCAGCTTGCCTGGATATTGATCACATTTGGCAACATGATACGGCTCATAGCGATCATCCTGATATATTCTTCAGCCGTGGTCATGTTCTGAACCCCGCGGATCCTTGCCAGCAGTGTATCCACATCCTGGAAGGTCCATGGAATAAAGGCCAGGAAGCCCTTGGCATGCTCAGGCTTTTTCGCCTGCACTTCCCTGATCTTTACCAGGTGCTCGAATCTCTCCTGCAGCGTTTCCACATGTCCAAACATCATGGTAGCTGAAGTGGTCATATCAAGCTTATGCGCTTCATGCATCACATCCAGCCATTCCTGGGCGCCACATTTTCCTTTAGAGATGAGGCGGCGAACCCTGTCGACCAGGATCTCCGCACCCGCACCCGGCAGCGAATCCATTCCAGCTTCCTTCAAAGTCTTCAACACCTCATGGTGAGTGGATTTCTCCAGCTTGGTAATATGAGCGATCTCGGGGGGGCCGAGTGCGTGCAGTTTAAGTTTAGGATAGAGTTTTTTCAGCGTGGCAAAAAGATCAGCATAATACTTCAAACCCAGTTCTGGATGGTGTCCGCCCTGCAAAAGCAGCTGTTCACCACCATAACGGAAGGTTTCTTCGATCTTCTCCTTATAAGTTTCTATATCGGTGATATAGGCCTCAGCATGGCCGGGGATCCGGTAAAAATTGCAGAATTTACAGTTAGCGATACAGACGTTGGTGGTGTTCATATTACGGTCGATGATCCAGGTCACCTTGCCGTGTGGCACCGCCTTCTTCCTCAATTCATTGGCCACCTGCATCAGGTCGGTCAGGGGTGCATGTTCAAAAAGGAACATGCCTTCTTCTACCGACAGGAACTCCTTGTCAAGCGCCCGTTGATATAATTCTTCAAGCTTCATACATACAAATTGACCCCAAAAGTACTAAAGGAATGCTTAACTTAAGGTCATGCGCATCTTTATCCTTTACCTTATCTGTAGTATGCTTGCCTTCAATGTGTTAAATGCACAGGAAGAGTTTGTACAGCCACCTTCGAAGTTCATTACGAAGATACCTTTTCGTTTACTCACAGGTGGAATCATACTTCTGAAAGCCAAGGTTGCCAACTTCCCCGATAGCCTCAATTTTATACTTGATACAGGAAGCGGCGGAATTTCCTTTGATTCCAGTACCGTTTCAGAAATAGGACTCAAATCGGAGATGAGTGACAGGACAGTCAGAGGTATTGCAGGGATCAGGCAGGTAAGATTTGTGTACAACCAATCCCTCCTGCTGCCTGGATTAAAGCTCGACAGCCTGAACTTCCATATCAATGATTATGGAGTTCTTAGCAGCGCCTATGGTGAAAGAATTGACGGCATCATGGGTTACAGCTTTTTATCGAGGTACATTGTAAAAGTCAATTACGACAGCCTTTTCATTACTGTTCATACCAAGGGAACCATGAGGTATCCAAGGGGTGGCTTTCTTTTGAAACCCATGCTGGTAAACCTTCCCGTGATACCTTTTCATATCAGGGATGCCAGGGAAATCGAGTCGAGGTTCTATTTTGATACAGGTGCAGGCATGTGCCTTCTGCTCTCACAGGAATTTGCAGACGACAGCAATTTTATCTCCCCAAAAAGAAAATGGTACAACTCGCAGGCGGAAGGACTTGGTGGAAAAGCATCGATGAAACAGGGAGTGATAAAGCAACTTAAGTTTGGTCCATATAAATTCCGGAATGTGCCCACATTTGTTTTTGATGATGAATACAATGTCACCCAATATCCATTTTTAGGCGGATTGATAGGAAATGATCTATTGAGAAGATTCAATACCATCATTAATTACGACAAAAAGGAGATCCACCTTGTACCCAACACACATTTTAAAGATGAATTTGATTACTCGTATACAGGTCTTGGCATGTATATGGTAGATGGTGATATCGTTATCATGGATATCATGGAAGGCTCACCTGCACAGACAGCGGGATTCCGGGAAGGAGATGTTGTGTTGGCTATCAACCATAACTTCTCGAAGAATATCCAGTTATACAAAACAATGCTGCAGCATCCCGGCGAAAAGGTCAGGTTTCTTGTATTGAGGGAAGATGGTCCGCAGGAGCTTGTTTTGAAGGTGAAGAGCGTGTTGTAACTTCTTCGTTACTTTGCTGACTTAAATTTAAATATGATCAACTATAATAAATTCATTTTAGATAATGGACTAAGAGTGCTGGTGCATGAAGATGCATCCACTCCAATGGCTGTGGTGAATATTATGTATGATGTGGGTGCGAGGGATGAAGATCCCGCCAGGACAGGCTTTGCGCATTTATTTGAACACCTGATGTTCGGAGGAAGCATCAATATAGAAGACTTTGAAACACCCTTACAAATTGCAGGTGGTGAGAACAATGCGTATACTTCCAATGATGTAACGAATTATTATGTTCAGCTTCCGGCAGAAAACCTGGAAACTGCTTTATGGCTTGAGAGCGACCGCATGTTATCACTTGCTTTCAATGAGAAGAGCCTCGATGTACAGAGAAAGGTTGTTTGCGAAGAATTTAAGGAACATTATATCAATAAGCCATATGGTGATGTATGGTTCAGGATGCGTGAGATGGCATATAAGCAGCATCCATACAGGTGGATGACGATCGGAAAAGAATTGTCGCACATTGAAAATGCCACCTTAACGGATGTAAAGAATTTTTTCTTCAAGCATTATACACCGGTCAATGCGATCCTGGTTGTTGCAGGAAATGTGAAGACAGATAATGTAAAAGTGCTGGTGGAGAAATGGTTTGGTGATATTCCTGCGGGAACAAAATACGTAAGGAATATTGCACAGGAACCTGCTCAAAGTGAAGCAAGAAGGATGGAAGTCAAAGCAAATGTTCCGCTGGATGCATTTTATAAAGCATGGCATATGAGCGGAAGAATGGATCATGGATATTATGTTGCTGACCTGATCACTGAAGTGCTTGGTGGAGGCGGATCTTCGAGGTTGTTCCAAAAACTGGTAAAAGAAAAACAATTGTTCAGCAATATTGAATGTTATCATTTTGGATCGATTGATAAAGGCCTGCTTACCATTGAAGGAAAGTTGGTGAAAGGAGTTGATATGAAGGAGGCAGAGCAAGCTGTTAATGAGGAAGTGGAGAAAATGAAACAGGAACTGATCAGCGAAAAAGAACTCACCAAGATCAAGAATAAAACTGAATCAGCACTTGCATTTGAAGATATGAGTGTGATGAACAGGGCGAATAACCTGGCGTTCTATGAACTGCTTGGAGATGCAGCGTTGTTCAATAGCGACAGGGCTAAATATTTTGCAGTTACTGCGGAAGACATCCAGCAGTATAGTCGTACCATTTTCGATGAAAACAATTCCAACACCCTGTACTATTACAGCGAAAACTAAAAGGCAATGATCAACAGAAAGATAGCACCGCCGGTGAAAGACCCGGTTGAATTTGAGCTTGTTTTACCCAAGGCAAAGCAGCATACATTATCAAACGGAGTGGAAGTTTATGCGCTGGATCTTGGAACGGAAGATACCTTACAACTCAATTGGGTTTTCTATGCAGGCAATAGTTATGAAAAGAAAAAGACTGTTGCTGCTGCTACCAATTTTATGTTGAAGAATGGAACCGGTAGCAGGAACGCCTATGAGTTGAATGAGCATTTCGATTACTATGGTGCGTATGTAAACAGGAGTGCTTACAATGAAACTTCGGATATCTCCCTTCATTGTTTATCGAAGCATTTAGATGAACTGTTGCCGGTGGTTGCGGAGATGATCTCTGATTCGGTTTTCAATGAAGAAGAAATCAATATCTACAAACAGAATTCTAAACAGCGGTTGAAAGTTGGATTGCAGAAATGTGATTTTGTTGCGGGCAGGATCATTGATGCGAATCTATTTGGTGAGCAGCATCCATATGGTAAATACAGTAACCTGGAAGATTACGACCAGTTAACCAGGGAAGATCTTATTGGATTTTACAATGAGCATTATAAGAATGGGCATTGTGTGATCTTCATTGCAGGAAAATTACCGGAAGGATTTTTATCAAAACTTGACAGGCATTTCGGTTCACTACCCTTAAAAAATCATCGGGCAGCGCATCCGGGACCCATTCATGCCATTGAACCTTCAGCAAATAAGAAGCAGACTTTAATAATTGATGAGCAGGGCGTACAGGCTGCGATAAGGATTGCCAGGCATTTTCCAAACAGGCATCATCCCGACTTCCAGAAAGTGATGGTGCTGAATAATGTGTTTGGAGGATTCTTCGGATCAAGACTGATGGCCAATATTCGTGAAGAGAAGGGATATACTTACGGGATCTATAGTTATGTGATGAATCATGTTCACCAGAGCGCATGGATGATTAGTACAGAAGCGGGCAGGCATGTAAGTGAAGCCACTGTACAGGAAGTTTATAAAGAAATGCGTGATCTGAGCGAAGATGTTATTGATGACGAAGAATTGCAGGTTACAAAAAGTTATATGATCGGTTCCATTCTGGGTGATCTTGATGGCCCATTCCAGGTGATTGGCAGGTGGAAGAATCTTATTTTAAATGGATTGGATGATGCTTATTTTTATAATGGCATCAAAACGATCAAATCGGTAAGTGCTGAGGAATTGAGAGAACTCGCGAAAAAGTATTTGAAGGAAGAGGATTTTTGGGAGTTGGTGGTGGTGTAAGAAGGCCTAGTGTTATACAATTTTGGTTCACGCAAAGCGCGCAAAGGAGCAAAGATAGGTTCAATTGAATATTCCTTTGCGTTCTTTGCCTCTTTGCTGGCTTTGCGTGAAACTTTTACATAAAGCAGAAACTATGAACTTCATCATGCGCATCATCGTCACATCCGTTGTGGCATTCGGGCTTTCCTATATTCTCAGGGGAATTCATATTGATGATTTCTGGGCAGCCATATTGCTGGCCATCGTATTGGCATTGCTAAATGCCATTGTAAAACCATTGCTGGTTATCCTGACCTTTCCAATTACAATCGTTACACTGGGTTTATTCCTGTTGGTGATCAATGCGATCATTATCCTTTTTGCAGATAATCTATTGGGCGGCTTTACAGTAGACAGTTTCTGGTGGGCATTACTGTTTAGTTTACTATTAAGTTTTGTAACATCACTTCTCTATAAAGAAGATAAAAAAGACAGGTAATAATTAAATAACAGCAGTGAGTTGAAAAAATTCACGAAAATTGATCTACCATTTAATCATTCAACATGAAGAAGATCATTTTTGCACTGTTATGTATTTCATCACTTAAAGGTTTTAGCCAGGACAAAGATCAGAAGCTGATCATCATCACTACTGATGGATTAAGATGGCAGGAAGTGTACAAAGGAATGGATTCTGCCATCGGCAATAATCCGAAATTTAACCAGCGCGACAGTGCCTATATCTTCAATAAATACTGGGCTGCAACCGGTGAGGAAAGAAGGGAAAAGCTGATGCCTTTCTTCTGGAATACCATTCAAAAAGATGGACAGCTATATGGAAACCGTGATCTTGGAAACAAGGTTGACAATGCGAATCCATACTGGTTCTCTTACCCGGGTTACAGCGAGATACTGACCGGAAACGTAGACACGGCCGTCAATTCAAACGATTACAAGCCTAACCCTAATACAAATATTCTAGAGTACTATAATGCACTTCCTGCATACAAAGGAAAGGTTGCTGCATTCGGAGCTTGGAATGCATTCGACAGGATCATCAATGAAAAACGCGCAGGTTTCCCGGTGATCAATGCATTTGATGATAACAGTGTTGCAGGAACTGATCCACAAATGAAGCTGCTGAATGAAATGGTGAAGAATTCATTCAAACCTTTTGGTATGGCTGAATGCCTTGATGTATTCACGCATTACCAGGCTATACATTACCTGAAAACCAAAAGACCAAAAGTGCTTTATATCTCTTATGGCGAAACCGATGAATTCGCACACCATGGCGATTATAAATATTATCTCGATGCTGCAAACCAGTTCAGTCAATGGGTTGGAGAAATTTGGAACTGGATCCAGAATGATCCTGAGTATAAGAACAAAACCACTTTGCTGATCACAACAGATCACGGAAGAGGTGATATCGTAAAAGAAGAATGGACATCACACGGAAGTTCTATCCAGGGTGCGAATGAGATCTGGTTTACTGTTATGGGACCTAAAGTGAAGCCATTAGGTGAAATGAAAAAGCAGCAGCTGATCTATCAAAAACAATTAGCTCAAACTGCTGCTTCCCTGACCGGGCATGTGTTCAAGGCGGAACATCCTGTAGCGGATAAAGCACCGGTTGAAGTAAAATAATTACAATACTTTATCAAGGGCAGACTTCCAGACATCGTAACCTGCACGGTTCATGTGAAGTTTGTCCTGGATATAGATATCTTTAAAAGAACCATCGCTGTTAAGCATCAAAGAGAATACATCCACATAGGATGTATTTTTTTGTTTTGAGAGATAATCTTTGATCAGGCTGTTTGCTTCTTTAACTACCGGTAAATATTTCTCCCTGCTTGGACTTGGTTTGATTGAAACAAAGATCAACGGTACATCCTTCTGGTGTGCCCTGATCATTCCGAAGAGGATTCTGAATCGATCGAAAACCTGCGCCGCTGTTGCATCCTGGGCTATATCATTCTCACCCGCATAGATCACAATTTTGGATGCTTTATATGGGTAAATGATATCGTCGGCATATTGAATAACATCAAGCAGGTTTGATCCGCCGAACCCACGGTTGATGATACGATGCTTCGGAAAATCCTGCTGTACATCTTTCCACATCCTGAAGGAAGAACTTCCCACAAAAAGGATAGACCCTGGTTTTGGTTTCGATATAGAGTCCTGTTTCTTAAAAGCTGCTATTTCTTCTGCAAATGGCTGCTGTTGTGCAATGGAGAACAGAGGCAGAAGAAGGAATAATAAAATGTATTTCATGTTGAATGTTTTTCTACGGGCGTTCAGCCTTGGTAAAACCTAACTTTTTCAAACCTTCCTGTACTTCAGGGCAGCTCATAAATAGTTTCCACATCAGGCCGGTTCTATAATTCTCGATCATTACAATGATAGGCCCCTGGTCGATGGCAAGATGCGATTTTGCATACCATCCTTTCGATTCATTGAAAGCATCTACAAATCCATATTCACTCCAGATCTTATCTCCATGATCAAGATAGAAATGTCGCAATGCCTTCATGCTTTTTTCAGGGGTGTATGGAAATGCGGATAATGCAGCTGTTGGAGTGATCACTCCCAAATCATTATCTGGTGAATGAGCATTGTATCCTTCATGGTTGTCGCTTGCAGTCAATCCCCAGCACTGATCACTATATCCTTTGAAATTATTCGGATTGCGTACACAGTGTTCATAATTGATCAGTGTGTGGTTTACATTCTGCTCCCAGTAATTTGCATACTGATCTTTCAATCCTCTAGGATCCAATCCAAGGAAAGAATAATGCGAGAAAAATAATGGACCACCATAATCAAATCCTAACGGAAGTTTGATGCCATAATATTCTTTTCCATTTTTAAAATAATTACTGTTGGCCCATCCACGATGATAAGCATTTGGATGAATAGGATAAGTGGGCGATGAAGCACCAAGCACATAAGCGATCAGGCATTCATTCCATCCACGGATCTCGTGATTCATAGCCCAACCCTGGTTTGGACTCCAATGCCAGAACAACACACTGCTATTATCTTTTGTATACCAGTTCCAGTCTGCCTCGGTCCAGGTCCAGTTAATTTTGTTTCTTAACTCATTCTCTTTTGGATTATCTCCATTGAAGTATTGACGGGCACACAATAATCCCTGGAATAGAAATGCACTCTCCACCACATCTCCCCCATCATCTCTCCTGCTGAAAGGAATGGTCTTACCTGTTGCACCATTTAGCCAGTGCGGGAATATTCCATGATAGTGATCTGATTTCCTAAGAAAGTTCACCATCTTCAACAACCTCTCAACAGCCTGTTCCCTTGTGATCCACTTTCTGTCTGCAGCCACAATTATAGACATGATTCCGAAACCTGTACCACCGGTGGTTACCACTTCTTCACCATAGTCGAAAGCGATATTGCTGCGCTCTCTCGACAAGCCAGAAACCGGGTGTGCGAAATCCCAAAAATACCTGAAGGTCTGCTTTTGCACCAGGTCGAGCAGTTCTTCATCGCTGATATTCCTGTTGATGGTAAGATCAACTGAAGGTTTTGAAGATGTTTCTTTTTTTGCTGATTTTTTCTGAGCAAATGAACTTGAAGAAAAAGAAAGAATGCTGATACAAAGCAGGGCTTTAACAGCATTCTTATACATTAAGTAATGCATTCCTGGAAAATTTAAGCCTACAATTTAGGACTTTGAAATCCAAGTTTTGTCATTCCGGTTTTAATTTCAGGCGCACTCATAAAAAGATCCCATAATAACTGGCTTCTGTAATTTTCAATCATCACAATAATTGGCCCCTGGTCAATGGCCAGGAATGAATCAGCAAACCATGGTTCATGCAAACTAAATGCATCAATGAAACCATAATTCTTGAAAAGCTTATCACCAAGAGTATAATAATAAAATCTCAATGCATTCATTGATTCAGTTGGCATATATGGCATGGATGCAATTGCCGCTGTAGGAGAGATTACACCATTATCATTTGTCGGAGAATGCGCATCATACCCTTTATACGGATCATCGCTTGCAGTCAGTCCCCAAACATTTTGACTATACCCGTAAAACTTATCATAATTGAATCTACAATGTTCATAATTGATCCTTGTATGTGCTGTATTCTGCTCCATATAGTCTGCATATTGATCCTTCAAACCTCTCGGATCAATTGTCAGGAAAGAATAATGCGCCAGGAATAAGGGTCCACCCGCATCCGGACCTAATGGAAGGGTCACCCCGGAAAATTTCTTATTATTTTTCATGGCACCATTCCTGGCCCAGCCCTGCTCATACACTTCTTTGGTAATGGAGTAATCTTTTGAAGAAGCAGCGAGAACATAGGTGATCAGGGCTTCATTCCATCCGGATATTGGAACGTTCATGATAAACCCTCCATTCGGACTGTAATGCCAGTATAATTTATTTTGGCCATTTTGGAAAAAGCTCCATTCAACCCTATTCCATAAAAAGTTTATATCATCTCTCAATGTTTGTTCAGATCCGGCCTGGTTAAAATATTGACGCGCAGTGATCAGTCCCTGCATTAATAACGATGTTTCAACCAGGTCGGCGCCATCGTCTTTTGCGCTGAAAGGAATGACTGCGCCTGTATTTCCATTCATCCAATGAGAAAATGCACCATGAAAATGCGGAGCAGTTTTAAGAAAAGAAACGATCTTCTGAACTCTTTGAAGGCCCTCCTCTCTTGTTATAAATCCACGGTGAATACCAGTCAAAATAGACAGCACACCAAAACCCGTTCCGCCTGTTGTTACAAGATCGCCTGAAGTATTTCTTTCTCTTGCCATGCCACTTACAGGATGGCCAAAATCCCAAAAATATTTGAAATGCTGTTTTTGAATGATCGTCAACAACTCATCATCAGATACACGTGTAAATTTATCAGAAGAATCAATATGTGTTACGAATGTATATTTAAACTCGGTACCTAATTTCTTCTCATTTTTTGACAAGAGATTGGAAGAGATCTTTAAAGTATATTTTGAAATTGGATTCAGTGAAACTTTTGGAGTGATATTTAAAATTGTATCTGCCCCCTGTAATAAAATATTCAATGGGACTGCTGAATTATTTACATCAGTAAGTGTTACCTGTCCTTCTGCACTACCTGTTTTCACCGGAGCAGTAAAAGAAATTTTAAATGTTGGGGTGAATGAAATTCCATGCGTGTGATATGCTGTTGAAATGTCTTCAGATGTTGATGAACCTATTTTAAATGTTTCGTTGGGCGGGGTTACAATTTCAGGCTCTGAATCTTTCTTTGAACAGGATGCAATCACAACAAACAGTAATACTGCCAGGTATCTCATACAATAAATTATGGTACAAAATATACAGAACCCGCTAAACTGAAAACATAAATAAGTTAAAGAATTGCAACCTTCGCTGGAATTTTTGACGGTTGTTGATTTATCTTTATATACCATCAACCTAACTGCAATGGACGTAGAGATACTCTCCCGCATTCAGTTCGCATTCACCATCGCGTTTCATTACATCTATCCACCATTAAGTATTGGATTAGGATTGATCCTTGTGATCATGGAAGGATTATACCTGAAGACAGGCAATAAGATCTATGAAGACATGACACGCTTCTGGATCCGGATCTTCGCCCTGATCTTTGGATTAGGTGTTGCGACTGGCATCATCATGGAATTTGAATTCGGAACAAACTGGGCAACCTATTCAAGATATGTAGGTGATATTTTCGGAAGTGCACTTGCTGCAGAAGGCATCTTTGCATTCGCACTGGAAAGTGGGTTCCTGGGAATATTGTTGTTTGGATGGAACCGTGTGAGTTCCAAAGTGCATTTCTTTTCTACGATCATGGTGTTCCTTGGTTCCATGTTCAGCGCTGTATGGATCGTTGTAGCCAACAGCTGGCAGCAAACACCCGCGGGATACCATATTGTTGGAGAAGGGATGAATGCCAGAGCAGAGATCACTGATTTCTGGGCGATGGTATTCAACCCATCGAGTATGGACAGGCTCTGGCATGTATGGATCGGAGCTTTCCTTGCAGGAGCATTCCTGGTGCTGAGTGTGAATGCTTATTATATCATCAGGAATAAACACCTGCAGATCGCGAAACCTTCATTTAAAATTGCCCTTGCAGTAGCAACTGTTTTTTCTTTAGCCCAATTATTTACCGGTCATAGGAGCGCTGATGTTGTTGCTAAATATCAACCAGCAAAACTTGCTGCACTGGAAGGACATTTTGATAGCAGTGCTAAAGCTGATATGTATTTATTGGGATGGGTTGATAAGGAAAAGCAACAGACCTATGGGCTGAAAGTGCCGGGAGGATTGAGTTTCCTGATACACCAGGATTTCACTAAACCTGTCACAGGATTGAATGCATTTGCAGAAGGAGAAAAACCAACACAGGTTAACAGCATTTTCCAATTCTATCATATTATGGTTGCGATCGGGATGGCATTGATTGCATTGACATTATTTGCCTGTATTCAATGGCGAAGAGGAAATCTTTTTCAGCAGCGATGGCTGATGATCGTATTCTGTTATGCAGTGTTATTGCCGCAGATCGCCAACCAATGCGGATGGTTTGCAGCAGAGATGGGAAGACAGCCATGGGTTGTTTATGGATTATTAAAAACATCAGATGCCTTATCGAAGAATGTGAAGGCGGAACAGGTAATGATCTCATTGATATTATTCACACTGGTGTATGCGATGCTGTTTGTTTTATTTCTGTACTTATTGAATAAGAAGATCAAACATGGGCCTGAATTGCATCTCGAACCACTGGATGCGGAACAGGAGCAATACAGCAAACGAAAAGGAACAGTTGGCCCTTCCATGCATTGATTTTTTTCCGATTCCCGATTACCGATTACCGATTTAAAATAAACTCCATGTTCCTCGGACTTGACTACAACACACTTTGGTTCCTCGTATTCGGAGGAGTGATCAGCGGATATGCGATCCTGGATGGCTTTGATCTTGGGGCCGGTGCATTGCATTTGTTTCTAAAAAAAGAACAAAGCAGGAGAATTGCGCTCAATGCGATCGGACCGGTATGGGATGGGAATGAAGTATGGCTGGTGATTGCGGGGGGTGCTTTGTTTGCAGGGTTTCCTGTTGCCTATGCGGCAGTGTTTTCTGCTTTTTATTTACCGGTGATGGTGTTTTTGATAGGATTGATCTGGAGAGCCGTGGCGATTGAATTCAGGAGCAAGGAACCGGGAAGTCGTTGGAGATGGACCTGGGATGTAGTGTACACTTTTGCATCGGTGACTGTAACGCTTTCATTGGGATTGATGCTTGGAAATGTTGCGCTGGGGTTGCCGTTGAATGAGAACAAGGAATTCACAGGGTCGGTGTTTTATTTCTTCAATCCATTCAGCATATTGGTGGCCATCACTACGCTGGCGCTTTTTATGATGCATGGCGCCATATACCTGGCGATGAAAACGGAGAACAGGTTATTTACCAAACTCACGATCCTCGCAAAGAACTTTACGATCTTTTTCCTGGTAGCATTCGGTCTCACCACACTATACACGCTGTTGTACATCCCGCATATGAGCGACAGGATCCGGTCGAACCCCAGTCTTTTTCTCTTTGCGGTGATCATGTTCCTGGCAATTGCCAATATTCCCAGGCAGTTGAATAAGCGGAATTATGGCTGGGCGTTCATCAGTTCAGCAGTAACTATTGCGGCCCTGTTGGTGGCGGTAGCCATTGAAGTTTTTCCCAACCTGGTTTACGACAGTGCGAACCCGGCAAACAGCATTACGATCCACAATGCGGCTTCTTCGCAGAAGACCATGCGGATCCTGCTGAACATCGCCCTGATCGGGACCCCATTGGTGGCGATGTACACTGGTTTTGTATTCTGGACCTTTAAGGGGAAGGTAAAGCTTGACGAGATGAGTTATTGATGTATGGAAGAATTGCCTTAGTTTTGCCGTCCTGATTTTCAGGAGGACCCTTAGCTCAGTCGGTTAGAGCATCTGACTCATAATCAGAGGGTCGCTGGTTCGAGCCCGGCAGGGTCCACAA
>CBHWDO010000015.1:0-96510 GCA_966112615.1 uncultured bacterium
TCCTCACCTCCTCATCTCCTCATCTCCTCATCTCCTCATCTCCTCATATCCTCATCTCCTCACCTCCTCATCTCCTCCCTCAAATCCCCCTCACCACCTTCCCATACCCTCCCTTACTCACACTCACCACGGCTCCATTACTTAATAGCGCGGAATAATTTTCCTTGCCGTATGGATCGATCCTGATGATCGATAAAGTATTTACAAGGTAGGAACGATGAACGCGAACAAATGATGTTCCTTCCAGTGCTTTCTCATAATAGGAAAGTGTTTTGTTCTTCAGGTAATTTTTATCTTTTGTATGGATCTTTACGTAATCATCTGCAGCTTCAAAATATAAGATGTCCTGAAGTGGAATGATAATGATCTTTCCCTGGTCGCGGATCACAATGCGCTGCGATTGCTGCAGGTAAACATTATTACCTGCATCTGTATCCATTGCTTCTTTTACAGCAACCGGCTGATCCAAAACTTTCTGCACTGCCTTGTCAAATCTTTCCTTACTGAATGGTTTCAATAAATAATCCACTGCATTTATTTCAAATGCTTTCATCGCATATTCATCAAATGCTGTTGTGAATATCACTTTGGGAAGTTCTTCCACCAGCTCAAGCATCTCGAACCCATTGATCTTCGGCATCTGTATATCGAGGAATACCAGGTCAGGTTTGATCTTCTGGATCGCTTTGATCCCTTCAAATCCATCATTACATTCTTCTGCGATCTCTATTTCGGAATAGGTTGAAAGATATTCACGCACAATCGACCTGGCTAATGGTTCATCATCTACCAGTATTGCTTTTATCATGCTGTGGTATTTTAACGATAATAGTATAAAGGTTCTCTCTTGTTTCAGTGGTCACCAGGTCATTTCTTGCAAATAAAAGATAGAGCCTTCTCTGCAATGAACTTACGCCGAAACCTGTGCCCTGCCTGTGTAATGATGAACCTGGGTCAAAAGGATTGGTTACTTCAATATGTAATAATTCATCCTTGCAATAAACATTTACGGTGATCGTAATGGGATCAGTAGTATCATACAATCCAAACTTGATCGCATTCTCTACGATCGGCTGCAATACCATCGGCGGAATTTGCATGATCTTGCAATTCTCTTCAATATCTACTGAAGTACTTAACCTATGACCAAATCTTACTTTTTCAATGTCGAGATATAAGGAAAGATGATTTAATTCTTCTTGTACTGTTACAGATTGCAACTCATCTTTCCTGATCGTCCCTCTCAAAAAATCTGATAATTGCTGGATCATTTTTCTTGCAGCATCAGGCTGACTTCCCGCGAGTGCACTGATCGAATTAAGACTATTGAATAGAAAATGTGGTTGAAGTTGCTGTCTTAATTTATAAAGCTCAGCATCCCTGATCGATTGCTCCGACAACTGTCTTCTTTTTTCATTCTCCATCTGCTCCTGGTGGTTGAAATAAAACAGCGCCAGCAAACTTGCACAACAGCAGATCAGGAAAGCAATATTGAAACGATAGATCATGGATGCATCAAGATATTGCCCGTAGCTTATGCCATCATCTGATAATATTTCTTCAAACAGGTTACCCAGACTCAATCCTACTATTGCTCTCCATGTTAAACTCAATACTGTACACCATACCAGCAGGTTCAAATACCTGTTCTTTTGCGGACGGTAATGCTGAAGAATAGTGATCAGCAGCAGTGCAATGAACACCAGCAATCCATTATTGATAGCTGTATCCGTTAAAGCAATTGTCAAACTGAATCCTGCTTTCCGCAACATGAAAAAGTGCATGAATGACCAGATCATGATGCCTGTCAGCAGGATCAGTTTATTCTTTCTTGAAGCGAATGGACTTCTTGCCAATGGATTGCTTTAGTAAGTGATCAGCACTTTGTTTTCAATATTCATCCGGATATGTGATGCACGCTTGCGCACCTGTTCTTCATATAAAAATCCGAATTCCTTTTCCTCAACTTTTGAGTATAATTCAACTCCGTCAATCAATTCATCAATACGATGCAGTTCTGCAACATCAATGAATTCCCATTTAACCAGCTTCTCATTTTTGTTCAGGAAACTGTCTTCTTCAGATGCTCCGATTGCACGTGCTTTTTCAAATGCTTCTTCTTCATGTTCTGCATTGATGAGCCGAAGCTGCTCATCAAATTGAGGTGTATGTTGACCGTCCCCGCAGTGTATCCGGAAGACGATCTTTGCCAGGTACCATTGCATAGTGATAAGGTTTAATATTTATGCGTAGCTTTTGATTTCAATTCCACCGAAGATCGTACTGCCTTTGAGTATAATTGTTTTGTTTGGATCGGGGATCACGTTTGGATCACGTTTGTCTTCCACCCCGCCAAAGATGGCCACGGCTTCTGAGCGAACTGTCCAGTTGGATGGAATGATAAGTTTCACTCCGCCAAATACAGCCACAGTTTCGAGTTCAATGGGATGCTGTATATCAGACTGGATAAGGTTTAGCTCCACTCCACCAAATACTGCCACAGCTTCTCCGCCCTGGAAGTTCTTTGATACCACCAGTCTTTTGACTGCTCCGAAAACTGCAGCCACATCAATGGCGTCACTTTTGTGCATCTCTACTGGAGTATCTGCTGTGGATGTACTGTATGTACTTTGATTTTCCATTGACTGTCTTTTTCTCCTGTTTGATATCATGAAGAATATACCTGCAAGGATCACCACAATTGGGATAGCATACTCTCTATATGGTGTGTCTGCATATACATCTCTCAAAAGAAAAACTGCGCCCACTGCCATCATGATCAGTCCTCCCTTGTCACGGAATCCACTGCCCAGCCCGATCAGCAATCCAATCAATATCAGAAGGGAATACCATTGAAATACCCAGAAAGGAAACATAAATCCCATGGTTTTCAATAGTAACAATATACCTATGATCACGAGGATGATCCCGATCCTGGTTCCACCTCCGCCGCGATTACTACATCGTCTTTTTCCTCTTCTTTCTGTTGGTGGATTATATGCCTGTGTTTCCATGTTTGTAATTTTAGACAAATCTATTCCGCACCTGCTCCACGGGCAAGTGACTATCGGTGAAAACCCTGATTTTTTCGGTGAATCCGGAATTTGATCAGATCAATCTGAAACTGTCTCCGTCAAAAAGGCCTTTATCGCTCAGTTTTAAGTGTGGTATTACCAATAAGGCCATGAATGAAAGGGTCATGAATGGTGCTGAAAGTTTGCTCCCGCATGATTTGGCCATGGCATCGATCCTTGTATAGGCAGATGCTACCTTATATCCATCTTCCATACTCATCAATCCGGCAACCGGTAATGGCAGAATCATTTCATCATTTGATTTAACGCAACTCACACCACCCCTTGATGCGATCACCAGGTTGATAGCTTTGCAGATGCTTTCATCATCGCAACCCACGGCCACTATATTGTGTGAATCATGTGCTACAGTAGATGCAATAGCGCCTTCTTTCATCATGAAATTCTTTATAAATGCAACAGAAGGTTTTGATGGAGCATATCTATTTACCACAACGATCTTGAGAATGTCATTATCAATATCACTGATGATCTTTCCATCCTTAATCTTCGGTTCATGCATCAGCTTGCCGGTTATGAGTTGTCCATCGTAAGCTTCAATTACTGGGATCTCATGCTCATCCTGGAAATCAACTTCAATAAGATTCGTCGTGATAGGCTTGCAGTTGAAATTATTCAGAGGCACATCAAGGTTATTGATCCTGTTGATCAGTGATACACCATTTTCAGCAACTTTTACTCCTTTGATGTATGTCTTTAAAACCCTGAATGTTTCAAGATTTTCCAGTACCACAAGATCTGCATCATCGCCTTCTTTGAGCAATCCATTATTCATTTTGTAATGAAGAACCGGGTTGATACAGGCCGCTTTCAAAACTTTATAGATGTCTATTCCTTTTGCTACTGCCCTTGCACATAGTTCATTGATATGACCGGTTTCAAGGCTGTCGGGGTGTTTGTCATCCGTACAAAACATCATATGTTCACTATGATCATGCAGCAGGTTTACCAGTGCTTCAAAATTCTTCGCAGCACTACCTTCCCTGATCAGGATCTTCATCCCTGCATCCAGTTTTTCTTTGGCTTCTTCATGAGTGAAGCATTCGTGGTCTGTACTGATACCTGCTGCAACATATTTTTTCATGTCGTCACCTCTTAGTCCAGGTGCATGTCCATCAACAGGTTTATTTAATTCTTTTGCATATTTGATCTTCTTCATCACTTCTTCATCCTCAAACAGCACCCCGGGAAAGTTCATCATCTCACTTAAATAATGAATTTCATCCATCATCAATAACTGCTTTACTTCCTCTGCATCCAGAGTTGCACCTGCAGTTTCGAATGTGGTGGCCGGAACACAACTGGGTGCGCCGAAATAAAAGTGAAAGGGAACTTTCTTTCCATCTTCAATCATATATTGAACACCCCTCATGCCACAAACATTGGCTATTTCGTGAGGATCACTGATGGTAGCCACGGTTCCATGCACCACTGCAAGCCTCGCAAATTCTGAAGGGATTAACATGGAACTTTCAATATGAACATGACTATCAACAAATCCCGGAATGATGTATTGCTGCGGAATGGCCGGGTCATGGACCTCAACGATCTCAGCGATCTTTCCCTTTTCAATCCTAACCTTGCCTGCATAGGTGCGGTGATTAAGAATATCAACGATCCAGCCTTTCAGTTCCATCGATTGTTCCATCCTGATTAATTTATTGCACAAGGTAATGTGCAGACCTTTAAATTTACAAGGGCTATTTCGGCCTGTTAATAATTCAAATACAATTTATGAAAAGGTTATTCACGACTATTCCAGCTTTGTTTCTGTCGTGCCTGCTGTTTGCACAAACTGCTGAAGAAGTTATTGCAAAGCACCTTGAGGCAACGGGTGGCATCGACAAATGGCGCCAGGCAAACACCGTTTATATGGAAGGCGTTGCTGTTATGCAGAATGGTAACGAGATCACTTCAAAGATCTCGAAGGTTAAGGATAAAGTGGTCAGGAGAGAAGTGGATTTTGGTATGGGTTCCATGACTATGATCGTTACGCCAACCAAAGGATGGTTCTCCAATCCCCGCAATGGAGGCGAATTCCAGGATATGCCTGAACCAATGCTGAAGGCTCAGGTCATGGAACTCGAGATCAACCCGCTTTTGGATGCGGATAAGAAAGGAAGTAAGATTGAACTGGTTGGGAAGGAAAACTTCAATGGTGCAGAAGCTTTCAACCTGAAACTAACTCCTGCATCAGGAACCGAGCAGCATTATTTTATTGATGCGAAAACATATAACCTTGTTGGAATGAGTTATAAAGGGATGGCTGGTGGAAGAAGAAGAGGCGACGGAGATGGCCAGCAAGCTCCTAAACAGGTGGATATCGTTGTAAAATATAGCGAGCATATGCAAACTGCGTTCGGACTGGTATTCCCGGGTAAGATAGAGCAGTCGGGAGGCGGAATGGGTGCCAACGCAGGAGGACTCACCATGGAAAAGATCGAAGTTAACTCCAGGCTTGATGCTGAAAAACTGATCAAACACTAAGCTTTCAATAAATATTCTGTACTAAAAAAATTGCATGAGAAAATTACTACTTGGGTTAACTGCATTGGTCATGATCTTCAGTGCTGATGCCCAAAAGAAAAAGATCGTCAATGTACCTGGGAACCAGGATTCCCTTCTTTTTTCAAACGTGAAATACAGGCTTATCGGGCCATGGCGTGGTGGTAGAAGTGCCGCTGTTGCCGGGTCTTATACAGATAAGAATACTTTTTATTTCGGTGCTACGGGTGGTGGAGTATGGAAAACTACTAACGGCGGTGCAACCTGGAAAAATATCAGCGATAAATATTTTGGAGGAACCATCGGTGCTGTAGCTGTGGCGCCATCTGATGAGCAGATCATCTATGTAGGTGAAGGCGAGAACACTATGCGTGGTAATGTGAGTGAAGGGCTGGGAGGAGCATGGAGAAGTGATGATGCCGGAAGAACCTGGAAGAATATCGGGTTGAAAGAAGGTCGTCATATCATTCGTATGGTAGTACATCCACGCAATCCAGATATTGTGTGGGCTGCGGTTATGGGCCATCTTTTCGGACCAAACCAGGAAAGAGGAATATTTAAAACTGTTGATGGAGGAAAGACCTGGAAAAAAGTGCTGTATGTGAATGAACAGACAAGTGCATCGGATCTTGTAATGGAACCCGGTAATCCAAATATCCTCTATGCCGGAACCTGGCGTGTGATCAGGACTCCGTACAGCCTTGAAAGTGGTGGTGAAGGAAGCGGAATTTGGAAAAGTATGGATGGCGGTGAGACCTGGAAGAACATCAGTGCTTCGAAAGGTTTGCCTAAAGGAGTTTGGGGGATTGTTGGTGTTGCAGTTGCTCCATCCAATCCGGATAAGGTTTATGCTATCATTGAGAATGAAAAAGGCGGCATGTTCACCAGCAATAATGCCGGTGATAGCTGGACCCTGGTGAGCAGTGATAATAATATTCGTCAGCGTGCATGGTATTATACCAAAGTTTTTGTTGATCCCAATAATGAAAACCTGGTGTATGCACCAAACGTTGGTTTCATGAGAAGCCGCGATGGAGGTAAAAGCTGGCAGTCGGTAAGAACGCCACATGGTGATCACCATGATCTATGGATCGATCCAAAGGATGGAAACAGGATGATCGTTGCTGATGATGGCGGGGCACAGATCAGTTTTGATGGTGCAGAAAGCTGGAGCACTATGATGAACCAGCCAACAGCGCAGCTGTACAGGGTTTCAACCGATAATGCATTTCCATACAGAGTGCTTGCAGCACAACAGGATAACTCAACCTTGAGGATCCGCAGCCGCACTTATGGTGGTTCTATCACAGAAAAGGACTGGGAAGAAACAGCAGGTGCCGAAAGTGGTTATGTGGTAGCAGACCCATTGAATCCGGATATAGCTTACGGAGGAAATTATGGCGGATACCTTTCCAGGCTTGATCACAAAACCGGCGAAAACAGGGCGATCACAGTATGGCCTGATAACCCGATCGGTGCAGGAGCTGATGTGCTGAAATACAGGTTCCAGTGGAATTTCCCGATCTTCTTCTCACCGCATGATCCAAAGAAATTGTACGCTGCAGGTAATGTGCTTTTTGCAACAACCAATGAAGGAGCAAGCTGGGAAGCACTGTCGCCGGATCTTACTACCAACGACAAATCAAAGCAGGTTTCCAGTGGTGGTCCCATCACGCAGGATAATACTTCTGTTG
The DNA here is from genome assembly GCA_966112615.1 of uncultured bacterium. GTDB lineage: Bacteria > Bacteroidota > Bacteroidia > Chitinophagales > Chitinophagaceae > Flavitalea. The sequence continues at coordinate 7,295 of CBHWDO010000015.1, forward strand.
AATATTACTGTACCATCTTCACTGCGGCAGAATCTCCGTTGGAGAAGGACCTTTTATGGGTTGGAACCGATGATGGTTTGATCCAGGTTAGCAAAGACGGAGGAAAGAACTGGGATAATGTAACGCCGAAAGATGCGCCGAAATGGATGATGTGGAACCGGGTTGAAATTGATCCATTCAAAAAAGGTTCTGCTTATTTTGTTGGTACTAGGTACAAGCTGGATGATTTCAGACCATATATCTATAAGACCGAAGATTATGGAAAGACCTGGAAGCTGGTAGTGAATGGTATTGATAAAATGCACTTCACCAGGGCCATTGCAGCTGATCAGAAAAAGCCTGGATTGCTATATGCAGGTACTGAATATGGAATGTATATTTCTTATGATGATGGTGCAAACTGGAGAAGCTTCCAGTTAAATCTCCCAATTGTTCCCATCACTGATCTGACCATTAAGAACAATGACCTGGTAGTAGGAACCCAGGGAAGATCTATTTACATCGTGGATGATCTTACTCCTGTTCAGCAATATGATGCATCCGTTGTAAATAAGAACCTGCATGTGTTTGAAGTGAATCCTTCATACAGGATGGAAGGATATACAACTCAAAATCCGGTTAATGCAGGAATGAATCCTCCGAATGGTGTAGTGATCAATTACTATGTTAAGAATCTGAGTGATTCAACAAAGGCAAGTATTGAGTTTTTTGATAAGAATAAAAAATCTGTCAGGAAATATTCTACTGATTCAAAAGACAGCAAGCTGGAACTTGATAAAGGAATGAACCAGTTTGTCTGGAACCTTGTTTATCCTTCTGCTGAAAGGATTGATGGAATGATCCTTTGGAATGGAGTGCCATCGGGCATTAAAGCTGTTCCGGGGAATTATACTGCCAGGGTAAAAGTTGGAAACGATTCTACAGAAGTACCATTTACAGTTGTGGCAGATCCTAATTTCAAAACAACTCAGCAGGATTATGAAGCACAGTTTGAATTCCTGAACGAAGTGCAGAATAAGTTTACCGAAGTTCAGAAAGCTGTAAAGGATATCCGTAATTACAGAACGCAGATCAGTGATTTTGTGAGCAGGCAGGGTGCTGATGTTCCAAAGGAAATAAAATCTGCTGCCGATAGTATTCAGAAAAAACTGACCGCGGTGGAAGAATTGCTGTATCAAACAAAAGCCAAAAGTTTCCAGGATGTACTGAATTATCCGATCAGGCTGAATGATAAGCTGGCCGGGGTTTTCAATACTGCTAACAGCGGCAATTTCGCGCCTAGCAAACAATCCCGCGAAGTGTATGAAGAACTGAAAAAGCAATCCGATGCTGCTTTCGCAAAACTGAAAGAGATCCGTGAAAAGGATATTGCAGAATTCAATAAGCTGGTGAGGGAAAAAGCCTTACCGGTTGTGAAATAGCGGGCTGACCAACCTGTAAAACAGGTTGGGCTGAACGCAACTGGCTGAACAAACACCGAAGGTGATTGGGCTGACAGAAAATCGGGCAGAACGTTTGTTTAAATCAAACATTCTGCCCGTTTAAATTTTATCCTTCAGGCCAGCCTAAACAGCTACGCTGTTTATTCAGTCCGGTGAGTTCAGCCCACTGCTTCGCTGTGGTCAGCCCTCCAGATCTGGCCTTCTTTCCCTCGTTCTCTTCACCGCCATTTCATATCTCCATTCCTCCACTTTTTTTGGATCACCACTAAGCAGGATCTCCGGTACTTTCTCGCCCCTGAAATCCGCTGGCCTGGTATACACGGGAGGAGCCAGTAAATTATCCTGGAAAGAATCAGTCAATGCTGAAGTTTCATCATTCAAAACTCCCGGTATCAATCGTCCGATTGCATCTACCACCACAGCTGCAGCCAGCTCTCCGCCGCTCAATACATAGTCTCCGATTGAGATCTCCATGGTTACAAACATCTTCCGGATCCTTTCATCAATACCTTTATAATGACCACAAATGATCAGCAGATTGTCTTTTAATGAAAGACTGTTTGCGGTTCTCTGTTCAAATCTTTTACCATCAGGAGTCATGTAAATGATCTCATCATATGTCCTGTCTGCTGAAAGTTTTTCAATGCAAATAGCCAATGGCTCCGGCATCATCACCATTCCGGCTCCGCCTCCAAACTGGTAATCATCCACCTGGCCATGCTTGTATGGAGTGAAGTCCCGTAGGTTGTGTACATGAACCTCCAGTAATCCCCTTTCCTGTGCTCTTTTCATAATTGAATGTCCAAAAGGCCCTTCGAAAAGTCCCGGAACTACCGAAATAATATCTATACGCATGACGCAAAGATAATTGATCCATGGATGTGGTAATTTTCAGAGAATACCTTGTAGCACAATGATTTTGATTTAATTTAAAGCACCTTTGTAAAATCTATGTACCAGACCAAGTCACGAGCGATCCTCTTCATGTGCATATTGCTTTTCTTCCTGATCAGCTTTATCAAATTTCTGTATCCATCACTTGTTTTTTTTAACAGCGGTTATGTTTTCGTGATCCTGCTGACCATCCTGGTTAAAAATGATTTTTATACAAAATTGTTGGGATGGATTTCTATTGCAGCAGTGCTCATATTTGCTTTGCTAACTGACCAGTATAACAGCACTGAATTACTTCTTCCGCAGCTGTTGTCCTGCCTGGTTTTAGTGATCACAATGTTTGTAACCCTTCAGATCAAAAAACTGTACGGTTCGATCGAAAAGGAAAAAACATACCTCAATGCATTATTTGAGTTTGCAACGGAAGGGGTGGTTCTTACTAATAAAAATGGCGAAATAGTACTTATCAATCCTGCTGCTTTAAAACTCTTTGGATATGAAGAACAGGAACTGTTGGGTAAGCCAATTGAAATGCTGATCCCTAAAAGATTTACGCATAATCACCATAAATACCGCGACCAGTTTTACGAATCACCGGGCAACCGATCCATGGGTCATAACCGTGATCTGTATGCGAAGAAAAGGTCAGGGGATGAATTTCCTGTGGAAGTAAGCCTTAGTTATTTCAAGTTGAAGGAAGATATGTTTGTGATCGCATTTCTTGTCGACATCACCCAAAGAAAGGAAGCTGAAGTTCGTTTGATTGAGCAGAAGAATGAATTGGAAAAGATCACCAAGCAGGTTAGGAAACTGAATGCAGATCTTGAAAATAAGGTTGAAGAAAGAACTTTGATCCTTCGTGAAGCTTTGCATGAACTGGAGCGTTCACAGCAGGAATTAAGTGAGGCGCTTGATAAGGAAAAAGAACTCAACGAGATCAAGTCCAGGTTTGTATCAATGGCATCTCATGAATTCAGAACTCCACTCAGTACTGTACTTTCATCTGCCTCATTATTGTCAAAATACCAGAAAACGGAAGACCAGGAAAAACGTGAGCGACATATCCGCAAAATCAAAGATTCCGTAAAACATTTGAATGATCTCCTCGAAGATTTTCTTTCTCTTGGAAAATTGGAAGAAGGTAAAGTTGCGCGTAAGATTGAGCCATTTGTGGTCAGTGAGATCATTGAGGATACTGTGGAAGAGATCAAACCGATATTGAAGAATGGTCAATCGATAGCACTGGATTTAAAAAGCACTTCTTCGATCAATTCAGATAAAAAATTACTGAAAAATATCCTTATCAATATTATCTCGAATGCTGCCAAATTTTCTCCTGAAGGTGCAGTGATTGAAGTCCTTGCCGAACAACATGATCACCAGTTGAATGTTGCTGTAAAAGACAAGGGAATTGGTATTTCTGAAGAGGATCAGCAACATTTGTTCAGCAGTTTCTTCCGTGCAAAGAATGCTTTCAATATCCAGGGTACCGGCTTGGGCTTGCATATTGTAAAACGATACCTCGACCTGGTAGGGGGAGATATTTCTCTGGAAAGTAAACTGGATGAAGGAACAACTGTTAAGTTTTATCTACCCGATCTGAAAGAAAGTTAACAGGCTATCTGGAAAGGCATGGTTTTTTGAGAAGTATGAATCTAACAACGACCATATGCTCAGGAATCCCATCATATCAACGACACTGGTAACAGTTTACCTGCTGATCTACAATGCACTTTTTTTCACAGGTGCTTCTTTGAATGTACTGGTGATCATGTTTATGCTGTCACCATTTCTGATGATATGGATGGCTCTTACCATTCTCAAGGATAAAACCTATAAGGTTCGGGAATTGGAGGAAGGAGAGGAGTGGGGGTACGCAGATTCAGGAATTGGGAAAACGGAAACGGGAATCGGGAATTGAAATCGGGAAATAAAATCGGAAATCGGTAATCGGTAATCGGAAATAAGCATCACCCTAATCTATTAGAAAACCAATTCGCTGGGTAGCTTCTGTGTATTCTGTGTATTCCATGTATTCCACGTCTTCCACGTCTTCTATGTCTTCCACGTCTCCACGTCTTCACGTCTCAATGACAACTCACTTCACTAACACTCCCACCTAAATAAGGGCTCACAAAAGGGATTCCCAGGTTCAGTCCTCTTAGGATCAACAAAATCGCCATGCAGGCTACAACATAAGGCATAAATCTTTTGATCTGTCTTCTTACCGACAAATCAACTCTCATGCTAAAGATTGCAAGAGCCATCATGGCTGGTAAAGTGCCTGCACCAAAACCTGCCATGAAAACAACACTGTGCAAAACTTCGGTTGTATTCAATGCGCCAGCAATCGCCAGGTATACCATTCCACATGGCAATAATCCATTGGCCATCCCAAGTAATAAGTAAGACAGCTTTCCATTTGTTTGTAAAGCCTGCTGCATCATCATCTGGACAACCGCATGAAAACGATCCATCCATCTTGGCTGTATGTTTTTCTTCCTGATGAAATATTGAAATGCCAGAAAAAACATCAGGATACCCGCACCAATGGAAAACCATTGCTGCATTCCTGCCAGGTATAATTTTCTTCCTGCCAGTCCAAACAGCAATCCCAGCAAGGCATAGGTTATGATCCTTCCAAAATTGTACAGTCCAATTGATAATACCTGGGAGGCTTTATCGTGGTGAGTAACAGGTAACGCCAGTGCAAGCGGTCCGCACATTCCCACGCAATGGAAACTGCTGATCAGTCCCAGCACAAGCGATGTTACAATTACCTGTGTCATGTTAATTGATTTTTATCCCTTCTTCCCCGTAATAACTAACGCCATCTGCTTCCCAGCTTACTTTTACAATGTAGGGAGCAGCAGTGAACTGGTCTTTATTGAATGCGATCTCACCTTCAGTATCCATCTGCAAACCAACTTTTTTGTCGTTGTTTGCTTCGGTCGGACAATAAAAATGCACATCGCCCTTCACAACCTTATCTTTCATTTCTGAAGGAAGTGAAATGATCACCTGTGATCCTGTAAGCCTAACCTTTATATGTGATGAAAGCTTGTTTGCATTATTCTTTGCATCAATTACTTTCTGGAATCCAAGTTCTTCTTTATAATACTCTTTTGATACCAGGTCAAATTCAGTATGCATGGATTTATAAACCAGCGTTACCATCATTGCTACAAATGCAACGAATACCAGTATGATCTTATGTCCCCAATTCAATGTCATGATGATTCAATTTGCGTTGCTTATTCAGCAACTGGTCCTAGAAATTTGGTTTTTACAGTGGTGATCAGTTTGCCTTTGTCATACAGATTGACCCTGAGTTCACTGCTTCTTTTTTTAATATCTTTCGCTGGAAGAACAATGAAGAATGATCCTGATCCCTGTCCTTCTTTTTTTACATGGATATTGTTTCCTCCTATGATCTGAACTGCCCCCGAAGTTGCTTCCAGCTTAACTTCCAGCGGAATATCCCTGATAGTTTTATTGGCAATTTTGATGTTATAGAGGTTTGAAATACTATCGGTTCCTCTTTCCTGGTACAACATTCCTGGTGTACGCATTACGGTTGCTGTAATGTCTTTTCTTGTTATCAGCAGGAAGGTCAGCAATGAAGCCAGTAGGATCAGGACAACAGTGTAGAATTTCATTCTACCTGTATACCTCAATGGTTTGCTTTCTTTAATTCCGCTTTCTGATGCATACCTGATCAAACCTGTAGGTAAATTCAATTTGGTCATGATATCATCACATGCATCGATACAGGCAGTACATCCTACACATTCCATCTGGGTTCCGTTGCGGATGTCAATACCTGTTGGACAAACCCTTACACATGCACTGCAATCAACACAATCGCCAAGATTCAATTCCGCTTTTTTGGTGGCTTTACCTCTTGGTTCGCCTCTCTTGTAATCGTAAGCAACGATCATAGAGTTTTGATCCAGCAATACACTTTGTAATCTTCCGTAAGGACAAACCACTGTACATGCCTGCTCCCTGAAGAATGCATACACTGCATAGAAAACACCGGAAAATACAGCAATGGCAAGCAATCCGCCAATATGAGCACTCATCGGATCAGTAATGATCGAAATGAGTTCTTTCATGCCGATGATATATGCAAGGAAAAAATTTGCAATGATGAACGACATGAAATAAAACACAATATGCTTGGTGGTCTTCTTCAGGATCTTTTCCTTGTTCCATGGCATCTTTGCCAATGTTCTCTGCGCAGGTGCATCACCTTCAATAAAATATTCAATCTTGCGAAAGAACATTTCCATAAAGATGGTTTGCGGGCAAACCCATCCACAGAATAATCTTCCGAAAGCTGAAGTGAACAATACAATGAAGATGATGAAGGTCACCATCGTTAAACCAAAGATGAAAAAATCCTGTGGCCAGAAAACCTGTCCGAATATGATAAACTTTGCCTGGGGAATATTGAATAGAAATAAAGGCCTTCCTTTTACTTCAATGAAAGGAAGCGCGAAGAACAGGATAAAAAAGAACCAGCTAACATAGGTTCTTGCATTGTAAAATTTTCCCTTCGGTTTCTGGGCAAATACCCATTTGCGTTTTCCCTTTTCATCTACAGTTGCGATCCGGTCCCGGAATGAACTGTCTTCCTGCTTATTATTTACAATTACTTCTTCCATGATGCTGGTTCTTTGTGTTGGGTTTATTGATCTTACTTCACTGCTACTACTTTACTGGAATCTGTTGCAGGGGCTGCTCCGTTTTCCTTATAGATAGCTCCTTCCGGTGCTTTAGCATTTGGAGGATTTGATCCTTCAAGTGATTTAATATAGCTGGTTAGTTGTGCTAGCTGTTTTGGTGAGAAATCATCTTTCCAGCTTTTCATCCCTTTTTCGGGCCAGCCGTATTTGATCGATTTGAAAACATCCGATAATGAACCTCCATGGATCCAATGATCATCAGTGAGGTTTGGTCCTACAACACCTTCTGCATTCTTACCATGACAAGGAGTACAGCTTGCTTCGAAAACTTTCTTACCTGCTTCGAGGTCTGTTGCTTCAGAAAGATATTTTACGGTGTTCTCATCAATATTATTTGCAGACTTCTTCAGGTATTCAGCTTTCTGCGCTTCAGCTTCTTTCATTGCGATCTGAAGTTCTTCAGTCTGAAGTGGAGCAGTATGAGAAACATGATAACGATAAAGATATACTCCTGCAAAAATGATGGTCAGGTAAAAGCCATACAGCCACCATGGTGGAAGACGGTTATCCAGTTCACGGATGCCATCATAACTATGATCGAGTTCAATATCTGCTTCCTGTTCTATTGGTTTGAAACTATTCAGTTTGCTCCAAAGACTTACAATAGCCTTTTGTTTTTTGATAACTTTTACCTTTCCTTCAACTACTGGTTCAACTTCCTCAACTTTCTGTTTTGCGATCAGTGATCTCAATTGAAACAGCATGAATAAGATCACCACTACTTCAATCCCTATCACTCCAAGCATAAGGTAGAATGTTGTTTTATCAACACCACCAATAGTAGTTGATACAACTTCTTCTACAGCTGCCGCTCCTGCTGCTGCTTCCTGTGCAAATACAGGAACAGAAAACATGATCAATGCAAGCACCGTTGCAATTGCAGCACCGGTGGAAGTTTTCTTAGCATGATCAATTTCTTTTTCTTTCTGCCTGATGTATCCTGCAGTTCCAAGTATAACATTGGAAAGAAGGATGATCACCAATAGCAGGATAGCCATCACTCCCACAAAAGTGATCACTACCGGATTATTCATGGAAGATGGCTTTGGCGGACCAGCAGCCCATACTTCCGGCATGGCTCCCATGACAGCAATCGCTGTCATGAGGAGTTTGGTTTTATACTTATTAATATGCTGTAACATATTTAGTGATTTAAGGATTGTTAGTCTAAAGGAATGCGGCTTATGTCGTTGATGATCTTCTTTGGTGTTCTGAATACCAATATCAGCATCACCATAAAGAATATGAAGAATATGCTTAATGAAGTCAAACCGTAAATGTCTACTCCACTGATCTTTTCGAGATAATTAATGAATTTCATGTTTACAGTTTTACTTAGTTAGCTGATCTGTTTTCTGCAACCTGGTTAGAACCCTGTGCCTTGATATCCTTACCGATCCTTTGCAGGTAAGCGATCAATGCAACGATCTCGGTATTCGCAGGGGTGCTGATCTTGTCTTTCTTCAGGTTCTCTTTTACTTTTTGAGCCTGTGCCATCAGGTCGGCATTTGCTTTCTGATCAAATCCTGCTTCATACGGAACTCCCAGTGTTTGCATTGCCCTGATCTTGGCAGGAGTACTTGCAGTATCAATAGGATTTTCGTGCAGCCATGGATATTGAGGCATAATTGAACCTGGTGACATGGATGTTGGTTCCAGCATGTGGTTGTAGTGCCAGCTATCCGGATACTTTCCACCTACTCTCGCCAAATCAGGTCCTGTTCTTTTTGAACCCCACTGGAATGGGTGATCATATACAAACTCACCAGCCTTAGAATATTCTCCGTAACGTGCCACTTCATCCCTGAATGGACGAACCATTTGTGAGTGACAGGTATAACATCCTTCTCTTACATAGATATCACGACCCTGTAATTCAAGCGGAGTGTATGGTTTCACGCTGCTGATGGTTGGAATATTTGATTTGATCAGAAAGGTTGGAACCATTTCGATCAATCCTCCCAATGCAACAACCAAAAGACTTAAAACCAGCATGGTAACAGGTTTGCGCTCAATTACCCTGTGCCAGTATTCTTTTGCATGAGAATGTTTTTCGAGAGCCGGAGCTTCTGCAGCTTCATCCGCCACAAATGTTCCCTGCTGTACAGTTTTGTACATGTTATAGATCATGATCAGTGCACCTACCAGGTATAGTCCACCACCCACACTTCTTGAAATGTACATCGGGATAATATTGGTAACTGTTTCAAGGAACTGGAACTTCAGTTGTCCTTCTTCAGTGAAAGTCTTCCACATTTCTGCCTGTGCAAATCCTGCCCAGTATAATGGAACAGCATACAGGATGATACCAATTGTACCTAACCAGAAGTGGTTGCTTGCAAGTTTCTTTGAATACAATGGAGTATTGAACATCTTTGGAATCAGGTAGTACATCATACCAAAAGCCATGAATCCATTCCATCCCAAACCTCCGATGTGCACGTGTGCAATGGTCCAGTCTGTAAAGTGAGAGATCGCATTTACGTTCTTCAGACTTAACATTGGTCCTTCAAAAGTCGACATACCATAACAGGTCACTGCCACCACGAAGAATTTCAAAACAGGATCTTCACGAACCTTATCCCATGCGCCACGCAAGGTAAACAGACCATTCAGCATACCTCCCCATGATGGAGCGATCAGCATTACAGAGAATACTACTCCAAGTGATTGTGCCCAGTCGGGCAGTGCAGTGTACAACAGGTGGTGTGGACCAGCCCAGATATAGATAAAGATTAAAGCCCAGAAGTGAATGATGGAAAGTCGGTAGGAATATACCGGCCTGTTGGCTGCTTTTGGCAGGAAGTAATACATCAGACCAAGGATAGGAGTGGTCAGGAAGAATGCTACCGCATTGTGACCATACCACCACTGTACCAGTGCATCCTGTACACCTGCATACCAACTATAACTCTTCATAAAGGAAACCGGGATCTCGAATGAGTTCACGATGTGCAACATTGCAACAGTAACCCAGGTAGCGATGTAGAACCAGATCGCAACATAGAGATGCGATTCTCTTCTCTTGATCACCGTACCGAACATATTGATACCAAATACAACCCAAACCAGGGTGATCATGATATCCACCGGCCATTCCAGTTCAGCATATTCCTTACCGGTGGTATAACCCATCAGTAATGTAACTGCTGCAACCACAATGATGAGCTGCCATCCCCAGAAATGTACCCAGGAAAGCTTGTCGCTGAACATCCTTGCTTTACAAAGACGTTGTAATGAATAATAAACACCGGTGAAAATACAGTTACCTACAAAGGCAAAGATCACGGCATTGGTGTGAACGGGACGCACACGTCCGAAAGTGGTAGGAGCAAAATTAAAGCTCGTACCCGGGGCATAGATCTGAATGGCGGCATAAAGTCCCATCAACATTCCTACAATACCCCAAAGAAGCGTGGCATACCCGAAGTACTTCACGATCTTGTTGTCGTAATAAAACTTTTCAACTTGCATGATTGTCTGGTTTCGATTTAATTCTTATTTGGATGTGGGTTTGCTGTGATTGTCCTGGATGGAATCTTCGAACAGGATCCTGCGGGGAGGAGAAAATTCATCTTCATACTGTCCATTCTTCACGCTCCAGATAAATGCAGCCAGGAAACAGGCTGCTACAGAGATGCTGGCTATCAGGAGGATCAATATTGCGCTCATAAATTGGGAATTTTTGTAAAATTATCCCGGTACATTCCGGGAGGGGCTGACACATATCAAAAGAACCGGTGATTTTTCTCACTAATCCGTGGGAATGCAGCACAGTTATAGCTTTCAGGTCAATACCTTTTGGTCCTGACCTGTTATTTCCTGTGCAAACAGCTGTTTACAGCTTTCGCATGCGTGCATAAATTCCAGAACTTCCAAATGTCACCAGCAAAATGCTAAGCGAACTGGAAGGCATCAGGATAGCCGCGATCAGTGGAGACATGTTTCCCTGCACCGCGAAAAATATTCCTATGATGTTGTAAACGATCGATAAAACAAAAGCAGCCATAACGATATTCTTGTTGGCCTTGCTCATGTCCAGAAATTTGTCGAGCCTGCTGAGTTGACCCGCATCCATAATCCCATCACTTGCCGGGGTGAAATTGTTGCAGTCTTCTGTTACTGCAATTCCCACATTACTTTGCTTCAATGCACCGGCATCATTCAGACCGTCACCGATCATCATAACTTTATGACCCTGCTGCTGCAATGATTTCACGTATTCCAGCTTATCCTCAGGCTTTTGATTGAAGAGATAATGGCCATTCGGTCCCAATGCAAATTGAACATCTCTTTGAGCTGATGCATTATCTCCCGAAATGACAGAGATCCTGTGCGTTTTAGATAACCTGCTGATCAGCTTTGGTACATCTTCCCTGAAATGATTTCTTATCCGGAAGAATCCATATACATGCCCGTTCACCGAAACATATACTGTACTTCCCATATCCTGTTTCTGCGATCCGCTTACATATGAAGATGAGCCAAGCTGAATAAAATTCTCTTCAACCTTAGCTTCAATTCCTTTACCTGCATATTCCTTGAAACCTTCTACAGATATGCCTTTGATGGAAACAGCATATGCATAGGAAATGGCTTTACTTAACGGGTGATTGGATTGTGAAGCAACCGCTGCGATCTGTTGTTGTAATTCCGCCGATAAAGATTCTCCCACATATTCAACGTCATTGATCTTTGTATCGGTAAGTGTTCCTGTTTTATCAAAAACTATATGATCCACTTCCGCCATCTCTTCAATGGCCTGTGCATTGCGCAGGTATAATTTATTTCTTGAAAGAATACGAAGCACATTGCCGTTGGTAAATGTGTTTGATATCAGTAAAGCGCAAGGACAGGCAACGATCAATACAGCTGTGATCACATTCCAGATCTTCGATGTATCATGAAATGCCCAGTACAAGGCTCCTGAAGCAGCAATGATGAAAACTATATAAGTGAAGTAACGGCTTAGTAAATGAACGAATGAAATGCCTTTCTGCTCCGGATTCTTCTTGAATTCATCCCTTGCCCATAAACCCGTGAGGTAACTCTGTGAAACTTCTTTTACAACAAGGATCTCTATCACTCCGCCTGTTTGTTTTCCCCCTGCATAAACTATCTCACCCATCTCTTTCCGCACTGGTACTGATTCCCCTGTCACAAAACTATAATCGATATAGGCATGTCCACGCGTAAGAATTCCATCGGCAGGGATCAGTTCTTCATTGTGGATCCTGATGGTGTCATTTACTCTAATTTCAGGCAGTGGTGTAGGGATTTCTTTATCTTCTTTCACCACATGCACTGCTATAGGGAAATAGGAAGAGAAGTCACGATCAAATGATAGATGCTGGTAGGTCCGGTCCTGCAACACTCTTCCAACCAGCATGAAGAAAACTATGCCACTCATGGAATCAAAATAACCACCGCCCGTTCCACTGATCACTTCATATACACTTCTTGCAAAAGTCACAATGATGGCCAATGCAATCGGTGCATCAATATTGAGAAACTTATGTTTCAATCCTTTCCATCCCGATTCATAAAATGGTAATGCGCTGTAAAAAAATACGGGAAGTGCAAGTACAAAATTGATGATCCTGAATCCGAATTGCAGGCTTTTTTCCTGTTCTTCCAATCCCAGGTATTCAGGAAAACTCAAGAGCATGATATTCGCAAATGCAAATCCTGCAATGCCAAGTTGATAGATCAATGAACGTTGAACTTTTGGTTTATGACCCTTCAGATCATTCAGGCTGATATAGGGTTCATAGCCAATGGCAGTAAGCAGTTCCGCAACTTTCCTGATGGATGTTTTTTCTTCATCCAGGACAATGGTAGTTTCTTTTTTTGTGAAATGCACTTTGGAAGAAATCACACCGGCATCAAGCCTGGAAAGGTTTTCCAGAAGATACAGGCAGGAGCTGCAATGCATTTGAGGAAGATAGAAAGTAATATGGGTTTGATTTCCTTCTGAAAAACTGATCAGCTTCCTTCTGATCGTATCATCTTCAAGAAATGCAAATTTGTTTTTTCTTACAGTGATGCGTTGATTGGTTCCAGGATGTTCATTCAGATTATAATATTCACACAAACCATTCTGGTTTAATAATGAATACACCATTTTGCATCCTTCGCAACAAAAATTCTTTTCTTCGATACGGATCCTGTCGTTTACACACTGTTCTCCGCAGTGTTCACAGGTCAGATTCGATATGGTTGATGTAACAGGCATGGGACTCCCGGTTTAAGTACGCGAAAGTACCTTCAGGTAATTCGGTCCCGGCTGAGTGCTATCATTGCGGATTTTGATTTTTATCAGAATAATATCTTGTAGTAATGTAGTTTTGCAACTACATTTATAGAAATCAATCCGTTAAGACACTAACATGAAAAAGATCCTGGTAATCGATGATAATACAGACATCAGAGAGAATACTGCTGAGATACTTGACCTGGCAGGTTACAATACTTTGACGGCTGAAAACGGTAAGAGGGGAGTGGAAATAGCCATGCAAGAAAAGCCTGACCTTATCGTTTGCGATATTATGATGCCTGATCTTGACGGATATGGTGTTCTTCACCTTTTGAAAAAGAATCCCGACACAGAGAATATTCCATTCATTTACCTCACTGCAAAAACAGAACGTTCCGATTTTCGTAAGGGAATGGAAATGGGCGCGGATGATTATATTACCAAACCTTTCGATGATCTCGAATTATTAAGAGCCATCGAGATTCGTTTGAAGAAAATGGAAATTCTTCATTCACAGTTCAATGCCGGTGCTGAAGGTGCCAATGAATTGCTGAAAGAACTGAATACTTCGGGCCTGTTGAAGATGGATGTGGATCAGTATGATGCTGAACATTATTCAAAAAAGCAGATCCTTTACAGTGAGCACAAACGTCCGCGCTTCCTGTATTTCATTCGTTCAGGTAAAGTGAAGACCTTCCGAATCCATGAAGATGGAAAGGAGTATATCACTAACCTGTACAGCGCCGGTGATTACCTTGGTTATATTGCATTGCTTGAAGGTACTGTGTATGAAGAAACTGCCGAGATCCTCGAAGATGCTGAGATCGTGCACATCAATAAGGATGATTTCATGGATGCTGTGTTCAACGATATGACCATTGCTGGAAAATTCATCAAGCTGATCACCAATAATGTCAGGGAAAAAGAAGAAAGGCTGTTGCATCTTGCATACGATAGCCTGAGAAAGCGTGTGGCAAAAGCTTTGGTGGATATCACCAATAAATTCAACAGCGAACCGAATGCTATTCAGCAGATCGATATTTCAAGAGAAGATATCGCGCAGTATGTTGGTACGGCTACAGAATCATTGATCAGAACTTTGAGTGATTTCAAGTCAGAGAAACTTATTGAAATCAAAGAAGGGAAGATCAGGATCACCAATTACGAGAAACTCAAAAACCTGCTCTACTGATCTCCCCGTTCGAGGTCTGTAATATTTGATTGTTTTACGGGCACGGTAGAGATCTCTTTACCGTGTTCATTTTGCTGACGCAGCGTCCAGTTATCCGTCATGGTTGTTTCCAGCCATATATTCCCGGACTTCCTGAATACCTGGATCGCCAGGCCAAAATCCTGTTTCAATTTTTTCTCAAGTTCCGCAACTGTCATGGAATCCTGGAGATCCACAATGCCATCATGGTTGTTCCTGGTGGCTTCATGAACCTTTATCCCTGCTGCGATGCGCTTCTTTGCTGTTGAAGATTGATGGCCTCCATTTCCATTCGCAAAGAACTCGATCTTAAGGAAAGGAAAGGCGACGTTGAAGTCGTGCTGAACTTCCCGGATAAGTCTATCTGAATTAATAATAAGCTTCATATAATTGGTAATGCGAGGCTACAGTCCCCATTTGTTTTTGCATGATCCTTTCGCTACTGACCCATAGCTACACAAAAATATCTTTCGTGCAGGCCATGGGTCATGACTTATTATTTTCAGAAATATGATTTTAATCAGGTATGGATTCCGGGTAATTATTCTTCCGGGAGTTCCAGCTCTTCATTGCCCGTAAAACCTTCAAGGTCACGGCGTTGCTTTTTGGTAGGACGGCCGATCTTGCTTCTTCTTTTACCGGTAAAGAATGCAGCAGCCTGGTATTGAAGTCTTTCGATTTCTTCTTCGGGAGTAATGTCTACATAATACTTGATCGCTTCCTGGTACTGAACCCGGTTGGCCAGCAGCCCTGTAACCCGGATCACCCATTTGCGGGCTTCGGTCTTCACTTCAAATTCATCTCCTACGGCCACCTGCTTCGAAGCCTTTACAGCTACACCTTTACTCTTGACCTTTCCCTGGTCGCATGCAAATGCAGCCAGGGAACGGGTCTTGAATATCCTGATAGCCCATAGGTATTTATCGAGCCTGAGTTTTTCTGTTGTTGCCATTATTGCTGGAAATACTGGTGGAAATAAGGAATGGTCTCGATTCCCTTGTAAAAATTCACCAGGTCATATTTCTCGTTTGGCGAATGAAGGTTATCGCTATCCAATCCAAATCCCATGAACACAATTTTGATACCCAGTTCTTTTTCAAGAATAGAGCAGATCGGAATACTTCCACCTCCTCTAACCGGGATAGGATCTTTTCCAAATGTAGCTTTGATCGCGCTGGCAGCTGCCTGGTAAGCTTTCGAATCGATTGGTGTCATATAAGGTTCACCCCCATGTAGTTCAAATGTTTCCACGCTAACACCTTCAGGAGCGATCTTTTTGAAATGCTCCAGTAATATCTGGCCGATCTTGTGCGACGACTGGTTAGGAACCAATCTGGCTGAGATCTTTGCATAAGCTTTGGAAGGAAGAACCGTTTTGGAACCTTCTCCCTGGTATCCACCCCAGATGCCGTTCAGTTCAAGGGTCGGACGAATTCCTGTGCGTTCATTCACAGTAAATCCTTTTTCACCCCAAACAGCCTTTACACCAAGATCATTTTTATATTCTTCTTCATTGTAAGGAGCACGGGCCATCAGTTCACGCTCTTCTTTGGTCGCTTCAACAACATCATCATAAAATCCCGGAATGGTGATGTGGTTGTTTTCATCATGACAGCTCGCAATCATTTTTGCAAGGATGGTGATTGGGTTTGCAACTGCTCCTCCGTATACACCGCTGTGCAGGTCGCGGTTTGGCCCGGTCACTTCCACCTGGATATATGCCAGTCCGCGAACCCCGATATCAATAGAAGGAGTGTCCATACTGATCATTGAACTGTCAGAGATCAGGATCACATCCGCTTTTAATAGCGCTTTATTATCTGCAACAAATTTTGCCAGGTTTGGAGAACCAACTTCTTCTTCTCCTTCGATCAGGAATTTTATGTTTGAAGAAAGGGTATTAGTCTTAACGAGGGTTTCCAATGCCTTGACATGCATATAAAATTGTCCCTTATCATCAGCTGAACCTCTTGCATATATCTTCCCGTCTTTGATCACCGGTTCGAAAGGCCCGCTGTGCCAGAGTTCCAGTGGTTCTGCAGGCTGAACATCGTAATGGCCGTAAACCAATACAGTGGGCTTAGAGGGATCAACGATCTTCTCCCCGTAAACTACCGGGTGACCTTCTGTAGGATATACTTCGGATTTATCTGCACCGGCTTCCAGCAGTCGCTGCTTTACCGCTTCTGCACATGATTGCATATCATTTTTATGCTCCGATTTTGCACTCACCGATGGTATGCGCAGGAGCTCCAGCAATTCATTCAAAAATCTTTCTTTATGCTGCTCCTGGTAATCTTTCCAAACTTGCATATGATATATTTTGAAATGCGAATGTAAGGTACTTCTTCACTTCTTCACTTCTCCACTTCTCCTCTTCTCCACTTCTCCAACGAATGCTTCTCATTCGACAACACATTCTCCAGCGTCCACTCAACCCTGTGCCTGAACTCCAGTTTCCTCACCGGGCAGTTTTCCTTATAACAAAGACTGCACTGATGATACAGGCAACCATCCGTATGAATGAACATCTCGAGTGAATCTCCAAAATGAGTCCGGATGATCTTTCCAAAATGATCAATTTCGTTATGTGCTTCATGAATATTGAAATACCAGGGAACGGTAACATGCGCATCCACATGCAATTGCCCTCCATACTTGATCACCCGAAGGTTATGAAAATCCACCCAATTAGGCTGTCTTTCTTTATTCATCTCTGCCACCATTTTTTCCAGGATCTCCGTATCTGCTTCATCCATGATCCCGGCAATTGATGACCGAACGATCTTATACCCGGTATACATGATGAACAAGGCAAAGAGGATCGCTACTATACTGTCGAGCCATATAATCCCGGTGAAATAGATCAATATCAATCCCAAAATGATCCCCAGTGTAGTATAGGTATCCGATTGAAGATGTTTGCCGCTCGCGATCAGGGCTAATGAATTATTCTTTTTTCCTTTTTTGATACTGATATATCCAACACTAAAGTTGACCAGGGCAGTGAAGGCAACCAGGAGTATTCCGTAATCAAGTTGATGAAGTGTTCTTGGATTCAACAATCCCTGGATGGATTCATAAATGATCACCACACCTGCAACCGTGATCAGCGTTCCTTCCACGGCAGCAGAAATGAATTCAGCTTTACCATGTCCGTAAGGATGGTCAATATCACGGGGCTTTGCCGCAACATATAAACTGTAAAGGCCAATGAAACCTGCTACAACGTTGACGGTTCCTTCCAGTGCATCGGTAAGGATCGCCACGGAATGTGTGAGCACATAGGCAAAGATCTTTACCAGGAAAAGCAATACAGCTATCCCGATAACGAGTTTCTGAATCCTGAGATTTTCCTTTTGTGGAGAAAGCCCACCTGTATTCATTCAATAAAAGTAAAAGATTAGCCCATCCTCGATGCTACAAAATCCCAGTTCACCAGTTTCCACCAGTTCTCAATGTATTCAGGACGGCGATTCTGGTATTTGAGATAATATGCATGCTCCCAAACATCAAGGCCAAGTAATGGAATGCCTTTCACTTCTGCAACATCCATTAAAGGATTATCCTGGTTAGGAGTGGATGTTACCTGGAGTTTTTTATCATTGTTGATGATCAGCCATGCCCAGCCACTTCCAAAACGATTTTTTCCCGCATCACTGAATGCAGTTTTAAATGCTTCGAAGGAATTGAAATCTTTTTCAATGGCTGCAAGCAACTTTCCGGTTGGTTTTGCATCGGCACCAGGCTTCATGCATTTCCAGAATAATTCATGATTGAAATGTCCTCCACCATTGTTGCGAACCTTTGTTGAATATTTTGAAACATTGGCAAGCAAGGACTCAAGTGGTTTAGAAGTATCAATCTTTTCAGCAACTGCAGCATCTTTAAGATTCTTTGCATATCCCGATGCATGTTTGCTGTAGTGCAATTCCATGGTTTGTGCATCGATCACAGGTTCAAGCGCATTGTATGCATAAGGAAGCGGCTGCTGGTCAAAGCCAGTAACAAATGGAGCCTGTGCTATTAGTTTTGAGCTGCCACATGCAGATACGGTTGCGGGAATTGCAGCAACCGCAGTTAATGCCAGTCCGGCTTTTGCTGAATCAGCAATGAATTTTCTCCTGGTAGTTGACATGATCAATAATTTGTTTGAAGTTAATTAACTGCCTGCAGCTTCGCGATTAAATAATGACTTTATCCTTCTGAAAGATCGATAATAAAATTCCTTATTGAATAATTGCGAATCATGCAGGGCTTTGTAGATCAGGAATAGCCCGATCGGTAACAAAACAAAGGTTGCAAGCCACATGCCCGGTAATGGCTGCAACACATCTTCCCGCACAAACTTCTTTCCAAAATTGTTAAGCAGGAAGAATATCACAAAAAAGATCACAGCAAAAACAACCGGCGTTCCAAGTCCTCCTTTTCGTACGATGGATCCCAATGGAGCTCCAATCAAAAACAGGATCACTACTGCAATGGACATGGTAAACTTCTGGTGCCATTCAATAACATGAAGCCTCAATTCCTTCCGCTGGTTTTGATAATCCATCGACTGGATCTCAAGATTTGATTTAACGGAATTGACAAATGTTATAGTCTGATCCAGCACTGAATACCTTGCACTGTCAGAAATGGTTTTAATGAACTCTTTTTCTTTTACTTTCTCTGCCTTGATATCTTTCCATCCACTATCGATGTATTTCATGAAAGTGAAGTAGGGAGTGAGTTCTGCCCTGGATTTCGTTTCAAAGCTTAGTTGCTTTTTTTCAATAGAATCGATCGCTTTATTGAGCTGCCGAACACTCAACATTTCATATCTGTCTTTATAGGTGCTGTCGGATGTCAGGCTTAATGCCAGCGAACTAAGGTCAAGTACTTTTTTATATTCCTTGAAACCCATCCTGATATATTCAGAATTGATAGATGAATTTCTTCCGCGGTCTTCATACCTCCATCCATCACGTAAGGTAAATTCAAGAAATCTTTTATCATCGGAGATCCGCATGATGCCACGCTTTGCAACGATCATATTATCCTGCAGGTTGGTGCTTGATTCATAAATGATCACATCAACCAGTGTACTGTCATCTTTCAGTTTTTTACCAACCTTAATCGCATAGCCGGGAATGGTTGTGTAGAAAACACCTTCTTTTAGATCGAATGCAGGTTTTTTATTGACAATATCAGTATGCAGGGTCCTCATTTTGAGGTTTGCCACTGGAATGACATAATTATTGAAGAGAAAAGCCATGCCTGCAAGCAGGATGGAAACAATGAATAGAGGGCGCATGAATCTCAATAATCCAACACCTGCAGATTTGATGGCAACCAGTTCGAATGTTTCTCCAAGATTACCAAAGGTCATGATGGAAGAAAGCAGCACCGCAAGCGGCAATGCAAGCGGAACAAGGGTTGCGCTAAGGTATACGATCAATTCCAGGATGATACTGGTTTCAATTCCTTTTCCAACAAAATCATCGATCCACAACCAGAAAAATTGAAGTATCAGTACGAATAAGGTGATGAAGAAGGTAGCAATGAAGGGACCAGCGAAAGATTTAATGATAAGTATATCCAGCTTTTTGATCACTTGTTCGGCGTTGGTTTCTTCTTTACGTATTGAGAGAGAGCAAAAATAGGGGATTACCCATAGCAAAAAAACGCCCCCGGTCGGAGAGGCGTTAATATAAGCTTTGAACTAAGTTAAAATTAATTGCCCAGTCGGTGGAAAAGCTCTTTCACCTGGTAATCCCAAAGCTGGCTCTGGTCCTTGATCTCACCTTTTTCGGCAAAATCCTTGATCACCAGGATAGTTTGGTTGGTTACTTCGGATTTTTCAATCCTGAACTCAAAATATTCATCCTTTCCTGCATGAGACCAGTGAAAACGAATGAATTTCTCTGGTTCACTTTCAACTACCTCTGCCTTATCGGTAGTGCCATTCCATGAAAAACTGAAAACACTGTCACGCTCATCAACCTTGTCTGCGAACCATTCCTGTAAACCAGCGGGGGTGCTCAAGAATTCATATAATATCGATGGGGAACATCTTACCGGAAACTCTAATGTGAAAAGTTGTTTTTTGCTCATCTACACCCTGATTGGTCTTTTGTCAACGAATCGTGCAATAATAGAAAAATAATATTAGTCACAAAATTTTTTTCTGTTATGTATTGTTAAAGCCTATAACATATAAAAAAATGATTTGAATCAATTTGATGACTGAAATTCAGGAGTTTACAAATAAATAATTTTGGTGGATTCACTTATTTTTGTTAAATTGCTTGAATCGGTGAAAATATTTGAACACTGCGACAGGTATAAGAAACAGCAGTTTTTAACGTTTTCATTGCCTTAACCAAACATAAAACCCTTTAAAGCCCGGCCTATGAGTATGCGACAACTCAAGATCACGAAGTCCATCACCAACCGTGAATCTCAGAGCCTTGAAAAGTACTTGCAGGAGATTGGCAAAGTAGAACTGATCAGCCCTGAAGAAGAAGTACGCCTCGCCAAAGCAATCAAGCATGGTGATCAGCGAGCTCTCGACAAACTGACCAAAGCCAACCTTAGATTTGTGGTATCTGTTGCCAAACAGTACCAGAACCAGGGATTATCCCTTCCTGATCTTATCAATGAAGGAAACCTTGGACTTATCAAAGCCGCACAAAGATTCGATGAGACCCGAGGTTTTAAATTCATTTCTTATGCCGTCTGGTGGATCAGGCAAAGCATCCTCCAGGCCCTGGCAGAACAATCAAGGATCGTAAGGCTTCCACTTAACAAAGTAGGACTGACCAACAAGATCCAGAAAGCTTTCTCACAACTGGAACAGGAATTCGAACGTGAACCTTCGCCCGAAGAATTAGCCGAGATCCTTGAACTGGAAACCGAAGAAGTCTCCGCTACACTCGGAATCGGTGCACGCCACATCAGTATGGATACCCCATTGTCAGAAGGGGAAGACAATACCCTGGTGGACGTGATGGAAAATCCTAATGCGGAGCGCGCTGAGACAAACATTGAACACAGCGAGTCATTGAAGCTGGAAATCGACCGCTCGCTTAGAACCCTGACCGAAAGACAAAAAGAAGTTATCTGCTATTTCTTTGGTATCGGCCACGATCATCCGCTGAGCCTTGAAGACATCGGAGAAAAATTCAACCTGACCAGGGAAAGAGTAAGACAGATCAAAGACAAGGCAATTACCAAGCTGAGAACCCATTCCAGGTGCAAAGAATTGAAAGGATATCTTGGAGTTTGATAGAAATTGTTCAATAACCTCTGAGCTAAATATTATTTAGACCTCCAAATCCATAAATTTGCAACTTTACTAGGTGAATGTAACGTATGTTATGTTCACCTTCTTTTTTATACCACTATAATAATTAGCGGAAAACAGCCTTTGAAGATATGTTTGAAAATTTAACCGACAGGCTAGAAACGGCCTTTAAACAGTTGAAAGGTGAGGGTAGAATTACCGAACTGAATATTGCTGCCACTGTAAAAGAAATTCGTCGTGCCCTCGTGGATGCCGACGTTAACTACAAGATAGCCAAGGAGTTTACTGATAAAGTGAAAGACAAGGCTGTTGGCGAAAAAGTGATCAATGCGGTCAGCCCTTCCCAATTGATTGTAAAGATCGTAAAGGATGAACTGGCCGAGCTGATGGGTGGAACCGAAGCAAGCTTCAATACCAAGGGCACCCCGGCGGTGATCCTGATAGCTGGTCTTCAGGGTTCCGGTAAAACCACTTTCAGTGCCAAGCTGGCAAACTTTCTCCGCAATAAAAAGGGAATGAGCCCAATGTTGGTAGCGGCAGATATCTACCGCCCGGCTGCGATCGACCAGCTTAAAGTGCTGGGTGAGCAGATTGGAGTGGAGGTTTATGCTGAACCGGATAATAAAAATGCTGTTCAGATCGCACAGAATGCCATCCAGGCTGCCAAAAGCAAGAACAGGAATGTGCTGATCGTCGATACCGCCGGTCGTTTGGCTATTGATGAAACCATGATGACCGAGGTTGCGAATATTAAAGGGGCGCTCAATCCAAATGAGATCCTCTTTGTAGTGGATTCAATGACCGGTCAGGATGCCGTGAATACGGCCAAAGCCTTCAACGACAGGCTGGATTTTACCGGAGTGGTACTTACCAAACTCGATGGTGATACCAGGGGTGGTGCTGCATTATCCATCAAGTATACTGTTGATAAGCCCATCAAGTTTGTAAGCAGCGGCGAAAAAATGGACACCCTCGATGTGTTCTATCCGGAAAGGATGGCACAGAGGATCCTGGGCATGGGTGATATCACCACCCTGGTGGAAAAGGCCCAGGCTCAATATGATGAAGAGCAGGCTAAGAAACTTGAAAAGAAGATCAGGAAGAACCAGTTCGATTTTGAAGATTTCAAGACCCAGCTCGACCAGATCAAGAAAATGGGTAATATCAAGGATCTCCTTGCCATGATCCCGGGTGTGGGAAAAGCTATCAAGGATATCAATATCAGTGATGATGCTTTCAAAGGAATTGAGGCCATTATCAACTCAATGACTTTGGAAGAAAGAAGAAATCCGGACCTGATCGATATGAGCAGGAAGAAAAGGATCGCTAAAGGTTGTGGAAAAGATATCAGCGAGATCAACGCTTTCATCAAACAATTTGAGCAGATGAAGGATATGATGAAGATGATGAACAAGATGCCAATGGGCAGAATGGGCATGCCTAAGCGATAATGGAAAAATAATCTTAAAAAGGTTATTCCCAATCAGGGATTTTTATATTTTTGAAATATTCGATTGGAGTGCTACTTTTGCAATCCAATTTTATTAACCGTATTCATTCACGCATTTAAATTTCTATTTAAGATGCCAGTTAAAATCAGACTACAGAGACATGGTTCGAAGAAGAGACCATTCTACTTTATTGTTGTTGCAGACGCGCGCGCTCCTAGAGATGGAAAGTTCATCCAGAAGATCGGTACTTACAACCCTTTGACTGTTCCTGCATCCGTGCAGCTTGACCGTCAAAAGGCATTAGACTGGCTCCAGAAAGGTGCTCAGCCTACTGATACCGTTCGTCGTATCCTTTCTTACAAAGGCGTATTGTATCTGAAGCATTTGCTCCGTGGTGTGAAACTGGGATTGTTCGACGAAGCTGCTGCAATGGAAAAATTCCAGGTGTGGCATTCTGAGCACGAAACCCAGATCAAGAAGCGCCAGGAAAATGATGCCCGCGACAGAAGATCTAAGAGAGCAGGTGCTCCTAGAGCTAGCAGGGAAAGTTAATCACACTTTCATATCATTAAGATCCCGATGAACTTTCGTCGGGATTTTTTTATTTAGACAGACCATGACAAATTATATCAGCATTGGAAAATTTGTAGCCACCTATGGATTCAAAGGTGAGCTGGTATTGAAACACAGCCTGGGTAAGAAATCTTCTCTGAAGGGAATTGATGCCCTTTTTCTTGAAATGAAGAAGGATGAATTCCTTCCATATTTTGTAGAATCGGCCAAGGCAAAGAATGAGGATGAGATATATGTAAAAATTGAAGGGTTGAATTCCAAGGAATCCGCTCAAAGATTGACCCAGAAGTCTGTTTGGCTAACTTCCGAAGTCTTTCACCAGCATGCTGAAAAATCCTCACCCATTTCCCTGCTAGGATTTCATATTATCAATGAAGGCAAGGACCTGGGCGAGATACTTGAAGTTATTGAACAGCCTCACCAGGTTCTCTGCCGGATCGACTTAAACGGCAAAGAAGCCCTGATCCCCATTCACCAGGATAATCTTTTGAAAATGGACCAAAAGAAAAAGCAGGTGGTGGTGGAGTTGCCGGACGGGTTGCTGGAGCTGTATTCTTAAGAGACGAAGTGGAGAAGAAACGAAGTGACGAAGTGGGTCCTCACCTCCTTATCTCCTCACCTCCTCACCTCCCCATTCCAACTCCCAACTCCCACCTCCCAACTCCCAAACCATGCCCATCGCCCACCTCGACCTCGACGCCTTCTTCGTTTCAGTAGAATGTCTGCTGGAACCCTCCCTGAAAGGGAAACCTTTGATCGTTGGTGGAAACAGCGACAGGGGAGTGGTGGCAGCATGCAGTTACGAGGCAAGAAAATTTGGGATCCATTCGGCAATGCCGATTTCTACCGCAAAAAGATTATGTCCGCAGGCTACTATTATTCCCGGTACACGGGGTCAGTATTCAAAATATTCAAGAATTGTTACAGAGATCATTTCCTCCCGGGTCCCGTTGATGGAAAAAGCTTCTATAGATGAATTTTACGTGGATCTGAGGGGAATGGATCGTTTCTTCAAACCATTCGAATACATAAAACAATTAAGGGAAGATATCATTCGGGAAACCGGGCTGCCTATTTCATTTGGAATGGCTTCAAACAAAATGGTGGCAAAGATCGCAACAGATGAAGCCAAACCTAATGGTTACCTGCAGGTGGCATCAGGGATGGAACAGGCTTTCCTGGCTCCAATGAAGGTCAATAAGATCCCTGGAGTAGGAGAGCAAACTTACAAATCCCTGTTGGAGATGAATATCAATACTATTGGTGATCTTTCAATGCAGCCTGTAGCACTGCTTGAAAAGAAATTCGGAAAATGGGGAGCAGAACTGCACAAAAAATCATTGGGACAGCACGATGGAGAAGTGATCCCATATCATGAAGCAAAATCAATATCATCTGAATCGACCTATGAAAAGGATTTGATTGATGAGACCCAAATGTTGAGTGAAATAGTCAGGCTAACCGAAAAGATCGGGTATGAACTAAGGCAGGAAAATAAACTTGCAGGCGTGATTGCTGTAAAGATCAGGTATCCCGATTTTGAAACTACTTCCCGACAGGCCTCCATTACCTACACCTGCTATGATGATGAACTGATTGTCCAGGCAAAAGAGCTTTTTCATAAACTATACCGCAAAGGAATGCCGGTTCGATTGCTGGGGGTAAGATTAAGTGAGCTTACGAATGAAGCAATTCAAACCAACCTGTTTGATAATATTGGAAGGAAAACCGAATTGTATAAGGCCATAGATGAGGTAAAGAACCGGTTTGGAAAAAATTCTATCAGAAAAGCAAGAAAGTAGTCTACTTATTTGGTGGACAATCGTTATCTTCGTGTCCCATTTGATGAAATCCCTTTTTTAAACTTAAAATACTTTTTATGGGCTTAAGACTTGGAGACATAGCTCCTAACTTCAAAGCGAAGACTACCATCGGAGAAATTGATTTCTACGAATACCTGGGTGATAGCTGGGGGATCCTGTTTTCACATCCTGCAGATTATACTCCGGTTTGTACTACCGAGTTAGGTAAAACTTCCAAGCTGAAAGAAGAGTTTGCAAAGAGAGGAACCAAGGTTCTTGCAGTTAGTGTGGATCCTTTGGATAAGCACCATGGATGGGTAAATGATATCAATGAAACTCAGCAGACAAATGTTGAATTTCCAATCATTGCCGATGATGATAAGAATGTAGCTACTTTATATGATATGATCCATCCTAATGCGAATGAAACGCATACCGTAAGATCATTGTTTATCATTGGTCCCGATAAAAAAGTGAAGCTGATCATTACATATCCTGCTTCAACAGGAAGAAATTTCAATGAAGTACTTCGCGTGCTGGATTCACTGCAGCTTTCAGCAAAATTTCCTGTAGCAACTCCTGCTGACTGGCAGAAGGGTGAAGATGTGATCGTTGGTCTTTCTGTCAGCACAGAAGACGCCATCGCAAAATTTCCTAAGGGCGTGAAAGTAGTGAAGCCGTATTTGAGGTATACGCCTCAACCGGAATAGGAATCGGAAATGGAGAATCGGGAATCGGAAATAGCGAAACCCAAAATAAAATTATAATGGAAAAAGGGCAATGAAATCAATCATTGCCCTTTTAATATTATAGGATCTTACCATTCCCAATTCCCGATTCTCCATTATTATAATTACCTCCGCATCTTCCTCAACTGCGACTCAAACGCCCTCATATCCTTCGGTATCTCTGCTTCAAATTCATACTCACGGCCATGCCTATCCGTAAATTTCAGGCGATATGCATGAAGTGCAAGCCTGCCCATGATCGGACGTTCGTCCAGTACATCTTTCGATAACTTGAATTTCTTTTTTAACGAACTCAATAAAATGGGTTCCGCATTTCCATAATATGCATCACAAACTATTGGATGACCATAGTTTGCCATGTGAACCCTGATCTGGTGTGTTCTCCCGGTAAGGATGCGAAACTCAACATCGGAAAATTTTCCAAACTCTTCAATCACTTTAAATTGAGTGATACTTTCTTTTCCTTTTGCATGCACGATCATCGTCCCTTTTTTTACAGGATGTTCCATGATCGGTGCTTCAATTATTTTCTCCTTATCAATAAGAGTTCCCTGCACAATTCCACGATAGATCTTCTCTACAGACCGGTCTTCAAAAATGCCTGATAAATATTTATGCGTTTCTTCATTCTTTGCAAAAACAATGATACCACTGGTATCACGGTCGATTCGATGTACCGTGAAAATATTACCATACTTTTCCTGCAACAATCTCTTTACAGAGATATCTTTCCCTTCACGGTCCGGAATACTCAATAATCCCGATGGTTTACTCACCACAACGAAATCATCATTTTCAAAAATGATCATCGATTGAATATTCACCCTTACTATCTGTTCAGTCATTATTTCTTTTTAGCGTAGGAAGCATTCATGTATTTCAATAACCTTACTTCTTTTTCAGAAAGGAATCTCCATTTTCCGCGGTCAACATTCTTTTTGGTAAGATTGGCGAACATCACACGATCCAGTCCTTTTACATCGTATCCCAAATGCTCAAACATTCTTCTGACGATCCTGTTTCTTCCACTATGGATCTCAACACCAATCACACTCTTATCTTTTGAATCAGCATAAGCCACAGCATCTGCCTGGATAAATCCATCTTCCAGGGTGATACCTGCCATCATATCTTCCATGTCTTTTCTTGCCATGGATTTATCAAGCTTCACTTCATAGATCTTTCTAACCTGGTATGATGGATGTGATAATTTTTGTGCAAGGTCTCCGTCGTTTGTGAATAATAACACTCCGGTAGTATTTCTGTCAAGTCTTCCTACAGGATAAACTCTTTCTGCGGTTGCACTTTTGATCAGGTCATGAACAGTTTTCCTTCCTTCGGGATCTTCCATGGTAGTGATATAATCCTTCGGCTTATTCAACAGAATATACACCAGGTTCTTCCTTGCAGAAATCTTTTTATTGTTGAACCTTACTTCATCATCCTTTCCAACTTTGAAACCTGGCTCTGTCACTACTTTTCCGTTGATGCTGATCTTTCCTGACTTAACAAGGTCAGCAGCATCCCTTCTTGAACAAACACCTGCATGTGCAACAAATTTGTTGAGCGGCATCTTTTCGGGCTGTGGTGTTGGTTTGAGATTTTCGTAACGTGGAGCTTCAGGGATTTTCTCAACCCTCTCTGAACCTCCGGCTCTTGATTTAAATCGTGGATTTGATTTTGCTTCTTCTGTAGCTCTCTTCGCTGCTTTTGCCTGGCGTTCTTCCGCCTTTTTCTTCTCGAAGAATTCCTGCTTCTCTTTTCTCGCCTGCTTTTTTTCCTGGCGGATCTTTTCTTTGATCACGGATGGTTTCTCATTGCGAAACCTGTCGAAATACGCTTTTGCCATAATTTTTAGTTTACTGTTTTGCAACAGGAATGTCGGACTAACTATCCTTGCTCTTCCATTTCAAGCTCCTTGTTCGCTAACTGTCCGCAGGCTGCATCGATATCTTTACCCCTGCTTCTTCTTAGTCTTGCATTCACCCTGTTTTTCTCCAGGTGTTGCATGAATGCATCTACAGTTGCTTCCTCGGGCTTTGCAAATTTTGCATTGCTGATAGGATTGTATTCAATGAGGTTCACCAGGTCTGCAGGTATCTGCCTGTAAATCTTGATGAGTTCATTAGCATCTTCAATACTGTCGTTAAGATCCCTGAATAAAATGTATTCAAGTGTGATCTCGTTTTTTGTTTGTTTATAAAAATAATTCAAAGCCTCAATAAGGGCTTTAATATTATTGGTTTCATTGATCGGCATGATCTCATTACGCTTCTCCTCATTTGCTGCGTGAAGGGATAATGCCAGCTTGAATTTTACCTGGTCATCCCCAAGTTGTTTGATCATCTTCGCCACTCCGGCAGTTGAAACAGTAATCCTTCTTGGACTCATACCCAGGCATTCCGGTGAAGTGATCCTTTCAATGGCTGACAGAACATTTTTATAATTGAGCAATGGTTCTCCCATGCCCATAAAAACAATATTGGTCAACTTCTTTCCATATACCCTCATGGCCTGCTGATTGATCAGCACCACTTCATCGACGATCTCATCAAAATCAAGGTTTCTCTTCCTGTCCATATATCCCGTTGCGCAAAACCTGCAGCTCAAACTGCATCCTATCTGCGACGATACACATGCGGTGAGCCTTGTTTCTGTAGGGATCAATACTCCTTCAACAAAATGACCGTCAACCGTACGGAATCTTGTTTTGATCGTTCCGTCTTCACTATATTGAGTTGCATCTACTGCCAGTGCCGGTAATGAAAAGCTTTGCTCAAGTTTGGCGCGGAGTTCTTTGCTGAGGTTTGTCATGGCTTCAAATGAATGCGCATGCTTCAGCCAGAGCCATTCGTACACCTGCTTTGCCCTGAATTTTTTCTCACCCATCTCCTCAAAATACTTTTCCAGTTCAGGCAGGGAAAGTGTCCTGATGTTCTTCTTGTCCGTTTTTGCCATGGCGCAAAAGTACGAAAGTTCCCTACATTTGGCCTCCAAATCATCCCTGTATGCCTGTTGCCTATGTAATTGATGCAATTCGTACCCCAATTGGTAAGTATGGTGGGTCCCTTAGTTCCATTCGTCCCGACGACCTCCTGGCGCATGTAATCCGTGCCATTCTTGACAGAAATCCTGCTATCGATCCGGCTTCAATTGAAGATGTGATCGCCGGTGATGCCAACCAGGCGGGAGAAGATAACAGGAATGTTGCCCGCATGGCAGCACTGCTGGCAGGTTTGCCGGTAACTGTCGCAGGTAATACAGTAAACCGACTTTGTGCTTCAGGATTGCAGGCTATCATGGATGCGGCAAGGGGAATTATGTGCGGTGAGGGTGAGATCTACCTAGCAGGCGGAGTGGAATCCATGACCCGTGCTCCATTTGTTACACTCAAATCTTCCGGTCCATGGAGCCGAACCGCAGAAATGGCTGATACAACCATTGGATGGAGATTCCCTAATAAAAAACTGACCGATCAGTACTATCCCTTCAGCATGGGTGAAACCGCTGAGAATGTTGCAAAACAGTGGAGTATCAGCCGGGAAGACCAGGATCAGTTCGCTTTATCATCTCAGCAAAAGTATTTTAACGCCCTTGAAGCCGGGAAATGGAAGGATGAGATCAGCCCGGTCGTGATCCTGGGTGGAAAGCAGGAACAGATCCTTTTTTCAGAAGATGAACACCCTAGGGCTACTTCCCTCGAGAAGCTTTCAACCCTTCGGCCTGCCTTCAGCAAAGATGGTTCAGTGACTGCCGGAAATTCTTCAGGGATCAATGATGGAGCATCCATGCTGCTACTGGCCAGTGAAGAAGCAGTAAGAAAATACGGGTTGAAACCAATTGCAAAAATAGTTTCTATGGCTGTTGCCGGAGTTGATCCGGCCATCATGGGAATCGGCCCGGTGCCGGCTTCCCGGAAGGCTTTGCAAAGAGCTGGGCTTACCGTTAGAGATCTTGACCTCGTTGAATTGAATGAAGCATTTGCCGTTCAGGCACTGGCTTGTATGCGTGACCTGGAACTTGACCCGGCAAAAGTGAATGTCAATGGAGGATCCATTGCGATAGGGCATCCGCTTGGTGCAAGCGGAGCCCGGATTTCAACCACACTTCTTCATGAAATGAAAAGAAGGGGATCGAAATACGGACTGGCAACCATGTGTGTCGGGGTCGGACAAGGCGCAGCTATTATTTATGAAGGGCTGCACTGAGATCTTCCCATTTATATGCCTGCTGATTTCCTGTAGATAATTCTTTAAGAAGCACCTGCTTTTCTTCAAGTTCTTTGCTGCCAAGAATGGCCACAAAAGGAATATTTTTCTTTTCAGCGTACTTGAATTGCTTATCGAACTTAGAAGATTCATGATATACTTCGCAACTGATCCCTTCAGTCCTCAATTGTTGAGCAAGAGTAGCCGCAGCATTGGATTCAGCTTCGCCGAGATTGAAGAATAATACCTGCGATGTGATATCAAGAGTGGCCGGAAAAAGATTGAGTTCTTCAAGTACATCATAGATCCTGTCGACACCAAATGAAATACCAACACCTGCGATATTGGGTACACCAAACAACCCGGTCAGGTCATCATATCTTCCACCGCCTCCGATGCTTCCCATCTTCACGGATGCCGGGGCTTTTACTTCGAAGATCACGCCGGTATAATAATTCAATCCCCGGGCAAGTGTAAAATCAATATTGAAATTGATTGAACCTGATGGCATCCTGGTGATATGGTCAAGAATAAATTTCAATTCTTTGATGCCCTGTTTGCCTTCTTCAATTTTACCCAGCAGGGTTTCAATGCTTTGAATTTTCTGGTAATTATCACCTTCAATGGAAAGATATTTTTCAATGATGGTCACCTGTTCTGATGAAAGACCGCGGGCAGTAAGTTCTTCTTTCACTTTTTCAAGACCGATCTTGTCGAGCTTATCGATGGCCATAGTGATGTCCATCATTTTTTCCTGTCCACCACAAAGTGTAGCCAGTGCGGATAAAATTTTTCTTGAATTGATGCGCAGGTCATAATCTTTCAATCCAAGTTTGGTAAAAGCCTGGTGATAGATATTTACAAGATCTACTTCATTTATCAATGATCTACTTCCAACCACATCAGCATCACACTGGAAAAACTCGCGATAGCGGCCCTTTTGCGGACGATCGGCTCTCCAAACAGGCTGGATCTGGTATCTTTTAAAAGGGAAACTAAGCTGACCATGATTCATAGCAACATAGCGTGCGAAGGGGATGGTGAGGTCGTAACGAAGTGCGCGCTCTGTTATGCCTTTATTATTTTTTCCGGATAAAACAGATTCAAAATCCTTCCTCGCAGATTCATGTTTGTTCTCATTATCCAGTCCGTTATTGAGGATCTTGAAGATGAGTTTATCTCCTTCCTCTCCATACTTGCCCATGAGGGTTTCAAGGTTCTCCATGGCGGGAGTTTCGAGTGGCTGAAACCCATATAATTCAAATACAGTGCGGATAGTATTAAAAATGTATTGTCTTCTGCGCACTACTTCCGGTCCGAAATCCCTTGTGCCCTGCGGTATGGTTGGCTTCATGTTGAACAAATTGGCGCAAAAGTAAACAGAAGTTTGAATGAAAGGTTCTGTGGGTAAAGAATTGATTTGTGGAAATTCAATAAATAATCATCTTTTCATGGTCAGGAAAAATAAAAATAGGGTGCGATTAAAAAACCTTTTAATAAAATGGCCGTAACGCATATAGAACATATTTATTATCTTGCCCGACGCCTTTCAAAATTTTACCCCGGATGAATGATTTAGAACAGAAAAGAATAAGGGCTTACACTAACAGGAGATCTTTAATGGATCTTGGTATGGGTTTGATCTATTCGGCAATGGGGATTTTTTTTGTAGGCAAGAAACTTTTTGGTGTGAATATTGATTTTCCACCCGAGCCATTTAATTACGTGTTTGGCGGTTTGTGCCTCCTGTATGGAGGATTCAGAATTTACAGGGGTATCAAGAAAAATTATTTTAATTAATGAATTTTTTCTCATCATCCATTATTAGGGCAAGGCATCTGTATGCAGCTATGGTATCAGTTTCACTGGTACTTAATTCCTGCTCAGATCAAAAAGCTGCAGATAACCGCGATACCGTTAAGAGCGGCACTATCAATATCAGTGTGGATGAGTCTTTCAGGCCTGTAATAGATTCTCAGATCCAGGTCTTTGAGTCGCAATTTCCTGATGCAAATATTAAAGTTCAGTATAAGCCGGAAGCTGAATGTTTGAGGGATCTGAATAATGACAGCATCAGGATGGTTATTGTAACCCGTGGGTTGACCAGGGCTGAAGAGAAAACCTTCAAAGATTCACTGAATTATACCCCTGCTTTTGGTATCATGGCTTATGATGCCATTTCTGTAATAGTAAATAATAAATCAAAAGATACTGCTTTCACCATGCAGGATATCCGTTCGATGCTCAAAGGCAACAGCGGATACAAATACAAAGTATTGCTGGATGGACTTACCGCAACCAGTACGGTGCGATATGTGGTGGACTCGCTGATGGGCGGTGAGAAATTGTCTTCAAATGTGGTTGCAGCTAAGAATTCAGAACAACTTATAGATTATATTTCCCAAAATGATGATGCGATTGGACTGGTAGGTGTGAGCTGGGTAGGAAACCGCCAGGACCCTGAAGTGTTAAGCTTTTTAGAAAAAGTGAAGATAGCATCCATCGAGTGTACTGGTTGTAATGGGACATTTGTTCAGCCTTACCAGGCTAACATTGCAATGAATAGATACCCGATGATCAGGCCTTTATATTACATTGTTAAAGAAAATTATGCAGGCCTTGGCAGCGGATTCAAAAACTTTCTCATCTACGAGAAAGGTC
Organism: uncultured bacterium; assembly: GCA_966112615.1. GTDB lineage: Bacteria > Bacteroidota > Bacteroidia > Chitinophagales > Chitinophagaceae > Flavitalea. Next base: position 40,580 of record CBHWDO010000015.1, read on the forward strand.
AATTAATATTCAGGCGGGCATTTTTATTGCCTGCTAAAATGAAGTTCGAGGTACGAAATATGGATATCTCCGAATGATAAACCGAAAATTTACATTTTACAACCAAAAATCAGCAAGGACAATGATGAAAAGAGTATTCAGCTTAATCACAGCGATTGTCATCGGTACGAACCTGCTTTTTGCTCAGAGTGTAGACCAGGGGCGAAAGTTTCTGTACTATGATAGAACAAAAAGCGCAAAGGAGACTTTCGACAAACTGATCGCTGCCAATCCGAACAATATTGAAGCGGTTTATTGGTTGGGGCAAACCTATCTTGAGGATAAGGACTCTGTTGCAGCTAAAAATCTTTACCAGAAAACACTTGCAACCAATGGAAATGCACCATTGCTGCTGGTGGGTATGGGTCAGATCGAATTGATGGAGGGCAAAACTGATGATGCCCGTCAGCGTTTCGAAACCGCGATCAATCTTACAAAAGGAAGAGACATCGATGTATTGAATGCAGTTGCTCATGCAAATGTAGCTGCTAAACCAGGTGATGCACGATATGCCATCGAGAAATTGAACCAGGCCACACAGGTTAAGAAGTTCAATGATCCAAATACCTATTTAATTATGGGTAATGCATACCGTAAATTATTGGAAGGTGGTAATGCCGTACAGTCTTATCAAAAGGCACTGGCTATCGATCCAAAGAATGCTGCAGCGAAGTATAATATCGGGAAGATCTATTTAACACAGAATAACCCTGAATTTTTCCTGCCTGCATTTGAGGAATCAGTAACAATCGATCCTACTTATGCACCAGGTTACTATGAATTATTCTATTACTGGTATTTCCGTGATGTAAACAAAGCAGCAGATTATCTTAATAAATATGTTGCTAATACAGACCAGGGGCCTAAAGTTGAATACCTGCAAACTGACTTCACTTATGCAAAAGGTGATTTCGCAGGTGCAAGAACCAAGGCTCAGAGTTTGATCCAGCAGTATGGAGAAAAAGTAAATCCTCGTATGTACAGGATGCTTGCTTACACTTCCGATACACTGGGTGACCTGAATGCAGCAAAAGAAGCAATGCTAACTTATTTGAATAAGGCAGATAAAGAAGAAATTCTTCCTGCTGACTACATTGAGCTGGCAAACATCAATTCCAAAATGCCAAATGGTACAGAGGAAGCTTTTGCAAACTTTGCACAGGCCATCAATATGGACACAGTTCAGGCAAACAAAGTGAAGTACACTCAGCAGGCAGCAGCGCTGGCTAAAAAACTGGGTAACCGTAACCAGGAAGCTATCTTCCTAGGAAAGGCTTACCAGATGGAGAAAGATCCAAGCCAGACAGACCTGTACAACTGGGGTATGGCCCACTACCAGGCAGCGAACTATAAGACATCTGACAGTATTTTCTGTAGCATCTACCAGACCAAATACCCTGAAGAAATTTATGGTTATCTCTGGTGTGCAAGATCCAAGCAGGCGCAGGATACTGCAATGACGCTTGGTCTGGCAGTTGATGCTTACAAGTTGCTTGCTGAAAAGGCAGCAGTGCTGGATTCAGGAAAATACAAGAGCCAGGCAGTTGCTTCTTACTTCTACCTTGTACAATATTACAATGATGTGAAGAAAGACAGGGAAACGGCCATCGAGTATCTTGATAAAGTACTGGAAGTAGATCCTACTAATGCCGATGCTACAAGGATTAAGGACCTTTTGACCAAAGCTGGTAAACAACCGGCCAATAAGCCAAAAAGCTCCGGAAGTCCTACTACCAAGAAGAGTTAATACATATAACTATATAGATTAATAAAAATTAATCCCCCGGTCTCTCAAGGCCGGGGGATTTTTATTTGCTGTTTTAAAGATAGTCGGTGGTTATTTCATGTAGCTACATTAATTTTGCCCACAATTTTAATAGTCATGGATTTATACCTGCTTCAGGCTGTTAATCAATCTGCAGACAGTGCCTACTGGTACTTGCCTGTCGGGATTCAGTTCCTTTTCGCGATTCTTTTGGTTGGAGGCATCATGGCCCTGACCCACCTGTTAGGTCCTTCACGTAAAACATCCGACAAGCTTGCCAACTTTGAGAGTGGTATCGAGAGCGTTGGAAACGCCCGTCAGCCAATGGCTATTAAATACTTCCTGGTGGCGATCCTTTTCGTGCTGTTCGATGTGGAAGTGATATTTTTCTATCCTTATGCAGTGATCTTTAAAACCCTTGGCTGGCAAGGATTTGCTGCTGTTTTGATGTTTGTGGGATTCTTCCTTTGCGGATTTATCTACATCATCAAAAAAGGTGCGCTTCAGTGGGAAGATTAAACAGAACTGTTGATGAGAGGGCTGAATGGTAGTTTGCAACCTTTGATTCCGGCTGGCAAACTTATTGGGTGAGGTTCTGTTATCAATAATCACAAAAAACAACTTTATGCGTCCTGTTCAATATAATTTAAATGGAAACCGGGATATCAAACTGGTGAAAGAAGGTCCGGAAGGATACCAGGGTGAAGGGTTTATGGCTACATCACTGGATAAAGTGGTTGGACTGGCCCGTAAAAACTCTATCTGGCCTTTGCCTTTTGCAACTTCATGCTGCGGGATCGAATTCATGGCAACCATGGCATCACACTATGACCTTGCCAGGTTTGGATCTGAGCGGGTGGGATTCTCTCCACGACAGTGCGACCTCCTGATGGTTATGGGAACTATAGCGAAGAAAATGGCTCCGGTAGTTAAGCAGGTTTACCTTCAAATGGCTGAACCACGCTGGGTAATGGCTGTTGGAGCCTGTGCTTCCAGTGGGGGTATCTTCGATACTTACAGTGTACTGCAGGGGATCGACCAGATCATTCCTGTAGATGTATACGTACCTGGATGTCCTCCGAGACCCGAAGCAATCATCGACGGAGTTCTTAAGATCCAGGAACTGGTAGGAAATGAAAGTTTGAGAAGAAGAAATGGCGACAGGTACAAGGCATTGCTCGAAAGTTATGGTATCCAGTAATTGAAACATTATGTCACTGACCAACGATAGAATTAAAGAAAGGCTTATTGAGAAGTTTGGCGACCAGGTTACCAATATTTCGGAACCATACGGAATGCTGACCTTTGAAGTGCCTAAAGACATGAACCTAAAGGTTATGCAGTTTCTTTATGATGATGAGGAGCTTAAATTCCGTTTCCTTACTGATCTCCAGGCTGTTCACTATCCTGATCTGAAGGGAAGAGAGCTGGCGGTGGTATACCATCTCCATAACCTGGTGGATAATGTAAGGATCAGGTTCAAGGTGTTTACCTCCAGTGAGCAACCCGATGTTTACACTGCCACAAAACTCTTTGAGTCTGCGAACTGGATGGAGAGAGAAACCTATGATTTCTTTGGAGTAAACTTCGTTGGCCATCCTAATCTGAAACGTATCCTGAATGTGGATGAAATGACTTACTTCCCGATGAGAAAGGAGTTTCCACTGGAAGATCAGACACGCGGGGATAAGGACGATGAAATGTTTGGAAGAGGATAACCGTATTTCGAATCAATATTTTGAACGAATAAATACCAGTCAGTAATGTCTGACCAACATATAAAACTGCCGGAAGGCTCTATTGAGAAACAAACCACTACGCTGAACCTGGGTCCTACACACCCCGCAACGCATGGTGTATTCCAGAATATCATTGAACTTGACGGTGAAAGAATTCTTTCAGCAGATTCTACTGTGGGCTATATCCACAGGGCATTTGAAAAATTAGCAGAAAGAAGACCGCTTTACCAGATCACCCCGCTTACCGACAGGTTGAATTATTGTTCATCCCCTATCAACAATATGGGTTGGCATTTGACCTGCGAAAAATTGCTCGGCGTAAAAATTCCAAAGAGAGTTGATTACATGCGTGTGATCATCATGGAACTGGCGCGTATTTCAGATCACCTGATCTGTAATTCCATAGTAGGTGTGGATACCGGTGCTTATACCGGCTTTCTCTATCTGATGCAGTTCCGTGAGCTTATTTATGAAATTTATGAAGAGATCTGTGGTTCAAGATTAACTACCAATATTGGTAGGATCGGGGGCTTTGAAAGAAACTTCAATAATACAGTTTGGACCAAACTGGAAAAATTCCTTCGTGAATATCCGCCGGTACTGAGAGAGTTTGAAAACCTGTTCCAGCGTAACAGGATCTTTATGGAGCGTACGATTGGCGTAGGTCCTATTGCAGCAGACCGTGCATTGAATTATGGATTTACCGGTCCAAACCTTAGGGCAGCAGGTGTTGATTATGATGTAAGGGTTCATTCACCATACAGCAGTTACGAAGATTTCAATTTCATCATACCTGTTGGTACAACAGGCGATTGTTATGATCGTTTCCTTGTTCGTGAACAGGAAATGTGGCAGTCGTTAAGTATCATCGAGCAGGCTTACCAGAAGATCCAGGAATTCAAGGGTGCGGAAGCAGAGGTTTATCATGCCGATGCGCCTGAATATTATCTTCCTGAAAAGAAGGATGTATATACGAAGATGGAAGCGCTGATCTATCACTTCAAAATCATTATGGGAGAAGTTGATATTCCGGCAGGTGAAGTGTATCATTCAGTTGAAGGAGGAAATGGTGAATTAGGTTTCTACCTCATCAGTGATGGAGGAAGAACCCCGTACCGTCTGCATTTCAGAAGACCGTGCTTTGTTTATTACCAGGCATATGAAGAGCTGGTAAAAGGCGGTATGCTGAGTGACGCGATCATTACAATGAGTAGTTTGAATTTGATAGCAGGGGAGATGGATGCGTAGAAGAGAAGTTGAGGAGATGAGGAGTTTAGGAGTTGAGAAGCTCCATCCTCATCTCCTCATATTCTCACCTCCTCATATTCTAAATAAAAAATATGTTCCAATTTTCAGATACCAAACTCCAGGAAGTACAAAAGATCATCGCTCGTTATCCGGAAGGAAAACAAAAGAGTGCGTTGATTCCGGTACTGCATCTCGCACAGGAAGAATCCGGCGGATGGCTCGATGCACCTGTGATGGATTATGTTGCTTCACTGCTTAATCTTACTTCAATTGAAGTGTATGAAGTGGCAACATTTTATTCTATGTTCAATCTTCGCCCTGTTGGAAAATATGTATTCGAGGTTTGTCAGACGGGTCCATGCATGCTGCGTGGAAGTGACGACATCATCGCATACATCAAACAGAAACTGAATATCGGGGTAGGTGAAACAACTCCGGATGGATTGTTCACTTTGAAGACTGTTGAATGTCTTGGTGCATGCGGATATGCACCGATGATGCAGCTTGGTAAACACTTTAAAGAGCATCTGACTCCTGAGCGTATCGACCAGATCGTTGAAGAGTGCACCAAAGCAGCAGCAACAAATAACTGATCAATTAAACCGTAGCACATAGTGCTGATAATATGGGAAGAAAAGTTTTATTAGAAAAAGCACATATCGAAGGTATCAGGTTCTATGATACTTATCGCGCTAATGGTGGCTATGCCGCTGTGGAGAAAGCTTTTAAAATGAGTCCCGCGGATGTGGTGGAAGAAGTAAAGAAAAGTGGACTCAGAGGTCGCGGTGGTGCCGGTTTCCCTACCGGTATGAAATGGAGCTTCCTGGCAAAGCCTGAAGGCGTACCGCGTTACCTTGTGTGCAATGCGGATGAATCAGAGCCTGGAACATTTAAAGACAGGTACCTGATGGAATTCCTCCCGCACCTGTTGATCGAAGGATTGATCGTTTCATCCTATGCCCTGGGATCGAACAGGACCTATATCTATATACGTGGTGAATATGCCTGGATCCCGGATATCCTTGAGCAGGCTATTGAAGAAGCAAGGAATAATGGCTGGTTAGGAAAGAATATCCTGGGAAGCGGATTTGACTGCGAGATATATGTACAGCGTGGTGCAGGAGCTTATATCTGCGGAGAAGAAACTGCATTGATCGAAAGCCTGGAAGGTAAGCGTGGTAATCCTCGCATCAAGCCTCCATTTCCTGCTGTAAAAGGATTGTATGATTGTCCGACCGTAGTAAACAACGTGGAAACACTTGCTGCAGTAGTTCCTATCATGAATATGGGTGGAGAAGAATATGCTAAGATCGGTGTGGGCAGATCAACTGGTACAAAACTGCTGAGCGCATGTGGTAATATCAATAAACCAGGTGTTTATGAGATCGATATGACCATTTCGGTTGAAGAGTTCATTTACAGTGATGAATATTGTGGTGGTATTGCGAATGGCAAGAAGCTGAAAGCATGTATCCCTGGTGGATCATCAGTTCCCATTTTACCAGCAAATCTTTTGTTGAAGACAGCAAAAGGAGAGCAGAGAATGATGACCTATGAAAGCCTGTCTGATGGCGGGTTTGCAACAGGTTCAATGATGGGATCCGGAGGATTTATTGTGCTGGATGAAGATCAGTGTATAGTAAAGCATACGCTAACATTAGCAAGGTTCTATCGCCATGAAAGTTGTGGACAGTGTTCGCCTTGCAGGGAAGGAACCGGCTGGATGGAAAAGATCCTGAAGAACATTGAGAATGGAAAAGGAAAGATGAGTGATATTGATCTGTTGTGGGATATACAGAGAAGGATTGAAGGTAACACTATCTGTCCTTTAGGTGATGCTGCTGCCTGGCCTGTAGCTGCCGCCATCCGTCATTTCCGTGACGAATTTGAGTGGCACGTAACCAACCCCGAAGAAGCTCTGGTGAGAAATTTTGGTTTGGCGCATTATGCGGATCCGTTGGAGGTGGTGGCTTAAAAGTTATTTCCTTTGGTTCACGCAAAGCACGCAAAGAAGCAAAGGAAAACGCTCTTTTAAATTGTTGAAAACCTCATTTCTTCTTATGCATTAAATATGATTTTTAGATAAACATATTTTATGCTTCATGAGAAAAGAGAAGATCAAATTTCGAACCTGGTAATTCGGGAATGTTTAAAAATTCATCGAAGTTTTGGTCCTGGTTTATTTGAATCGGTGTATGAAAAAATTCTGCATCATGAATTGACTGATATTGGACTAATTGTTAGTAGACAAGTACCCATTAAAGTGATGTACAATTCGTTGGATTTTGGAATTGGTTTTAAAGCTGATTTAATAATAGAGAACCTGGTAATTGTAGAGTTGAAATCAGTTGAAAGTATTCTACCCGTGCATGAAAAACAGTTAATGACATATTTAAAATTAACTGGGATGAAATTGGGAATGCTTATAAATTTTGATGTCAACCTCTTGAAAGATGGAATTACAAGGGTTGTCAATAATCTTTAACGAGCCGCAGGCGAGCAACTTTGCTCCTTTGCGCGCTTTGCGTGAAACAGAAATTAAAGTACCCAGTACTTAAGAAAATAAAATGACAGAAGAAAAGAAATTATTCAAAGTAACCATCGACAACATCACCATTGATGTTGAACCTGGTACAACCATATTGCAGGCAGCACGCGCCATCGGTGGCGACGTAGCTCCACCTGCCATGTGCTACTACAGCAAACTAAAAGGCTCCGGCGGTAAATGCCGCACCTGCCTCGTTGAAGTTGCTGCAGGATCTACCGCAGATCCACGTCCTATGCCTAAACTCGTCGCTTCCTGCCGCACCACCGTGATGGATGGTATGGTTGTGAAGAACATCACTTCCGAAAGAGTGATCGACGCTCGAAATGGCGTAGTGGAATTCCTGCTGCTCAATCACCCGCTCGATTGCCCTATCTGCGACCAGGCAGGTGAATGTCACCTCCAGGATCTGAGCTACGAGCACGGTAAAGCCGGTACACGCTACGAATTCCCTAGAAGAACTTTTGAGAAACACGACCTGGGTCCTTATATCCAGTTGCACATGACCCGCTGTATCCTTTGCTACCGCTGCGTTTATACCGCAGACCAGGTTTCAGGAAAGCGCGAACATGGAGTACTGGATCGCGGAGATCATGCCCAGATCGCAACTTATATCGAGAAAGCTCTCGACAATGACTTTATTGGAAATGTGATCGATGTGTGCCCGGTTGGTGCATTGACCGACAGAACTTTCCGTTTCAAAAACCGTGTATGGTTCCTGAAACCACAGGATGCCCATCGCGACTGTCCTAAGTGTTCCGGTAAAGTGACACTCTGGAACAGGGGAGATGAAGTTTTCAGGGTTACTGCAAGAAAAGATGAGTGGGGTGAAGTGCACGAGTGGATCTGTAATGAATGTCGTTTCGAAAAGAAGAATACCAGCGATTGGATCATTGAAGGACCAACAAAAATCAACCGTCATTCTGTGATCTCACAGGGACATTATGTTGAAACAGTTCGTCCGAAAGAAACATTCCAGGACATCATGAAAGGTGCAAATCCAAGAGTGTTGCTGGATATCCATTCTGAAAGTGAAGTGAACAAGCCGAACATTGAACTCTCGAAGATCCAGGGTCCGGCTCATTCAGATGATTTCAATAAAAACAATAAGCAGTTATCATAATGATCACCACTTTGTTAGCATTTGACTGGGCATTCGTGATTGAGAAACTTATCCTCATCGTTGTGATCGTTTCCATTTCACTGGTAATTGCTATGTATGAAACATATGCTGAAAGGAAGGTTGCTGCAGTAATGCAGGATCGTCGCGGTCCGAATAGGGCTGGTCCTTTCGGTTTATTCCAGCCATTGGCAGATGGTCTGAAACTCTTCATGAAAGAAGAGATCATTCCAAATACCTCCAACAAACTGCTCTTTATCCTGGGGCCTTGCCTGGCAATGCTCACAGCGATGATGACTTCCGCAGTTATTCCATGGGGCGATAAGATCCACTTCAACTTGTTTGGAGCAGATCGTTATGTAAGCCTCCAGATCGCTGATATCAATATCGGGATCCTGTTTGTGTTTGGTGTGGTGAGTATGGGTGTGTATGGTATTATGATCGGTGGATGGGCTTCAAACAATAAGTTCTCATTGATGGCAGCCCTTCGTGGTGCCTCACAGGTAATTTCTTATGAATTGCCAATGGGACTTTCACTGATCGCATTGCTGATGCTTACCGGTTCGCTGAAGATGAGTGAGATCGTAGGTCAGCAGCTGGATAGCTGGTACAATATCGTTTACCAGCCTCTTGGATTCCTGATCTTTTGCATCTGTGCATTCGCAGAATGTAACAGAACTCCATTTGACCTTCCCGAAGCAGAAAACGAATTGAACTTTGGATATCACCAGGAATATTCTTCCATGAAGCTTGGCTTTTATCTCTTTGCTGAATACATCAACATGTTCATCAGCTCAGCGATCATGGCTACACTTTATTTCGGTGGATATGATATTCCATTTGTGAATGATGCTAATCTTGCAGAAAGTCTGGGTATGAACTGGACTGCACTGTTGCAGGCCGCAAGCCTGCTGTTTAAAGTGGCAGCATTCATCTTCCTGTTCATGTGGGTAAGATGGACCATCCCGAGATTCCGTTACGATCAGCTTATGAACCTGGGCTGGAAGAACCTGATACCGCTGGCCCTGCTGAATATGCTGGTAACAGCTGCTGTTGTACTGGCAAGAATGTAATAACAACTTGAAAGAAAGATATTAAGATGCAATCATTAACACAAAGAGCTCAACAGGTAGAAAGGAAGCCGATGACCTTGCTGGAAAGGATCTACCTGTGGAATATTTTCAAGGGCATGATGATCACTTTCAGGCATATCTTCAAAAAGAAGCCTACGATCCAGTATCCCGAGGAAAAAAGACCATTCAGCCCGGTTTTCCGTGGACTGCATGTGCTGAACAGGGATGAAGAAGGTCGTGAGCGTTGTACTGCCTGTGGTTTGTGCGCTGTGGCATGTCCTGCAGAAGCCATCACCATGGAAGCTGCAGAAAGAAAAGCAGGTGAAGAGAATCTTTACCGTGAAGAAAAGTATGCTGCAAAGTATGAGATCAATATGCTTCGTTGCATTTTTTGTGGATTGTGTGAAGAAGCTTGTCCGAAGGATGCGATCTATCTCAGTGAGACCTTCGCTCCATCAAATTACCAGAGAAAAGGATTTATCTATAAGAAGGATGAACTGCTGATCCCGAACCCATTGACAAATCCGGAAGATTATAAGATAGCCCTTGGAAGCCGTGCAAAGAATGCGGCACACCAGGATAAACCAGCCAACTGACTGTATGAACGCTAGTGAAGTATTATTTTATTTTCTGAGCGCACTTGCTATCGGCAGTGCGATCATGGTAGTATCGAGCAGGAACCCAATACATAGTGTGTTGTGGCTGATCGTTACCTTTTTCGCGATCTCCGGGCATTATATCCTAATGAACGCACAGTTCATTGGGATAGTAAACCTGATCGTGTATGCAGGAGCTATCATGGTATTGTTCCTCTTCGTGATCATGCTGATGAACCTGAACTCCGATACAGAACCACAAAAGAACAAGTGGATGAAGCTGGCGGGGGTAGTTGCTGGTGGATGCCTACTGCTGGTGATGGTAGGTGCATTGAGAAATGCTGAAGTGAAGGGACAGGCTGCCCAATTAAAGGATGGAAGTATTGGCCTGATCGAGAATTTGGGTAAATCATTGTTCACAGATTTCGTGGTGCCTTTCGAGATCAGCTCCGTGCTATTTCTGAGTGCGATGGTGGGCGCTGTCGTGATCGGTAAAAAAGGAGATTAATCTAAAAATTATCAAGATGCCAATAGAACGTTACATATTTCTGTCCATCGCGCTGTTCTGCATCGGTATTGCCGGTGTATTGACACGCCGCAATTCCATCATTGTATTCATGTGCATTGAATTAATGCTGAATGCAGTGAACTTACTGCTGGTTGCTTTTTCTAAAATGCACCACCTGAATGGAGTGGCTACTAATCCAACTGCAGGAATTGAAGGACAGCTTTTCGTATTTTTTATCATGGTGGTTGCCGCAGCGGAAGTAAGTGTGGGACTTGCGATCATTGTGATGCTTTATAGAAATGTTCACTCAGTGGACATCAATTTCCTGAATCGACTGAAACACTAAACCCTGCATTGCTACAGCAATAAAGGATTTATAATACCAAAATAGCGGGCTTCGGCCGCGTACCGGTTTATGAGTAATATAATTGAATTGATCTGGCTAGTACCATTGCTTCCACTCGTTGGATTTTTGATCAATGGTCTCGGGAGAAACAGTTTATCGAAATCTTTGGTAGGCATCATTGCCTGCGGAGTAATGCTGGCTTCATTCGTGATCAGCCTGCTTGCTTTTTTTGAAGTGAAAGGGGGTCATACTGCTGTGGTGAACCTTTTTGAATTCATCAAAGTTGGTAAGCTTGATATACCGTTTTCATTCCAGGTTGACCAGCTTTCATCTCTATTCCTGCTGATCATTACAGGGGTTGGTTTCCTGATCCACCTGTATTCCACTTCTTACATGAAAGAAGAAACGAGCTCTCACTATGCAAGGTATTTTGCATACCTGAACCTGTTCGTATTCTCCATGTTGCTGCTGGTATTGGGAAGCAATTTCCTGATCATGTTCATTGGATGGGAAGGTGTTGGACTCTGTTCATATCTTCTCATTGGTTACTGGTTCAAGAATACAGATTATACCAAGGCTGCAAAGAAAGCATTTGTGATGAACCGTATCGGGGACTTCGCTTTCCTGCTTGCCTTGTTCTGGATGATCCAGCAATTTGGATCCCTGGGTTATGCTGAAGTATTTGGAAAAGCAGCTTCCTTACCGATGGGTTCTGCAATCCTTACTGGCATTACACTGTTGTTATTTGTAGGTGCTACTGGTAAGTCTGCACAGATTCCTTTGTATACCTGGCTGCCTGATGCGATGGCGGGTCCTACTCCGGTTTCTGCACTGATCCACGCTGCAACGATGGTAACTGCTGGTATCTACATGATTGCAAGAAGCAATGTGATGTTCACCCTGGCTCCTGTTACCCAGAATGTTGTGGCAATCATCGGGCTTGCTACTGCAATCCTTGCTGCAACCATTGCACTGAAGCAGAATGATATTAAAAAAGTATTGGCTTATTCAACAGTTAGCCAGTTAGGTTATATGTTCCTTGGTCTGGGTGTAGGAGCTTATACTGGTGCAGTGTTCCATGTAATGACACATGCATTTTTCAAAGCCTTGTTATTCCTTGGTGCAGGTTCAGTAATTCATGCAATGCACCATGAGCAGGATATCAGGCAGATGGGTGGATTGAAAAAACACCTTCCAATTACTCATATTACATTCTTACTGGGATGTATCGCGATTGCAGGTATTCCTCCATTCTCAGGATTCTTTTCAAAAGATGAGATCCTCGCAGGAGCTTTCTCTAAAAATATAGTTTACTGGATCATTGGAGTGATTGGTGCGATGATGACGGCTTTCTATATGTTCCGTTTGTATGCCACTACATTCCTTGGAAAATTCAGGGGTACTCACGAACAGGAACATCACCTGCATGAAAGCCCGATCAGTATGACACTTCCTTTGATCGTGCTGGCAATTCTTTCTGTTGTAGCTGGGTTTGTTGGAATTCCGGAAGTCTTTGCTCCAAATGCGCATGCGTTGGAACATTTCCTGGAACCGATCTTCGCTCCGTCGAATAAACTGGCAGCAGCACATCATATTGATCATTCAACTGAATATATGCTGATGGGTGCTTCGGTAGCCCTTGCACTGATCGCTGCAGTATATGCCTGGATCAAGTTCAGCAAGCATCCGGAGATCGAAGAACCAACTGGTCTGGGTAAGACCCTTGCCAACAAGTGGTATGTTGATGAGATCTATGACACCATCATTGTAAAACCTGTAAATGCATTTGGAAAAGTGTTGAATATCCAGGTTGAAAAGAACCTGATCGACTGGATGGTAAATGGTGTTGGTAAAGCTGTGAACTATGGAGGCCGCCAGTTAAGATGGTTACAAAGCGGACAGGTTGGAAGTTATGTGCTGCTGATGGTATTGAGTATCCTGGCATTCTTTGCATTACAAATCCTGACTAAAAAATAAATGAGTTAAGCTGTGGGAATTTCTGCAGCCCTTAAAATATCAAAAATGATTCCAGTTCTATTGATAGTTATTCCGTTGCTGAGTGGATTACTTACATTCTTCATTCAATCGGAACGTTCTGCACGGTCATGGGCTTTTATTTCATCCCTTGGAACACTGGCGATCTCATTATTGGGACTCACCATCATGAACCAGCCACAATACCTGCAGGCAACTGCTGAGTGGATGCCTTCACTGGGAAGTAATTTCGCTGTATCGCTCGATGGAATGGGCCAGTTACTTTGTCTGTTAACCGCCATTGCGTTCCCGCTGGTATTCCTGGCAACCTGGAATTCATCATATAAAAAACCAGGAAGTTTCTTTGCCCTCATGCTTTTATCGCAGGCAGGTTTAATGGGTGTTTTCCTTTCAGTTGATGCATTGTTATTTTACTTCTTCTGGGAACTTGCATTGATCCCTGCATATTTTCTCTGCTCAATCTGGGGTGGTGAAAGAAGGATCGCTGTTACATTCAAATTCTTTGTCTACACATTCGTGGGTTCTTTACTGATGCTTGTTGGTATCATTTACCTGTATACCAAAACTCCGGATCAGTCATTTGCCCTGACATCATTTTATAAAACAATCCTTGCACCAAGAGAGCAGGCATGGGTATTCTGGTTATTCTTTATTGCGTTTGCGATCAAGATGCCAATATTTCCATTTCATACCTGGCAGCCTGATGCATACGAACAATCACCTACAGCAACAACCATGATCCTGAGTGGAGTGATGGTTAAGATGGGTGTGTTCGCAGTGATCAGGTGGCTGGTACCGGTTCTTCCTATCGCATCATGGGCATGGGGTGATACTGTATCGATCCTTTGTGTTACAGGAATGATCTACGCTTCCTTGATAGCCATGAGACAGGATGATATCAAACGACTGATCGCCTATTCTTCCATTGCGCACATCGGATTGATGGGGCTGGCCATTTTCGCTACCAACAATACCGGTATGCAGGGAGTGATGATCCAGATGTTTAACCACGGTATCAACATCATAGGATTGTGGATCGTAGTTGAACTGATCGAAAGACAATACGGAACCAGGAAGATGAGTGAACTGGGTGGAATTGCGCAAACATCACCGGTACTTGCAATATTGCTAGTGATCGTTGCATTGGCGAATATTGCACTTCCACTGACTAACGGTTTCATTGGTGAATTCCTGATGTTCAATGGAGTGTTCAATTCAGGTGTTACAAAATACAGTGGAGTATTTGCTACGCTTGCAGTGATCACCGTGATCCTTTCTGCAGTGTACACCCTGAACATGATCTCAAAGATCTTTTACGGAAATACAAGTAACCTGACTGCATCAGGAAAAGATATTGTTTTCAATGAGAAACTGGTGTTGTCAATTGTGGTGGTGCTCATACTGGTAATTGGTGTTTATCCAAAGCCGATGCTTGAGCTTACACAATCAACCGTAGATGCAGTATTATCAAGAATGATCACTAAACATCCTTAGGATAGCGTAATAAAAGATTATGAATGCAATTCTTCTTTCTGCTGTTTGGGGCGTTGTAATGATGTTCACCGGAGTGTTCAATAAGAACAAGGGTGTAACACATGGCATGGCCATCGCAGGTATTGTCTTATTATTTGTAATGAACATTCTTGAACTTGGAGGCACACAACTGATCCATGTTGATACAAGAGGAATGTTGTCGTTCGATACATTTGGTTTATTATTCAATGCGATCGCATTCTTCAGTGTATTTCTCTACTTTCTTTTGTCAGGAAAGGCAATGGAAGAGGTAGGAAATCACCTGGCTGAATATTATGCACTGATCTTCTTTATACTGTGTGGTGTTGCGGTTTCATCATCATTCAGCAGTCTGTTGATGTTATTCCTCGGGATCGAGATCATATCTATTCCATTATACATTCTTACCGGTACTGATAAAAGAAACCTGAAGAGTAATGAAGCTTCACTGAAATATTTCCTGATGGGATCCTTCTCAACAGGATTAATGCTGATGGGTATTACACTGGTGTATGGCGCCAAAGGAAGTTTTAATATCAGTGATGTTGCGATCACTTCAAATGTATTGACACCGTTAATGGGTGCCGGTATTGTTTTGCTGATCGTTTCACTGGCTTTTAAAGTATCAGCCGCTCCATTCCATTTCTGGACACCTGATGTGTATGATGGTGCACCAACTGTATTTACTTCTTTCATGGCTACTATTGTAAAAGCTGCAGCATTTATCGCTTTTATCAGGTTGTTCAAATCCAGTTTTGGTGAAGTGAAGGGGCAGTGGCAATTGATTGTTGCGATCATCACAGCACTGACATTATTCATAGGAAACATCACTGCAGTATTCCAGCAGAGCGTAAAGAGAATGCTTGCCTATTCCAGTATTGCGCAGGCAGGCTTTATGATGTTTGCCATTGTTGCACTTAACAACAGGGCAGTAGAAGGTATGATCTTCTATGCTGCAGCTTATTGCATTGCAACAATCGGGGTTTTTGCTGTATTGTTACAAATGAAAGACTTCACTTACGAGGGATTTAATGGGCTGGCAAAACAACAGCCTGTACTCGCAGCTACCGCCACCGTTTTTCTTCTTTCACTGGCAGGAATTCCTGCAACAGCGGGTTTTATGGCTAAATTTTATATGCTCTCAGCTGCTGTAGAAAGTGGAAATCTTCTTTGGCTGGTAGTGCTTGGGGTATTGTTTGCAGCAGTAAGTGCGTACTATTATTTTAAGGTCATCCAGGCAATGTATTTTAAGGAAGGCGAAGCGCAGGAAATCACGGTCAGTTCAGGTTTCAAGGGCTTGCTGATCATCACTGCAGCTGTTGTTGTATTGCTGGGAATTTTCCCTGAATGGCTAACTGGCTTCCTGTATTATTTTGTTGCTGTTTAGTATAAATATTTAGTTGATAGATGGAGCCCACAGCGGCTCCATTTTTATTTTACTGCAGTTAAGACCTGCCACTTATCATTTTCTGGCTTCTTTGCGAAATTCTTTTTATAATTTTCCTGATATGAAATTGCTGGATACCCTAACTCTTTCTTTTAATACGATCAGAAGCAACAGGCTTCGGACAGGCATCACTGTAGCCATTATTGCATTTGGTATCATGGCGCTGGTAGGAATCAAGACTGCCATTGAAGCTATGCAACAAAAGTTTACAGAGAGTTTTTCCTCTATGGGTGCTTATGGATTTTCTATCAGGAACCAGGAGAGAAGGATCTTTGGTGGCGGTGGTCCGCAGGTTAAGAAAGAAAAGAAAGGAAAGAAGAAAGAGCGCAAGAGTAATTATGGAAAGATCATCACCAGGCAACAGGCCGAAGATTTCAAAGCAGGGTTTAATTTTCCGGCAAGGGTTTCCATCAATGTATTTGGAAATGGCAATGCGGTGATATCTTCAGGAAGTAAAAAGACCAATCCAAATATCAGGGTGTATGGTGGTGATGAAAATTATATAGAGCAGAACGGATATAATATTCTTCATGGAAGAAACTTCAGCAACCTTGATGTTCAATCAGGAAGAAATGTATGTATCATAGGTTCAGATATTGCCGACAGGTTTTTTGGGAAGAATCATGAGAGAGCCATCGACAAGATCATCAAAGTAAATAATATTCCCTACAGGGTAATTGGAACCCTTGATTCAAAAGGTTCTACACTAGGAATGAACAGGGATGCGCTTGTGGTTACTACTTACACCAATGTTGTACGGTTCATCAACAATGATCCTAATAATTCATTCAATATCCAGGTTAAAGTAAATGATATCAAAAACCTGGAAGCAGCGATTGGTGAATCAACTGCATTATTCAGGAAAGTCAGGAAACTGAACATCACGGAAGATGATAATTTCTCCATTGACAAGAGTGATAAGTTTGTAGAGATGTTGTTGAGTCAGCTTAGCTACCTTACCGGTGCAGCAGTTGTAATTGGATTTATTACTTTGATCGGTGCTGCCATCGGGTTAATGAATATTATGCTCGTGGCTGTTACGGAGAGAACAAAAGAGATAGGCCTGGTAAAAGCCATTGGAGGCCAGCAGCGAAATGTTCGTCAGCAATTTTTGTTTGAAGCCATTCTCATCAGCTTACTAGGTGCCTTATTTGGAGTGATACTTGGAGTTCTGGTAGGAAACAGTTTCTCGATGGTGCTCAATACAGGCTTTGTAGTGCCCTGGAATTGGATGATCCTTGGAATTGTTATCTGTTCGGTAGTTGGATTGCTGGCAGGGCTTTATCCGGCATTTAAAGCAGCGAGGTTGAATCCGATTGAGGCGTTGAGGTATGAGTAGAGGAGATGAGGAGATGAGGAGGTGAGGAGGTGAGGAAGGGGAGTTGGGAGTTAGGAGTTGGGAGTTGGGACTCCCGGGCAGAACGCCCGAAGGGCGGGCTGAACGCAGAAACCCTGGGTTTAGATTTTACAAATGAATTGAAATAAGAAGGGGGCATCTGCCCCCTTCCATGTATTCCATGTATTCCGTGTATTCCGCGTATTCCGTGTATTCCGCGTATTCTGTGTATTCCGCGTATTCCATGTATTCTAGATTTTTAACGCCCTCGAGATCCTATCCACAAGGTCTTCAAGGTGGTACTTCGTGACCTTATCGCTATACACCGGAATGGCTGATTGCAGCTCATTTCTAAGAGATCGTAAGGTGCCTTTTGCAATCGAAGTGATATCTGTTTTCCTTGGATCAAAAGGAGGTCCGAAACTAATGATGATACCTCCACCGGTTGGTGCCTGTGGAACCGGGTTGATCAGGTTGATCAGTTTATCAACATAAGATTTTTGAAGGGTCCTTTTATAGATATCCAGGTTCCTGCGAACAGTTACCTCACTAAACAGCATCTTTTTCACATCATCCATATAATCTTCAAGTTTATATGCCTGCTCACTTCTTAAAGAAGCATAGGTAATCCTCTGGAGTTTGGAGGTCGACATAAGATTAGCCAATGCTGATTCCTGGATACTCATTACATCATCCGAGGTGGGGGCCGAGATCCTTTCCAGGATCTTCTTATCCAGCAACCAGTAAGGATTGTCGAATAACTGCTTCTGGATGAATTGCAATGCCTCTTTTTGCTGATTCTTATCAACAACCGAATAGATCCCTCCCTCCTGGTTCATGTTCTTTTCATTGGTCTCGATACCACCAATATTGGTCAGGACATGCCTGATATAGTTTCTATATTGCGATAGAACCTGGTCGTATGCACTGCGCAGATTGGTGTAATCCTTTCCGTCTTCTTTCATCCATTCAGGTAAATTGGGCAGGATCCTTTTCAGGTTCCTGATACCATATTCAGATGCTTTCATCGAGTTATCTCCCAGGTCCTCAGTTTGGGCTCTTGGATCCATTCCATCTGCATGTATGAACCTTAACCTCGGATTTGAAGCATTCTTCGTAACCAGTTTATCCAGGTATTCTTTTTCCTGTTGTTCGGTCATGCCCGGCAAAGGTTTATATCCCCATTCGATCGACCAGAGATCATAATCGTTGATGCGTGGGTAGATGCCCTCCGGACCAACTTTATCTTCCGGCTGGGCAACATAATTGAAACGGGCATAATCCATGATGGAAGCTGTATGTCCATGAGTTTTGAGCCATTCACGGTCGCGCAGCTTTTCAACAGGTGTTGCATTGGAAGCGCCCATATTATGTGGTAATCCCAGGGTATGACCTACTTCATGGGAAGAAACAAACCGGATCAATTGACCCATTAGTGAATCCTCGATCTGCGGCTTTCTTGCTCTTGGATCAACGGCACCGGCCTGCACGAGGTACCAGTTTCTAAGTAATCGCATTACGTTATGGAACCAGTTGATATGTGATTCCAGGATCTCACCGCTCCTGGGGTCATGAACATGAGGTCCCTGGGCATTTTCAACGTCGGATGGTTTATACACAATGGCCGAATACCGGGCATCATTGAGGCTCCAGGTAGAATCTTCCTGTGGTGTAGGAGCCATCCTGGCCATAATAGCATTTTTAAAGCCTGCTTTTTCAAATGCTTTTTGCCAGTCGTTCACTCCCTGGATCAGGTAAGGAACCCATTTAGCGGGTGTTGTAGGGTCAACATAGAAAACAATTGGCTTGACAGGTTCAACCAGTTTACCTTTCTTGAAATCTTCCAGGTCTTCAGGTTTTACTTCGAGTTTCCAGCGTGTGATCATACTGATGTTTTTCACACCCTGCGGATCTGCATCGAAGTCGGTAAATGAGGTAGTAAAATAAGCTACCCTGTCATCATAATACCTTGGTTTCATTGGAACTGCAGGCAGCAACAGAATGGAAGTATTCAATTCAAATGTTGCGAAACCTGCAGGCTGTGCATTAGCGCCGGAAGGGCCCATCGAAATTGAAGCAGAACGGCTGTAAGTTTTGACAGTCCTGATCTCTGTATTGATAGGATAGCTTCTTACATCTGCGATATAAGACCGGTCATTTTGTAATCCTCCGATCCTCAACGCTGATTTCACACTTGGAGCAAAGAAAAAAATGTCATTGTCGTTGTTCATGAAATCGGTCATATCCAAAACGTAACCAGTACTGTCTTTGGAGAAAGCCTTGATCTCGAAAGCAGCGGCAATAGGCTGAATATTGGAGTTCATCACAGATTTATACATAGGTGATGAGGAGTCCTTGGCATAAACAGAATATGAAATATTCCGCAGGAAGATGCGGTTATTCGGACCCTTTTCAAAACGGATCACATTCTGATTGATCTCATCTCCTGCATACCCGAAAAATCCAGCACGGGTATTTGCGGGTGCTTTAGAAATACGGTTCACTACCAATATATCCCGAAAGAAGAGGCTGTCGCTTATTTCGAAATAATATTTGTCTTCCACTTTATGGACGCTAAAAAGGCCTTTTTGAGAGATCGCTTTATCGGTCACGATATCTTTAAAAGCTTTAGGTCCTGACTTGTTAGTAGTGGAAGCAGGGGGCGGAACATTCGCAGGAGGTACGGTAGGAGGAGCAGGCTTGTTTTGTGCCATTGCTCCTGTTGATAAAAAGCCGGTCAGAAAGAATAACTTTCCGAACATTTTGATTTTATTCATCCGGGGGTTATTTTTAAAATTAGGGTCTAAATAAACAGAAAGAAATTCAAATGGATTTTGAAATTATATAAATTGTCGGGGAGACATAAAGTTTGCCAGTAATGGTTAAAAAATGTAATAGCAATATTTAATGTTATACTATTAGAATTTCCTTATCTTGGTGCCCTTGTAAAATTTTTCTAATCAAATGTTCATCTACAAAGGACTTTTTGTGTAGAATTGTACGGCTTAATTTTTATCTACTCATAGTTAAAATTTTAAACACTAAAAACAAACAATCATGGCTGAAGCAAAACCGACTGCAACTGCTGTTTCGAAGAGTAGCACTTCTGTTCAACCAAAAAAGAAAGGAAATTCCATTTCCTGGATCGCTCCTGTAGCTTGTATCTTGTTAGGTTACATCATCTGGCGTTTTGTATTGGGTAATCCTGCAAACTTTACCAATCCTGATCCTGCTGGCGGTTTCTGGCCTAAGCACGAAGGACCAAAGGGTGGTCTGGTAAAGATGTATGAAGGTGGTATCGTTGTACCTATCCTGATTGCAAACTTCCTTATTGTAATCACATTTGCTATCGAGCGTATGCTTACTATCAGCAAGGCAACCGGTAAAGGTAACATTGCGGAATTCATCCGTAAGGTTCAGTATCACCTGGCTAACAAGAATGTAGACCAGGCGATCGCTGAGTGCGACAAGCAGAAAGGTTCTGTAGGAAACGTAATGAAGGCTGGTCTTCGCAAGTACAAAGAAATGATCACTGACACTGAACTGGATACAGATCAGAAAGTTCTGAACATTCAGAAAGAAGTTGAAGAAGCAACTGCACTTGAACTTCCAATGCTGGAAAAGAACCTGGTATTCCTTTCAACAATTGCTTCAGTAGCAACCCTGTTGGGTCTGTTGGGAACTGTATTGGGTATGATTACTTCATTTGCTGCTCTTGGTGAAGAAGGTGGTGGTAATGCTGCTGCTGAACTTTCCCGTGGTATCTCTGAAGCATTGTTCAACACTGCACTGGGTATCGGTACTTCAGCTGTAGCGATCATCATGTATAACATCTTTACTACAAGGATCGATGGTATCACTTACGGTATTGATGAATCAGGTTTCACCCTGACTCAGAGTTTTGCTTCTCAATACAAGTAAAAAATTTCCATACACTGTATGGAAATTAGTGTGGGATTGAATCTTAAACAGTACAGCAATTTTAATTAATTACAATGCCAAAAGTTAAAGTACCACGTAAAAGCACGAGTGTAGACATGACCGCGATGTGTGATGTGGCTTTTCTTTTGTTGTCGTTCTTTATCTTAACAACCAAGTTCAAACCATCTGAAGCTCTGGCTGTAACTACGCCTAAGTCGGTTTCAACTGTTCCTGCTGAGCAGAAAGATGTGGTTTTGATCACGTTGGATAAGGATGGTAAGGTATATTTCTCGGTTTCTGATGAGAATACTTCTGAAAAAGAAGCAATTCTGGATGCAGTAAGTCAGCTGAAGAATATTCCCCTTACAGACCAGGAGAAAGCAGCATTCAAGCGTAGCGCCTCTTTTGTTGGCGTTCCGTTCAGCCAATTGAAGTCATATCTGCAATTACCTGCTGATCAGGCGGCAAAGTTTAATTCACCTGGTATACCAGTGACCGATTCAGCAAATAATGAATTGGCAACATGGATGAGAGCTGCTCAGACTGCTTTCCAGGGAACTAAAATGAACCTGCTTGTAAAAGGTGATAACGAGGCTAAATATCCTTCCTTCAAAGGAGTGGTTGATGCCTTCAAGAAGAATGATATTTTAAAATTCCAGATGATCACTGATCCTGAAGGAGTACCTCAGGGAACAGAACTTTGGAAAAGGAATAACACCCGTGGTGGTGCAGCAGCCGCAGAAGGTGCTGAATAATTGATAACTTAAAAAAGACCTACAATGGCAGAAATGGATACCTCCGGTGGGGGTGGGCATAAAAAAGGTCCTGGTGTCAAGAAAGCCAAGAAACTGTCGACAAGGGTAGACCTTACCCCGATGGTGGATCTCGGATTTCTCCTGATCACCTTCTTTATCTTCACCACTACCATGAGCCAGCCTACTGCGATGAAGCTTTTCCTTCCAAAGGATACAGAAAAGCCTGAAGAGCAGAACAAGGTTAAAGAATCTGGTGCATTGACATTGATGATAGGAAAGGATAACAACATTTTCTATTATGAAGGTCAGCTTGCTCCTGATGGTTCAAACTTTAAATCAACCAACTTCAAAGAGGTTAGAAGCATCATCATTAACAAGAAAAGAAGTACCGATCCAAAGGACTTCGTGGTGGTGATCAAACCAAGTGCAGAATCAACTTATAAGAATACAGTAGATCTGCTCGATGAAATGACCATCAATGATGTAAAGCGTTATGCGCTGGTTGATATCAGTGAGCCTGAATTTGCTTTATTGAAAGCATCTGAAGGATCACCGCAGTAGTGTTGTAAAATGATTGTGTTTAACACATAAAACAGCAAAAATGGAAGTCAATAAAATTTTAACCGCTGACATCCTTGACCTGATCTTCGAAGGGAAGAACAAGGAGTATGGTGCTTACGAACTTCGTAAGACCTACAACAAGCGTATGACCATCTCCATTATTGGTATGCTTGCCCTGGTGGCTTTAATGTTCCTGGGATATTTCATTGCCAATAGAGTGGAATCCGATAAGGATAAGGAGGTCATGGTTGTTCAGGATGTACAGCTTGAAGAAGTAAAACAGGAGGAGAAGAATGAACCACCTCCGCCACCACCGCCACCAAAGCCACCAGATCCACCAAAGGTTGAAATGGCCAAGTTTACTCCACCTAAGATCGTAAAAGATGAAGAGGTGAAGGAAGATGAAAAACCACCTGAAGTTGAAAAACTTGAGGAGGTAAAAATTGGTACTGTAAACCAGGAAGGTGTTAAAGATCTTGGTATCGTAGCACCTCCGGTAGATGATGCCGGTAAGGGAGTAGTTGAAGCACCAAAGAAAGTAGAAGAAGATTACGACAAGACCTTTACTAAGGTGGAGATCGAATCTGAATACCCAGGTGGTGCTGCAGCATGGACCCGTTACCTGCTGAAGACCCTTCGCTACCCACAGGAAGCACAGGATAACGAAGTTCAGGGTACTGTAGTAGTACAGTTCATCGTGGACAAAGCCGGTGTGGTGAGTAACGTAGAAGCCATCAGCGGTCCACAGGAATTGAGAGATGAAGCTGTAAGGGTTATCAAAAAATCCGGTCAGTGGACTCCTGCAGTTCAGAATGGTCGCCAGGTAAAATCTTACAAGAAGCAGCCAATCGTATTCCGTTTGGAAATCGAATAACAGCTTACTTAATAGAAAAAGAAAACCCCGCAATTGCGGGGTTTTTTATTTTTAATTCAATTGGCCATTGTCTTCCATGTTTTCTTCGTCTTCCATGTCTTCTAGGTCTTCCTCATCCAGCAACACATCATCAAACTCCATCAGGATTACCTGCTTAGTAGCAATAAAGGTCAGTTCACCATCATCATCTTTCAAATAGATGAATTGTCGAAGGGAATCTTCACTTTGAATTTCAAGAGAAAGATCTCCAAGGCAACCATCTTCGAGAGAATCGTACACCAGCGGATTATCATCATATTCATCTTCCGGTCTTTCTCCACGATGGTATAGTATCAGTTGTGGTATATCTGATTCATTAAGATCTTCAGCATCTTCTGATTCTTCCGTTTCCTCATCATCTCCCAGTACACCGAAATTATCGAAGTAACCGTGCTCTTCTTCACCAAACTGCATTTCTTCATCATATACAAATGTTATCCGGGCGATATCATTGGTATTGACTATAACGACCCTGTCGAGCGAAGTATTGAAAATGATAAAGCGTACAGAAGTTCCGGAATTGAATCCTTCCGAAAGTTCCAGTAACTGATCTGCGAGGTCTTCCTTTGACTCCGGGTCAAGTGGATAAAAGAACACTTTTCCATTGATCAGTTCTATTCGAAGTGTATGGTTGATCTCTGGATCGAGATGTGATTGCACTATTTCCATAAAATTAGTTTATAGTTTAAGTTAGGACTTTCGCTTCTAATTCGCCCTGTATTATTCAGCGCTGTTCTTTTTTAATAACTTGCATGCATGTCAAGATCAGCATTTGGATGGAATGATACTATTGTTGCTTTGGCCACTGCACCAGGTGTTGCGGCGATCGGTGTGATCAGGGTAAGTGGTTCGCAGGCATATGAAATAGTCAACAGGTTATTTCCTTCAAAAGATCTTTCTGCACAGCCTTCACATACGATCCATGTAGGTTACCTAAGAAAGGGTGATACGCGGCTTGATGAAGTGGTTTTATCGTTGTTCAAGGGACCGCATAGTTATACGGGTGAAGATGTTATCGAGATCTCCTGTCATGGTTCACCATACATTCAGCAACAGGTGATTGATGCAATTGTGGAAGAAGGTGCAAGACTTGCCAAGCCAGGTGAATTCACGCAAAGAGCATTTTTGAATGGGAAATTAGACCTTGCCCAGGCAGAAGCGGTTGCTGATCTGATCGCCTCCAATACAGCAGCATCCAGGAATACGGCTCTTCACGCAATGCGTGGTGGATTTTCAATAGTGCTGAGTGAGTTAAGAGAACAAATGATAAAGTTTTCCGCGCTGATAGAGTTGGAGCTTGATTTTTCTCAAGAGGATTTAGAGTTCGCTGACCGAACACAATTTTTTGCTCTTGTGGAAGAAGCTGCAATTGTTACTGCAAAACTGGTTGATTCGTTCAAGCTTGGAAATGTGATCAGGCAGGGTGTGCGTGTAGCGATCATTGGAAGACCGAATGCAGGAAAGTCAACTTTACTGAATGCATTGCTGAATGAAAATCGTGCTATTGTAAGTGATATTGCAGGAACTACAAGAGATACCATTGAAGAAATATTAAATATTGATGGAATTATTTTCAGGTTGATCGATACTGCAGGAATCAGAAAACATACCAGTGATGTGATCGAACAGATAGGAGTGGAAAGAAGTTTGGAGAAGATCCGTGAAGCGGATGTTGTTTTGTATCTGTTTGATGTGAATTCAACGACAACTGCAGAATTAAAAGCATCAATAGAAGATCTTCAACGGGAAGAGAAAGAAGTGTTGCTCGTTGCAAACAAATCAGATTTAATTGATGAAGCAGCAGCGAGAGAAAAGTTCAATGGTTTTGGCCAGATCATTTTTATATCGGCAAAAAGTGGTGCACATATAGAAGTGTTGAAGGAAAGATTAGTGGATCATGTGCTTGAAGGTCGTGTGCAGTCAGATGATACGATTGTTACAAATGCAAGACATTACCACGCTTTAAAACAGGTGCAGCAATCATTACAGGATATCCGCAATGGAATGGATAATGGCCTTCCCGGAGATCTGTTAGCCCTGGATATAAGGAGGTGTTTGCATTATCTTGGTGAGATCACCGGTGAGATCACTACAGAGGATCAGTTGGATTATATTTTTAGTAAGTTTTGTATAGGGAAGTAAGATTAGATTAAAGAACAGAGAAATAATTTTACATATATCAAACTGTTGAATAAATGCAAGCCCTCATCTGTTCCTCTCCTTTCAATTTTGATTATGCTGATATTGAATATCCAAAGGTTGAACCTGGTTATTCTATTATAAGGATCAAACGGATTGGGATCTGCGGAACTGATCTTCATGCCTTTGAAGGAACACAGCCCTATTTCAATTATCCAAGAATCCTTGGCCATGAACTTGCCGGAGAATTTGTTGAAGGAGATGCAGAAGGATTTATTACCGGAGAACCGGTAACCATCATACCATATTTCCATTGTGGTGAATGTATTGCCTGCAGAAACGGTAAAACGAATTGTTGTGTGCACATGAAAGTATGTGGAGTGCATGTGAATGGTGGAATGGTGGAGTATTTGAAAGTGCCTTCTTCTTCATTGATCCATAGTGAAGGTTTAACACTTGAGCAATTGGCATTAATTGAACCTTTGGCAATTGGTGCGCATGGTGTTAGAAGAGCAGCGGTACAGAAAGATGAGTTTGTGTTAGTGATTGGAGCAGGTCCAATTGGATTGGGTATCATTGAATGCGCCATGCTTTCAGGTGCAAAGCTGATCGTAATGGATGTGAATGATCATAGATTACAATTTTGTATTCAGCATTTCAACGGCATTTCAACCATCAATCCAATTAAAGAAGAAGCATTTTCATTATTGAAAAATATCACTGATGGTAATATGCCTTCGGTTGTAATAGATGCAACCGGAAATCTGAAGGCTATTGAGCAAGGGTTTTTGTATATGTCTCACGGAGCACGCTATGTGCTTGTAGGTCTACAGAAAGGAGAAATCGGATTCAGTCATCCAGAATTTCATAAACGTGAAGCAACATTGATGAGTAGCCGTAATGCTACTAAACAGGATTTCAGCCATGTAATCAACCATATCAAAAACGGCAATATCGATCCTTTAAAATATGTTACTCATCGAGTTGCTTTTAGCAGCATTAAAGATGAATTTCCCGGTTGGTTAGATCCCTCTAATGAAGTTATCAAGGCAATGATTGAAATGGGATAAGCGGTAAAGTGCGATTGGTTCTAAAGTTTTAGTTTCGCCTACGAAACTTCCCGTATGCGATCCCTTATCCTGCTTATACTATTATTTTGTTTTGCGTTCTCCAAAGCACAACCCCCACAAAAAAAGCAGGTTGCACAAAGAGTTAATACTCCTCTGAAGATAGATGGAATACTGAATGATGAAGTATATCATACGGCTGTTCCAATGCGCGATTTCATTGAATGGAGACCAACCCCTGGAAAGAAGGAAGATTCTACAAACCGTACACTTGTTTATTTATTTTATGACAACAATGCTGTTTATGTAGGTGGACATTTATATGAAAAGACTTCTGATAGTGTCTCCAAAGAATTGGTAGGAAGAGATGTTGTTGGTATCAATGATTTTCTTGGAATCATTTTCGATACTTACTATGATAAGGTCAATGCATTCGGATTTTATGTAACGCCTTATGGTGAACAATTTGATGCACGTTATTCAAATGGACAGAATATGGAAGATCCATCCTGGAATGCGGTATGGAATTCAGCAGCCCATGTGCTTCCTGATGGATGGAGTTTTGAAATGCGCATTCCATATTCGGCACTCAGGTTTTCAAATAAGCCAGACCAGGTGTGGGGACTGAACCTTACCCGAAGGAGAAATAAAACCGGGCAGCAGTATTTCTGGAATTTTGTTGATCCTAAAGTCAATGGTTTTATTAACCAGGAAGGAGTTCTTACAGATATCAAAGAGATTAAGCCTCCGATCAGACTTTCATTATCTCCATACTTCTCTACTTACCTGAATCACTTCCCTTCACCAGGTACAAAAGATTTAAAAGGGTCTGTCAATGGTGGCATGGATCTGAAATATGGAATCAGTGAAGGCTTTACTTTGGATATGACCCTGATCCCTGATTTTGGCCAGGTTCAGAGTGATAACCAGGTGTTGAACCTGACTCCCTTTGAAGTGAAGTTTAATGAGAACCGATCTTTTTTCACCGAAGGAACAGAGTTGTTCAATAAAGGAAATCTATTCTATTCCAGAAGGATCGGAAGTGAGCCTATCAATTATTGGTCTGTTCAGGATACTGCAATGGATAATGACCATATTCATCCTGGAGAAAGATTTATCAAGAATCCGCAGGAATCCAAATTGATCAATGCAACTAAAATATCTGGAAGGACCAGTAAAAAATTAGGTATTGGTTTTTTTAATGCGATCACCAGGCCTATGTATGCTGAAGTGCAGGATGATGGTGGGAAGGGTAGAAAGATCCTGACCAACCCAGCAACGAATTATAATATCCTTGTGTTGGATCAAACTCTTCCCAACAATAGTGCAGTATCCCTGATCAATACAAACGTTACGCGAGACGGTAGATATTATGATGCGAATGTTACTGCTGCACTTGTGGATCTGAACAATATGAAGAATACTTACAACTTTAATGGGAAATTGGCCCTGAGCCAGCTTTATGCTCCACAACAGGCTACTTCCAAAGGATGGTCGCACAATGCAAGTTTTGGTAAAACAGGTGGTAACTGGGTCTTCCAGTTAATGCAGGATGCAGCTGATAAAAATTATGATATCAATGACATGGGTATCCTCTTTAATAATAATTATCTCGATCATTCATTGTGGACTGCCTATCGATGGCAAAAACCTACAAGATGGTATAACAGGATACAACTTAATTACAATGCATATTACAGCAGGCTTTCTTCAAAAATGAATGATCAGCTGGTCAATTCAATGTTCCAGACTTTCAGTACGAATGTTAATGCAAACATGCAGACAAAAAAACTTTGGTTCATTTATGCATTTGTAGGATATGTTGCGAAGGGAAATGATTTCTATGAGCCAAGACTTACCGGATACAGTTTCAGAACACCAAGGAGATTGCAATTCAATGCAGGCTTTGAATCAAATGCGGCTAAAAAATATTTTGTATACCTGGATTATTTCATTGGATTGAGAAGCCTCTTCAATAGTCCAAATCATTCCATCACCTTAATGCACCGATATAGGTTCAATGATAAGTTTTCCATTACTGATGAGATCATGATCAACCCTGCAACAAATGATGCAGGATTTTATAAGCATCATTACGTGGATGATCAATTTAAGAATGTAATTTTTGCACGAAGGGATATTTCAACTATTCAACACGTACTTTCTTTCAAGTATAATTTTTCAAGTAAATCATGGATGACATTCAGAGCACGGCATTACTGGAGCCGCGTGCGACCTTTGCAGTTATATGACCTCCAGGAAAATGGAGATTTGAAGCCTACTATACATGAGGATATTGTGCTGGAAGGCAGGAATTCAAATTTCTTCAATATCGATGCTGTGTATACCTGGCAATTTGCCCCAGGCAGTTTCTTGAATTTGGTTTGGAAAGATCAGTCTGCATTGTATGATCAACAGATTCGTGATAGTTACTTTAAAAATGTCGGTAATACACTTACTGCGCCACAAAACAATAATCTCTCCTTAAAAGTCATTTATTTCCTGGACTATGTTGATATCAGGAAGAAGAAATCTGTAAATTGATTGCCGTAAATATTTCATAGCTGTACGCTTAACAGTAATAGCTAACTTGTAACGGAAATCTAAAATCAAATCAACATGCAAAAGGTTCTTTCAATTGTTATTTTGCTGCTTGTATTCATTCAAACCAGGGCTGCAGATATTACCCCAATATTAGGCAGATGGGATATGGTGATCATGGAAGATGGAAAGGAAAAGCCATCCTGGCTTGAAGTTGAGCGCTCGGGTATGAATCGCCTGATAGGAACTTATGTAGGGATCTCTGGAAGTGCCCGCCCTGTTGGGAAAGTCAATTTTGATGGTAGCAAGATCAGTTTCTCCCTGCCTCCTCAATGGGAATCAGAAAATAATGACCTGGTTTTTGAAGGCACCCTGGAAGGCGAACAGTTAAAAGGAACTTTGGTAGCTGCCAATGGCAAGACCTATAACTGGTCGGCGAAAAAAGCTCCGTTGTTGGTAAGAGAAAAAATGCCGGTATGGGGTAAGCCTATCAAGCTGATCAATGGAAATAGCCTGGAAGGCTGGAAGGCAATGGGTCCTACCAACCAGTGGATAGTCGAAAATGGGATTTTGAGAAGCCCTAAATCAGGTGCAAACCTGGTAACAGAACAAAAGTTCACTGATTTCAAATTGCACGCTGAATTCCGTTGTCCAAAAGGCAGCAATAGTGGAATATACCTTAGAGGAAGATATGAAGCACAGATTGAAGATGATTATGGCCGTGAGCCGGAAAAACACCTGATCGGTGCCATCTATGGTTTCCTTACTCCTGTTGTGATGGCTGCGAAGCCTGCAGGCGAATGGCAGACCTATGATATCACATTAGTTGGAAGAAGAGTGACTGTAGTGCTCAATGGCGTGACTGTTATCTGCGACCAGATCATTCCGGGTATCACCGGAGGGGCGCTTGATAGCAATGAAGGTGAACCGGGTCCTTTGTATCTTCAGGGAGACCACGGCCCGATTGAGTATAGGAATGTGGTTATTACTCCGGCTAAATAATTCAGGAATCGGAAATCGGGAATCGTGAATCGGAAATGAAAGATCCCAAAGAAGGAATTTTACATTTTGCGATTCTCCATTCCCGCTTCCCCATTCTAATTCCCCGATAGTACCGTCCAATCACTCCCACCAAATCCTTTCTCAATCCATTCGTCCATTCTTTTTGCAACAGCCGGTACAATCATCAAAGGTTTTCTTCCTCTTTCAGATTGTTCCATCATCAACCTTGCATCTTTCCTCGCCATACTTAGTTCCCATGATGGCTGATCAAAAGTTTTGCTGGTTATCTTTCTTAATCTTCCCTGCGCTACCACCGATGGATTTAATACATCAATCAAAGAAGAGATCTCTGAACTTTCAATATTGAAAGTTGATGCAAGTGCCAGCATATCGGATACAGCACCGGTTAAACAGATATGCAGCATGTTTCCCAGCAGTTTTATAGCCGCTGCTTTGGATGGATCCTCTCCAAGATTCCAAAGTTTACCAGTCATTTTAGATAAGGCAGGTTCAAGTTCTGCAATGATCTGCTGATCCCCTGAAACCAGCATTGTTCCTGTACTTTCCAAAGCATTAGGCGGACCCATGAATACCGGTGCATGGATATAATGAATACCTTTTTCTTTCCAGTAAATACTTCTTTGTGCAGCACCCGGTGCGGAAGTAGTGGAATGATCGATGATGATCGCACCTTTTTCAAGAGATAGTGATGCATCTTTCAAAACAGCATCCACAACAGCATCATCAGTCAGTGTGAGATGAATTCTTTTTACTCCTTTTACTGCATCTGCAACCTGATCAAAAGCTTTAGCACCAAATTGTTCAAGAGCTTTAGCTTTTTCGGAAGTCCTGTTCCAGACATTTACCTGCTCACCCTTTTGAATCAAGGCTCTGGTAAAATTAGCACCTAATAATCCTGTTCCCAGAAAACTTATCATAGTATGTAGTTTAATTATTTCAACGTGAATGTGCAGGTTATACCAGCAACATAATTTCTAGGCAATC
Organism: uncultured bacterium; assembly: GCA_966112615.1. Classification (GTDB taxonomy): domain Bacteria; phylum Bacteroidota; class Bacteroidia; order Chitinophagales; family Chitinophagaceae; genus Flavitalea. The sequence continues at coordinate 71,753 of CBHWDO010000015.1, forward strand.
TATCAACACCAAAAATAGCACGTGAGTGTATTCCCTTATCCCCCAATACTTTTGTAAACATGTCTGAAGCCCCATCTACAGCGATCCTTCCTTCATCCCAGTCATTGGCCGACTGGTAATAAGCATCCATATGATTCATGCCTTCAATATTTTCAATACCGATCTTATGATGCAGGTGTGATAAAACATTCAGCGCACAATGCTGAAAGGCTTTGTATCCTTCTTCAGTTGTAAATTCTGTGCCTAATCTTCCCTGGAAACTGAAGACATTATTTAATGAGGGAAATTGAATCGCCAGGTATGCAATCTTGTTCCGGATGTTGAGTGAAACATAATTCCCACCAGGAGAACTTATGGCAGGTAGTTCTAATCCCATATCTTTAACCTTTTCAGCTATATTCATCTTGATCTATTTTTGCCCTATGAAATTAGCTAATTCAGGACGCTGTTTGAATCTTCCATATGATTTTGCTTAATTTTTTTCTTGGAGCAGTAGCGATGCAGGTTATTTACCTGCTGTACCATTTTATTATTTCCCGAAGAGTTGAGTTTCTGTATTACCTCCTATTCGTTTGTTGTATCACTGCTTTAATAGCTGTAATTAATTGGGAGTCGTTAATTACTCTTTATCCTGCTGCATTTGCTAAAAACCGGTATCCTGTTGGCTTTAGCATTCTTTTTTTCGCCATCATGATGTATTTCCGGTTCGTAAAGTATATCAGTGGAATCCCTCAGAGAATTCCACGTGTAAATTTTGTATTGAAGATCTTTGAAGTGAGTTTCCTGGTCATCATCGTTTACTTTCCCTGTAGGAAATACTGATTATAATCCTGTCACTATCACCAATAATACAGGAGCAGCCGACAGTATTATTGTTACTGTAAGAGATGAGGTTTTAATGAAAGGTACTTCTGGTGTTTCAGTGACCGGTGCATTTGTAAAAAGAACCTGGGATATTTCAAAACAAAACCCTAATGGCGGCGCCGGTTTGAATTTTGTTTTTAACTGGAATGCAGGAGATGTGAATAGTCCAATGGCTTCACATGGCCTGTTTCATTTTGAAAACAATGCATGGGTACGACAAACAGGATCAAGTTCAGCTACAGCAAATAGTCTGACATACACTGGTTACACGGGATCATTTTTTCCATTTGCAATAGCGGATATTGCAGCTGCTCTTGCAATAGATCTGAAGTCATTTACTGTTACATGCGATAATGAAAACAACCTGGTTAAATGGTCAACAGCAGCACCAAAAGAAATAACTTTTTATGTAGAAAGAAGTAGTGATCTGCGAGACTGGGAATCAATAAAAGTTATTCGGAAAGAGAGCTACAGTATTGTTGGACAGCAAGGACAAGTTTTATTATCAGGAAAATTAGTCGGGCTTCAGCAAAGATTAAACGTTACATCGCTTAAAAACGGAGTGTACTATTTACAGCTTAAAGGAAAAGGAATAATCGAGACAAGAAAGATCATCATCAAAAAATAATTCTTCATCATCCACTGTAAGGCCCCGTAGATACGGGGCTTTTTTTTATAATTCATCTTTTGAAGAAATAGTGTATTTTATTGAAAATTCATTCATGCATAGGATTTTTCTATTGTTGTTATTATTCTTTGCTGATCCTGCATTTGCGCAAATAAAAGTGCATCCAAATCAGCGATCACTAACTGATAAGGATGGAAACCATTTCTTTTGGTTGGGTGATACAGACTGGGAATTGTTTCATCGGCTCAACAGGGAAGAAGCAGTAGAATTCTTATCTACAAGAAGCCGGCAGGGCTTCAATGTGCTGCAAGCTGTGGCGCTTGCAGAATTCAATGGAATTCGTCAGCCTAATCGTTATGGTGATCTGCCTCTCGTCAATGAAGATCCGTCGATGCTGGCTGTTACTGAAGGAAATGATCCAAATGATTCTCTTCAGTATGATTACTGGGATCATGTTGACTTTATCATTCAAAAAGCGGCGGAGATGAACATGTACATCGGACTGCTTCCAACCTGGGGTGATAAAGTGACGCTGATGTGGGGAGAAGGTCCGGTAATATTCAACGAAAAGAATGCGGAACAATATGCAGAGTTATTGGCAAAGAGATATAAAGATCAATGGAATGTTATCTGGATCCTTGGAGGTGATCGACCGGCAGTGTATGAGAAAAACGGAGTCAAACATGATGATCGGAATACCTGGCGCGCTATGGCAAGAGGTATCAGGAATGTAATGGGAAACGATGTATTCATAACGTATCATACATCAGGTGGTGAATTCCGAACTTCGGATTTTCTGCAGGAAGAGAATTGGTTGAGCATGCACAGTTTTCAATCCGGTCATGGGTCCCGTGAAACCGACGCCTGGCGTTGGGTTGAAGAAGACCTTAAACTAAATCCTTTACGACCTACCATGGATATGGAGCCTTGTTATGAAGATCATCCTGTGAATCCCTGGGATGGTAAATGGACACGGGCCAGTCGCGGTTATTTTGATGCTTATGATGTGAGAGCAAGAATATACCGGGGTGTCTTCGCAGGTGGATGTGGTGTTACATATGGTCATCACCAGATCTGGCAATTCCTTGATACATCTTTGTATCCTGCAATCAATATTGGAGATACAATTATCGGGTGGCGAAAAGCAATGGTATCGGCTGGTGCTTTTCAAATGCAGCATCTTAAGAACCTGGTGCTTTCAAGGCCGTATTTCACAAGAATTTCTGACCAGTCGATCATCAGATCAGGAAAAGGAAATGACTATCGTGATTTGTTGTATGCTACCCGTGATAGTGCAGGGTCATACGCTATGATTTACCTTCCTCAAAACAAACCTGTAACAATAGATCTCTCGAAGCTTAGCGGTTCATCAAAAAATATTTCCTGGTTTGATCCTCGAATGGGTAAAACAGTTGGCCTGAAAAGAATTAAAGCAAAGGGTATACGTACATTTACGCCGCCTGAGGAGGGAAAGGATTGGGTGCTTATAATTGATGATGCTTCCATGAATTATCCTTTAGCAGGTGTTCCTATCAAGTATTAATCTATGATTGTATCCGTCATTATTATTGCGCTTCTTGTTTTGATTGTTGTGTTATTGATTGCATTTCGTCCTGCAAAGAATGATTCTTCCTTGCAAAGAATGATAGAAATGCATGCAATCCTTTCAAATATTGAAAAGAATATCCGTGAAGATTTTCGCCATAACAGGGAAGAGATCAATTCAATTGCCAAAGAAAACCGTGCAGAATTAAATGAAACCCTTCGCGATTTTCAGCAGGCTCAAGCGAAGGCCATGCAGGGATTCGAAAAGACTTTTGACAACAATGTGCAATCATTTAATGAACTGCAAAGGCAAAAATTCCGAACACTTGAAGATCGGCAAAATGAATTGGTAAAAAATACTGAAGCCAGGCTTGACCAGATCAGGTCAACAGTAGAGGAGAAGCTGGAGAAAACTTTGAGTGACCGCCTTGGACAAAGCTTTGATACAGTTGGAAAGCAGCTGATTGAAGTGCAGAAAGGTTTGGGTGAAATGCAGACACTTGCACAGGATGTAGGCGGGCTTAAACGTGTATTGAGTAATGTAAAAATGCGTGGTGGTATTGGTGAAGTGCAATTGTCGATGTTGCTTGAACAAATTCTTGCACCGGATCAATATGAATCAAATGTTCGCACAAAGCAGGGTAGTGTCGATCATGTTGAATTCGCTATCAAACTTCCGGGCCGTGATGAAAACAATATGCAGGTATGGCTTCCGGTTGATGCAAAATTTCCTAAAGATGTTTACGAGCAGTTGCAGAATGCTTATGATACTGCAGATCCAGCACAGGTAGAAATTGCCCAGCGAATGTTGGAACTGACTATAAAAAAAATGGCTAAGGATATCAATGAAAAATATATCGATCCTCCACATACAACTGATTTCGCTATCCTATTTCTTCCCTTTGAAGGCATCTATGCTGAAGTAGTCAGGAAAGCAAGTTTGCTGGAAGATCTTCAGAAGAATTGCAAGGTAATTGTTACGGGTCCTGCAACCCTTGCCGCTATATTGAATAGTTTGCAAATGGGCTTCCGGACCTTGGCCATTCAGAAAAGAAGCAGCGAGGTTTGGAAAGTACTTGCAGCTGTGAAAAGAGAATTTGAAAACTTTGGGGGATTGATGCAAAAGGCACAACGAAACATTCAAACGGGGCTAGATCAGCTTGACGATGTAATGGGAAAAAGAACCAAAGCTATCCAGCGCAAATTAAAAGATGTGGAATCTATTGAAGATTCAGAAGCTAAACTTATTTTACCTATTGAGCAGGAAGATGAAGATTAATTCCTGTTGCTGAATATTTGATCCTCAAGAATGGAAACTAGTTTATTGATATAAGGACCATATTCAATAAATGTATCAGGCTTTGCAAGAAATGCATCAGCCCCTGATTTTAGACATTTTTCTTTTACAGTATTGATAGATGATGTAGAAGTAATAATGACGGGAATCTTTGAAAGCTCCGGATTGTTTTTGATATAAGAAATGATATCATAACCATTCTTTCCAGGCATATTAAGATCAGAAAGAATAAGGTCAGGCAGAATGGTAGGATTCATTTGAAACCATTCAATCATTTCATCACCATTGGATGGCTGTGCAAGGATATCAAACTGCCCGGATGCATCAAAACTTTCTTTCATAAAGAATTGTTCATCTTCATCATTCTCAACAATCAGTATCGTGTATTTTCTCATGATCAGTTTTGTCCTCCACTCATTTCTTCGTGTAATGTAAAATGAAATGTTGTTCCTTCTCCGGGACTAGATTCCGGCCAGATCCTTCCTCTATGCCTGTCAACAATTTTCTTACATATTGCCAGACCAATTCCTGTTCCAGGATATTCTTTTTTGGTATTTAGTCTTCTGAAGATTTCAAAAATCTTTTCTGTATCTGACTGATCGATGCCAATTCCATTATCAGCGATAGAGAATCTTGGATGACCATTTTCCATTACGCAGCTTATTCTGATAACAGGTGACGTTTCATTTGTGAACTTCAATGCATTGCTTAATAGATTTTGAATTACCTGAGCAAGTTGAACCGGATCGCCTTTGACATGTTCAACAGAACTATCAACATAGATGGCTGCATTGGCTGATTCGATCGAAGCTTTCATATTTGCAATCACTTCCTGTATCAGGTCTTTGACATTGATGATATCTTCAGCAATGGAATCTCTAGTAAGCTGTGTATAGTTAAGCAGGTTTACGATCAGTTCCTTCATCCTGTTAGATGCATGAATCGATTTATCTAGAAATAATTCCAGGCTGTCATATTCCTGCTGATCAAGTTTGATCTTCATTAATGAAAGGAAGCTCTTGATGGTTCTGATCGGTTCCTGCAAATCATGCGATACAATGGAAATAAATTGTTCCATTTCCCTGTTCGCCGACTTTAGCTCCTCGTTTGTATGCCGCAGCTGGGCTGCCAGTCTTCTGTAACGATCATTACTGACACGAAGTGCCCGCTCTGATTCTTTTCTTTCTGTAAGATCACGTGTAACTTTTGAATAACCGATCAGTGTATTGTTTTTGTTGTACACTGCAGTGATCACAATGCTTGCCCAGAACCTGCTTCCGTTCTTGCGCAAACGCCATCCTTCCTCTTCATATTTACCTGTACTTTGAGCAATTCTTAATTCATTGGATGGCTTATCCTTGATGATATCTTCTTCAGGATAAAAGATAGAAAAATATTTTCCGATGATCTCATTGGATTCATAACCGCTGATATTTTTAGCTCCTTCATTCCAACTGATCACTCTTCCTTTTTCGTCGAGCATGAAAATGCCATAGTCTGTAACCTGCTCAACCAGTGACCTGTAGCGTTCTTCACTTTGCCTGAGCGATTCTTCATTGTATTTTTTTTCAGTCAGATCACGGGTAACTTTTGAAAAACCGATCAGCTTATTTTGTTCATTGAATAAAGCCGTGATCACAATATTTGCCCAGAACAAAGAACCATTTTTTTTAACACGCCATCCTTCTTCTTCATATTTCCCCAGCTTTTCGGCTATGATAAGTTCTCTTTCTGGCTTCTTTGTTTCAAGATCTTCTGCAGTATAGAAAATGGAAAAATGTTTACCAATGATCTCATTGGCTGAATATCCTTTTGTTTTCTGTGCTCCATCATTCCATGTGCTGATATATCCTTTCGGATCCAGCATGAAAATGGCATAATCCTTAACACCCTGAACCATCAGCCTGTAGCGCTCTTCTGCAGCTCTTCTTTCCACTTCACGGTTCTTTTGATCCGTGAGATCTTCCAGAAGGCAGGTAAATCCCGACCCATCCACATTATGGCTATACCTTACGACCGCCCAGTATTTATCTCCTGATTTCCTGGTTTGCCAGGTCTCCGACTTGAAATAACCTGTCTTTTTAGCCTGCTGAAGTTCATAGCTGAACTGGATCAGTTCATCTTCATCCCTGGTAAATAATTTGTGAATGGATTCATTAATGATCTCCGAAGCCTTGTACCCAGTGATTTCCGCTGCTTTCTGATTGATATAGGTTATAATATGGTCATTGTCGAGCAGGATCACTCCCTCCGGCATGCTTTCAAGCAGGGTTGTACAGTTATTGGATAACATGGTTCGATTGGTGCCTTAAAATTATGGACGAGCCTTTTAGGTTGTTTAAAAATCTGAATAAAATCAGATTAAAAAATTAAACAACTGTAAAAATTATGCCACCAATCCTATGATTTAACCGTTTCCAACCCTTTGCATTTCTTCCGACGGCTTATTATTTCTTTTTACCGGTGATTTTGCAGGTTTTCCGAATTTATAATTGAAGGATATAGTAACAACTTTAGTATCGCGCTCCAGCTTAAAATACTCCGTTGCCTGTTTGAAAACAGTATTTCCTTTCATCCATTGTGTATAAAAAATATCCCTTACTGATAGCTTAACCGATCCTTTATTCTTCCATAAAGATTTTGCTACTCCGGCTCCTAATTGTCCCGATGGATCAGTGATCTCCTGCAACTCCTGTTCATAACCTAAATAATATCCCGAGATCTCTCCAGACCATCCCTTACCAAACCTGAACTGGTTATTCAGATTTAGGGTGAGCGTATTCAGTGATACTTTTCTTTCATCCCATACAAAGCCTTCAATACGTTTATTATTCAGGCCAGCCTGTGCATTCAATGACCACCAGGATGCGGGCTGTAATTGAGTGCTTACTGAAATTCCCAGGTTGATCATTCTGCCAAGATTTCCTTCTGAATAAATGATCAGTCCAGTTGCCGGATCAGAATAAAATATCTGTGAGAAATAATTCGTGGTATAACCATAACTCAGTGTGGTCATGATCTTTTCTTTCCAGGAATGACTAAGTTCAATATTCCATGTGTATTGTGGAATGATGTAAGGATTTCCACTCTGGTAAGTATATTTATTAATGATGAATACAAAAGGATTCAGCTTCTGAAATGCAGGCCTGTCGAGCCTTCTGCCTGCACTCAACGACAAGCTGTTATTGGAATCCAGTTGATAATTCACCATCGTTGTCGGAAAGAATCCATTGTAATGATTGGTGAATGATGAATCCTTTCTGAATGGATTATCCTGTTGTGAAGCATCATATTTTGTTGCCTCATATCTGAGACCGGCCTGGACATCAAATCTCTCAAATTTCTTTTGTGCATTCACATATAATGCACCGATCTGTTCATTGTATAAGAAATGATTTGATCTGTTCCAGTCAATTTTCCAGTCGTTGTTTTCAAGTATGCTGTAAGTAGCCCTGTTATCAGTTTTGATAGAAGAGATTTTTCCTCCTGCTTCCAGTTTGAATCCTGGTGCAAGATTCATGGAATGATCAGCTTTCGCAGAAAATATTTTGAGGTCTGAAGGAAGCACACCACTGATCAGTTCAGAATAATTATCAGCAAAATTATTGAAGTCCTGTTGACCCTGGATTTTATAATCGAGGTAATCAACATCAATGGATAATTCATGATCTTTATTGAAGGAATGCCGCAGGTTAATATTGCCACCTAAATTTTTAAACCTGTTACTATTGTTAGATGCGGTGAAAATGGTAGAATCAGGATTTTTTTCTGCATCCATCCAATATGAATCTCCGACCGACCAGCCTTTCACACGGTTTTTTTGCCCGGAAATAGTAACACCAACCGTCGTGTTTTTATTCAATGCTACATCAAATCCTGTTTTAAAATTTCCGGATGAAATGTGTCTTTGAAATAGTACAGTTTGTTCCAGAATTCCCGTAACTGTTTTCTCATCAGCTTCAAGATAATTTCTAATGGCATAGGATTCTGTGAAAACAGTTAGATTGTTATAGTTGGTATTCAAAAAGAAATTCCATTTTCCACTGCGGTAATTTAGCAATAGGTTGTTATTGTTTTTTGGATAAAATCCCTGCCCATACGAACTGGTGATCGATCCATTGAATCCCCTTGTTTTAGTTCTTTTTGTTTTGATATTGATCAATCCGGTGCTGCCTGCTGCATCATATTTTGCGCCCGGGGTAGTCATGATCTCGATCTGGTCTACCTGTGCTGCATTCATTCCAGACAGCAGGGATGCAATTTCGGATGGAGGCAGGTAGGTTTGTTTGCCGTCGATCATGATCATGGCGTTCGGCCTGCCTTTGATGCTGACATTCCCGTCTTTGTCGACAGAAAGTCCGGGAGTTTTCTCCAGTACTTCCAAAACAGTTGCGCCGGTATTGGTAACGCTTGCATCCACATTGACAACTGTTTTACCGGCTTTCAATTCAATAGGCGGTTTTCTTGAAGTGAAGGTAAGGGTGTCCAGGACTTTATTGAATGGAGTGGTATCAGGTGCATTGCCTGTCTGGGCATTGCCCGCATATGCCGCTGAAACCAGTAAAGCCAGTGCAAACGTTTTCAAAAGCAGTGTTTTTTCAAATGTCATTATTTGACATAATACCATTGAAAAAGAAAGTTACCAACGGTCATTTTTAGATAAGAACACTACATGTAGAAAGCCTGGAGCGCTCCAAAATATTCGTGGATCCAGCCTTCGGTCATTTCTTCGTATACCTCATCAGGAATGTTGGTGTGCCTGAGTTCAATGGAGGTTCCTGTTGCTCCTTTGGGATGAAGTTTGATGGTTACGATCGATGGCTCTTCCTGTTCACCGAAATACCATTCCTGGCGGATCATTTTACCCTCAATGAATTCCAGGTTTTTGCCGGCAATACTATCATCAAAGAGAGAGAATTCTGATCCCGGCTCAGTACTCATCACTGCTTCGCCCCCGCTCCAGACCCTGATGGTATTGGGGTTGGTCAGTGCCGCATAAATAACATCCGGTTCCTCATTAATCTCGAAATACTTCTTGAAATCTTTCATATTGGTCCAAATTTCAAGGTTACTCACATTATAAAAAAATTTAAAAGACTATTGCAATGTTGAAAGAAAGGGTTTAAGTTTATGCTGCTCTATTAAACAGGTACGCACCCTTTTAAACCTTCGTGATTTATATCCCAACGAAAAAACCTGGTCGATCCTCCTGCTAAATTGTCAATTATGGGCTATCAAAACAAGATTTCCGTTGCAGGAACCTTGTTATTCCTGCTTTTTATGGTAAGCAATGAGCAAGCCAATGGACAGGTGAGCTGGAAATTGAAGAAAAGTGAGAATGGGGTTTCCTGCTTTACTGCCCTCACTACCTGCAATAATTCACAGGTGGTTTTACTGCGATTTACCAATAGCAACGATTATCCCGTAAAAGTTCAATGGAATGAATTCTTTTCTACTGTGCAGGAGCCTGAGTTCAAAGGCAATTTCAGAGGAAAGAAAACATTAATGATTGCGCCAGGAACCAGTGGCGCCGAGTCTTGTGGCGATGTTTCCAAAAAGAATTTCTTTTTGAGTGTCAATGAAGTGATCCCAACCTATGCAGCTGATGTCAGGGACGTTGATATCAGGGAATTTTCTGTATCCCGACAATAGGATCATTAACCATTAACCATCTATATGAAAGAACATCTACCTTCTATCAGAAGGAGTGCTTTTCTTGCATTCCTCCTCCTGATCAGTTCTGCATTAATGTCGCAGGGAAACGACAGTAAAGGAACTGATTTCTGGCTGACTTTCCCTGGTAATTTAGGTACTCCCCAGTTAACATTATTCATAACCGGTGATGAAAATACCACCGGGAACATCAGTTTTGAATCAAACAATATTCCCTTCACTGTAACTGCCGGAACCATCACATCCGTCAGTTTGCCGGCATCTGTAACCATTAATAACTCTGATATTATTGGAGATAATGGAGTTCATATCACTTCCGGAAAAGAAATTACCATCTATGGCCTGAACAGGATCCAGGCCACTACCGATGCATTTCTTGCTTTACCAACAGACATTTTGGGTACAAGCTATATTAATCTCGGCTATTCAAATTCCGTGGTAGATGGATCACAGTTTGGAATAGTAGCAACACAGGATGGAACAACAGTGACTATCACTCCAACAGAAACCACTAATGGACATACAGCAGGTGTTCCATATAACATCATGATGAATAGGGGACAAACATATCTGCTGAGAAATACTACCGACGGGCAGGATCTATCCGGAACTATCATCACTTCTACAAAACCCATCGCGGTTTTTGGAAGCCAGCAGTGTGCAAACATTCCGCCAAACGTTACCTTCTGTGATTATATCGTTGAGCAGCTTCCACCAACTACTACATGGGGAAGAAATTTTGTAACACTTCCATTAAAGACGAGGAAGAATGGAGATACCTTCAGATTCCTCGCTTCCACAAATAATACTGTTGTAAAAGTGAACGGAGCCACCGTAGCCACTTTGAACAGGGGCGGTTATTTTGAAACCATTATTACTCCTGCATCGCAGATCACTTCAGACAAACCAATCCTTGTTGCTCAGTATTCAAATGGTACATCATATGATGGAGTGACTTCGGATCCTTTTATGATGTTGATTCCGCCTTTCGAGCAGTTCCTCGGCAACTATACTTTTGCAACACCCTCAACGGGTTTCAGAATAAATTTTGTAAACGTAGTTGCTCCAAAAGCTGCGGTAGGATCTATCCGACTTGACGGTACCATTATTCCTGCTGCTTCCTTCAGCGACATAGGATCAACAGGATTTGCAGGAGCGCAGATAGATATTGGGCTTGGAACACACGTCATCAATGGAAGTTCATTGCCATTTGGAATATTTGTTTATGGCTTTGATAATTTTGATTCTTATGGATATCCTGGTGGGCAATCCATTTCAGAAGTCGCTACTGTAACAAAAATTGCTATTTCACCAAAGACCGGAACATCTGCTACCGAGATCAATAAATGCTGGACTGCACTTGTAACAGACCAGAACGGAAAAGCTGTTGCTGGAGTAAGGGTTGATTTTGAAGTGACAGGTGCAAATCCCGGCAATGGTTTCATCTTCACTGGTGCAGATGGTAAAGCGCAATTCTGTTACAAAGGAACAAAAGCGGGTGACGATAATATCAAAGCATCGGTGGGTGCATTATCAGATGCTGCAACCTTTAAATGGACCAGCGGAACACCTGCGAATGTCTACTATTCAAAAGCAGCTGGTGATCTGCATAATGTACTGACATGGGGTGTGAATCCTGATGGTTCCGGTGCTAATCCTCCGGATTTCGGAACAGGCAAAACTTTCAACCTGGCAAACAGAACTACATTCTATAACCTCACCGCAAACTGGACCATTTCTGGTATACTCAATTTCACAAAAGCTGGTGACCGGTTAGTGTTGAATGGAAAAACCCTCACACTGGTTTCACTGAATGGTGGAGGTACCATTACCGGATCAGCAACATCCAACCTGGTATTGAATGGCGCGGATGCAGGACAGTCGCCTGCTATTTCATTCACTCCAGGCGCAGGAAGCTCACTCAACATGCTTAAAGTGAACAGAACTGGCACCAATGGTGCAGCTGCAATTGCTACAGCGCTCAGCATTTATGGAGTGCTTGATGTATCTGCAGGTAAACTAATCACCAATGGAAACATAACCCTAAAGAGCACATCCACCAATACAGCGCGTGTTGCTCCTGTTAATGGATCCATTGATGGTGCTGTAACAGTGGAAAGATATATTCCTGCAAGAAGAGCATGGAGATTGATGAATGCACCGGTGAATGGAACTCAGACCATCAACCAGGCATGGCAGGAAGGTGCTACAACTTCTTCTGCAGTGGTTGATCCAAATCCTGGTTATGGAACCTATATCACCATTGGTACCGTTGCTAACGGATTCGATCAGAACGTTGGAAGTACAGCATCCATTCTTCAATACAATCAGCCAATGGATCGTTGGGATCCGCTTGCAAACACCAATGCAACAACTGTGGGAACAAAACCATTTATGTTGTTTGTAAGAGGACACAGAGGTATGTCAAGACCATTATCAGCATTCCAGGCACCAACCAATACCACATTACGTGCAAGAGGTAACATGAATGTTGGAAGCTTCACCTATCCGGTTGCAGCTAATGGTTTCACAGCAGTGCCAAATCCATTTGCATCTCCGATCAATTTTGCAACTATCACAAGAACCAATGTTCCGAATAATTTCTACCTGTGGGATCCAAAACTGGGTGGAACATATGGAGTGGGTGGATATGTAAATGTTAGCTTCAATGGAACAAGCTATGATGTTACACCGGCAGCTGTTAGTCCGGAATCACAGTACATCCAGTCAGGACAATCATTCCTGGTTAAATCTACCGGTACAGCCGGAAGTATTACGATCAAGGAAACTGATAAATCTGCAACTCCTGCACAGAATGTATTCCGTGCAAATCCAGGAGAAACACCACAGGATAACAGCAAGGGAATTCGCATTAACCTGCAAACCTTAGATGAACAGGGAGCTAACCTCCTGGATGAGATCTACAGTTCATATGATGTTAACTATTCCAATAACATCGATGCATTGGATGCGATCAAGATGAATAATATCCAGGAAAATCTATCGATCAGGAAAGGCGATGTTTCGTTGATGGTTGATAGAAGAGCACCGGTAAATGGAGATGAAGTAATGCAATTGAATCTAACCAACACCAGTATGCGCAATTACTTCTTCGAAGTAAACCCTGTAAATATCAGTGATATGAAGATGTTTGCCTATGTTGAAGACAAATATCTCAATTCCCTGACTCCGGTAAGTCTGAATGAAGTATCACAGGTACATTTCTCCATAACAGCAGATCCTGCATCGAAGAATGCTGACAGGTTCAGGTTCATCCTTTCATCAAAACCAATGAGATCGATTAATGCAACAAGGCAGTCTGAGTGGAAGATCTATCCAAATCCTGTTTCCGGAAATGTGATCAATCTCCAGATGATCAATACTGAGAAAGGACGATACACTGCAGAGTTGGTGAATGGACTTGGACAGGTCATATACAGAAGAGAGATCAATCATGAAGGTGGATCTGCAGTGCAGAGATTGCCATTGAATGTAACAGTATCGAAAGGCATCTACCAGCTAAAGATCAGGAATAATGAAACTCAATCAACACTGAAAGTTTTCTTTAAATAATTCAATCATTAATCATTAAAAGTCACATTATGAAAATCAGAACAATCTATTCCGTGCTTTCAGTTATCGGCATGATGGCACTACCTGTAATAGCATTCGCACAGGGTAACCCGGGCGTGGATCCGGATCCGGTTCCGCTTGATGGTGGACTTACCATGCTAATTGGTGCTGGTATAGCCTATGGAGCAAAAAAGGCATACGATAAGAGAAAAAAAGATAAGCAACCAGTAGAATAGTATAGTTAGTTGGATATGCAGGACGGTGTTGCATTGCAATACCGCTCCTGCTTTTGTTTGTAATCAATGAAAGCTATATGAACCGTACAAATCTTCTCAATTATTTCGACTGGAAATTCTTTACCCGTTTCCTGGTTTTGCTGCTAAGCTTTTACCTGCTTACTAAATTGTTGATCCAGGTAGGAAAACCGGGCTCATCATTGTATAACTCATTTCTCTACGACAATTTCCATTTCGTGAATTGGATGAGGTCGGGAATACTTTATGTTGCAAACCTTTTTACAAACTTACTTGGGTTAAATAGCGAAGTGATTTCCGAAAAGATAATAGGAATAAAAGGTGGTCGAAGCCTGTTAATGGCACGTCAATGTCTTGGCCTGGAGTTATTAGGCTTCTGGACTGCATTTATTGTAGCGCATGATGCAGGATGGAAAACAAAACTAACCTGGGTAACAGGCGGAATTCTTATGATCTGTTTCATTAATTGCTGGCGCCTGGCCATTCTTCTGTATACTTTACAAAAGGGTATTTCTTCACCAATAAAACTGGATCATCACGATCTTTTCAATTATATAGCTTATTGCCTGATTGCCATAATGTGCTATTTGTTTTATAAAAGATCATCAGCTACTAAAATAATTGAGCCTGGCACATGATTTTTATAGACATTCGCAAACAACCGTATGAATAATTTTTTCAGGGCACTGATTGCCGGATATGGAGCAAAAAAGTTTGGAGGTGGATGTTTGGGAACTATTCTTGTCTTTGTTATCCTGTATTATTTATTAGGTTATTGCTAGAATCGTCAACATGACCGAGGACTCATCTCTGTACGCCTCTAATTTTTCAACATTTGAAGTTGGAATAGATAGTAAAAATCAATACAAACACCTGCTTGAGCAGGCAAATGTAGCTATTGCCTTACTTAAGGGCAGTGATTTTATTATTGAACTCGCTAACAGCCAGATGCTTAAAATTTGGGGGAAAGGTCCTGAAGTTATAGGCTTGCCTGTGCTTTCAGCCCTTCCGGAGATTAAAGGAACCAGTTATCCAGAACTTCTAACATCTGTTTTTATCTCCGGAAAAACTCACTATGCAAATGAGAATGTTGCAGAATTAGTAAGAAATGGTCTTCCAGAGATCGTCTACCTGAATTTTGTTTACCAGCCTTGGTACAATGAAATGCAGGAGATCATTGGGGTAATGGTTTCCGCAAATGAAATCACAGAACAGGTGAAAGCCAGGAAAGCCATTGAAGAAAATGAGAAAAAGTTTCGTACGCTGGTGATGGAAGCAGATGTGGCTACAGCCATCTATATCGGTGAAGAAATGAATATCCAGATGGCCAATGATGCCATGGTTAAACTCTGGGGTAAAGATTCTTCTGTTATCGGGAAACGTTTAATGGATGCCTTGCCGGAACTTGAAGGTCAACCTTTTTGGGATCTGCTGACCCGGGTGTATAAAACCGGTGTAACCTACAAAGCCACTGAAGACCGTGCTGACCTGGTAGTGGATGGGCAATTACAGTCATATTATTTCAACTTTTCCTATAAAGCTTTAAGAAATGTAGATGGTGAGATCTATGGGATTCTCAACATGGCTGTAGATGTAACGGAACAGGTTCTGGCAAAAAGAAAACTGTCGGATAATGAAGAGATCTTAAGGCAGGCAGTGGAAGAAAGAACCAGGGAATTAAAAGAAACCAATCAGAATTTACTGGTCTCCAACCAGGAACTGGAACGCTTTGCACATGTTGCCAGTCATGATATGAAAGAGCCAACCAGGAAGATCATTATGTTCATCAGGATGCTCGAAGAAGAGATTGGCGATGTGGCTTCTCCTGCCTCGAAAATATTGATGCGGAAGATCTTTAAATCTTCTGAAAGATTGAATTCAATTATTGATGGAGTCTTGCAATATTCCAAAGTGAATGCAACAAAAGATGAGGATGAATTTGTGTCATTGGAAGATCTGATCAAAAGTATAGAATCGGATCTTGAAGTTGTGATCCGTGAAAAGCATGCAGTGTTGTATAAAACGAATCTTCCAAAGATCTATGGGCAGAGATTTTTATTATTCCAGTTGTTTTATAATCTGATCAATAATGCTTTGAAATTTCATCGTCCAAATGTATCGCCTGTTGTTGAAGTCAGGGGTATGGAGATACTGAATAAAAATAACAGGTCTTATCACCGGATTTCAGTTAAAGATAATGGGATTGGATTTGATCAGTCATACGCCAATGCCATATTCAATAAATTTACAAGGTTGAATTCCAAGGATCATTTTGAAGGAACAGGGCTGGGGCTTTCATTATGCAAATCCATTGCAGAGCGCCATGGTGGCTGGATTGAAGCATATGGTGAAGAGAATGCCGGCTCCGAATTTGTTGTTTATCTTCCTGCTAAAGAAAATTGATTTGTATCTTGAGGCATGATGCCTGCAGAATCACGTTCATACCTTAAACTGTCTGATCTTACTAAAAGGATCAATAAGACTATTGAAGAAAATTTTGGATCTGCAAAATATTGGGTGCTTGCCGAAATTTCCAATCTTAACTATAATTCGCAACGCGGAAATTATTTTTTTGAGTGCATTGAAAAATCATCGGATAATAACGATATAAGATCAAGGGTTGGTGCCACGATTTGGAACAGTGATTCTCCGAGAGTAAGCATGTTTGAACGCGTTACCGGTCAGAAATTTCGAGAAGGGATTCAGATGCTGATGCTGGTCTCCGTAAATTTTCACCCGGTATATGGACTGAAGCTTAGAATTCATGATATTGATCCTGCATATACCATCGGTGCTCTTGAACAGCAAAAACAAGCAACTATCCAGAGATTATTGACAGAATGCTCCGAGTATATAGTTAAACATGGCGATCAGTTTCTAACAAAGAATAAACAACTAACATTAAGACCGGTGCTGCAACGCATCGCGGTATTGAGTTCGAGCTCAGCTGCAGGCTACGAGGATTTTAAACAACTCATTCAGAATAACGAATTCGGGTATGTATTTGAGCTCGACAGCTACTATACACTGGTCCAGGGAGAACAAAATGCAAATGCATTATACCGGAAGTTGTTGGAAATATATAATACTAAAATCAGGTATGACGCAGTGGTGATCATCCGTGGAGGAGGTTCATCTTCCGATTTTCTGATCTTTGACCAGTTTGAATTAGGAAAGATAGTGGCCAAATATCCTTACCCGGTTATCACAGGGATAGGACATCAGAAAAATGAAACCATCGTTGATATGATGGCCCACACCGCAAATACTTCACCAAGTAAAGCAGCTGAATTTATCATTGCTCACAACAGGAAATTTGAAACGTCTATATTGGATATGAAACACAGGATCATTATCCAGGGGCAGCAAAGATTGAGTGTTGCCGCTAATATGCTTAATGCTAAAAGATCGCTGGTGATCAACCGTACAAGAGACATGATCAGGGATCAACGACAGATCATTAACCAGCTTGGTGCTGAGTTATTGGTGAAGCCAAAAGTGATGATCACCTCTGAAAGAAAACATCTTCAATATTTTCAACAAAGAATACAGACATCTTCCCTTCAGCTTCTGAAGAATAAAAATGCTAATGTTGCCAATGCTTTCAGCCTGGTGAAAGCAATGGCGCCATCAAATATTCTGGAGAAAGGTTTTGCACTCATCAAACAAAATGACCGGGTTATTGTAGATGCATCCAAATTGGAACCAGGCGACCAGGTCAGTATTATTTTATCAGGAAAAGAATTGGGATCGGTCATACAATCAAAGAATGATTATCATGGAACAGACATTGACTTATGAGGAGGCCTACGCTGAACTCCAGCAAATAACGGCGGATATTGAAAATGAATCAGTATCAGTTGATGAATTGGCTCAAAAAGTGAAACGGGCTTCAGAACTTATCAGGATCTGCCAGTTAAAGCTAAAGAACACAGAAACAGAGGTTTCGAATATCATCAAAAATATGGAAACCGGCAGTTGACATTCGAAAATTGCCGTTTCAACTATTTTAGCGGTAATTTGAACAATTCTCTTTAAATTTTACATTCAAAATTAACCATATGCCTTCCTTTACACTGCTTGTCAACGGAAGAAACTACACAGTTGAAGCCGATCCAAAAATGCCATTGCTTTGGGCATTAAGAGACTTTGTAGGACTGACCGGAACTAAATACGGTTGTGGAATTGCCCAGTGCGGCGCATGCACTGTCCACCTGAATGGAAGTCCAATCAGGTCTTGTTCAACACCGGTATCTGCAGCAGCCAATAAAGAGATCACTACAGTAGAAGGTTTGTCGGACGACAATACTCATTATGTTCAGAAAGCCTGGATGGATGAACAGGTTGCCCAATGCGGATATTGCCAGAGTGGCCAGATCATGGCTGCGGCTGCATTGTTGAAGCGCAATCCCAATCCAACAGATAAAGATATTGATACAGCAATGCAGGGTCATATCTGCAGGTGCGGAACTTATCCAAGGATCCGCAAAGCGATCAAGTCTGCTGCGAAAATGATGAATCAGAAATCTTCTTTCTAAACTAACGACCATGGCTAACCGAAATAATCTTTCCAGGAGAAATTTCCTGCGACTATCATCATTAACCGGTGCTGCATTGACCATCGGTTATTATATGCCTGCACTGGCAAAATCACCAACCATTATCAATGCAGTGGAAGCAGATGCACTGGGAGTTCCGCTTACTGCATGGATCTCCGTTGATACAAATGGTAAAGTAACCATCTTCAATCATAGAAGTGAGATGGGGCAAGGTTCCTGGCAGTCTGTTCCCCAGGTGATCGCAGAAGAACTGGAAGTAGACCTTGATGATATCAACATAAGTTTTGCACCTGGTGCTCCCGAAAAATTCGGTAGCCAGATCACCGGCGGAAGTTCAACCGTTCGTGGTGCATTCAGGCAATTGCTCCAGACAGGTGCAACTGCAAGGGAAATGTTGATTGCAGCTGCGGCGGCTAAATGGAATGTATCTGCATCCGATTGTTTTGCAGAAAAAGGATTTGTAATTAATCGTAAGAATAATGAAAAGCTTAATTATGGTGCACTTGTAGAAGCTGCATCAAGATTGGAGGTTCCAAAAGATATCAAACTTAAAGAACGCAAGGATTATAAGATCATTGGAAAACCATTAAAGCGTCAGGATAACGCTGCGAAAGTGAATGGTTCAGCAATCTTTGGAATTGATAAGCGTGTTCCAAATATGCTGTTTGCTTCGGTGGAAAGAAGTCCCAGGTTTCATGGTAAAGTAGTGAGTTATGATGAAGCAGCTGCCAAAGCAGTTCCTGGTGTTAAACATGTGCTGAAGGTTAGCATGCCTGTATTTGGATATACCCGCGAAGGTGTTGCTGTTGTTGCAGATAATACATGGGCTGCCATGCAGGGAAGAAAGGCGCTGAAAGTTCAGTGGGACGATGCAGGATTCGAACAGAATAATACCGAGCAGTTATATCAGCGGATGCGTGAAGATCTTAAGAAAGAAGGCCTTAAAGGTAAGAACAAAGGCAATGCGCTTGATATCTTAAAATCGGGCAATGTGGTTGAAGCAGTTTATGAAACTCCGTATGAATCTCATAGCGCCATGGAGCCGATTAACTGTACTGCTTATTACCAGGATGATAAGATCGACATCTGGGGACCAATCCAGGGCCCCGACTGGATCAGAAATGATATATCCGAAAAATTCAAAATGCCCAAGGAAAATGTAAATGTGATCATGACTTTCCTGGGTGGTGGTTTTGGACGTAAAGCATTTACAGATTATCCGCACGAAGCAGTTTATATATCGAAAGAGATCAAAGCTCCGGTACAGGTTGTATGGACAAGAGAAGATGATATGACACAGGGACCTTTCAGACCCGGTATGAGTTACCTGTGCAGGGCAGCGCTGGATGGAAAGAAGATAAAGGCTTATGAGGGAAAGATAGCCGGACAGAATATGGATTCCCAGGAAAGTTTCACTCCTAAGGCCAAGCCAAATGGCAGTGCTACAGAAGGTTTCCTGGAAGATATGTTTGAAACGATCGATAACTATTATTTCAGTGATATACCTACAAAGTCAACGATACCAGTAATGTGGTGGAGAAGTGTATATGCTTCTACCAATGGCTTTGCTTTCGAAAGCTTCATGGATGAACTGGCTGTGAAAGCAAATGCAGATCCAATTGAATTTCGTCGCGCCAATCTTAAGAATGAACGATATCTGAAATTGCTGGATAAACTTGAAGAAGTTTCCGGTTGGAAGAATCGTAAGAAAGGCGAGGGATGGGGTGTTTCCCTGACAGAAAGTTTTGACAGTATTGTTGGTGAGATCGTGAAAGTGTCTAAAAAATCAGATGGTAAAATTAAAATCGATAAGGCTTTTGCTGTAATGGATTGTGGATGGTATGTAAATCCGGATATCATAAGGCAACAGGTGGAAGGTTCTATTATTATGGCTTATGGTGCAGCAGTAACACATGAAACACATTTCAAAGATGGTAAGGCAGTAGAACAGAATTTCAATACTTACAAAATGCCACGCATCAATGAGATGTTTGATATTGAAGTGCACATCATGGAAAACAATAAAAAGCCAGGTGGGGTAGGAGAACCGGCACTTCCTCCATTTGCTGCAGCATTGATGAATGCAGTATATGATCTAACAGGTAAGCGTATACGAAAATTACCTTTCAGTCTGGGTTAATTTCCTGTAATCTTCAGGAGTATCGATATCAATTAATACAGCATCAGTATTCATATCAACCCAGGAGATATGATGCTGGTGCTGTTTGATTATCTGCCTGCATCCTTCTTTTTCAGTGTGATTCAGAATATTCTTATAGTATGATGAAGAAAATATTACTGGATTACCCTTTTCCCCATTGAATCGGGGAACAATGATGCAAAATTTATCAATCTTTATTTGCTTATTGAAAGCTGTGATCAGTTGATTATAATCCTGTGCTGTCAACTTTACCATATCCCCCAGGCAGATCATAAATCCATTGCTGTCTTTTGAACAATGCTTAATGCCTGTTTGAATAGAGCTTGTCATTCCTTCTTCAGGATGATCGTTTACAGCATTGATCACACCTTCAAAGAATTGTTCTTCGCGATGCACCACTATGATCTCATCTGCGTTGCTACGGATCAATTCAAGCAGCACATGATCGATCACTGTACCAAATCCATAAGGGAGCTTTAATTTGTTTTCTTTCATTCTTGATGAAAATCCCGCAGCCATTAAAATTGCACTGATCATAGTGAATGATTTTCGTGAATAGGACCATCTTTTAACTTTAGCGACCTGCCTTCGCGTTTTGCAAAATGTGCAATGATCTCCGATGTGATCGCAATGGCAATTTCTTCGGGGGTATTTGCGCCAATATCCAGTCCTGCCGGGCCATACAGCTTTTCATGCATTGACCTCGAAATTTCAATTCCATCAAATAATTTTTCTTTTCTTTTTGCAGGTCCTAATAAAGCTATGTATGGTATTTCTGTATTGATCAGAGATTGAAGATTTTTTTTGTCTGTTGCCAAATCATGGGACATTAATATTGCGGCACTGTATTTATCGATCGCCGGTCTTTCAGAAAGATATTGTGAATAGATCTTCGTCGATGATGCAATATTCCTGTTGATCTTTTCTGCTTTCCCAACCAACGAAATATCCCATCCAAGTTCTTCCGCTATTCTTGAAAGCGTATATACATCATAGTTAGATCCATAGATCTGAAGGTGTATGCTGGGAACTACTATTTCAATAAAGTACTTTTCATTTTCAGATTGATAGATGACGGATTTCTTTTGAATCAGAGATTGCTTTATTAGCTCGGAAATTTCATCGTATTCATGATTCGCCTTAAATAAATATGAATGGCCAATTTGCTCATTCCGGGAAGATGCAATAATTGTAATGATCGCCTGTGGTTCTCTCGTGTATTCAATTTCTTTAAGAACACTTACAGCATCTTCTTTTCCATTAAGAGGGATGAACATCACATCAATTATTCCATTGCAACCAAGTCCTGCTCCGATCTGGTTTTCGTCATCCTGGGTGGTATCATAAGTTACAATAGATGGTTTGTCGGATGCAATGGCTTTTAATGCCCTTCTCCTGGCATCACCTTCAAGGCATCCGCCACTGATCCCTCCCACAAAAGTTCCGTCATCCAGCACCAGCATCCTGGCTCCCATCCTCCGGTATGAAGATCCTTCCACCCTGACAACCATTGCCATGGCAGCTTTTTGATTCTGGAAATCAATTTTTCTATATGCCTTCAGGATCGACCTGATTTCTTTCATATTAGTAGAAAGTATTATTTAGCTGAAAAGGTAAGAACTCTCTGCAATTATAAGGTTATCTTTGGGCCTGACCCTTGTGAAAAAACCGAACATGGCAAACTCCAACTTACCTGCTTTGATGAGTGGGTTAATGAAACTTACCGGGAATATTGTATTTGAGATCAGTTCCGATTATAGATTCATTGATGTACATGCAGATAACCCGGCTCATCTTTTTATTCCTCCCCAGCATTTTTTAGGAAAAAAAATATCGGACATGTTGAATGAAGAGCAATGGAGCCAGGTACTTCATTACTTTGAACTTGCTTATGTAAGTGGTGAAAAGCAGAGCTTTCAGTATCCTTCGATCATCCCTAATGATCCCCGCTGGTATCGTGGAAACCTGTTGTACATTTCAAAAGGAGTTTCAGAACCATTCTACCTGTTATGTATTGATGATATCACTTCTCAGAAAAAAGCCGAGGATACGCTTAAGTTTCATGCTGAATTCGAGGATTTGCTGGTACATGCCACCAGTAACCTGATCCAGTCAAATGAACACAACTTCAATGCTTCCCTGAATTATGTATTGGAAAAGATCGGGCAGTTTGCAAAGGTAGACCGGTCCTATGTTTTCATGTTCGACAAGGAGAAGGATGTGATGAACAACACGCATGAATGGTGTTCCGAGGGAACAAACCCTGAGATTCAAAATCTACAGGAAGTTCCTATTTCTCTTTTCCCATTGTGGATGGAAAAGCTACATAATTATGAAGTGATCTACATTCCTGAAGTAAATGCATTGCCTGAGAGTTGGTCAAGCGTTAGAGAGATCCTGGAACCGCAAGGAGTTCAATCCCTGCTGGTGATCCCCATTAAAGCTGAAGACCATTTGTATGGATTTATAGGTTTCGATGCTGTTAAGCAGAAGGTAATGTGGGAGAATAGTCAGCGACAATTGCTGCAGATTCTTGGTGACAATATAGGTTCGGTGATCATGAGGAATGAACAGAATCTTAGTTTACAGAAAGCATCCGAACAGGCAAAGCACCTGGCAGAAGAAGCCAATGCAGCTAATAAGTATAAATTGGATTTCCTGGCGAATATGTCGCACGAAATGAGAACCCCACTGAATGGTGTTATAGGATTTACAGACCTGTTGCTGGAAACACAGGTCAATGAGATCCAGTTACAATATCTTCAAACAGTAAGGGATTCGGCTCAGAATCTCCTGGAAGTCATTAATGAGATACTTGATTTTTCAAAGATTGAAGCAGGAAAAGTGGACCTGTTACCAGAGCGTTCCGATATGGTGGATATCATTGAAAAAACCTGTGGATTGGTTCGTTTTTCAGCCAGTAAGAAGAATATAGAATTCATCCTCAATATGGATCCTTCGATGCCAAGGTTTTATATGGTAGATCCCTTGAGACTGCAGCAGGTCCTGGTTAATCTCTTAAGTAATGCGATCAAGTTTACCGAGAAAGGCTTCATTGAAATGAATGTAACAGTGAAAAAACCTGATACAGTCAACGGGATCGCTAACCTCGTATTTAGTGTATCCGATTCTGGAATCGGTATTTCATCTTCTCAAAAGAAAAAAATATTCTCTGCATTTACCCAGGCAGATATAATGATCAGCAGGAAGTATGGCGGAACTGGTTTGGGTCTTGCTATTACCAATAGTTTGCTGGAAATGATGAACAGCCATCTTCAGCTGGAAAGTAAAGAGGGTGAAGGCAGCAGGTTCTTCTTTGAGATTTCTCTTCCATACGAAGTAACAAATGCCTATCCTAAAGATGCAATTCCTGGCCTGAAAACAGCCCTGGTTGTGGAAGCAGGAGAGAACACCCGGAAAGTGCTTACCAAATGGCTTGCCTACAGGAGTATTAAAACAACTTCTGTTGCGCAGGCAAACGATGCAATTAAATTATTGAAAGAAGGGAATCAATACGATCTAGTGATTGTTGATCAAAACCTGCCTGATTCAAATGGATTGCATTTTGTCAAGGTTATGCGACAAGAATTACAGGTCGACAAACCATGCGTACTGCTATATGGTGAGGAAGAACCGAGGATGCATGCAATTGCTGAAAGTCTTGATGTGTTTCACAGGGTTTTAAGGCCTTTATTTTTGAAGAATCTGTATTCAGCCATTGAAAACCTTGGTTTAAGGAAAGTCAATGTTTCAAAATCACCAATGGAGCAGGATCAGGTGAACAGGCTGAAGGATGGCAAAAAGGTGTTGATAGCCGAAGACAATAAGACCAACATGATGTTTACCAGGATCATTGTCGGGAAGCTTTTTGATAATCCCCGGATCATTGAAGCGGTGAACGGAATAGAAGCTATCAGCAATTATGAAGAGCATTTTCCCGACCTGGTTTTAATGGATCTTCAAATGCCTGAAATGGATGGGGATGTAGCAACTGAAAAGATCAGGGAGCTTGAAAGATCCTGGAACTTAAAACATGTACCGATCATAGCATTAACGGCAAATGCCATTCACGGAGTAAAGGAAAAATGCCTTGAAATTGGATTTGATGAATATTTGTCGAAACCTTTGAATAAAGAAGATCTGAAAGAGATTGTGGGGAAGTACTTTTAGGAGTTAGGAGTTAGGAGTTAGGAGTTGGGAGTTG
>CBHWDO010000016.1:0-92865 GCA_966112615.1 uncultured bacterium
ATTTCTTCAATATGCTTTCGAATGGAAAGAAAAATATGGCAACATTATTTATCACCAGATCGAAAAACTCGGCTGTAGTGTAGACTGGAACCGTGTTTCATTTACCATGGATCCTGATTATTATAAAGCGGTGATCAAGGTATTCGTGGATCTGTACAAGAAAGGAATGATCTATCGCGGAGCAAGAATGATCAACTGGGATCCTGCAGCAAAGACCGCTTTAAGCGATGAAGAAGTTGAGTATCGTGATGTCGATAGTTTCCTTTACTATGTGAAATACAAGATCGTTGATAAGGACGGAAATGATGATCCCACTGCAGATCCGGCATATATAACCATTGCTACACAGAGACCTGAAACCATTATGGGAGATACCGGTGTTTGTGTGAATCCAAACGATCCAAGGTATGCAGGATTGAAAGGAAAATATGCATTGATTCCTTTTGTAAACCGACCTGTTCCCATTGTGTATGATGATTATATCGACCTGGAATTTGGAACCGGTGCATTGAAGGTTACTCCGGCACATGATATCAATGACTATAATATTGGTTTGAAATATAATCTTGAAGTAATTGATACATTGAATGAAGATGGAACGATCAGTGAGGCTGCCGGTGCATTTGTAGGGATGGACAGGTTCGCTGCCCGTAAAGCTTCAGTGGAACAACTTCGTGCTGAAGGATTGCTGGTAAAAGAAGAAGCATACAAATCAAGATTAGGATACAGCCAGCGCAGCAATGCCGTGGTAGAGCCAAGGATCTCTACACAATGGTTTGTTGCCATGAAACAGCTTGCAGATAAAGCCCTGGCGGAAGTAGTGGAAGGAAGGATCCAGATCCATCCGGGTGATAAGTTCCTCGCAACTTATAAATACTGGCTGGAGAATGTGAAAGACTGGTGTATCAGCCGCCAATTGTGGTGGGGACAAAGAATACCTGCATTCTATGACAATGATGGAAACTGTATTGTAGCAGAAACTGCAGAAGAAGCAAAAGCTATTTCAGGTGGAAAAGAATTGACCCAGGATGATGATGTGCTGGACACCTGGTTCTCATCCTGGTTATGGCCAATGGAAGTTTTCAAAGGCATCACACAGCCCGGCAATAAAGAGATAGAATACTACTACCCTACTTCAGTATTAGTTACCGGCCAGGATATTATTTTCTTCTGGGTTGCAAGAATGATCATGGCAGGAATGGAATACAAAAATGAAAAACCATTCGAGCATGTTTATTTCACCGGTATGGTGCGCGATAAGCAGGGAAGAAAAATGAGTAAGAGCCTTGGTAATTCACCTGATCTCCTCAACCTCATCGATAAATATGGTGCCGATGCCGTTCGATTTGGAATCATGATCTCCGCACCTGCAGGTAATGACCTTTTATTCGATGAAACATCTCCTGAACAGGGTAAATTCTTCAATAATAAATTGTGGAATGCTCTGAAGTTACTGAAGATGTGGGAGGGAAAATTATCTAACGGCGAAGCATATACGAAAACAGGGGTTGATCCTTCAGGGTTTGCCAGTCATGAAGAACTCGTTGAAGCAGCAGGAACAGAGGATCATTTTGCAGTAAAATGGTTTTCGAACAGGTTAGCAGAAGCAAGGATCGAATATGACAGGCAGCTTGCTGAATTCAGGCTGAGTGAAGCTTTGAAGAATGTCTATACTCTTATATGGGATGATTTCTGTAGTTGGTACCTGGAGTGGATCAAACCTGGATTTGAAGAGCCAATGGATGCCGGCATTTACAAAAAAACCGTTGGATTCTTTACTGAACTGATGCAATTGCTTCATCCATTCATGCCTTTCATTACAGAAGAAATCTACCATTTGCTGGAAGAAAGACAGGAAGATCTTTGTGTAAGATTATTCAGAGAAGTTAGTGCTCCATCGACTGAAATACTTGCCCAGGGCCAGTTATTGAAGGATGTGATCACAGGTTTAAGAGATACCAGGAACAAAAATAAACTGAAGCCAAAGGATACGGTTAAGTTGTATGTTGAATCAGAATCGGCTGATAAGTATAAAGTTGTTGAAACTATTCTTCAACGCCAGGTGAATGCATCATCCATTGCATACAACAGTGAAACACTTGGAAATACTATTTCTGCTGTAATCGGAAAGGATAAATTCTTCCTTCAAACGGCAACTGCAATTGATACCAGTTCACAAAAAGAAGCGCTGGGAAAGGAACTTGAATACCTAAAAGGATTTCTTATTTCCGTAGATAAAAAGCTCAGCAACGAACGATTTGTACAGAATGCCAAACCTGAAGTTGTTGAAGTAGAGAGAAGGAAGAAGGCTGATGCAGAGGAAAAGATCAGGGTGATTGAGGAGAGCCTTAGAGGTTTAGAGTAAAAGGGAAATCGGAAATCGGTAATCGGAAAAAGGGGCTGAACGACGGGTGTAAGACCTGCATTCAGCCCGCCCTTCGGGCGTTCTGCCCGGTTATCTGTTAAACAAATTCACCGGTAAAACAAAGTCAAATACCGGCTGGGTTCCATTACCGAATTGTTGCTGCAAAGGATAACTTATCCTGAATCCAAAAGAAATGTTTTGTTGATTCCACCATTTCGTATCAAAGAAAATCTCCATTCCCACAGAATTAAAATCTTTTTGCAAACCAGCACTTCTAAGTTGCGCAAAATCATAAAAAGCATTTCCTCTTAAACGGAGGAAATAAATCAAATTTCCAAATCCCCAATCAGGATACACAATAGGAAAATGATAGTTCACTCCTAACCGGAACATCTCCTGTGCATATTCAGAAATATAACCTCTTGGAGTTGGAAAATTATTGGAGAATCTTACTCCATTCACTGATCTCCACTGATAGGCAGTCTGCAAAACAAGGTTATGATTCTGATGAATTCCGGGAAGAAAAAGAAACATATTTCCCAGTACCCTTCCTCCTTCCCTGTTCTGCACCACTTTTCTATAATCCAGCAAAATATTATATCCAAGTCTGGGATAAATATGCTGTCTTGCCTGCTGTATCCTGCTGCTAATATTGATGATGGGATTTATATATCCGAAGGATTCTATATCTGTACTGTCTTTCCACGATCCTGTAAACTTACCATCATTGTACACATAGTCCATTCTTATATTTAAAGATCTATATGATTTCCCTTTTGTAAGATTCAGTGGAAGTTGTAAGCCGATCCTGCCTTCAATTTCATTCCAGGTTGCCAGGCTATTTCCGGTATAAAAACTTCTGTCTACAGTATAATCAACAGATGCCCTGATCCATGGATATAATCCTCCATATAAAAATGCTATACCTGCCCGCTTGTATTGTTCATTGGTATTGTATTGAAGATTTATCTCGCTGATAAAATTATTCAACACATTATTAGAAATGATAGAGATAGCATAATCAGGATCTGATATGGTTGGAAGAATGCTATGGAAATTAAAAATATTTTTTCCCTGATGATATTTTGAAGAATCAAGAGTGGATTCAACATTCCTTCTTTGGATCGAATGAATCAAATCTGGATAAGGACCACTTAGTTTTTCCTCAAAATTTTCAACCTGATTTTTTTTATTAGCAAAGATCAATTGATCTCCTGTTGCACTGAATCCCTGCATTACCCATTTGCCGTTGATCTCATCGGGCTGGTAAACTCCCAGGGCTGCATTTTCATCAATTCTATATAATTTTCCATCTTCCCAAACATAGGCCTGTTCTGACTTTCCAGAAGTTGCAGTAAAACTTATGCGTCCCTTATATGCGGATACAAATCCTATCAGCTGTTCACTGAATGGAAAAATATTCTCATGAGCACCATTCAGCAGGTTGATCCTTACGATAGTCATTTTACCTGAACTGTCACGCACTGCACTAACAATATTTTCCTCATCCAGGAATTTTGGATAAGTATAAAAATATCCGTCATTGTTTGGAAGTACCTTTTGAATTAATCCGTTGGCAGCATTTATTAAATGAAGCTCGTTAGAACCAGATTCATTTCCATGAACTGCTATGATTCTTTTATTAAGTATATCAGGTGAAAAATAACGTTTATGATGGGTTATGAAATGTTGCTTACCGGTATTTAGGTCAAGCAATACAATATCATGATAATCCCTGAAACCCCAGCGCCGATCAGTGTTCCAGCCTGCATAAACAACGTGCTGACCATCCATTGAAAACTGTCTGTCAAGAGAAATATACCTTGTTGCAATCTTTAATTCCGATCCGTTCTTAGTATTGATCTTTATAAATTCCGGGATCTTTTTATAGGATGACCTTACTGCAATCAGTACACTGTCATTCAGCCATTGAGGAAATGAAATATTCCTGTCGAAATGTTTTCTTTGTCCGGCCACTTTACCAATGGAATCCGTTTCAATCCCTGATTTATAATAGTCGAATGACTCTTGCACAAAAGATGAAAATGATTTTCCCGTTCTTACTGATATTGCTTTTTGAAAAGGATAAAAGATCCCTTTGAATCTCACAGCATCCGAAGTCACATCATTCCAGAAACTTTTACCATAACGGTCATGCCCATACGAAGAAAGCAGGTAACCTAATTCATAATGATCCGGAACATAATCCCTGAGAGAACCATTTCTCAGCTTCATCCAACTATAGTTCTTTTGGGCATTCCATAAAGAGCGGTATCCATTATAAAAGGCAGGAATTCTTCCTCTTCCCTGGTTTGTATACTGAGTTTCCTGCCATACTGCATCACCTTCCCAGAACCAGTTCGGAATGGCCGCATTACTTAGCGGTACGCCAGCCTGCTGACCAAGAATTTTATAGGCGATACCTGTAACACCCTGCATAAAATGCCGGTATTGCTGAACATGCCGGTATTCATGGAAAGTTAATTGCTCGATCCATGGAATCGATCCCAGTTCAAAACTATTTTGATCAGGAGTTAGGTAGAATTCACTCCTCCACGGCCCCATACCAACATACCCGTTCGAGATATTAGTTTTGTGCTGTAATACCAGCGGGATCTTCCTGAATTTTTTAATTGAGCCCCCGGTAAAGCCATTGTCAACCTGGCCAACCAGGTCTATAACCCTGAAAGCATTCAAAGACTGTCCGGAAGGAAAAATCACCTCGAGAGAATCATTTCCGGCCTGCTTCCATTGCTGGCCTGCCGGATGTCCTCCAAACTGTTGTGACTTCAGTAAGTTGGCGACAAGAAGAAGATTTAATAGAAGCACGAGATAGATCCAACGCATAATGAAAGATAAAGAAAACAGAGTTTAATATTCCCGTAAGATCTAAACCCTAACTTTGCGGCCCAAGCCAATAATTATGAAACGGATCTTTTTATCGTTGTTGCTGATCAGTATTTTCTATGCTCCTATGAAATCTTTTGCCTGGGGTGCCAATGGCCACAGGATCACCGGCCAGATAGCATTTAATCATCTCACAGGCAAGGCTAAACGAAATATTGCAGCCATCCTGGGGAATGAATCATTGCCTTATGCTACCAATTGGGCTGATTTTATTAAATCAGATACCAATTTTAATTACCTGTCTTCCTGGCATTATATCAATTTGAAGTCGGGGCTTGACTCTGCTTCAGTTCAGGCATATCTAAAGCAGGAAGAAAACGGCACAAACGTTTATTCAAAAGTATTATGGCTTGGTGCAGAATTGAAGAAAAAAGGTTTGTCGAACGATACAAAGAAATTCTACCTGCGATTACTAATTCACTTTGTAGGAGATCTTCATCAGCCAATGCATACAGGCCGTCCGGATGACCTGGGAGGAAACAGGATCAACATTACCTGGTTC
The DNA here is from genome assembly GCA_966112615.1 of uncultured bacterium. Taxonomy (GTDB): domain Bacteria; phylum Bacteroidota; class Bacteroidia; order Chitinophagales; family Chitinophagaceae; genus Flavitalea. The sequence continues at coordinate 5,775 of CBHWDO010000016.1, forward strand.
AATGAACCAAGTAACCTGCACAGGTTATGGGATGATCAACTGATCGAATTTCAGAAGCTCAGCTATACCGAATATGCAAAAGAGATCGATCATGTCACTAAAAAACAGAGGAAATTTCTCCAGTCAACACCGGTAAGTCACTGGATCAATGAATCCTATGTGATCGCAGAAAAACTATACAGCGAAATTAAAGAGCCGAATCCAAGATTGAGCTACCGCTACAGTTTTGATCATATTGAACTGCTAAACAGCCAGTTATTGAAAGGCGGAGTAAGACTTGCAGGAATGCTGAATGATATATTTTCATAGATTAATTTCATTAAATTACATCGAGGCCATAATCAAGGCCGTGAAGAATGAAATATTGTGTTTTTAGTTTATTGATACTATTAAGTGCTATCAGCGCAAGGGCCCAGTCGGCTTCGGCAAGAATGCGGGAATTGGTCAATTATGTGGAAGTAATCGACAGCCTTTCAGGCAAACAGCAGCATACTTTCTCACTAAATAAGATCGGACGAAATAATGATCCTTTGAAAGAAACATGGCATTATACCATTAAAGATGGTAAAGTAGCCGTTTTCCAGGTCAGGTACAATGTTGATTCCCTGGAATACAATGAGATCTATTACCTGGACAATGGAGAGCTGATATGTTCTGAAGAATACGAAACCCTATACAAACCGGAAGATGATGAATTAACCTACGGGGGAATTTATTATTTCAACCAGTACAATGTTCTTCAACTCATTACACTCGGAAGGAAAAATGGGGTGAGTGATAATTTTCAACGCGACAAATATTCACTGGCAAGAAATTCCTGGGACAGGTTCAGAGGGCGTTATGCCGAACTTAAAGAAAATGTGGTAAGTAAGGATATCAGGCGCTGGTAATGAGGGCATGATTTTTTGAATTCATTTCAAAAATTACAGATATGCTTAGTTACGATAATATTAACGACCGCAGGGATGAACAGGCCGATCCCTCCAATGAAGAATTTCCTGGCTATCCACATTATCCATCCAACGAGGATATTACCCATCCAAAAAATGGTGTACAGAAAGTTGATTCGAATCTCGACGAATTGAGCAGGTCTAATCTTTCAAGCGTACCAGGCAGTGATTCCGGCACAGGTACTGAACCGTTAAGAACTTCTGATACCAACCTGGAAGATGATGATGATCTCAGGATCGTTCCCGGAACAGAAGCCGATGTAACTCCTGAAGACCTCCAGTTATTAGGTCCTCGTGATGGTGATATGGACATGGGAGATGATGAGATACTACATGGAAAAATGAGCCCTGTAAACCAGGCTGATGATGAACTCGATATTCCGGGGGCTGAACTGGATGATGAATCTGAAGATATCGGGGAAGAAGATGAGGAAAATAATTATTACAGTCTGGGCGGCGACAGGCATGAAAATCTTGACGAAGACAATCAGCAGGAACCAGAAGCAGATAATGAATAAAATATGCTGCTGATCGCTTTGGCACTTGCCCCGGGACTCGCTATAACATTTTACATCTATTACCAGGATAAATATGACCGGGAACCTTTAAAGTTCCTGGTCATTTCATTTTTACTGGGCATGATCGCCGTTTTACCGGTATACCTGATCGAATCCTACTTTGTACCAAAGCTGGGAAAATGGATGGAGATCAACCCAATACTCTATCATTTTTTATTGTCATTCCTGGTGATTGCCTGTACGGAAGAAGGAATGAAGTACCTGTCTACCCGATTGTATGCCTATCGCAAAACAGAATTCAATGAGCCATTTGATGGAATCACTTATTGTGTGATAGTAAGTATGGGATTTGCCACACTGGAAAACCTTTTCTATGTATTACAGAACGGATACCTGACAGGTATCATGCGCATGTTTCTTTCCGTTCCTGCACATGCATCTTTTGGAGTGCTGATGGGCTACCATCTTGGATTGGCAAAGATCGACCGGCCAAGACAATGGACCCATAAATTCAGGGCCCTGCTCTTCCCTGTTGTATTACATGGAATTTTTGATTTTTTCCTGTTCCTCCAGGGTAACGGTTATACTAAATCACAAATCGGAGATGCTTTGCTGATCATGGGTTCAATGACAAGTCTTTATATTGGCATAAGACTGTCATTAAGGGCCATTGCCTTGCACAAAGAAATTTCAAGACAACAATTTCCTGTTGAAAACAATTCGCAATAGCTTAGCGCTATGGAATACGAGTTAACCATACGTCCGGGGGATATTGAAGATATTAACACCATCGGCTATATCGCGCAACAGGTCTGGCCTGTAGCTTATAAAGAAATTCTTTCAAAAGAGCAGCTAAGCTATATGCTGAATATGTTCTATTCTCCTGAATCACTAAAAAAGCAGATGCTGGAGGATCATCATCATTTCCTGGTTGCGGAGCTGGATGAGGAACCCGTAGGCTTTGCATCTTTTGGGCAGATCGATGAAAGCACTGTCTTTAAACTCCACAAACTATATGTAATGCCGCAACTTCAATCCCAGGGAGTTGGTAAAGCACTTGTTGAATCAGTATTTGAAGAAATGAAGGAACTTGGTGGAAATGAGTTGCACCTGAATGTTAACCGGAATAATAATGCGTTGAAATTCTATCAGAGGATGGGATTTGATATCCTCCGTGAAGAGGATATCAATATCGGATCCGGGTATTTTATGAACGATTATGTATTAGGCAAAAAGCTTTAATAGCCCTTCATTGCTTGTGACTTCATCTTAAAAGCAAGTTCTTTTCCAAGATATCTTTCGACCATCCAGTGAATGAGATAAACAACCGGTGTAAACAGGATCGCTACCAGGAATTTATAAGTATAGGCTGTTAATGCCCATGCAGTACACTGACCCAAACTTACTCCTCTGAACAAATAGAACGCAACATAGGTCACAACGAAACTATCGATGAGTTGAGAAACCAGGGTACTCACTGTTGCCCTCATCCAGATATTTTTTTCACCTGTTGCTTTTTTGATCCTTCTGAAAACCAGTGCATCTGTAAGCTGACCGATCAGGAATGCAGTGATCGATCCAACAATGATATTCATTCCCTGGCCAAAGATCGCCCTGAAAGCAGCCTGCATATCAGGCACTCCTTCTTTCGCATAGGATGTTTGCCAGAAATTGGTATCGGGTGATGTGCTGATCGAAAAGTAAAATATAAAGAATGCGAAAGATATCAGTCCAACAGTAATGAAAGAAAGAAACCGGACCCCCTTGACGCCATAATATTCATTGATGATATCCGTCATTACAAAAATGACCGGCCATGGGATCACCCCAACACTCAGGCTGAATGAAAGATTGTCGGTACCCAGCAGTGAAAAATTGGCTCTTTCAACTCCCAGGCTGTCTTCAAGCGAAAAGATCTTGACTCCGATGACTTCAGCTATGATGGCATTTGCTATAAAAAAGCCTGCGAGAATAATAAAAAGCCTGGTGGGTTTGTCCCGGATAATGTTATGGATCATGAAAAATTAAACAGGTTAGTTTGGAATAATGGTATAACCATTTGCCAGTCATAAGGTTGAAAATAATCAATTTAGTCAGCTCATGGCCCAAAAAGCATTATTTTGCCACCTAATAATTTTTTGAAGAACATGAAGCAATCTCTCTGGCAGCGACTCACGCCACATGCTATCGCCATAGCTGTTTTCTTTGTTGTATCGGTGATCTATTGTTTTCCTTCACTCCAGGGACTGGTCGTTGAACAACATGATGTGCAGGGCTGGAAAGGAATGGCCCAGCAGTCGTTTGAATACAAAGAAAAATATGGTCATTTCCCATTGTGGACGAACAGCCTGTTCAGTGGAATGCCTGCCACCCAGATCGCACTTGAGTCCAAGTTCAACATCACCCTGGCATGGTTGAACCTGTTATTCACCTTGTTTCTTCCTCAACCTGCCAGTTTGTTCTTCCTTGCCTGTGTAGGATTTTATATCCTGGCTGTAACGCTCCGGCTCAAAAGCTGGATCGGAATTTTTGGATCACTTGGTTATGCGTTTGCATCATACAACGCGATCATAACTGCTGTAGGGCATACTACTAAGTTTGCGTCAATGGGTTATATGCCTGCGGTTATAGCAGGACTGATACTTCTATCAAATAGGAAATACTGGCTAGGATTTATTACAACCCTTACTTTTTCAACCCTGCTTTTTTATCAGAACCACATTCAAATCGTTTATTATACCTTATTGGTTGCAGTATGTCTTGGTGTAGCATTCGCAATCAGATCATTTAAAGAAAAAGACCTGGTACATCTTGGTAAAACAGTAGGTCTGGCTGCAGTTGCAGCTGTGATGGGCGTTTTATCCTATGCTGTAATGTTATTGCCAACCTATTCGTACACCCAGGAAACCATGCGTGGCGGGAAATCAGAACTAACTATCGACCAGACTTCACAAAATAAAACCAAGGGTGGTTTAGATAAAGACTATGCATTCAACTGGAGTTATGGAATTGCTGAAACCATTACCGGCCTCGTGCCGCGTGCATTTGGCGGAAGCAGCGGAACAGTTGTGAACGGAGAAGCAGTATCAGAATTTGGTGATGGAACCAAGACGGCTTCAACACTTGCAGAGAGAACCGGGATGAGTGAAGAACAGGCTACCTCTTATGCGAAAAGTTTCCCTGCATACTGGGGTCCACAGCCAAATACTTCCGGTCCTGTTTATTTTGGTGCCATTGTAATGGTAGTCTTCATGTTTGGATTATTCTTTTATAATGGATGGCATAAAGGATGGATCATTGCCGCAACCATACTTGGAATACTAATGGCATGGGGAAAGAATTTTTCAGCCTTCAATTATTTCCTGTTCGATTATTTGCCACTGTATAATAAGTTCAGGGCACCATCCATGTCGCTGGTGATACCACAACTTACCATTCCTCTACTTGCGGCGCTTGGATTACAGTCATTCTTCTTTGAAGAAAGAAGCAATGAAATATTCAACAAAAAACTGAAAAATGCATTGATTGCAACCGGTGCGCTGGCATTGATAGCTGTTGCACTATATTTTACACTGGATTTTAAAGGGGCCAATGATTCAGTATTAAAAGAAAACTTCGCAAACTCAATGCTGCAGCAGGCTTCACAGGGTGGACAGCCAACTCCTGAGATGCAGGCGCAAGCCAATGAATTTGGTTCATCCATTGTGAATTCATTGAAAGAAGACCGCAGAAGTTTATATGGCGGTGATCTATTCAGATCGCTGATATTTATGGCTCTTGCGGTTGGTGTGTTGTATTTCGCTTCAAAGAAAAAGCTGTCGGCCAATATTGCTATAATAGTTCTTTCAGTAGTATCCTTTGTTGATCTTATCGGGATTGATCTTCGTTATCTATCAAAAAGAAATTATGTTGAAGAAGAGCAGTTGATGAGTATGTTCACTCCAACAGCTGCCGATCTTGAGATAAAAAAGGATACCGGATATTACAGGGTTTATGATCAGACCGATCAGAACAACGGTCCTTACATGTCTTCAAGAGCTTCTTATCATCATAATTCTGTAGGAGGTTATCATCCTGCTAAACTTGCCTTGTATGATGACCTCATCAAGCAGCAATTGAGCAAAGGAAATATGCAGGTATTCAATATGTTGAATACAAAATATTTTATTGGTATGAACCCGCAGAATGGACAACCTATGGCACAATTGAACCCTGATGCTATTGGTCCTGTATGGTTTGTTAAGCATATAAAATTTGTGAACAATGCTGATGAGGAAATGAAAGCCCTGGATAATTTCTCTCCACGCGATACAGCGATCATGGATAACAGGGAGAAGTCTAAAGTGACGGTGCAGCCTGCATTTGACAGTACTGCAACTATCCGCCTGGTAGAGAACAGAAATGATTATATCAAGTATGAATCAAAGTCTGGTTCCAACCAGTTTGCAGTATTCAGTGAAGTGTATTATCCAAATGGATGGAAAGCATTTATTGATCAGAAAGAAGTTCCGATTGCAAAGGTCAATTATGTATTAAGAGGTTTATCAGTTCCTGCAGGAAATCATGTGATCGAGTTTGAATTTGAACCTTCAGCATATAAAACCGGCGATATGATCTCGTTGGTAATCGGAATTCTATCGATACTGCTCGTAGCATTTGGATTGTGGAGAGAGTATAAGATGTATAAATCAAACGAGTTGCAAAAATAATTGGATGGATAGATTCTTACCGCAAGGTGGAGCATTGAATGAACTGATCAATTCAAAGGCAACTGAGCTGTTTAATAAGCTGAAGTCCTTGCCTGTGGCAGATCTTCAAATCCCTGAACAATGCAGGCATTATCTGGCATCCAGTCATTTAAGCAGGTTGTTCTTTTCTATCCAGACCAGTTCACATCTTTTACAAAGAGCTATTACAAAGAAAGGTTTGCCGGTGGAAGAGATCGTGCTGATGGATTATGGTGCTGGTGTAGGAACTCTGTACCTGTTGGCGAAAGCCATAGGATGCAAGAAAGTTGTTTACAATGATCACCTGGAAGACTGGAAGATCAGTGCACAGGTTATTGCTGAAGCAATTGGAATTCATATTGATGAATACATTGTAGGAGATATTGATCATACGATGCAGGAATGCAGCACAAAGAGTATACAGGTTGATATCATCACTTCAAGAAATGTAGTGGAGCATATTTACAACCTGGAAGATTTTTTCTCCACGGTATATCGATATGCGCCAAATGCCCTGATCTTTAACAGTACTACGGCCAATTTTAAAAATCCTGCTTCAAGGGTCAAACATATTTTGTGGCATAAGAAATGGGAAAAGCATTACAGGGAAGACCGTTTGAAAATCATTACTGCAAAAGGGATTGATGGAAATGCTGCAGAGTTACTTGCAACAGCTACCCGTGGCCTTGCATTGAATGACCTGGATGAAGCCATAGAATTATACAGGACAAGCAAGAGAATGCCTGATCCATCCATACACAGAAGTAATACCTGTGATCCGTCGAATGGAGTGTGGGCTGAACATATGATCAGCTTTGAAGAGTACAAAGCTGCAACGGAAGATTATTATATCAGTTTTGAACCAGGATTCTGGGATACACATTATTCCAGCAGTGTAAAAAACCTGTTGGGAACATCGATGAATAAAATTGGGTCGATCAGTAAAGGTTTAGGGTTTACAACTGCTTCATTCATTTATGTTATTGCTGAACCGAAGAAATATGCCGGTAAAGAATATTCTTAGCATTGTTCCGTATAAGGTACTTCCCGCAAAAATGGGAGGAGAAAAAGGCATAGCATTATTCAATGAGTACCTTGGAAAACTTGTTGATCTGACAGCAGTTTCTGTAAGATCCAACGAAGTTAAACTGGCGAAGAATTACCGGATGCTAAATATTTTTTCGGATAGCCGGGCACGTTATGCCAATGTGTTTTTATACTTCACCATCAGAAAATTGATCAGGAAATACAAGGCCTCACACTTACTTATTGAGCATCCGTATTATGCATGGTTGGCCTGGATGATAAGACTTACCATGCCGGTGAAATGGGTCATTCATTCGCATAATATTGAGTACATGAGGAGTAGATCCATAGGTAGAAAATGGTGGCCAGCACTCAAATGGTATGAACAATGGGCCTACAGAAAAGCGGATCTGATCTTTTTTATCAGTGAGGATGACAGGAAGCATGCCATTGAAAAAATGGGAATTAAAGCATCAAAAACTGTTGCGATTACATATGGAATTGAACAGGATTCATTACCGGATGATCGTCAATCATGCAGGGAAAAAATTGCAGCAACATATGGAATTCAGCCAGGTGAAAAAATCCTTTTATTCAATGGCGCACTGGGAGTGATCTCAAATTATGAAGCAGTACAGATCATCCTGGATCATATCAATCCATTTCTTATTAAGCAGGGATTGAAATACAAGATCCTGATTTGCGGTAAAGGATTACCTGCATCCTTTAATGACCTTAAAGGACACGAAAATGTTATCCATGCAGGATTTGTGGATGATATCAGTCTTTTCTTCAAAGCGGCTGATATATTCCTGAATCCAATTACCAGTGGTGCGGGAGTTAAGACAAAAGCTATTGAAGCCTTATCGAATAACAATACAGTTGTGTCGACCGAACTCGGTGCTCTAGGCCTGGAAAGATCAGTATGTGGCGAGAAACTGGTGGTTGTTCCCGACCAGGATTGGAAGGCTTTTAATGAGGCCTTATTAAAAGTTTTTGATCTGCAATCAGATTTACCTGAAGCATTTTTTGATCATTATTATTGGGGAAGTTTGACCCAAAAAGCTAAAGCTGCAATGGACAGTTTATAAGACCTTATAGAAATGTGGCTTGCCTGACGTAATTGTTCCGGCATAACTCCAAAGTTTTCCTACATTATTTGACAGCCCCTTGCTTTGTGCAAGCTTTTCTTTTCTGTTCCTGGAGGAAATAAATGAGCCAAAATATACAATCGGGATAGATAGCGTAAATACTACCAAATGCAAGTAAAACCAGGCTTTCCCATGTTGTTTAAAAATCCTTACGAAGTTGGATAGAAGAAACTGGAATCCTTTCTTATCAAAAATATTCGTATAACCATTACTGTTAGAATCGAATGCAGTTTTTGAAGAAGCTCCAACCAGGTGAGTGATCTTGTACTGGCCGAATATGCATAGCTTGTAAAACTTACGGATGCGATAGCACCATTCAGATTCTTCAGCATATAGAAAGAATTCTTCGTCCATCTTCCCTACTCTATCAACAACCTCTTTTTTTACCATTAAAAAAGCTCCATTGATCCAGTCAACTTCAACAGGTGCATCACTGTCGGGCACATTAGGTTTCTTCACTTTTGTAAGTTCACCGAGTGCTTTCAACATGCTGCCCACATAAGGAATCGACAGCCATAGATTGATGCTACCTTTCATGAAATAATTTCCGCTTATTTGTGGAGAGCCGTCGGCATTCAATAATTGAACGCCACACGCACCATATTTACCGGAAAAAAAATCGAGGTATGAATTTCCAATGGCATTATCATGTGCAAGAGTATCCGAATTTAATAAAAGGTAAGTATCACCCTTCGCCAGCTCCATTGCTTTGTTATTTGCTCTTGCGAATCCGGCATTTGACCCATACTGAAACACCTTTACATCAGGAAACGCAGATTGGATAAGCATTTCACTGTTATCTCCCGAAGCATTATCCACAACAATGATCTCGTAATCAATTCCACTCGTATGCTGCTTAACCGATCTGATACAATCGATCGTAAGCTGTGCAGTTCTGAAATTGATGATGAGAATGGATAACACTTTATTGGTTTTGGGATTTGAATTTCCTGAATGCGCGGTACATAGCCAGTTTAGACCTGATTCCATTTTTCAGGGATTTAAGTCCGATTCTTTGCTGAACCACTATGATGTTTTTGATCACAGCTGGAATTTCTCCCTGGTATCCTGCATCGCGGATATCTTTTTCGGAGCTGATCTCCAGGTTGCGCATGAGCCGCCACCAGGCATCAAACACCATAACATTTTTCAAAACTCCAAACCCTGTTTTATTCAGCAGGTAGAAATTTTCAGGGATCTCCACAGGTCGTTGACGAACACAATCCATAGTTACCTGGTGAGCGCCCAATCCAACGTTGACGAGAAATTTATCAATATAAAAAGGATTGGCGTTTTGAAGGTAGCGGATATAGAAATCGATATCAACTACCCATTTGATCGAGCGGTCGTAGAAGAATTTACCATCATTACGATGCAGGATCACACTGGGAGGACCGACAATATTGGATGAAAACAAAGTAGCAGGCTCTTTCAACAGGGATCGCATCCGGAAACCGTTAACCCGCACTTTTTGTTTTGTTCCATCTTCGTAAAAATTGGTATAGGCGCTGAAAATGAATTCAGCATCCGGAAACTGTTCAGTAGCTTTTGCAAATGCAGCCAGGGCTTTAGGTCCATTGAACCAGTCATCGTCATGCATGAGCTTGATCCATTTACCTCTTGCCTGCCTTATGCCTTCATTCCAGTTTTCAGGTGTACCCAGTGCTGATTCATTTCTAAAATACCTGATAGGAATTTTAGATTGGTACTCTTCACAAAGTTGCTTTACCGAAAGGTCAGGACTATCATCAGTAACCACCACTTCAAAATCCGTGTATTCCTGGATGACAACGGAATCCAGCACCCGCTTTACAAACTCAATGCGTTTATAAGCAGGGATGCAGATTGATATGTGGGGAGATTGGTTCAAGTTATTTTCTTCGCTGGATAACATTACTTAAGTTCTTTACAAAGCTTCCTTTTAACCCTATAGAATGAAATAAAAACAACAATTTAGTTTTTACATCAGGAGAAAACTTTTGAACTACCAGTTGGTAAAATTCTTTATACCTGGTAGAATCTTCAAAATATACATTCTCCAGACTTTTGAGGATCTTAGGAAGTATAAGTGCATCAATCTCGGAACTTTGATTACTGTATTTCAGGTAAATCCTTATCATGTCTTCCCATTTTCTTGCTCCCAGTCTTCTGATGAGTGAATTGGCAAGGATCCGATAAAAACATGTGCTTTTCCCTGAAAATATTATTTGGTATTTATGAGCAATCTTAAGCCACAGATCATAGTCTTCAAATTTTAAATTCTCATCAAACCCGCCAACTTCTTTAAGTACTTCGGTTCGTGTTACGGTGGCCATGGCAGGAATAAAATTATAATTCAACAGGTCCATAAAAATCATTCCGGAAGGCGGTTTAAGAGGATCAAGATCCGGTCTGAAATATTTAATATAAGATTCTGATATTAAGACACCTTTTTCATCCACCAATGAGCAATCACTGTAGACTGTTGCTACATCTACGGAAGATTGTTCCAGGATATTGACCATGTCCTCAAACCGGTTAGCAGTACCCCAATCATCGGCAGCAATAAAAGTGAAATACTTACAGGATGATCTTTCTAATAGTTGATTCAGATTCTTACAAATTCCCTGGTTTACTTCATTTTTAATGAAAGTGCAATTGACCTTATGTTGATCAATATAATCCTGTATTAATTGCCTGCTGTTATCAGTTGACAGATCATCTATAATGAATAATTCAAAGTTTTGAAAGGTCTGGTTCAGAATATTATCCAGGCATTGGGCAATGTATTTACCCTGGTTATAGTTGATAACTCCGACAGTTAATAAAGGATTCATGTTCAGGAATTATAAACAGAAGCTCTAAACCATTCAATTGTTTTTTCAAGTCCTTTTTTCAAAGTATTTAATGGACTATACTGTAATTCATGTCTTGCTTTCTCAATATTGACAACCCTCCTGCGAATATTATCAATATCTCTTTTGTCTATATATTCAATAGGAACTTTAGATCCTGAAACCTCATTGATCAATTCTGCAAGATGGTTAACGGATATTTCAACTCCTGTTCCAACATTATATACATTTCCAATGGCTTTTGGAACAATAGCGCATTGAATGGTAGCTTCAACAGCATCATCAATAAAAGTAAAATCTCTTGTTTGTTCCCCATCGCCATGGATAGTGATGGCTTTATTTTGAAGGGCGGCAGAAATAAATTTTCCTATGACCCCGCAATAAGGGTTTTTAGGAGATTGATTATAACCGTACACATTAGAATATCTTACTATACTTATGGGAAGGTTGTACACTTCGTAAAAACTCCTGGCGTAGACTTCTGCAGAATATTTACTGGCAGAATAAAAACTAAGGAATAAAGTTTCAGCATCTTCATTGATCGGAAGGATTTTGGGATTCCCATAAATTGAAGAAGTAGAAGAATATACAACTCTCGAAACTTTATGTTTCATACAGGCTTCAAATACATTGAAAGAACCTATTACGTTAACTTCCAGGTCTTCCCGCGGATTTTTATTGGAAAGAATAATATTTCTTGCGGCCAGATGAAATACTATGTCTTTTCCTTCAACCTGTTTAAACACTAAATCCTTATCAGCAACAGAACCTGTTACTACTTCACAATTAATTCCTTTCAAATTCTCTATATCTCCAGTAAAGAAGTCATCTAGTACCGTTAAAGTACATTCATAGGCTGCTAAAGCTTTTACGAGATTAGAGCCCACGAAACCTCCACCTCCTGTAATTAATATTTTCTTTCCTTTGAAAGCTTGCGCCTTATCCATGATATATATACATTTAGCTTTTAACCCTTAATATAAGTGAAACCCTTGTCAACTTTATTCCGACTCGCAAACCTAATCCTTTTTATATTAATTTGTATTTCCGGAACACTTACAGCACAAGTCAATCTAAACCAGGGCCTGGTAGCTTATTACCCATTTAATGGCAATGCCAATGATCAATCGGGAAATAATATCAATCCTATATCTGTCACAGGAACACTTACAACGGACAAAAATGGAGTTCCCGGATCTGCCATGCATTTCAACGGAAACCAGGAAATCATCATAAAAGATAATGGAAAACTCTCACTGGGTGATTTTAGTATAACCTATTATTTCCAGACCGAAGTTGTGGGAACCCAGATTGCTATAGGAAAAATCAATTATAATTCTGGAGAAGGAGCAACCTACAATACAGGGATTTACCTGAATCAAGGATACAATGCCTATTTTAATGTTGTGTCACCAGATGCTTCCTGTGATTTTAAAGTTCCGTCCACCATGGTATTCGCCAACTTTTCATCCATCACGATCAGGCCTGGTGTCTGGTATTGCATGGTCTGTGTATTTAAAGATGGGGTTCAAACAATTTATATCAACGGAACTATGGTTGGGAAAAGAACTCAATCATTTAATGATGCAAAAGTTTGTTCCAATACAGATTTCATCATTGGATCATGGTGGAAGGATGATAAAAATGGATTCACAGGGAAATTAGACGAAATCCGTTATTATAACAGGGCACTTAATGAACAGGAAGTTGAATCATTCTGCGTTACGCCACAAACCTTGTGCACGGGAAACCTGGGTTCATCTTTATATAAAACAGATTTTGGACAGGGACAGGTTGATAAACTTGAGAATGTTACACAAGCTACTACTTCTCTCAATTTTGTAAGTGTTTCCGGAAATCCGGGCTCACCTACTCCAATGCCCGGAGAATATTCTATAACTAATAATATACCTTCAAATAATTCTTGGTACCAGGGTCAGGGTGATCACAGTGGTAATCCCAATGGAAGAATGATGTTTATAAATGGTGCTCAAAGTACAGGGACAATCTTCCAACAAAAATACTCGGGGATCTGTGCTGATAAAACCTATGAAATTTCTGCATGGGTAAGTAATGTAGTGAACCCAATTTTAAATCCGGGAATTGAACCCAATTTAAACTTTATAATAGAAACAACTTCCGGCGATTTCATTGCGAGTCACTCAACCGGAGATGTCTTTCATAATATAATTTATGATTGGAGGAAATATGGATTTACTTTTAAATCTCCTTCCAACATCAATGAATTTGTTTTAAAGATTGTCAATATCCGTACGGGAGGTATTGAAGAATTTGGAAATGATTTTGCACTCGACGATATTGAATTAAGAACATGTAATCCTGAATTATTGATTTCCTCTAATGGATTGGATAAGGTAATTGCCTGTCTTGGAGAAACGGTGTCCATTTCAATTGACAAATGGGAAGGCTCAGGAAATGCTTTTTATTCATTACAGGAGAGTTACGACAGGGGGAATAGCTGGACAGATCTAAATAATTTTTCAGGGTCATACACTATACCAACAAATCCTACTAATGATTCCATTCTAATAAGGGGAGTTTCAAAAGAACATGCAGGTATCAACAACTCCTGTGCAGGTTTTTCTGATACTGTTCTTATTCAATTGAAATCAACCAGTATTCCTTCTGCAAGTTTTACTACACTTCCTGCTTGCACAGGAGATTCTGCCCTGGTCAGGTTCAATGCAATTGGTACCGGTAGTTTTAATATTGAAATAGGATATGGCAATTCAACAATTAACTTCAACAATATTACATCCCCAAAAACATTATTTCTAAACAGTTTTCTTAACCTTTCAAATCCGGATGTCAGGATCAATAAAGTAATTGACAATAATGGAAGTGGCTGTGCATATACAGACTTTCAGCCAATAAGATTTAGTGTGAAAAAATCACCTGAATTAAGGTTCGATGTTATAGATGCTTTTTGCAGTAATATAGAAACCACACAATCAATCAAGGTTGCTGAAATATCAGGAACTCCCGGAACAGGAATATTCATCAGTGAAAAAACAAATCCCGACGGATCATTTATTCCTTCCTTAATTGGCAGTGGTACATACCCGGTAAAATTTCTTTTTACTTCAAATGAAGGATGTAGTGATTCCCTTATCCAACCTTTAAGAATTTTACCAACACCAAATGCATACGCAGGTGAAGATAAAATAGCCTGTACAGGCTTCCCTCTCCAGTTAAACGCGACGGGAGGTGATAATTATTCCTGGTTTCCTGGAACGGGTCTTTCTGATCCTAAGGTTTCAGATCCAATAGTTTATATTCAAAATGAATCAACATACATTTTGACCGTCACCAACAATTCAGGATGTAGTGATACAGATACTATTAATATTAAGATCGCATCCGACAACCGCAGCTTCTTCAGCCTTCCAAACGCATTTACTCCTAATGGCGACGGCAAGAACGATTGCTTTGGTATTCAACACTGGGGAGAGGTTGAAGTAAAAGAATTCAGCATCTTTAACAGGTGGGGTGAGATCATTTTCAATACAAAAGATCCGGGGAAATGCTGGAATGGATTGTATAAGGGAAAGCGCTCAGATCCCGGCACTTATATCTACAAGATCAAAGCCAGCAGTTCCTGCGGAGAGATCGACCGCAAAGGCGTGGTGAACCTGTTATGGTGATCAAACCTTTACAGGTTCTAATTTTGAGAGAAACAGGTCCAGGGCCTGTAGTTTCCTCGCATCAAGATTGTACTGGATGTTTTCTTCATAATATTTTTTAAGATCGTACTCTGGAAAGTCAATTCCGTTTACAATCTCCTGGATATGTTTCATACCGATTCCATTGGCTTCATTGAATCTTTCAATAAATCCTGGATCGATTGGTTTGTTGCTGATCCAGGCCGCAAACACAAATGGCAGTCCTGTATGGGCTTTCCAGGCGGTACCCAAGTCATAAGTGTATGTAGAAATATTTCTTTGCCTTAATGAACGGTCACCTATCACCACACCTGCTGTTTCACCCTTGATCTTCTGCTGGTAATTTTCTCCTGCCTGCACCAACTCCGGTTGAATCTTAAAGTACTCCCGCATTAACACTTTTGCCAGGTTCACAGAAGTCCTGCTTTGGTAATCCAATAGCACCCGCTTCACCTGGTGGATAGGAACCTCGCTATGGATACACACAGAAGCCACTTCCCCATCGCAACCAATACAATAATCAGTGTTGATATAGTATTCTTTCATTCTTGGGATGATGGCCACAGGCACCAGTCCCATATCAATTGTACCTTCAAGAAGTGATTTGGCAACATTGGCAGGATAATCCCTGATCAGCTCCATTTCCTCCATCACATCGGAATCTTCAATACCGTACAACATAGGGCGGGTATTAAGATAATTGACAATTCCAACCTTAATCTTCTTCAATTCGTTTAATTTTACGCCGCAAAGGTAAACCCCCACAGCAAATTCAATTAATCATTTTTCATGGAATTAACTTCTCTGACTGCTATTTCCCCTGTCGACGGACGCTATCGCAAACAGGTGCAGCAATTATCTGAATATTTTTCAGAATTCGCCCTGATTAAATACAGGGTTTGGGTTGAGATTGAATACTTTTTATTTCTTGCTGATAAGAAATTCTTTTCTGCACCGGCAGCTTTAAGGAAAGGTTTGAAAGCAGTCGCAGAAAATTTTTCTTTGGAAGATGCTCAGAACATCAAACAAAAAGAAGCCATTACCAATCATGATGTAAAGGCTGTTGAATATTTTCTGAAAGAAAAACTGGATGAGCTCAATGCTGCTGATCTGAAAGAATGGATCCACTTTGGACTCACCTCGCAGGATATCAACAATACTTCTATTCCATTATCGTGGAAGCATGCAGTGGAATTTGATTACTTACCTGCAATCCTTAATCTCAATAAACAGGTTGAATTACTGGCTGAAGAATGGAAGGATATCCCGATGCTGGCTCGCACACACGGGCAGCCCGCCTCCCCTACCAAGCTTGGTAAGGAATTCATGGTATTCGTGGAAAGAATCGGCAACCAGGTGGAGCAATTCATCCAGGTTCCTTTCTCTGCAAAATTTGGTGGAGCAACGGGAAATTTTAATGCCCACAAAGTAGCATTTCCAAAAAAGGACTGGGTGAAACTGGGCAATGATTTTGTGGAAGGAGTATTGGGACTACAACGTCAGCAGTATACCACGCAAATCGAACATTATGATAACCTCGCAGCACATTTTGATGGAATGAAACGACTCAATACCATCCTGATCGATTTCTGCAGGGATATCTGGACTTATATTTCGATGGATTATTTCAAGCAGAAAGTGAAGAAAGGAGAAGTAGGTTCTTCTGCCATGCCACATAAGGTCAATCCAATTGATTTTGAAAATGCGGAAGGAAACCTGGGCATCGCAAATGCAATGCTGGAGCATCTTTCAGCCAAATTACCTATCTCAAGATTACAACGTGATCTTACGGATTCCACAGTGTTGAGAAATATCGGCGTTCCTTTTGCACACACTATTCTCGCAATCAGGTCGATTGAAAAGGGATTGGGCAAACTGGTATTGAATGCCTCAAAAATTAATGCAGATCTTGAAGCGAACTGGGCAGTTGTTGCAGAAGCGATTCAAACAATTTTAAGAAGAGAAAATTATCCTTCACCATATGAAGCGCTGAAAGATCTCACCCGTGGCAACGCGCAGATCACCAAGGAAAGCATGCATAAATTCATTGATGGATTGAAAATAAGTGCAGCTGTGAAGAAGGAGTTGAAGGGGATCAGGCCGCAGAATTATGTGGGGGTGTTTTAGGGGGAAAAGAATCGGGAATAGGGAATCAAGAATCGGGAATGGGTAAGCCCTGCATAATGTAAAATTTAAAATGAAAAATGCCTTTAGTGCAGTTATCCCCACTAAAGGCATTTTTCATTTTTAATTTCTCATTATTATCCGGTTGCTGCACTTTCCCCATTCCCCATTCTCCATTCCCCATTCCTACTTATGTATTTCCGACGTAAAATGAAACTCAATATCCGGATTATTTGAACGCTCGGTATTTAAAAACCACTCACTCTGCGCCAGGTACACGAGATGTCCATCCTTATCTTCCGCAATGTTGCCGGATTTGAATTTGATGAAATCCTGTAATTTCTTTTGATCCTTACTGGTGATCCAGCAGGCTTTATAAAAAGGAACGGAATTGAATTGCACCGAAGCGCCGTATTCCTGCAACAGCCTGTATTGTATCACTTCAAACTGAAGTTCACCCACGCATCCAATGATCTTTTTATTTCCTCCATACTGTGTGAACAACTGCGCCACGCCTTCATCTGTCAACTGCATCAATCCTTTCTCCAATTGCTTGGTCTTCATCGGATCCTTATTCAGCACTTCCTTAAAGATCTCCGGTGAAAAAGATGGAATACCGGTGAAGTAAAATTCTTCTCCTTCCGTCAGGGTATCACCAATCTTGAAACTCCCTGTATCGAACAAACCAACCACATCACCCGGGTAAGCAGCTTCAATCACATCTTTATCACGTGCAAGAAATGTATATGGATTGGAGAACCTAACGTCCTTGTCTAACCGAACATGGTGGAAGTATTTATTCCTTTCGAACTTCCCGGAACAAACCCTCAGAAACGCAATCCGGTCGCGGTGCTTGGGATCCAGGTTTGCATGGATCTTGAAAATGAATCCACTGAATTTGTCTTCAAAAACATCCACCGGTCTTTCGCTGGTTTCCCTGCTTCTTGGAATGGGTGCAATACGAATGAAAGTATCCAGCATTTCCCTCACACCAAAGTTGTTGATCGCTGATCCAAAGAATACAGGCGCCACCTTTCCCGCGAGGTAATCTTCAACATTCAATTCCCCGTACACACCGTCAATAAGTTCAACGTCCTCTCTTAACAGCGATGCGTCTTTCTCACCGATCTTTTCATCCAGCATCGGGTTGCTCAGATCATGGAAACTGATGCTATCATCCTCGCTCGCCTTGGTATGCGCGGTGAAAAGCAACAGGCTTTTATCGTGCAGATTGTAAACTCCCTTAAAATCCTTACCGCTATTGATCGGCCAGGTCATCGGGTGCAACTGGATCTTCAGCTCATTTTCAATTTCTTCCAAAAGATCAAAACGGTTCTTTCCATCACGGTCCATCTTGTTGATGAATACGATCACAGGAGTATCGCGCATGCGACAAACCTCCATCAGTCTCCTGGTTTGATCTTCTACCCCGTTCACACTATCTACCACCAGGATTACACTATCCACAGCAGTGAGTGTACGGTAAGTATCTTCGGCAAAGTCCTTGTGACCTGGCGTATCGAGCAGGTTCACGAGGATGCCCTTGTATTCAAAACTCATCACGGAAGTGGCCACAGAGATACCTCTCTGCCGTTCAATTTCCATGAAATCGCTGGTCGCATGTTTTTTGATCTTATTACTTTTCACCGCACCGGCAGTCTGGATTGCACCACCGAAAAGCAGGAACTTTTCTGTGAGTGTTGTTTTACCGGCATCCGGGTGTGAAATGATCGCAAATGTGCGCCGCTTATGGATTTCGTTACTGTACTTCATAATTGAGAGCCGCAAAGGTAAGGTTTGAAAAGAGATTTCCGGGACTGAAGCAAATCGATTATCTTAAATTGCATCCCGGAATTATGGAAGAATCAAGCATCCTTAAGAATGTTCACCGGAACCCCTCGGCCAAAACTGCACTGCGAAATAACAATTACCGTAGCGCAAAATCGCTTTACCTTACCCGTAAAACAGTCGCCAACAACCTTGTTGATGCCATATACATCCTGCTGGGCGTGCTTTCTGCTGGGTTTGGATTGAAAAGTTTCCTGCTTCCCAATGAATTCATCGATGGTGGAGCTACCGGAATTTCTCTTTTGCTTACCAAGATCACGGGAGTTTCTCTTTCCCTGATCATAGTGTTGGTGAACCTTCCTTTCATCGTAATGGCATACAAGCAGATGGGAAGGGCTTTTACCGTTCGGGCACTACTGGCTATCCTTGCCCTGGCATTGGCCCTTAATTTCATTCAATACCCTGATCTGACCGACGATAAAGTATTGGTTGCAGTTTTTGGTGGATTTTTCCTCGGGGCCGGCATCGGGCTTGCCATCAGGGGTGGTGCCGTGTTAGATGGAACCGAGGTGCTGGCCATTTATCTCAGCCGGAAAAGCAGTGCCACACTGGGTGATGTGATCATGATCATCAATATTACCATTTTTGGATCTGCTGTATATTTCCTTGGAGTTGAGGCAGCGATGTACTCCATGCTGACATACCTGGCTGCGGCCAAAACGGTCGATTTCCTGCTGGAGGGCATTGAAGAATATACCGGGGTGACCATCATTTCGCACAAAAGCGAAGAGATCCGAAATATGATCACCGAAAAATTGGGTCGCGGTATAACTGTTTACAGGGGTGCTGGTGGTTATGGAAAACAGGGATACGTGAATAAGGATATGGATATCATTTTCACTGTTGTTACCCGCCTGGAGGTTTCCCGCTTAAAAAATGAGATCTCTTTGCTTGATGAACATGCTTTTGTTGTCATGAATTCCATTAAAGACACACGCGGCGGAATGATCAAAAAGCGAAAGCATAAACATTAGTAGACCGTTGCAGCCCATGACCGGCTGAAACTTGCTCCAGCCGCGAGGTTGATGATCCCTTCCTTTTGCGTTAACTCCTGGTTGTGAAGTTCACTGTCGGCTATTCCACACCATGGTTCAAGGCAAACAAAATCAGCATCTTTTGCTGCCCAGATTCCAAAGAAAGGAAACCCTTCGAAACGGAAATCGACTCCATGTGAATGATGAGTTGATTTGATAGATATTCTTTCCGACTTCAATCCTTTCAATACAATAGCATCCTTTTCAAATAATGATTTATGAAGGGGAAGATGGGTTTGGTCCTGCAAAAATGTTTCGGGCGTTGACGAAATCAATCCATCGGCGGTAATGGGCCACCGGTCTGCGCTTTCTGGCTTTTCAAATTCAAGGTAATGCCCCTGGTAAACACCACTGATCGGCACTGCAAAGGCGGGATGGGCACCCAGCGAAAAATACATATCCGAATCACCGGTGTTGATGACTTCATACGAAAGATTCAGTGTATTTTCTTCAAGAGTGTATCGGAGACTAAGTGAAAATGAAAAAGGAAAAATTGCTTTGGTGCTTTCATCTGAAGTAATGGTAAAGCAGCTGCCATTCTCTCTTACCGCGAATTCTCTTTCGCGTGCAAAACCATGCCTTGGCAAATGATATTCTTTTCCTTCAAACAAATAAGAATTCTTCTTCAACGTACCAACAATGGGAAATAACAAGGGCGAATGTTTGCCCCAGAATGCCGGATCACCTTTCCACATGTAGTTGATCCCGGTTTGTTTATTGACCAGGCTAACCAGTTCTGCACCCAATGGATTGATCTTGGCGATCAGCATGTCATTCTCCAGGTGTACCATATTGTAGTTTGAAAAACAAAGATATCTGCCACTCACGTAAAAAAGCAAACGCTTACCAATCAAATTTTTACATTTGAGTATGCGCAGTTTTTTCGAGATCACATGGAGCAGCCTGAAGATGGCCTTACAGGAATTCAGGTCAAATAAATTAAGAACCTTTTTGTCACTCTTCGGGGTAACCATTGGTATATTCTGTATCATCAGCGTATTATCGACTGTAAACAGCCTGGAACAGGCGATTCAGAAGGATATTAAATCTCTCGGAAACAATACCGTGTACATTGATAAATGGGATTATTCCGGCGGACCGGATTACCCATGGTGGAAATACATCAAGCGCCCCGAGCCCAAGTTTGAAGAAATGGAATTGCTGCGTAAAAAAGTTCCAAGTGCTGCACATGTTGCCTATGAAATTGAGATCGTGGACAATGTGGAATATTATGATAACCTTGTTTCGGGGATCGTTATCTATGGCGTAACGGAAGATTTTGTCAAGATCCAGAACGTAGATATTGTCCTGGGAAGAGAATTACAGGATGCAGATTATGATAATGCTTCAAATGCAGCATTAATTGGATATGAAGTAGCAGAAACCTTATTTGGCAATGCACAGAAAGCAATTGGCCAGGAGATCAGGGTGAAGGGGGGCAAAACTATTGTGATCGCAGGACTGATCAAAAAGCAGGGAAAGAGCATTATTGGCGGTTGGGAATTCGATAAAAGTATCATTGTAACCAGGGGATTTTTCAGAAATATAAATCCAGAGCAATATTCAAATCCAAAGATCCTGGTACAGGCTAAAGAAGGTGTGTCGATGGCTGCACTGAGGGATGAATTACAGGGGGCCATGAGATCACTGAGAAAGCTGAAACCTACGCAGGACGATAATTTCAGCCTGAATGATGTGGATGCTTTCAGCCAGTTTGCCAGCGATATTTTTGGCGGGGTAAATAAAGGCGGATGGGCTATTGCAATCCTTTCATTGATCGTTGGAATGTTTGGCGTGGCCAATATCATGTTCGTAACCGTGAGAGAAAGAACCAGCCAGATAGGATTGAAAAAAGCCATTGGAGCCAAGCGCTCAACCATACTTACAGAGTTCCTGATGGAATCTGCGTTCTTATGTATACTCGGTGGATTGATTGGATTATTACTCGTATTCATCTTAACCCAGATCGCCACTGCAGCTGCAGGATTCCCGATCTATATTTCACTTAACATCATGTTGATGGCCATAGGCATTTGCGTGTTGGTAGGAGTGATTGCCGGAATTATTCCAGCATCCATTGCAGCAAAAATGGACCCGGTAGAAGCAATTCGAAGTAAATAGTACCTTCGCGCCATGGTAAATATCCTGGCGATCGAATCCTCCTGTGACGAGACTTCAGCTGCTGTTTGTCGCGATGGCAAGATCCTTTCCAATCATATTGCCAACCAGCTGGTGCATGAAAAATATGGCGGTGTCGTGCCGGAATTGGCTTCCCGCGCGCATATGCAGAACATCGTACCTGTTGTGGATGCAGCATTAAAAGAAGCCGGTGTGAGTCTGCAGGAAATCTCTGCCATTGCATTTACCCAGGCACCGGGATTGATAGGTTCCCTGCTGGTGGGCGCACAATTTGCTAAATCACTTGCCTTATCGCTCGATCTTCCACTGATTGCCGTGCACCATATGCAGGCACATGTAATGGCCAATATGATCGAAGAACCAAGGCCGGCATTTCCATTTCTTTGTCTTACCGTAAGTGGAGGTCATACTCAAATTGTATTATGCAACTCTCCCACCAATATGGAAGTTATTGGTGAAACCATTGATGATGCTGCGGGAGAAGCTTTTGATAAATCTGCCAAGATACTGGGACTTCCCTATCCCGGCGGACCATTGATAGACAAATACGCCAAAGAAGGAAACCCGCATGCATACAGGTTTCCGGAGCCACAAATCCCGGAGTTGAATTTTAGTTTCAGCGGATTGAAGACTGCCATTCTTTATTTCCTACAGGATAACAAAGCGAAGGATCCTGATTTTGTATCAAAAAATCTAAATGATATTTGCGCTTCGATTCAAAACAGAATCGTATCCATTTTATTAAATAAGTTGAAGAAAGCATCCATTCAGACCGGGATCAAAGAGATAGCACTGGCTGGTGGTGTTTCTGCCAATAGTGGATTGCGAAAAGCTTTCACTGAAATGGGAGAAGTTTATGGATGGAACACGTATATCCCTTCCTTTCAATATTGCACCGACAATGCAGGGATGATCGCCATGTCGGCCTATTATAAATTCATGGAAGGAGATTTCACTCCATTAAGCACACAACCATCTGCAAGGGCAGAATGGAAATGATCATGGGTAATTCATTTTTCAAATTCAAACAGTTCACGATCCACCAGGATAAATGTGCGATGAAAGTCTGCACGGATGCCTGCATTTTTGGCGCCTGGTCGGCGAAACATTTTAGCCATGCTGCCAGCACTTTAGATATCGGCAGCGGAACCGGTCTGCTTATGATGATGATGGCTCAGCAAACCTCCGGAACCATTGATGGGATTGAATTAGAGAATGATTGCTTTGAGCAGTTGAAAGAAAATATTTTGCAAAATGACTGGAGAGAGCGACTGCATATTCACCATGGCGACGTTAGGAATTTTGAACCGGGAAAGAAGTATGACCTGGTGGTATCAAACCCTCCATTTTTTGAAGGCGATCTGAAATCTGATTCCAATGCAGAGCAACTTGCAAAGCATAGTAAAGAATTAACCCTGCAGGAATTGTTTCAATCAATTAAAAAATTCTTTTCAACTGATGGTGCTTTCAATGTTTTGATTCCATATCATCGATATGAAGAAACACGGAAACTGGCCGGTGAAAAGGGTTTGATTCTTCAGCGGGAGTTGCTGGTTCGACAAACAGAGAAACATGCATTCTTCAGGGCAATGCTCAGTTTCAGCTTCCACTCACAGTCATGCCTAACCGAAGTACTGACCATTAAAGAAAAGGGTCAATATTCAGTGGCATTTATTGATCTGCTTAAAGATTATTATCTCTATCTCTAGGAATCAATGTTTGCGTTAGCATAATCTTCAAGATAGGAGAATCTGCCAGTCAGTTTACCGTGATGAAGGATGGTTGCATTATGAATGGTTTCTGATCCTGAACCAAGCAGGTCGGTCAGTACATGTTTCAGCAATTGTTCTCCAAAATACCTTGATGCATCGCGTGGTAATTCGTTAGGAAGATTTCCTACAGCCATGATATCGATAGAGCCCGGAAGATAAGGCTGGGTGCGGTTCCCGGAAGTTTTATCCACTCCATAAACAGGATCTTCAATTGTTGAATCGCCGAGATTGCAGGGAACAGAGCCACCTTTATCATCCGTGATATCAGCTATGGTGGTGATGTTGAAATCAGGATCATTAATGTTCTCCATTTCGAAGAGTCGGGGCATATTCACATCCCAATAGATCCCGTTCATCAGAATATCTGTTACCGGAACATAGTCGATGAACTTACAGATATAATCTGCAGGGTTATTATGAAAATCTTCCCTGTTATACTTGCCGGTGATGGCATGTTCATAAAGCATGGCACCTTTCAGTTGCGTGAATACGGGATAGGAGAATTCTTTTGAAAGGTATTCATCCGGTTCAACTTCTATCACTTCCATCAGGTTCATGATCTCAAGGATCCCGTGAGCAACGCGACCCGAGCCGGTTACAGCGATCTTGATATTCGGAAGCTTTAATCCGAAATAGGTATGGATCAGTTCGCGAAAACTTTTCTGTTTGAAAACACGATCAAGCTCGAAGGTTCCGCTTCTTTTCCCATAAGCCATCATCCCATTGTGTGCACCAACGATCCCTGCAAAGAATCCAAATCCGAGGATTCTTTGTCCATCTTCATGCTCCAGGCATTCATAATCGATCAGGGTATTTTGATTCCTGATCAGGGTCTGGAACATTTCCTGGTTATAAGGCTGCTTTTTCCTGGTATGAGAAAAGAAGAGATAGGTTTTACCGGGCAATAGTTGTGGAATAGGGACTTCCTTAATGCCGAATAGGAAATCACAATGGTCGATGGATTCGCTGACTTCAATGCCGGCGGCCTGGTATTCGCGGTCGGAAAAACATCGGGTGGCAGAGGACTGCACGGTGACCGAAACGCCAGGAATATTTTTGAGGATCCATTTACATTGATCAGGCGTAAGTGCTACCCTGTTATCGCCCGGGATTTTACCTTCTCTTATCAAACCTATACTGTGCATTATTGTACCTTTGCTTTCAACGGACAAAATATGAACTATTTCGAATTATATGGTATTCCTGTTTTAATGAAGGTAGAGCAAGCTGGGATCCGGAAGAAGTTTTATGAGTTGAGCAGGCAGTATCATCCTGATTTTTATTTATCGGCTTCGGAAGAGAAAAAAGCTGAAGCGCTGGAACGTTCATCTGAAGTGAACAAGGCATTCAACACTTTTCAGAACCAGGACGACCTGATCAGGTATGTGTTGAAGTTGAAAGGATTGCTTCATGATGAGGAGAAATATGAGTTAGGGCCGGATTTCCTGATGGAGGTAATGGATATTAATGAGCAATTGATGGAGTTGGAGATGGAACCTTCAGAAGAAAAATTGAAAGAAACAGAAATTATTGCAAAAGACCTTTTAAACAAGAGTTATGAAGATGTTGCGCCGGTTATTGAGGATTATCGGGAAGGTATTACTTCCGAAAAAGAGTTGTTGCAGGTAAAAGAATATTATTACAGGAAAAAATATTTGCAACGCATTTTGGACAAGATAAATGATATCCGTAATATTGCATCCCAATTTTGATGGAAGCATCGAAATGCCCTGGTGGCGGAATTGGTAGACGCAGCAGACTCAAAATCTGCCATTCGCAAGGATGTATCGGTTCGACTCCGATCTAGGGCACTACCACTTAAAAAAAGGCTTGATAACACTACGTTTCAAGCCTTTTTCTTTTTTTACCGACAATTTTACCGA
Source organism: uncultured bacterium (assembly GCA_966112615.1). Lineage (GTDB taxonomy): Bacteria > Bacteroidota > Bacteroidia > Chitinophagales > Chitinophagaceae > Flavitalea. The sequence goes on from CBHWDO010000016.1 coordinate 31,464, forward strand.
CAATTTGAAGCATAAAAAACCCCGCAATGTAGAAACACCCGGGGTGCAAGACCAAAACTAACAATGCATGAGAAAATGAACGTACTGCTCTGCTATTTTATATTAAAAACCAACTTTGCCCTGTTGTAGAAATCAAGTCTTTCTGCATATCCATTCAGACCGCCATTTATAAGCCTCGTAAGCCACTGAAATTTGACATACCATTTCTTTGTAACCTTGGAATATCCCTTCCAGTTTTCCGGCAGATCAGCCACATTATTAAGTTTGCGGCTGTTCCAATACCAGAATGCCGATTCAACTGCATATTGAGGAGTTGCAAGCAATTCAGGATTTCTTCCCAGCCGATCATCACCGAATAATGCCAGCGAACAACGGAGGTAATTATTTCTTCCGGTAACCTGAATCAATCCCCTACCCTTGAACTTAACACCATCGCCAGGATAAATATTACCAAGATCTTTTCTTCCTTCGTATGCCCTTCCTGATGCGATCTCACGCACATATTTAAAGGATCCTGATTCATGTGCAACCTGTGCGATGAAACATGCAAGCCTGATCGGAGTATTTACCTGGTACTTGATCGCATAGGTGATTATATGAGGCAAAAACACTTCAAGATTCTTTCCCCCTGGAACTATGCGCTTAAGTTGATCAAGAGTTAACATAGGTCATTATTTTAAAAAATAAATGGCCGTTCCGGTGGAAACAATTCCTCCAACGATTGCCATCCACTTCAATGTTTTTTGTTTTCGGATTTGCTTTTGATAAGCTTTGAGTTGCTGATCGATTTCTTTTTTAATCGCATCCTGATTACTGGTGATAAGCTCCAGTCTTGATATGGTACCACGCTGCTCCTGAATGATTCCATCCTTTTGGCTGATGATCTTTTCCAGCAGCTCACCTCTTTTTTCCAATAGGTCAGTTCGGATCTTCAATTCATCATAGCGAACAAGATCCTGCAGTGCAGATAATGCAGTGGATTTTTTCAGCTTCACTACATTACTGTCACTCGTACCGGTCTGTGAAAAAACGCTCAATTGCACGAGCATCAGCAGTATCGTAAATGCTAATAATTTTTTCATGATATTCTTTTGTCCGGATGATCTCCCTGTCAATCCCTCTTACTTCATTAAACAGACTGTCCACCTTCGCTTCCCGAATGGAATCGCGAACCTTTGCATGATAGTTCTCGATGCGGAGGGAATCATTTTGCTTCTGTAAGTATTCGATCAGTCCTTCCTGGCCCTGTCTCTTCGGCCACAAGAACCAGATCAATACCAAGAGCAAAATGACTCCGGCTCCGATCGCGAACGGTTTAAAGTTTTTTGATTCCTGGAATGACATAGGTGAAATACATTAAGCCCATGACTGATAAGGTGATCAAGGCTCCTTTAATGGAGTATTTGTCAATGAAATAAACCAACAGGCCACCAAGGATAAACACCAGAACAGCTTTAGGAAGGATCATTGACAACTTAAATGCAGGGCCATACTTGATCCATTGCAAAAGGATCATGATGGCAATTCCAATCAACACGAATAGTAATAATGAAAAGTCCATAATATCAATTTTTAAATAATGACTTGTTTTTAATGAACTCTGCCAGTTTATCGGAACCAAGTCCGATCAACACTGCCACGTACATTGTGATATCAGCCCCCAGCAGCTCACGAGAGAACCGGATGAATAAGAAGATGAGGATAATCGTTGAGATGATCCTTTTGGTATTGTCACTGAAAAGAAATCTCCAGGAGAATTGCTCCGGTGTTCTATTTGAATTGACATCCCTTTTTGTGGTGCTCAATAAAAGCATTAGGAAAGCGCCCAAAAAAGCATATATCAAAGCACCTACAAGTCTTGCAGTGCTTCCCGGTCCAATAAGGAGTTCTAATAATTCTTGGTTCATAATTTTGATTTGAAGAGTTTATAAGAGGTTTCAAAGCAGATCCACCATACGATCACTACAATTGCGGAAGTCTTAAGATCTTCTCTCATTGCCATCACCAGAGAACCAAGCATGATGTACTTCACCAGGTGCCATCCATCCAGTCTAACACCAAGGATCTTTTTTTGATGCTTCCAGGATTCCCGCTTATACCAAAACTTCTGATTCCATTTCCGGAAAACTGAAGAGGAGTAATTTTCATTCTCCAGGACATCCATCATGGCATTAGCAATGGCTGCAATTGCAATGAACAGGTAGATCATTACTTGCTTCTTTGCTTACTGATAAAGAACAGTGTTCCTACAAAAGCAACCAAGCAGATGCCGGCTGCCCATTCCTGTGCGATGCCTGCTTTTGCTGAAAGTTTTGCGCTGTCATTATTGATCAGGAAGTACATTCCAAAACCTAAAAATGCGATTGCTAAAACTGCTAAGATGTTAGTCTTGCTCATGATTATATTTTTAATGTTTAAAAATCAATGCGATAATTTCCCTAATACCTACTCCAGCAGGTACCGCCAGGCCGACAATGATTCCCCATCCCCTATTTGATGTGGTATCAAATCGCTTTTCAAGCTTTTCCAATCTTTCATCATGGGAATTCACCTGCCCAATCAATCCATTGTCTTCCTTATCATAGGAGTTTCCTGTGAGCACCATTAAGATCTTGTCAACCTTGCTGTCCACTGTGTTCACTTTCTGATCCACCAGGTTGACTTTACTATCTACCTCTCTAACTTGCCGCTGTATTTCTTGCTCCATTGTCATTGTATAATGGGTTAAGTGGATTTGTTTGGGGTTTAGTTATTATACCGTTGGTAATAGGTTACGGGAATAGGGTTTACGCCATCAGTTCCATCACTCAATAAGAACCTCAGCATATTTGTTTCCGCTGTGGATCCTGTTGCAGTGGAAAGAGAGGATGTGTTAAAAATCACTCCCCAGGTAGGCATTCGAATGACCTGATGTTGCAAGCTGTACCAATCGTTTATTTCCTTTGAAAGAGTTATACGTTGCTATGTTATTGGTGAATGGGGTAGTTGGATCATGTTCGGTACCTGATACCCAGACATGAACTTTATATGGTTTCCAGGTGCTGAAATTTCGAGTACCAACGGACGACAGAAAGCAGATTCTTTCAAACAGGTTTGCATACGGTGATGTGTGTCCGGTCATGGTGATATAATCCTCCATTCTACCACCACCGCCAGACAATCCCATAATGATGAATCTTCTTTTATCGGTTGTGTCCATGCCAAGCTGCTGAATGAGATTCTGTATGGCAGAAGCATAAACAGCTATACTACCATCCCCATAATTTGGGATCATGTAAATGCAATTCCTCTTGATGGTTCCATCATTCATAATGGCTCTACCATTCCAGTTGGTTCCTGCATCATTCAAGTTATTTCCAGGCGCGTTCTTAACCAGATTTGGCATGGTGGCACTGGTCTCCCCATTGCCCATGAAGAAGATGATCAATATAGAATTGGGATCTGTTGGCGACCATCCAGTAGGCTTGAAATATCCATACGTCCTTGTTGAATACGTATGAATTACCAAACTGTCCAATGCTGTTGGCAATTGACCGAAAGTACTGGCTGATATGAGCAACAGAGTTATTAATTTTCTGATGTTACCCATATTTTATCTGTTGAAGGTTCGTAATGCAGTAAATACTTTACACCTGGTGCAATTTGATTTGTGGAGTTCACATTCGTGATGAAAAAAGATTTATCACAGGTGATAGTGGCAGTACTTGATACATTGACAATCCGGATCTTTCTTTTTCTTGCCGTAGCATATGCCGGCAGAGTGAAGTTTGAATTAGCAGTTCCGTTGAAAATGATGGTTACATCATTTGCGCCTACAGCATATGAAGTTCCTGTGACAATGGCCATATTATCCCACTTCGAAATGCTAGCAGTTCTTCCGGGATTTGCCAGGCTCATTTGATCACCGATAGTATTTCCAGTTCCAGTAAAATCGGATGAATTTAAATATAAGGTCTTCACAGCAGTATCTGCACTACCGCTTCCCAGTGCAGCAGCTACAAGAGAATCGACATAAGCTTTCAATGCAACAATACTTGGATTTACTCCCAGTGGTGTAGCAGATCCATCTCCATCTATTGTATTGTCAGTAGTAACTGAATTACTTCCAGAAGTTCCAGAATTGGTAGTCACATTCCCATTAGCATCCAGATAAGCATAACCTGGAGATGAAGGAGTATAACCCCCAATGGTCTTACCATCAGTACCCTTCATCACCACTATTTTATTAATGGTTGAAGAAACATCATTGCTTATTGTATTTCCAGTACCCGGAGCTCCAGGAACTTGCGCAGTAACCCAGCCTGTTCCATAAGAATTAGCAGGAATAGTACTGCTTTTAATGATAAGTGAATCCTTATAAACATTGGATGCTGTACCACTGGTGAAAACAATCACCGTACCGGACAGGTCACTTTTATTGATCTTCAGTTTTGCACTATCTCCCACCGCTCCCATAGAAGCGTTGATGAAAGTTTTTCCAAACGGTATAGTAACATCATCAGCTTCAATATCAACCTTGCTACCCGCTGACCTAACCCAACAGAAATAAGAATTGAGGGCAGATGAATTGGTAACTCTTTCTCCTTTAAATCTTAATCTGGAAGGATTCTCAACATAAAATGCAACAGTCGCTCCGGAAAGATCATAATCATTATCGCTGAAATAATAGAGAGCATTTGCTGTGGCGGCATCTGTTGCAATATCAAATAATCTTGCAATGGCCGTTCCGGTTATTGGTTCGTTATACCATGGTTTAAAAATATTTGCCTTCACATAAAGAGGATCTGCGCTGTTGATTGAAAGCATCCAGATACCACTCCTGGAATAATACATACCATTCCGGTGAATAAAAGTGGACATTGAGCGCATGGTATGGTTGAGCTGCGCAAATATCACAGGGTTATTGATTACATTGGCCTGCTTAATTCTTTGACTGTTGAACTTAATTCCACCTGCCAATGATTCAATTTCATTCATTGAAATGGTGAGCACATTGATGGTATCATCAGTGGTAATGTTTACCGCAGATGTTGATGTGTTGGTTTGATAGTTTTTAAGGTCGTTCTGAGATAAGGTAATGGACCTGAAACCATGAGACAGGATCCTTACGCATGCATCTCCATTTAAAACTTCAGAGCTGTCAAGCCTTACCTTGTTTCCTATTATATCCAGTTTATTACCTCTATAATCTGCGTAAATAGCGGAGCCAAATGTTCCATAAACTTCATTTCCTTTGACTGTTCCATATGCAGTAGGATTCGAAGCCTCGCCCGTTCCGCCTTTGATGATTATCGCAAAGTCATTGGGAGTGGTCTGATTCTCGAAGTAATTATATTCTGCAGCATTATTCCACCCTGCCAAATAAAGTGCGCCAGAACTTTCATAGAACATATTATTCTTTGCCCTGGTTCCTGTACCATAGCTTAAGAATTGATAATAGGTTCCGCTGTAAACTGCATTTCTGCAATTGAATGATTTGTTCTCAGTGATAGTTAACCCCCTGCTATCTGCTGCCCGGAAAACATTATCCAGGCCGATGATCATCAGGTTCTTAAAGTTGGTTGTGTCGAAGTCCTTGAAGATGTTCTTATGAATATCGAGGCCGTCATAATAGAAGAGGAGATTCCCTGCACCATACTTCATCTTCTCGAAATCGGTGAAGCGGATGTAGCTGTCAACCAACTGAGATGATGATTTCGGCACATCTATATTTCCAGTATTGAATAACCGGTTACAGTTTTTGATCAGGCAGTTGTCGATCTTAATGCTAAACTGACCAGCAGGAAGACCATCATAGATAACAGTACCACCTGCATTTTTTACAGTATCCCAAAAGAAAACTGAGAAGGTATTATTCAACCAGCTATCAATGACAATATTCTCCATCTTGATCAGCTTCTTCACCTCCATGTATTTACCGTTCTTCAGAACGAATGATCCTTTATTTGGCGACCATAGATCAAGGTTGTTGAGCCGAATGGTATCATTATTGAAATCGAATTCACCATAACCAGTTACCCGATATCCAGCACCATCGGCATATCTCAATACCTGCTTAATTCTGCTTACATCAGCAGGTGTATTGGGCCTGATTCCATAATCATTCAATACCAGTGTTCGTGTGGGTGCGAGATACCATTTGTTGCCGTATTCAACCTGACCGAATGAGATCAGGCTGATAAGGGTTAAGAATATGGTTAATAGTTTTTTCATTATCTTATTTTTATGAATTGAGTCCCATCGCTCATGAAGTTTATCCATGCACCTGGTGCCACTGACACTATCCAGGTGGAAGGATTTTCATAAATGGGAACACTAAGATTTAAATTGAATGCACCGTCACCGCCGTGCTTGATGGAAAATATTCTCCCTGTATTGGTAGCTGGATCTGGAAGAGTTACAGTTCTCTCAGCTGTGAGGGTATTGAAATAAACTATCGCGAGATTCCCTGTGCCTGTGGTAATGGTATAGTTTGCATCGTTTGGCTTTACAAGGGTTTCGCTGGATGTTCCAGTACCACTTTGTTGATCTAATTGATACCTGGTAGTTCCAATTGTAGCATACCAATGCGTCCCATTGTACTCAAGGGCTCCGTCCTCCGGAGTGGTCATTAAATTGCCTGGATTAATTTTAATTGGTGCTAACCCTGCCCCAGTGTTTCCTCCTGCGATATGAATCTTAGCAGTTGCAGGTGAAGTGGTATTTCCGAAAAATGCTCCGCCAGAGTTAATATTAAACTTCACTGATCCGGCAACTGCAAACTGCATGGTGGAACTCAATGCATCCAAAACCATGTTGTTGCCAGATATCTTTACCTCTCCTACAACAACACCATCGGATGATCTTGCAAAACCGGCATATCCAACCTGCCCCGTTTTACCGAACTTATTGATTGCTCCTTCAAAAGTGCTATTGCTTGAAAAGGTTTTGGCCCCGGTAAATGTTTGAGTTGTTGTACTTACAAATCCTCTGGCCGTTGCAGAGGCATCCGGGATATTAAAAGTGTGTGTGGTACCGGTTGAGTTAATATTGAAATCTGTTCCGGTAGTACCTGTTGCAAATGATTGAGAAGATCCAGTAAGAGTGTTAAGGGTAACAATACCACTGCCTCCAATCACTCCGCTAATGGATGTCCATACAGATGAAGTACCCACCTCGATTTTGGAAGAATCAGTATTGTATCTGATAACATAGGTTCCTACAGGAACAGTTGGCCTTTGAGCAGTAGTACCCGCCTGAATTCCCAGACCACCAGTGCCCCAGAAATTAAACAGAAAGTTTTTACTATTTACCCCCTGGTTCTTGTATTGAACTGAAATGGTATCCCTGTCTGCAGGTTGTGCAAATGCAGCGAATGAACAGAATAGTAAAATGATTGATAATATCTTTTTCATTAATTGTATTTTTTAAGCACTCCGATTACCCAGAAATTTGAAGCAGCAGTGAAAATGTTTTTATACCAGGCGTTTGAACCGCCCCACCATTGCGTATCGAATCCTTTGAAGGATGTAGCACCACGCCAGAAAAATCCAGTATTGGTAGGAGTAGAGCCTCTTACGACATTACCCATCCCATCAAGCAAGTAGAACTTCATGGATGATGCTGTAGTCTCACTGATATTATGAATGACCTGGTAACCTGGTCTTGTGCTGGTTGCAGTAACTTTGTACACATCAGCTATTCCAAGAGTTTCAATACCTGTGACATCTAAAGAGATCTGACCAGTAGTTGCATTGAAGCTGACAGTTGGATTGGTGTTATTATAAGCCCCAGTGGAAACATAGGTTGTACCATTGGACACTACATAACCTCCCCAGTTATTGATGATCTTTGGATGAATATTTGCACTGCTCACACCAACACTTGCTCCTGCCTGAATGCCGAACTTTGCAAGCTGTTCATCAGGACCAACCAAAAGAGTGATCACTTTATAAGAGGATGGATAATTGATGGTAATATATTGCTGTGATCCACTGGCAGTAACCGTAGGAAGCATATTCAAAGTGGTGTGATCAACATCAGCAATCCATGACCAGGTAACACTATCAGTTCCGGCTGCAATAGTTGGCCGAATTACACCAGCTACAATCATAATAGAAGTGTCTCCACCAAAAGCATTTTGAGTGGCACGATAAGCTGAATAAAACTCGCTGTATTGCTTCAATTCTATTGCTCCCGCAGTGTTATTGAAGTCTCTTGTACTGAAAGTGTTTGAACTACCTCCAGTTATGGGGTTGCTGTAAGTTAAATCAGCATCGGTTGTACCGTTTTTAAACGAAAGCTCCCAACGCTGTGAAGCACTATCCATGAAAATGGGGAAGTTACCGGTGCGTGATGCAGTGGTATTGAGATAACTCAATATTTCTGCACGTGATGCGTAAGGACGGTAGGTAAATGTTCCCGCATCATAGTAGTAAGACCTCGCATCCGTTGGTTTACCATTGGGTGCATAAGGCTTATTACTGGATGTGTGAAGGGTTGAGTTAAACTGCGCCTGTGCGCCAAAACTCAATGCCAGAAGAAGTATTGTAATTATCCTTTTCATATCAATTTTGAAGTATTACTGGTGAAGCAGGATCGAGTGAAGCAGGTATGCGTGACACATAGTATCTCCATGATCCGCTGACAAATGATGTCTGCCAAACCTGATCAGGGATAGTACCGTAGTTGAAATTTGTATTGAACCAGTTCGGCTTGGCTGCCTGGCTCGATGGAACTTTGACTACCCAATATTTTTCATTGGCACCTGCAGGGAATGGAACACTGATATTGGCACCATTGCTTATGTTGAAATTCCCCTGGTAAGTGAGTGCATCAGTTCCTGATACCAATGCGGCATAAGGATCGGTGTTGTAGTAGCCCCAATAAACAGTGATCGGATTGTTGATGGTAAGCGTTGCGGCAGTTGATGTGACAGATGAACTTGCTGCATCAGTTACAATAGCCCTGTAAGATCCTCCACTTGAAGAATTAGTTGTGAAAATGTAATTCTGTGAAGTGGCCCCTGATATATTTGCTCCATTTTTTTGCCATTGGTAAGTATATGGAGCTGTTCCTCCGGTCGCGGTAACCGAAAATGTAACTACTGCACCTTCAGGAGCTGTCTGAGAAGTTGGTTGTGAAGTAATGATCAAAGGACTTGCACTTCCCCATCCGGCAATGATGAAGTAATAAACCCTCACACCATTTTTGATCACCCAAAGTGTATCACCGGATTTTTCCAGGTCCTGCACCTTTCCTGCTGCAAATTTTGAAGCATCAACCTTCCTGTTGGTGTTATTGATTACAACTGGCACCCAACCACCGGCAGGATCTCCATTGTAAGTCGGCATATCACTGATCTTTACCTGGGCAAAAGATCCTAGCGATATCATAACCATGAGAAATAAAAAAAGTCTTTTCATTGTCTTCTATTTGTTCTATTCGTTTTCAATTGGATTACCGTCTTCTGTCCATATCACTTGCCCATCTTCAGTTATCCATTCATCATTCACCACTTCAGCTGTATCTCCAATGACATGATCTATCCACTTACCTGGCCTTATTTGAACTATGAATGTGAATGGACCGCGAAAGCCTGATATTTGGCCTGTCATCTTGTTTACCGGATCATTGTTCCATATTTCGATATATTCATCCTTACTGCTCGCGTATCCGATATTCTGTTCAAGGGTGTTGTACACATTCAATGGATATTCAAATGGCTCATTACCTTGCAAATCCACCATGTTAATGATCCTTGTGGTGCCCGGACAAACACAGATTGATTTCATATAGTCATACAGCACTACCATTTATCGATTGGACATTTTTCGTCAACTACAAGGGATTTCTGAACACAAGGACATGCGCATAATTTGCAGTATATGATATCCTTCTGTTCTCCATGGCCATTTATGATGGTCAGGATTTTTGACACATCAGCATGCGGACATCGCATGCACTTTTTCAGGCGCAATTCAGAAAGCTTTTCTTCAACATTTGAAATCTGAATTATGCCGAGCTTTTTTCCCCAACCGGTTAATATGTGCATGATTTTTTTCATCGGCAGCAATCATTTTCTTCATCATCATAAATACCCAAAACCCAATCGGATCTTTTTCCGATAGATTTTCCGGATGCATCGCAATCGCATGGCTTACCATATACCGGGTAGTAAATCTTTCTTTCGCAGATCCAGTTATGCATCGCCTCCAAAAGAGGATCGATACGCAGCTGGATCTTTTTATCCAATGACCATTTCACTGTTTTGAGATCAGGACTTACAACTCCTGATGTGGTCATAGGACCAGCAGGAGGAGCGTTATGCACTACACCTTCAGAAGTGAACTGAACAAATCCTTCAGGAAATGAAACCAGAACCACTGCCTCTGCAATGAGTTTCCACAGATGCTGCTTCCAAAGATTGAGATCATGGCCAGTGAGATAATTGCGGGAGTTGACGATATCACCAACTTCCAGCACAACAGGATCTGAACCTGCTGGAAGGCTGTTAGTGATTTCAGCTTCAATAGCTGATTTATTATCAGCAGTAACCTCTTTATTCTTTATTCCGCACAGGTATTCGTAATAAGCACTGGAAAGCGCAGGACGAATAAATCTTTCCTCTGCTATGATGATTGAATTCTGGATCGTTCTTGGATCAAGCGTATGCTTGGTAGGAGCATGAAAGATCACTTCATCAGTAGTGATCAGCACATTTCTCATCAGTGGATTAATTCTGTACATCGCTTCCCTCCTCTTTAGTTTTGGTGATTGAAACAGTGGTATTCTCTTTCATGTACACGCCTTCTTTTTTAGGATCAGCAGGAAGACCTTTAGCTTGTCGTACTTCATTGATCTGTACTGCAGGAGTGATATCAACATCAGTAAGGCCACTGATATCCAGGAATGGTTTTATTCCCCAGCTGTATTGCTGGAAATCGATTCCAAGCCATGAAGAAGCTATTGTGAAGATGTGCTCCCACACACCTTGAATAAGCCTTGTCTGTTGCGGCCTGATGGTAGTGTTCTGTTTGATCTCGAAGATCTTGGTTAGAAATCCGGATCCTTTACCAAGTGTTGAAGGAGAGATGATACCAGCTAAAACCGCATCCCAATCATTTGCCAGGATGATCTTTTGAGTCCACTTATCATCGGCTTCCGTGAATGATCCATCCTTGGAAGTATCGTAATTATGAAATGCAGAACTATCGATTCCCTCTTCACTGGAAACCACTGCAACCCTTCCCCTCCTTCCATCGCCGGTATGAGTATTGATAATCTGCTTTGCGATCCTGTTTGTTTCATCAGGACTGAGCGATCCTTTAAGTGCGAGGATTCCACCAAGCACCATGTTATTATCAAAGTTGTCTAGGTTGTATCTGGCTCCTTTATATTCAAGTATTTGAAAGATCATGGATGCCACAGCAGAAGGAAGGCCGTAATGAGGGAAACCTGTTACACTGTTTTTGTACCAGATCATTGTCCTTTCCACTCCGTTTTCATCTCTCCACCAGTTCTTCTTTTCAGGATTCAGTGGATTATACAATGGTAATTTCTTGGCGTTCTTAATTTCAGAAGAACTCACCATTCCCGTCCTTAAAAAAAGCTTTGATTGAACAGCATGCGTTACCTCATCATCAGAATTTGGAGCGCATAGTCTCCATTCCAAAAATTCATGAGGATAAACAAAGAGGTATTTCTTTTTTGCGAGCGTTACTCGAGCAATCTCGATCGGTACATTCCCATAGGTGAAGAATGATTCAAATATCTTGGCATTGATTTCGGTCGCATTTTCGTTCTTACGATTCATGCACTTGAACCAATCCAGGATCGTTTGATCGATCTCTTTGCCGTTGGTATCATAAAAACCATTTCCAGCACAAAAATCCTTTTTCTTACTCACACATGCATTATGCGTTGTAGACAACAGCCTTGATTCAAGCAAGAGCTTTGCATAATCATCCTTAGGAGGAAGAAAAGGAATGTATCGAGTGGAGTTAATATAAGAGAATGCCTGGCCCCCATGCTCAAAGGGAATAGGGTTATTAGCGTCTAACTTGGCTTGATTGCCAACATTGACCTTCGTTCTGCCGGTAGGTTTTTTACGCTGTTGTGTTTGTCCAGGCATTGCATTAGTTGGTGTGGTTCTTTTTGGAACTATCTTTCTTTTGGTCAGCTTTCAGATCTTTTGGATCATCCGCTTTTGGCTCTTCCTTTACTTCAGGAGCAGCAGCTGTTTTTTTTAGTTCCCCTTCAAGCCTTGCCTTTTTGAGTTCAGCAAGTGGGGGCAATACTTCAAACAGTTTGATCAAATTCTGATTGCGGCTTTCATGAGCCATGATCGCCAGCACATCTATATCATCGCGCTCACCAAGAAGCTTTCTGCCACCTCCATTAAATGCAATGAAGGTGGACAGATGCTCTTGTTTTATCTTGGATAGTGGCATAAACTGGATTAAGCCTTAAGTGAAAAAAATGGTGATCAGATTACATCAGCGCTTCGAAGTCTTCCCATCCGCCGGTATATTCATACAGGTTGCGGGAGTATGATCCTTTCAGGGTGATGTTACCACCGTTGAAATCATCATAGAGCTTACCTGATCCACCTTCAGAACCATCGTTCTTAAGTGTGAAGCGAGGCTGAGCCGAACTGTTCACATATTTTTCACCAGCCAGGAAGATCTTTCCGCTGTTCAGGCGAATGGCCATACCCAGACCGCAGCAGCATGAAGCAGCATCAAGCGCTTCAAGGAATGTGGTGAGGTTCATACCATTCTCAGGCAACTGGAATTTGAATTCATGTTCGTACTTGGTAGAACAACCAGTAACAGATTGTTTCCAGGTCCATTCAGCTTCATCCTGTTGGAAGTTGATCAGGAATACCTTTGCACCACCTGCAGAAGTAGCTCCTTCGCGAAGAGCAACCGCAGTGTAGGGCTGTGATACACCAGCTACCTTAGCAGCCTGTGTGAAATCAAAATCGTTTGGATCGAAAATCACGATATCACTGATACCGCCGGTTACCGCTCCACACGCTCTTGTATAATTCTTAAGTTGTACGCAAAGCATTTTTTATAAGATTATGAGTGATTGAAATGGGTAAAGCCCATGAACCGATTAGGTCCATGAGCTGATAGCGTAAACAACATGCTCCGGAAGAGCCACCTGAGTACCAGCCTTCATGAAGATTCTGTAGTACCACATCATTTCTTTCTTCTCATACCATACTTCAAGAGCTGTCTTACCATCTTCTCCCTCACCATAATCCTTATCGGTTGCGAAAACAAAATTTCCTCTCAAGGTCAGCACTGCTGCATAACCTGCAGATCCTTTGATCTCGGTGATGATTGGAGTCCAGATGGATTCTTCCAGGATCGGAATTCCTTTATAAGCGAGTGACTTGATACCAGTCTGCACATCGGTTACATAACCGTTGGTGATGCCGGCTGCGATCAGGTAATCTTCATAACCTTTTGCGATCTCCTTGCTCACGTAGAATGCTTTCTGAGAATCTTCGAAAGAATACATCAGGGCATTCTGCTTGTCATACATTGCCTTGACCAGGTTGTATGCATTGGCAGGAGTTGCGGAATAATCAGTACCATCAGCAATAGCGATAGTCTGAGATGATGGGATAACACCGGAAGTGGTGTAGCGCTTCAGCCACTTGAACACACCATCAAATACATTGGTGCTCCATTGTGCACTTACTGGCACAACGCGGTCAACATCTCCAAAGTAGCTATTGGAAGCCACGTCGATGTTTACTGCGCCCTGGAAGTAAGGCAGGATGTTACTACCAAAGAGAGGATCATTGTTCCTCCAATCCTTCAATGCTCCCTTGTAGAATTCGTTACGGCAGAACTGGGTTGCACCGTACACTTCTTCTACGGAGATCTTACGGGTAGAGGCTCCAACTACTTTTTTGTAGTTCAGATCACAAGAAGCATCCCTTCTCTGGAGGATGTTCTGTACACGCCTGATATCTACGATCGTGCGGCTGCTCGATACGTTATCCATCAGGGTGAATTCATTTAGGGTTCCACGGTAAGGGAATCCCTGTGGTATGATGTCAGCAAAGGCAGGAGCGATTACTGCTTCATGAAAAGAGAGAGAGTCGATTACAAATGTTTCAAACATTTTATTTGCGTTTGAGGAGTTACAAAAGATTGTTTCTGGTTGACTGATTAAGCGTTGGCCTGCGCATCCCAACGACCTACTGAACCGGCAGCACCGATCCTTACTGCGCTACCATCAGCAGCGAGCATTTTGGTAGTCAGAACTGTTGCCATTACTTTAAGTCCGTTGGAAGGATCCAGTGTAGCCACGTTAATGGTCTTAGCACCTGGAGCACCGGTTACTGTGATTGTATCACGTACTTCGCCGCCGAAGTCATCCATCACCTTTACATGAACTTTTTTCAAAGTATCACCGGCAGGAATGGTAGATCCATCGGTAACGGTTACTGTTTTTGCACCCGCATCGTAAGCATATGATACGGCAGGAGTAAAACCAGTAGTGCCAAGGTTTACATTCAGGTTAACCAGGTTGGCGTTATCTATCGCTTGTGCACCCATTTTAATGAGAGTTTAAAATTTGAAATGATTGTTTATGCTGTTTTTACGTGAAGCACTACCGTGGCAATGAAGGCCGGAGCTGCGTTTGTATAGGCAGCAGAACCTCTTGATACTGATTCCATGTTGGTTCCAAGGCGAATCAAATCAGCGAATGTTGTAACCGTTGCAGTGCTGAGATAATCAGCTGCAACCAGGTCAGCAACCTGCTTATTGATACCCACCGTTGCATTGGCAATGATGTTGGCCATGGTCACTTTAGGATCGGCATTGTGAACAGTAGCTTTGTCAATTGAAAGGGTCAGCGTTCTTTTGTATTCCGCATCCTTGAAGTCGTTCACTACAGGCTTCACGTAATCTGCAGGAAGTAGATCTTCACTGATCGATACCCTTGTTCCATTGTTGGTGATTGCCATATTCTTTCAATTGAATTTTTAGAAGAGTGATGAATTACTTTTTGAACTGTCCGATTGGAGCCGGGGTTTCAGGATTGCCACTGTTGGAAGGCTTTCCGATCTTATTGATGATATCCTGCTCGAGTTCTTCATTCTTCTTCTTCAGCTCTTCATTGGCAGTTTCTAATTCAGTCAGGCGTTGGGTTAATGCGCTGGTAGCATTTTGCACAGCTGCATTAACTGCATTGGTGAAAGCTTCACCGGACAAAGCGTTGGTTACCGCTGTATTTACAGCTTCAGGAACCTGGTTGGTTACTGCTGCACCTACTGCTTCATTCACTGATTGATCAAGCTGCTCACCGATCTGGTTGATAGGAGCACTGATAGCTTCACCAATTGAGGTCATCAATGATTGATGATCACTATTTTCAGGTGCTTTTACACCTTTCACGGCATTCATGATAGAATTGCCCAGATCCTGGAAGAACTTTTTCATCTCTTCTAATTCTTGTTTAATGGATAAATGAGTTTCGTTGGAAGGCTGCGGTGGTGCGGTCTTTACAGCGGAGTTGTAAGCATTAAGCACAGCCATGTTGGAGAACATCCAGTTTTCGCGCGAAATGGAATTGGTGAAGTTTACCTCACCTGTTACCTGCTTGATAAATCCTTTGTTCTTAGCTTCATCAGCGGTGAACCAGGATTCAGCATCCATCAATTTTTCGATCTCTTCTTTACTCAACCCTGTTGCGGTCGAGTAAAAGTCTCTTGCAGCATCATTGAACTGGCGCAGTGTTGCTGCATACTGTTCAATCTGGTTAACATTACCCCATGCTGCTCCACTAACGTTGTGGATCATAAACCAGGAATTCTTACTCATTTCAGGAGCGTTTCCTGCCATGAGAATGTAAGTGGCAGCGGATGCGATGATGCCCCGGCCTCTTGTGTTGACTGTTTTACCTTTGGCCTGCATATCCTTGAGCAGGTCATGGATGGCCATGGCATCAGTTACTAAACCGCCGTAACTATTGATGTACACATTGAATGTGCTGGCCTCTACAGAAGTGATTTGATCCCGGAATGATTTGTAAGAAACTGAAGTGTCGTCGCCGTACCATTCTCTTAACCAGCCTTGAGTTTCGGCATCAACAATGTCTCCATCTATGTAAATGTCAACGGTGTTGTTGATAACGTTCTTAACCTGGAAATTGAATGTCTGGAAGATGTTTCTCATTACAGTAGTAAAACTGCAATGAAAAAGATACATTTTGTAGTATTTTAATTACTTAACATCACAATTTTTGTGATACGTTATTTTTAACTACTTTAAAGAAAAAATGAAATTTGCAATAAAGCTTGGTCGTCTTGACTCCCTTGAATCCATTAGTTATATTGATCCTGTGGAAGTTAGATTAACGGAAGGAGAGGAAATATTAATTCCCATAGGAACTTGCCACATTACTCGAAGTCCTGATGGAAAACATATAGGATACTTTACATTAAATAGAATAATTAATCTTGATTTATATTTTTACTACCACCATAATATTTTTGATGGAACTTTTGAGCTTATAAGTTTAACAGCCTCTCAAAAACCAGATGAACCAACGGCTAGACTAAGAGATAATTTAGTCGGAGAATAAATTAATTTTTAATCTCACATTTTACACAAGCATACTCGGCTTGCCTTCCTGAAATACCTAATTTATTGGCTATTTCACCATAACTCTTTTTGTCCCTTCTCAGTAGGCAAACCTTGGCTTTTATTATAGATTCACTGCCCACCAGTTGAACAAACTGATTCCAGTTGAGCAGTGCCATTTCTTGGAGCTTCTTATCCAATTCTGTCATTAAAGTAAAATTAGAGGTTTACTTATTATACTTTCATTTCGTAACTTTCCATTTGTAAATCTCATTTCTTTTTTAACCTTGCTGTGGCTCAGCGAGGTTTT
The DNA here is from genome assembly GCA_966112615.1 of uncultured bacterium. GTDB lineage: Bacteria > Bacteroidota > Bacteroidia > Chitinophagales > Chitinophagaceae > Flavitalea. Next base: position 48,366 of record CBHWDO010000016.1, read on the forward strand.
TTTATTATAGAGTTGCTACTTCACTTTGTTTCACCCTCTTTTTTTGCGCATCAGTCACAGTCTTTGTATCCTGAACAACCTGAAGGCGATCAATTCTGCGGCTCTGTTCAATGGCAATGTTTTCCATCCTGGAATAAAATTCATTGAGATCTTCTCTGCTTATTCCGGAGCCTGTAGATACCACCGTATTGCTCACCGATGGCATGAACACCGGAGCCTGCAATGATTCACCCAGGTTTCCACCGAACTCCATTTTACTCACTCGTGCTCCACTGGCAAAAGGAACTCCACCACCGATCTGGTTAAGTGCAGATGCAATTTGAGTTTGTGTACCGGAAATAGTGAAGGCTGCATTTTTAGGAGCGTTCTTTGTGCGGATAATATTCAACTCATCCACTTCATCTTCGAATACCCTTCCCTTAAACATGAACGGATTTCCACCTCTGCTGTGTGGCCTTCCTCCTAATCTTCCACCCCTGGTAGTTGTCATATCAGGATTACCACCATAAGCGAATTTTTGAGCAGATATTTGATTGGTAGCAGTGATATAGCGAAATGTTGCAAGACCCGAAAGAATACCCCCAATGATCGGGCCTGCCACGGGTCCTAACTGGTATGCAGTTGACCAGATATTTGCAAGTTCCATCAGGTAGGCAATCTTTGCCTCCTTCTTTTTGATATTCTTATTTTTCTCAAATGCTTCCCGCTCAATACGAAGTTTTGTAGCTGCTGCCTGTCTTTCGATGCTTTCCTCCTCTGCTTTACTTTGAGCCTTGGCCAGTAACTGTTCCTTTTCAACATCGAGTCTTTCCAGCTGCAGTTGCTTTGACTGCTCAATCCGATCGCGTTCAGCATCGAAATAATTATTCATTGCATCAGTAGCCAGATTGTAAGTCTGCTGCAATGCCTGACCAACCGCTTGCCCCACTTCTGAATCTGCATCAATATTAAATGCATCGGTGATTCCTTCCTGTAACAGTTCGCGGATGCTACGAACTTTCGCAAGTGCCTTATCAGCTGATTCTCCAAGTGAATCAGATAATTGAGCTTCTTTATTTTTCAGATCTGTAATGAAATCATTATACTTCTGATCGGTGATCTGCTTATTTGCAAGCAGCTGCTTATACTTTGGAAGTTGCTGTTGCATATTCGATACTTCCCGGGCCAGTATACCGATGTTTTCTTCTCGGTCAAGGTTTGCATTGGCAACCTCTTTCTTACGATCTGAACCCGGACCTGCTGCAATATTTGCTCTTTGGGTTGCTATGATTGCCCGGAATTCAGCAATGGATCTTTCACCAACGGCCTGCAGATCTTCCAAGGATGCTTCCTGCAATTCCCGATCGCTTTGAATGGCGGCAATCTTCGCATTACGAACAGCCTGAGCTGCATCGAGGGTATTTTGTAATGACTGGAAACCGATCTGCTCTTCCAATAGGTCAAGCTGGTTTGCATAGGTCTCTGTCGCTTGAAGAATTGCTTTATCAGCGTCCAAACGGGCCTGTGCTTTCTGGGTTTCTGTGGCACCTGGAGTATTTGCCACTTCTTCTGCCTGCTGGTTTGCTTCATTGATCAGGAAATCACGCTGCTTTTGCAGATCCTTTACCAGGTCATCAAATTGTTTTTGAGTGATGGCGCGAAGCTTTTCATTGGTGTCTTTTTCCAGCTTCTCTCTTTCCAGTTGTAATTGAGCGCGAAGCTTCAATTCTTCTGCGTCCTTTCCTTTTAGCAAGTCTAATTTTTGATCAATAGCTTTTTGATTAATGGCAAGAATTTTTTTCAGGTAATTAGATTCATTTGTTTCGTTATTCAATCTTCTACGTTCTTCCTTAGCAAGATCAGTGTCCCGTTCTGCATCAATTTTACGGAAAGGATCTGTGTTCTGAAGCTTGGTTTGCCTTGATTGTCGATTGTTACCAAGCAATCTATCCAGTTCGTCTTGCAGCTTTTTTCGTTGAGCAATCAGTTTCTGCAGGTCAGCATTGGAGCCTTTAAATTCATTGATCTGTTTATCAAGTGCCTCGATATCCTTCTTTAATTTTGCGATATCCACTTCATTATTCACTTTCGGACCTTCTGCGATCTTTGCGCCTTGTTGAGAATATTTTGTGGCTATCAGATCATCTGTTACATCCAACTCCTTAGCCAGTTTTGCACGTTGATCGCGGATAGCTTTCAATGCTTCTTTACCAAAGGAATTGCCGGTAATTAAATCAGAAACAGAGTTGACAAATGCAAATTGCTTTCTTGCTTCTGAAATGAAATCCTGCTCCTCAGGTGTGAGGTCTTCAAAATCCACTGCTCCACCGGTTGCTATTTTTCTTTCCAGGCCAAGTTCCAAAGTGGTGAGCCTTGCATCTTCTCTTAATTTCTCATCACGCACAGCCATTGCTGCCTGCAGCGCCGCCTTCTCTCTCAATGCCTTTACATATCCGTTGATCAGGTTGATTCCTTCCTGGGTATTGATATTTTCCAGGGTAAGACCTTTCAAATATTCAGGAGCGATGGCAATAAGATCTTCCAGTGCTTTTTTTCTTCCAGCGAGTGATACATTGTTATCTCTTGCAACCTTGGTGAGCGTTTGAATCTGGCTAACGGTACCGGATGTGGATTCATTCACCCGTTGCATGATATCGGCAGTCAGGCGAAGTTCAATATTGCTGCGTTTGAAGTTGTCAATCGTTGAACCCATTGCCCGTGAAAGACCAATTAAAGCAGCGCCCAGTACTGAAACAATGGTAAGAATAACACCCAGCGGACCAGTACCAGCGGAAACTGCGATACCGAATGCACGCATAGATGCTGTTACTATTTTTAAGCCATTATTTAAAACAAACAATACAGCATTATAGGCCCATGTAGCAGCTTGTAAAATACCAATTGCTACATAATTCAACACAATTCTTGCATTTAACAACAATAGCCGTGCATTTACTGCTAGCAATTGTTTGTTCTGTACACCCCAACCTATTGCTAAAACTGATAATAGAGAGATAAGTAATGGAAAATTTCCAATAAGGAGCAAAAAAATACTACTTAGCGTTACAAGAGCGGGTAAAAGCCTTGAAGCAATTTCAATCCTTATATTCTGCCAAGCCGCGGTATTTTGAGCAATATTTTCAGATACGGTTTCGATTTCAGCTCCTGCCTTTGCATTCTCTTCCTGGATGATCTTGCCTACAGCTGCAGCGACATCACCAACTGTCACCTGCTCTTCACTTAAACCTTTAAAATTCTCTCGAAGCCTTACAGCGGAGATACCAAGGTTATCCAAGATTAATGGCGATTTCCTACCAATACCGGTGACAATTGATTGAACCAGGTAATCAACCTCCTGACCCGTCTCCTTTGCTCTTCTGCGAGCGAAGTCAAGCAGTGTTCCAAGTTGTTCAACCGGGATCTGGAAGTTATTTGCCTGAACTGCATTTTTCATTAATTCAAGATCACTCACAGTACCACGTGTAGCAACCCTTAAATTGGCGAGAAGATCAGGATTATTGAGACGGTTGAATGCAGCCTCCACACCTTCAATCTGCTTTGCATCGGCAATACCATCGCTGATCTGAGTGGTAAGCTGATTGAACAGCGCCTGAATACCTACAAACTGCAATGCAAAGGATCCGATCTGTCCTTTCAAAGAATCAAAACCTTGTTTCAAACCATTGGTAAGCCTGGTTCCTACATCACCGGTACCCTGAAGCTCTTTTTTCATCAGGTCAACTTGCTGGGTAAGTGCAATAGCTTCTTTTCGGTTATCGATCAGTTGCTTTTCAATACTTTCAAAACTTCCTTCTCCTCTCTGCCTTGTTTCAGCAAGCTCCTGCTGCAATACATTGAATTGACTATTGAGGTCTTTGAGGCGATCATTTGCTTTGTTCACCTGACCACCAACAAGATCATCCAATCCCATACGTTTGAAGGCCTGCACAATGCCCGATGTATATTCAGCAACAAGCAACCCATCCCGGGCAAATTGACGGCGAAAATCCTGCTCTGCAGTGGCCAGTTCTTTGAGTTTATTGATAGCCTGATCAAATTCAAGGTTTGCACCACGGAAATTAACAGGTGAACCGGTTGGAGTATTCTTTACCAGGTTGTACAACTCCCGATATTCCTTATACAGGGCGGCATAACTACCTGCTGCGGCCTGTACACCTGCTGCCTGCTGCTTTGTTTGGCGGATCTCTTCTGCACGAGCAATTTGAGCTGCCTTCTGCTCATTGATCATCTTCTGCCTTTCGGTTCTAAGTTCCTGTTCCTGTACTTTCAACCGGGAGATCTCGTCAGCATATTTTTTGATATCGGCAATGTCTTTCGCTGCTGCCAGTTGACCTTCAGCGCCAAGCTTTGCTTTCTTGATCGATTCGAACTTCTTTGAAATATTATCAAGCTCCTTGGATAGATCTGAATACCCGAGTGTTTTGAGCTGATATATTTTAGTAACCTGACCTTGTGTTGCCATTATTCAGTATATGAGGATTGAGGAATATCACTTGCCAGACATTTCATCTGCGCATATTTCAAATCAAAAGAGCTGGTTGAATTAGTAGTTTCCAATACCGATGAAGCTGCAGGAAAAACGCTGTCAGCATCCTGCTTTGATACAGGGACCCACTTTCTCAACTCACACTCGGCGCTTTGATCCAGTAGCGGCTTATACATCAGTTTCATCAGCTGCCATCTTTGACCACGGCAGATGATATGTTCCCTGTGGAACCAGTTGGTAACATCAATATTATTAAGCCGGAAATTGGTTGTATAGTACTGACCATTGCGCATGATGGCCATTCTTTGCAGATAAAACCTGCGAAGTAAGCCCTTGGCAAGTACTGCATTTGGATAAGCGCCAATTCTTTCATCGCTGTAGGAAAGCACCGGATCATTTTCTCCTCCTGGCTGGTAGTTGACTGCAAACATGAAAGGATATGTGTTCTTCTTTTCGCTATCAAACACCCATCCCACACTACTTACAATGCCTTTATAGTAGGCCACCTTTGGGCTGAAAGTATTTTGCGCTTCGTCCCGGGAAGTGTTGCTGATATTTTCCGGTACCATACATATCATTTGCGGTGCCATGGCAGCATTGGAGCCAAGTCCTCTCCACTGATCAACATCATAATGCATCACAGGAGAAAAGAAGCGATTCCTGATCTCTTTTTTCCCTGATTTAAATCTATCTGGAAGAACATACTTTGAAGATGCCAGATCCGTTAAATATCGGTCCTGAATTACCTTAAGCAAACCATCGTTATTATCTTCTGCAAATCGGAAAATAACTTCCCTGTCATGATCGCTGAATGTCTCTACTACCGAATCAATGGAGATATCCTGCTTCTCGCTCCAATCGATGTGATCACCGTTAAAATACCCTCCCTGTGACTGGGAAAGATCATTGGTCAATGAGTATGGATGTGTTGGCTCAATGACAACCACTTTATTCACTGCATCTGTATTGATGCTTAGGTTGAACAGATCTATTACTCCCCGGAAAAAATCAAGGAACTTATGTTTTTTGAGGCCAGCATAATTCTGAAAGTCAATGGTGCCACCAAGAGGGATTTTAAAAAATTCCAATCCAAATTCTATTACTTCCGCTCGAATATTGGCCCTTCCAAGTCTCGTAGCATAGGTGTGCATATAGAATTTCACGCTGATCACATCTCCTGGATTTACTGTGAACTTTCCGAATACATCTACCAGGTTGGCAAAATCATTCCTGCCTACACCACTTTTACTGATTGCACAAATCAAATCCCCATTACCATTTTCTCCCGCTCGACCTGTAGTAATTCTAACACCATTTTTAAACCATTGTGCCCTTAACTCTGCATCACTGTCATAAGCTACCGTTGCATCAACCATAACCGAAAGCCGGAAAGTGGCTTCCAATGTGCCGTAATCAAAATTTTCAAGGTATTTCCATTTGCACTCTTTTTGAACAGAATCATAGCTATAAACTCCGTTATTATCAAAGGCCCCTCCACTATTGTCATTACTCACTTTCAGATCCCATATCCCTGTATAGCTACCAGAATAGTACACACTTTCTGAGCTTTTAGCTTTAAAATCCAAGTTGTCAAGCCTGGTACCTTCACTGAACAGGAAGTTTCCCCAAGTCCATGGCATCACAAGTCTGCGGAAATAATCAGTATTGAAGAAATCAGACTGGATCTTGTAACCCACTGATTTGAATGCATTGAATATGATATAGTACATGCTCAGCGATGGCTTCATGTACTCTGGTTTCATGTTGTAATCGGTGATTTCAGTAGGATTCTGCTGCACCAGGTTTGAATATGCTGATGCCATTGGCTCTCCATACCTAACAGGAGCAAATACATAAGGCTTATTGGGATTTTTGCCATCAAAAGACCAACTATCCACTACCCCAGCTTTATTAAATGGAAAGTTGATGTGCTTAAGGAAGTCAAACAAGGTTGCTTCTTTCAGATCAATGATCCAATCAGCATTGCCACCATAAAAATCGAATTGATAAGAAATGGGTTCTCTTCTGTGAACAGCAGCCTTTTGAATGGCTTTTCCTACCATCAGTTCAAGTCCATTAGCCTCTACTACAACCGGTTTATTGGATTTATAAGACTGATCAGCGGTCAAATCTTCCACCGAAACATTGTAAGATGAATTGGCGATGCGGTTATTATTGGCAGTGGCAGGGAAAGTATTGTTTAGAGATTCAGATGATTTCTTTCGTTCGAAATCCTCTCCATCTTCCATCTGGTATTCAATACTGATCGGGAAGGTGGAAGGATCTTCGAGATCCATCTGCTGCCCATCAATCAACACCCTTATGTAATTTGTTTTTGGCATCAGTTACGCAGATTATATCTTTCGTGACTTAATTTGAATTGTAGGTTCACTTCATAGTAGAATCGATCATCCTCTTTTCGCAGCGGCATTTTCTGATCAATGATCACGATCGGCAAATAACTGTCCGGCTGATTTTGGATTCCTTTCCATTCTATCCATGCGAGTGGTGAAGCAAATAACTCCTCAATCCATTCTCTATCCTCTTCAGTGTAATCGCAATTCCTGACCGTATAAGTTGAATTGGTCTTTACATTGAAGCGATTTATGCCGTGTACCTTTTTTTGAAGATCAATATTGGGAGCTGATTCGTAGCTGTCGCTCTTGTTTTCAGATTCAATGTTGACGATCTCAAAATTCATTGCATCAATGGCGCCAAGAGAATTGAGGAAATGAATACGGATATGATCTTCACTGCATACCTGAATAGTGTTCCAGGTACCGCTGACATGCTCTGTGAATGCTTCATCAGTCAGCACCACATGATAATCCTCTATATCGCGGAAATCGATATCCGGAAACAAAGAGGCAAGATTTTTAGGACCATTCGGAATGTATATCGCTTTCATTAGTTCATAGTTGCATAGTAAGAGAATGAATTCTGGTAGTTCAGCTCAATGACCAGGTTATTTCCGGTTGCCACTGCATAAGGTGGAAATCCGGGAGTGCTTGGATTTGGAGCAGATCCGGCAGTATTCCACTGACTTGCTGTTGTGCTGTTGATCGCTGCTGCCAGCTTTGCTGCAATGGTTGAAGGTGTATCACCTGCAATGGCCGTCACCGTTACAGCACGGGAATAAACAGTGAGCGTAAACTTATTTCCTGCCGTCACATTGGCTCCGATCTGGAAATATTGTGTTCTGATACCACCCGGACCAGTGGAGGTCTCATTGAGCTTTATAATCGATGGTAACAGGCCGATGGTAAATGTTGTGCTTGCTGATGTTCCTGATACTCCATTAGCGCAAACAGGCTCAACCTGGATGGTATGCTCTCCTGCTGATAGATTTTCAATTCCGATCGGCGGAGCTGCTGCTGTGATCCATGGACCTCCATCAATTCGGTACCTGACTGTAGGAGGATCACCAATAGCATCCCAGTCTATACCAGCTGCTCCACTTCCCACCTGCGATGCTGTAAGGTTTTCAATGGAACTAGTACAAACGAATGTTACAGGATCCTGTACGGTAAATGATTGGGTTTTGGTTTGGCCAAGAGCACACTGGCACACTGGAACGACATCAATGGTATGATCCCCAATTTCCAGATTTTCCAAAGTGATCTGATTGGTTGGAGCAGCAAGCCAGACACCCCCATCCAAACGATAGGAATAGCCGGCTGCTCCGGCGGCTGCAGGCCATGAAACTTTTACATTGGTAGTTGCGGAAAGTTGCTCTATGGTAAGTGCTGAAATAGTTGCAGTGCAAGGGATAGTAATGGATGATCTTGCCTGCCTGATCGTGCTTTGACCAACGAGCCTATATTTTAGTACCAGGTAATTCAAACAGAGATTGCTATCCACGATCGCGGGAAAGAAATCAGAATCCTTTACAGTCAGGTAATTTCTGTCAGGTCTATGGGTAAGCGGATAACACTTGCTGTTCCATGCTCTTTTTTTGAAGGCCTCCAAATGCTGATCGAGATATTGATTATCCTCATGCTGAAGTGTAGCATTTACGATAAAAAACTCATTTGACTGATACCCATCTCCTGATACGGGAGCTTTCGTTCCGGTACCTTGAATAGGTTCTATTCCTTCAGGTTTGATAAATCCATCCGCATCATATCCACTTGATCTAAACCTACAGAAGGCCTTTGTCATTAAACCTGTTGCCTGAACAATTTCAGAATCTCCATTGAATGGAAGTACTTTCTTTAAATATTCCTGTGCTGCATCCTGGATATCGAATTCCCAGAAAGAATAACCTTCGGAAACTGCCCAATACATTGTTTTGGAAAGTGTCTTGTAGTAAACATTTCCAAAATAAATATCACAGTAAACCACCGGAGGTCTTTGGCCGTTTGTGTTTTGAATTTCCACACGTAATGGAATAGGCCTGTAAGCAGCCCAAAGGGAATTAAGACCGGGTTCAGCTAATATGGAATTAATAGGCATCTTTCTTAGGGATGTTTTTGTATGATGATCTTGGTAAGCACTGTTTCAATGGCTGCACATATACCGTCCGTAATCCACGCACAGAACTTGGAGACATTTTCACCTGATATGCGAAATACAGTGACCATGGCCAGTGTAACAGAAAGCAAGATGAAGGCTATGAAAAGCAGTAGTCTCATAACTGAGTTATTTTGACATTTGGGAATGAATTCCTTAAAGCATTTACAAAATCCTCTAATGACGTCCACACTCTTTTAGGCACACTACTGACATTTGTTTCAACCAAGTAACCAGGAACAGGATAGAGATATGCGTGCAATGCAGAAACTTCCCAGTTTCCTAAATGATCTTCTTTAAAACCCTTTCGTACTACTCTCCATGTATCGCCATCTTTTGTAATTACAATTTCGTTTAATGGAGTAATTGAAACTGTTACTGGACCTTTTTCTTTAATTGTAATTTGGCTCATATAGATTCAGATTTTTAGTAAGAACTTGAAATGACTAAATCGCCTTGCCCCTCTTCAAGATCGAAACCTCCCGGCAACTTCCCATTGCATTGCTCCTTTATGTATTTTCGAAAACAGTCTCCTGCTTCGTCTGCTGACTTATGGTTGCAATTACCTTCTGCACAATAGCCAATCGCTCTTACATTGCCATCATTCATAACTGTGTAACCCCAAGTGTTCTTAGGATCTCCTTGTTTGGACCATTCTCCATTAGGAAGTTGATAGCGTTTTTCTCTTGCTTGATAATAGTTCATATTGTTTCCGATTTTTCTTTTTGAAATCTCTCCTCCACGACAAAATCAATCCCGCTGGTCATGTAATCATCGAGCTTGGATTCATTTCCGACAAAAGCATTCTCGATCATGTTCTGACGGGATCCTGTTTTGGAAAACCTCTTGGAAGCCTGTGTACTCATACCTTCTTTCATCCATACCTTGATCGTTGCAGCTGCTGCTCCCATCGCTTCTTTCTCTGGAAGGCCTCTTTGCTTAAAATATTCCACCAGGAATGGGAACTGCTTCATCGAAGCACTCTTAGCAGGCACACCATCGTTTACGAACTTGGTATAATGAACTGCAAAGCCTTCCATCGTTTGAGTCTTACCATCATTGATCACTGTATAATCAAGTGAATCTTCCATGGCTCCAGTTAAATGGTGGCCCTGATCAATCATTTCCTTTTTAATGAACTGGTTGATTAGCCTTTCAGCGCCTGCATATATTTCTTCGATGGTTGTCATGGCTTAGATTTGATCAAGTAAGGATGATTGCTTTTCCAATTCGATGAAAATATTTTGAAGCTGACGGTAATTATTCAGGATCCGCTCCATGCACAGACCGCAATCCAGCTTCTCGTTAGGCTCCACATATTCTTTCCAGACCTTAGCCAGATACATCATCGTAGGATCTGTAGTGGTTGCAATCGCTGTTTGAATGGAATTGGTCAGCAATATCTCCTTACGATATTCTGTAGGGATAAGCTGTGCTATTTGGGTAAGATTCATACGAGTTTCACTTTAAAATATTCAGCAACTTTTTTCTTTATTCTGTCGGGCTTCATATGCGGGAACTTCTTTCGAAGTTTCACTGCATAGGCTTTCATTGCTTCAAGCTTTTCAGCCGGAACAGTCATTTCAATAGGTTCTGATTTCTTTTCCTTTGTTTCGGTCATTTCTGGCAGGTAACATGATCCTGTTTGCATTGTTAGGTGAATTTTATGATTACATAAATCAGCACCGTTCCCCATACAAGAAGAGCGAGTGCTGCGGATAATATGATTTTAAAGAGGCGCATTATTGAATCCTCCGAAAATTTGTTCCGTTTGTATAAAAAGTCAACTGCGATCCTGGACCAACAGTATTGTAGGAAGTACTTGGATTTTCGTAAACCGTTGCCGATAAATTAAGATTGAATGAAGCCGATCCATTTCTGATGGTAATCTTTCGGTTACGATTCTTTGCGGGGTCAGGAAGGGTTACAGTCCTGTCGGCCGTTAAGGTGTTATAATAGTTAACGGTTAAGTTCCCAAATCCATTAGGGATAGTATAATTAGCATCAGCTACCTCAATGAAGACATCTGGATTTGTGACATCTATAATAGGATTGGTAGCAGGTGCGACATATTGTATAGTGTCGCCTTTTGCAAGGAAGGATTTATTATTACTGATGGTAACATTAGAGAAGGAATCAGTCAAGTGCCCCATCCAGTAAGTACCTGCGTAAATTTTATTATCGGAAATATCAATATCACCAGATCCACTTAAAGCTTGCATTCGGAAGCCATACCCCATACTCCATATCTTATTCCCTATAAATCGGGAATTTTTAATCTTACCAGGAGAGCCGTAGGCACCCACAAAAATCGCAGAACTATTCCCAGTAGCAAGCCTGGTATCAACGGAATTATAAAGCACGTCAATACCAGATACAGGTACACTATCTCTACCACCCGCGTAAATTCCAGCATTATTAACTCCCCAGGTCTTTACATCGTTAAATGCTATAGTTGTTTCAATTCCGCTGTTAGGAAAGTCTATAGAATTAATGCTTGATGTAATGGCGATATTTCCTCCGTCAATCTGGTTGGCGATAATCTTATTCCCGTAACCGTTTAACTCTATACCGCTTCGTTGGCTCCCTACCCCTCCTACCATATGGTTGAATGAGAATGTCGAGTTTACAAGTTGGCCAGATATCCCGTTACCTCCAAGTGTATCATCCTCCATGTAATTGTGAGAAATATTCCAGTCATACATATAGGCTCCGGCAGTCTCAATACCAAATTGCTTACCCTTGCTGTTCTTGAAGATATTACTGATAATATTTACCCCTGTAACAGGGATAACAAAGCCGCTTATAGCACACTTAGAAGAATCGAGTTGAGCGTAATCTTCAAATCTGTTCTTTAAGATATTTATAGAGCTGCCGCCAAATAACTGCATAGCATGAGAACCGTCATCTCTGAATTTGCAATTAACAATATCAACTTCTTTGCATTGGTTGAGATATAAACTTGCCCTGCCTTTGCTCGAAGTGAATGTTACATTATCGAATGTCAGCTTTGTACACTTCTGAAAATTTATACCCCAAATCTGCGCACCCGTATTGCCTTGCCTGTTTGAATTGATCTTAATATTTCTGAATGTAATATTTGTATAAGCGCTATCATCCCCCTGAAACATATATCTTGGAGAGGTAGTTCCATCCGTTAACTTAAACTCTGTCGCATCCCCTTCTCCTTCGATTGTAAGGTTAGATCTTACTTTTAGGTTTGGCCCAATAAGATATATGCCGATTCGGAACCTGAGTATTTTTTTTATTGAAGCAGCATAATTTATCGCAGCCTGGATCTTTGCCGTTTCATCGGTGCTATCTCCCTTAATGCCAAAATCCTCTGAATAAAGAGGACCGGATTTGCGAAGGACTTGCCCTTCCAGCAGCAAAGGAACCAGAGCCAAAACCAATATGACTAACCTTCTCATAAGTCGCCAGTATTTATATTTTGAATTGATTGATCAGTGTATGTCTGAAGATCACACCCGGTAAATAAACTCGCTGCAAATTCAAGTCTCACACCGCTTGCCCTGTCTACTCCAACATTGCTGATGGGATCAATGACCTTTCTTCCAGGATCCAACCGGAAAGCAAAGTTTTGAAGGGAATCTCTTTTCTCCACTTTCTTCAAGACATTTAAAAACTCCACTGCTGCCCTTCTCATCTGTACCCAATCTTCAGTTATAGGACGAGTGGATGTTTGTGTGTTGGAGTTGAGAGCCTTAACCTGTCCAACTCCATTATAAAAAGTGGTGGTAAGGAAGAACATCACAATACGGTATTCTTCCCACTCTCCATTTTTTTCAGTAAATGATGCAATGCTCCTTGGTGGCATCATGAGAGCCAAAGGATATTTCTGCCCCGGTACCGTCTTAACAGCATCCTCTATCACCTCTCCCAACTGTTCAAAATTGATTTCCACTCCATATTTTGGACACAGATAAAGCCTTCCTTCAATATCAGAAGAAGCCTTCAGGATCTTGGTGAACAAGGATTTTATGTAACGGTAGGTGCTCATTTCAGTTTATCTATTTTCGTTTTTAAGCTTCTCGATTTTCTGCTGGAAAATATTCTGATCCTTTTGCTCACTTTCTGTATTTGATTCTTCAAATGGATCCACTTCCTTGGAATTAAATACACTGTAGAAGTAGCCAAACCAAGCTAAAGCGATTAAGGCTATCACAATACCCCAAATAATATCTGGTGCATTAAATACCTTTAGTGTTGTTAGATAAAGAACAGTAGCTGCAACCGGAGGTTTTTTTGCAATTGCACCGAGGGTTATCACTTTCTTTTCCTTTCCCATCTTATGCCTCCCCTTTTACAGGTGACAAAGGACCGCGATCTCCAGCGGCTGTTTTCTTCATGCGATCTTCCATAGCAATGCGCTCCTGGATATCTGTTCTGATCTTCTCAACCTCATCATTATATGATTTCACATATTCCATTGATTCAACCATCAGAGCAGCATAATTGGTCAGGTTGGTATGCTGAAGATCAAAAGCACTTCTCATCTCCAAATTGTTGCTCAATACCGCGAATTCAAAGAAGGTCAGCGAATAATCATCTCCGGATGGATCTTTCTTCACCAGGTTCATGAACACATCCGCACTTACTCCAAGGGAATGAGGAGAGGCAAAGAATAAAGCCAACTTTGATTTGTGCCTCCAATTCACTGAAAGCTTCTCTACCGGAAATTGTTTGGTCATTAACTCATCATGGAAAGCTTTATTCAGCCTTTCGATTACTGATGGTTGATGTTGTACTGGTTTAAATTGCTCTTGCATATTTGTGTAGTTTATGGTGCTGAATTTGTTGCGGTGGCCGAAACGATCACTCCACTGGATTGAATGCCATCAGGACAGGTATTTTGAACCCTGATCTGATATGTGGTGCCGATGGTAAATCCTGAAGTGAAAACGAATTCTGATGGAGAGTTAAAGTTTCCTATGGCATTACCCGCTGCATTGGGTATCAGCCATTCCACGGAACCTAATGCTCTATATGTAACCTGCGTTCCAACATATCCAACCGGATTGTTCCAGGAAGCAGTAAATGAATTGTAATAAGGATTGGTAATAAATAAGCTGGTCTTCTCATCCGTGCAGGATGGACCAGGTGCAATTAAAAACCTTTCGGTCATTTCCTTTCGAAGACTCTTAACGAAATCAATCTCATCCTGAGTAAGTGGTGAACCAAGATCTGAAGGTGGTGCAGGATCGGGATAGTTAGCCAGTTCGCCCGTGTCGAAGTTTTTAATCAGATCAATAAAAGCGTTCAGGAGCTTATTCACTTTTTGTTTTATCGTTTGTGTTTTCGCATCTCTTCTTCGTGATCCAGGTACTGGGCCTCACTTAATTCCTTCTCTTCACTTGCATACAGCAGCACATCGAACAGGTTTGCTTCTCTGGCACAATCAATTGAATTCTTGCCGCTGCCGGCTATATCGAATACTTTGGTCTTTGCAATGGCTTTCAGGAAATTGATCCAGCCAAATCTTTCGAAGTGTCGGGCACTGTGTCCACCTCCTTGAGATTTGATTTTTGATTTCCAGAATATTGGGAAGTTTTCAGATAGATATCCACTGAGCCTGACAAAAAAAAACCTACAGCCAGTGCTATACTCATCGGCAGCTGCTTCATCAGTTCCATCCGGTCGCTGCCTTCATACAGGAATTCCTTTTGATACGCCTCTCCTTTCTTTCGCAGATAAATAGCGCACAGGGGAAGCATATAATCCCATTTACCACTTCCTACCTCCATCATGTCTTTTACCAACTGCTTTGAATCAATAAACTCTCCAAAGGTCATTTTGCTGCCATGCTTGAGCTCCGGTGGATGCAGTTCCCATATCTCATTGTTCCAGATGTATTCGGTCTGAATGACCATATCCTCTTCTTCAGTGAAGAGCAGCAGCATATTGGATTGGTAGATGTTGTAGATATCATCAATGAATTCGGATTCTTTCAGTGCCTCTTCCTCTGCTCCGGTGAAGAATGCGAAGGTTTTAATCATGCGTTCAAAGAACAGGTGAGTTCTTTCCAGCTCTTTTTCCGGACCGTCTTCCATTGCATCCACGCTACGAGCCATCTCTTCCAGGTCCTTGCCATAGCGGTTATGAAAATCAATACGCTGGCCAAGTGTGAACTCGGCAAGCGATGATGGAAATACTACTTCCTTATCGTTTAAAAGGATCCTCATTATTTCTTAGCTGATCCTTTCTTTGATTGTTTAGCTTCCTGATCCTTCTGCTTCTGCTCCTCGGCTTCTTTGGCTTGAGCAGTAGCCTGATCGATCTCTTCCTGTGATAGCTTGATGGTATCTCCCACCTTTAATCCAAGTTCGGCAAGACCGGGATTCATTTGGAAGTCTACATCAGTCAGCACATGATCGACGAGGTCTGAATCACCTTCTGTTTCCAGATCATCATCACCATCATCACCACCTTCAGTTTCAACCTGATCACCAGTTGCAGCAGGATCATTCACTACTGAACCTTTCTTTTCAGCTTCTTCTGCCAGCCTGATCTGCTCATCAATCTCCTTCTGCTTCTGCTCCTCGGCTTCTTTTTCTTTGATATAAAAAGCGATATCATCTACAAAAGATTTGTCAATCGATCTGTCCTCATACCCTGGCACTCCTGCTTTCTTTGCCACCCCACGGAGGATAATCACATGTTCAGGAAGTGTATGAGAATTAAGAATACCGTCAGCAGATAGGCTCGGGAACTCATCATAGAGCCTGTTCACTGAATCAATGAACAAAGCCTTCTCATATTCTGCAGGAGTAAGATCTTCCTTGGTCACTGGCTTAGGAAGGGTGATTTCCTCTCCCATGAAATTTGTTACGGGTGGAAACTCAACAGCCTTTTCATAATGTTCCTGTGGTGCGATGGTACCGCTAAGGAAGTAAAGGTTATTGATCACTGACTGGATCTTAGGCCCAACAGCGAGAGAAAGGTTTGCTTCAGGCAGCTTAGAAAGCAGTTCGCCAACCTTTTCTTTGGCATCAACCAGGATCTCTGCAGCCTGTCGAATGATGGAGGATTGTTCTGACATGAGAAGTGAAGATTTTAAGTGTGTGATAAAAGTAATTATAAAAATACATTTTGTATTAAAACTTTGCTATTTTGTATTTCTAAATTTTTAATCATGAAATTTTAATCGAATGAAAAAACTTATCACACTGTTGCTATTTGCATTTAGCATGCTGGTGATCGGTAGCGCATTTGCCACCATCGAAAAGCAGAAGGTCAAGGATGAACGAACGGTACAGACTGACCTATTCCAAAAAGGAATTGAAGCAGGAACCCTGGAGATTACCGATTGTGAATATGTTGTGGAGGGAAAGAAGGTAAGTCCTGAGAAGTTCTCCAGTCTGCTAATTACAGAAAAGCAGTCGCTAAAGAAACTTTACCAGCCAAAGAAGGTTGAACCAAGGACCGATTTACACCTTGATCCTGGCTTAAAATAGGTCGTTAGTTCGTGATGGTTGTTGATTAATGAGAAAATCCCTCCGGTAGGAGGGATTTTTGTTTTGAATATAACAGCTATTCTTTATTTATTTTACTTTCGATTTCTTCAAGTTTTTTCATTACTAAATTGGAGAAATGAATTAGGTTGTTATTAATTAATTGGAGATTATTGTCAGTATTACTCGATGCTTTACATCTAAAGTCTTCTACCTTTTTCTTAATCTCTTGCAATAAAACTCCATTATTAAAATATTCAAGCACTCCAACTACTGATCCACATGCTGAACATTGAACAAATTGCAGTTTATAATTTGATCCAGAGGGTAAATTTTCACTTAATTGAAAGTAAGTACTTGAGCATTTTGGGCATTTTGATGTTGACATTTTAAAAAAATTTCCATTAATCTATAAATTTTACTTCAGTAATTCAAGAGCTTAGTAACAATATCACACAAAGTAAATGCCTGCTTTAGAATTAGTTAAGTATCAATTCACATCATTGGGATGGAATTGGCTAAAACATTTTTATAACAAAAACGTTATAAATATTTTGTTCATTTATAACATAGGCGTTATATTTGCTACTATAAATAATCCGTATGAAATATTCGGAACTTCAAAGAAAGCTGGAACGTAAAGGGTGGTATATCAAAAGAACTAATAAACACCACATTTACGTTAATGACAGCAAACCGGGGGTCGCTATTCCGATAGGGCGACATGGGGCCGAAGAAGTCCCGAAGGGTACACTTAACAGCATCCTAAAGGCGGCGGGGCTTAAATAGCCCTTCCCCTTTAAAAGAATAAAAAATCGTGCAACAAAAACCAAATTGTGAAATCAAAAAAATGCAACAAAAAGTAAAGTAAAAAACGTGCTAAAAACCAGTTAGAAAAAAATCGTGCAATTAAACAGAGTGAAAATGAAAAAACCAGTAACAGTTATTATCGAAGCTTCAACGACCGGATACGGGGCTTACTCAGAAAAGCTTCCCGGCGTAACTGGCTACGGTAAAACAATCGAAGCCGCTAAAGAAGACTTGAAAGAAGCTATTCAATCACTTTTAGAGTTTCATCAGGAGGAAGGAACTACGCCTCCCAAATTTCTAAATAATGGAAATATCGAATTTGTGTATAAGCTTGATTTAGCTACCATTTTCGAGCATTTTCCAATGATTGATGCTTCCAATTTTGCTAAGTCAATTGGTTTAAACGCATCTTTAATGAGGCAGTATAAAACCCACAAGGCTGAAGCATCACCCAAACAAAAAAAGAAAATAGTTGAAGGACTCCACCGATTAGGAAGGGAACTTTTAGCCATAGAAGCATAAAGAAAAGCCGAGGTTCTCGGCTTTTTTATTTTCTCGCCTAATTCATAAGGTGAGCAAGACTATTTAACCCAATCCAGTTTGCTTTTCAGCTGCTCCAGTCTTGTTTGTTCTGTAGGCCCAGGATTACCCACATTGATCTTTTTCTTTTTCTTAAGCTCTCGATGGGTGGTAACTCCGAGGCGTATAGCATCTTTACAGTGGTTGTTTTTGTCCACTGGTGTATTGGTCGGCTCCCCATTACTATCTACCTGCCACTTATATTCTTCATTCTCGCTCCAGAGGTTCTTACTGCCAGCACATATAAAGTTCTCCATCCCTTGAAGGGCTTTGATACCGAACAATACTGAATCAGGTCCTTTCTGGCCAGGTACCACATTGAATCCAAGATCCCGCAGCTCCTTAATACTTTTCGGCTCCGCTGAATCTGCATAGATCCTGGCCTTCTTTGGGACATTGAGCGCCTTCATCTTTTCGGCAAGATCCGGATTGGTCAGTCCTGTTTCGTATATCCTTTCCCGGTAGAAGTTTCGGTTGTTGTGGCTCTTGATCTCCACCAGAGCGACAGGATCATCTGAATATCCAAAGTCAAGGCCGTAATAGGATTCATATGGAAGGGACAGGAACAAGGAATCAGGTATGCGCTTCCAGTTCCGGTAGATTCTTCCTCTCGCACCTTCCGGTACCAATCCCAATACATCCACATAATACATCTCCTCATCATAGAATGGGCTTTCCGGATCACCATAAGCCATATACTTCTGAATCGTCTTCTTATTTAGGTTCTTCAGGTTATCCTTGAATGTGCTATGGATGGAAAGGAAATCAGGGTGATTGATCGGTATGGCCCTGTAATAAGGTTTGGGTTTGCCATCATCATCTACCAGACCACAATCCTCCAGGTGGTAAAACCGCTTAATGATCCAGTGGTTCTTGGAAGGTGGGTTATGCAGGAAAATGATTTGGATATTCTCGATCTTATTGGTCCTGATGGAATCATCCAGCTTGTTAACATCGCTCTCAGAGTTTTCATCTGCTTCCTCGATCAATACGTGGGTAAGACCGGCCAGTGATTTGAGCTTTGCAGATCTGTTTCCGGATGATTTTTTGAAACCTTTTGAAATGATCGTGTTTCCAGTTGGCTTATACCGAATGGTCATCTTGGTATCATTGATCTCGAAATCCTCTTCATTGAAGCAGGAATTCTCTATCCTGTCCTTGAAATCCTGGAACAGCGAATCTCTGATATCCCCATAAACGTTACGAAGAAAACAACCCCTGAAATATTGTGGATCGGTGATTAAATAAAGGAAGTAATCAGTGCCAAAGTGTGAACGGCCTGCAGCTCTACCTCCCCAGATGTCGATATAACGAGCCTTAGTTGAGAACACCGGCTCATAGATCTCATTGAACTCAAAGTTTTCCTCACTCACCATATTTTTTGAACACTACAGTTCGTTTCGTTTCTGTAACCACAGGATTGTCCTTGTCTCCTGTATGCTTCAGTCCCTGCTCATCCTTCCATCCCATATTCTTTAGGGCGAAAATGGCACCCGTTGAATTGCCATCCGACAGCCTTTGCTCATATGCATTCTCCACAATTGATATAGCTCTTTTTATAATGTAAGTGAACTCTTCTTTCTTTTTGTAGTCGTACATGCTCTGACGAGACTCAAATCCAAGGAATAAAGCAAGGCCTGTGACCGTTGGAGGCTCTGGTTCCCTTATCCAGGTCTTTGATCTTGGAGTCTTCTTTTCCCCCTGTATATAATCGAAGTACTCAATGATCTTAGCATGCATTTCCTGCGGAGATGCATAAGCCGGGGGTTGCCCTCCGTTATTTCCTAATGCGTATTTATTGCCTTTGGGAGCAGGCATGCTTTTAAGGTTTTAGTTTTATCAACAACATAAAATTCAGTGGGAAGATTGTACATTTCTAGTATCTGTACAAGTGTGGGTGAATAAACAGTAGAGACAATAGCCATCCTATCGACAGATAATCCACGATTATTAAGCTGAACCTTATAGGATAATATTTGGCCAATCGCTTTTGGAATTTCTTGGTCTGGAGATGATTTATATTTAGGGGCTTTGCATTCAACGATTATATGCTTGTCTTCAACATCCCTAATAACGAAATCAATTCTACCACCTATATTGGCGGCAATTCTGTATTCTCTTTCGTAGGACTCTAACTTAACTCCGAACTGATCTTCGCAAAAAGCCTCAATATTAAGTTCAATCCAATCGCAAAGGCTCATCTCACTGTCAAAATCCTCATTGAATAAGACATCCTTTGCCACAATGGGAGACAAACTCTCCCACCCTCCGGAAATTACTGTTTGCATGGCATAAAAGTAATTAAAATACTACATTATGTAATACAATTTTAGAAACTTAAATCTTATTCTGGATTGGTTTATTGTTGGTAAAAATGGTATTTTACTATATCTCCAAGTTCTCTCATGCAGGATATAAACTTCAAAACTTGATCTTTTGATAGCAAATATTTTCTTCCAATAAGATTATTGTAATCTGGAAATTTCTCAACAAAGTCCTTATCTATAACTCCCATATTGTGTTCATACAAATGCCTTACCTGGAACATTTCCAGTAAAAAATCAAAATCAGAATGTTCCTTGCGTATCCATCCTCCAATTTTTTCATCCAATAAGAAAATATTCTGAAACAGGTTGCGTGGTTTATCAGGATATGATTGCGGTTTTCTCCTTCTCAGCTCTTTACCCAAGGCATCAAAAGCGGAGACACATGAAGATATCATGTGACCGAGTGAAAATTCAAGTATTTCATTTGGCATCCCCTCTTTTGAAATAATCTCAAACTGTTTATTTGTCACATCAAGGGACTTTGAAAAAATCAAAAAGGCATTACATTCGACGCAATGAGGACAATGTGCAAAAACCCCATAAATGGAAAAATCTAATCCACAACTATCGCAGGTAACCTTTGTTTCCAGGTCTTCTTCTTTATAATATTCAATCGGCACTTCAATTTCTTTCCAATCAAAACTAAACTTAAACTGAAAGAGACCGCGCTTAAAGCTCGGCTTAGCCTTGTTTAATCCTGATGCAATTTTCTTAAATGCCGGATTAATAAAACTGTTCATAAATTCAGCTTCTGCAACACTTCGGACATATTTGTATTGCGCATCGGTTATAAAATCATAAAAACTTCCTAGCTGATCGCAGTATGGGCAATTGCAGAGTGTTTTATCAAAATTTATCCATGGCTTAAGTTTAAACTCCCTTAAGCATTTATTACACTTTCTTCCTATCATTCCATCCTCGTCATAGAGGACATCGACGGAAACCGTAAAAATCTTATCCATATCTGATTTAACTATAGTATTAAACCTCAATTGTTTGATTGTCAATATAATTATTATTCCTCTTAGATTGAAGTGATAGTTTTTTTCTTATTTTTTTATGGTGAAAACACCATTGCCACGGCCTCCGGCCATCTTACTTTGCCCCTATGAGGGAATCAATATTGGTCTTTGACCAGGTACTAATCGCAATCCAAGGGGATTGCCTTCTCCTTGTTGTGGAGGATATATATTACTTTATTCATTTTAACATGAAATAGGCAGTTTTAAGGGCTGTCCTTTTTCTTGTCAGCATTAACGCTTAATTTTCCTCCTATACCATAAAACTATAATTCATGAGCAATTACACGCCCGGAGACTATATCTTATACAATGATGCATCTTATGCATTGATTCAAGGCGTAAATGAGGATGGAACTTTTGATATAAGAATTGGTTCAAATACAATCACTAGTGTTCCAAATGAAAAAATTGAAGGAATTAAATTAAATCCCAATTTGCTTTCGGCTGCTGGATTTGAACGAAAACCTGACAGGGAAGAATTCTGGTGGTTTTATAATGGAAACGGGGTAAGGCTACTTCCTAAGGTAGATGATCCCAGCCAATATGAGGTAGAAATAGGATTTCTTCAAGCAAGCGGAGGCACGATCTATTTTTTGGATTACTTTCACCAGCTTCAGGAGTTGTATAAAAAATCATTTAACACTGACCTGTTTATTAATTTTTCTTATACCAAATAACAATTGCCCTTCTACAAATTCACCATAACGCTCAAGAATAAAACAGTTCAGGAATTTATCAGGCAACTTGACCTGAAGGATCTTGACCAGGTCTGGAGAGTTTACGCCAAGAAAACCGAGGATTTCTATAAATCAAAGGTGGCTTCTTTCCGGGTGACTCAGTTAAGCAAGCTTGATCCCGAGGTTAAAGATTTCATTGCTGGTCAGGCCAAAAATGTGACGAAGAATGAATTGGAGGATCTACTAAACATCCCGGATCTGAAAGGGCCTGCTAATAGAAAAAAAGGGAACTCCGAAGGACCCTCTTTGGAAAACCGGCTTTAATAGATTAATTTGATTATGGAGCTTCCGGTTGTTTTTTTTCCATTTAAAATTTATTGATATGCGTGTCAGGCTTTTAGGATCCACTTTAAGAGAGACTTTATACGGATTAGGGTTGATGAAATCGTATGTTATTCAAACTGGAGACATCCCTTCCAGGAAATCAAAAATTCGAGCTATAACAAGAGTGGCTATATCGGTGCTTCTAATAATAATCGGATTTATATTGGCTAATAATGAACACGAAATCAATTTTGCATGGTTCATCTTTGGCCTTTTATTGGGATATTGGATAAAATAAAAAGGCCCCATATTCATGGAGCCTTAAACCTTAACCTTGAACGTTTTTTAAGTCAACTTATCTAATACACTATTTATTTCTTCTTTTGTTTTACAGCCTATAAACCCCACACTAGAGCCTTTAACCAGGGGAAATTCGAGGATCAAATTTCCATCTTCATCCCGCAAGAGCCGGCAGTTTTCATTTTGGTAAGACCACCACTCTTCAGCCAAATGGCGGAAACCAGCATTATTCAAGAAGCTAATCGAAATGGGAGTACGCTTGTGTTCTACGATTGATTTAGGGATAATTACACATTCCATACGATATTGTTTAGCGTTATGAATATAAACCTACATATAGAAATGATTTAAGTTGTTGATTATTATCATTATTTAAAATAATTGATATCAATCAAGTTTACTATAATTAATACCTATTAAATAAAGAGTTCACAAGGCGAACATGCGGTAATTAATCTTGTAAATTCAATTATCACTAGCAGGGGATTCACTTTTAGAGATAATTGACTTTTCACCATCATAAAAATTAATAGTGTTATACAAAAGTTTAGAATAACCAAATATGTCGTCTACTGTGGAAATTTCATTTTTGGTTTCTTTCTTTTGATCGTCAAATGTCCCAATATACTTTTTTGATCCATTTAAATACAGTCTACAAATAGTTTTTCGATTGTTATCATCAAGAAGAATCGCAAAATAAGTTTGGGCATCTCTACTAACTATTCTACTAGCTTTTATTTTTTGCCTTAAAATTGTTTTTACTATCATAAATCCTTCTCTTTCCTCCTCGGTCGTTTCAATCTTACTAGACTGACTATCTGAATTAATAGTTACTTGGGGGGCATCAACCTGTTCTTTAGATGTTGGTGTATCATTTTCTTTCTTCAATGCTGACTTAAGTCTTTCATTGATCATGTCATTAATATATTGCTGAAGTGATTTTTTTGTAAGTGATGTAAATTGATCTACTAATTTTGCGGTGATTACTCCCTGGTAGATCTGTTTGGCAAAAAAGCGAACAAACCCTTCGGAAGGGTCCTGAAATTCCTGATGAAGCAAGCCCTTCAGTTCATTAACATATTTTAGTTCACTAGCAGTATTTTGAATACTTCCAACATCAAAATATGATTTATGAAACTTTTTTAATTCCTCAATCTGATTATCCTTAATATCGGTAACATTAAATTCAAAAAACGGCTTTTCATCCATTTTATTTGGTTCAACCAGATCAGTATAAAACCTATAAATTATACCGTTGGTCAATAACCCAAATTTAGCCTTGGTTGTATGAAAATATCTGAACAATTGAGAATTATGGGGATCTAATCCTTCACTCCAATGTTTACATTCAACTAAAATAGCAGGATGATTATCTTTCATAATTGCATAATCAACCTTCTCTCCTTTTTTTATTCCTATATCGGCTATAAATTCTGGAACTACCTCTAAGGGATTAAAAACATCGTATCCTAAAGATTTAATGAAGGGCATAATAAATGCATTTTTTGTCGCCTCTTCAGTATTAATTTGAGGTTTAAGCTTTTCTACACGATCAGCAAATTGCTTGATCTCGTCTTTAAAATCCATAATGGCAAGGTTAAGAGTTAATTATTAAGTTATTTTCCAATAAAGTAAAAAACCTCAACTTATCCAATACAAATTTTTATTCATATATCATTATTTCCTATCAGGAGCTGCATCTTCCCATTAACCACTTTATCATACAGAGTCTCTTCATTTTTCACATCGTAAACAAAAGGAAGGAACATCTGCAGTGGCTTAGCCTGGCCAAGCAGAATCATGGTGCACTGGATCTCAGTCCAGTCAGACAATACCTTCCATGCTGTCCGGTTGGCTTGTTGCCTGGTCTTCTCTTTTGTTTCTGCCTGTGGTCGCTTTACGTCCTTCCATAGAACGGTGAAGACTTCATCCACCTGAGCCTTTAAATGGAAAGCAAGGGTTTGACCCAGTTGATGGTCGAAGAATAGGAATGTGATTCCTGTGCAGATCTTCTCCTCATACTTTTTGCTAATGTTGGAAGCCCCAATTTCAACCAACAGCTCCTCAATTCTTGCCATGGAGCGACTGGCTTCTACTGTCGATGTGTAGTTTTTGATATTCATTCTTGATAATTTTAAACCCATTCAGTTGAACCGACTATTACGAAGTCATCGCCACAAACTGCAGAAAAAAGTGAAAACTCTTTTGGCATATCTTCTGGTTGTTCCTCATCATAATCCATATTCTGCAGCATAATATTTTTTGCCTCCTCTTCTGAAACCTCAACTACTTCTTTAATCTCGTGGATATTTCCATTTTCCTCCAGATAAGATTGCAACAAATGCAACTGGCTCTTAGCCTGTGCCCATTCAATCTTATCACCTTCAAATACCAATTTGAAAATCATAGCTTTCTATTTTTTGTTTTTACGATTATTCTTCCTTCGCTCCCTTCTCAATTCTTGTCCTGACTTTGGTGGTGACTCCAGATGCATGACAGGAAGATCATAAGGAGCTTTAATTACCATAGTAGGTTCAGGTGGAAAAAAACCTTGTTCTTTTGCTTCTTCCGGGGTAACCAGAATTACATTTTCACTCTGGAGCTGATTGGTCAATGTTGAGTGAATCTGGCCGGCACCAATCACAATAACTGTATCTTGTTTCATGCTGCTTTATTTTTAGCTGTTTTTCTCTTCCCTCTTCCAGCCCTTCTTTTCCTTTTGTTTGGTTTGATGGCTCTAAGTTTATATAGGTCTGCGATCTTTTCCTGAACGGTACCCACGGACCGGTTTAACCTGGTGGCCAGCGTCTTCCTTGGAGCTCCGAGATTTTTGCGGATGAAAGTCTCCTCCCATACTTTAAATGGCCTGCGCTCATAGAAGAATGGCAATCCCATACTGGTCATTTTCTTTTCCACGGAACTTCGTGCACGCTGCAGGTGATCAGCGATCATTTGTGGTGTAGCATTTGTGTGAAGGCGGATAATCTCCTGCTCTTCATCAGAGGTAAAGCGTTTCATACATTTTGTTTTTAGTGATGAAATGCTAATCAGAATCCTTAATATGTTGGTTATACAAATCATTGAGATCTTGTAATACTTGTTTGTAATTCATGGCTGTATACCTAAGCACTGTCAATCCAATTTTTGCAGCCTCCCGGTATTTATCCGTATCACCGCTGTAACCTTTTGCAGTCGTATGGCGGCTAGTCTCACTGAACAATCCCTCATACTCGATCACACATTTCAGCTCCCCAATGAAATAATCCGCTCTCCACTTTCTTTCCGGATGAAACCGATATTCTTCCATCAGCTTCATTCCCTTCTCACTGCACCACAAAAACAGATTCAAACCCATCCAGTCCTTTTCCTTGCTTTTCTTTTTGAAGTGCCTGGCCACAATCTTTCCATTCTCACTTTGCATATCTACCGGCTTTTTATCCAATTCTGCAAATACCCTTTGGTTCTGCGGGATCCTGGCGCATGCAGATTTCTTTAATTGAGAAAGTGATATGGTGGATCTTTTTGGCATTAGAAGAAATCGCCCTTTTCTGTTTCGTAAAAATTATTCACAGGTCCTGCCTGATTGATCGGCTTCCAGTTTCCTTCAGATTTTGGAACAGCATTCTCAATGGCTTCGAATAATTGAATCTCATTTCTGAAATCAAACTCCTGAGTAGTCAACACACCATTTCGGTGTTTGGCGATCTTCATATACCTCCTGTATTCAAGATCTGCATCCATCGCTATTTCTTCTTCAGATGGCCCCCACAGGAAAATAACCATATCAGCATCCTGCTCAATCGCTCCTGACTCTCTTAAATCAGATAACTGAGGTTTTTTATTTCCATCTTTGCGCTTTTCAATGTCGCGGCTTAATTGAGACAATGCAATGATGGGAATCTTCAATTCCTTTGCGAGCTGCTTCATCCCTCTGGATATTTTACTGATCTCCTGCTCACGATTTCCTTTTGCGCTGTCTGCACTCATCAGCTGCAGGTAATCCACTACGATCAACCCGATATCATGCTTCTTCTTTAAACGCCTCGCTTTTGACCTGAAAGAAGCAATTGATACACTTGAGCTATCATCGAAGAAAACAGGCGCTTTTAGCAGCTGTGGTATCGCTACGTTCGATATTTGGCTCAATTCTGTAGGGCTCAATCTTCCAGTTTGCAGTTTCAGCAACCAAACCTGACTTTCAGCAGCAAGGATCCTCATCACCAGTTCCAGGTAATCCATCTCAAGAGACCAAACTGCAACCGGTACCGGTTTAATCGGATTGATTGCCGCATTTCTAACCAGGTTCATAGCCATCGCTGATTTACCCACAGCTGGACGAGCTGCCATAACAATCAAACTTCCTGGCTGCCATCCGCGAGTAGCACGATCAATTTTATCAAATCCGCTTGGCACTCCGGTTATTCCAGTCTCTGACTGCCTGTTCAATTCGATTCTTTCTACAGCTCTCATCAGGGCTGTTTCCATTCCCACAAATCCACCAGTAACATTCACGGTACCTATCTCCAATATTGCCTTTTCAGATTCTTCGATAAGATCAAACTCATCATATGCTTCATCATAAGCATTGGTGATGATATCGCTGGAGATCCTGATGAGTTCCCTTCTGATAAATTTTTGCTGCACTATTCTGCAGTGAGCTTCCAGGTGTGCACCAGATACTACATCGTTGGTAAGTTTAGTGATGGCATATGGACCACCAACTTCATCCAGCTTACCCATTGATATCAATTCCTGCGCAACAGTCAGGATATCTACAGGCTGCTGCTTTGTATGCAAATTGATCATAGCTCTGAAAATCCACTGGTGCGCATCCATATAAAAACTTTCAACCCTTAAATAATCCAACGCTTTATCGATGGCATCTTTTTCCAAAAGGATGGCACCCAGTACTGCCACCTCAAGTTCCTTTGCCTGAGGCTGAACTTTGCCAGTCAGGTCCGTAGGTACCTTCGAGTAATTGTTTTGATTTCTTTTCTCCATAGCTTACAATTGGTGTGGTTTGGGTTACATTTTGGTTCGGAAAATTCTTTTCATTCATCAGCCACATTTCAAATCCCGCGAAACAGGCATCAATGCTTTTTGGATATTCTTCTTTTTTAGTAAGGAAGAGGTGATACTTACGCAATGATGTTTTTGCTAATTCCGGGCTTTTATAGGTTTTCATACATACCTGCTCAAACCTGGTTGAATTTTCAAGGATGGATTGTTCTGCATCGAATGTTTTTTGAATTGCATTTATTTCCGGAAGAATTGAGGTGGCATTTTCCTCTCTCCTTTCCTTTAATTTCCTTTCCTTTCCTTTGTGTACTTCTTCCGCCGTTTTACTCATTTCTTCCGCCGGAAATCCTATTTCTTCCGTCCGTTTCCCGGAGTTATCCATTTTCAATAGAAATCTTGGATCAATGATGCGCTCATTCCTTTTTCTGGCAGCACTTAGGTAGGTCTCCTGAATTCGACTTGAAGTAAGAATTTGAAACGAATCAAACACGACCTTATCAAAAAGATCCCACTTGATTAACCTCGGTATTATTTCGCCCATGAAACTCATTGAGAAACCACAATAGTTGTAACGTCTCAAGAACTTCAACTGCGATTCTTCATTCCATTCAGTGAAGTAACCTTTGTGCTTATAGATGAAACAGCACAACTTCGTATAAAAGAGCTCACCCTTAACTCCAAATTCCGCGATAATCATTCCCAGTTTGTCATCCTGATCCAGGTCCACATCGTATGGGAAATAATCTAATCCTTGTTTATTTTTTCGAGCCATAACACATTACCATATTGGGTTATCAGAACATTGTTTTCTGCTGATAATTAGGGTCGTACTTACTAGGATCATATCCTTTCTTGCGTAACTGGATCATCAACTGGTCTACTTGCTTTTCCAGTTCTATCGCCTGCTTCTTGGTCACTTCGTTTCGGGAAGAAAAAAACTGAATCTGCTTTTCTCTCATTTTGTTTACCCGATTCATTAATAGCTCCAGGTCTTGTATTGGGTCCATAGTTTGATTTTAAAATGTTTTCGGTTTCTTCTATGGTTTCCAGGTAATCTTTGATGGTAGTATCAGCATCCTGCTTCACCAGATCATCCACAATCTTTATCTTCTGATTCAAACTCATCATACCGCATCAAATAGGTCATTCAAATTGAGCTGCCGGTTCTTCTGGTGTTTTTTCAGCATTTTCACAAGCTGCTCCTGCATCGCGATCTTCCGCTTGGCCACCCAGTCATTCATCTGTCCGGTCTTCACCAAGGAAGGAAACCGGGCCTTCATATTGGCCAGCTGTTGCACCTCTTCCTTGATGAGATCAGAATATGTGAATGTGAATGGTGATTTCATGATTATGTCAATGAAAAATCAATAGTTGCTTCCTGTTCTGTGATCTTCATTGGCATTACACCAATAAATCCTTTTGCATCACCAGATGGAAATAATACCATCATTTCATGATCTTCATAAAATCGCATGATCAAATGTTCAGAAGGGAAGATCTTTTTCGCGATTACAATCAGGTTTGGATTGAATGCGATGAAAGACTTTTTATCAAAAAATGAATTCGCTACGGAATTAATGATACCAGTCAGGTCAGGAAATTTAAGCTCGCAACTGATATCATAATCAGCCTTCACTCCTCCTTTCTCGTAATGAAGGATATCATCATTTACTTCGATTAGATCTGCATCCTGTACAGCATCCCAGATGTCTTTATGAATAAGTTTTCCATTAAGAGCCCTGATGCATTCGTCAGGCAGAAGGGAATATTCAGCCAAGTTCAGTCTGCATACAATGTGAGCATTCGTAGCAGTTGCAATCCCATCTACAATCTCAATATGCTGCAATGCTGGTCTTAAGTCGTCATCGCTACAAGCGAGATGTAAGGGAGGTAATGTTTTCCTTGCCATGTTGTTTTGTTTATTATTGAATAATTATCAGTTAAGCCACTTGAACTTTTGAAGAAATAGCCGAGCATATAACCTCAGCCCATGCTTTTACCACCTGCGGCACCACACTATTTCCAATGAATTTCTTCTGATCAGCCTGGTTCCCTTCCAGCTTATATCCTTCCGGAAAGCCTTGAATCTTTAATAATTCATGCACACGCAGCATTCTCATTTTAATATCGACAAGGCTATATGCAGCCATGAACTGTTTGATCTTGATCATGCTTTCGGAATCATCTTCATACACAGGAACAATCACAGATCCGGATTCAACCTGAACGCAATACAGTGGAGCTTTATCCTGTCTTGCAATGATCACCGGACAAGGAGCATCAATGGAAGTAGTATGGCCACCATGAGAAGGATTAACTATGTAGTGATGCTTCCTATTGGCTGTAATAGTTGGCGATGGATCTTCTATGCTGGTAGGCTTATTGTCATAGTTAGTAGGCATCACAAAAGGTATTGTTTCAACCAGCCTATGCTTATCATTGGGCATGATCGTTCCCGCCGGTTGATCAATGCTTTGATTTTGAGAACAGCTCCCATAATGCTTATCAAGGAAGAATTCTGGTTGCACCACTCCAAACCGATCTTTTGTTGGAATGGTTGGGCATGGCTGATCTACAGAAGAAACATTATCTCCATTACCATAATAAGCAGCAAGGAATTCCGGTTGTACCAATCCAAGCCTTCCCTGGGTTGAAACTACTGGGCAAGGATCTTCAACTGAAGGAGCAACATATTTTCCAGTTTTACCATTCGTGGAGTTATACTTGAGTAAGAATTCGGGCTGAACCAAAGTCATATTTCCAACGGTAGTAACTGTTGATGCAGGATCATTTATACTGTTTACTTTCCCAGCTGGTCTTCCTGAATAATATTTGCTGATGAATGACTTATCGCCTTTTGCCACATACTTGATCAACCCTGCATATATCCTTTCAAGAGTTTTATCGCTAAGAGGTTTTGGCCTGTTGAAAATACTTTCTCCTTCATCATTGAAATCAAGGACATCTTTAACTGGCATCCACTTTTTAAGATCACCAAACATTCCACCTTTACCAGGTTTCTTTGAATGAGTTGGTAATGGCCAGACAATTGGGAAGTCCTCCTTTGCAAAAATTCCAAACAGACGATTCCGTGAAGTATATGCTCCATAATCAGCACTGTTCATTTCTTTCCATTCATCGCGGTACCCATAATCACAGATCATCTTTCTCCATCTCATCCAGTCTTGGCCGTTCTTCCTACTTATAGGCTCCCATCCATAAGATTTCTTGCCGGTTTTTTTATCAGTAAGAATACATAAATCAGTATATGTCTCATGTTTCTTTTTTGCCTTAATTTTCATAGGCCCCCAACTCATGAACTCAACAACGTTTTCAATTGGAATAGCATCAGGTTTAATCGCATCTATATATCGATCAAGATGATCAGCAAGTGTTCTGCTGTCAGCATCCCGAGGCTGGCCACCTTTTGCTTTTGAGAAATTTGTACATTCCAAAGAAGCCCATAGGATCACTTTGGCATTTGGATATTGCTTTCGATAACTGGCAACCAGGAATACAAGAGGAGAAAGATTCAAGGTTCTGATATCCTCTTCAAAGTGGATTACTTCCGGATGATTCTCCCAGTGTGATTTGATTGCTTTAGGATCATGGTTTACGCATGCGATTACTTTTACTCCAGGCACCTGTGCAAAACCCGTTGTAGTTCCACCAGCACCACAGAAGAGATCTATTACAAAGATTTGGGTTTCCATTTATGCGGTTTGAGAAAGGTCAAATAATGTGGGTACCGACATTGATTCTTCTGCTGACTTGCAGTAGAATGCTCCATCAAGGAAATAAGAAGGATTCAGCTCGAAGCCCATCCCATACCTGCCTTTTAATATTGCTCGGTATGGCACAGTCATTAAACCACCGAATGGATCAAGAACAATATCACCAGGATTACTCATCTGTTCAATCACCCTATCAGCTATATCAAACTGCATCGGGCACAGGTGCATTTCCTTTCCTTTACTCCACTGGGAACCATTGAGTGTGAGCATTCGAGTGATATCGGTCCATACTTCATCGCTCCAGCTTTGTGGCTGCAGGAGCATAAAAGAGGTTGGCAGCTTCCCTGTTACTTCCAATTCTTCTGCAATCCGAACATGATGCTCAAAATCATAAACACTATTCAGGGAATAATCTTTAAACAGCTTGAAGATCTGGTCATGTTCCAGTGCCTTAAGCTCATCAGGATTCAAAAGCCTTTCTCCACTGCTGCGGGTAAATCCATGTGCATCTACCTGCCAGCGAGATCTTGAATAACCCGAGCCTGGAACAATTGGCAGCTTGGAGTTTTTATCAAAGGATTGCGTAGAACCATCGGCAAGCATCTGCAGTGGTTTCTTTTTCACCACTGGCACATCAGCATAGGCATCACTATTATCGGTTGGTGGTTTCCTGAACAGCAAAAGATATTCAGGCATTCCAACACCCATTTTACTTCCATCTTTACACTGCTCTGTCCATCCAAGCCTGTAAGTCTGATTGTTTTCCCTCACCACATCTGTCACAATAGTTTTCATTCCCATGTAAGCAAACCCATGCTTTTTCATGTGGATAATCGCATCAACATGGAATGGATAAACAGTCTGGAAACCCAACCCATTCAACCCACCTGGTGTAATACGGTCCTTGACATGCACTGCATAGATCCTTCCTGGCATTAGTGCATTGTAAATATTTGGAGTTAGGAAATCCATCTGATCAAAGAAGTGACCAGGATTATCAGTGTGGCCGAAATCCGCATAATTGGGAGAATATTCATATTGGTTTCCGAATGGCCATGATGTAAGCACCAGCCCTACTGAATTTGGTTTGAGGTTCTTTGTTTCCAGAACATTATCATTCTGAACAATTGTATAGTGATTGCCTTTAACCTCTACCCTTTCCACTCCCATCTTTCTTACAAGGGTGTGAGCCATGGCAGCATGATTAAGGCCGTACTTTTTTATAATGTTGGTCATTGTTTCAATTTGGTAGTTGTGATTTTTCCATTTCCTTTCAAGCTGTCTGCGCACTTCGCGTTCAGCTTCTGTGTAGATGATATCAATTCGAACTGTCTCCTGCTGCAGGAATCTTAGCAGCCTGTGTATGCTTTGTATGAAGTCATTGAACTTAAATCCAATTCCCAGGTATATTGCCCAATGGCAATGCCTTTGAAAATTGCAGCCGCTACCTGCTATCACCGGCTTTGCTGCCAACTCGGAGATCAGACCATCAGAAAAGTCAATAATGGATTGTTCGCGTTGCTCGAGATCCTGTGAACCGTAAATACTAGTCACTGTAGGAATAGCTTTTTCAATGGCATATCTCTCGGCTTCCAAATCATGCCAAATTATTCTATGAGCATCCGGATCTTCTGATCTTAATTCCATCAATTTATTGATCCGTGCCTCGAGGCTTTCCTTCTTTTCTTTTGCCGCATCCTGCACACCAATAGCAAGGTTTTTAAACATCTTCATTTGCCCTGACTTCTCCACACCTGCAGTGCTGTGATCACTTGACAGTTCATGCCAGCGGATGTCCACCGGAGGAAGATCATAACCTGTATTGTCTTCAAGATTTCCGGTAAGATCTGATGGCTTCTGAACAAACAGAGCCCACGAGGCTACCCACAACCAGAACTCTTCCTCCTTGTGCTTATGAAGTGTAAGCTGATCTGCTTTGGTGGAATCTCTTTTGAAGAACCTGGTCTTGGCCTGACTCACATCCATGATACCCAAAAAGTCAGCATATGCCAACAGCTCAATGAAATCATTAGGAGAAGGAGTTGCAGTGGCCACGAAACGATACTGTACACATTCAGTTCCTCTGCGATCACCAAGAGGACCAGCATCACCGGTGAACAGTCTCATAAATTCACGGAATGTTTTGGAGCCTCCGAATCCGCGAAGAATGGAAGCCTCATCAAGAGAGGCCACTTCGAATAAGCGAGGATCCAACTTTCCATCCCTGATCGATTCATAATTTGTGAGGTAGATTCCTGTTTCATCTGCTTCCTCAATTCTTCTGATGAACTTTGGAGCTTCCTTCCATCCTAAAATTTTGACTGCATCCCTTCTGAATTCCTGCCTTACTCCCAGTGGACAAACTATCAACCCTCTCCCTCCTGTCCTGGTCAGCACACACCTTACTGCTTCAAGCTGTGTAACGGTTTTATGAAGGCCGAATGCTGCAAAGCATGCTCTTCTACCTCCCTTCACCATCCACTGAACCATAAGCTTGTTATGAGGTTTGAGAACTGGATTGATCTCATCCATGGAGATGTCAAAACCACTTTCCCGTGCAATCTTTATTTTGTCTTTAAGAAAGTCCTGATAATTCATCAGTTCAGGTTATAATCTGGTTCGAAAAATGATTTCTTCTCCACTTGTATTTCTTCGATTTCGTACAGGCGATTGAAGGGATTGTTGAGCCTGATCATTACTGCTTTGGCATCCCTTTTTGACTTGAAGTCTTGAGCTTCATTTTTATCAGTGCTTGTACCGGAAACCACATATGTGTTGCTATCCTTTTTGAAGCAATCTGTTACGTACTTCTTTTCTCCATTAAACGTGGAGGATATGGCAATGATCTTTTTCATTGGTTATTGATTGAGGTGTTTTAAAATGCACGATCGGAATAGATGTTTTCGTCTTCATAATCCTCATCCTCAAATTCTGGATCCATTACATCGTCATTTGATGAGGCAGGAAGCAGTTTATCGCTATTTTTCTTGATCACTTCATTGATCTCCCAAATTTGAATTGGCTTTACTTCAAGCTTTTCAGCGATATGCCTTGCTGTAATTTCATCAACTGGATTGATAGCATAAATTGCAGCCGAACCAAACAATCGTGAAAACCCGGGATTGGAAGCAGTTGCTGGAACATCAACACGAAGCATATTAGTTCCAGCTATATTCTGTTCTGTACATCGTCCTGCGATCTTTGCATGACCAAAGAGCTCAACTATACACCAGCAATCAAATTTTTCATTTACAGTACTCATAGTTTTTGTTTTGTGACCTACTGCTTAGAAGGCAGTTGCTCGTTAATAATGGGGATTTGAATAATGTTTCGATTGATCAATTCGAAGAAGCAATCTTTACAGGCCAGCACATCAGCAAGAGCATCGTGAGCACCATCAAAACCTTTTTCAAAAAGGATGTTGTGCAGCTCTTCAAGCTTTGGCCACTTGAATCCGTATCGGCCAGGTATCTGACAGTAATCGGTACTTAGATCTTTGGTGCAAAACTTCTGAACCTTCTTTCCTTTCTTACTGAACCGGATCATTTCAGCTCCAACCACATTATAATCGAAGCTCATATTGTGGGAAACAAGCCCTTCGCTCTGGTTCAGATCATTGATGAACATATCCAGGACCAAAGAGATATCAAGGCCAAGAGCCATACTCTTTTCTTGAGTATACCCGTGCTTCTGCCAGAACTCAAGCTTTGGCATTTCCCAACCATCAGGTTTGATAAGAGAAGAGTATGTGTGGTGAACATTACCATCCATATCACACAGTGCCCATGCAAGCTGAATAACCCTTGGCCAGTTGTCCAGTTTACTCATAGGGGCCTTCCAGTCAAGAGGAAGGCCAGTAGTTTCACAATCGAAGATTAAGAAGTTCATTGCAGGAGATTTGTAGGTTTAGATCAATTCGGGTTGTTTCACTACTTCATAATCTTCCACCACTACATTATCCTTAAGCAGGATGCAGTTCTTATCATCGATCTTGGTTTTACCCACCATTTCAACTACAAGCTGGAATCCCTTTGATACCAGGTAGCTTTCGATCTCTGCCTGCTTCTCATCATCGAGCAGATTGAAGTCCTGCAGGAAAACATATTTCAGTTCAGGATTGCGGGAAGAGATCAGGATTGGAATCACCTTAAGCAGCTCACCAGTGGAGAAATAAGGTTCGCGAATAGGTTTGTTGTTGAGCAGCAATTCACCGTCTTCACCAACAGAAAGATTGGAGAAAGGAAATTTGAAGCTCTTGATATACTGCAGACGCTCATCTTCTTTTTTCTTTTGATCTGCAACGTTCTGATCCAGCTCTGCTTTCTTCGCATCACGTTCTTTAACCTTAATCAGGTATTGTTCATACAAGAAAGCTTTTTCATTGGTGGCAGCTGCTTCGATCAGTTGCTGGTCAATAGCTTTAAGTTCGCTATCGTCAGGCATAGGATCTTGGAGTTTGAGTGGAGCAGGGTATAAATCAGCTGCAACTTTTGGAGTGCCGATTCCTTTTTCCAATTTGGTTAAGAAGTCCTCCACCTCTGAACCGGTATATCCATTTGTAACAAGTGTTGCATGAGCTGACACGCACTCGTTATAAGCTAAAGTTGCATTGTGCACGTTCATATTGTGAATCATCACCTCCCGATCGATTTGATCACACTGCCTGTCACGCTCTCTTTCCAGGTCTTCATTGTGCTGCTTATTCTTTCTATACTGATCATTCAGGTCAGTACGAATAGCTTCTTTCTTTGCCTGCAGTTCTGCGATATCAACACGCTCAACCTTTTCAACCTCTTCCAGATTGGAATACTGTTTCAACTCCCGGTTGATGATGGTGTATTCGTTTTTAAGAGCAGCTATGGCATCATCGTATTGCTTAGTATCAATCCCCAATGCCTTTGCCTGCTCCCTAGGATTAAGTTCAGTGAACTTCTTTGGAGCGATTAGGAACAAATTGAACAAGTTATTTAACCATGCCTGATCCAGCACACCATAATCATCAGGAGCCAGGAAGGAAACTTCTGTTCCTGATTTGGTGAGCTTTCTGGTTACCACGATCTCAGCATTGTCACGTGTTTCATCAATCAATACCAACTGGCCTTTTGAACTTGCTGATTTTGGGCCAATGAAACGAAAGCGCTCGCCTATCAGTGGATTATTTCCACCGGATGCTTTTTCAGCCAATCCCTGAAGCACAAACCATATAGCAGAAATACCAAGTGTAGACTTTCCGGATCCGTTCTTTCCTACCAGGTAGGTAACATTCTCGTCGAAGGAAACATTCACTTCATCGTACTTGGCGAAGTTGTGAAGTGAAACAGATTTTATTTTCATGATAATTAATGTTGAGTGGTTGATAATGAATGTGATTAGATTGCCAGTGCTTTTTCATCCTGAACGATGGTTGCCTTCACTGATTCATCGCGGGAAGCGAACATGACAGATGGCAGGCTCATCAGTTTGCGGTTAAAATTGATCTGCTCATATCTTTCAGCAAGCAGCTCATTGAGGTATGCACGGGCCTTCTTAATCTTATCCTTGAGCTTTTGAATCTCTGCTTCTGAATGTTTAATCTCCCAGATTTTGAACTTCTCTTCAACAGGTTTGCGATCATAATTGTGGAAGGCTCTCAATTCTAGGCAGAGCTTTTGATATTCGGCATCCTCAATGGAAACAAAAGAGTGGCGATAAAACAGGCGCTTTTCTTCATCGATCAGCATATGCTCCGGCATGTTGTTAAGGCAATAGAACAGACGGAATTTATTCGCACCCCACAACCACATATAACCTCTTCCCTGCCATTCGTAATCATCAGTGAGATCAGCTTTACCGAAGGTGAAAACATCCCAGGCATTCTTAATGTCATACACAATGCCATCATGCAGGAGATCACATTCACCATGGATATAATCATTCTCTTTACGCTCTTTGTTCTTCATCAAAAGATCATTCGGATAAAGAGTATCATTGATCATTGAAACACCATCCTCTTCCATGAAAACACCTTTCTCGAAGTAACGGGATGTGATCTCTTTACGCTTACCTTCCATAATCTCGGTAAAGAGTTCTTTCAGGTAGGTTTTATTTCCCTGGGTGAGTTCACCTTTTGCACTCATGATTTTACCGAGGGCAGAACATCTGAACTTGTAGTTGGAGAAATCTCTGATCATGACTTAGTTTTTTTGGTTGGTTAATTCTTGTTTGCGAGCATTAAATAATTCCATTTGCGATTCCTTCACTTTGTCGGCAATACCTTCCAATTGTTCCAAAGTGGTAGCGGATTGAATGAACTTTTCGATGCGCTCATTTTCCTTCGCTTCTGCCTCTGAAACTTTGTCAACATTGATTTTAGTTCCTACTACAGTGGCATCAGCATCCTGCACATCTCCTTCTGGCATTTCAGTTCCAGTGATGGTGCTATAAAGCCATGCTCTTGCTTTTCTGGTTGCCTTACCGATCACCGCATCAGTTCCCATGTAGTTATTTACCTTCACAGGAATATCAAGCTGCTCTTTCTGGGTTACTCCGTTAAGTGTCCATGTTATGTCCATCACTACTGCAGCACTTTGCTCCTTGATTCTTGGAAGCTGCGGGATGATCTTATAATGAAGGCCCGGAAACTTTGAAAGCAGATAGCCAAAACCTTCTTTGGTGATGTAGCAATTGCCGGCGATAATATTGAACTGGTTGCCGAATGGTTGAACACCCATCAGCACAGCTTCAATAAGGCAATTCTTAACCACTGCTTCTGGATAACCTGTAGCATTATCCTTGTCAGTTTTAAAACCAAGTTTATTACCTTGCAGCTCCATGATTGGTTTCATGTATTCAGGAGTGAGGAGTTTTTTAAGTTCACCTGCTGCCGTAGCAATGAGGAATGCTTTTTCAAATCCTACAAGGTTGTTGGAACCAAGTACACTGAACACGTTATCATTCAACTTCTGAATGACATCCTCTTTAATTTGTAACTGATTGTTTACATTTGTGGCCATACGATTTTGTTTTTTTAATGGCTGGAGAGTGATGGCTCCGGCCATTTTTTATTTTGAAATTTTGGTTCTGGTAGAAAAACCCCTCCAGATCAATTCAGGAAAGGAGGGGCCCGGTCATAGATAAATACAGAAAGAACTCAGGCTATTTATGAATCGCCGCCCAGGGTCGATGTAGCTGCTTTATTTCTTCACGTAAGCATGCGCTGTATCTCTGAGGATCTGTGCGATCGAAGTGTTATTCTTCTTCGCTTTGGCCTTCAGCTTTTTGTGAAGAGAAGGAGCGATCATGCTTTCGATCTTTACTCCTTTTGATTTAACCTCTTGTGCCATTGTGATATAATTGAGTGATAAAAAAACTGGTAAAAAATTCCAGGAGGTAGAAACCTCCCGGCTACCCTTAAACCCTATCCGATGAAAGACTGAGACATTTGTTCTTTAAATATTTTCCTAGTTCTATCAATAGTTTCAGATAGATAATAGCTGCGACAATAAGTGCGCAAATGGCGCCTCCAACGAGGCAAAGAGCAAATGAGAATAGCAGTTTCATAACTTAAGATTTGAAGGGTTTACAAATACATGTTTTCGGTGGGATCATCTATATCATCTTCTTTCTGATCGTGGTCTGCCCATACATGAAGAGCAAGCAGGCCAAGTACCAATACAATTCCTACAGCGATAACATGATCAATGCTGGGAAAAGAGATTAATAGGTTCATGATTTATTAGTTGATGGGTTAGTGTCTGGAAGTGATGAACGCACAATCTCGATTGCCTCATTGAATCTTTCAGGTCCAATTGGTTCTCCTCTTAATGCAAGAGCTTTCAAGTGATTATATTCTGCAACGCCTGGAGCTATCTGTACCATAGAATACCAACCACAGGCTACATATACTGATGTGATGGTTTCGCATACATCAATTTTGATAAGGTTTCCTTTGATGATTGTGTAGTAAGGCAGTTTAATTACTACCGATTCTTCCACGGTTTTTTGAAAGGTGTGAATAAGGGTGGACATAGGTTTAAGGTTGAAATAGTTTACAAACATCCTTGCGGAAAATGCAGCGGTTACGTCCGACCTTGGTAACTCTGATTCTGTTTTCAGAAATCTTTCTTTCAATAGTTTTAATGCTGCACTTATTCTTTTCTGCCACTTCTGAAAGTGTAATCAGGTCCGTTGGATCTTCTTTGTATGATGCAAGAACTTCACTTACACCTTGCTTCACCGCACTTACAATCACATCGGTAAGCGTAGCGCCATTCAGGATAATGGTATCTCCATTTACTTGTACTGTAGTAGTCATGCTGTATAAGAGATTTCGATTTGAATTTCGAATACCACTCCTCTCCTGCTCCATTCATTTAGGTTTGCTTCCAATGGAAGAGACATTTCACGAATGATCCTTTCTGCACTTCTCATCCAGTGATCAGCAAGCCGACCATTTTTTAAAGTGTAGATCATTTTGTTTCTCTCCCGGTCAACAAAAAGCCTGGTCAATGGGAAGGACTTTTGAAATGCTTCCATTGCATGTTCAGGAGTCATTACTGTATCATCGATCATGTGCTGTGTGTAGGTTTGGTCTAAGAGTGGCATAACTGATAAGTTGAATTGATGTGTTGCAATTGATGTTAGCCGTGAGTACTTTCGAATTGATTTAGGCTCATGCAGTAGTTGCTGATTGCCTTATTCCTTCCAATCGCTCCAATGCTTGAACCGCTTTGGGGGTCGTTAGGCGATCATCATTTCGATCGATCCACCTCTGAATGGTTAACGGACTCTTGTTAAAAGCATCAGCCAGTGCCCCAATTTCTGTTTGACTGAATTGCCTGGTTTGGATTTTATCCGTATTCATATATCTTGTGTTTCGGTTTTGAATCAATTGTGAAACAAATATATATCGGAAATACTACAAATCCTATAGGAATTACTATTTTTCCTAAAATATTTATAGTATTTAAGGTTTTATACTATTTATTAAATGAATTCCAAAGAACAGGTCAGAAAGATCATTTCAGCTATAGAAGAGGAGCATAAGATGTCTATGCAGGAAATCTCTAAAGGAATGGGGTATGGGCCTAATTATATATCTGACAGTCTCACTCCAACTGGAAAAGTGTCTGATCGTTTTATAAAGAAACTTGAGGAGTATCAGAATAAACTAAAACAAAAAGCACCCGACGTACCAGACGTGGATGCTTTTATGGCAACAGAGATAATAAAGATAGAGGCTACTCTTGCCGTGATCGTTGAGATTCTTGCTGAACAGGAGGCCGCACGAATGAACGTACCTGTAACGAAACTGTTGAGTGCGTTTGATAAAGCGATTGAAGACAAAGAACAGTTGATGCGCAAACAAAAGAGGTGACCCGTCGCAGGGCCCTGGATTTCTTCTTCTTGGACATAGGGCAATCGTGATGGTTAAGGGTTAAAAACTGATAAGGGGTGGGTTCATTAGGATCATGGAGAAAAAAGACGTAGGACAATCATACGCAAGGAAAGAGAAGGGCAACCACGCCCCGACATCCAGAGCAGTACAATGCCTACGCCGTGCGGTAAACAGTACCCTGGATATCAATGAGGAATGTGGTTGTTTTCTCTTTCCAAGGAGTTTGCAATATAGGAGAATTTTGAAAAGTAGCAGATGGGATTTTTCTTTTTTAAAATGAGGAAAACACCATTGAAATTCAAGGCATAGTAAAACAAAATTATATGATCAGATTATGCGCTTTTTTGATAGTTATATTGATCTCATTTAATTGTACCTCTAAGTATAATAATGGTAAAAGCTCAGAGAATGAAGACTACCATAAAGATTCTATTTATTATCAAAAAGCAGTTGATTCTTTAGCTGCTTTAATTGATACAATAAAAGATGACTTTTCAACAAGCTTGCTAATAGTGGACCCTGAAATTAGCATTGGCAGAGATTCTGATAAGGTTGAAACATCTTTCTACATTAAAGAAAATGGCAGCCCTGATTCAATTAGATTTTTTTTATATAACTATTCCGGTGACTATGCAAACCCCGAAATAGCTACCCTTAAAATTGATGATTCTTTATATAATGTTCGTCCTTACCATCATTCAATAAAGGATGGGTATGAATTCGCAGTACTTTCCAAACAGTTCAATGATCCAGCGTTTTTAGCTTTACAAGGCGCAAGGTCTGTTAAAGTTAGAATGATGGGAACCTCTGTCTATGATTACACTTTTTCAGAAAAGGAAATAAGATCAATGCAAAAAATGATTTCATTTCAGGATGCAGCCAATAGGCTTTATAAGGTAAAAATCATACTCAGCCATATAAAATCCAATTAAATGCCGATATCAGATAAAAGAATGCTTTCCCTGATGGAATATGCCATAGGTGAGCAGATGGCCGAGCATGAAAGTGACTACCTGGCAAAGATCGGTTTCCCCAGAACTAATATTGGAAACGTGCGCCGTGGTCACCAGAGCTTCACCCGGGACCATATATATAATGCATGCAAGTTGACAGGTGCAAATGCAAACTGGATCTTTGGATTTGAAACCAATATGCTCCGGAAAGAACCAAAGGATCCCCTGGAGATGATCAAGGCAGCAGTGCAGATGATGGAATCAAAGAAGAAGTAAAAGGCCCGCAAAGGGCCTTGCCTACTTAAGAGCTTAACCAGGATAAACCTAAACTTACAAAACCTTTTCTTCAAGGTGTATATGGAAAGCCAAAACCACAATTGAAGAAAATTAAGCACTATAATTCCTTCGAAAATTATCCAGGAACAAGTACTGAAATATTAATAAGGTAT
Source organism: uncultured bacterium (assembly GCA_966112615.1). Lineage (GTDB taxonomy): Bacteria > Bacteroidota > Bacteroidia > Chitinophagales > Chitinophagaceae > Flavitalea. The sequence goes on from CBHWDO010000016.1 coordinate 90,406, forward strand.
TAAAAACCATTCACATTTTATAATCCAATCAACTTCTTTGTGCTGAAAGTGTTGTTTAGTTTCTAGACAGTATTCTATGAAATTCAATCTTCTAAAAAAAGAGCAGCTTTTATCATCTGATTCAGAATGTCTTACTGATAAACATAAGGTCAAGCAGGAATTGATGAAAAAATACAGCCATATTAAAGTTGGATCCCAAGTCACTTTCTCTTTCAATAAAAATGAAGTTTACACCGTTCAGGAAATAGATCTTATTGCCAGGACAGCCTTCTGTCTTTTTACAAATCCTACAACCAACCAGGAAGAAACAATAGAACTACCGTTGCAAACAATAATCCCTGTAAATTTTGATGGATCCAAACCTGAATAACGAAAGTCAACCACACCAAATAACTACCGGTTCCAAAGTATATTTCATCCTGCAGAAGCATATGGAGATGGAAGTGGTCTCTATTGACCCCCAGGAGAAAACAGCCTATTGCAAATACCTAAATCCTCAGTTTAAATCTTTTGAATTTTACACCTTCCCGCTTGACACGCTCAAAATATTATAGTAGCTTGATATAAAAGGTAACAGCTATATGTGCAAGCAACTGGAGGGAGCGGTTCTTTACCTTGAACATGATCATAATGACCAGCAAAGAATGCTGGAAATAATTAGCAAACTTGGCATCAAAAATCACGTTGAAATCTTTAAAAAGGGAGATGATCTAATATTTTACCTCCTTGCTTCAGATAGTCAACCTTTGATTGTTATTTCAGATCTGGATCCTCAAAGTAAAGAAGGCATTGAAACCAGGAAAAAAATACTTGAAATTGAAAGCCTCAAAAAGAAAAGTATTCCATTCTACTTTTTACTCTCTCCTGATAGTGATCTAAATGAAGTACTAGGGTTTACTAAACTAAACGCGGAAGGGGTGTTGGTAAAACTTCCTATTCTGGAAAAAATGACCATTCAAATCAGTTTGGTACTTAATCACTGTATGGAATTTCTAAGCCAGATTTTATAATCCGAAGTGTCTTCCCGCCATTTGAATAAGGGATTTATTATAGTCTTATAAGTGAAAACCCTATGAATCGTCTTAAACCTTGACTGTGTAATTCAATTATTATTTAATTGCAAAAAACTTGAACAAAAGCTATGGAAAAAGGTAATTTCAAGGGGTTCAAGGTAGGATCAATGGTAATTTTAAAAGAAATGCCTTCGTTTAAAATGGAAATTGTGAGGCTTCTTAGAATAACCAATCTAGCCTATTGCAAGCATGTCCATTCTGAAAATGGAGAGATCACATATTCCTACCTCAATATCGATCTGCTACAAAAAATTGAAGGAGAAAAAGGGAGTGAACCTGGTATATAAAATAGTTGCCTTCTTTATTAAGAATAGGTGTTTTCACATATATAAATAAAGATTTTACAACCCGAGAATTTCTATAATACCATTGGCCACTATTTTCAATTTATGGAAAGCCAATTAAACCAAGAAATATCAATAGGGTCGCAAGTGACTCGCCACTTTCACCCAGGAAAATTATTTGTAGTAAGACTTGTACATCCAAAAATAGGAACTGCATTTTGCAGGCAGGAAGATCCAAACACGGGATCTATCACCTATTGCTACCTCAACCTGGATCAGTTGAAGCTGGCTTAGAAAAATCAAAGGCCCCATACAAGGACCTTTGATGTACGATACTTCTCATTACTGGGGAACATCTTTTCCATATTCTTGAAGAGCCCACTGAACTGCCATTTGGCCACCAGCTGCTATTTCACTCTGAGCTTGATCATTATGACACTGCCCAGCCTTTAACCAATTTATTGCAAGTTCCAATTTATCCTGTCTATATGCCTGAATTGCATTTACCACACATGCATGAGCTGTGGCATTGCCACGAAGTTTGGGAGGGCCATCTCCGTTTATGATATAAGCCAGGCAGCGCATCTGTGCAGGAGGATTAGGATTCTCCCACATCCATTTAATATGTCCCATATAAGGTTCAGTTCTGTTTGCAAAATTTACAGTTTGCATCGGAGCAGCTTTAGCGCTCTGATTTTGAATCTTCAATTTTGCAAGAGAATCTTCCAGAACCTTCATCATGGCTGCAACCTCCGTTACCTTAATGTAGTTAGAGTCATCTGCCCGGCTCTCAACTTTCATTGATCCATCAGATATAGCTGCAGGCTCTTTCTTTTCTTCTTCCTTTTTATCATTGCAGGAAAAGAATACCAGTACCACCAGGGCATACAATACCACTGTAGGCTTTTTGAGCATATTCATACGAATAGTTTAAATGTTTGAAAATGGGTGCTAGTAACTAAGCCTGGAGAAGTATTGATAAGGTAAGACTGGCGCAGGAATTCCTGCTATGAACGTATAAAAGAAATCTGAGAAATGCAAGTCATATTGTAAGCTCCCCCTTTTTTAATGCCACTTGTTAGTTAGGGTTTTCAAATATAATT
>CBHWDO010000017.1:0-88291 GCA_966112615.1 uncultured bacterium
TCCAAACTCCCAACTCCCGAATTCCCCCTTGCAATCCCCCTCTTTCTTCGTACCTTATTAGTCCCCGATCTATCTACCGGCCAACTAATTCTCCGCACTCCTCCAATATTTGCCCCGGCCCGAAAATTGCATAACCTACTTGCCAATCCTACACAAAACCAGTGTAAAGTCCAATCCGTTTATTTCTATCTACCAAAATATAATACGCAAACTCCGTATATATGAGATCAATTTTACTCCTCGTTGCCACAACGTTGGGACTGCTTACTGCATCGGTTAAAGGCCAGAACGTTTTTAATCCTGCCGATCCTATAGTTCGCTGGAATTCAAGCCAGCCCTTAGGTTCAGCTACCAACCCCGATCCTAATAAAATGGGATTGCAGAAATGGGTATCAGTTATTACCAACGGTATAAGTACCGGTAATGGTGCCTGGGATGCTTCTTCCTACAAAGCATATTTTGCAAAACTGACTTCCAGCAAAGGAATTGCGTTCAGAATAAAATTTCCACGTAGTTATAATAACCCCGACAGTGCAGGTAAAAAATACCCCATGATGCTGTTCTTCCATGGAGCTGGTGAATCCGGATGTCCTACCAATGGAGGAGTATACAACAATGAAAAACAATTAGCACTTGGTGGAAATACATTTCGTGTTAGGGTAGATAAAAATCAGTTCGACGGATTTCTTCTTTACCCTCAAATGGTTCCTTCCGATGGAACCTGCTGGGGCAACTGGGGTACCAATATCAATACCTATTATCAAACAATTGCTAACCTGATCGATTCCCTGGTGAAATATGTTAGAGTGGACGATAGCAGGGTAGTGGTTGACGGACTTTCAGCCGGTGGATCAGCATCCTGGAAAATGGCTGAATTTTTCCCTCAGAAAGTTGCTGCCATTCTTCCATCGGCTGCTGCAGGTATGAAACTCAATTTCCCGACTTTCGTTCATATTCCTATCTGGCTTGCAACAGGTGGTAAGGATACTGCTCCATCACCTTCACAGGCTAAATACAGTGTTAACCAGGTTACCAATATTGGTGGATACATCAAATACACTTTATATCCTGATCTTGGCCATGCCGTATGGGGCCGCCATTGGGCTGAACCAGGATTTGTTGACTGGCTGAACAATTCACATAAAGCAAACCCTCTTGTTTTCTTTGGAAAGAATGAATTCTGTCCGGACTCTGTTATTAATGCACGCCTCGGTATTACACAAGGTTATTATGCTTATGAATGGCAATGGAATGGATCTACCATTGCAACCCGTACCAATGGAGTAAATACCATTCAGAATACATCTGTAGTAACGTCTTTTACAGGAAATGAGATCATCGTAAAAGCATTCGGTACTTACCGTGTCAGGTTCAAAAGATTTTCTAACTCCGCATGGACCGTATTCTCTCCAATTCCTGCTGTAGTTAAACCGAAGGGTGTTACTAAAACTCCAGCCATTGTAATTGATGGAAATTACAGTAAAGTATTGCCATCACTCGATGGTAGAACCACTGTTCCTTTAAAACTGGATGATGGTTATGCCAAATATGAATTCTATCGTTCAACAGATAATGATCTTGTATCAAGTAAGCAAACATATGCTGCGCCGGTTGGAAGTTATAAGGCTAAAGTCTATGAGCAATATGGTTGTGGCTCTGAATTTTCACCTGTATTCACAGTGATACCTGCATCAGGTTCTCCTAAACCGGATCCTGCAACAAACCTCACTGCTTCTCCGGTAAATGGTAATAAAGTAAACCTGGTTTGGGATGATAAAGCATCTCCAACTTATGATGAAACTGGTTTTGAAATTTACAGGTCAACCAGCCCGAACGGTCCATGGACCTTTGTAGGCATCAATCCTGCAAATGACAAGACTTATACGGATACCGAACTAACTGATAATTCACTTTATTACTATGTTATTCGTTCAGTGAATAATTCAGGTGCAGCCCCGGTAAGCAACCAGGCGATTGTAAAAACACTTGAAGATGATATTGCACCAACAGCGCCATATCTCTTTTATAAAGGAAGTAACCTGAGTTCTGTTTCTCTTGCATGGAATCCTTCAAAAGATAATGCGGGCATCAAGCGATATGATATTTATGTTGATGGAAAGAAATTATACAGTTCAAGAGTAAATTACTTCACTGTTACAGGACTGGATCCGCTTAAGTTTTACCAGTTCACAGTAAAAGGAATCGATACTGTGGGTAACGAATCTCCATTTAGTAACCAGGTGGCTGGATTTACTCACGACCAGGGAACGAACTATAAATATTATAATGGATCATGGAGCCAGCTTCCGGATTTCAATTCGCTTACACCGGTTAAGCAGGGTCGACTTGATACCATTCGGGGTAATACACCTATCAGAACACAAACTGATAACTACGGATTGCTTTATACCGGCTATATCTATATTCCTGAAACATCAACTTATACTTTTGAACTCTTATCAGATGAAGGAAGTAAACTGATCATCGGCAATTATTCATACACAGCTAAACCAGTTGTGCAGAATGATAGTGTCCATACAGCAAGATCAAGAACAGGAACCATAAATCTTACCCGCGGTTACCATCCAATTGCCATTCCTTATTTTGAAAAAACTGGAACTGAGCGATTAGAAATATTCTGGTGGAATACCAATGGAGTGACCAGGGAAAGAATCAACAAAGGATTCTTCTCTGCAGTAAATTATTCTTTACCTGCTCCTCCTGCAGCTCCGGGAAGTTTTGCGGGAACCGGAATATCCAGTTCGAAGATCAGGTTAACCTGGTTCGATAACAGTTCGAATGAAACAGGGTTTGAACTGCTGCGTGCAGCTACCGTGGATGGACCTTATGCAAATATTGCTACTATCCCGGCTAATTCTACCTTCTATGTTGATACCTTATTAAAGGCTTCAACAAGATACTATTACAGGTTACGCGCAGTAAGCAAGGCAGGTGAGTCAGGATTTGCTTCAACCAATGCAGTTACATCTGCACCGGCATCTACACCGAACCCTGAAGCACCATCTCACTTGGTTGCTGCTTCACCGGCCTCTTCCAAAGTAAGTCTGAGCTGGAATGATAATTCAACCAATGAAACCGGCTTCCAGGTTTGGCGTTCAACAAATGCTACAACAGGATTTACATTGATAGCAACAGTTGCAGCCAATAGTAATGCCTATGCGGATAACTCTGTAACTAATCTTACCAGGTATTATTATTACGTTGTCGCAGTAAATGGAACTTATCCAAGTGGTAAATCCAATACTGTCTATGCTACACCTGGTAATACAGCTCCGGTGATCAGTGATCCGGGTGCGATCCTGGTGAAAACAGCTGCCGCTGAAACAAGGTCGCTGACTATTACTGATAATGCAGGTGATGCTGTAACTGCTTCGCTGCTCAATGCTCCGAAATTTGTAACCTTAACATACCTCAGCGGAACATCCTACAGGCTTAATATCAATGCTGCACAGCAGGATATTGGTTCTTATGAATTCACAGTACTTGCCAAAGATGACAAAGGCAATGAAAGCACAAGGGATCTTACACTCGATGTATCCGATAAGTATACAAGGTCAGTGTATGTTAGATTCGGAAGAACAGTTTCAGGTGTTCCAAATAACTGGAATCAGTGGACTGGAATCCTTGCAGCAAATTCAACTATATCATCTTTGATAGATGAAAGAAGAGCAGCAACATCTTTTTCCATAACTAACGTACAGGCATGGACGAAGTATAATGATCTTGGTTTTGTTTCCGGTGATAATTCAGGATTGTATCCTGACCTGGTAATGGAACGTGGTATCACCAAAACGGATTCATTGCACAACTTTGTATTTAAAGGATTGAATCCATCCATGAGGTATAATCTCTCTTTCATGTCGAGCAGAAATGAAGGAACAGATGCTTCTATTGAATTCATTTCAGGAACACAAAGAAAGATTCTGAATGCACGTTATAATAATAAGGAAACTGCGAATCTGAATGGACTCATTCCTGATGCTACAGGTCAGATCTCAGTAACCATCCGGAAAGTATCAGGTAAAGTAGCCATGCATCTGAATGCAGTTAAGATCGAAGAGTATCCGTCTTCAACACCTGTATTGAATCCTGTTAACCTGTATGCAGAAGCAAGCGATCGTACAATAGTGAATCTTTCATGGATCGACAGGGCATACAATGAAAATGCATCACTGGGTTATGAACTTGAAAGAGCCACAGATTCATTGTTCTCTTCAGTTACAGTGTACAGGCTGAATGCAAATGTTACAACTTACAGGGCAACCGGCTTGCAACCTGCAACCAAGTACTGGTTCAGGATCAGGGCGAAGTCAGGTACTACTTTCAGTGAATACAGTAACAAGGCATTTGTTATTACGCCTGAATCCATAGTCAATGTGAATTTCAATTATACTGTTGCTAATGGGCCAACATCGTGGAATAACCTGGCAACACTGCCTACAAACCCTGCAACAATAAAAGATCTGAAAAACAACTTAAAGGTTGGAACAGGTATCAACCTGTCAATTGAAGAAGTGTTTAACGGAGAATTTAATGCAGGACAGGTAACTGGAAATAATTCAGGAGTTGTTCCGGACAATGTATTGTTGTCGAGCTATTGGGTTGATCGCAACCAGGTAAGCACAATGCGACTGACTGGTCTTAACCATTCCATGAGGTATAGTTTTGGTTTCTTTGGAAGTGCTGGTCCAGCCGGTTGGTTCCTGGGCGACTTTACAGCCAAGTATACCATTAACGACAAATCAGTTTACCTGAATTCTTGGGAGAATACCACCAAGATTGTATTCATCAATGATGTTCAGCCGGATGAAAATGGAGAAGTATTGATCCAGTTCTCTACTACAGATGCTGCGCAATATGGGTTCAATGCAGGAATGGTAATCTACCAGCGAAATGGAAACGTTGGAGTATCATCAGGCACTACCGGACAGGCTCCAATCAATCAGCAGGGATTGTTGAGAGATAGCCCTGTAATTGTTACCAAGGTTAGTATGTATCCAAATCCATTCAGGGATAACATAGTGCTGGAATTCTTTAATGAAAATGAATCAGACCAGGTAAGTACTGAGATCTATGATCTGTCGGGAAGACTGGTTGTGAACAGGCAGTTCAATCGCTTGCCACAGGGCTTTAACAGGCTTCAGATTCCAACATCGGGCTTTAGTAATAAAACGGCTATTTACTATGTTACATTGAAAGTAAATGGCAAAGTAAAATCAGTGAACAAGATGGTGAAGCGGAATTAGGATCTCCGCATATAAATGAAAAGAGGTTGCTATCGCAACCTCTTTTTTTATTTAAACTGGTATAAACTATTTATACCCCCATTTTTTCATAATGGCCAGGTCTTCTTTTACTGCATCCATTGGAGACATTCCCTGGTATGCTTCCTGTTCTATGATAAAATGAGTGGTACCTCCCATCTTTCTTCCCAGGTCAATCATATCCTTGGTCTTTACAATACCTTTTCCAAGTATGGTACTTTCGTATTTCTCATGACCTCCCTGTGCCAGGATCTCATCTTTAACGTGCATTGATTCAAACCTGTTTGGGTATTTCTTTAATATATCCAAAGCGTTTGCTCCACCATTCACCATATTACCAATGTCAAGCTGCTGCACCACTAATTTTGGATCTGTATTTTGAAGGATGATATCAAAAAGAGTTTCTCCATTCAGTTTTTCGCTGAATTCAAAATCATGGTTGTGATATCCAAACTTCATATTATACTTATTGCATAACTCTCCACTCTTATTGAAAACTTCCATGAGCTTCATCAGTTTGGTATGGTCTTTACGGATCTCAGCATCCATCCATGGACTGATCACATACATTTGCCCAACAGCCGCTGAATCTTCAACAGTGTACTTCCATTCATCAGTGAATCCTGATCCATCTTCAGTGAGATGTTTTTTAGCCAAAACGGAATGGCCGCTTTCCATTTTGATACCAAGATCATCAAGGATCTTTTTAAACTCTGCAGGACTGTAACCGTAAAATTTCCTGTTAACATAATTAGCATGTTCAACATGCTTATAGCCCATTTGTGCAAGGGCTTTCAATGTACCTAATGGATCCTTTTGCATTTCTGCTCTTACAGAATACAACTGTAATCCAACGATCTCATTTTTCTTTTTGTATGATGCAAAAAGATCAGATGAGAATAGGGTAGTACCTGCAACAGCAAATGCTGACTGCTTCAGAAAAGATCTGCGGGAATTTTGCATACAATCGTTGTTAAATGGTTTGCATCTAATTTACTGGTATTCGTTGAAACATTAAAATGATAGTTGTTTTTTAATATGGTCCGGAAGTAACGGCGCTGAGGGGAATATATTCTACTTAAGGTGTCAGAAGCGGTTCTGCCAAACAGGCAATCGGTTGGTATATGAATTGAAGATTTGAAGGTCCTGTCTCTAGTGTTTTATAAACCAATCCTAGGAACTTCATGAAAAAGAAAATAGCATTTATCAGCGATCATGCTTCACCATTGGCTATATTAGGTGGTACGGACAGCGGAGGTCAAAATGTGTATGTTGCAGAAACTGCCATTGAATTAGCTGCTTTAGGATATGAAGTGGATGTTTTCACCAGGTGGGAAAATGCAGATCAGCCTCGCATTGTAAACTGGAAAAAGGGAGTTCGTGTGATCCATGTGAATGCCGGTCCAAGAGAATGTGTTCCAAAAGAACAACTGCTTCCTTTTATGGATGAGTTTACCATGGAAATGTTCAAATTTATTAAGCGACAAAAAGTAAAATACCAGTTAGTGCACGCACATTTTTTTATGTCAGGTGTTGTTGCTTCAAATATCAAAAGGTTGACCGGAATTCCATTTGCGATCACATTCCATGCACTGGGAATGATCCGTAAGATATACCAGGGATTAAATGATAAATTTCCTTCTAACAGGATTGAGATCGAGCGTGAACTGGTTATGGAAGCGGATAAAATTATAGCCGAGTGTCCGCAGGATAAAAAAGACCTGATTCATTTTTATGATGCTGACGAACGGAAGATTGTCGTAATTCCATGCGGATTTAACCAGCATGAATTTGCACCTGTTGGGAAAATGGAAGCAAGGAAGGTGCTTAAACTGGATCCTAAAGAAAAGATCCTGCTGCAACTGGGCAGAATGGTTCCACGCAAAGGAGTTGATAATGTAATAAGATCCTTATCGCGGCTAAAACAAAAAGGAGTTGTCTGCAAACTTTTGGTAGTAGGAGGTGAGTCTGATTGTGCAAGCGAGATCCTTACTCCTGAGATTGGCAGATTGCGAAGTATTGCCAAAGAAGAAGGAGTAGAAGAGCAGGTTGTGTTTGTTGGAAGTAAATCCCGGGATCTATTAAAATACTATTATTCTGCCTCTGATATATTTATTACCACCCCGTGGTATGAACCTTTCGGAATAACACCGCTCGAAGCAATGGCATGTGGAACCCCGGTAATCGGATCCAATGTTGGTGGCATCAAGTATACAGTACTTGAAGGAAAGACGGGCCTGCTTGTTCCCCCGAAAGATCCTATGGCACTAGCTCTGCGTGTTTCATTGATGTTGTCGAATCCTGAATTACTGGAATCCATGAGCAGGCATTCCCTGACAAGGGTAAATGCATTATTTACCTGGAAGAAAGTTGCGAACATGCTTTCTATTTCATACGAAGAACTTGTTGCCACTGAAATTGAAGAAACAAAATCTTCCTCCATCAAGAAGAAAAGCCAGGCTGCATGATCAAAAAGGAATGGGCATCGTGTAAAAATATCCTGGTGATTCGTGCGGATAATATGGGTGATGTATTAATGTCATCTCCAGCGATCCGTGCTGTAAAAGAATCACTGGAATGTAAAATCACATTGCTTACATCTTCTGCAGGATCTATCATTACACCCTATATTGATTGTATAGATGAAGTCATCAAGGTTGATTTTCCCTGGATTAAAAATGATCATGAACCATCATCTATTCACAGGATCATTGACCAACTTCAAAATTTGAATTTTGATGCTGCAATAATCTTTACTGTATTTAGTCAGAATCCACTGCCTGCCGCACTAATAGCATATATGGCCGGCATTCCTTTACGACTTGCTTATTGCCGCGAGAATCCTTATCACCTGCTTACGGATTGGGTACCAGATAAAGAACCCTATGATATTATCAAACACCAGGTGCAACGTGATCTGGATCTGGTTGCAGCCATTGGATGCCATTCATCCAATACAAATATGGATCTGCGAATGGAGCATGATTCATTTATAAAAGCAACACAAAAAGCATCCGGAATTGTTGATATATCAGGCGGATACATCATAGTTCATCCAGGTGTAAGTGAAGACAAAAGAAAATATCCCAATACATTATGGGTTGACCTGGTTCAGCAAATTCAAAATCAATTTAACCTCACTGTTTTAATAACTGGAGCAATTTCTGAAACATCGCTTTGCAGTGACATAGCTGAAGAATCTGGTGCGAATGTTTTTAATTGCGCAGGGATGTTTAGTATAGATGAATTCATTGCTTTAATCGCCGGATCATCACTGGTTGTTTCCGTAAACACGGGCACTGTTCATATTGCTTCTGCAATAGCAAAACCGGTGATCGTTTTGTATGCTGATACTAATCCGCAACATACACCATGGAATACTCCTTCAGAAGTTTTTATGTTTCCTGTAAAAGAAGAAGCCCGATCAAAAAACGAAGTGATCCAACATCTTTATAAAATGAAAAAGGCACCTGTTAAGATGCCTGATCATAATGATATTTTAAAAGCGGCTAAAAAACTTATAGAACCGCATTCGATTCTTCGATAAGGTTTGAATCGAACATTAATTCAGTTGCTTTGGCTGCAAGATCTACATCAGGATTTCTGGTCCAGTCAAGCGCATAATGTAAATTATCTTCCTGGTATGTCCATCTTTCAGGTTCTCCATCCATGCTGATAATTATGCTTCTTGTTCTTAACGCAGCAGCCATATGTGCAGGGCCTGTACAATTTGAAATGATCGCATAGGCACTGTCAATTAATGCTGCCATGGAACCAAGTGTTGTTTTTCCTGCAGCAATAATGCTTGTGTGTTGCATTCTGTTTGCTACTTCTTCAGCAATTTCAATTTCGTCTTTTGTTCCTGTTATGATGACCTGTTTACCGTGTTCATAACAAATGTCTGCGAGCAATGCAAAGAATGCAGGAGGCCATTGTCTCCAGGTTCCCCTTGAACCGGGATGCACGCAAACATAACTGCCTGGTTCAAGAATAAGATCGGCATCTCTTAATTCCTGAAAGTCTTTTTCAGTTAAAGGAAATTCCAGGTATGAACCTTGTCGCTCAATACTTAAATGATCCATTAATTGTAGGTGTCTTTCAATTTCATGAACACCGGGAGGATAAGGAAGGTATAGAGTTGAATCCGGGCAGTAATCATCCAATTTGTAAAATCCTGCAGTAATCTTGCTTCCCATAAGTTCCATCAGGGGATTCACAATAGTTCCGTTTCCCTGCATCTGTAGGATCAGGTCGTATTTTTCATCATTCATTTCCTGTAGAAAGGATACAGTTTTTTCAGCATTGAAATTCTGTTCAGGAAGTCCGGGAAAACCTGGAAAATGTTTGAGTTTATCGAAATACTTATTGAATCGTTGAACAAATGATGCAGCCCATGGCAATCCCAATAGGGTTATACTTGCATCGGGATAAGCTTCTCTTAAAGCCCTGAATGCAGGAACAGCGCATAATAGGTCACCCAATTGAAGTGCACGAAAAACCGCAATCTTTTTAACGTCCTTTGGATTTATCAGCATGATTAATTCTTCTTTTGATACCTGGTTCTAACAATACTGTTATCTGAATCTGAATGTGTTTCCAGGTATAATGTATTCGTTGAAATCTCTTTAATGGTTGCTGCTGGATATGTGCTGTTAAAAACTGTGCTCTCTCTTAAGATCATTTTTTTATCCGGTGATAACTGCCATTTCCCTGCATCGATGATCAGTGATGCTGTGTCAGATCTTAAGATGATATTGTCATTGAGTTCATAGGTTGAATCCCTGTTGAACAGGAGATAATCATCCTTTTGGAAATCTGGTTTGTCAACAGTAAGATCGGTGGTTCTGTTCAAAGAGTCGATGGCAATATTTTCAGTGACTATCCACCTGGTACCAACTAGCAGCGAATCCACCTGGGAAGTTCCGAGGATTTCATCGGTATCGTCTTTACTGCAAAATGTAAAAACAGTTGCGATCACTATAAAAAAAAGAAATGGTTTCATGTTCTGTTATTGATAACAGAAGTACAAAAACCATTCCCCCACAATTATTTAAACGTTGGACAAAAAGCCTGGCGCCTGTATTCGGTATATTCCTGGTAGAAACCTTTGTAGAGCAATCCAAATTCGTTTGCACCGCGACTGTTATTGAATTGCTTCAGGGTTGATTGCGTTGCATCATAGGTAAAGGTTACCCTGATATTATTCCACTCCAATCCAACTAAAGGAATAAAAGCATCATTTGGCCGGTAAAATAAACCACCTACCAACTGCATGGCCCCATCTCCCGATAAATTGTATTGAACTGTTGCACCACCTACCAGTTCAGATGATTTAGCCTGGGTTGTATAATATACCATTGGGTTGACGATCACCATTTCACTTGCTTTATAACTCATATTTGCAAAGCCGGTATACCGGGATGGTACCCTGTCGTCAACGCCCAGGTCACTTGCATTAAAAAAAGAAGCCCTTGGCCTGTTCAGGTGCATAACCGAAAAACCTCCATTCATATAAAGGTTTTCCGATGGAAAAAATGCGTAATTCAATCCAAACTGGAAGTCAAGGTAATTGACATTCGGGTTATCAATTACTACACTGGTTGGAATATTGCCATCAAAAAATTTTCCATCAAACTGATCAGGAAATCTCAGGTCGGCAACATTGATCCTTTTATTGGTATATCCGATAGTAAAACCTGCCGAAAGTAAGTGTGCAATTCCGAGCATCTGGTGGTATGCAATAGATCCTGTTACTTTAGTGGATGAAAGTTTTCCTGAACCAGCAACATCCTTCATAATTCCTCCACCCAGGCCAACCCATCCACTTTCGATACGGTCACGGAATAATTGTGCATCTCCCCAAATTCCAAATGTTTTATAAGGAATCGCCATAATGGAAGACCATTGATTGCGGTAATTCGCACCAAGCCTGTAATCCGCATCAGGAATAAATCCAGTATTTGCCGGATTGGTAATCAGTGGTGAATTGAACCACTGGGAATAATGCAGGTCCTGCCCATTGACCTTACCATTCAGTAAGGACAGGGCCAACATCGGTATTAATCTAATCAAACTCTTCATGGTTCAGCATTATATTGTGATGATCTATCTGATCAATGTAATATCTCCTGTCTTTCGCAGTTTGTTGCCGTCGAAAAATTCAACATCCAAAGTATAGGCGTAAACATCCATTGGCTGTAATTCACCTTTAAAAGTTCCGTCCCATCCCTGTCTTATGCTATTCGATTCAAAGACCTTTTGTCCCCAGCGATTATAAATTCTCCAGGTCATTTTGGCTATTCCGAATCCTTCAACTTTAATGATACTATTTCTGCCAAACCTGCCTGGTGTAAATGCATTTGGTACATCCAGTAATGGTTCAATGATGGCGTCTACTGCAATACAGGTAGTGTCTGCACATCCTTCTTCATTAAATGATACAAGACAAGCCTGGTATGTACCAGTTGCCTGGTATTGGTGAAGAACGGTGTCCCTTGTATTTTTTAAAGTGGAATCTCCATCACCAAAATACCATACATAACGCACAGCACCCGATGAAAGGTTCGTGAAAACAGTAGGTTTATTCACTTCCGGAGGTTGAGGTGCCCAGCTGAAATCTGCTGTTGGTCTCAATGTTACCGTGATGGTTTTCCTGATCGTATTGGTAACATTACAGGTTGAAGGATCAACTGCAGTTAGGGTAACAGTATAGGTCCCCGGCTTGTTATAAATGTGGACAGGGTTAGTTTCTGTTGAAGTACTACCATCTCCGAAATCCCAGGTGAATGTTTGACCTGCTAATGAAGTATTGACAAATGCAGCTGTAAAAGGAGCACATGCAGGTCCCGGTACTTCAAATCTTGCTTCTACCAGTGGCGCTACTCTTAAAACCAGTGTCATGGAATCCGGAGCATTACAGTAATTCGTATCCGTTAAGATCAGTCTTACATTATAAGTCCCCGCAGCCGGGAAAGTATGATCAAGTGTATTCGTTCCGGTAGTGATCCTTGGTGTACCGTCTCCAAAATCCCAGGTGAAACTATTGGCCTGGAATGGTTTTCCTGCCGGTGCAATAGATGTATTTTGAAAACGATAGGTTAGTGATTCACAAGGCGGCTGTTTTGTAGCTGTAAAATCGATGTCGGCTTTATCTGCTCTTACCCTGATGTTGATATAAGCGGTATCCCTGATATTGCAGGTGTTACTATCGATAGCTATTAGCCTTACACGGTAATTTCCTACATTCTGAAATGTATGCTGCAATTCAAAATCAGTAGTCGTTACATCAGGAGTTCCATCACCAAAACTCCATATATAGGATTTTGCATTAAGGACAGTGTCTCTTAGTGTTACCGTAAAGGGTGCACATCCTGAAGAATCTACTGCGTTGTTGAAATAAGGTCTTGGACCTGCTGCCACACCCGCATAGTTAAAGGCGATCTTCACCGCGGCAAGATTACATCCGTTTGGTAAAGCACCATTTACCGGACCAATCACACCTGGTGTTGTAGGAAAGTTTCCTCCGCCGCAGTTAGCGCAAATGGCCTGGTAAATTACACCCTGTTGATCGAACCTCGAAGTACCTCCATCTACATGTTCTCCTTCGCCATTATTCTGTCCAAAGAAAGATCCGAACAATAATGCAGAAGCATTTTTTTGTAAAACGATAAAGTAAAAATCGTGGTTGTCGGTATTTGGTTTGAAGGCATCTGGTGTGGTTGGCATTCCGGCAACACCTGCTAGATCAAATGGATCATTTCCCCTTGGATTGATCCATCCACCCCAGCCGGAAATATAAACATTCTCACACCTGTCGACCAGGAAAGCAACCGGCGACATATTCGGTTTGGAAGCACCACTTCCAAAGACGGTTGAATAAACATACTGTGAAAGATCAGGCCTGAGTTTCGCCACGAATTGCTTTGAATTCGCATTGGAATAGGCAGCATTTATTACCGGCCAGTTACCTCGTGTAATGCCCATCACGTAAGGGAAACCTAACCTGTCGAATTGAATTCCATAAATTATATCCAATGCCGGAGTTCCAAGAAACGTACTTCTTCTTAAAGTGGTTCCGTCATTGGAAACTACAGCAACAAATCCATCAGAAGTTCCTCCCCTGAAAGTAGCAGAAATAGTTCCTGCTTTATTTCCTGGAAAGTTTGAACTGGCAGTTGCACCTGCAACATAGATATCATTATTGGTAGGATTGATGGACAGTACAAAAGCACCGTCGTTCTCATTTCCCCCCAGGTATGAAGCCCATATTACTCCAGTGCAGGTTGGATTGATCTTCATTACCACACCATCCTGCTTGCCTCCAAGAGCTGCTCCAAAAACACCTGCTGTTACCGGAAATCTTGAGGATTTGGTTTGTGCTGCAACATAAATGTTATTTGCATTATCAAGGATCACTTCACTTCTGGAGTCATCGCCATAATTCTGCATAAGTGAATTGGGGCTTGCAGTCCCGGTCATTTGCATATCCACAATGTTCAATCCATCTTCTGCCTCTCCACCAATTTTTAAAGATCCGATCAAAGCTGAACCGGTTGAATTCAGCTTGGTTACAATAATATCAGCTCCTCCACCAGGGCCAACCTGCGTTCCCGGAAAATCAGGTGAATAAGATCTTCCCATTACCACAAGATTTCCCTGCGGATCGGAGAAAAGACTGTGTGGATAATCATTACTGCCTCCACCTAAATAAGTAGCATATAATCTTTGAGATCCGTTTGCACTGAATTTCATGATCCCAATATCATTTGGGGCTTGATCCCGGCCTCCCTGGAATGTCCGCTGAAATGCACCGGGTGTTGTAGGAAATCCTTCACTGAAAACTATTCCACCACTGTAAAATGTTCCATCCGGACCTGGCGTTGCGGTGAATCCGTATTGGTCGGCACGACTTCCCGTAAAGCTTACGAATACAAGGGAAGGATCAATGATCAGTGTGCTTCCCGGAGTTCGATTTCTAACTTTAAATTTTACGGTATTATTTCCTGTAAGAACATATTTTACATCGACATCTTTTCTCCCTGTGGCAGGACTGAACTCAAAAGAATAAGGATATAATTCCTTTACATCTCCCACAGAAGTTTTTATGATCAGTTCATTGTTTTTGATAGAAACTTTATCTGCTCCTTCATAACGTAAGGTGATTACATTAGGATCCGCACCCGGATTGACTATAAGGTCATATTTAATTTTTCCGCCTTCCGAATAATATCTCACATCGATGCCATCATACATATTCTTGTAAATGATGGATTGAAAGAGCCTGGCACCGGAAACCCATTTCGAAGGATCATTTCCAATGAAGTAGTTATTTACCGAAGGGATGGTCTTTTCCGGTACAATCTGAACTTTGGAATTGGCATTTTCAAACCAGACATTATACGAATGTGAACGAACGATCTTTGGTTCATTTTTTCGGTCATCGACAGCTTTACCGTTATCGAAAGGTTGCTTAGCCTGCTTCTTTACGTTATGATGAACTGGATCCATGATGGCTTCCATGTCATCTTCATTATGCATCAATACAGTAAAACCTTTTTGCTGGATGAAGAAGGAGCCCATCGGGATCTCTCCTTTAAACTGGACCTGTTTTTCCCACTGACCTTTATTCTCAACGAATTCCAGTGAACTCTGAGCAAACATATGCAGGGTAGATAGGATACAGAGGCTGGCAAGTATAAAAAATTTTCTGCCCAAGGTAATCGGTTTAATAATTACTAATAAGTAACAAAATTCTGCCTACAATTCCAAAGGAATTGGCAGATCAATATGGATTAACTAGGATATTTTACTCCAGGCCGTTTTGCCTGTGAGGGATTTGAGATAATTCTTTATTGGAAGGTTTTCGGGGTTTGCAAGATCAGGGTCTTTATCCAGAACCTTTTCAGCTGTATCCTTTGCAAATTCAAGTAATTCTTTATCCTGCAACAGGTTTGCAAGCTTAAAGTTCAACTCTCCACTTTGCCTTGTCCCCTCTATGTCGCCCGGTCCGCGAAGTTCAAGATCTTTTTCTGCGATCTTAAATCCGTCCGTGGTCGACACCATTGTTGATAAACGTTCCCTGGCCTCTTTGTTTATCTTGTTACTCGTTAATAATATGCAAAAACTCTTCTCAGCACCTCTGCCCACACGACCTCTTAACTGATGTAGTTGAAAAAGCCCGAATTTTTCGGCACTTTCAATGACCATAACGCTGGCATTCGGCACATCAACTCCTACTTCAATAACAGTAGTGGCTACCATTATCTGGGTATCATTGTTCTTGAAACGCCTCATATTGGTTTCTTTGATCTCAGGTGTTTGTCGCCCATGAACCATGCTGATCCAGTATTTTGGTTCAGGGAAATAAGCCTTTACATTCTCATAACCCTTCATCAGGTTTTCATAATCCAGCTTTTCTGATTCTTCTATCAAGGGAAAAATGATATAAGCCTGTCTTCCTTTGGTGATCTCATCCTTAATAAAGGTCATTACCTGTGACCGGACCGATTCATATCTGTGTACGGTAACGATTGGCTTCCGGTTGGGCGGCAACTCATCAATTATACTGTAATCAAGGTCTCCATACGCGGTCATTGCGAGTGTTCTGGGAATTGGAGTGGCAGTCATTACCAGGATATGTGGTGGAATAACGGCTTTCTTCCATAATCTCGCCCTCTGGGCAACTCCAAACCGGTGCTGTTCATCCACAATGGCGAGTCCAAGGTTTTGAAACTCCACCGTATCCTCGATCAATGCATGAGTTCCCACAACAATATGAACAGTTCCTTCTTTGAGTTCCTGGAGGATCTTCTTTTTCTGTGCTGATTTTACTGATCCGGTGAGCAATCTTACCTCAACCGGCAATCCTTTCAGGAGTTTTTCGATGTTACTGAAGTGCTGTTGTGATAGAATTTCCGTAGGAGCCATTAGGCAGGCCTGGAAATTATTTCCAACAGCGATCAGCATGCAAAGCAGGGCTACTATTGTTTTTCCGCTACCAACATCACCCTGGAGCAATCGGTTCATTTGACGTCCGGAACCCAGGTCCTTCCTGATTTCTTTAATTACTCTTTTTTGGGCCCCGGTTAGTTCAAAAGGAAGATTTTCCTGATAGAAACGATTAAATAATTCGCCTACCTGTGCGCAAACCACACCCTTTGAAAATCGATGTCTTTCGGTTTTAACAAGGTTCATCCTCAACTGCGCGAAAAACAATTCTTCAAACTTCAACCTTCTCATTGCCTCGTTGAAAGTTTGCAGGTCCGGGGGAAAATGGACCGCGCAATATGCCCTGTACCGCTGCATCAGCTTGTTTTCCTTCAATATATCTGATGGAAGATTCTCCTGGATATCATTTTCACTAAGCAGGAGAAATAAAGCCGCCGTTAGTTTCCCGATCTGTTTTCCACCAAGACCTTTTGCCTTCAGTTTTTCAGTACTGGGGTAAACCGGTTCAAGAAAATTTTTACCTTCTTTATTGGATGGGTCAAAGGCTTCAACTTCCGGATGAGTCATTTGAGGGCTGCCCTGGAAAAAACTTGTTCGCCCATAAACCAGGTAAGTATTACCGATTGAAAGCATTTTTTCCATCCAGCTGATGCCCTGGAACCAAACCAATTCCATGCTTCCGGAACTATCCCTGATTTCGGCAACAAGTCGCCGGGCTCTTTTCTCACCAATAATTCCGATACTGGTAATTCGTCCGGCGATTTGAATGAAATCGGTTTGAGGAGTGATCTGGGCAATCAGCGAAACCCTGGTTCGATCGATATGACGAAAGGGATAATGCTCCAACAAATCACGAAATGTATGAATACCTAACTCTTTTTTGAGCAGGTCACCTTTCTGCGGTCCAACGCCTTTCAGGTATTCAATGGGGCTGGATAATATGTTGGAAGTAGGTTTTATGATGCCTCGTTTGAAGCAAAAATAACTGAAAAGTAGTGCTGATAATCAACTCTGTTTCTTCCTGTATACTTCAAGCCAGGCATGTGCTGCCGGCTTTCTTGGAGCAGGCACTACATCTGTTCTTTCGTAGTGTTGCATCAGGGCTTCCCTTACTTCATAAGGATAAAAATTATTGAGGTAAGGAATGTATTCGTACAGTACAAGGTCGTAATAATTATTCCGGATCCTGTCAACAAACATTTTAGTCTCTTTATCAAACATCCCTACTCCTTTATGAAACCAGAGAGGATAACCTGGGCCGGTTTCCAGTTTGAAAGGAATTTCTGCTGCTAATGGAGTAAGCTCACTCATGTTTAACACCTTCAGGTTTTCCCTGCCTTTGTATTCCTTGACAAGCTTCTCAGCCAGGTCCGCTGTTTTTGATGGCATCTGGATCTTTTCGAAAGAAGTAAGTGCAGGAGTTCTCCATTGATCCATCGGAACATCAGTGGTATCAAGTTCGATCATGAAAGTATTCCTGTTGACAGTATTTGCATACCGGTATCCCTGGTGTTCCATGTAAGTGATCTCTTCGGCCGGTCCAGAAAGGGCAAATCTTTCAATGTATTTCCAGAAAACCGGGCTCCACCATAATAAAACTCCTGCCGTCATGATAAATGCCGCGGTCCAGCTTTGAAATCCGGATGGCATCAGCTCCCTGGTCAGCCAAAGAATATAGGCAATAGCAAAGCTGTGGAAGAAGATATTATTGTCTTCCGGAACATAACTGGTGACCTGGAAAATAGCGGCCTCCGCCAGAATGCCCAGGGTGAGGAGGGTAAAAATTATGAACCTTCTGCTGGTGAATATGTCGTTATGTTTTCTGTAGAAAGCGAATATGAGCAGCACTATGATGAACAGGTAAAATTTGATCCATTGAGAAGAGCCCAGGAATTGACCAATAATGTCTTTGATGGAAATCCTTGAGCTATGAGGAGCCTGGCCGTGATTGAACCAATAACTCCAGGCCGTTGAAGGAAGGGGAAGAAATATAGCCAGTGCTGTAAGAAAGAATATTCCTGAAAACAGGAAAAGTGATTTCCATTCTTTAGAGGAGATTCCATGGTAAAAAAGAAGGGCAATAGATATCAGTAATCCCAAGCCTCCTGCATCCTGCTTTGTAAAGAATGATAAAAAAATAAATATGGCAGATAATGCAACACTGATATAACGCCAACGTATATGCGTTAGTGAAATGGCATGCATCAGGAAAGCCAGGCCTATTAACTGGTAGATGATCACTGTATGATTATACCAGGGCCAGAAATTCGGGAAAGAGTAGGAGAGACAAAAGGTAAGTACTGCTGCGATCCTGATAGGCTGATCAACACCTGCCGATTTAAGGATGGAACGGAATGCCAGGCCTCCGATAATATTGATAAATGCCTGCGCTTTGATCAAAGTGATTAACTTGGCACCGAATATTTTAAAGAAAGCCGCTGGAATTGCCCAGTACATATAGCCCACGGGCATTCCAAAATCCCTGAAAGGAACCTGCCCCTCAGAGATTCGATAGGCACCTTCCCATGAAAGGAAGATATTGATTCGATAGGGGAAACTGGCAAAGATTGGGACTAAAGCCAATAAAACGATTGCTGCTATTTCAGAAAGCGATAAGATCCTTTTCATTAGACCAGGCTAAGGTAAATTACTGATGGCGGTCAAGTTAAGGATTGATAATCAAATGTTCAATTAATTGCATTAAATAGTTTTGTACACTATCTTGTACGCGCCAACTCGACCCACATGAAGCATTATATTCTGTTATTGAGGCCGAAACATTGGGCAAAGAACCTTTTCCTCTTCGTACCTCTGTTCTTCGCTGGACAATTTTTTGAAAATGAAAAAATAGCCCATGTTTTCCTGGGATTTTTTTCCTTTAGTTTCCTGGCCAGCAGTATCTATATCATTAATGATTATCGTGATATTGAGGATGACAAGAAGCATCCTGAAAAGCAGCACCGGCCTCTTGCTTCTGGGAAAGTAAATAAATCTGCTGCGCTCGTGATCGCCATTCTTTTACTGATTGCAGGAGCTATCGTGGGATATCTTGCCGATGAAAGCAAAAAATTCCTGTTTATAGCCAGCATTTATTATGTGATGAATATGGCGTATTCATTAGGGCTAAAAAATGTATCCATTCTTGATATTCTCATCCTGTCCGCCGGTTTTGTACTGAGGGTTAAAGGTGGTGCTGTACTTGCTGATGTTCCATTGACCCAGTGGCTTACCATCATGACCTTCCTTTTGGCATTATTTATGGCATTAGCGAAACGACGAGATGATGTTGTGCTGAAGATCAATACAGGAATGGAAATGCGAAAAGCGGTTAAAGGATACACATTAGAGTTTCTGAACACCATGCTGGCGTTGTTTTGTGCCATTTTGATCGTTTCCTATATTAATTATACAGTCTCTGCTGTCTCGTATATAAAGTTCGGACATCGTCTTTATTACACCAGCCTTTTTGTAATTGCTGGGATCATGAGGTACCTTCAAATAACATTTGTGCTGAATAAAGCAGGGTCCCCCACAGATATTCTATATAAAGACCGGTTCATACAGATCACGCTTGTCCTATGGGTAATGAGTTTTTTTGTTATCCTCTATATTAAAGATCTAACATTTTTTGAACCATGAGGAAGAAGATCGCAAACTGGGGCAATTTCCCGGTGGTAGAAAGCGAAGAAAAATACTTTCGCTTTAATGATGAATTAAGATCAGTTATTTCTAACTCCAAAGAATTTATTCCAAGAGGGAATGGCCGTTGTTATGGCGATGCATCTCTTGCGGAAACCACTATAACCACACTCAAGTACGATAAGATAATTTCCTTTGATACGGAGAACGGGGTATTGGAATGTGAGAGTGGACTAACCCTTGATAAGATCCTCGAAGTAATTGTTCCCAGGGGATGGTTTTTACCGGTAACACCAGGAACAAAGTTCATTACAGTTGGAGGTGCAGTCGGAAGTGATGTGCATGGAAAAAATCATCATGTGGATGGAAGTTTTTCTAACCAGGTGATTGAAATGGATGTGATGTTGAGTGATGGGAGAGTATTCACCTGTTCAAAATCTTTAAATCCAGATCTGTTCTGGGCAACATGCGGAGGAATGGGCTTAACCGGCCTTGTTACGCGGGTTAAATTCAATCTGAAAAAAATTGAAACTGCCTATATCAAACAAAAGCAGGTGAAGGCAGATAACCTTGACCATGTATTGAAGTTGTTTGAAGAGTACAAGCACTATACTTATTCTGTTGCCTGGATTGATTGTCTTCAGAAAGGAAGGGATTTTGGAAGAAGTATTTTAATCCTAGGAGAGCATGCGAAAGTTTCTGATCTGCCTGAGAAATACAAAAAGGATCCTCTTTCATTGCCATCAAAGAAACAGATCAATTTTCCGGTTACACTTCCATCATGGGTACTGAACAGCTTTACAGTTAAGGCTTTCAATTTC
Source organism: uncultured bacterium (assembly GCA_966112615.1). Classification (GTDB taxonomy): domain Bacteria; phylum Bacteroidota; class Bacteroidia; order Chitinophagales; family Chitinophagaceae; genus Flavitalea. The sequence continues at coordinate 20,693 of CBHWDO010000017.1, forward strand.
CTGTATTATGGAAAGAATTTTAAAAAAGAGATCAACAATGTGGTTTCTTATGAACCGTTCTTTTATCCCCTTGATGCCATATTGAATTGGAACAGGGGATATGGAAAGAAAGGTTTCGTTCAATACCAGTTTGTATTACCAATGCATGCAAAAGATGGATTGATAGAAATTTTGCATAAGATCAGTGATGCAGGTCTGGGTTCTTTTCTTGCAGTGTTGAAAGTGTTTGGAAAGCAGGATGATCTTATTTCGTTTCCTTTTGAAGGATATACTTTAGCTCTTGATTTTCCTGTCAGAGATGGTTTATTGCAATTCCTGGATACCCTGGATGAGATCGTATTGAAATACGGAGGAAGATTGTATATGTCAAAGGATGCACGCATGAAGCCGGAAGTGTTGCAGGCTGGATATTCAAGGTTAGAAGAATTTAAAAAGATTGTTAGAAAATATGACCCGCTTGGAAAGATCAATTCGATCCAGGCTAAAAGACTGGGACTTACCCATAACCCTTAATCATGCCGACTGTTTTAATATTAGGTGCAGCTTCAGATATGGCTGTCTCAACCGCAAGAAAATTTGCCAGTAAGGGATATGACCTTCAACTGGCTGCAAGAAATGTATCACGGCTGGAAAGCCTTGCTTCAGATCTTCGTATAAGGAATAACGTTAGTTGTTCGCTTATTGAATTCGATGCTTTGAGGTTTTCTTCTCACCAGGATTTTGTTGTACATCTTCCTGTATTGCCGGAAGTAGCGATCTGTGTATTTGGATATTTAGGGGAGCAGGACAAAGCTGTTCACGATTGGAGTCATGCCGAACAAATAATACATGCAAATTATACCGGGGCAGTTTCAATTTTGAATTTGCTTTCAAGAGCCTTTGTAAAAAGAGGATCTGGAGTGATTGTTGGTATCAGTTCGGTTGCCGGTGATCGTGGAAGAAAAAGTAATTATATCTATGGAAGTGCAAAAGCAGGATTTACTGCGTATTTATCAGGCTTAAGGAATGATCTATTCCATAGTGGAGTACATGTAGTTAGTGTATTACCTGGTTTTGTAAATACCAATATGACTGCAGGATTAAAATTGCCACCACTGATTACTGCTCAACCTGATGAAGTTGCTGGAGTGATCTATAATTCGGTAAAGAAAAAGAAGAACGTAGTGTATGTAAAGTGGATGTGGAGATATATCATGTGTATCATCAGGAATATTCCCGAATTCATATTCAAAAAAATGAAGCTGTGAGTAAGATTGCATTTTTTGATTTTGATGGAACTATAACTTATAAAGATACCCTTCTGGAATTTATAAGGTTTGCAAAAGGTGATATCGCTTTTTGGTCAGGATTTCTCTTGTACAGTCCTTTTATTGTTTCTTACAAACTTGGAATAATCAGTAACCAGGTGGCCAAAGAAAAAATTCTACGACATTTCTTTTCAAATACATCCTCTGAAGAGTTTGATTTACTGTGCAGGGAATTTTCTGAGAAGAAGATCCCGGGATTGATTCGGGAAAAAGCGATCAGGGAGATCTATAAATTAAAAGAGGAAGGTGCTGAAGTGGTTATTGTATCTGCCTCTGCAGAGAACTGGGTGGCAAAATGGAGTAATGCTCATGGTTTAAGCTGTATAGCAACCAGAATGGAATGTAATAATAACTTTATCAGTGGGAGGATCAGCGGCAGGAATTGTTACGGTGAAGAAAAAGTAGACCGCATTAAAAAAGAGTTTGATCTATCAAGATATAATAAGATCTATTGTTATGGAGATACTGAGGGTGACAGACCAATGCTGGAATTGGGAGACGTTCAGTTCTTTAAACCATTCAGATAGAAAAAAGGCAGCAAGAAATTGCTGCCTTTTTTTAGGATTTATTTTACTGTAATTACTACATCGTCATAAGATAGAACACCTTCAAGATCCCAAATACGCAACCTGAATTTGTACACTCCTGGTACCAGGCCTGATACTTTTGTAGAGTAAGTGGTTGTGCTGGATAATAGTGCAGTGGTTGGACCTGAAACCTGTTTCCATCTCCAGGTATTTATTTTTTTATCATCATAAGATTTGCTTCCATCAAGGTCGGCAGTTGAAGGAGATATTACTTGATCTTCTCCTGCAATGGCAACAGGTGCAAGATTAGCAGGCAATGAAATATTAACAGATACAGTATCATAGCTTGATGCGCCAGTATTATCAGTTACTTGCAGCTTAAATTCGTAGGTGCCTGGTTGAGAAGCAGTGAAATTTGCATTTAAACCAGAGTTGTTATTGATTGTAACATTGGATGGGCCGCTAATTTGTGACCAGTATTGTGAAACAATTGAACCATCATTATCATAAGAGCCTGACCCATCTAATTGAGCTATCATACCGATATTGAAGGTAGTATCAAAGCCTGCATTGGCTGTGGGTGCAACGTTTGGAGGTAATGTTACGGTGATGGAAACCTGGTCTTCACTGATTGAACCTGAATTGTCTTTAACCTGTAATTTGAAATTATAGATACCAGGCATTGTTGTTACAAAATCTGCATTCAGGTTATTACTATTGTTGATGGTTACAGATATTGGTCCACTAACCTGGCTCCATTGCTGAAATGATATGGTGCCATCTTTATCGCTTGCTGTACCGTTTAATTGTGCAATTTCTTTAGTGGTAAATGTTACATCATTTCCTGCATTTACAAGAGGAGCTGCATTGGCACCAACGGTAATATTTACTCTTGCGGTCGACACGGCAGCCCTGTCGTCAACAACTTTTAATTCATATGTATAGATCCCGGTTGCAGTAAATCCTTTCACCTCTGTGTTTGCGCTGGATGTAGTATCATCAATGATATTGGTGGTTACTGGTCCGCTGACCTGTTTCCAAATATACCTAAGAATCTTGCCATCAGCATCATAGGAATTTGATGCATTAAGTGTAGCAATCCCGTTAATAGACACATTAATATCAGTTCCTGCATTTGCAATAGGAAGTTTATTTACAGGTAATGATTTGTTTTGTGCAAGAAACCATTCATAGATATTTGGACTCTGCCATTTGTAGGTTGTATCAAATGCCCTGTCCCAAATTGAATGTCCGCCTGTTGGCCAGAGGGTCATCAATGGTTTAACCTGTGGATTACAATTATTTACTGAATTGATCTGATTTTTCGTTGCATTAACGGAAACGGTTGGATCATTTTCAGCGTGAAATGCCCATACAGGTAAGTTTGCTTTAGATATGTTACAGTAGTCACCGCTCTGCTGAGTACCACATACCGGTGCAAGTGCTGCAATCGATTTTGCATTTCCTAATGATGTGATGGCATATTTCCATGTGCCACCACCGCCAAGGCTTAAGCCGGTTACGAATATCCTGTTGGTATCAATACTAAGATTTGTTTTGGCATATTTAATCATTTCTTCAGCATAAAAGCTTGGCCATGATCCATAGGAAGAAGAGAGCTGAGGACTGAGGACAAGAAAGGTTTCGGTTTTGCCATTCCATGTGAAGGTCATTTTGTGGCCATAAGAAATATATTTTGGAATGCCCTGGGCCTTCACTCTGCTTATTTCAGTTGTTCCATTTCCTCTCTCGCCAATGCCATGCATGAAAACGATCAGAGGATATTTTTTTGTTGGGGTATAGTCTGCAGGTTTGAATTCATAGAAGCCTATATAAACTCCATTTGCAGCTGTAAGATTTTTTGCTACCTGCTGGGAATGTCCGGAAAAAGCGGTCAGCAGAAGTAAGGATAAGATAACGTTTTTCATATAAAACCTGATTGGATTCAGGTAAAAACGAAGCCTTGAAACCCTTATTGGGACTGCATTTGGGCCTTTTTGAAACTTAAAAGATTTTGGTTATAAGTAGCTAATGGTAATGCTAAGGTTATTTAGACTAAAAGAAATAAAAAAAACCTAGAGCTTTTCTAAGTGTAATATTTAAAAAAAAGAGACAGCCTTTCGGACTGTCTCTTTAATCATAGGAAAAAATTCCTTTATTGCCTGCTGAAAGTTGTAGTAAGTTTCTTTGATCCACCTATTACTGCCTCAGCAATATATGATCCACGGGAGAGATTGCTAATGTTTATGTTGTAAGTAAAATTTGCTGTGGTTTTATTGTAAGTAAATCTTTTCAGCAAAGTACCTCCAAGAGTATATACACTAATGGTAGTTGAACCATTTGTTGCACTGTTACCTTTCATATAGGCATAGCTTCCAATTGCCGGATTTGGATTGATAATTACTGATTCAGCTTTCACAGTTGTGCTGCCTGAGGTTTCATTGGTAGTTCCTCCTGAAGTTGAAGTAGTAGATGTTGAAGAAACAGTAACATATACATCATCAGTATCGATCACACCTTCTGCATCCCAAACACGAAGTCTGAATCTGTACACTCCTGGAACCAGGTTACTGATAGAAGATCTGAATTGATCTCTTGATCCGATCACTGCGGTATTGGGTCCAGCCAACTGGCTCCATGTTTTCATGGTAATACCCTTATCGTCAGTTGATGCAGATCCGTCTACTGTAACACTTGTAGTTGCAACAGTTACATCATTACCTGCTTTTGCTACTGGTGCCTGGTTAACAGTTGATGCATTTACGATAATAGCTACATCGTCCTGGGCAGTAAGACCACCATTATCTTTTACTGTAATTCTGTACACATAAGTTCCAGCATAATTAAGACCGGTAATATTTGTGCTAAGTGCGTTTGGACTTGCAATGGTTCCTGCGGTTGGTCCACTGAGCTTTGTCCAGGTATAGGAAACCAATGATCCGTCAGCATCAGATGCAGTTGCTGTAAGTGTTGCGGAATTGGTTGGTAAAGTGATTGTTTTATCAGTTCCTGCATTCACCTTTGGAGGTGTATTTGAAACTGTAGCAGATTTTACTATAACTGAAACATCATCTGAAGCTGTTGCTCCTGCATTATCTTTTACAGTTAATCTGTAAGTATATGTTCCAGCTACCGTTAGACCACTGATAGTAGTTGTTGCAGCAGTTGCAGCACTAAAAGATGTTGTGGCAGGTCCACTGATCTTTGACCAGCTATAGGAAGCTATTGATCCATCAGAATCTGTACCGGTACCTGTAACTGATACCGAGGTTGTTGGAAGTGTAATTGTTTTATCAGTTCCGGCATTTGCAACAGGAGCTTTATTTGCTGTTGTAGTTCCGGCAGTTACATTTACAGTAACCTGATCTTTTGCCCATGAACCCCTGTTATCAACTGTAGTCAGTTCATAAATATAGGTACCTGCTACTGTAAGTCCTGAAACAGTGGTTGATGAAGCAAGTGAAGAAGCGATTGTTCCGTAAGCAGGACCTGAAACTTTTTTCCAGATATATCTTACAATTGAACCATCTGCATCTGAACCACTACCTGAGAGGTTAACCTTGGCAGTAGTTGTTGATATCGTGATATCATTTCCTGCATTAGCGGATGGTAATTTATTTGGGGCTAATGCTTTATTCTGACCCAACATCCATTCAAATACATTTGGATTTTGATAAACATATCCTGAATCCCATGCCATATCCCAAATGGCGTGGCCTCCTGAAGAGTAACTTGTAAGGATGGCTTTATTTATAGGGTTAGCTGCATTGATCTTGTCTACTGCATTCTTTGAACAGCTATAAGCAACCCTTGTATCATTCGTAGCATGAAAAGCCCAAACTCCAATATTATTGGTTGCAAAATTTGATGGGTTAGCAAATGCGCAGGTTCCACATACCGGAACAACGGCCGCTAACTTTGCAGCATTGGAAGATGAAGCAGATGGGAATCTCCAGGTTCCGCCTCCACCAAGACTTAAACCGGTTAGAATAATTCTGTTTGGATCAACTTTAAGATTTTTAACGGCATAGTTGATCATTTCTTCAACATAGAAATTCTGCCAGTCACCATACTCACTACCTAATTGTGGAGCAAGGATGACAAAGGATTCTGTTTTGCCGGCAAAAGTGAATTTAAAGGTTCTTCCTTTTGCAGCATACTTGGGAATCCCTACGTTTAATACACGACCTAATTCAGTTGTTCCATTTCCACGTTCACTAATTCCGTGTAAAGCAATGATCAATGGATGAAGGGAGCCCGTTCCATACCCCTGAGGTAAAAACTGATAAAATCCGATCCTCTTTCCATTAGCGGCAGTCAGACCTTTTTGAGTAAGTTGGGCAGAGGCGAGGAGGGGAATCAGTGCCATTGCCAGGAATAAAAGCTTTCTCATAGAACCTAGAGTTTTCTTACGATAAATGATGAAATAAATGGATTTACCCCTTTAGGGGAATAAATGGAACAGAGGTGGTAGCATTTAACCTTAACCAGGATTCAATGGGTTGGGATCGCGTTTTTTTGGCAATTACTATACCAAAAAACAGTTAAAAAGGAAAAAAATATTCACACCTACTAATTGTTTCCAGATATCGATGCCAATTGAGCAAACATGACACCAAACGACCATGAAAAGTTGGGGAATTGTAATAATTAGGGGTATTTACTTATGATGATTATTCGTAATAAAAAAGGGCAGCCAAAGCTGCCCTTTATGGAAATTTAATAGATATTGAAAATCATCGTCTTGTAATAGTTACCCTTGATGTAGATGATGCACCATCATTATCGGTAACAGTTAATGCAAAAACATATGTTCCTTTTGCAAGCCTTGAAATTTTGGAAGACTTATAATTATCAGCAACAATATTGTAAGAAGAAGGTCCACTGATTTTTTTCCAATGGTATTTAACAATTCGACCATCAGTATCCCTTGAATTACTGCCGTTTACGAAAGCTGAAGAAGACCTGGTAATTCGATCCGGACCAGCATCAGCTATAGGAGCCTTATTGGCGCCTGGCTTTTGTGGCTTGGGTGATTGGCTGTTGTCGTTATTATTTTCGTTTGAATTTCCTCCACCTGAAGGTTTATTTGACCTTTTATTTGATAACATCCATTCAAATACTTTTGGATCGCTGTACACTTTATCCCAGATATTGTGGTTCCCGGAAGCCCAAATGGTTTTTTTGGCCTTTGTCTTTATTCCAAGCAGGTTAATGCGATCAACAGCACTTTCAGTACATTTTACACTTACCCTGGAATCATTTTTTGCGTGAAAAGCCCATACAGGTAGATCTGCTTTCGCTACACTAGCTGGATTACTCATCATACAGGTTCCACATATGGGTACTATCGCTGCTACATCTTTAGCGTTGTTTTCTTTAGAAGCAAAGCCCCATACACCTCCGCCTCCAAGCGATAAACCTGTTACATAGATCCTGTTTTCATCAATACCCAGGTTTCTCTTGGCATATTTGATCATTTCTTCAACATAGAATGCCTGCCATGATCCATAGTTATTACTGAGCTGGGGAGATAACACAACAAAGGATTCCTTCTTTCCATTGAACTTGAATTCCATATCATGACCTTTCTTGATCATCCTTGGAATTCCAACATTTGCAACCTTCGATAGTTGCGAACCACCATTTCCTCTCTCACTAATTCCGTGTAAAAATATAATAAGAGGATGTTTCTGATTTTTATTATACCCTTTAGGAGTGAACTCATAATAGCCAATATTTACACCATTGGCTGCACGGATTTTCTTTGCTACTTGCTGCTGTCCCTGAACTACAAAGGACAATAGGAGGCCTAATGCCAAGGTCAATGTTCTCATTCTGATTGTTCTTGATTAAATGATGAAATTAGCTGGGATCAGGGGGGTGATTGCTCGCTAATCATGCTTCCCATGGTACGGAAAAGCGAATCTGAATTTCCAATTACCGTACCAAAATTGACCAACAACAATAGCTAGACATTAAAACTTTTATGGATGGAAAAAAATAAGGGGTGATTGCTCACCCCTTTTGTCCGAATCCTAGTGTTTAATAAACCGCGTGACCATGCGTTTGGATTTTTCTATGGAATATTCAACACAGTATAATCCTTTTTTGAATGAGGTAATATCCACAGTTTCAATGTGTATGTTCGAATTTTTTTCTGAATTTAATTGTTTAAGAACCCTTCCGAAGCAATCGCGGATGGTAAGCTGGCAACTACCGTTGGAATCACTTTGTATTTTGATCTTTACTGAATTGACCGCCGGATTTGGATGGGTCTGAATTCTTTCTTCATACTTAAGGTTGTTGATAACCATAACATTTACAGTGTCTTTGGCTGTTTCTCCCTTATCATCAGTAACCGATAATTCAAATTGAAATGCTCCAGGTGCCATTTCGCTGACTTCAGTCTGAGCCTGGTCAGGGGAACTGATCCTGGAAACTGAGGTTCCAATGATCTGCTTCCAGGAATATTTAATGATCTTTCCGTCATTGTCCTTAGACCTGGTTCCAACCAAAGCTGTTTTATTAAGTGGATAGTATATGGAAGTATCGTCACCGGCATCAGCAATTGGTTTTTGGTTGATCGGTTGCTTTACTTGTACAGTAACCTCATCTGATGCAGTCGCTCCTTTATTGTCTTTAACTGTTAATCTAAAGACATGTGTACCTTCTGCTAATCCATAAACAATTGCAACAGTCTGGTCTTGCTGGGTCAATGTCATGGTTCCTGCTCCTGAAACCCTATTCCAGCTATAAGAACTGATAGTTCCATCAGGATCTGCTGAAAGTGTACCATCCAATTCAACCTTTGAGGCTGTAGTTAGAACCTGCTGGTCCTTACCGGCATTTGCTATAGGAGCTTTATTTGGAACAGGATTTACTACAATCTTCATTGTATCTGAACTGCTTGCTCCATCATTGTCAGTAACTTTTAACTGAACCAGGTATGTTCCTTCAATCAACGAATTAAATCCTGTAGTAACACTATTTGCATTGCTTAATGTACCCTGGGTTGGTCCGCTGATCTTATTCCATTGGTAGGTGGTAATGGTACCATCAGTATCGGAAGAAGATGAAGCATTCAAATTAACAGAATTTGAAGGCAAGGTGATTACTTGATCCGCGCCTGCATTTGCAGTAGGAGCTTTATTCGGAATTATAATCACCGGCTCTGGTTTTACAATGATTGTTACTGTGTCAAGATCAGAGGCTCCAATATTATCTGTAACCTTTAATTGAACTGAATATGTTCCTTCTGACAAAGTACCAAATGTAGTTGAAGAGGCATTTTGGTTCGTTAATGTTCCTGAAGCAGGACCGCTGATTTTTATCCAGCTATAACTGGTTATCGTTCCATCAGGATCAGATGAACCTGTAGCGCTCAGCGTTACTGAATTGGTAGGAAGTGTGATGGTTTTATCTGAACCGGCATTAGCCACAGGTGCTTTATTAGGTGCAGGTTTCACTACGATCATTACAGTATCCATGCTGACAGCTCCATCGTTATCCTTTACTTCAAGCTGGACAGTATATGTTCCTTCTATAAGTGAACTAAGACTAGTTTTTGCACTATTTGCATTACTGAATGTTCCTGAAGCTGGTCCACTGATCTTTGTCCATGCATAACTAACAATCGAACCATCAGGATCATTGGAAAGTGATGCATCTAATGGTACTGAATTAAGGGGAAGCGTAATGCTTTGGTCATTGCCCGCATTTGCAACGGGAACTTTATTTGGTACCACAATAATCGGTTCGGGCTTAACAGTGATTGTAACCGTATCTAAATGAGATTCGCCATTGTTATCTGTAACCTTTAATTGTATGGAATATGTTCCTTCAATTAATGAAGAAAATGAAGTTCCGGATGAATTAGCAGCGCTGAAAGTTCCGGCTGCAGGTCCACTGATTTTGGTCCAGGCATATGCCGTAATTGTTCCATCAGAATCTGTAGAGGCTGCTGCACTTAGATTTACTGAATTTAAAGGCAGTGTAATGGTTTGATCTGCACCTGCATTGGCGATAGGTGCTTTGTTGGGTGCAGGTTTCACAATGATTTGGACGGTATCCAGGCTGCCTGCTCCATCGTTATCCTTTACTTCAAGCTGGACAGTATATGTTCCTTCTATAAGTGAACTAAAACTAGTTTTTACACTATTTGCATTACTGATTGTTCCAGAAGCTGGTCCACTGATCTTTGTCCATTCATAACTAACAATCGAACCATCAGGATCATTGGAAAGTGATGCATCTAATGATACAGAATTAAGTGGAAGCGTAATGCTTTGGTAATTACCCGCATTTGCAACAGGAACTTTATTTGGTACCACAATAATTGGTTCAGGTTTAACTGTGATTATAACCGTATCTGAATGAGATGCGCCATTGTTATCTGTAACCTTTAATTGTATGGAATATGTTCCTTCGATTAATGAAGAAAATGAAGTTGCTGATGAATTTGCAGCGCTGAAAGTTCCTGCTGCAGGTCCACTGATTTTGGTCCAGGCATATGCCGTAATTGTTCCATCAGAATCTGTAGAGGCTGCTGCACTTAAAACTACTGAATTTAAAGGCAGTGTAATGGTTTGATCTGCACCGGCATTGGCTGTAGGTGCTTTGTTGGGTGCAGGTTTCACAATGATTTGGACGGTATCCAGGCCAATAGCTCCGCCATTATCAGTAACCTTCAGTTGAACCTGGTAAGTACCTTCAATAAGTGAATTGAAGTTTGTATTTACACTAGAAGCTGCACTAAATGATCCGGAGGAAGGCCCGCTGATCTTAGTCCAGCTATAGGTGTTGATTGAACCATCTGAATCAGAAGATAAAGATCCATCTAAAGAAACCGAATTTGCTGGTAAAGTAATTGTTTTATCTGCTCCGGCATTTGCTGCAGGTGCTTTGTTAGGCGTTACTACAGGTGCATTTACACCATTTATTATTACTGTGTCAATCGACCAGTTTGCACGATTGTCAACTACAGTTAATTCATAAGAATATGATCCAAGTGCAGTAAGTCCTGATACATCAGTATTCGCTGATCCTTTTGAGCTTATTACTGTTGCTACCGGCCCACTGATCTGTCTCCATACATATCTAACAATGGAACCATCAGCATCTGTAGAAGATGATCCATTGAGTATGATAGAAGCTTTCGTAATAGCTACTTCTGCTGGTGCAGTTGCAACAGCGACCGGTAACTTGTTAGGAGCTAAACTTTTGTTCTGACCCAAAAACCATTCATAAATGTTTGGCTGATGATAAGTATATGTGGTATCAAAAGAACGAGTCCAAATGCTATGGCCTCCTGTTGGGGGTAAAAATTGAATTGGTGCGATGCCAGGGTTACATGCATTAATCGCTTTATTAGCATTAATGGTACAATTCACACTTACTGTAGGATCATTTTGAGCATGCTCTGTCCATACAGGCAAATTTGCTTTGGCAATATTGCATCCGTTGGTCATGGAACAGGTTCCGCAAATAGGTGCAATGGCTGCGAATTGTTTTGCTTTAGCCTCTGATGCTGAAGCATAATTCCAGGTGCCGCCACCTCCCAGGCTTAAACCGGTTAGTATAATTCGGTTGGTGTCAATATTTAAATTTGCTTTTGCATATTTCAGCATTTCATCAGTATAGAATTGTTGCCAGCTTCCATACTTTGCATCTAACTGAGGAGATAATACAAGAAAGGTTTCTGTTTTACCATTGAAAGTAAATGTCATCTTGTGACCTTTAGCAATATTCTTTGGAATACCCTGTGCAGTAACCCTTGAAATTTCAGTAGTTCCATTTCCTCTTTCACCAATTCCATGAAGGAAAATAATTAATGGATATTTTTTTGTTGAGGAGGGATTGTAATCTGTTGGTTTGTATTCGAGAAAACCAATGAAGGTACCATTACTTGCAGTGAGGCTTTTTGCAATTTGTTGCGCCTGGCCTGATAGGCTCAGCATTAATAAAACAAATACATGCAAAAACCTCCTATTAACATAGGTAAAGTTTCCCATAAGGTGGATTTTTCAGAGATAAACGGATTTATGAAGCCCTTGCTTCCGGACAATCTAAACGCAGAGAAATATTCTAAAGTACGTGAAGGGTATTAATTTTTGATTTCATGAGTTTCATCAAAATTTTTTGGAGTATGAATGAACTCTTTTCTTCCAGTCCTGATGCGGGTTACAGCGAGAATATAATTCCATGCAATTACAGGTATATACATGAAAATATGTAGGTATTTTTTTGAAAAAAATCTAATTGGAATTGCGCTTAGTATAATAAGATGGTATAACCCGAATAGTATGATCCAGTAGATCAACTTTGGTTGTATAGTAATATTACTAAACTGGCTAAGTAAAATTTCTATGATCAATATTGCATAGAGAATCACCATTAGTAAAATTCGGGACGGAATCAGGTTTTGAAAGAACTTATTAATATGATCAGCGGTCAGATTTTTGGCAGTTATCCCTTTAAAATATTTGTTTATATGCCATAGCTGTGATTCACTCCAGCGTGTTCTTTGATTTCTGAATGTGTTAAGATCCTGAACCTTTTCATCAAGTACATATACATTTTCCAGGTATTCTATTGTGACATGATTATTTAGTTGATCAAATTCCACTTCCCTGTCGCAAGCTGGATTATATATTATTTCAGGTTTGAAATATGTTTTTCTTAGTGAGGTATAACTAAAAGCCATTCCGGATCCGATAGTACTTGAAGATAATTTCAGTGCTCTATTACCTTTTCTGAAAAGAGTATTATTGATCTCTTCACTGATTGCATCCAGGACAGCTACCGGGGTATTTAAATTTTTTGCAGTTCTGTGCAGTTGCACTCCTTTGCATCCCCCTTGAAATGCCTGGTTTATTTTACTTAAGCAATCTTTTCCGATCAAATTATCTGCATCAAGTATGAATGCTATATCGAATTTTTTCTCAATTGATTGAAATATCCTTTGAATTGATAGGGCCTTGCTTCCAACAGGATCTAAAATTTCTATCACCTGAATATTTTTATTCCTAAGTTCATCAATGGTTTCTCTTGTCAGGAAATGCGCACCTACAAAAACAGTATAAAATTGTTTTGAATAATCCTGATTGATACAATGATCGATGGTTGAAAGAATGACCCTGTCTTCTTTATAAGCGGGGATAATGATGGCGATCCGAAAAAAATTATCTGTTGGAGTAAGAAATTTTTGTTTGTAAAACTTTGCTGCAATAGAAAGTATTGCGAGGTATACGGTAATAATGGATATTACAATAAATACTATAAGGGCCAATATATTTACTATTCCACTCAAAATGCCTTATTGAATAAATTCCAGTTTAAGCTGCTAAGATATGCAGGTAAACCTTTTTTATTTTTAAACAGGTAATACAATATTGTTTTAGGAAACACTATGAAGATATAATACAAAAGAAAGATTGATCCCTGAAGAAGATTTGCATTTCTTCGCATGAAAAGGATTCTGCTCCTGTTTAGATAATAATCTTTAATTGTGGAACCGGAATTGGTGCTCACAGATCCTTCATGAAAGATTTTAGCATTTCCATTATAGAGAATATGAAATCCTTTTTTTTGTGCCTTGATGGAATACTCCCACTCTTCATAATATAAAAAGTATTCTTCAGGTAGGTATCCAATGACATTAATAACTTCCTTTTTGATCATCATTGCAGCACCATGTGCAGATGCTGATGGATAAACTTTCAGATATTTATCTTCAACGATCTTATTAAATCCAATTGCCTTAGTTCGGGCAGTAAACATATTCATTCTTTGAAAACCTGCGTATTCGATTCTAGATGGTTGCTTTAGTTGAAGAATAAGTGGGCTGACTATCCCGGCCTGATGATCCAATTGAAATGTTGCTATAAGGTTTTGAAGCAATTCAGGTGAAACAATTGTATCATTATTCAGTAACAAAAGGTAATCGCCCTTTGCTTTTCTAATTCCCAGGTTATTTCCTGCGCTGAAACCATTATTTACCGGATTATTAATTAATACTGCATTTTTGAAACTCTTTATTTTATCGCCATCTGGTTTGTCATATTCTGAATTCATATCAATTACCAGGATCTCGTATTGCGGGTAATTCAGGAGCAGGGTTGATTCCAGGAACCTGTAAGTAACGGAAGAGTTGTTGAAATTTAGTGTAATGATCGAGATCAGTGGGAAAGGAGCCATATCTATAAAGTAAAAATGCAATTTCCATAGGGAAATTGCAAATTCAATAGTTTATGTGTCTTTGTTATGAGTTTGTCTTTTGTATCATGGCAGTTGGAGTCTTCGCCATGATCTTAAGATCTTTGAAAAGGCTCATTTCTTCAGCATACCGAATATCAAGTTGAAGGCGTTCTTCAATAGACATGTTGGTATTTTTATTGACCTGCCAAAGACCTGTAATACCAGCTGGAGCTAAAAACCTTTTTGACCATTTATCGGTGGTAAGGGTTTCAGCTTCATATAATGGTAAAGGCCGGTTTCCTACCAATGACATGTCTCCTTTCAGGACATTCCACAGCTGAGGTAATTCGTCAAGGCTGGTTTTCCTGAGAATGTTTCCAATAGTTGTTACTCTTGGATCATTGAATATTTTAAAGAATTGCGGATTAGGTGCTTTTAATAAAGGATATGCGTTTAAATGTGAAACCTGGTCAATCTTTTGATCGGCATCACTAACCATTGTCCTGAATTTATAAAATTTAAATATCCGATATCCTTTTCCGGCCCGGTTGGAAACATAGATGCATGGGCCCTTAGCTTCCAGCTTAAGAGCTAAAAATATCAACAGAAATAGTGGGCTGAATATCAACATTAGGGATATTGAAAGGACGATGTCGAATGTTCTTTTGGTAATTTCCTTTGATTGATAACCAAAATTCCTTCTGTTTTCCTTAATGGTAGCTTGTATATTGGCCGATTTCATCCTTTTCCAGAAATCAGCTTTCTTTTTGATCTGTGTTGATGAAAGTAAAGTGATATTGATGCTGTCATCCGCCAATTGTTCTTTAATTATCTGCTGAATAGTATCAGGAACTGATTGGCTGTGATCGATCAAAAAAGGAATTGTTCTGTATTCTTTTTCGGATAATATCTGATTAATTCTGTTCAATTCTTCTTTACCAATATTAGCATCAGCTATTATTATATCTGGAAGTGAATGATGCTTTACCAGCCTTGCCAGCATACTCGCAGCTTTTGAAGAATTTTCAGCTGCATATCCACTATTGCAATTTGCGATAAGGTGATTGATGACAATAGAGTTTCTACCTACATACAAAAATTCCAGGTCCTCAATCCGCTCTTGTTGAGAGGCAGGAGGTATGGAGAAATGTTTGTATTTCCTGGTTTGGGGTTTCTTTTCGAGTAACATAGTCAAAGGTTCCATAAATAAGGTGCGGTTAAATGGTAATTTTCAAAAGGTCAGTTACTGCTAATGAACTCAAACGACGGAACAGTCATAAGAGATTCTACGGTTTCCAATAGCAATAATGGATCGAACGGCTTATAAAAAAATTGAGCCACACCTAATTCCGCACATTTTTTTATTACTTCTCCTTTAGGGAGAGATGTAATAACAATAATGGGGATTTTTTTATAGAAAGAGCCTGTTCTCATTTGCTCCAGGATTTCCCAGTTTTCTGTATCTGGAAGCTGAGGATCTATAATGAGAAGATCAGGGCGCGATTTGTTAGACATCCAATACATGGCAGAAGCAGCATCCTGGGCGGTCGAAACTTCAAATCTTTTTTCGAGTACAGTTTGAATCAGGAATCTGATGGCTCTACTGTTATCTGTAACTAAAACTTTTTTCTTCATATTTAAAGATTAGGTTGTTTCCATGCCAATGGCAGGAGTTAGTAACAGGTATTGGTATAGTATATACGATTGAAAACGGCGTATAGCCTTTCGAAGATAGGATTATGATTCAGAGGGATTTCAAGGAATAGTGGTGCTGAACATCAACCAGGTTAACCTTGTTTTCTAAGGAAAGAATTTCAGTTAGTAAAAATATACATTATCCCGGGATAATAAAATCTTAGGAGCTTAAATTTCAGTTTGATCAAAAGATTTTCTAAGGCTTTTAGTCCAAAGGTTTGATTGTCTATTGGTTATATATCTATAAAAACCTGAAAACACAGCACCATTCATCAAAATAAAATAAAGAGGGATAAAGATAAAGCCACCATTTATTCTGGCTAAGGATAAAAAAAGACCCAGTAAAGCAAGGGCGTAGAAGAAGAGTTGGCCAATGAAAAACCAAAAATAAAAGGCCCCATTATCAAAGAGGAGATAACAGGATATGAAGAGCAGCGGTAATAAGACCGGACCGATTACCCACCTAAAAAAACGGTGGGATATAAATTGGAAAAAGATCTTTGGAGATCTTATAGGGTTAAATGCAAATCTGATATGCGCAAAAGTCTGGAAGGCTCCCGCGCAGATCCTTGTCTTTCTTTTAAACTCTTCTTTAAGATCAAAGGAGGCTGATTCAATTGAATAAGCTTGTTTTTCATATAGCACCTTATAGCCCTGTTCACACACTTTCATGGATTGAACAAAATCATCAAGAATCAGGTTGTCGGGTAATATAGTATAGAGCTTCCTTCTGACACAGAATAATTCTCCGGCTGCACCAACCAGGGAATAAAAGCGGGAGTCTTGACTTTTTAGCCAGGATTCATATTTCCAGTAGAGGCCTTCAGAAGCAGCAGCGTCGGCGCCACCTCTGACCTTCTTTTCACCAGATACAGCACCTATATCTGGATCATTGAAATGGGGGAGTAGATACAAAAGACCATCATCATTGATCATACAGTTGGCATCAGAAAATAATATTATGTCTTCCAACAGAGTAGGAATAACCCTTTGAAGAGAAGCAAGTTTGCCAATTCTTTGATCAATATGTAACGTACGGATCTTATCATATTTTAAACAGATATTATGTGTGTTGTCGTTTGATCCGTCAGTTATGTAATAAAAATTTATTTTATCCTGGGGATAATTGAGGGAGAGAGTATTTAGAATCTTTTGTTCTATAATATCCTCTTCATTATAAGCAGCAACAAGGAATGCAACGGAGGGATAATAAGGATGATAAGGAACAGATTCAGCTTTTTTGAACCGGTTTATTATGCTGAGGATCACCCCATATCCAATATATCCATAGAGCAACAATGCCCATGAAGTCCAAAAAATAATGGTTATAACTTGTTGCATATGAGGAAATAAAAAAAGAAATGTAAGATAAACACGATTATCCTTCCATAATATTTCGCTTTTTAATATTTATTACTACTTTTGAGCACTTCAATACCCCATATCCCTCGAAGCCCTATTTAATCGTCTATTGAAACATTGCTTTCTCCAATATACCTCTTCATTTATTTTATTGAATATCCTTGTTTAAAACCTTAAGGCTGCGTAGCGCAAAAATTAATAGCTAAAGCATAAAGGTCTATTATGAAGAGAATATTACTTCTGGCCACACTAGGATTAATCTGGCTTACATCATTTTCCCAAAACGTATTTGATCCTAATGATCCGCAAATACGTTATAATTCTACAGCTCCTTTGGGGTCTGCGGAGAGGCCTAATCCATCAATTCTAGGTTTGCAAAAATGGGTGTCTACTCCCCAAACTGGTATCTCTACAGGTGGAGGTTCCTGGGATAACTCATCCTACAAAGCATACTTTTTTAATGCGTCTGGTAATCAGGTGCCATTCAGGGTTAAGTTTCCAAAGAGCTTTACAAACCCAGACAGTGCCAATAAGAGATATCCAGTAGCATTATTCTTCCACGGTGCTGGAGAGTTTGGATGTCCTTCTAATAATGGTGTATATAATAATGAAAAGCATCTTGTCCATGGTGGAAGGACATTTAGAGATAGGGTAGACAATGGTTCTTTTGATGGTTTCCTGGTTTATCCTCAGTCTGTATTAGCTTCTGAATGTTGGGGAGATTGGGGCGGACCTACATCCGGTAAGGGTCAGGCTATAATGGCCTTTATTGATTCTTTGATAAAATATGTAAGAGCTGATGAGGATCGTTTGTTCGTTTACGGCTTATCATCAGGTGGAAGGATGGCCTGGAATTTTGGATTATCATATTATAAAAGAGTTTCTACTATTGCACCTTCTTCAGGTATTCCCAGTATTACTTTAGATTATCCTACTTTTTTACATATTCCTATGTGGTTTGCAACTGGAGGAAAGGATACAAATCCAGCTCCAGCAAATGCCGCGGCAACCTATAATTCAATGAGGAATAGAGGTGCGGATATCAAATATACCTTATATCCAACCTTAGGGCACTCTGTTTGGAATCAGCACTGGGCAGAGCCAGGATTTGTTGATTTCATGAATGCTACCCACAAAGCGAATCCCCTGATCTTCTTTCAAAGAAATGAGTTTTGTCCTGATAGTGCTATAAGTGCAAAATTGGGCATTGTGCCTGGCTTTCACACTTATGAATGGGAAAAAGACGGTCAACTGATTGCAACCAGAATAAATGGAGTAAATACTGTACTTGATCCCACCGTAGTTACATTGTTTACGGGCAACGAAATTACTGTTAGTTCTTTTGGTACCTACAGGGTTCGTTTTAAAAGAGCTGCAACTTCAAATTTTTCGGCGTGGTCGCCTAAGCCGGCAATTATAAAATCAAAGCCAGTTACTCAGACTCCAGATATTGCTACAGATGGAGTAAGAAGTAAAGTGCTTCCTGCTTTAGATGGAAGTACCAGTACCATGCTTACACTTCCGGAAGGTTATGATGTTTATGAATGGTATCGTTCCACTGATAATACTTTAGTGGCGACAAGCCCAAGCTTTAATGCGGGTATCGGATCATATAAAGCGCGTGTTAAAGAGCTGTACGGTTGCGGTGCTTTATTTTCACCGGTTTTCAAAGTGGTTTCGGCAAATGGATCGCCTAAGCCTGAAGCAGCCAAGAATTTAAGTGCATTTGCTCCGAATCAAACGAGTATACAATTAGATTGGAATGAAAATCCAAATGCCGGTAGTAACGAAACTGGATTTGAAATATACAGGTCCGAAGTTGCTGGTGGTCCATATTCGATTGTGTACATTACAGGTCCAGATGTAACTACCTATACCGACAAGAATCTGGTTTCAGGTAAGAAATACTATTACATCGTAAGAGCTGTAAACGATTTTGGAGCAGCTCCTAAGAGTAATGAAGCAGCCGCCGAAACTATTGCGGATGTTACTGCTCCTGGTGCTCCTTCTGGATTAAGATATCGCGGAAGTAACCAGTATGGTGTTAGTCTTGATTGGAAGGCTGCTTCCGATAATGTTGGAGTAGTCCGATATGATATTTTTGCTAATGATAAAAAAGTATATAGTTCAAAAACAACAAATGTTACTGTTTTTGGATTAGACAGCCTTACCACATACAGGTTTGTGGTAAAAGCTATTGATGCTGCCGGAAATATTTCTCAACCTAGTAACCAGGTAATTGGATACACCCACAGGCAGGGGTTGAATTATAAATTCTATACAGGATCTTATTCCAATCTTCCCAACTTTAATAATATCAATCCAGTTAAAACCGGTATTACAGACACCGTGAATGCTGCATTGTCTTATCGTGGTACAACCACCAATAACTATGCACTATACCTGGAAGGATTTATTTATATCCCGGTTTCAGGTACATATGTTTTTGAAACTTATTCTGATGATGGAAGCCGTTTGTATGTCAATACTCCATACACTACTCAAAACAATGGAACCACGGTTAATAATGATGGTGCGCATAGCCCGGCATATAAAACCGGAACTGTAACCCTAAACCAGGGATATAATTCCATCATCATTACTTACTTTGATGCAACAGGTACAACCGATGAATTGCAATTATGGTGGTCGAGCACAGCAAATGGTATCACCAGGGAAAGAGTACCAAAAGGTTTTATGACCTTCGTTAATCCTGGTACTTTCCCTAATCCAAATGCACCATCTAACCTGGCAGCTGCCTCTGCAGGGTATAATAAGATCAACCTGACTTGGGCTGATAATAGTTCAAACGAAACAGGATTTGAAATTACCAGGTCAGCAACAAATAATGGCACCTACCTTCCGATTGCAACTGTAGGAGCCAATGTTAATACCTATTCAGATTCTGCATTGAATGCATCAACTACTTATTATTATAGAGTTCGTTCAATATCTGGCCAGGGAGCTTCAGCATTTACCTCTACTGCAAGTGCTGCAACCTCTGCTGCACCAGCTGCGCCATCAGTTCCAACTGGATTGACAGCAACTGCAATTGGTGTAGATAAAGTGAAGATTGAATTCAATGATGCATCAAATAATGAAACAGGTTTTGAAATTTACCGGTCTGTTGGAAATACTTCTAATTTCAGAAAAGTAACTACACTTGATGCCGCGAATGGAGGAACATTGTCTTATGAGGATAATTCATTGTTTGCAAACATTACATATTATTACAGAGTACGTTCTGTAGGGGTAGTTAACTCTTCTGCCTATACATCTATAGTAAGTGCAAAAACACTTAATACTAAACCAGTAGTTGATAAAGTGTTGGATTTTACAATGAAGTTCAATACTACATTTACCTTACCAATTAAAGCCACTGACGTTGATGGCGATGCACTGTCTTTTAGTGCTATTGACCTTCCAACTTTTGGTACACTGAAAAATGTTAGTAACGGAAATCTCAATGTAGAATTCAAACCAAGAATCTCTGACCTTGGAGCATATGCAATGACAGTTATCGTGAATGATGGTAATGGTGGAAAGGATACTACTTATTATACTATGGTAGTTGATGATAACACCGTTCCTTTGATGGATGTGATCGATAATGTTCAAATGATTGAAGGACAATCCATGGATATCCCTGTTAATGCTAATGATGCTGAAGGCAATGACTTCCTTCATTGGTATAATTACGGCCTGCCTTCATTCATGACATTTGAAGATAATGGTTTCGGTCAGGGTGTAATTAAATTGAAACCTGGATACTCAAATTCTGGTGATTACCAGGTGAGATTATTCGTTGATGATGGATTTGGCGCATGGACCAGTCAGACTTTCAATATTTCTATAACTGATAAAGACCCTAACGAGAAAGTTCAGGTTAATTTCAGATATTTTACCGGAGACGTGCCACAATGGAATGATGTTCTTATGCCTCAAAGTCCACTAACTGCACCACCATCTCCAAGGATCAATGCTTCCAATCTGATCAATACTATTGGAAATAATAGTGGTATTGGAATTGAGGTAATGTCTGGAACAACCACAACAGCGCAGAATGGTGCTCAAACTGGTAATAATAGTGGTGTTTATCCTGATAAAATATTGAGAGATCAATTCCATTGGGGATTCTTTTCCAATACGAATAACACTGATACCGCAGTACTGAAGGTTAAAGGGTTGAAATCAACACATAAATATAATTTGACATTCTTCAGTGGTATCAATTGTGCTAATTGTGGAAATACCGGAACTACTGTCAAGTTTGTAAGTGCTGGTCAAACTGCTGAGATCAAATATTATCTCAATACAAAAGTTACCGACACATTGTATAGCCTTTCACCTAATGCTAATGGAGAAATACTTGTAACAATGATAGGTGATGCAAATACCAACCTTGGTGGTATGTTGAATGCGCTGGTAATTGATGCAATGTTTGATGATGGCTCACAGCCAGCAAAACCAATGGACCTTACAGGTACTGCTTATGCAAGTATTGGGGTTAAGCTGGAATGGACAGACAGATCCTATAATGAAAATAATTACCGCATTTATCGTGGAACTAGTTTAGATGGTCCATTTGAATGGGTAATGCAGGATTTAAAACTTAAGGATAGTACTTCGGCAATAGACAATAGTGTTCAGCCTTTCACTAAATATTATTACTTCTTAAGGGGAGTGAATGGTCTTGGTGAAGGAACCGCAAGCGATACTATTTCTGTTATTACCTTGAAT
This sequence comes from uncultured bacterium, assembly GCA_966112615.1. Lineage (GTDB taxonomy): Bacteria > Bacteroidota > Bacteroidia > Chitinophagales > Chitinophagaceae > Flavitalea. The sequence goes on from CBHWDO010000017.1 coordinate 42,522, forward strand.
AATAATCCAACAATAACCGGTTTGAATAACCTGTTTGTGAAAACAGAAGGTGTTGTTGAAGATGAATTCACTATAGCGGATGATCCTTCTGAAGTATTAAATGTTTCATTGGAAAATAAACCTGGCTTTGTATCTCTGGTTAATAATGGAAACAATAACTACAAGATAGTTGCTTCACCAAACTCTGATGATATTGGTTGGTATGAAGTAACAGTAAGAGTTAAAGATGACCAGGGTGGATCAATTAGTCAGAAGATAAATATAACTGTGGCGGATAAGTTTACAAGATCTGCTTATGTTAAGGTTGGTGCTTCCGGATTGACAGCACCAGCACCATGGAATAACTGGTTGGGAAGCAGAGCAGCAGGTTCTCAAATTTCAAATATTCGCGATGAGAACAATGTAGTAACTCCTTGGGATGTAAGAAGTGTTACCAAGTGGACTGGAGTATCTGATCTTGGAATGATAACCGGAAATAATTCAGGTATCTATCCGGATTCTGTTCTTCAAAGTAACATCACTGTTACAGCTACCAGCGCAATGCAGTTAAGTATTCTTCAGCTGGATCCTGCCAAGAAATATAATATATCACTTGTAGGGTCCATGAACGAGGGATTAGAAGCTAAAATGGTGGTGACCAGTGGAACTGAAATAGATACTCTGGAAGCGCGCTATAACACTACTACTTCAGCAAATCTTAATGGATTGATACCTACTCCTACAGGGCAGATAGATATCTATCTGACTAAGTTGAGTACTTCTCCTGTAGGTTACCTCAGTGCAATACATATTGAAGAGTATGATCCTTCAATTGTTCTGATGAATCCTGCAAACCTTTATGCAGAACCTATAAACAGGAACAGGGTTTCATTGACATGGTCCGACAGGTCTGTTAATGAGGATGCAAATACAGGTTTTGAACTGCAAAGAGCTACAGATGCTGATTTTACACAGAATCTAACCACAGTTCTTCTGAAGAATACAGTTCACTCTTATATCGACAATTCAGTACAGCCAAATAAAAAGTACTGGTACCGCGTAAGAGCAAGAAGTGGTGAAGTATTGTCGGAATTCAGTAACAAAGCGAGGGTTGTAACTCCTGAGACCATCGTTTCAGTAAACTTCAACTACCAGGTTAACAATGCAGCTTCACCATGGAATAACATGGAACAGAATCCTGATGTAACTGATCCATTTACTGAGATGTTTGATCAGAACGGTTTGAATACCGGTATGACACTTGCCATTGAAAAAACCTTTAACGGAGAATTTAATGCAGGTAAAGTAACTGGTAATAATTCTGGTATTGTTCCAGATAATGTTCTCCAGGCAAACTACTGGCTGGATAATACCCAGATCTCAACAATGAGAGTGACAGGACTGAATCACTCTAAGCGCTACAGGTTTGGATTTATCGGAAGTTCATCACCTAATGGTTGGTTTAAAGGTAACTATACCGCAACCTATACCATCGGAGACAGAACTGTATACCTGAACTCGTGGGAGAACTCAACCAAGATCGTTTATATTGGTAATGTTGCCCCTGATATGAACGGTGAAGTATTGGTTACTTTCTCTACTACTGAAAAAGCAAACTATGGTTTCAATGCCGGTATGATCATCATGGCATATAATGATGATGATACTACTGCACTGGTTGATGGTGCACGTCGTATCATGCAGGCTCCAATTGTTCAGCAAGCCCAGGAATCAAGAGAAATAAGCCAGCTTGAAGTTGCAGCCCGTGCTTATCCTAACCCATTCATTGAACTGATCAATGTGGATTATTATAACAATGCTGCATCAAATAATGTCACTGTGGATATCATTGATATGGCAGGAAGGTTAACTTACCGTAAGCAGATCGGACAGTTGCCGGCTGGAATGAATACCATCCGATTGAACACAGGTAGCTCTCTGCGTAATTCAGGACTCTACTTTGTAAACCTTAGGGTGAATGGCAAAGTGGTTAAATCAACCAGAATGGTAAAAACCAATAAATAGTGCATTAAAATGCACACTTTAAAATCCGGGGAACATTTAGTTTCCCGGATTTTTTTTACAACTTCGTATTAATGCGATTAACTGATACCTTATTTAACCGGAGATATATACTCAGCATGAGCCGGTACCCCTGGATCGACTATGCAAGGGGTATAACTATCATCCTGGTTTGCTACAGACATGTGTTTGAAGGATTAGTCAATGTGGGAGAAGGAGCAAACAGTTACTCATTCCTAAAGTATATTAATATATTCTTCTTCAGTTTCCGCATGCCCCTTTTCTTCATTATCTCGGGCTTATTTGTAAGTTTTGGGCTAACCAGGAAGGGGATCAAAGAATATATAATTAAGAGGTTCTCAAATATTTTCTACCCGCTTCTGATATGGGGTTCTTTGCATATTAGCCTGCAATTGATATTTTCTAATTATATAAACGCTAAGAGAATACCTTTCGATTATATTAATCTTATCATCCATCCCCGGCAGATAGAACAATTCTGGTATTTGAATGCACTATTCTTTGTTGGTGTTTTATATGCCCTGATCAAAGTGAAATTCCAGATCAAAGCATGGCAGCAGGTAATTGTAGGATTGGTGTTTTTCTGGACCGCTTCGTTTATACATGATCGTTATGAGATAGGATTTCTGTTTGACGTGCTGTTTTTCTATCTCTTTTTCGCTATTGGGGACTTGTTGGCAACTTTCATATTGAACACTAAAAATTACAAATGGCTTTCTTCCTGGAAGACCTGGTTGGTGGTTGCACCTATTTTCTTTTTGGTTCAGCATCAGTTCACCCTGATCAATCTTGAATACAAAGATGATTACTACGTTCAGTACCAGATGCCGGCAATGTATATCATTGCGGCAATTGCAGGAGGATCCTTTATAATTGTTAGCTGCTTTTTACTCGAGCGATACAAAAAAGCTACATTTTTGCGGGTGATCGGTTATCACTCATTGTATATTTATGTAATGCACCTGATGATCACTGCATTTACAAGAGTGTTCTTTACCCGCATATTAGGTATTGATAAGGTTCTTGTGATCATGGTCGCCGCGCTGGTATTTGGAATTGTAATCCCGATCATATTCTTTAATGTCACCAACAGGATGGGATTGTGGTGGCTGTACACTTTCAGGAAAAAGGATGGTATTCCCGTTCCAAAGAACGAGGAAATTCAATTAAAATATGGATTATCCAATGCTTCAAAACCTGTTAGGCAGGATAAGACCCTAGAATCAAACTAACATGAATACTGCAACAGTAACAGCGCCTGTAACCAATAAATCAAAACTATTTTTTCCTAACCTCGATGGACTTAGGTTCATTTCCTTTTTTGTGGTATTCCTATATCACTGTTACATGTCTTTCTTCAGTTATATTAAGGAATCGGACCCTCAGATGTATGGGATAGTCAAGCTCTTGTTCAGTCACGGTAATCTTGGGGTAAATTTCTTTTTTGTACTTAGCGGTTTCCTGATCACCTTTCTGCTGATCCGTGAAAAAGAATTCAAAGGAAAGATCCATATTGGAAATTTTTATGTGAGAAGAATACTGAGGATTTGGCCGCTATATTACCTGTGCATCTTCATTGCATTTGTGCTATTCCCAATAGTTAAATCCGCCAGTGGTGAGCCTTATGTTGAATCAGCCAATCCCTGGTATTATGTTTTTTTTGCGGCCAACTTTGATTTTATGCATACCTGGCCGGTAATGCCAAATGCGCTTATGCTTTCCGTTCTATGGTCTGTAGCGGTTGAAGAGCAATTTTATCTAACCTGGCCACTGATCCTTGGACTGATTCCTTTACGTAAATACAAATTTGTATTTCCTGCAATCATGGTATTATCCCTTGTTTTTAGGTCTTTTTATAATACCAGTCCGGAAGAAGTACATGCAGTCAGATATTTCCATACACTTTCAGTAATTGGTGATATGGCGTTAGGAGGTCTTTTTGCATATCTTACCTCGTATGAAAACAGGTTTAGAAGTTTTATTGTGAATATGAGTAAACCGGTGATTGCCCTTATTTATATTGTCGCCATTGGTTTATACCTGTTCAAGCATCTTATTTTCACTTGTGGTGTCCCTATAATTTTTGAACGTTTGTTTATTGGAACTTTCTTTGGACTGATCATTCTTGAGCAAAATTTTGCAACCAACTCTTTCTTTAAAATGAGCAGGTTCAAAACAATCAGTAAGCTTGGGGTCTATACATATGGTTTATATTGCCTTCACCTGATAGGAATGTATCTTGTGGCCAAGATCATTGGAAAGTACCCGGTTGATCAAAGTTCTTCGCTTGTTGCGTGGGGGTCTGTGACGGTTGCGCTACTTTTATCTGTAGGCATAAGTCTTGCTTCCTATCATCTTTTCGAGAAATGGTTCCTGAACCTGAAAGATCGTTTTGCAGTGATTGTGAAAGGATAATTAATTAATAAGTTCATACAAGGATGGCAGTTATAAAGAATATTCATAAAAGTTATTTCCTGATATTCTTTTCTGTCCTTTTATTGTACCTGTTTAGTTTACAGAATAATTTTTCTTCCTCCCACGATGCGATCACTTATTTAAAGTTGATCACAGAAGGAAAAGAACTTTTCCATCCACATCACCTGGTGTACAACCTGGTGGTCAATGTGTGGATCAACATCTGGCATGCAATATTGCCCGGTGTAGAGATCCACTTCATTGCAGAATCTTTCCAGGCATTATGTGGTAGCCTCATAGTTTTAATTACATACATCTTCTTTACAAAAAGATTTTTCATCAATTATACCAATAGTGCCATTTACAGTTCAATTATAGCATTCAGTTATGGAATGTGGGCTTACTCAACTAACGTAGAGGTATATGCGCCTTCCATTCTCTTTTGTATGCTGGTACTTTTGCGGATCACAAGAAAAGATCTCAAACTTATTGATTGCTGGTATATTGCTTTACTTCATATAACTGCCATTCTTTTTCACCAGGTAAATGTATTGTTGACTCCTGTTATCTGTTATGCACTGTATACAAGGTTTGAAAATCACAAAATAACAAGAACTCTTCAGTATTTATTTGCCACTTCAATACCTGTAATTCTAATCTATGTATCTATTGCCTGGTATGTTGGTGAACGCAATCCTGCATCCATGATCCGTTGGACCCTATTCTATGCCACGGAACTGGATTACTGGAAGGAATTTTCTTTTCAATCAATATTGTATGTGGCTACTGGTTTGGCCCATGCTTTTGTGGGTGCTCATTTTGTATTCCGATTACCTTTCATTGCGCCAGGATTACAGAATGGATTGTCAAGTCATTCCCTTCAGGATGAATTTTTCCTGGTTCGTAACATGGATCAGCAGCAGGCAAATTTGCTTTTTGTCTTTTCTATATTATTAGCTATAGCATTGATTTTTCTTTTTATCCGGGTGCTTGTATTTGTAGCAGGAAACAGGGTTTCTTCTCTCCAAAAAATCCTCTTTCTTACATTAATATGTTATAGCGTATTCTTTATCTTTTGGATGCCTGAAAACCTTGAATTCTGGATCTTTCAATCCATCCTGATCTGGCTACTTTTATTAGGAGAAAACCGGTTAAAGCTGCCCATATGGATCGCTGGAAGTATAGCAGCACTTTTATTTTATATTAATTTTTTTGGAAGCATTTTTTTCCTGCAGGATAAAGAAAATGATCTTTATTATTCGCGCATTTATCCACTATCAAAGCTTCTTGTGAAAGGGGATCTTGTGATTACAGAATCGCCATGGATCAATAAGGATTATGTTCAATATTTTTCTAATGCTTTTACAATTGATTCCACTGCTGATGTTTTTAAAAGATCATCAATTGTTCTGCAAAATGGATACAAGGTGGTAATAATGGAAGCCGGAAATCAACCGGGTCCTACAATTGATTCCTTGTATAAACTTTATCCCGGTAGAGTTAACCTTGCCAACGATTCCAAACCATATATCCGGATCATTCAATAGTTTTGCTGAGCTAAAGAAAATCTATGAAAAATATCCTTTTCATCATATTAATGGCGATCTCTTCAATTACTGCATTTGCCCAGGATGAAGAACCCCGAAGAGGCTTTGATAAAAGCAGGCTGTTCTTTGGTGGGAACTTTGGATTGAGCTTTGGAAATTACACTTTTGTAAACGTCTCTCCACAGGTTGGATATAGATTCAATAACTGGTTTGCTGCAGGTGCAGGTCCAAACTTTCAATATACTTCTTACAAGAACCGTATCAACGGGAATACAATTTCAAGGGAAAAATTATGGGGTGCTTGGTCTGAATGTATTTGGAAGAATTTATCCGCTCGACCAGGTATTTATCCAGGTTCAGCCTGAAGGAAATTATACCTGGGGTAAATATAAATTTTACGGTCCACCTGAATATACCAGCGACCTGAAAGGAAAGATCGTTCCTTCATTACTTGTAGGTGCGGGTGGTGCGATCCCGGCTGGAAGAGGAGCTTTCATTGTGATGGCACAATATGATGTGCTTCAAAATGAAAGAACACCCTATGGAAACAGGGTGTTCTATAACTTCGGGTATAATGTAGGATTCTAGTCTATCTTATTAAATACCTCTTTGGCATTACTGCAGAATATGATGCGTTCTTCAAGGTTGTCGTACAGAAAACCTTCACGCTCCATACTTTTCATGTGGTTAAACAGGTTATCATAAAATCCACCTGAATTAAGAATATAGATCTTCTTATCATGGATTTTGAGCTGGTTCCAGGTGAGCATTTCAAATAACTCATCAAGCGTTCCAAAGCCACCGGGCAGAATGATAGCGGCATCGCTCATTTCAAAAAGCATTTTTTTGCGGGTGTGCATATCCGGAACAACGGCCAGTTCCTGGATCCCCTCATGCTGGTGTTCCCATTCGATCAGTAGTTTTGGAATGATGCCCATCACATGTCCACCGTTTTCAAGGGCTGCATCGGCTACGGCTCCCATTAAGCCAACTTTACCGCCTCCATAGATCAATTTCAGGTTCAGGATTGCGATCAACTTCCCTAATTCTGAAGCGTCCTGCATAAAAACTTTGTTTTTCCCGGGTTTGGAGCCACAAAACACAGCAACTGATTGGATTTTCATGGCGACAAGATACGGAGAGCTCACTACAATTTTCCTACCTTGAGCCCGTTTCATGAATTTTTAAACCAGCGTATGTCATCAACGGTATTGTTCTCATTCGTCATAGGATACTTTATTCTCCTGCTCGTTGTAGCATGGTACACTTCGAGAAATTCCAATAATGATTCCTTTTTTATAGGAAATAAGAGCTCCAACTGGATGCTGGTAGCATTCGGAATGATCGGGACCTCTCTGTCCGGAGTGACCTTTGTTTCCGTTCCGGGAACGGTTGGCGGAGCCGGTTTCGCCTATTTCCAGGTAGTGATCGGTTACCTGATTGGTTATGTTCTGATCGCTTTTATTTTATTACCGCTGTATTACAGGCTGAACCTGACTTCAATCTATAATTACCTCCAGCAGCGTTTTGGAATGGTATCCTATAAGACCGGTGCATTATTCTTTCTTATATCACGCACCCTTGGCGCCACTGCAAGACTTTACCTTGTCATCAATGTTCTGCAGCTTTTTATATTGAAAGACCTGGGCGTTTCATTTGAAGTCACCACTTTTGTGATCCTCCTTATGATCCTACTGTACACATTTGAAGGTGGTGTAAAAACGATTGTATTTACCGATACGCTTCAAACTACTTTCATGTTGCTGGGACTGGTAGTCTGCATATTTTATGTAAGCGATGCATCGTTCTCCTCCACACTCCAGCAACTCCAGGACCAGGACCTTACAAGGATCTTCAATACTGATGTGAACAGTCCTTCCCATTTCGTGAAGCATATATTGGGCGGAGCTTTCATTACGGTAGCTATGACAGGTCTTGACCAGGAAATGATGCAAAAGAATATCAGTGTAAGAACCCTGAAAGATTCTCAAAAGAACATGCTGGTGTTTAGCGTGATACTTGCCGTGGTGAACTTCCTGTTTCTTTTCCTCGGTGGTCTTTTGTATCTATTTGCGGCAGAAAAAGGGATCAATGTGCCTGCAGATGACCTTTTCCCAACCATTGCACTCAATTATCTTCCTTCAGGTGTAGCGATCATTTTCATAATAGGACTCATCTCAGCACTTTTCCCCAGTGCGGATGGGGCACTTACGGCCTTGACCTCTTCATTCTGTATCGACATTCTTGGTATCAAAAGAAGGGAAGAACTGGATGAAAAGCAGCGCAAGAAGATCAGGCTAACCGTTCACTTTATCATGGCGGTAATATTCTTCCTGCTGGTGATCGGTTTCAAGGTCATGAATAATAAATCAATTATTGATGTGATCCTGAAAGTTGCCGGCTTTACCTATGGTCCATTACTTGGATTGTTTGCTTTTGGAATTCTCACTAAGAGAGTGATTAACGACAGGCTATCACTGATTGTCTGCCTGCTTGCACCAACCATTATTCTCGGAATTGACTTAATTAATAATATTGATTGGTGGATAAAGCAACTTAAGCTGGATGAAGCAGGAATGAGTGGGGTAAAAGCTCTTTCTCAATCAATATTCGGCTCTTTCAAGATCGGGTATGAACTCCTCATATATAATGGTATCCTGACTTTCCTGGGACTTTGGTTCATTTCAAAAAAGCAGTCATGAACATCGTAGAGCCTTTGATCGAAGCCTATGCAGCCGGGTTTACAGATCCGGAGGAGCCTTTATTAAGAGAAATTCATGAAGAAACGCAACGTGATCATCCGCGTGCTCACATGATCAGTGGACATCTTCAGGGGAAATTTTTACAAATCATTTGCAATATCATGCGACCCCGAAGGGTTCTGGAAATCGGTACATTTACAGGATACAGCGCTCTTTGCATGGCCAAAGGGCTTTCGGATGATGGAATTCTGCATACAATTGAGCTCAGGGAAGAAGATGCAGAACGGTCAAGGAAAAATTTCAATAGGTCAAATCAGGCTGATAGGATAATTTTGCACGTCGGGAATGCGTTAGAGATCATTCCTTCACTCGAAGAAACCTGGGATCTGGTTTTTATAGATGCAGATAAGGTAAGCTACCAGCAATATTATACCATGGTATTGCCAGCACTTCGTTCGGGTGGGGTCATTCTGGCTGATAATGTGTTGTTTCATGGCCAGGTGATCGAGGAACCGGTTAAGGGCAAAAATGCAAAAGCAATGCATGCATTTAACCAATACGTCAGCGAAGACCATCGGGTAGAAAAGATGATATTGACCCTGCGGGATGGATTGATGCTGATCAGAAAAAAGTAATCACAGCGAGTTTTTATAATGAAAAAATTATTTGCAGTCCTTTTCGCTCTTGGATTCTCTTACGGCTCATACGCCCAAAGAGCTGAAGAGATCGTGGCCTACATCAACCAGTACAAAGACCTGGCAATGGCGGAAATGATCCGGACGGGTGTTCCGGCTTCCATTAAACTTGCACAGGGTATTCACGAAACTTCTGCAGGAAGGAGTGAATTGGTTTTGAAGTCTAACAACCACTTTGGAATTAAATGCAAATCTACCTGGACTGGTAAGAAAGTTTATCACGATGACGATGCGCTTGGCGAATGTTTCCGTAGCTACGATGATCCTTCAACATCCTACGCAGATCATTCGGATTTTTTAAAGAATAACCAGCGTTATGCCTTTCTTTTCAAACTGGATCCTCATGATTATAAAGGCTGGGCTTATGGTTTGAAGAAAGCCGGGTATGCTACCAACATCAAATATTCCCAGATCCTCGTAAGGTTGATAGAAGAATATAACCTTCAGCAGTATACGCTGATCGCTTTGGGTGAATTAAAAGCACCAGATGTAATGCTGGTTTCTAACAAGCCACAGGAGTCTCCAATGAAGGTGACCAATGCAGTGATCACCGAAACACCTAAGAAAGCAGTTAACTATCCTGAAGGGGAATTCAAAGTAAATCATACCAAAGTTGTGTTCGTTAAAGCAGGTACTTCTTTGTTGGCAATTGCCAATGAATATGGGATTACGTATGCGCGTTTGTTAGAATTTAATGAACTACAGGATACTGATGTGCTGGAGGAAGATCAGCTGATTTATCTCCAAAGAAAAAGAAAGGTAGGATCCCGCGAATTTCATGTCGTGGAAGAAGGTGAAACCCTTTATGGAATAGCACAGGCTGAAGGGATTCGTCTCGATGAACTTGCAAAACTGAATTTACTTGGGGAAGATGATCAACCTGCAGTTGGAGAGAAGATCTTCCTGCAAAAGAAAGCTCTTGTAAAACCAATCCTTGAAAGTGAAGTGAAGAATGTGGTAGCAGAGGTGGGTGTTCCTTCAAGAACAGATATTGCAAAAGGTCCTTCCAAACATATAGTGCAAACAAAGGAAACACTCTATAGTATTGCAAGAAAATACGGTGTTGGAATTGAAGAACTTAAAGAATGGAATCGCTTGTCTGGAACAGATCTTAGGATCGGGCAGGAACTGGTGATCCTTAAAAACTAATTCATGTCAGTTATCCAGGTCCACGACAAAAGCTTTGAACCATATATCACTGCTGAGCAACTTACGGCAAGAATTAAGGAACTGGCATCTGAGCTTGACCAGGCATATGAAGGTAAAAAGCCATTATTTATCGCAATTCTAAATGGGTCATTCATTTTTGCAGCGGATCTTTTCCGCGCACTTACTATCGATGCAGAGATCTGTTTTATCAAACTGGCTTCTTATAAAGGAACTAAATCTACCGGCCAGGTTATTACTGCAATCGGTCTGGATATGGATCTTTACGGAAGGGATGTTGTGATCATTGAAGATATTGTTGATACCGGTAAAACGCTCAGTGAATTCTTACCTCAACTTCACCACCAGCAGCCTTCTTCCTTAAAGATCGTTGCGCTGCTGCACAAACCTGAAGCCTCTAAACATCCATTGACCATTGATCATCTTGGATTTTCCATTCCGGATAAATTTGTGGTTGGTTATGGATTGGATTATGATGGATTGGGAAGAAATATTCCGGCCATATACAGGCTATGCGAATAAAATCGTTACTGTGTTGCCATGATTGGTTACATTAGTTAATTATAAAATTCCTTTGAAAAATTTCGTTGCCATATGCCTGCTCATGGTATGGTGCGCAACTGGCCTGTCGCAATTCTATTTTCGTGGAGAAATTAGGGATGCGCATGATAACCCGCTGACCAACGCCAGGATCGTACTGCACTCCAACAATTATGTCTTCCATTCTGGAACAGGCGGAGCTTTTGGTATTACCAGCGAAAAACCTAAGGATTCTGCAACCATAACACTGGAAGGCTATATTACCCGCACTGTTTTCCTCGATGCAAACCAGTATAATAAGATCCAGCTAAAGTCATCAATTATAGCGCCGGTTACAAAATCAAATCGACTCCTTTCATTTACCAAGGATCTGCGTTTTGAAAAAGATGATGATATTCATGCGGGGAATGAGACCTATAGCAATATTGTAAAGAACCAGTTTGTAATGGCAAACAGGTTTCCTGAAACAGGATTTGCCTTAAATACCGACAAGGCTTCCTATAGCAATATCCGTCGCTTCCTGAATATGAACAGTTTTGTTCCTGAAGATGCAGTTAGGCCGGAAGAAATGTTGAATTACTTCAACCTGGGATATATAGAACCTGCTCCTGATAGTGTGTTTGCGTTTCATTCTTATGTTTCTGATTGTCCCTGGAATGTTCAGAATAAATTGCTGTTTCTACAGGTATCAGCAAAGAAGATCGATCCAAGAAGTATACCTCCCAGTAACCTGGTTTTCCTGATTGATGTTTCCGGGTCGATGGATATGCCGAACAGGCTGCCTTTGCTCAAATCAGCATTTAAATTATTGGTCGATAACTTACGCGCACAGGATACGATCTCAATTGTAGTATATGGATCTTCAACCGGGGTATGGCTCAGACCAACTTCGGGGATTGAAAAAGAAAAGATCCGCAAAGCCATTGAAGAGCTGACTCCCGCCGGAGCCACCCCTGGTGAATCAGGGATCAGATCTGCCTACAGGGTAGCTAAAAGCCAGTTCATTACCAATGGGAATAACAGGGTAATACTCGCGACAGACGGGGATTTTAATGTTGGCCAGACTACCGAAGATGACCTGGAAGTATTGATCACGCAGCACCAGCAGATGGGAATCTACCTGACCTGCCTTGGGGTTGGGATGGGAAATTATAAAGATTCAAAACTTGAGATCCTTGCTAAGAAAGGCAATGGAAATTTTGCTTATCTCGATACTGAGAAAGAGGCAGAAAAAGTCCTTGTAAAAGAATTAACGCAGACGCTATATACAGTTGCGGATGATGTCCATTTAAATATCCGGTTTAATCCAGGGGCTGTTTCCCAATATCGGCTGATAGGATATGACAACAAATTCAAGGCTTTGACCGATACACTCAGTAAGATGGAGGGTGGGGAATTGGGTTCAGGTCAGAATACCATGGTGCTTTTTGAGATCATGCCATCTGGACAATCTGCAAATGAGCTAGCCAATGTAGATGCTTTCTTCAGGTTGCCCTATGACTCTTCGGTTCATACCAGCAGTTATGTTTGCCCGGATAACTATGTTGCTTTTAAGGAGTTGCCCTCATTCTACAGATTCTCATCGGCTGTGGCCATGTTCGGGGAACTTCTTCGAAGTTCAAAACACATAAAATTCGGCAAATGGTATGAAGTAATTCAACTGGCCAAAAATTCCGCAGAACCCACTGATGCAGTTCAACAGGAGTTTATTGAGTTGGTGGAGAAGGCGGGGAAAATATATAAGAAGAAAAGAAGGTGAGGAGTTGAGGAGTTGAGGAGTTTAGAATATTTTTCTCCTCAACTCCTCATCTCCTCAACTCCTCATCTCCTCTACTGAAACATTTCCCTCACCCTATCAAAAAACGTCTTATCGCTCTTCTCCGGATGCGGTTTGAAATTCTGTGAGGTGCTCATTTTTTCAAGGGCTGACCTTTCTTCGGCGCTAACATGTTGGGGAGTCCAGACATTCACGAAGATCAGCTGGTCGCCTTTTTCATATGAATTGACTGCAGGAAAACCTTTTCCTTTCAGCCTGAATATTTTACCGCTTTGAGTTCCTGCAGGGATCTTGATCTTAGCGCGGCCATCAATAGTTGGAATTTCCACCTGTGTTCCAAAAACGGCATCAGGGAAGGAAATATGAAGTTCATAGACCACGTTTATGCCATCGCGATGGAGCTCCTTATGTGGTTCTTCTTCAATCAGAACAATCAGATCGCCAGGCATTCCGCCTCTTTCTCCGGCATTACCTTTTCCACCTACGCTTAATTGCATGCCTTCCTGAACACCGGCTGGAATATTGAGTTCCACCATTTCTTCTCCATAAACACGGCCTTCACCTTTACATGAACCGCATTTTTGAGTTATGGTAGTACCTTCACCGTTACAGGTAGGACAGGTGGTCACTGTTTGCATCTGGCCCAGGAAAGTATTGCTAACTCTTCTAACCTGTCCGCTACCACCGCAGGTTCCGCAGGTTTGCATGGAGTTTTTGTCCTTTGCTCCTGAGCCTCCGCAGGTAGTACATCCCACGTATTTCTTAACCTTTACCTGCTTTGTTACCCCTTTAGCGATCTCTTCGTAAGTAAGTTTTATTTTGATACGAAGATTGCTGCCCCGGGTTCCGCGTGAACGCTGACCTCCACGGCGGCCGCCTCCACCGCCACCTCCAAAGAAGGATCCAAAAATATCTTCACCAAAAATATCACCGAACTGGCTGAAGATATCCTCCATGTTAGGATTGCCGCTGAAACCACGACCATTGTTACTCATACCGGCATGACCAAAGCGATCATACTGTGCTCTCTTATCGGAATCGCTTAATACTTCGTAAGCCTCTGCAGCCTCCTTAAATTTTTCTTCAGCCGATTTATCTCCGGGGTTACGGTCGGGGTGGTATTGCATGGCCACTTTGCGGTAGGCTTTTTTAATGTCATCCGCAGAAGCGTCCTTTGAAACACCTAATATTTCGTAATAATCTCTTTTTGACATGTTCGGTTCATAAAGCACGGGGAACGTGCTGGTTTACAATGTTATTTTCCAACAACAACTTTTGCGAAACGGATGATCTTATCATTCAGGTAATATCCTTTCTCCACTTCATCGATCACTTTCCCCTGCATTTCTTCCGAAGGTGCGGGGATCTCAGTGATGGCTTCGTGCATGTCGGGGTCGAAATCCTTTCCAATAGATTCCATTGGTTTAAGACCGCGGGATTGAAGGGTATTGCGTAATTTATTGAAAACAAGGGTGAAGCCCTCCTTCAATGCTTTGATATCCTGCGCGTTCTGTAATTGTTTTTCAGCTCTTTCACTATCATCCAACACTTCGAGAAGTGATCCAATCACATCCTTTCCGGCGGTAGCGATCAATTCAACCTTTTCCTTGGCGGTACGGCGACGGAAATTGTCGAACTCAGCAGCCTGTCGAAGGTATTTATCTTTCATTTCGTCCAGTTCCGCCTGCAATTTTTGCAGTTCAGTTTGTTCCTGTTCTGACTGGTTGATCTCTTCCTGCTGCATGTTGGTTTGTTCCTGCATCTCTTCCTGCATTTTATTTTCTTCCATATGCTGATAAATTGTCGGCAAAATTAAGGTTGTCAAGAATTCGGCCAAGTGGAAGTTTTGGTCAAAGTGGCAGGGGGGAAGGAAATTAGGAGGTGAGGAGGTGAGGAGATGAGGAGGTGAGGAGATGAGTATATGAGTAGGGTTACCCAAACTTCTCAACTCCTCATCTCCTCACCTCCTCACCTCCTTACTTCGTGTACCAAATACATATTTTGTTAAAAAAAAATTAAAAAAAACTGCCAAATTCTTGCAGCGAATAAGGGCTTAAACTTATCTTAGAACTGTAATAACTGATTGCACGCCAATACTAACGATTGTTTGTCTTCTAGGACAATGACTTGTGCTGAATGAATCTTACCGTTGGGGGTCCTGTCCCTGACACAATCTTGCGTATGGCCAATCTGGCAAATTCAATATCCAGGCATTACACAACAGAAAGGGAGAAATTTTACGGAAGGAATTATTGATTAGTTCGGGAATGTACAAAGGCTAATAAACTTGCTGTATATATCAATTATCAACCCAACAATCAAAAACCAGCATTTATGCCTTCAAAACTAACGGTTATCCGGTGGTGGCTTACCGGTTGTTTGCTATTCTTTGCCACAATTGCCTTTGCGCAGCGCTCGGTTTCCGGAAAGGTGACCAGCGATGCCGACAAGCAGCCAATTTTTGGGGCTACGGTTTCGGTGAAAGGAACCAATGTAGCGACCCAGACCAATGCAGAGGGAAACTTTACGCTGCAGGTACCTAACGACAGAAACACATTGGTTGTCTCTTTCGTTGGTTTCGAAAGCATTGAAGTGCCCGTTACCGGTGGAACTGTAAACGTTTCCATGAAGGAGCGTACCACAACCCTGACTGATGTGGTAGTGACCGGTTATTCTTCTCAGGCTAAAAAAGACATTACCGGTTCGGTTGCCGTTGTGAAAACGGAAGACCTGAAGTCAGTTCCTGCGTCAAATGCTGAATCTCAGTTGCAGGGTCGTGCTTCGGGTGTAACTGTTACCACTTCTAACCAGCCAGGTGATGGAGCTCAGGTTAGGATCAGAGGTTTCGGTTCATTTACTGACAACAATCCATTATTTATCATCGATGGAGTTCCAACTGGAGGTCTGGGAGGCTTGAACCCTAACGACATTGAGTCCATGCAGGTATTGAAAGATGCCGCTGCTGCTTCAATTTATGGATCAAGGGCTTCTAGTGGCGTTGTTATTGTTACTACCAAAAAAGGTAAAGCAGGTGCGGCCAAAGTAACTTATAACATGTACTATGGTAAGCAGGATCCAGGAAAAGGATGGACTAACCTGTTGAATACCAATGAACAGGCTCAACTTACCTGGTTGGCTCTCAGAAATGCAGGTCAGGTTGATCCGGTTACAGGTAACCCTACTTCTCCTCAGTATGGAAATGGTGCAAATCCAGTAATTCCGGATTACATCCTTCCAGGTGGAAAGTTTGAAGGCGATCCTTTGGTTGATCCTTCAAAATATTTCCTTACTCCAAATGATAACTACCTTATTGTTAAAGCTAACAAGCAGGGTACGAACTGGTACAAGGAACTGACACAGGTTGCTCCGATCATGAACCATAACATCTCTATGAGTGGTGGTGCAGACAAGAGCAGGTATATGTTCAGTTTTGACTATTTTGATCAGAAGGGTATCATTATCGAGAATTTCTATAAGCGTTATACAGCGCGCTTGAACACAGAATTCAACATTAAGAAAAATATCAGGATCGGTGAAAACCTCCAGGTTCTTGTTGCTCAGAATAACAGAGCAGGAAACAACGGGGAAGGAACTGAGATCGGTATGGCTTATCGTAACCAGCCAATCATTCCTGTTTATGATATAGCAGGAAATTTCGCAGGTACAAAAGGACCTCAGTTGGGTAATGCTTCTAACCCTGTTGCTACCCGTATGAGGGCAAAAGATAACAGGGGTAATGATTTCCAGATCTTTGGTAATATGTATGCTGAAGTTGATTTCCTGAAACACTTGACTGCAAGAACAAGTTTCGGTGGAAACATCAACCAGTATGATTATAATACCTACGATTTCAAAACATACGAGCGTTCTGAAAACAATACCGGTAACTCTTATTATGAAGAATTTGGCAGGAACCGTTCATGGACCTGGACCAATACTCTTCAATATAAAAACACCTTCGCAGACAAGCATGACCTGACTGTTCTTGCAGGTACTGAAGCTGTTGAAAGCTGGGGTAGGGTTATTGGTGCAAGCAGAACCGATTATTTCGTAGATATTCCTGATTTCCGTTCACTGAACACTGGTGGTGGAGGTCAAAGGAACAGTGGTGCTCCGTTCACCCCAAGATCTCTGTTCTCCATCTTTGGAAAAGTAGATTATGCTTACAATAATAAGTACCTGGTAAGTGCTACATTCAGAAGGGATGGATCTTCTGTATTCGGTCCTAACTTCCGTTATGGTAACTTCCCTGCGGTTTCATTGGGATGGAGAATTTCAGAAGAAGACTTCATGAAGAATATTAAGTGGCTGAACGATATGAAAATTCGTGGTAGCTACGGTGAAATGGGTAACCAGAATGCGGTTCCTGGTGGAAACGCCTTTACCCAGTTTGCCGGTGGTCTGGGATCTTCTTACTATGATATCAATGGTACATCTACCGGACTTGTTCAAGGTTTTGAATCAGTTTTCGTGGGTAACCCTAATGGTAAGTGGGAAACCAACAAAACTACCAACATCGGTATAGATGCAACTTTATTTGGTGGCAAAACCGAAGTGATAATTGAATGGTATCGCAAGGAAACAGCGGATCTTCTTTATAGATTACCAGGTTTATCAAGTGGTGGTGCTGCAGTGTCTGCAAACCCAGCTGCTTATAATGTTGGTAGCATGCGTAATACCGGTATTGACCTCCTCATCAACCAGCGTGCAAATCTCGGTGGTAGAAATGGAGTTAAGCTGGATGCGACATTCACTTTCACCACTTATAATAACGAAATCACCAAGATCGCAGATGGTATTCCATTCTTCGATTATAACAATGGTGAATCAGGACGTGTTGGTGGTGTATTCGTAAGAAACCAGGTTGGAAATCCTGTAGCTTCTTTCTATGGTTATAAAGTAGTTGGACTCTTCCAGAGCGCTGAAGATGTAACCAAGTCGCCAACCCAGGATGGAGCTGGCCCAGGCCGTTTCAAATACCAGGATACAGATGGTGATGGAGCAATTACTCCGGCTGACAGGGTATTCTTTGGTGATCCTAACCCTGATTTCACAGCAGGTTTGAATCTTAATTTCTCTTATAAGAATTGGGATCTCTCAACTTTCTTCTACACTGTACAAGGAAAAGATGTTATTAACTACGTGAAGTGGTGGACTGACTTCTTCCCTTCATTCCAGGGTGGAAAGAGCAAGGCTGCATTGTATGAATCATGGTTACCTAACCGCACCAATACAAATGTTCCAATTGCAGAGAATATTTCAAACTTCAGTAATAACAACGCGCCGAACTCTTACTTCATGGAAGATGGTTCATATATCAGGATGAAGAACCTGACATTGGGTTATACATTACCTGAAAGCATTACCAGCAGAGTGAAGATTGATCGTTTGAGGATCTATGCACAGGCAACCAATCTGTTCACTATTACGAAATATTCTGGACTTGATCCAGAGATCGGTGGTGACGACCGTGGTTTTGGTTTTGATGCAGGTGTGTATCCAACTGTTAAACAGTATTTGATTGGTGTGAACCTGAATTTTTAAATTAGTAAGAACTATAATATTACTGTATGAAAAAATATATTTATTCCATTTCGGTTCTTGCACTGATCGGGGTTATCACTTATTCCTGTAGCAAGAGCTTCTTAGAGAAAACGCCGAAAGGGGTATTGGATGAAAATGCCCTTGCTAATCAGCGTGGTGTAGAGGCCCTCCTCATTGGAGCTTATTCCCTGCTTGATGGTACTCAAAGAGGTGCTGTAACCATCGGTGGATGGGAAAGTGCAGGATCAAACTGGGTATATGGAAGTGTTGTTGGGGGCGACGCGCACAAAGGTTCTGATGCCGGTGACCAGCCAGCGATCAACCCAATGGAGCGTTTTGAACACAATGCTACTAACCCTTACTTTGATATTAAGTGGGCAGTTTGCTATGAAGCAATCACACGTTGTAACTCTGTTCTTCGTGTAATGGCTAAAGCCACGGATATCAGTGCAGATGATCAAAAGAGAATTTCTGGTGAAGCACGTTTCCTTCGCGCTCATTACTACTTTGAATTGAAGCGCATGTTCAATAAAGTACCTTGGATCACTGAAGAAAGTGAGTCTTTCAATCTTCCAAATGATACCGATATCTGGCCAAACATCACTGCAGATATGCAGTATGCTTATGATAACCTGACCGGTACCATGAATGCAAAAGGCCGCGCTAACAAATGGGCAGCTGCTGCATACCTTGGCAAGATCTATCTCTATCAGAAAGACTGGACCAATGCACAAAAATACCTTGACGAAACATATCGCCTGGGTACAAATGCACAGGGACAGAAATATGCACTGCTCGCTAGATACCAGGACAACTTCAATGCTGAAACCAAGAACAGTACCGAATCAGTATTTGCTATCCAGTATTCAGTGAATGATGGAGCTCCTGATGCAGGTAATGGTGGATGGGGTGATGTATTGAACTTCCCTTATCTCTCCGGTGGTTCTCCGGGCGGTTGTTGTGGATTCTTCCAGCCTTCACAGGACCTGGTGAATTCCTTCCAGGTGGAAGCAAGCGGTCTGCCTGATATCGACAACTACAACAAAACAGAACTGAAAAATGATTTCGGTTTAGAAGTTGGTGATCCATTTACCGTTGATCCAGATCCTGTAGATCCTCGTTTAGACTGGACAGTTGGTCGTCGTGGTATTCCTTACCTTGACTGGGGTCCAATGCTTGGAAAAACCTGGATCCGTGATCAGTCATATTCTGGTCCATATGTTTCCATCAAGAATACTTATTACAAATCCCAACAGGGTGTTTTGACTGATAAGTCATTCTGGACTTCAGGTGTAACTGCCAACAACTACACCATCATCCGTTTCGCTGATGTGATCCTGATGCTTGCAGAAGCGGAAGCACAACTGGGCAACCTCCAAAGAGCAACTGACCTGGTAAATGAAGTAAGAAACCGTGCTAAGAATCCTGCAAGCAGGGTTCCTGGTTCTCCAGCTACTTACAAAGTTGAACCTTATGCTGCAACATTTGCAAGCAAGGAAGATGCTTTGAAAAAGATCTACTTCGAAAGAAAGATCGAATTAGGAATGGAAGGTCATCGTTTCTTTGACCTTGTTCGTTGGGGTATTGCAGAAACTGAACTTAATAAGTATCTCAAATATGTTAGCGGTGATGACCCAGCTCATCCGGTTAACAATAAGCGTCTCTACCTGAGAGGTGCGAAGTTCACTCCTAATAAGAATGAATACTTCCCTATCCCTCAGCGCCAGATCGACTTGAGTGCTGGTGGTGGTACTGCTACTCTGGTTCAAAACCCAGGATACTAATAGCAATTAGAATTAATAAAAATGAGGCAGAGCTTGTTCTCTGCCTCTTTTTTTTGTGTATATTGACTCAATAACCTCGATCCAAAATATAGTTCATGATCTCTCTTAGATTGCCTGCAGTATTGGTGTTGTCTGTACTCTTATTCAGTTGCTCGGAAAACAAACTCTTTGAGCGGATTTCTTCATCTCATTCCGGCATTACATTTAATAACAGGATCATTGAAACAGATTCGATCAATATACTCGACAAATCAAATGTGTATAATGGAGGCGGAGTAGGCATTGGTGATTTTAATAATGATGGTCTCCAGGATATTTACTTTACGGGCAATTCAGTTTCCAATAAACTCTACATCAATAAGGGAGATTTGAAATTTGAAGATATTACATCCAACGCCGGTGTTGATGGAGTTGGGAGATGGAGCAGGGGAGTAGCCGTGGTTGATATCAACGGTGATGGCCTGCTTGATTTGTATGTTTGCGGATCTATTCATGATGATCCAAATCTTCGAAAAAATCTACTATACATTAACCAGGGGATTAAAAATAATATTCCTGTCTTTAAAGATATGGCGCAGGAATATGGCCTGGATGATACAACTCATTCAACCATGGCCTCTTTCTTTGATTATGATAACGATGGCGACCTGGATGTTTTCATTGCTGTGAATCATATCATTGATACAGATTTTCCAAATCGTTTTCGTCCACGCAATCTTCATGGTGAACATCCTTCTACAGGAAGATTGTACAGGAATGATTTTGATTCATCTCTAAAGCATGCACGGTTTAGCGATGTGTCTGCAATGGCCGGAACCACTATCGAGGGATATAGTCATGCTGTTTCTATTACAGACATCAATATGGATGGATGGAAAGATATCTATATCACCAATGATTATCTCTCCAACAATATTCTATACATCAATAATAAGAACGGAACTTTTACTGATAGAATAACTTCTTACCTGAAACATACTTCTGCCAATGCAATGGGCTGTGATATCAATGATATCAATAATGATGGATACAATGATATCATAGAACTTGATATGAATCCTGAAGACAATTACAGGAAGAAGATGATGCTGAATGCAAACAGTTATCAAACCTATCAGAACAGTGACTACTTCAATTATCAATACCAATATGTAAGAAATACTTTACAACTTAACCAGGGTCCAACCGGTAGAACCGGCGATTCTGTTGATTATGTTTTTAGTGATATTGCTTTCTATGCAGGAGTTGCCGAAACTGACTGGAGCTGGACTCCGATGGTGGCCGACTTTGACAATGATGGGTACAGGGATATTGTGATTACAAATGGTTTTCCCAAAGATGTAACAGATCACGATTTTATTTCATTCCGGGATGAAGCATTTTCTATTGCATCAAAGCAGATGTTGCTGGAACAGATCCCTGAAGTGAAGATCTCAAACTACGCATACAAAAATAATGGTGCATTGAAGTTTGAAGATCAGACAAAGAACTGGGGACTTGATATTCCAAGCTTTTCAAATGGTGCAGCATATGCAGATTTGGATAATGATGGCGATTTGGATATGGTAGTTAACAACATCAATGATGAGGCATTCCTGTTTAAAAATAATCTAGCCGACAAAAAAGAAAAGCCTTCATTTATCAATGTGAAATTGAAAGGGGAGGCTGAAAATCCTTCTGGAATTGGTTCCTGGATCACTGTATTTGCTGATGGGAAGAAGATCGTATATGAGCAAAACCCTTACCGCGGTTATCTTTCATCAGTCCAGGGCGATGCTCATTTCGGTTTGGGAAATATTTCAAAAATAGATTCACTGGTAGTAGTTTGGCCTGATAATAAAAAACAGGTGATCAATACGCCTTCATTAAATTCAATAGTAACTGTTGAACAGGCAAAGGCAAATAGTTTGTATGACTGGAATCCGGTCGCTAATCCAAATAGATTATTGAATGATATTACGGATAGTGCAGGTATTACCTACATCCATAAGGAGAATGATTTTGTCGATTTCAATATTCAAAAACTGCTTCCTCATAAATTCTCTGAAAGCGGTCCTGCATTAGCGAGTGGTGATATTAATGGCGATGGATTGACCGATATGGTTGTTGGAGGTGCAAAAGGATTCAGTGCAATGATCTTCTTACAGCAACAAGGCGGAAAATTTTTACAGAAGGAACTACTTGATCAAAAACTTGCTTTGTTAAAGCAATCAGAAGATGCAGGAATTGCCTTACTGGATGCTGATGGAGATAAAGATCTTGATCTGTACATTGCAAGCGGTACCTACGAAAATCAATCAGAATCACCTGCTCAGCAAGACAACCTGTATATCAATGATGGTAAAGGTAATTTTACGCTAAGTGAAAATGCATTGCCAAAGAATTACACCAGCAAGTCATGCGTGCGTGCATCCGATTTTGACCATGATGGTGATCTCGATCTGTTTGTAGGAGGAAGGGTCAAGCCGGGCGAGTATCCAAAGCCAGTGTCAAGTTTTATATTTCGTAATGATGGATCTAATGGTGTTCCGAAATTTACAGATGTAACAAAGACAGTTGCATCGGGTTTGGAGAATATCGGTTTGATCACTGAAGCAATTTGGACCGACATTGATAAAGACGGCTGGGATGACCTGGTGCTTGCCGGTGAGTGGATGCCTGTAAGAATAATGAAAAATGAGAAAGGTAAAATTGTTGATATAACAGAGAAGTCAGGCATTAGTAAGGAATTGGGATGGTGGACCTCTCTTGCTGCAGGTGATTTTGATAATGACGGTGATGTTGATCTTGTTGCAGGAAACCTCGGCCAGAACAGCTTTTACAGGGCTTCTCATAAAGAGCCTGTCAAAATCTATGCAAAAGATTTTGATAAGAACCAGAGTTTTGATGCAGTGCCTTCTTTGTTTTTACCGGCATCAGGACAGGATAAAACAAGAAAGGAGTTTCCTGCACAAACAAGGGACGATATGGTGAAGCAAATGATCTCCTTCAGGGCCAAATTTCAAAAATATGATCAGTATGCGAATGCTGGTTTTGATAAGCTTTTTACTGCAGAGGAATTAAAAGATGCATTGGTATTGGAGGCCAATAATTTTCAACATTCATTCATAAGGAATAATGGAAACGGAACATTTGAAATGATAGCACTTCCTTCAACTGTTCAATTTTCCTGCATAACAGGATTGACTGTAGCAGATGTAAATAGTGATGGCAATCTTGATATTGTTGGTACAGGTAATGATTATGGAACAGAAGTTTCAGTTGGAAGATATGATGCATGTAATGGATATGTGATGTTGGGAGATGGAAAAGGAGGATTCAGAAATCTTTCTATTCTTGAATCAGGATTATTTATACCAGGTAATGCAAAAGCAATTATACAATTTACTAACGGTAATGGTCAAACGCTATTTGCGGCAAGCCAGAATCGTGGTCGACTGAAATTATTTTCTTTAAACAACTCCCCGAATTCGAACCAGGAAAACAAGGCCCTAACCCTTAAATGACATGTATGAGAAAATTACTAGTGCTGATATTACTAGTTCAGCTATGGAGTTGCAAACAATCTAATGAAGCAGATCCTTCCATTCTTACAGATGCAAAAGTGATTCATAACAATGTTGATGAGCTTACGCAGGTGATCATTTACGATGTATTTTCTCCGCCTGTGGCCAGCAGGATTTATGCATACACTTCTGTTGCTGCTTATGAAGCACTGCGTTTTTCAGAGCCGGGATATCCATCCCTTGCAGCGCAAATGCATGGTTTTGGTACTATGCCGCAACCTGAGGCAGGAAAGGATTATAATTATATGCTTGCATCTACCAAAGCATTTTTCACTGTTGCCGAGAAGGTTACATTTTCAGTAGATAGTCTTCGCAAGTATTATCAACCTTTATTGGGTCAGTACAAATCTCTGTTGGAAAAAGATGTCTATGACCGTTCGATCGCATTTGGTGAAGCAGTAGGAAATGCAGTGCTGGAAAGAACTAAAGTGGATCATTATAAAGAGACACGTGGCATGCCTAAATTCCTGGGCGTTTCCGAACCGGGAAAATGGAGACCAACGCCTCCTGATTATATAGATGGTGCCGAGCCCAATTGGGCCATGATCCTTCCACTTACCATGGATTCAGCGAAGCATTTTCCCGCATTGCCGCCACCATTGTATTCAGAAGATACTACCAGCTTATTCTATAAAACAGTTTATGAAGTATATTCTGTCGGAAAAAATCTAACTCCGGAGCAAAAAGGAATCGCAAAATACTGGGATGATAACCCGGCAGTGAACGAACACTCGGGGCATTTAATGTTTACCACTAAAAAGATCACTCCTGTTGGTCACTGGATCGGCATTAACACTATCGCCTGCCGTATGAAAAATCTTTCTGCACTGGAATCGGCACAATCGTATGTCATGACTTCAGCTGGTATATTTGATGGATTCATTGCATGCTGGGAAGAAAAATATAAGAGCCAGTTGGTGCGCCCAATCACTGTGATCAATGAAAAGATTGATCGCAACTGGCAACCAATGCTTCAAACTCCTCCATTTCCTGAGCATACCAGTGGACATAGTACAATTTCTGCAGTGGCTGCTATGATCCTTACCAAAAGGTTCGGTGATAATTTTGCTTTTGAAGATACCAGTGATCTTCAGTATATCGGTATGAAAAGAAATTTCACCTCATTCATGCAGGCTGCACAGGAAGCTTCTGTCAGCAGGCTTTATGGTGGCATCCATTACCGAACCGGGGTGGAAGAGGGGACAAAGCAAGGAACCCGGATAGGTGAATACATCAATTCGAAAATCATTCTGAAAGAAGGAAATACTACAGCGCTTAAGTAGTAGTTTCCTACTTTTGCGCCATGAATACGAGCGTAATTCTTAAGAGAAGGATCAGTAACCGTGTGTTGAGTGGGCATCCCTGGATCTTTGCCAATGAAGTTCACCAGGTAGATGGGAATGCTGAACCGGGTGCTATTGCCGATGTATTTACGATCGATAAAAAGTTTATCGGAAGAGGTTATATGAATCCAAGATCCCAGATCCTGGTTCGTTTATTAACCCGAAATCGTAATGAAGAGATCAATGCTGAATTCTTCTACAAAAGATTACTCTCTGCCTGGGAATACCGGAAAAAGATCGGGTATACTGAAAACTGCCGGCTTGTTTTTGGAGAAGCTGATATGCTTCCTCAGCTTATCATCGATAAATTCAACGATTATTTATCTATTCAGACCCTTGCATTAGGTATTGATGTCTGGAAACCTGCGATTGTTGATGCACTGGTAAAGATCTTTAATCCCAAAGGGATCTATGAAAGAAATGACGTTCCGGTTCGTGAGCTGGAAGGTTTACAGCAGGTGAAAGGTCCAATTTATGGAGATTTTGACCCGAATATTGTGATCAATGAAAATGGACTGAAATTCAATGTGGACCTCGAAAATGGACAGAAAACAGGTTATTTTCTTGACCAGCAGGATAATCGCCGGGCCATCAGGAATATTGTGAAAGACGCTGATGTGTTAGGGGCATTTACGTATACCGGTACTTTTGAGATCCATGCAGCTCATTATGGTGCAAAATCTGTTTTAGGCCTTGATATATCTCAGAATGCAGTTGACCAGGCAAACCGAAATGCGGCATTGAATGGATATGAAAAAATTGTAAAGTTCGAAGCTGTAAATGCTTTTGATGTCCTGAAGCAATGGGGAAAGGATGGCCGGCAGTATGATGTGGTTATGCTGGATCCTCCCTCTTTCACTAAAACCAGGGATAATATTCAAAAAGCGATCACAGGTTATAAAGAGATTAACTTAAGGGGTATGAAACTGATCAGGCCGGGTGGTTTCCTGGTGACCTCCAGTTGCACAAACCTGGTTTCTCCTGAATTATTCCTCGAAACCATTCAACTGGCTGCAAAAGATGCCCGACGGACCCTAAGGCAGGTAGTATTCCAGGCGCAGTCGGCTGATCACCCGATAGTTTGGGGTTGGGAAAATACACATTACCTGAAGTTCTTGATTGTGCAGGTACTTTAACACCGGGCTGAACGCCGCAGGCGGGCAGAACGAAGAAAAGAAAATGGATCTAATCTTATTTCGAAACCTGGAACTTTCCACTCTCCACAATCTTCCCGTTCTTATCTCTTAACTGGAAAATGTAAACTCCACGGAAAAACTCCGTAAGGTTTACAGTGGTTTTGGGAGAAACATTAGGTAGGTCCAATACCTTCTTGCCTAAAAAACTGTAGATCTGGAATGAATAATTTTTGTCATACCCCTTTACAAAGTCAAAATTTATCTGGGAAACTGCGGGGTTTGGATAAAACCGAAGTATATGGGTAGAAGATTCCTTACCGGGTGCGGAACGCTCCTGGCTGCTTACTTTGAATGAAACAATAAGTGATAAGCACAGTAAGTAAAAAATCCTCATCGGCTTAAAAATATCTTTTATTGCTGAAATTTCCAATACAAAGGAAGCAAAAAAGCAGGAACCAGCCTTCTAACAACGATTCCTGCTTCAAAATTTTTAGGAATTTTTACATAATTCCTACACAATAACCCTTAAACCGAGTTAAGAGCAGTAAGTGTTTCCTGTATTGCCTGGAAGTTTGGGACTTCCCCAGCATTTTCCAAAACTTCGGCATAGCGAATAGTTCCTTCCTTATCAATAACGAACGCAGCTCTCTTCGATACGCCCTTCATATCAAAAACAAAGTTTTCATATAGGGCGCCATATTGTTCTGAAACCTCTTTATTGAAATCACTGAGCAATGGGAAATTCAAATGCTGGTCTTCCTTAAATTTTGCAAGCGTGAAAGGTGAATCAACACTTATTCCCAGTACTTCCGCATTAGTGTTATTGTAAAATGAAATATTGTCTCTCACATTACACAGTTCGGTAGTGCAGACACTAGTAAAAGCCATTGGGAAAAACAGGATTACAACATTCTTTCCCTGGTAATCTGATAAGCTTATTTTCTTCTTGTCGGTATCAAATAATCCGAAATCCGGTGCTTTTTGTCCTACAGTTGCAGTCATTAGATTTTAATTTATGTACCTGTAACAATCAGGCCATACAATGGTTCTGTAATTTAAAATTTAGGGCAAATGACTTTTAGTTCTGTAGAAGATAATTTCTTTACAAAGCCGATATAAGAAAGGCTTAATTCAAAACCTCCGCGCCCCCTGCTGGTTGCTCTTAGTGGTGAGATATTTACATCATAACTCAATCCAACAGATAATTGTTTCCGTTGCATTTTGATGACGGGAACTATGGCATCTTTCCATCTTAAGAAAACTCCACCATGCAAGGTATATTCAACATTATCGGGATCATTACCCAAACCGTAACTATAAATTGCACCTCCGATTATTTCCTGTGATCCGCCCTGTGTAATATGGTCTGCCTGCACTACAAAAGATGTGAAATCATCAACGCCAAATCTGATTCCAATTGAACTGACAAACTTTTGCGCAAGCGTATTGCTATTGGCGGCATAAAAGCTGTTTCTTGGTTTGGTCAGATGGTGCATGGCGGCACCTATGAAGAACATATTTTTTTCCTTGTTTCCAAAGTTTGAATTGTAGCTCAATCCAACTCCAGCATCCAATGCAAAATAGGAAGGAACAAGAGCTTCTTCTCCAAGGGGCCTTGAAGGATCAAATCCTCCTACCCACTGGTTATCGGTAGTTACCCTGTTCAGGCTGATAGATTTTCTTATCAAACCACCGGTAATTCCTAATGCCAGGTACATTGGCCGGTCATTACTCAATGATTTATGATAATTGATGGCTGGATGCATTTGTGTGTTAGTCAGTACAACGGTTCCTGCATAATCAGAAAACATATTCAACCCTGCAGTGATATAATCATTGGATTCTTTGATGGGGAATTTATATTCACCACTCAGCATCATGGTATTGTATCCTTTTGTAAATCCACTCCATTGCTGTCGCATGATGGTCTGTACACGGTAATCACCTGTGAAAATGCCTGCCAGCGCAGGGTTTCTTAACAATGGTGCTTCATAGAACTGGGAGAAATGTATGTCCTGCGAATGCAGATCTTTCATCTGTAATACTACAAGACAAAAGACAATGATTATATGTGTGCAAATTTTTTTCATTACCTGAGCAGCATTACATTTCCTTTATCAGAAAAAGTTTCTCCATTGGTACATACAATGTCAACACTGTATATGTATACATCAGATACAAGACTCTTTCCTTTGTAAGTTCCATCCCATCCCATTGAACTGTTGTTAGGAGCAAAGTTTGTTTTTTCAAATACCATCTCGCCCCACCTGTTAAAAATTCTGAACGACTTAATACTGAATAATCCTGTACCTCTTGGATAGAATGTATCATTCTTGCCATCCCTATTTGGAGAGAATGTGGTAGGTAAGAACATATTTTTTCCCTGGCATACCACCAATACATTGACCTGGTTAGAAACTGTACATCCAAGTACATCAGTTACTGTAACTGTATAAGTTGTATTCGTTACTGGTCTGGCATTTGGAACAGGACAATCATTACAGGTCAAAGTACCTGGAGGTGTCCATTCATATTTTACAATATCCCCGGTATAAGTCACCGGTAAAGTAACCTGCCTTCCTGGTGCTGTTACTACATCTCCATCAAATGTGATGGTTGGAGCCGGTTCTATCACAATCTGTTTCGTGTTCCTTGAACTGCAACCAAATGCAACTGATGTATTGAGTGTGATAGTATAGGTTCCAGGGGTATTGTACACGGTTGCAGGATTTCGGATGGTTGAAGTCTGACCGTTTCCAAAATCCCAATTCCAGTTCACGATCTCAGTGTCTCCATTGACAAGACTTCCCAGGAATGAGACAGATGTACCGGTGCAAATTGTATCACGACTTAATATAGTTGCAACAGGTGTTGGATGAATAACGATGGTATCATAGGCGATATCAGAACATCCGCTTCTTGTATTAACCGTGAGCGACACAACATATGTTCCAGGTTGTCTGAATAAATGGATCTCGTCTTTATCGGAAGAGGTACTTCCGTCTCCAAAGTCCCATTGGTAGCTGGTTATAGGATCATTACCTATAGTATAATTGGTAAAGTAAACGGTACCACTGTCACAGAATTCTTTTCTATCCACTCCGAATAATGGAATTGCACCAATAACCCGGATAGGACGTGAACCGCTAACATTGACAAGGCATCCAACAGGATCTCTTAATTGAACCTGGGGAAAATAGAATGCCGGTGCACCATAAAAATGCTGAAGTGATGTTGTTTGTGTTGTATCAGATTTGCCATCACCAAAGAATAATGTGAATCTTGTAGCCGGTGGTGGCGTTATGTTGAAATCAACCAATAACCTGTTACATGCATCTGTAGGACTATAATTAATTCCGGTTGTATTTGGATTGATCACACGAACAACCTGTGATGCTGAATCAAGACATCCTCCAAATCCAACTGAATATTGTTTCACCGTAAAGGTTCCGAATGTATTGAAGAAATGACGAACCGTATCTCCGTAATAGTAATCAGTTCCATCACCCATATCCCAGTACACTGCTTCTTCTCCTGATCCGGTATAAATAAAATTACTTTCTAAAGGTGGGCAGAGAGTTATTGTGTCTTTGGTAGAAAATCCTGCAATAGGTTTCTG
Source organism: uncultured bacterium (assembly GCA_966112615.1). Classification (GTDB taxonomy): domain Bacteria; phylum Bacteroidota; class Bacteroidia; order Chitinophagales; family Chitinophagaceae; genus Flavitalea. Next base: position 72,379 of record CBHWDO010000017.1, read on the forward strand.
TATGGTGATATAATTTGTTTTCACTACTGAATCCACACATCCAAACTGGTTGGTAACACTAAGTTTCACAGAATAGCTTCTGCCGTTGTCTGAAGGGAAAATATGTGAAGGATTGCTGTCGGTTGATGTTTGTCCATCTCCAAAGTCCCATGTGTATTGCAATGCAGGACCTTTTGAACTATCGGTGAAGTTTACCGGTAAACCAGGACAGATTGTTGTGGTGTCGCTGTAAAATCCTGCCTGGGCTTGTGATACATGAATTGCATTATTTCTTCCGAATTGAGATTCACATCCATTGGCATCGCGAACAGTTAATACAATATTGTAAGTCCCTGTATCGGCATAAGTATGTGTGAAGGGAGCGGAAGTAAAATCTTGTACAGTGCCGTCACCAAAATTCCATCTCCAATTTACAATTGGACTGGCTGAAGTTGATACATCGCTGAATGTTACAGGTGCTCCGGAACATTCTTCCATTTTATTTATATTAAACCTTGCAATGGGTCCTGTGATAGTAAGATACGCGGGACGATACAATGTATCAGAACATCCATTGATATCTGTTATGATCAATGAAACATCATATTTACCCGGTATAGTGATTCTGTGTCCTATCGTTCGTTGACCCGTTACATAAGGGGCATTTCCAAACTTCCATTGATACCTAACGATATTATCCGGGTTGCTATTGATAGCTTCAAACGTAAACCTGAAATTGGAGCAATATGTTTGTTGTGCAGAAGTAAAATCCGCCTTTATATTTGTAATGATCACCGGTAATACAACTGTTGAAGAACAGGTGTCATTGGTTGTAGTAAGTGTAACATTATAAGTTCCCGGGCCAGGATATTGGAATGATGGATTTATTACACTGTCAATAGTGTTTGAAGGATCGCCAAAGTTCCATAGGTATTTTACTGTTTTTGAATTATCAACCTTGGAAGTATTCCGGAACATTACCATGGTGCCGGTTGTACAATCCGTAATGTGTTCAAAACCGGCTACAGGCGGACGTACACTCACAACATTGAATTTCTCAATCGCAGTTCCACATCCATTGTTAAAAGCAACCAGGGTTACATTAAAGGTTCCTGTGTCGGTATATGTATAAGTTGGATTTCTTTGGGTAGATGAACCTCCATCACCAAAATTCCAATTCCATGCATCGGCTCCAACTGAAAGGTCTGTAAAGCTGATTCCTGTTGAAGCACAGGCATCAGGATTTGAAACCTCAAAATTTACCGGGATTGATTTTCCTACACGAATTCCCCGCACAAGATTTACTGAATCTGTACAGCCACTGATCGTCGTGATCTTTAATGATAAATTATAAGAACCCGAATCAGTATAGATATAAGTTGGATTGGACGCTGTTGAAGTAGCACCAGTTCCAAAATCCCACAGGTAATTGGCAATTGGTTCATTGGAAACAATGTTTGTATTACCTCTGAAAGTAAAAGGAGCACAACCACCGGTGGGTGCATTACTGATGCTCAATACAGGTTCCTCAATAGAGATGTATTCTATTTTTGAAAGAGTATCTGTACAACCAAAAGCATCTGTTACCTGCAACTTCACGGTATACTTTCCGTAATTATTGTAAATGTGTTGGGGATTTTTCTCTGTTGATGTATTGCCATCTCCAAAATTCCAAAGCCATGATACACTGTTAGGTGTTTGGTCCGTAAAGTTTATTGTTGTAGGATTTTTACAACCGGTAGTTGTATTAGAGGTGAATTGTACTGAAGGTTTTGGAACTACTACAAGGTTTCGCGAAACAGAATCTGTACAGTTTCCGAAATTCTGAATCAGCTTCAATACATATGTTCCAGCTGTATTAAATCTTACTGTGGGAGCAGCTGATGAGTCGATGACGCCATTGATCTTCCAGTAATAAGATAGTGGTCTTACTGTTGATGTATTGGTTAACTGGGCTGAGCCTCCTATGCAAACACTATCAGGAGAACTGAAACTTGAATTGAATGCACTCGGTGCTACAACTTTAGTGACGATGGAAGAACAGCCAAAACTGCTTGTAGCAGTCAGTCTTACCTGGTAATTGCCTGCTGCATTATAAGTTGCCAATGGATCCTCTACAGTGGAGGTAGAACCATTTCCAAGATCCCATGCATAACTTAAAGTACCTGGCCCACTGGTCTGATTGTCGAATTTTAAATTGAATGGCGGTTGACAGGTATTTACATTTGGAACGATAAAATCTGCCTGCACGCCATTGAAGATCCTAACATACCTGAATGCAGAAGCCCTGGATGTACATCCGCTTGAACTTGTAATGGTAAGGTCTACAGTATACCAGCCCGGTTGCGTGTAACTATGTGAAGGATTTCTTTCAGTTGAAGTGGTACCGTCTCCGAAATTCCATAGATAACTGGTTATAGTACCTGATGGGTCGGTACTTCGGTCGGTAAAATTGATGACTAACGGAACACAGGCATTTGTCCTGTCGGCTGTAAACCTTGCCTGTGGCGAAGCAAACACATTTATCAGGGCAGTTTTGGTGATGCCATTGGTGCCATTTGAATTTCGAACCACAAGTGTAACGCTATAAGTTCCGGGAACTGAATAAGTAACTGTGGGATTCTGAATGTTTGAGATCTGGCCATTTCCGAAATCCCAATTCCAGAATTTTGGTGAGCCGGTCGACTGGTCAGTGAAACGAACTGCAAAAGGTGCACAACCTGAAACCTGCGATGCTGAAAATTCAGCAACAGGAGCCTGGGCATTAACGGCGAAACCCGCCAGGATCAATAGTATTGTGGTTAAAAATCTTAAGGTCAAACCATTGTTGTTTATCGGTAACAGATCTGTTCAGATCTAAGGGTATACTCACAACGGCTTTATCAAGATAATTGAATATCAGAGGTATCAGGGCAAATATATATCGGAATACTTGTTATTCATATACCCAAGGAAATATTGGATATTCAGTCCTTCCCCGGTTATTTCTTTACACAGATCTTCCGTAACAAATGCTCTTCCTTTAGAATGTACGTTCAATCGAAGCCAATCGAGGATTTTCTTTTCATCAAAATCATTTTTACCCTCCGATGCTACATGAAAGAATTGGGCAGCATAAAAACTCCCAAGGCTATAGGTTGGGAAATATCCAAAGCTTCCATGACTCCAATGAACATCCTGTAAACAGCCTTCCTTATCACTCTCCACCTTAACGCCTAAATATGATAAATATTTTTCATTCCAGTAGGCCGGGATATCTTTTGGAGTCAGCTGCTTTTCCAGTAAAGCTTTCTCAAGTTCATATCTTATCATCACATGAAAATGATAGGTCACTTCATCAGCTTCGGTCCTGATAAAAGATGGAGAAACTTTATTGATGGCTTTATACAGATCTTTTGGTGAGATATTATCCAGTTTTCCCGGGAAGAACCGCTGCATAACAGGAAGATATTTTTCACAGAATTGATAGCTTCTCCCGATATGATTTTCCCATAACCTCGATTGTGATTCATGAATGGTTAATGAAGCTGCTTCTCCTAAGGGTAATCCATATTGATCAGCGGGCAAACCCTGCTCATATAAAGCATGCCCAAGTTCATGGATACAACTCCATACCATATTAGCCATATCATGCTCGTCTATCCTGGTTGTGACCCTTACATCCTGTGCACTGAAACTGGTTGTGAACGGATGTTCAGAAATATCCTGCCTGCCGGATTCAAAATCAAAATATAGATCCTTCAGTACCTGCATTCCAAAGTTCCACTGCGCATCTTTAGGGAAATGTTGTTTAAGGAATGAATCGTCTACCTGCGGAGCAGATTGGATCTTTTCAAGCAAATTCCTGAGTGGTTGAAGTATTTCTCCAAAGGTTTTATCAAGATGCTGAACATTGGAACCCTTATCAAACTCATCCAGTAAAGAATTGTAGGGATGTTGTTCATACCCGATCAGTTCCGCTTCCTGAAGCTTTAGTTCTACAAGTTCTGATAACTCCGGTGCAAAGATCTCAAACCTGTTCTGCTTCCTGGCTTCTATCCATTTATGAAAACTGCGGTTAATGGTCTCCGTTAGTTTGCGTACAAAAGAGGAGGGAAGTTTTACCTGTCGCCTGTGGTCATCAAGAGTTAATTCCACGTTTCTTTTTTGATGCGCAGATAATGAGTGATCGTCCAACAATCTTTGAAGTTGGTCACCAAACGCTTTCTCAGTAAACATGGAGTGAGATAATTCAGACAATGTTGCTATCTGTTGTCCACGATACATAGCACCATTTGAAGGCATATAGGTTTCCTGGTCCCACTGCAATACTGCTGATGCATAGCGCAGATCAGCGATCCTGCGCATGGTCGACTGGTACACTTCGTAACTCATGAAACGAAGATAAGATTCTAGAGATTCTGTTTCTTCAATTCATCTACTGCATGATTAGCAGCTCTTGCTGTTATTGCCATGAAAGTCAGTGAAGGATTCTGGTTACCCACGGAAGTCATGCAGGCACCATCAGTAACAAAAACATTTTTACAATGATGCATCTGGTTCCATTCATTGAGTAAAGATGTTTTTGAATCCCGGCCCATCCGTACTCCACCCATTTCATGGATATCAAGTCCAGGTGCCTGGCCACTGTCGTTCGTGCTGATATTTGTACATCCTGCTACTTCCATCATTTCTGTGGCCTGTTCAAGAAAGTCCCTGAACAATTTTTCATCATTATCATCATACCCTACAGAAGTGATCAGTTGAGGAATTCCCCAGGCATCTTTTTTATCGGTGCTCAACCTGACATGGTTGGCTTCTTTGGGAATGGTTTCTCCCTGCATCATCATAAATACTCCCCATCCTCCGGGTTCTGTAATGGCTGATTTATAATCTGCACCGATTCCATCCCTGTAATTTCCCTGCTGCCATCCGTTCCTGCCGGCTGAAAATGCCACCATATATCCTCTCAGGAAATCAGTTTCCTGTTTGAAAACATTTCTGAATGAAGGCATAAATATGCTGGTTGGTCTGCGACCGTAATAATATCCATCTTCAAATCCTTCCATTGTTCCGTTCACTGTTCCGCGGTAATTGTGGAACGCAATAAATTTTCCTAACAAACCTGAATCATTACCGAGGCCATTTGGGAAACGGCTGGATGTTGAATTCAACAATACAAGATTGGTGTTCAGGCAGGCTGCATTCACAAAAATTATTTTGGCATAGAACTCCAGTGCTTCTTTTGTATGAGCATCTATAACCCTTACCCCTATTGCTTTTTGAAGTGATTCATCATAAATGATCGAATGAACTACAGAGTCTGGTCGCAAGGTTAGATTGCCAGTCCTGGCAGCCCAGGGAAGCGTTGCCGAATTGGAACTGAAATACCCTCCGAACGGACATCCGCGGTAACATTTATGCCTTGCCTGGCATTGACCTCTTCCCTGGTCGAGGTGCACCTGTTGTGGTTGTGTAAGGTGTGCACATCGGCCCATGATCACATGCCTGTCTTTATATCGATCCATGATCCGCTTCTGCATGTGTTTCTCCACGCAGTTGAATTCAAAAGGTGGAAGCGTTTCGCTATCGGGTAAATTGATGATGCCATCTTTGTTTCCGCTGATGCCAACAAATTTTTCTACATGACTATACCATGGTGCCAGATCCTTATAACGTATCGGCCAGTCTACAGCAAACCCGTCACGCGCAGGTGCCTCAAATTCAAAGTCGCTCCAGCGTTGAGTTTGACGTGCCCATATCAATGATTTTCCTCCTACCTGGTATCCACGGATCCAGTCGAAAGGTTTTTCCTGTATGTATGGATGTTCTTCATCTTTCACAAAAAAATGCTTGGTTGCATCATCAAATGCATAGCACCTTTTCACGATTGGATTCTTTTCCAACGTTTCAAGTGGAAGTTGTTCACGAAGGGGAAAGTCCCAGGGGTTTTTGGTTGCGGTAGGATAGTCTTTCAGGTGTTTTACATCTCTACCTCTTTCGAGTACCAGTGTCTTTAAACCTTTTTCACAAAGTTCCTTGGCGGCCCATCCACCGCTGATACCAGATCCGATCACGATCGCATCATAGGTTACCTGTTTTTTGGCATCTCCAAAATAGCCCATCGTTAGTTGGTTTAGGTGGAATAAATCTAATCATTAATAGTTTACCTTGCGAATTCTAATAAGATTACAATCACATGAAAAAGATCTTTCTTCCCGTTGCCCTGGTGTTATTGTCGGAAATGGTGAATGCACAGGAAGTCCAGTCGAATGATATGGACACTGTTGTATACACTGCGCAGAAAAGAAAGGAGTTGCTTACCCGTTCACCGGTAAGTATCACTTCTATCAATGGAAATAAAGTTGAACAGTTCAGAATCTGGAATACCAACCAACTGAGTGGTATTGTTCCAAATTTGTATGCATCCAATCCCGGTGACAACAGGAATGTGACTTCCATCCGTGGACTTGTTACTACCAGTTATGATCCTGCAGTAGCAACTTATATTGACGGAGTGAACCAGTTCAACCTGGATACCTATATCGCAGATCTTTCTGATATTGAAAGAATAGAAGTGCTACGTGGTCCACAGGGAACTTTGTATGGAAGAAATGCCATGGCTGGCGTTGTAAATATCATTACCAGGCAGCCTTCAAATGATCTAAATGGATTTATTGAATTGAATGCCGGGAATTATTCCATGATGCGTTTCACCGGCGCATACAGATCACCGTTAGTGAAGGATAAACTTTATGCAGGTGTGGCAGCTTCTTATTATAGTCGTGATGGATATTATACCAATACTTTCATCAATAAATCACATGACGACCAGAACAGTTTTACCGGCAATTATTTCCTGAAATATCTTCCTGGTAAGAACTGGACTGTTGATCTGAATGTGAAACATTACAGCAACCGGAACAAGGGAGCATTTGCCCTGATCAATGGTGTGGATGCGGCTTTTGAAGAACCGTTCAAGTTAAGCCAGGATGCAACCACGAGAATGAGAGATAATACTTTCAATACTTCTTTGGTAGTAAGGCACCAGGGAAAATTGAATTTTTTCTCACAGACTTCTTATCAATCTAATTACAGATATTATGAAAAACCTATCGATGGTGATTTTGCACCGATCGATGCCATTTCTATCGTGAATAATTATGGTAAGGATTTCAATAACGTAAAAGTGCTGACCCAGGAATTCAGGATCGGTTCGGAGATTAATGAAAAATTGAAATGGACTGCCGGCGTATATGCATTCCTGTTAGATAATCCAACCAAGCAGGGACTGTATTTTGGAGAAGATGCAGGAATGTTGGGATCACCTACAACAAACTTTACATTGATCAGTGTAAATAAAGCTGTAGGCAGGGGCATTGCGGGGTTTGGCCAGCTTAATTATAAACTCAATAAGAAGTTTGAAGTAATTGCAGGTGTTCGTCATGATCATGAGTATAAAAAACTGACTGTTGAAGGCTCTTACCTTGATAATGGTTCAGGAAGCAGCATGGTGATCTTTCCTGAAGCATATGGTAGAAAAGTCTTCAATGCGTTTTCACCAAAATTTGGATTGTCATACTTTCCAACAGAAGCGTCCTCCATATTTCTTGTTTATTCAAGAGGATTTCGTGCAGGAGGTTTGAGCAGCCTGGGGTCAGACGCTGAAGCCAATCCTCCGTTAAGATTTTATTTGCCTGAATACAGTTCAAATTATGAAGCAGGTTGGAAGCAATCGTTTCTTGCAAATAAAGTTTATGTAGCAGTTTCAGCGTTTTATACCAGGGTGAATGATGCACAGGTTCCAACCCTGATCCTGCCGGACGCTATAACGGTTACCACTAATACAGGTAGAATGGATAGCAAAGGTTTTGAAGTGGAGTATGTTGATCATTCATTCAAAAACTTCCGTTACGAATACCGACTTGGATATACTGATGCCAGGTTCAAAAATTATAAGACTTCTTCTGATAACAGTACACCGGATTATACCGGAAACAGGCAGGTGTTTACTCCTGATGTTACTTCCGTGCTGGCAGCTCAGTATGATCTTCCTGTATCTAAAAACTTTTCAGTATCACTGAGAGGAGAATGGATGTATTTCGGCAAGCAGTATTTTGATGTGGCGAATACTATTGGCCAATCTTCCTATCATTTGGTAAATGCCAAACTGGGTGCACGTTACAGGAATATGGAATTGTATTTCTGGATGAGAAATCTGACTGATACAAAGTATATTGATTTTGCTTATGATTTTGGAGCGGTTCACCTTGCTGATCCAAAAACATTAGGAGTTACTTTCAGAACCAAATTTCTCCATAACCTTCGTGGCCGATAGACCATGAATGATAACTGATAAAAGGATGATGAAGGAGACGGTCGACCAGACCTCTTCTTCATTGAATCCGTTCGACATGGTAAATGCAAATGCCAGGTAGAACAATGACCCAATTCCGCGAATTCCGAAAAAGCTGATCACCAGTTTCTCCTTCAGTTTAAGATTGGTTCCAATCATGGTGATCATTGCCGCCGCTGGGCGGATAATGAAAAGAAATAGCAAGGCTGCCCCTACATCTCTCCATCTCAAGGCATCGAGTGAACCATCAATCAGCGATCCTCCAAAAAGAAGCAATATTACAGCAAGCAGGATCCTTTCAATTTCATCAATAAAAGAATGAAGTTTGAGGTGGTATTTATGGTTGCGTTCTGCATTTCGAAGGGTGATGGCTGCAACAAAAACCGCGATGAATCCATATCCCTGGAGTGTTTCAGTTATTCCGTAAACAAGAAGTGTTGCTGATAAAGCAACAAGCCCATCACGGGTTTTGGCTATTTTTTGTTTTGCAGGGAGTTCAAATACTGCAAGGGCAAGTGCTTTTCCAAGGATAAATCCAATCCCAATTCCCATCATAACTTTAAAAAGCAGGTACCAGGTAAACCATTCGCCCATTGATTTTTCTTCAGTGGCCAGGATAATGGCCAGCCAGGTGAAAGGGAATGCCATACCATCGTTGAGACCGGCTTCTGCGGTAAGAGAGAATCTGACATTATTTGATTTGTTTTCCAGGGGTGGACCTACCTGTACATCTGAAGCCAATACAGGATCTGTTGGAGCAAGTGCGGCTGCCAGCAGGACGGCGGATGCAATGGGTAAATCTAGAAACCAGATTCCCAGGAAAGCCATGGCTCCAATACAGAGAAGCATGGTGATGGTAACCAGCCTTAGTGGGATCCGCCATGCTTTATAGCTGATCTCTTCGTCAATTCGTAAACCGGTTCCCATGAGAGAAATGATCACGACCAGCTCGGTAAGTTTTACTGTGGTGCTTTTGTTGAGGATCGGATCGGCGTGTGGAAGAATGGGTATCAGGTAGAACAAGATCACACCTGCTACAATGTAGATAAGGGGATAGGAGATCTTGTATTTTTTGGTAACGGAAGGCATCCAGGCCATACCAAGAGCTGCCAGGCCTGTTAGTGCAAGAATGATGAAATAGTCGTGCATAGCATAGGGAGTGCAAAGGAAATGCCGTACCGGGCTGACAACCGCGAAGCGGTTGGCTGAACGGACCGGGCTGAACAGTTGCCGCAGGCAGCTGGGCTGAACGGAAAAAGGGCTGAACGATTCCGAAGGAATCGGGCAGAACGAAGGGTTTAGCCCCCTGCGTTCTGCCTGGCCTTCGGCCGTTCAGCCCGTTTTCCGTTCAGCCCAACTTGCTTCGCAAGTTGTTCAGCCCGGTGCGTTCAGCCCAGCTTCCTTCGGTCGCTGGTCAGCCCGCTACAGATCCGAATACTCCACACCCCTCATCAAGTCTATATCTGCATGTGATACATTATTCTGGTATTCGGCCATGGAAGACAGCTTTTTCCACTCATCGTCGGAACCAAAAGCTTTCCAGTGTGCATTGCGGTCGGACATATTTTCAAAACTTGTCATGTACATAAGGTTGGGCATCTTGCTTCCAAAAACTACTTCTCCATAAAAGATCCCATTGAACCCAAGCCTGTCGAACAGCTTGATCTCTCCTCCCGCATTAAACATTTTCACCTTGTTCCAGTAGATCTTTTCTGAAGCGCTTTCATAACTTCTCAACTCATAAACCCGCTCTGATTTAGGTCCTTTCAATTGTGGTGCGATCATTACAGGCTGATCTGTAAAGGCTTTCAGGATGATCCTCTCCATTCTTGTATAAGCGGGATCATTGTATTTTGCATCGATATAATTCTTTCCCTTCAGCTGGTAATCTTTGTCTTTATCGAGCTTTTGGTCAAGCATTGCTGCCTGCTCAATACTCTTGAAAGGGATAACCATCACGATCTTCTTCACCGCAGCAGTATCATTGGCGATCGGTTTGAACACGCCAACATACTTAGCACCATGTTTTTTTAAAGCGGGGATCAGCGCATTAGATAAATAATCATCCATGGTCTTTTCCTGTTGAGCGGATTTCAGGAAATAAGTGCGGATTTCATAAAATTCCCTGGAAGGAGGTAAGGGATTGGCAACGGCCATCAGCATCATAAAACCGGCCAGAATAAGGCACGCAATCTTTTTCATTTGGTTTGCTTTGGCGTGAATTTACAGCCTGTTGAGGGGAATCTTATATTTGACACATGAAAATTTCCGAGATCATTTTAATGCTGGAATCCATTGCGCATCCCTCACTCCAGGAATCATATGATAATGCAGGACTACTTACAGGAAATCCATCCTGGGAATGTACGGGCGTCCTCTGTACCCTCGACTGCACGGAAGCAGTGGTGGAGGAAGCCATTGCTGCCGGAGTGAACCTCGTGGTGGCGCATCATCCCATCGTCTTCGGAGGACTCAAAAAGATCAATGGAAAGAATTACGTGGAAAGGACTGTGATCAGGGCCATCAAGCATGATATTGCTATCTATGCTATCCACACCAATCTCGACAATGTGATTGGTGGAGTGAATGGAAAGATGGCAGATAAGCTTGGACTTGTGGATCGCTCCATCCTTGCACCAAAGGCAGGACTGTTAAGGAAACTATACAGTTTTGTTCCCCATAGCCATCTCAACCAGGTTCGGGATGCCTTGTTTGCTGCAGGTGCCGGGCAGATCGGGAATTACAGTGAATGCAGTTTTACCGTGACCGGTACCGGTACTTTTAAAGCCGGTGAAGGCACTGACCCATTTGTGGGACAGCAAGGTCAGCGCCATGAAGAACCGGAAACCAAATTTGAGCTGATCTACCCTGCTTACCGGGATCCTGCGGTAATCCACGCTTTGAAGGCAAACCATCCTTACGAGGAAGTAGCTTTTGATATTATTGAACTGAAGAACAACTGGGCGCAAACAGGCTCCGGAATCATTGGTTCCCTGCCTGAAAAAGTGGATTCAGAAGATTTTCTTCACTTACTGGCTTCGGCCTTTGAACTTGAAGTTATTAAGCACACAGATATTGTAAAGGATGATATTCAACGAGTTGCATTATGTGGAGGAGCTGGAAGTTTTCTTTTGAAAGATGCTATCCGGGCAGGGGCTGACGTATATATTACGGCTGATATGAAATATCACGAGTTTTTTGATGCTGAAGGAAGGCTAATGGTCTGCGATATCGGGCATTTTGAGAGCGAACAGTTTACAGTAGAGCTCCTTTATGAGATTTTGGTGGAAAAATTCCCTACCTTTGCCGTCCTTAAATCGAAAATAAAAACCAACCCGGTCAATTATTTTACGGTGTAAGTATCGTTGTAATGCTTATTTTGGGCAGCGCAACTTATAAATCAAATTACAATCAGAACATGGCCAACGTAAAAGATTTTTCGGTAGAGGAAAAATTGTCCTCTTTGGTTACCCTTCAGAAGATCGAATCAAAGATCGATGGTATCCAGGTGTTGAAAGGTGAACTTCCGATGGAAGTGAGTGACCTTGAGGATGAGATCACCGGTTTAAATGCACGCCAGACCAGGATCGAAGAGGAGATCAATGGTATCCAGGAGTTCATCAACCAGAAGAAAAATGCGATCAAAGAAGCGGAAGCCCTGATCAAGAAATATGAAAAGCAGAGCGAGAACGTAAAGAACAGCCGCGAATTCGAAGCGATCAACAAAGAGATCGAGATGCAGCAGCTGGAAATGAAACTGGCTGAAAAACATATCAAGGACGCTAACGAAGAGATCGCTGATAAAGTGGTTGTCCTCGATAAGGCTAAGAAGAACCTCGGTAATAAAGAAGGTGTTCTGACTGCCAAAAAAGGCGAACTGGAAAAGATCATCGCTTCAACTGAGAAAGAAGAGAATCATTTCAACAAACTTTCTTCTGATGCAAGAGAGAAAGTAGAACAAAGATTGCTGGCTTCTTACGATCGTATCCGCAAGAATTTCCGTAACGGACTTGCAGTGGTACCGGTTGAAAGAGATGCCTGCGGTGGTTGCTTTAACGCAATTCCTCCTCAGCGCCAGAGTGAGATCAAGCAAAGGAAAAAGATCATCGTTTGTGAGAACTGCGGTCGTATCCTTGTTGACCGTGACCTGTTTGATTCAGTAGAAGTAAAGTAATCAGTTACAAATATTCGTTGAAAGACCATGGAGCTCCCATGGTCTTTTTTTATTTTGCATCAATGCGTTTATTGAATCATTGCCTTCGTGTATTTTTCGTGTATGCATCACTGTTAGTTTCAGTAAGTGCATCCTCGGCTCCTTATTTTGAATTCAATGACCGATGTAAAGAAGCCTATCAAAATATTTTTCAACTCAAATTAAAAGAAGGCAAGCGGCTGCTGGATGAGTTGAAACATGATCAGCCTGAGAATCTTATTCCGGTATACCTTGAAAATTATATTGATTTCTTTGAGCTGTTTTTCAATGAAGATCCAGCACGATATAAAATATTAAGACCTAACTATGAGGCAAGACTGGAGCGGCTTTCAGCAGGTCCCCAGTCATCTCCCTATAATTTATTCACCAGGTCGGTAGTGCATCTGCAGTGGGCATTTGTGCAGGTGAAATTTGGAAAGATGTGGGATGGGGGATGGGCATTCAGAAGATCATTTCTTCAATCAAATCAGAACATCAAACGATTCCCTTATTTCACTCCATCGCATTTATATAATGGAGCCATGCAGGTTGCAGCGGGAACGATTCCGGATGGTTACAAATGGCTTTCTTCACTGCTTGGCATTAAAGGCACTGTTGATGGTGGAATAAAAAAAGTAGAGGCATTTTTAAAGGATAGAAATGACTTATCACGGCTCTTTCATGATGAAGCAGTTTTCTATTATCTCTATTTGAAGAATTACGTGTTGAATGATCGTCAGCAGGTATTTGCATTCATAGACCGTGAAGATCCCGACCTGGTCAACAATCACCTGTTTGCTTATATGGCCGCAAACCTCAGTATCAATGGACAGCAACATGAACGGGCATTGAGAGTTTTGTTGGGAAGAAACCGATCTTCAGAATATTTTCAAACTCCTGTATGGGATCTTGAAATGGGATATGCATTGCTGGGTGGATTGGATGACAAGGCAGGAATCTATTTTGAAAAATTCATTCGTGATTTTCGTGGCAAATATTATGTGAAAGATGCCTTGCAGAAGTTGAGCTGGCATTATTACCTTCAGGGAAACCAGGCAATGGCAGATAAATACCGGGCAATGATATTGCAAAAAGGTTCGTTGGATACTGAAGCAGACAAACAGGCTCAAAAAGAGGCCCAGTCGGGGTTCTGGCCTGATAAAACCCTGCTAAGTGCAAGGCTTTTAAATGATGGAGGATATAACCGTGAAGCGCTGAAATTGTTACATGGAAAGACCATTGAAAATTTTTCCAGGGTGCAGGATAAGCTTGAATTCGCCTACAGGGCTGGAAGACTATATGATGACCTGGGCAACCGTGAGCAGGCTATTTTGTTTTACAAACAGGCCATCTCACTGGGTGAGAGCAGGAAAGAATATTATGCGGCAAGGGCAGCTTTGCAGATAGGATTTATTTATGAAAAGAAAGCAGATTGTGCAAATGCCGCCGCCTGGTTCAGGAAGACTTTATCAATGAAGGACCATGATTACAAGAATTCCCTTGATCAAAAATCAAAGGCAGGGTTGGAGCGTTGCCAGTCGCGTTAAAATACTTCCAGCAGATGAGGTTCTTCACAAAAAATGTCAGAAAAAAAACTTTTACGCTTTAATCCATTAATCTCAATTTTACGCTCAATCAAGACCTATGCTTAAAAAGCTGGAGATACAGAATTATGCGATCATCGATGAGATCCAGGTAGATTTTTCCAGGGGGATGAATATCATCACTGGAGAAACCGGTGCAGGAAAATCAATCCTGATGGGAGCGCTGTCGCTGATCCTTGGTGATCGTGCAGATTCAAATGTGCTGATGAACCGGGAGAAGAAATGCTTTGTGGAAGGAACTTTCCAGGTGGCCGGCAAAAAGCCTATCAAAAAACTATTGCAGGAATTTGACCTCGATGCAGACGATGAACTGGTGATCAGGAGAGATATCGCGGTGAATGGTAAGTCGCGTGCATTCATTAATGATACTCCCGTGAATCTTGAGCAGTTGAAAACTGTGAGTTCGTTACTGGTGGACCTTCATCGGCAGTTCGATACCTTGCAATTGGGAAGCAGCGGCTTTCAGAGAGAAGTAATGGATGCACTGGCTTCCAATGCAGACCGTTTGCAGAAATACTTGCAGACTTATCATCAGTATAAAAAGCAGTTGCAATTACTTGATGACTTGAAACACCGGAAAGAGCAGTTCAATAAAGAATACGACTTCAATAAATATTTATTTGATGAACTGGAAGAGGCAGCATTCCGGGAAGGAGAATTGGAAGAAGCAGAAGCTGAATTAAAGCTGCTAAGCAATGCAGAGGACATTAAGAATTTTCTGAATAAATTATTATTTGAATTGAATGAGGGCGAGCAGCCAATGGTGCAGCAGCTGAAAAGTCTGACCAACCAGGTGCAGCCATTCATTAGTTATCATAGTGCTTTGCAGGATATTGCCAACCGTTTGAATTCCGTTCATATTGAACTGAAAGATATTGCCGGTGAAGTAGATCATGTGAACGACCAGGTAGTGTATGATCCTGCTAAAATTGAATCGCTGAATAACAGGATCAATACAGGATATAAATTATTGAAGAAGCATGGCGTTCAAACCACTGCTGAGTTGTTGACGATCAGGGAAGAGCTTTCGGCTAAACTGGAAGCTGTGTTGAATATTGATGAAGAGATTCAGAAGCTCGAAACCCAGATCGCAGAATTACTGGCGGAATGCAGGAGACAGTCGGGCCAGATCTCGGAAGCACGAAAAAAACAGGTAAAGCCCCTGGAGGAAAAAGTAAATCATTTGTTGCACCAGGTAGGTATGCCGAATGCGCGTATCAAAGTGGAGATCGGGGAAGTTGAATTGAATGATACGGGTTCCGACAGTATCGAATTCTTATTTGATGCGAATAAGAGCAATCGTTTTGAACCGATCCGCAAAGTGGCCAGTGGCGGGGAATTGAGCAGGTTGATGTTATGTATCAAATCCCTGGTAGCACAGTCGATAGACCTTGCTACCCTGATCTTTGACGAGATCGATAGCGGAATTTCAGGAGAAGCTGCGAAGCAGGTGGGGATCATCATGAAGGGACTGGCAAAGAACAGGCAGTTGATCGCCATCACGCACCAGCCGCAGATCGCAGGTAAGGCAGATGCGCATTTCTTCGTTTACAAAGATATCAGGGGAGAAGCGATCAAGACAGGGATCAGAGCATTGAACAATGACGAGCGGATCACGGCGATAGCAAGGATGTTGAGTGGTGAGAAACCAACGGCTGCTGCCATGGAGAATGCGAGGGAGATGATGAATTAATTCTCTATTTTTACGCCCTCTTAAAGACTAAAACACAGACATATGTCGCATAACCTGTTGAAAGGAAAGAAAGGAATCATCTTTGGTGCGCTTGATGAGAAGAGCATTGC
>CBHWDO010000018.1:0-74128 GCA_966112615.1 uncultured bacterium
CGGAATGGCTGCGTAGCTCAACTGAATAGAGCATCTGACTACGGATCAGAAGGTTTCAGGTTTGAATCCTGACGCGGTCACAAAAGCCAGTAAATCATTTGATTTACTGGCTTTTTTAATATAATCTGTATCATAAAATCCGGCTTTTCCCGTTTCTGTTCAAATCCTATAACCCCAAATCCAGGAACCCATGTATTTTAAAATCCAACATTTCTACAAGGCAACGCCTTCATCCCCTCTATATAATTTACCAAGCTTCTCCTAAAATGAAAAATTTTAGAAGAGCAGCTATCCTGACTTTCGTTGGTGTTTTTGCCTTTTTCTATTCCTTCAAAACAAAGGACCAATACTACACGAAAATAGAGCCTGGTCAATCTGGAATTGATATGGTTAATACCATTCCGGATTTTGCAGGGAATTATATCTATGCCTCCAATGGAAATGGAATTGGCATTGGTGATTTTAATAATGATGGATTGCAGGATATTTTTTTTAGCTCCAATAACAGCTACAATCGATTATACCTCAATAAATCCAAATTTCAATTCAAGGATATCTCCTCAGAAGCCAATATAAAAGGCAATGGCAGGTGGGGTTCAGGGGTTTCCGTTATTGATATAAATGATGACGGATGGCTTGATGTGTATGTTGCTCATAGCGGTCCTTATAATGATGCATCCC
Organism: uncultured bacterium; assembly: GCA_966112615.1. Lineage (GTDB taxonomy): Bacteria > Bacteroidota > Bacteroidia > Chitinophagales > Chitinophagaceae > Flavitalea. The sequence continues at coordinate 682 of CBHWDO010000018.1, forward strand.
AGCTGGTAAACGAATTATTCATTAACAAGGGTCTAAGAAATGGCATGCCTTATTTTGAAGAAGAAGCTGGAAAATATGGACTTGACCTGCCGGGTTCCAATTCTACCCAGGCAAGTTTTTTTGATTTCGATAAAGATGGCGACCTTGATGTTTTTATCCTAAATCACTCCACAAAAAACTTCGTAAAGATCCAGCCAGCAGCTCTATTCCATAAAGGGAATGACACAACCTGTTCAAACCAATTGCTGAGGAATGATGGAAACCATTTCGTAAATATCACAGGGCGATCAGGTTTAATTTTTTCAACAGCCAACTATGGACTTGGAGTAATCATATCAGACCTTAATAATGATGGATGGGAAGATATCTATTCAACCAGTGATTTTGAAGAAAGAGATTTTTGTTACCTGAATCAGCGTGATGGAACATTCAAAGAAGTATTGGAAAAATCATTCGGTCATATCAGTGCAAATTCAATGGGAGTTGATGCTGGCGATATAAACAATGATGGAAGAATGGACCTTGTAACATTAGATATGTTACCTGAATCCAACCAAAGGCAAAAAATCATTCTTGCAAATGAATCACTTGATAAATATTTAACTCTTGAAAGAAACGGATTTTTCAACCAGCAGGTGAGAAATATGCTGCAGGTAAATGCAGGTATTGATAAAAACGGGTTGATGCATTTTTCAGAAACAGGACAACTATCAAGGATATCAAATACAGACTGGAGTTGGGCTCCATTATTTTTCGATTATGACAATGATGGCTTAAATGATCTGTTCATAACCTCTGGGTATGCAAAGGATTACTCAAACCTGGATGTTTTAAATAACTATAATACCTCCAACTACACAACCGGAAAACAATATCCTGATCTTAAACTTCCTGTTAGATTTTTCAGGAACAAGGGAAGTTTGGATTTCACAGAATTATCCAACCCTTTGGGCATTACGGAAGAAAAAATTTCAGGAGCTGCAGTGTATGCAGACTTTGATAATGACGGAAAAATGGATCTGCTGTATTCCAACCTGAATGAACAACCTTCATTGTACCGGAATAACGGATCCAGCAATAATTATATCAAGATTTCATTGATTGGACCAGCTGGTAACAGGAATGCTATCGGTTCAAAAGTCTTTGTTACCTATGCATCCGGAGAACAAATAAAAGAAGTACAACCGGTAAGAGGATATCAATCAACCCAGGATAATCGTCTAAATTTTGGTATCAATAATTCATCAACTGTACATGTTAAGGTTCAATGGCCGAATGGGCAAATATCCGAGATAAAAGATGTCGGATCAAATCAGCACCTGGTAATAAAATACCAGCAATCTGAGGTGAAATTTCAACAGGAAAAATCTGTATTGCTCTATAAAAAAATTGACAATGAAGCAATCAATTCAGCCAAACATACCGAGAATAGTTATATAGATTTTCGACATCAATATACAGTTCCCTATATGGTTTCCACTGTAGGTCCTGCAGTGGCATCCGGCGATATTAATGGAGATGGATTTGCTGATATTTACCAGGGAGGAGCAAAAGGATATACCGGTCAATTACTGATCAGCAAAGGTGCCCAGGATTTCACAATTACGACTCCTGCAAGTTTTATGGAGGATAAGAATTTTGAAGATGTATCTGCCATATTTTTTGATGTAGACACAGATGGAGACCTTGACCTGGCGGTTGCCAGTGGAGGAACAGATTATGAGCAGGGATCCCTTTATTACCAGGACAGACTTTATATAAATGATGGGAAAGGAAATTTCATCAAACACCAGCAGGGATTTCCAAAAACAAATGAATCTTCTAAAGGAGTCATAACTACTTCTGATTTTGATAAAGATGGAGATGCGGATCTTTTTATTGGAGGGTACACCGTTGCCAATGCATTTGGAACTTCGCCACGCTCCTATTTACTTAGGAATGATTCGAAAAAAGATTCTATACAATTTACAGATGTAACAGATAAGTATGGACCGGAAGTAAAATACATGGGAATGGTGACATCTGCAAAATGGAAAGATGCAGATAATGATGGATATGAAGATTTATTGATTGCAACCGAATGGAGCAATTGTAAGTATTTCAAAAATAAAGAAGGAAAAAGTTTTAAGGATATTTCTTCAACTGCCGGCTTAACAGCATTAAATGGATTGTGGTCCTCCATTAATGCAGATGATATAGACGGAGATGGAGACATTGATATCGTTGCCGGAAATGCAGGGTTGAATCTTCAGCTAAGTGCTAGCCCCAGCAAGCCTTTAAGACTGTATATCACAGACCTTAATGCAAGTGGAAAAAGCAATGCACTGGTAAGTTATTTCATCGGACAGAAAGAATATCCGATCTATTTCAGGGATGAATTCCTGGAGGAAGCATTTACCATGAAACAGCGATATCCCACTTACCAGGATTATGCAAAAGCCGACATGCAGGATCTGTTTAAAGGATTGAATAATATGCCCATCCCTATTTATGAAGTCAATGAAATGAGATCAGGAATTTTCATTCAACAGGATGGGAAATTTTCATTTAAACCTCTTAATACCGAAGTTCAATTAAGCAGGATTAATTCCTTAGAAATATTCGACTTCAACAAGGATGGAAAAAAAGACATTTTAATTGCCGGTAATTTTTACGGGTACAGGAAAAGATTTGGAAAGTCAGATGCATTAGCTCCTACAATACTTCAGCAAAACAGAAATAGTTCATTTGATGTAAAAAGTCCCGACCAGACAGGTTTCTATTTGTGGGAAGAAACCAGGAAAGCCATTATAAGTAACAATGGAAACAGTATAATTTTTTTCAACAACAATAGTAAACCTGCTATGTATGAAAAAAATTAAAGGCCTTATAATATTGCTATGCTGTTGCCTTTGCGGGTATTCACAGCCAAAGGGAAATGATGCCACTCCCCTCCACAGGCTTCAAAATGCTTTAATTTCCGTTACTATCAATGACAATATTTCTCCTGTTGTAGCATCCAGGATGTTTGTTTATCCCAACCTTGCATTCTACAATGCCATTACAGTTTCACCAAATATAAAGAAGCCATTACAGATCGGAAACCTAAGCAACAAACCTAACCTTCTTACTGCAATATATGCGTATGCTACAGTTGCAAGGTCAATGGTGTACACCAGGAATATCTTTGAGGATTCCTTGAAAAATATATTGAATGAATTTTCAGAAGAAGAAAAATTCTTATCAGAAAAGGATGGTGTACTGATTGGAAAGGAAGTGATCAGGAAAATGCAGCTGGATGGATTTAAAGATATAAGGAGTATGTCAAAATATTCCATTAATGAAGAAGAAGGAAGGTGGCGTCCTACTGCACCCGGATACTTCCAGGCAGTTGAACCAAATTGGGGGAAGATAAAACCAATAATTGCTTCGAAAATCAACTTGAGCCAAATAGTACCACTTCCCTATGATACCTCTACTTCTTCCCAGTTATACAAAGAGGCCATGGAGGTTTACGAAATTTCAAAGAAATCATCTGGTCATCAAAATGAAATTGCAGCATTTTGGGATTGTAATCCTTTTGCATTGCATGTGAATGGCCATCGAATGGTTGCTGAGAAAAAAATATCTCCGGTGGGCCACTGGATCTGCATTGCACAGTCAATTCTAAAGCAAAAAAAATATGATGTTTCCGCTGCGTCTTATGTATACACTACTCTAGCTGTGGGAATGTTTGATGCACTGATCTATTGCTGGGATCTGAAATACAAATACAGCTTTATAAGACCAGAACATTTTATAACAAAATACATTGATGCCGAATGGGAACCTTTACTTCAATCGCCCCCTTTTCCAGAATTCCCCAGTGGTCATTCAGTAATTTCTGCGACTGCGGCAGAGTTACTGGATTTTCATTTTGGAAGATTTGAATATGAAGATTCAACTGAAACAAGATTTAGAATCGCTCCCAGGAAATTCAAGTCATTTTACGAAGCTGCTGACGAAGCAGCGATCAGCAGAGTGTATGGAGGCATTCATTTCCGCCATGCTGCAGAGCGAGGAAAAGAAATAGGATCTCTAATAGGAAAAACAATTCTTCAAACCATCAATCCCTAGTTCAATACCCTAAATCCCCTCCCATGAAATATATTTTTACAATTTTACTTTGCCTGCCGGCATGGCTGATCAACGGCCAAGAAGTCTGGACACAAAAGCAGAATTTCCCAACTATCAACAGCATATCAGGCAGAGATAATTATGCCTCTTTTGCCATTGGTAACAAGATATATGTTGGAATGGGTATGGCCAGCTATGGAATATCTTGTAATTCATCCAGTACAAATATGTACAAAGATTGGTATTCCTATGACCCTTTAAATAACTCATGGACTAAAGTGGCGGATTTTCCCGGCGACTTTCGTAATAATGGCTTTGTCTCCTTTTCCATTGGTAATAAAGGATATTTTGGACTTGGATATTATTCAGGATATAAAAATGATTTCTGGGAATATGATCCAGCAGCAAATACATGGACCAGAAGAGCAGATCTTCCCATACAATCAATGAACTCAGTTGGATATGCCATTGGCAATAAAGGATACATAGTAGGTGGATCAACATTAGATCCAATTACTAATGTTTCAAATGGCAGATCTACCATTCATTACGAATATGATCCTGGTTCCAATACATGGACCAGTAAAGCTGACTTTCCAAAAGGTTTAGCTGCTGCAGCCGGTTTTGAAATCAGTGGCAAAGGGTATATAGGTTTAGGAATAGGCACTTCGGGATATAATAATGATTTTTATAGTTATAACCCGTCAACAGATACATGGACCCAGGTTGCCAGCTACCCAAAACAATCAAAGCAGAATTCCATTGGATTTTCAATGGGAAATATGGGTTATATAATTGCAGGAGACAATGGAATCCAACCCGATCGCAAAGATGTTTATGCGTATGATCCATCTAGTGATAGTTGGATATTAAAAGCAAGCTATCCAGGAAACTTTGTAACACAGACTATTACTGGAGGCAACCGACAAAATGTAGTAAACAATAAATTTTATTATGGACTTGGAAGCATTTCATCAAATTATACAGTTTGCGGAACCTATACTTATACATATTCCTGCGGTTCCTGGTGGTCATCAAGCACCTGTACTGGAACAGGTTATTACTATTCCTACAATTACGTATATTCTAATCAATGGTGGGAATTCGCTTTACCATTGACAATAAAAACCGGGACAGTAAATAATTCAATTTGCCAGGGAAGCATCATCGATGTTCCTTATACTGTTGATGGCGAGGTTTCTGCCAATAATATTTTTACTGTTCAACTGTCCGATGCCACTGGTTCATTTGCCAGTCCAATTGATATTGGTTCTGTTACAGCTACAACTTCAGGAACTATCCAGGCAACTTTACCACCTACGATAACGGGCACCGGATATAGGGTCCGAGTAATATCTTCGAACCCGTCTGTTAATGGGTCAGACAATGGCACAAACATTACCATTAATCCACTGCCTGTAATGGATTTTCAATTGAATAAGCCAGCTCTTTGTTTGGGTGAGGAAGTTTTATATACCAATAATACCACAGGTGCCAATTCTTATAAATGGTTAACTGGAAATGGAAATGAATTCAGCTCACAAAATCTTCAATTCCTTTATTCCTCTTCAGGTACTTACCAGGTTAAACTTATTGCTACATCAGCGCAAGGCTGCGTTGATAGCCTGGCAAAATCAATTACAGTAAATCCCAAACCAACAGCAAAATTTTCAATTCCGTTATCTGACCAATGCGTTAACGGAAATTCTTTTACATTCAAAAATGAATCTGTTACCAGTACAGGATCACTTAGTTATGTATGGGATTTTGGAGATGGAAATAATTCGACCTTAAAGGACCCTGTTCATGTATATTCAAATCCTGGAATCAATAAGGTTCAATTAATAGTAACCAATGAAAACGGTTGTACTGATACAGCTTCTTTGACCGTAAATGTTTTTCCTAAACCAACTCCATCTTTCAGCATTAACAACAACGCTCAGTGTATTGAAGGGAACAAATTCATCTTTACCAACAACTCCACTTTGACGACAGGAACAATGTCTTACAAATGGAATTTTGGTGATGGAAATATATCAGGTTCTCAAAACCCTCTGCATGTCTATACTGCAGCTGGAACCTACACAGTAAAGCTGGTGGTGATTACTGATAAAGGCTGTATGGATAGTGTTTCCAAAACAATCACTGTTAACCCAAAACCTGCTGCTGCTTTTGATTTAGCGAACAGTTCTCAGTGTATCAACGGAAACAGCTTTGTGTTTGTCAATAAGTCTACTATTAGTTCAGGAACTCTGACGTATAAATGGAATTTGGGCGATGGAAATGTATCAACTCAAAAAGATCCGCAGCATACATATTTAAACCCCGGTAGTTATCTTGTTCAACTTGTGGCCATCTCTTCATTTGGATGTACTGATACTATTTCAAAATCCGTAACTGTTTTTCCAAAACCTTCAGTATCCTTTAATATCGATGATGCTACACAATGTATCAGTGGAAATAAAATTACATTAACCAACTCATCCTCTATTAGTACCGGAACACTAACACATACCTGGTATTTTGGTGATGGGAACACAGCAACAGGACTGAATGCACAACACTCTTACGCAACAAGTGGTGTGTATACAGTAAAATTGGTTAGCCTTTCTTCTAATGGATGTGCTGATAGCCTGACAAAGCAGGTTACTATTTTCCCAAAACCATCAGCAGATTTTACAATTAATGATGTTGATCAATGTCTGCCTGGAAATAATTTTTCATTCACCAACCAATCAGTCATTCCATCGGGAAGCTTGAATTATTCATGGAGTTTTGGAGATGGGAATTCATCTACGGCGATCAATTCAACTCATAATTATTCTGTGGCCGGATCCTATAACATTAAGCTGATAGTTACCAGTAACCAGGGTTGCCAGGATAGTATTTCGAAAATGATAACAGTCAATCCGAAACCAACTGCATCTTTTACTGTGAATAACGTAAGTCAATGTATAACCGGAAATAATTTCACTTTCAATAATTCATCCTCGATTGCATCAGGAAATATTTCGAGCCAATGGACATTTGGAGATGGGAACAGCTCTCCCAGTGCGAGTCCTGTTCATCAATATGCAAATCCCGGAACTTATACTGTACAACTTATTGTTAGTTCAGATAAAGGTTGCAGTGATACGCTTCAAACCATAGTGAAGGTTAATCCCAATCCTGTTACAGATTTCAATGTTGTTAATGCTGAACAATGTTTTTCTGGTAACAATTTCACATTCACCAATCTAACCCCTTCTAATGGTTTACTTACATACCAGTGGGACATGGGAGATGGTAAAACCTATGCATCAACTAATGCCACACATGCCTATTCATCTCCAGGAAATTACATTGTAAAACTGAAGGCAATCAATGAGTTTGGTTGTACGCAAACCAGTTCAAAAAATGTATTTGTAAATCCTGAACCTGTTGCATCCTTTACAGTGAATAATGTTAATCAATGCCTGAAAGACAACAGGTATATCTTAACCAATAATTCTTCTATATCGTCAGGAACCATGCATTATGAATGGAATTTTGGCGATGGTTATACTTCAACTGAATCCAGTCCTTCCCATGTGTATGCAAATGAAGGAACTTATACAATTCAACTCAAAGTTAGCAGCAACAAGGGTTGTATTGCGGCATACAGTTCGGCGGTAACCGTTTACGGAAAGCCTTCTGCAGCTTTCAATATTCAGGATGCAGAGCAATGTTTAAACGGAAACATATTCCGGATGAACAATACATCATCGAATAATTCACCAGTTCAATACACCTGGATATTTGGAGATGGCAGCAGTGCAAACAGCATCAATGCCAATAAATCCTATCAGTCGCCAGGAACCTATTCCATAATACTATATTCAAAAAATAATGCAGGTTGCGTTTCCGATACTATAAGCAGGCAGGTGGTTGTGCATGAAGATCCTTTTGTAAATGCAGGTCCGGATCAACTTGTACTGGAAGGAAAAACTATAAATATTCAAGCATCTGCTTCAGGAAATAATCTATCCTATTTATGGACGCCTGGAAGATTCCAGACAGGTAGCAGCACTGATCCGCAACTGATCATTCAGCCTACAGAAGACATTACATATTCAGTTACGGTAATAGGAACAGGAGGTTGCAGGAGCAGCGACCAGGTTGTTGTGAAAGTTTTAAAGAAACCCGTTATACCGAATGTATTCTCGCCAAATGGGGATGGAATCAATGATGTCTGGGTGATCAAATACCTGGAAAATTACCCTGGAGCCACTGTTGAAGTGTTTAACCGTGGAGGCCAGATGGTTTACCGCACACAGGGTTATGCAACACCGTGGAATGGCACCTATAAAGGAAATCCATTGCCAGTGGGAACATATTATTACGTGATCGATCCAAAGAATGGACGTGAAAAAATCTCAGGTTCCATCACCATCTTAAAATAACATAAAGAAAGAACATGATGAAAAGGTTAGTTATATATACGATGAGTGTATTGTTTGCCCAGGCAGCACTGGGGCAACAGAAGCCACATTACACACAGTATGTGCTCAATCAGTATATCATCAATCCTGCACTTGCGGGCATTGAAAATTATATCGATGTAAAAATGTCACATCGGCATCAATGGGTTGGATTACAGGATGCACCTGTTACAACCTACCTGAGTATCCAGGGTCCGATTGGAAAGGATGACAGCAGGGTATCACCAACTGGTGTGGCTCCGGAAGGTATAAATCCAAGAGGAAAAGAATACTGGTCGGAATATGCTGCTGCACCATCACACCATGGAGTGGGTATGCAATTGTTACGCGATGTTACAGGTCCATTGAGCAGGACAGCAATTTATGGAACCTATGCATTTCATATTGCCCTGAGCCAGCAAACCATGCTATCTGCAGGTTTTGGAGCTGGTATTACAAGATTATCACTGGATATGGAAAAGCTTCAATTTGGCCAGGCTGGTGACCCTTCAGCATACCAAAATGGAATTATAAACAGTTGGAAGCCGGATTTCAATGCAGGCCTTTACTTGTATTCTTCTAATTTTTTTGCAGGATTGAGTGCACAACAAATTGTTCCGCAAAGGTTGGAGTTCAGGGAAAATACCCTCAAAAAAGAAGATGGTAAAATGATCCCGCATATTTTTCTTACAGCAGGTTACCGCTTTTTACTGGATGAAAATTTCAACCTGATGCCTTCGGTCATGGTAAAATCTATCCAGCCATTTGCACCGCAACTGGAAGGAAACCTCAAACTTCAATACCAGGATAAATTCTGGACAGGTGTATCCTATCGACATGAAGATGGCTATGCTGCAATGGTGGGCATGAATATAAGCAGCAAGATAAACCTTGGATATTCCTATGATTATACTACATCACGATTGAATGCATTCACCAAAGGAACTCATGAGATCCTTTTAGGTTTTATGCTGAACAATACATACGGAGATAGTTGTCCAAGGAGAGTCTGGTAACTTATTTTGTATATCCTTTCAGCCAGGCATTTGATTCATCAGGATATACTTTAATAAAGTGTGTCCTGATCATATTATTAACCATTTCATTTCCTTCGGCCATCAGGGAAATGATCTTTGATGGTTTTGCAGGCATGTGACAGTCGATGCAATTATTAATGATCTTATTGCCATGATCGGGATACAACTTGCAAAAGTTCTTATCTATTGAATGACAACTCATACACCGTGCTGAAAAAATCGCAAGATCTCCCTCCATCTGGTGAGAAGAATGGCAACTTGAACAGGTCATGCTATTTGATTTTATAAAGCACTTGCTGGCTGCCATTAACCCAAATTGGTTCCCATGCACATCCAATTCTTCAGAGTTTTGTTGAACAACAGGCAATGAAAAATTTTCCAGGGATTGTCCGGGAGTGAAGCTGAATGCAGGCTGCAGAGGTGTACGCATTCCCGAATGGCAACTTGCACAAACATCCAATTGCAATGCCCTGGTGAGTTTCCTGTTATTGACTATATGGTGAGCAGTTTTTTCTTTGGGGTTAGCTTCATGAAATTGAATATGTTCCTTACCAGGCCCATGGCATCTTTCGCATCCTACGGAAAATAATACCTGTTTTTTATCAAACACGTTTGAAGTCAATGAAGGATCAAATTGCTCTGCAGGGAATTTTTCTTTAAAATTTGTGCTGTGGCAATCCATGCAAAATGAATTCACAGGACGGTTGAATACAATTTTATCTTTAGGAAATCCCGGGCTATTGACCCACTGTTTTATAGAGGAGAAATAAGTCAATGGCAATTGAAACAGACTGTCCTGATGCCAGTACAGGTAAGTTTGACCTTTCTCACCTGAGCCCACCACAATATCAAATCTTTCTCTTCTCAGGGTATCTTCACTGATGATGGCAACCTGGTAAAATCCAGAATCCGTTGCGTTTAACCACACACTTCGTGAATAATCATAATGAAAAACCTGGTCAAATCCTCCCTGGATACTTGTGGCGTTTGCAGGTTGGGAAGTTTTAAAATGCGCTGTCTGAATAACAGAATCATAAATTGCCGCATGGCATTTCCTGCAGGATTCAGATCCAGCCAGTTCCTGTCCGTTGGAATTTGTGATAGGTTGGGATGAAACCTTTACAGGTGTTGTGGCAGTCACTGCACATTCTGAAAGTGCAATGGTTATAACAATAAACAATAATACTATTATGATCCTTGAAGAAACAGTCATGAAATTGAAAACTAATAATTTTTTATGAACCTTGCCTTGTCCAAATATCCTTCTTTTACAGGATAGACTTCTCCCTTCGTATACCCGACGTTTACATTCCAAATTACCTGGCACATGAAACGTCTTGTATTGTTATTTTTTATGGGGCTACTGGCTTTTGAAAGCACCATGGCTCAGAAGCAATCTTTTGATCTATTCTCTTTTACTCCTCCAGCAGGTTGGAAGATGACCAGCCAGGAAAATACAATCGCCTTTACCACAACGAACAATACAGATAGAACATGGGCGCAGGTTAACATGGTGAAAAGCACGGTCAGCAAGGGTTCCATTAAATCCGATTTCGAAAGTGAATGGAATGAGCTGGTTGTAAAACCTTACAAACAATATGGCGTAACCGAGCAGGCACTTGCTATTGATACTCAAACCTTCCAGGGATGGAAATTGTGGACAGGACTTGGAAAGTTTGTATTTAACAAAGACACTGCAGCTGTTTTGTTGAATACCTTCAGCGATGGACAGCGTTGTGCCAGCTTTACCATCATGAGTAATACAACTTCTTTTGGCCCCGTACTGGATGAATTTATTGGCTCAATCAACATGCAAAATCCGGGCTCAACGAAGGCTCAACCGAACAATACACCTGTTTCCAATGGCCAGGTTTACAACAACAGTTTTCAATTTACCATTACCAATTTTGATGATGGATGGACCAGTGTTGTAAAAGAAAATTGGGTTGAAGCCACAAAGGGTAATATAAAAGTGCTGATTCATTATCCACGAAAAGAGGATGAAGTGTATATCAGTGATCGCACAGAAAAGGTAAATACATTCTGGAACCTGCTGGTCGCTCCGCGATACAGAAATCTGCGCAATTATTCTACACCTACAAATTATCTCTATGAAACAGCATTCTTCGCAAGCGGGTTAGTAAATGAAAATGCTTCTGGAAAAGATGTATGGGTAACACTTTTCAGCAAAGGAAAAACAGGTTGGATTGAAATCATTACACCTGATAAAAAAACATTTGTGGATGCTTTTCATATTGACAATCCAGACTCATACTTTTCAGCATGGGAACCACTGGTCAACCTTTCAGGCCTGAATCGTTTCTCCGTTGGAGAAAATGATATTTACGGTAAATGGTCGACTGAATTTACAGGATCGACTGCCTATTATGGATTGTATACAGGGATCTATGCAGGTTCTTCCACCTATGCTTCACAACAGAGTTTTGAGTTTGAGAAAACCAAAACCTACAAATGGAACCTGGTGGTTGCAAAAAGCGGCCTGAATACCAGTATGCAGGTTGATAAAGTAAATGCTTCCGGCAATTACAAATTTTTAGGAAACTGGCAGATCTGGTTCTCCGATATTGAAAAAAAACCTAAAACATACAATGCGTATTTCTCCTGCATTAAAGGCGGACGCATTCTTTGGCTTCAGGATGTATCCTATGGAAGTTATACTGCCTATGGAAAGATCATCAACTAAACTACTGGTTCCCGGTCTTCGATAAATATTGATTCTGATATTCTCTTGGAGAAACTCCCATCATTGCTTTGAAGACCCGGTTAAAATTCGTGATGCTGTTGAAACCACAATCATAAGCAATTGAAGACATGCTGTCGAAGCCTCCCTGCAAGAGCTTTTTACAGGCCTCATTCACCCTGACTTCATTCAGGAAACTAATGAATGTTAAACGTGTATGCTTCTTGAAGTACCTGCAAAATGCCTGTGGTGTCATGCAGGCTGCATCTGCAACTTCATCAAGTGAAAGATCACGGGCATAATGTTGCAGGATATAATTGTAGATATTACTGATTCGGGCACCTTCCTGTTCTGATAAGTGATTGATTGGAACCGAAGATGAAAGGATATTCAATTCAATTTTTGAAAACACTTTGAGTAACTGAAAAAACTGGAGCAACTGATCAAAGCCATCTGCTTTATTCAACATTTTCATTCTCCCGGATATGGCTTCAAAATAATTTGATGGAACTGAAAAAGCTCCATCAAGTTGTTGGACAAAATTCAGCACCTGTGAAAATTCAGGCAAGTTAAGCGTTGCAGCAAGTTTACCCTTGGGATTAAAAAAGATAGTCAGTGCTTTGATAGAGAGTCCGCAATCCTCCGCAAAATATTCTGGATCATTCTTGAAAACATGTGGCATGTTTGCACCGATCAATATCACCTGGCCTCCTGAAAACCTGTGCATGTGATTTCCCAATAATAAAGTTCCTTCACCTTTTTCAATATAAGTTAACTGGACTTCTTCATGACGATGAAGATGAGGATAGAAATAAGGCAGTTCTTCCTCCTGGAGTATTACGGTCCGGTCGTGAGAAACAGGTATGGTAAACGGAAGCACCTTCATCGAATCAATTTACAATTTTTATCCTATTGCTGAATACGTATTACTGAAATCGAAAACGGTGGCAGTACAATTACCGGCTTTGCATCCAATTGAATTTTCTTTTGAACCGGAGTATATTTTTGAGGAAATTCAAACGAATGTTCATCTTCCAGTTTATCAGATGAAATGGTAAACATTGTAGCTTTTGAAGGATTCAATCCCTTTATGTCTAACGCGGCTTCAACAGGCTGATCAGTTGCATTAACTGTCTTAACGATTATTTCTCCGTTGTCTGCTCTACCTGCAATAGAAAAGATTTTTTCAAAACCTGTGTAAGTTAAAAGCAGTTGATCATCCAGGAACACTTCAACTTTTTCTGCACCCACTTCGATTCTTATATCATACCACCTGTTTTTCTGGATCTTCTCTTTCAATTTAACCTGCGGCATCAAATCAATAACTTCCATTCCATTGGTAACAGATTCGAGTACAGCATTCTGGTTGATCCATGAACCGATATGTGCCCGCATCATGGTTTTATTGTCTTTCACACCGAAAGCAATAATAAATGCATTTGTTTCATCACTTGTTTTCCTTGCTTTTACTTTCAAAGTAAATTCGGAAAATGTTCTGCCATTCAATACCGCTAAACGTTGCGGACCCATCGCTACCTGAGCTATACTGCTGTCTGATGATTTCCATTCACCAAGTACCGAATTCCATTCACCAGCATTATTCTTAAAATCACTTTGATAAACCAGTTTTCCATTTTCAATGACCTGCAGATCTTTATATTCTGCATGTGTATCCCATGTAGCCAAACCTATACCGCCACTGAATTGCGGAGTTGTATTGCCTGGTTTTATTACCGATACACCAGTTGGCAGGTTATATGATGCCCGATGTTCATTGAACAATTTGATCACGTAATAAGATATCCTGGCAAAACTTTTTGATGCATCAAAATTGATGAGGTTAACCGGCCAGTCAACATCATTCACATTCACCAGTAAAGGTGCATAGCTCGACATCTTAACAAGTTCACTGTTTCTTTCCATCGACATTATATACACTGCATCACTCAATGCTGCCAGCATATTTCCCGCCCCTACTCCATTGTTTGTGGCATATTCTCCAACATACATATCCCATTGTCCGCGGGGATATTTATCAAAATGGGTTGTATTACGCATCGACCAGTAAGCGCCCTTGTAGGCATGTTCATCAGCCACCTGCACAGTCTTCATGCTATCGAGTGTATACTTATTGACATCACCGATTCCCATACTGGCAATGATCTTCAGCTTTGGATATTTCTTATGAATAGCATCATAAAAACGATTGTACCGGGCAGCATACCGCGGGCCAACCTGTTCATTTCCGACCTCAACGTATTTCAATGGAAAGGGTTCCTGGTGGCCATTTCGAGCTCTTACCCGGCCCCATTTAGAATCGGCCGGACCAACAGCATATTCAATAGCATCCAACGCATCATTGATAACAGAATCAAGGTTATCATCCGTGATAAAGGTTCCACTTCTAAAATCACAGGAAACACCAGCATTGAAAACATACAGCGCTGATGCATTGATGTCTTCGCAAAACTGGAGAAATTCATGGTATCCAAAACCATTACTTGACCAGTAACCCCAGGGGCTATAAGTTGGCTTTCGTTTTTCAATCGGACCAATACTGTGTTTCCATGATGGGGTATTATGTATACTGATCCCTTCCACGAAACATCCACCTGGCCAGCGAACGAAAGCAGGCTTCAGGTCGGTCAGGTAAGTAGCAAGGTCATTTCTTAAACCATTCTTCCTGTTTTTAAAAGTCTTTGCAGGAAACAATGAAACCATATCGAGCCAGATCTCACCACTATTTTCGAAACTCATCATAAACCTTGCCTTTGGATCAGAGGCAATTGCCTTAAGCGTTGCGGTATGTTGTTTCCATTGACTAGATTCAACGGAATTGATTTTCTCCGTTGCCAGGATTGCACCATGCGAAGAAATCAATGAAACCGTAATGGCGCCTTTATACTTATTGGTTCTGGACCAGAAACTCAATTCATAAACCTCTCCTTTCAAAACATGAATGCCCCAAAAACCTTCATTGTAAATGCGGTGAAGATTGTTGCGATCAGTAATTTCAATATGAAGTGAATGAGGACTTTCTGCGCTCAATGGGTAGTCTTCATTGATGGAAACGCTCATTCCTTTAAGGTGTAAAGAATCAATTGTCCATGCAGGAAATGGAGAAGTAATATTCCATTCCATTTTCCAGTCGCTGACTTCATTGTTCTTTAATGAAAAGTGCGGCGTTCTTTCAGGAATAATAAAACCATTTTCTAATGATGTTCTGTAGGGCAGTTGTGCATCTTCAAACCCGCGATTCTGAATGAGCTCGGCATATAAACCACCTTCACCCCCATGACTGATCTCTTCAAAAAATATTCCATGCAGATCTTTTGAAACCCTTGCTCCTTGCTTATTTGCATTGATTTGAATAATAGCTTTCTGTTGCGCATGTAAAGTGCAACAAATGATCAGCAGCAAAAAAGATGCAATGAATCTCATTCTTAATAAAGTTTCCATTCATGAATACCTGTAGAATTATCTGCAGGCAACTGGAACTCTAGTTTCATTCCCGTGGTTTTCACTTTCTCGAATTCAAGTTTGTTGAATCCATCCTTAGTGATCACATAAGGAGAAGTATTCTTCACAGGGAGCCACTCATTTCCTGATCTGTAATACAATTTATAGGATATAGGAATTCTGCATCCACCAAATGGACCATCATCATACCAGTACACTTCAGAAGAAGACATTTCTTTTTCACTACTAAAATCGTATTGTACAAATTCAACAGAATTATTCTTAGGCCACCAATGCATATAAGTGTTAGACTGATCGGCTGAATTTGCAGGATCTATCTGATCATTCAGTGCGATGTATGACCTGGTATTTTTTGAAGAAGATAATACTTTACTGGTAGAAGCAATTGTTGGTGCCGGCTTTGGACGTGCAGCTGATTCCAGGTACGGAATCCAAACCATCATTTCATTATTTCCCCTGTTTGCCCATGTATAATATGGAATTGCCGTTACCTGTTGCGTGGTCCTGATCAGTTGATCAGAATTGAGTTGACGCTTAGTACTTTCTCCGGTTCCCTGCAGGATAGTTACACCATTTAAAAAATCATTTTTATACACTGCCTGGAAAACATTTTGATCATTGACCATAATATTTTGCACAATGCTATCTTTATTGTCGGGGCCTTCCAGGCAATAAACTATTGGTCCGCGTTGAAAAGCAAATCTTCCCTTATCATCGGTAACATTCGGGTGAGCCAGCACTTTTTCCACTTCCATTGGAAATTCAATAGTCACCTTATCACCTTTCTTCCAGCTCCTTTTGATGAGCGCATATCCTTTATCTGTAGAATAATTCTGTGCTTTACCGTTTACAAGGATCTTAACCTTTTTAGCATCTCCATTCATGTATTTGTACAGATCGCCTGGAATAGGCTGTTTAGTGGCCCAGCCAGGTATGCGAACATGTAAATCAAATGCAGTATTTTTTCCAGGAT
Organism: uncultured bacterium; assembly: GCA_966112615.1. Classification (GTDB taxonomy): domain Bacteria; phylum Bacteroidota; class Bacteroidia; order Chitinophagales; family Chitinophagaceae; genus Flavitalea. The sequence continues at coordinate 17,407 of CBHWDO010000018.1, forward strand.
CAACAGTAATGTTTACGGTTCCTTCCCAGGGATAATTGGTTTGCTGATCCAGTTTTACTAAACCTTTGGGCAACTGGATGGAACTGCTGCTTCCTACAAACAGGTTGACAAATATTTCATTCTTATTCTGTGCATACACATAACCTGGAACAGAAGGTAGAAACCTTGTCATGTTTGAAATGCAACAGGCACAACTAAACCAGGCACTGCGCTGATGCTGCCCCATTGATGCCAATGGATTTGGATAAAAGAATCGATCACCGCTCAGTGAAAGACCCGACAATAATCCATTGTACAATGTTCTTTCCATTACATCAATATACCGAGCATCTCCATGAAGCAGGAACATGCGGAGATTCCAGTAAACATTCGCAATCGATGCACAGGTCTCTGCATATGCACTCATATTGGGAAGCTGGTAGGCTTTGCCAAATGCTTCACCATTGCCGGTAGCACCTATTCCACCGGTTATATATAGTTTACTGTTCACAACATCATTCCAGATCTTATCAATTGCTTCCAGGTACCGCTTATCGCCTGTAAGTGCCGCCACATCTGCCATCCCGGTGTACATATAAGTTGCACGCACTGCATGTCCAACCGCTGAATCCTGTTCAATAACTTTTTTATGTCCCTGGTGATACTCCTCACCTTTGGGACCTCTTACATCCAGGAAGAATTTAGCGAGATCAAGGTATTTCCTGTTTCCGGTAACACGGTATAACCTGGCAAGTCCCAGTTCAATGATCTGGTGGCCGGGATAACGCTCCTCTTTTCCCCATCCAAAATCCTTCACCAGGAGGTCGGCATTCTTAATAGCAATATCTAGTAAAGTTCTTTTCCCGGTTGCCTGGAAATGAGCAACAGCCGCTTCATATAAATGACCTGAATTATACAACTCATGACTTAAATCTTCTTCTTTCTCCCAACGCTTCGATCCAACCCATTCATGTCGTTTCGACACGTTTGCGGTTCTGAAAGTATACAGGTAGCCATCTGGCTCCTGTGCATTCCCGATGATGCTGATCAGGGTATCCAGCTTAAGCTCCAGCGCTTTATCCGGCTTAACCTGTAATGCATAGGAAGCTCCTTCAATCACTTTATAGAGATCCGTATCATCAAATGTAAAATCAGTGAGTTTTTCAACCGGTTTCTTATTGGCAGCTAGCAGGAAGTTCTCAATCCTGCCAGTCTCACGACATTTATCCAGCACATAAGGAATCGACACTTTTGCGTTCAGTTCCATTTTAGGTTGCCAGAAATGATCATGGACATGAACACGGGTGAAATCAACCGGTTGGATCGGATAATCGTTGACCTGGGCCTTGGCTTTAATAAGCACAAAGCTTAAAATGGCAGCAGGAATTAGTTGACGATTCATTTTATCAATTTACGGAAAGAATGAGTGAAATATCGAATAGTTTGTCCAATTTGTAGCAGCTACATTTACCTTCCAAACGATCGCTCATGAAATTCAATGTATTGCTGAAAGTTATTGCGCTATTTACGATGACTCCATGCATAGTAAACGGGCAATCCTATGTACCCGAATGGAAAGATCGGAAAATAAACGTCAATCCTACAATTAATTTAAAAGCTTTTTCTATAAATGTTTCCGATGTGCATTTACTGCCCAGTGCTTTTACTGAAGCGATGGATGCAGAAGTTAGATATCTGATGAAAATTGAGCCCGATCGGTTGCTGGCAGATTTCAGATCCCACTCTGGGTTAAAACCCAAAGCTGAGAAATATGGCGGATGGGAATCCAGTGGACTTGCAGGGCATACACTTGGGCATTATTTATCAGCCCTTGCTCTTTATTATGCGTCCACAAAAGATGCGGAATGTTTGAAAAGAGTGAATTATATAGTGGATGAACTCGAAGCTTGTCAGCAGGCCAGGAAAACCGGCTATATCGGTGCAATTCCCAATGAGGATAGTCTTTGGCTTGAAGTATCACAGGGAAAGATCCGCTCAAGAGGTTTTGATCTGAATGGAGCATGGTCACCCTGGTACACAGTGCATAAGATCATGGGAGGTTTACTGGATGCCTACCTGTATGCGGGAAGTCAAAAAGCATTGAAGATCAATACCGGTCTTGCAGACTGGACTGATAAGCTACTAAGCAATTTATCAGATTCACTCATACAGCAGATGCTGATCACTGAATATGGAGGAATGAATGATGCATTGGTAAATACTTATGCATTTACCGGCAACAAAAAATACCTGGATCTATCTTATAAATTTCATGACAGAAGAATACTGGATTCGCTGGCTGCAGGAAAGAATGTAGTGCAGGGAAAACATTCAAATACACAAATCCCAAAACTGATCGGGACTGCAAGAAGATACCAGCTGACAGGTAACAAGGATGATCTTGCTTCAGCAAGTTTTTTCTGGAAAACCATTTTGGATAATTACACCTATGCAACAGGAGGAAACAGTAATTACGAATACCTTGGAGAGCCAAAGAAACTCAATGACAAATTAACTGACAACACAACTGAAACATGCAACACATACAATATGCTCAAGTTAACAAGGCAATTGTTTGCTGTGCAGCCTGACGTGAAATTGATGGACTATTATGAGAAAGCATTGTACAATCATATTCTTTCTTCACAACATCATCAGACTGGTATGGTCACTTATTTTGTTTCACTCAGAATGGGTGGAAAGAAAGAGTACAGTGATGAATTCAATTCTTTCACCTGTTGTGTTGGAACAGGAATGGAGAATCATGTAAAATACAATGAGAATATATATTTCAGGGGAAGTGATGGAAGTATGTACCTGAATCTTTTCATACCATCAGTATTCAATTGGAAAGAGAAAAAGATGCAGCTGAAAATGGAGACTAATGGTTCGTCGGCTGAAAAAGTTATGTTGACAGTTCAGAATTCATCACCAACTAAAGCTGTTTTAAGAATAAGAAAACCACATTGGGCAAAGGGCATCAACATTAGCATCAATGATAAAAAGTTAGACTATACAATAGATGATGCAGGATTTATGTTGATAAACAGAACATGGAAGAACAATGACCAGTTGAAGATCAAATTTTATACTGAATTGTATACTGAAGCTATGCCTGATAATGCCGACAGGCGCGCAATATTTTACGGTCCTTTATTATTGGCTGGAGTATTAGGGAATAAGGAACCTGAACCATCAGAAATTCCTGTGTTGGTATCCGATAATGCTGATCCAAACAAATGGATCATTCGAACTGCATCGAATAGTTTTCAAACCAGCAAGGTTGGCACGCCTAAGGATGTACAACTCATCCCTTTCAACCGCACGCTGGATGAGCATTACACTGTTTACTGGGATGTATTTACTCCTGCAAAATGGGCGGATCAGCAAAAGGTTTACGAGGAAAAAAGACGCAAACAAAAAGAGCTGGAAAACAGGACTACAGATATTTTCAGGATGGGCGAAATGCAGCCTGAAAGAGATCATCAATTCACTGGTGAACAATTAGAAAGTGGCGATGAACACAACCGCAAATGGAGAATGGCAAAAGAGAATGGATTCATGCAATTCATTATGAAAGTTTCTCCTGATTCCCTGAATTCATTGATCTGCACTTACTGGGGAATGGATAACAGGGGAAGGATCTTTGATATCCTGGTGGAAGGTCAGAAGATCATAACAGAAGATATCAATAAGTTTAAGATGAGTAAGTTTTATGATATCGCCTATGCGATCCCTGCAGAACTTACAAAAGGAAAGAAAACTGTTACGGTTCGATTTGTTCCCAGGCAAAATAATTCTGCCGGACCTGTGTATGGTGTTAGAATGGCAATGGGTGATGTGAAGGATTTGACAACGGAGGTGAAGGAGGAGAGTATTTATAAGTAATACCCGGCTGACCAGCTCCGAAGGTGCTGGGCTGAAGGGAATATTTCGGTCAGCCCCACGGCCTGAGGCATTGGTTCAGCCCGGTGCGTTCAGCCAACCGCCTTCGGCGCTTGTCAGCCCGCATACCGATCCGGTGAAAACGCATCAATCTTCACATTTGTTGCCCTTCCATTTGCAAGGTCAGCAATGATCTTTCCGGTTGCTGGTCCAAGACTTAATCCCATCATGGAATGTCCGCCGGCGATCATTACATTCTCATATTTTTTTGTTCTACCGATATAAGGCAATCCGTCGGGTGAGCATGGACGCAAGCCATACCAAACATCTTTCTTATCAGGCATGGATAGTTTGATAGATGGGAAATATTTTGACACTGATTGAATGATCCCTTCTACCCTGTTCATATTGATCTCATTATTCACTTTTGCGATCTCCATGGTTCCGCCGTACCGCATCTTTCCATTCATCGGTGTAATGGCAACCCTTGCTTCGCACAATATTGCAGGAATATTCAATTTGAATGCAGGTTGATCATATGTTACCGTATACCCTTTCCCTGGCATCAATGAAAGCTTCAGCCCTGCCAAATTCGCAAGTTGTGGTAGCCATGAACCATTGGCAAGAACGAAAAGATCTGCTTCGACCTTACCCCTGGATGTATGGATCGCTGTGATACGACCTTTTATTTTATCAAAAGACTGCACGATAGTTTTATCCATGAGCTGAACTCCTTTTTCCCTCAGGTAATCCATCAAATTCCTGATCAGCTTGTTTGGATACAAATGTGCATCACAACGGTAATGCACTGCTCCCAACACATCGAGTTCAGTATCCGGCTCGAGTTGCTGCAATTGTGTTTTGTTCAGTGCTTCCACATCCAGTCCCATGGCTTTTGCTTTCTCCGCCAGGTGAATTTCTTCCTCTCCTACTTTCTCCGTTTTATAATACATGAGAATTCCTTTCTTCTCCATAGAAAATTCAAATCCGGGAGTTTGTGCTAGCTCTTCATACAATGATTTACTGTAAAGATTGATATCACGCAGGTATGGCGCCGCTTCAGCCACTTTTTGTTTTGTAGCCGATCGCATGAATTTCAAACCCCATGATATCAATGATGGATCAAGTGAAGGCCTGATATAAAATGGGCTCTTATTATCCAGCATCCATTTCAATCCCTGTGATAAAATTCCTGGAGCAGCAAGTGGAACAAAATGACTGGGAACGATCATTCCAAGATTTCCAAACGAACATGAATCTGAAAGATCTGACTGATCCACAATGGTTACGTCCCATCCTGAATTCACCAGGTAATATGCCGAACTCAATCCTATTATTCCTGCACCAATTATTACAGCTTTCATATTATCTTTTTATCAGATCACCTGGAATCCATGTGCATATGGATCATCATCATCAATGATGATCGTATTATATCCTGTTACCATTGCCCAACCTTCAATTCCAGGCAGAATGGCTTTCTTATCACCCACCATCACTTCGTTTTCAATAGTTCCAATGAATTTAGAACCTATGATACTTTCATGAATAAATTGATCTCCTCTTTTTAATTTTCCTTTGGCATACCATTGTGCCATTCTTGCTGAAGTGCCCGTCCCACAAGGAGATCGGTCGATTGCCTTATCTCCGTAAAAGACCGCATTTCTTCCGGTCGAGCCTTCATGCAATGGAGTGCCTGTCCACTGAATATGCGAACATCCTTTGATATGCGGATTCTCCGGATGCACGAATTCGTATTTATCATTGATTCGTTTGCGACATTCTCTTGCCCAACTGATCAGTTTATCCGGAGCATAATGTTCCAATCCTTTGAAGTTTTCCTGCGGATCTACGATCGCATAAAAGTTACCTCCATAGGCAACATCAAATTTGATCATACCCAGGTCAGGACATTCGATCTCGAGATCTTCTGCGGCAAGAAATGAAGCAACATTCGTCAACTTCACTGACTTAACTTTCTTCCCTTCCTGTTTATATGATATCAATACCAATCCTGCCGGGGCTTCAATGCGTAATTGTCCTGGCTGTTTTGGAACAACCAATCCTTCTTCGATGGCAATGGTTATCGTTCCAATAGTACCATGTCCGCACATAGGCAGACAACCGCTGGTTTCAATAAACAAAACACCAACATCATTTGCAGGATCACAGGGTGGATATAAAATACTTCCACTCATCATATCATGACCGCGCGGCTCAAACATAAGCCCGGTGCGGATCCAATCGTATTCTCTTAAAAAATGAAGTCGCCTTTCCATCATGGAATTTCCATCAAGAAAAGGTCCGCCTCCTGCAACGAGTCGAACAGGATTTCCGCATGTATGCGCATCTACGCAAAAAAATTTTTTTACCGCCATATCATCTTGTATAGGTACCGTTGATCTTTCTCAAAATATGTAATGGATTGGATTGTTTCAATGCATCGGGTAATAATTCATCCGGACAATCCTGGAAACAGAGCGGGCGTGTAAATCTTTTGATTGCTTCTGTTCCCACTGATGTTGATGATGCATTAGTTGTTGAGGGGAATGGTCCGCCATGTACCATGGCATGGGTCACTTCAACACCTGTTGGAACTCCGTTGAATAACAACCTGCCAACTTTATCCTGCAATGCATGGATGCATGCTGAATAGTTTTTTAACTCGGCTTCTTCTCCCATCACAGTTCCGGTCAATTGTCCTTCCAATGATTGGATCACCTGCAATGCTTCTTCTTTTGAACGGCAAATCACTGCAATGGAGACAGGACCAAAGATCTCTTCCTGGAATTTCTTATCAGCAAGAAATTCTTCTGAAAAAATTTTTACCAGTGATGCTGCCGATAGAAAACTTTCAGTTCCATCATCAACTTTGATCAAAGCATGATCAGAAATCGCATTGAGTTTACTGTAATAATTTTTGCAGACGGCAGGATTCAGCATCCATTGTGGAGAAGAACTTTTCAATTTGGAAGACAGCAATTCAAGGAAGTTAACTGCATTTCCATCATCGACCAGGATCATCAATCCTGGATTTGTACAAAATTGACCTGCGCCCTGTGTTATAGATCCCGCAAGGGTTTGAGCAAGCTGATCAATTTCTTTCGATAATTTACCTGGCAGGATCAATACTGGATTGATACTACTCATTTCGGCAAATACAGGGATTGGCTCTTTTCTTTCATTGGCTAATCGAAACAGGTTCATTCCGGCATGTCTTGATCCTGTAAATCCGATTGCTTTTATAGAAGGATGTTGGGCAAGTTTTTCACTAATCTCCACTCCTCCATTCAAAGATGAAAAAACACCTTCAGGCATTTGGCATTTTTCTGCAGCACGAATGATCGCAGTGGCTACCATTTCATTTGTACCTGGATGAGAAGGATGTGCTTTTACAATTACTGTGCAACCTGCAGCCAATGCAGAAACAGTATCTCCACCCGCAGTTGAAAATGCTAAAGGAAAATTTGAAGCACCATATACCGCTACAGGTCCAAGAGGAATATTCATTCTTCGAAGATCTGCCCTGGGCAAAGGTTTCCGGTCAGGCATTGCATCATCAATGATCGCTTCCACCCAGCTGCCTTCTTTCAAAAGATCAGCAAATAATTTAAGCTGTCCGATTGTTCTGCCTCTTTCTCCTATCAACCTTGCTTCAGGCAAACCTGATTCGATCATGGCCTGGTGGATCAATTCATCGCCCAGGGACATAATCTCTTCTGTAATTGCTTCCAGGAAAATTGCACGATCTAAACCTGGAATATTTCTATAGGTTTCAAATGCCTGTAACGCAAGTGCAGCGGCATTGTCGAGTTCCTGTTCAGTTGCTTCTACAAAAGCCTGTTCAAGTTGCTTTCCCTGTTGAGTACTGAATGCAAAAAATGTTTTCCCTGATTCAGCACTTTTTTTGAAACCGATGAAATTATGCCCAGTCAACATTCGCAGTAGTTTGCAGGTTCATATAATCAGGCAACGCAGGCCTGTTTTTCAATCCATCATTGATCACCTGCAAAACCTGTTTGCGTTCTTCTCCATTCAATGCAAGCCTTGGTGCACGAACCTCTTCAGATCCAATACCGGTAAGACTTGCAGCGAGTTTGATATACTGAACAAGTTTAGGATGAATATCCAATTCAAGTAATGGGAGGAACCAACGGTAAATGGTCAGTGCTTCTTCATACCTGCCTGCTTTGATCAATTTGAATATGGCAACCGTTTCTTTTGGAAATGCATCCACCAATCCTGCTACCCATCCATGCGCACCCATACATAAACTTTCCATGGCTAAAGTATCAACGCCACAAAGGATCTTAAAGCGATCCCCGAAGCGATTGATCATACGGGTGGTGTTGGAAATATCGCGGGTAGATTCTTTTACCGCCTGAATATTATCATATGTCGACATTTGCTCAAACATCTCGAGCGTTACCATGATCTTATAATCAACCGGGTTGTTATAGATCATGATGGGAAGGGAAGTATTTTTTGCGACAGCGAGAAAAAACTCAAGGGTTTCCTCGTCATCAGCCTTGTATCGTAAGGGAGGTAAAAGCATCAGTCCATCAGCACCATTCTTTTCTGCATCCTGGGCGGCCTGGATCGCAATTCGCGTCGACTGTTCCGCAATATTCATAATAACCGGAACCCTGTCATTCACTAATTCCTTTGCATATTTCAGCAAATCATTCTTTTCTGATTGCTCAAGGGTACTAGCTTCACCCAGCGATCCTCCCAGGATCAAACCATCAACACCGGCCTCAATCTGGGCTTCGGTATTGATTCGGAACATATCAAAATCAATAGTATCATTCTTTGTAAATGGGGTCAATAAAGCCGGGTAGACTCCGCTCCAGGAAACTTTACTCATATGCAAGTTTTTATGGATCCAAATTAAGGGAGTCTTTCCGGCCCTGATATGCCGTAATTAATGAATACTTACCGGATTTTAACTCATCTCCACAACCTCCTTAGGAACAGCGAGCTTTCTTTCCACATTATGAGCCTGGATGGTATGTCTCTCGATATGGTAAACAAAAAATCTGAGTGTATCTCCCAGCCTGAGTTTGATGAGTTTGGTAAGAGAAATGGGAGTCTTCAATTCTGTCAGGTTAATGTATCGGCAATCATCCATCAATTGCTGCAATCGCTCGAGCTGCTTGATGAATCGGTCGACAGTAAGCCTGTTCAGATCCGACCCGTCGGGGTTCTTGTCTTTCGGTGCCTTCATCTTCTTAATTGCGCCGTCTTTTTTAACCTTCATCAGGTTTGCAAAATAGTTACCGATGCTGCCGCTCGTAAAAATGGTGGAAGATGGATAAGGTCTGCCTTTCATGACACATTTCTCAATCTCAGGCAGGTAGTAATCACCATAGAGATTAAGGTGTTCAAGACATTCCAGGATGCTCCAGCTTTTTGCTGAAGCACGGTAATTAAGGGTTTTGTCGCCCAGATTTTGAAAATGATGTGCCATTTGCAGGCACTGATCTATGATGGCCTGCAATTCATTGATAAGGTAATGGTTAGTGATATTCATGATCTGTTTGTTTCCACAAAAATCCTTTAGCCTGGATTTACAAACCTTGATCCATATCAAGGATTTCTAAACAAGTTGATGTTGCAACAATCCGGATGAAGTATATTCGTTCTATTGATAACGTTTTAGCCCCTATGCATAACCTGGTTACTTCCGCATATGATATGATCACTTTTTTTGAAATGACACCCGACCTGGTTTGCATTGCCGACAGGAATGGATATTTCAGAAATGTAAACCGATCGGTTCTTGAAAAACTTGAATACACCAAGGAAGAATTATTAAGCAGGCCTATTTCTTTTTATATACACCCGGAAGACAGGCAGAAAACACAGGATCTGCGGAATGAATTACTTGAAGGAAATGCTCTTATCAATTTTCAAAACCGTTATGTAAGTAAGACCGGGAAAGTGATTTGGCTTGAGTGGACTTCCATATATATTTCAGATAAAGAACTTGTATTTGCCATTGCAAAAGATATCACGCAAAAAAAAGAGCGGGAGAAAGCGATAGAAGAAAAGTACAGCGAATATAAAAGTCTGGTATCCTATTTCAAAACAAGCCTCGAAAAGGAAAGAAAATACCTGGCAGTTGAATTACATGAAGAGCTTGCACAACTTGCATCAGTGGCCAAGATGGAATTGCATTCATTGTATAAAACAATGCCGGTACTTAATAAAGAGCAGGAAGAGCAGTTTGACAGGGTGATCAATATCGTTCAGATCTTATTGAATGCTATTCGGAGGATCACCTATTCTATCGGCAGTAAAATGCTGGAGGATCTTGGGTTTCATCAAACCATGAAATGGTATTGCCAGGAATTTTCCATCCTGAATAGAATACCCTGCCAGTTCAGAAGTGGACTAAATGATGAAGATCTTTCAGAAGAAATGCAGATCGATTTTCTGCGTATTTGCCAGGAAGCATTTACGAACATCACTTATCATGCTGAAGCAGGATTTGTTCTTGTAAGGCTGGAAAAAATTGATGGAGAAATCAAGCTGAGCATTTCAGATAACGGAAAAGGATTCGACCTGTCAAAGCTCGAAGAGACATCTGGCTTACACAGTATGATGCAAAGAGCAAAATCTCTTCATGGTAATTTTGAAATTGATAGCAAACCAATGGAAGGAACAAGGATCACGGTCAATGCGCCATTAGAAATAGACGATCTCTCAAAGGTTTCTAATGCGACTTAAAGTTTCCGGAGTCATTCGAAGATAACTCGCAATATATCTAAGCGGAATTTCCTGGAATAACAAAGGGCTTCTTTGTAAAACACGTTTTAATCTTTCTGCAGGAGAAACGGTAAGAATATCGATCTCACGTTCAATTTGCTGGATGGTGGTCAGTTCCAGCAATGAAATGTAACCGCGGAGATTTTCTTCATTAGCATTGACAAGTTCATAGACTTTTTCTTTCGACAATACTTTAACGGTGGACTTCCTGATAGCTTCAAGATAAAATTCCGAAGGTTTACCACTGTAGAAGGATGCAAGAGAATTAATGATCGATCCTTTGTAGCCAAAGCGAACGGTGAGTTCTTCAAATTCATTCAACAGGAAAGCCCTGACAGCCCCGGATTCAATGTAGTAAAGGTTTTTCTCCACTTCGCCTTCACGAAGGATCATCTCGCCTTTTGCAAATATTCTAGTATTTGCATCGGTGCTCATCAGGTCGATCAATTGCTTTAATAGTTCATTAGCTCCTTTCATAATGAAGATTGACCCAATATATAAACATTGTTGCAATGAAGGTGCAGTAGGAATAGTTTCGCACCCATTATTTACCATTAAACCACCAAAATGAAAAGGATTTTTGCAGTACTGGCTTTATTCTCTGTTGTATTATTCAGTTGTTCAAAGGATGACAAAAAAGAAGCATCCCTGATTGGAAAATGGCAGTTGCAGGCGGCTACACCGAATGATGATTATGAGCAGTGTGATTTTGAAGGATTTCTTGAGATCAAGGAAAATAAATCTGTACTGGCTTACGACAAATGTGATGATGAGACCTATACCGGTACCTGGAAGAGAGAAGGTAATACTATCACTATTACCGACACAGAAATTCCAGTTCCAGTTGCAGTAAAGATCATTTCCATTTCCGAAACACAACTGGTACTTGAAGTTCCTGATTTGTTGAATGGAGAAGGGACGATTAGGGAGACGTATAAGAGGATTTAGGAGTGAGGAGTTGGGAGTTGGGAGGAGTTGAGGAGTTGAGAATATTAAAAAGCTGAGTTGAATATTCAACTCAGCTTTTTTTTGAAGGATACATTAATTCATTTCTCTGTGCCTCTGTGCCTCATATTCCTCTGTGAAAAAATATTCGAGATTTCTTACAAGCCGGTTAAAGGCATAGCAATAAAATTACCCTAACGTATTTTTCACAGAGGAATATGAGGCACGAAGGCACAGAGGTATTTGACAGACCCGGCCTTCAGCCCGCCCTCCGGGCGTTCTGCCGGAAAAAAAAGTCGGGTATTAAACCCGACTTCCATGTATTCCATGTATTCTGTGTATTCCATGTTTTCCCCCGCTTTCTCACAGCCCCTTCATCGCTTCTATCCTCTCCCAATGCCTCAAAATTCCCTCATTCGCCATTCCAAGGAATTCTTCCGCTCTTTCAGGCATGCTGTTCTTGATAGCCGTAAATCTATTTTCATGATACATGAATTCTTCCACCCCAACAGTTGGATTCTTGCTGTCTAAAGTAAAGCGCTGTCCTTTCTCCTTTAATGGATTGAAGCGGAATAAAGGCCAGTACCCACTCTTCACTGCAAGATTCTGTTGATCCACACCATGACACATATCGTATCCATGCGCAATACAATGACTGTACGCAATTACAATAGAAGGTCCTGGATATGCTTCTGCTTCAAGAATTGTCTTCAATGCATGCACATCATTCGCTCCCATCGCAATCTGTGCTACAAATGCACTGCCATGTGCAATGGCCTGCATCGCAAGGTCTTTCTTACCGGTAGTTTTACCTTTCACACTGAACTTCGCACTGGCTCCAATTGGTGTTGATTTTGATTTTTGTCCACCGGTATTTGAATACACTTCTGTATCCAGCACCAGTATATTGATATTCTCGCCAGTCGATAACACGTGATCCAATCCACTGAAACCAATATCATATGCCCAGCCATCTCCACCAACGATCCACATGGATTTTTTCTGGAGGAAATCTGCGATATCATATAACTTCTTCGCCAATGGATGCTGCAATCCACGAAGTCTCTTCTTCAGTTCATTTACATTAAGTTTTTGCTGCCTGATCTCTCCTTCAGTGGTTTCTTCATTAGCCAGGATATTTGCTGCAAGCTCCACTCCTGCTTCATTCTGAACGGCTCCCAACAAACTCTTCGCATACTCACGCTTCTGATCGCTGGCCAGTTTGATACCGAGTCCAAATTCAGCATTGTCTTCAAACAATGAGTTAGCCCAGGCTGGTCCGTAACCCTCACTGTTCTTCGACCATGGCGTAGTAGGCAGGTTTCCACCGAAGATGGATGAACAACCTGTTGCATTCGCTACCATCATCCTGTCGCCAAATAATTGTGTCAGCAGTTTCAGGTATGGAGTTTCTCCACAACCGGAACATGCCCCGGAGAATTCAAACAATGGCTCTAATAATTGTGAACCCTTTACAGTACTCCTGTTCATCCTTTCGCGATCGATATCTGGTAACGACAGGAAGAAATCCCAGTTCTCTTTCTCTGCTTCCTTCAATGGAATGATATCCTGCATGTTGATGGCCTTATGACCAGGCTCTGATTTACTTTCAATTGGACAAACCTCCACGCACAAATTACATCCTGTACAATCCTCCACACTGACCTGCAATGTATAAGACTCCTGTTCTTTCATGAACTCTTTACCGATCGGTGCAGTATGTTTGAAGAAGGATGGCGCATCTTTTAGTAAGCCATTGTCGTATACTTTTGGACGGATCGCTGCATGCGGACAAACAAAGAAACATTTACCACACTGTGAACACAAGGATGGATCCCAGACAGGAACCTGTTCCGCAATATTTCTTTTCTCATATTTTGTAGTGGCAGATGGAAATGTTCCATCAACCGGAAAGGCACTTACAGGTAATTCATCCCCCTCACCGGCAATGATTCTTGTCAATACCTGTTGTACAAATTCAGGAGCACCCTTTGTATTGATATGCTCAACATCAATATTGCCTACAGGTAATGATGAATAATCTAGTTGAAACAGGTTATCCAATGTCTTATCAACTGCATCAAAATTCTTCTGCACTACGGCTTCTCCTTTTCGTCCGTATGATTTACGGATTCCTTTCTTAATGTATTCAATTGCCTCATCCTTAGGCATTACATTGGAAATGGCAAAGAAACAGGTCTGCAGGATACCGTTGATCCTGGATCCCATGCCGGTTTCCCTTGCCACTTTGGATGCATTGATCACATATAATTTCAATTCTTTTTCCCTGATCTCTTCCTGGATCTTTTTAGGAAGATGATTCCATACTTCATCTTTTTCAAATGGAGAGTTGAGCAGGAAAGTTGCACCATGAGTTGCATCTTTCAATACATCATATTTCTCCAGGTAATGAAAATGATGACAGGCAATGAAGTTTGCAGAATTAATAAGGTATGTAGATTGAATAGGTTTAGCACTAAACCTCAGGTGTGAAGTAGTAAGTGATCCTGATTTTTTCGAATCATATACAAAATATCCCTGCACATGATTATCGGTTACTTCACCAATGATCTTGATTGTATTTTTATTCGCACTCACTGTTCCATCTGCACCCAAGCCAAAGAATAATCCGCGGAACAAATGCTGGTCTTCCAGTGTGAAATGTTTATCATAAGACAATGAAGTGAAAGTCACATCATCATCAATCCCTACAGTAAATTGCTTCTTAGGCTTCTCTTTACTTAGTTCTTCAAAGATCGCCTTAACCATGGCAGGATTGAATTCCTTGGAAGCAAGTCCATATCGTCCACCAATGATGGTTGGCATGGCATGTTCCCATCCCTGGTGCATCGCATTGATCACATCCATGTACAATGGTTCACCGATAGCACCGGTATCTTTACAACGATCCATCACAGCGATGGAACGAACAGTTGAAGGAAGTGCATGAATAAAATGAGTAACTGAGAATGGACGATACAGGTGAACCTGCAGCACACCTACTTTAGCTCCCTGCTTATTCAAATATTCCACTTTTTCCTGCACGGCGCCTGCACCGGAACCCATAATGATGATCACTCTTTCTGCAGCAGGATCTCCATGGTATTCAAATAATTTATACCTGCGACCGGTAAGTGCTGCAAACTGCTTCATCTTTTCTTCCACTATATGCGGAACCTGCCAGTGGTATTTATTGGCTGCTTCCCTGCTCTGGAAGAACACATCCGGGTTTTGTGCAGTACCGCGGATAAAAGGATTGGCTGGATTAAGAGAACGGTTTCGGTGACGTGCAACATCTTCATCACGGATCATCTGTTTGATCACTTCATCAGGAATGATCTGAACTTCATTTAGTTCATGGGATGTTCTGAAACCATCAAACACATTCAAAAATGGTATGCTTGAAGTTAAAGAAGCTGAAGTTGCGATCAGCGCCATATCGTGGGCCTGCTGCGGGCTGTTACCAAATAATATAGAAAAGCCGGTGGAACGCACGGCCATCACATCACTATGATCACCAAAGATCGATAAAGCATGTGTAGCAAGCGCTCGTGCGGCAATATGAAAAACTGTTGGAGTTAATTCACCTGCGATCTTGTACATATTCGGGATCATTAATAATAATCCCTGTGAACAGGTGAATGTGGAAGCCAGTGCACCGCCCTGCAATGCCCCGTGAATGGCACCTGCTGCTCCTGCTTCACTTTGCATTTCAATGACCTTGGGTATTTCGCCATAAATATTCTTTCTTCCGTCACTGCTCCACTCATCGGTGAATTCTCCCATCGCGGAAGAAGGTGTGATCGGGTAGATAGCGCATACCTCACTGGTCTTATATGCAATATATGCTGCAGCTTCATTACCATCCATGATGGATGCATTGATTTTCTTTTGAGGAAGTACTTCAGACTCCAACTCCTGTAATGCAGTTTCCATAAATCAGCTTGTTTATTTGGGCTGAAAACTATGCAATGATGTTTCCTCACAAGATGATTTGCATCAGCAGGAAACAGGAGAAAAAGCAGGTAAATAAATCATTGAAACGGCTGACTTTAATCAACCTAATAGTTCTAAATAAATCTTCCTTTAGTGACTACAAACATTTGTAAAACTTAAACTCTAACTGAATTATGGCTCTCAAGATCACAGAAGAATGCATCAACTGCGGTGCATGCGAACCTGAATGTCCGAATAACGCAATCTATGAAGGTGGAGTTGAATGGGCGATCGAAGATGGTACCAATGTAAAGGGCTCTTACACACTTATTGATGGAAGAGTAGTCAACGCTTCCGATAAGTTTGATGCCATTTCCAGCGACACTTATTATATCACACCAAACAAATGTACAGAGTGCCAGGGCTTCCATGAAGAACCCCAGTGCGCTTCTGTTTGCCCGGTTGATTGTTGCGTTCCTGATGAACAATACAGGGAAACCGTAGACCAGTTAATGGCTAGAAAAGAATTATTACACGCATAATCATTAATGATTTTCTGCATTATGGAAACAACAGAAAAAAGGACGGAAAAGATAGCGTCCGTAAAAGAAGTTGACAAGGTAGTGGTGCGCTTTTCCGGTGATTCCGGGGATGGTATGCAGCTTACCGGTATGCAATTCACTGATACTGCCGCTTTGCTCGGCAACGACCTGAGTACTTTTCCTGACTTTCCTTCCGAGATCCGTGCCCCGATAGGAACGGTGGCAGGTGTATCCGGTTTCCAGGTGCATTTTGGAAGCACAGAGATCTACACTCCCGGTGATCAGTACGATGTGCTGGTAGCTATGAATGCTGCTGCTTTCAAGGTTGATTTTCCTAAGTTGAAAAAAGGAGGCATCATCATCGTAAACACACAAGGCTTCGATTCAAAGAATCTGAAACTTGCTAATTACCCGGATGGTGTTGATCCTTTAGAAGCAGGCAGACTTGATAATTATATTGTCCACAAGGTCGATATTACAAGGCTTACAAAGGAATGCCTGGTTGGATTTGGACTCGGTATGAAAGAAGTGGAGCGGTCTAAAAATATGTTCGTACTCGGACTGCTGCTCTGGATGTTCGATAAGCCACTTGACCATACCATCAATTTCATTCAATCAAAATTTGCAAAGAAACCAGATATCGCAGAAGCGAATATCAAGGCATTGCAGGCAGGATGGAATTATGGTGATACAACCGAGATCTTCGCAACGCAATTCAAAGTTGCGCCCGCCAAACTTCCGACTGGAACCTACCGTAATATCACGGGCAATCACGCCACAGCGATCGGGTTGATCGCTGCATCCGAACAATCAGGTTTGCCTCTTTTTCTTGGCTCCTATCCTATCACTCCTGCAACAGATATTTTGCAGGAACTATCAAAATACCGCGGCAATGGAATCAAAACATTCCAGGCCGAAGATGAGATCGCAGGGATCTGTTCCGCCATCGGAGCTTCCTATGTCGGAAACCTGGCAGTGACCACCACTTCAGGACCCGGACTATCGCTCAAAACAGAAGCAATGGGACTGGCTACCATGCTGGAAATTCCGCTGGTGATCATCGATGTACAAAGAGGTGGCCCATCAACCGGATTACCTACCAAAACTGAACAGGCCGACCTGTTAATGGCTATGTTTGGAAGACATGGCGAAGCGCCACTTCCGATACTCGCAGCCTCTTCTCCATCGGATTGTTTTGAAGCTGTTTTCGAAGCAAGCAAACTTGCCGTAGAGCATATGACCCCTGTAATATTTTTAAGTGATGGATATATCGCCAACGGATCAGAACCATGGAGATTTCCCGCTGCATCAGATCTTGAAACGATCAAACCTCCTATCAAAACAAGCCTCGAGGAAGGAGAAACTTTATTGCCTTATTCGCGCAATGAAATGTTTGTAAGACCATGGATCAAACCAGGCACCAAAGGTCTTGAGCACAGGATCGGTGGATTGGAAAAGCAGGATCTAACCGGTGCAGTTTCTTACGATCCGCTCAACCATGAAAAAATGGTTCAGCTGCGTGCTGCAAAAGTCAAGAAGATAGAAGATTGTATTCCACTCGCTTCACCTGACAGTGGACATGATCATGGAAAATTACTGGTACTTGGCTGGGGTTCCACTTATGGATCTATCAAAACCGCCGTCCGTGAATTGATCAGTGAAGGATTTGATGTTGCACATGTTCACCTGCGCCATATCAATCCTTTTCCTAAAAACCTGGGCGAATTGCTGCACCAGTATGATAAAGTGCTGATCCCTGAAATGAACTGCGGGCAATTATGGCAACTGATCAGAGCGAAATACCTGGTTCCCGCCATTAATTATTCCAAAGTCCAGGGAATGCCGATAACTACAGTTGAATTAAAGGAAAAAATTACTGAAATTTATAAAGACCTGTAAAATGGAGACATTAACACTCAATACAAAATTAACTGCAAAAGACTTTGCATCTGATGTTGATGTAAAATGGTGTCCTGGTTGTGGTGACTACTCCATTTTAAAACAGGTGCAAACGATCTTTCCGGATCTTGGAATTCCAAAAGAGAACTTCGTATTCATATCCGGTATCGGATGTTCTTCACGTTTTACTTATTACATGGATTCTTATGGCATGCACTCCATTCATGGTCGTGCGGGAGCCATTGCATCCGGAGTGAAAGCAGCCAATCCTGACCTCAGCGTTTGGGTTGTATCAGGTGACGGAGATGCATTATCCATTGGAGGAAATCATTTCATCCATTTGATGAGAAAGAATTTCGACCTGAATTATTTGTTGTTCAACAACCAGATCTATAGTTTAACGAAGGGACAATATTCACCCACTTCAGAAAAAGGAAAGATCACCAAGACCTCTCCTTATGGTTCGATAGAAGAACCATTCAATCCTACAGAACTCGCACTGGGAGCCAAAGCCAGCTTTGTCGCCAGGACACTTGACCGCGATCCGAAGCATATGCAGGCCATGCTGAAAAGAGCGCATGAACACAAGGGAACCTCTTTTGTAGAGATCTACCAGAACTGCCCGGTATTTAATGATGGTGCATTCTTCACATTCTCTGATAAAGAGACCAAAAAAGAAGAAGCTATCTTCCTGGAACATGGAAAACCATTGGTATTCGGACAGAATGATGAGAAAGGGATCCGTATCAATGGCCTCACACCAGAGATCGTGAACCTGAGTGAGGTAAGTGCAAATGATTGCTGGATTCATGATGAACGCGACAAGACCAAGGCCAATCTCATATCAAGATTCTTCGATACAACTTTCAATGATATTCATTTTCCTAGACCTTTTGGTGTAATTTATACGGAAGAAAGGCCAAGCTATGAAGAAATGCTGATCGGGCAGATCGAAGAAGTTAATAAGAGAAAAGGAAGAATGTCGATGGATAGAATTTTATCCGGAGATAAGACCTGGAACATACTTTAAAAACTAACTGTATGGGAGCAAGTTCCTTCATAGTGCTCACGATCGCTGCATTATTATTTTCTGCAGGCGGAATAATGGCTGGCCGTTTATTCAATAAAGGTTCAAAGAATAAACAGAAAGGACAGGCATATGAATGTGGTATTCCCACCAACACTTCTCCATGGCACCAGTTCAATGTAGGTTATTATCTCTTTGCATTACTGTTCCTCATTTTTGATGTAGAGCTGGTATTTCTTTATCCATGGGCCGTGGTAGTTAAAAAGATCGGCATTGTTGCACTCATTGAAATAGTCATCTTCTTATTCATATTATTCATGGGCTTCCTATACGCTCATAAAAAAGGAGCATTGAAATGGATGTAAGAAAAGAAATACGAGAAGCGAACAAGGATTTTCCGGGACAGGTGCTCCAGGGTGAAGGAGGTGGCGTGATTACTTCAACCTTCCAGGACATCATGAACTGGGCGCGTTCAAACTCATTATGGCCTCTAACCTTTGCCACCAGCTGCTGCGGGATCGAAATGATGAGCGTAGCTTCTGCCAAGTACGATTTTTCAAGATTTGGTTTTGAAGTGGCAAGAGCTACGCCGCGGCAGGCCGATGTTATCATCATTGCAGGAACCATTGTCAATAAAATGGCACCGGTACTGAAAAGATTATACGACCAGATGCCGGATCCGAAATACGTTATTGCCATGGGCGCCTGTGCGATCAGCGGAGGTCCGTTCTTCTACAATACTTATTCAGTTGTAAAAGGAGCAGATCACGTGATACCGGTTGATGTTTACATACCGGGTTGCCCTCCACGACCAGAAGCATTGCTGCATGCATTGATCGCTTTGCAGGAAAAGATCAAGATGGGATACACCAGGGAGCAGATCAGGAATGAAAAACTTGCATCATGACAAACGAAGCAATCAAACAACAGGTCAGTACCATCCTTTCATCTGCAACATTTGATGAAAGCGGAGAATTCCTCAACATACTGATTGATGCTGAAGACCTGCGTGTACTCATGACCCTCTTGAAAAACGGATCAGGAAAATTTGATTACCTGTTTTGCCTGACCTGTATCGACTGGAATACTCATTTCACAATGGTATATCATCTCACTTCAACTACACACCGAAATACGATTGTGGTAAAGGCAAAGGTCGACCGGAATGATCCTGTGATCGAAACCGTATCCAATCTCTGGCGCACAGCAGAGTTTCATGAAAGAGAAGTGTATGATCTGTTTGGTGTAAAATTCAGTCACCATCCTGATCTGCGAAGATTGATACTTACAGATGACTGGGAAGGATATCCTCTCAGAAAGGATTATGATGATCCGGTAAATATGATAAAACTCTGATCTATGTACCAGGAAACAGAAATACTAAACCATACTTCGGGAGCCGATGGCGAGTCGGACCTTGTGATCAACGTTGGTCCGCAACACCCTGCAACGCATGGAGTGCTGCACCTGGTGATCACACTTAATGGAGAGACCATCAAAAAAGTTGAACCGCATCTTGGATATATCCATCGTTCCATCGAAAAAATGTGCGAAAGCCTTACCTACAGGCAATTCATCTATGTAACCAGCAGGATGGACTACCTGTCTGCACATATCAATAATCATGCATGTGCCATGACAGTTGAAAAAGCCATGCAGATTGAAGTTCCGCAACGAGCACAATATATAAGAGTGTTACTGGATGAACTTACACGCATCGCTTCTCATGAATTATGGTGGGGCGCTATGGCCATGGACCTTGGAGCCTTCACTCCTTTCTTTTATGCATTCCGTGAAAGAGAATTCATCAACGAGATCATGGAAGAAACCTGCGGTGCAAGACTTACCATGAATTATATGGTGCCAGGTGGTGTAATGGCAGATGTACATCCTGATTTTGTAAAGAAAGTAAAACAGTTCATTCAACTTTTTAAAGACCATATCGATGAATATGATGAACTGGTAACAGGTAATATCATCTTTCAAAACAGGATGAAGGGAATTGGATACCTGTCGAAAGAAGCTGCCATCTCTTATGGTTGCACAGGTCCGGTTGCCCGGGGAAGCGGGGTAAACTGCGATATCAGGAAACTATATCCTTACGAAGTCTATAACCAGGTTGAGTTTGATGAAGTTATCAGAACGGATGGAGATTCCTTCGCAAGATACCAGAACAGGATCGATGAAATGCGTCAATCCATTCGAATCATAGAACAATTGATTGATGGAATTCCTGAAGGTGATTTCCAGGCCAAGACCAAAGCAGTGATCAAACTTCCAAAAGGAGAATTCTACACAAGAGTAGAAACTGCAAGAGGTGAATTGGGTGTGTTCGTGGTAAGTGAAGGCGGAACAACACCCTATCGAATTAAATTCAGATCACCCGGATTTTCAAATCTTTCAGCGCTCGATCATATGGTAAGAGGAAGTAAACTCGGTGACCTGATGGCTACCATGGGAACACTTGACCTGGTGATCCCGGATATTGACCGATAAAATGAAAAACGATGTTTAGTCTACGCAAAATAACAGGCTCTATACAGGAATGGCTTTCGGCAAATTTCAGCGCTGGCTGGGTATTGATTATTCAAAGTGCCATAGTGATCCTGCTGGCCATTGCATTATTTGCGGTACTGGGATTGATGCTGGTATGGATGGAAAGAAAAGTAGCTGCGCATATGCAGATCAGGCTTGGACCAAACAGGCTGGGTCCAATGGGATTATTTCAAACTTCTGCAGATACACTCAAACTTATATTGAAAGAAGGGCTCACACCAGATGGTGCGGATAAATTACTTTTTAATATAGCACCTTTTATTGTTATGATCGTGGCCATGCTGCTGCTTGCTCCTATTGCATTTGCAGATGGCATCCAGATCTGGGACATCAACATTGGAGTGTTATACATCTCAGCTGTTTCCTCTCTTGCTGTAGTGGGAATACTGATCGCAGGATGGGCCAGTAACAATAAATATTCATTACTCGGTGCCATGCGCAGTGGAGCACAGATCGTGAGCTATGAACTCAGTGCGGGTTTATCAATCATTGCCATTGTAGTGTTATCGGGTAGTTTGCAGGTTAGCGAGATCATCGAATCACAACGTGATGGATGGTGGTTATTCAAAGGACATATTCCGGCCATCATTGCATTCGTGATCTTCATAATTGCAGCAACAGCGGAAACAAACCGCGCACCATTCGACCTGGCAGAAGCAGAATCGGAACTGACTGCAGGATTTCATACCGAATATTCAGGGATGAAATTCGCCTTGTTTTTCCTTGCAGAATACATCAACATATTTATTGTTTGCGCCATTGGTGCTACCCTGTTTCTGGGAGGCTGGATGCCGCTACATATCGGCAATTGGGAAGGTTTCAATCATCTGATGGATTATATACCCTCCTCTGTCTGGTTCTTCGGAAAAACGATCGCACTGATCTTTTTGATCATGTGGTTCAGGTGGACATTCCCAAGATTGAGGGTTGATCAGCTGTTGAATCTTGAATGGAAATATTTACTGCCGATCAGCCTATTCAATTTATTACTGGTAACACTTATTGCAATTATGAACTGGCACTTTTAAAAACAAAGCAGATGTTTATAAAAGAATATATATCGGACATTTATCGGGCAACGAAATCCCTGCTCACCGGTATGAAGCAGACTGGTTATTACTTCGTTCATCCCAAAGAGATCATTACTGAACAATATCCAGACAACAGGGATACGCTGAAATTGGCAGAACGATTTCGGGGAGAAGTGATCATGCCGCATGATGAGAACAATGAACATGCCTGCACGGGTTGTACTGCCTGCGAACTGGCCTGCCCAAATGCCTCCATCAAGATCATTACCAAATTCGATCTCACCCCTGAAGGCAAAAAGAAAAAAGCACTCGACACATTTGTATACCATCTTGAATTATGCACCATGTGCGGATTATGCGCTGAAGCTTGTCCTACCAGTGCTATCAAAATGGGACAAAACTTTGAGCACAGCGTTTTCGACCGAAGTATGTTAACGAAAAAATTAAACAAGCCGGGATCTAAGATCAGGGAAGGCGTTGAGTAAAAACAACTGTTATGAGTCCAACACAAATCATATTCTATGGGATCTCTGCACTGATTCTTGGTGCAGCTTTACTGGCAGTCACTTCACGGAAGATCTTTCGTTCGGCGATCTGGCTGCTGACTTCACTGATTGGAATTGCCGCTCTTTATTTCTGGATGAAAGTTGAATTCATTGCAGCAGTGCAGATTGTTGTTTATGTAGGCGGCATCGTTGTCCTGATCATTTTCAGCATATTCCTAACCCAGGATTCAGGAAAAGAAATGAAAAAGACCTCGGTAAAGCAGGTGATCTTTTCCCTACTTGCCACACTGTTTGGTTTTGGGTTTGTCTACAATATTATCGGAACTCATTCCTTCACTCCATCCACTGCAAATTTTGATGTGAAGATGAGTGATATCGGTACACAGATGCTTGATACATCTGATCATGGTTTCATTCTTCCTTTTGAAGTTGTCAGCATGTTGTTACTGGCAGCCATGATCGGCTGCATTGTGATTGCCATGAAGCTATCCAAACCATCAGGAGAAAAAATAGATGCTGAAATACCTGTAAGATCCGATCTAAAAATTATTGAACCGCAAATGGCAGAGGAGGTAACACATGAATGAGATCCCATTAACGCATATCCTGTTTGTGAGTACAGCACTGTTCTTCATTGGCATGTATGGATTGTTTACGAGAAGAAATATGATCACCATGCTGATGTCGGTTGAACTCTTACTCAACAGCATTAACATCAATTTCGTTGCATTTAATAAGTACCTGTATCCGGGCAAGCTCGACGGAATTTTCTTTACCATCTTCATCATTACGATCGCTGCCGCAGAAGCTGCAGTAGCCATTGCGATCATCATCAATTTGTATAGAAGTCATAAGTCGATCGATGTTGAAGACACCACAGAACTTAAATGGTAATCACTATGAACTACTCATTAAACTTATTAATAATTGTCCTGCTTCCATTCGTGGCATTTTTGTTGCTGGGAATATTTGGAAGAAAATACTTTAAGCGCTCTGCGGGAATCATTGGAACATTTTTCTTACTAACCTCCACAATAGTTTCCATTGTCACCGCAGGCGCTTATTTTCTTAATGATGGCCTTGCAAACGGTGCTTACCAGAAGATCATTCCTTTCAATTTTACATGGCTTGAATTCACTTCGAATATCTCGATTGATATGGGTGCGATCCTCGATCCTGTATCAGTGATGATGCTGGTAGTCGTAACTTTCATTTCACTTATGGTCCATGTCTTCAGCCTGGGCTATATGAAAGGTGAGGAAAGATTTTCCACATACTATGCCTTTCTTGGATTGTTCACTTTCTCCATGTTAGGATTGGTACTAAGTTCAAATATTTTCCAGATCTATATTTTCTGGGAACTGGTGGGCGTTTCATCTTATTTACTGATAGGTTTTTATTTTGAAAAACCTTCTGCCGTTGCCGCAGCTAAAAAAGCATTCATCGTTACAAGGTTTGCTGACCTTGGATTTTTGATAGGTATTTTAATTCTGGGATTTTATGGAGGTACCATGGATTTTGGTTTACTGATCGAAAGAGTCACAACAAACACTTCCACAGAATATTACGCTATCACCACTGCCTCTTTCATGGGAATTTCCGCACTGACATGGGGTCTTTCATTGATATTCGTTGGAGGTGCAGGAAAATCAGCCATGTTCCCGCTTCACATCTGGTTACCTGATGCCATGGAAGGTCCTACACCGGTTTCAGCGCTGATCCATGCAGCAACGATGGTGGTAGCAGGAGTATATTTAGTAGCAAGATTGTATCCTGTTTTTAATATGGACGCGGCGGTTATGAAGTTGATCTTATGGGTAGGAATTAGTTCAGCGCTTATTGCAGCATTGATCGCCTGTACACAAACAGATATTAAAAAGGTCCTGGCCTATTCCACCATGAGCCAGATCGGGTTCATGATGTTTTCAATGGGTCTGTCCCCTGAGGGCTATACAGGTTCATTGTTTCATTTATTTACCCACGCATTCTTCAAATCATTATTATTCCTTGGTGCTGGTGCCGTGATCCATATGGTGCACAGCAATGAGATGAAAAATATGGGAGGGCTAAAAAAGCTGATGCCCATCACGCACCTGGCTTTTTTGGTAGCCTGTTTATCCATAGCAGGCATCCCTCCTTTTTCAGGATTTTTCAGCAAGGAAGAAATTTTACTTGCTGCATATGAATCGAATAAAGCTGTGTTTTATATCGGATTGTTTACAGCAGGGCTTACTGCATTTTATATGTTCAGGTTATACTTTTCGATCTTTTGGAATAAAGAACCACATCTTCACGGAGAACACCATAGCGAAGGCACTGTGTCGATGAAACTGCCCCTGATAATTTTAACAGCATTATCTGCCGGCGCTGGTTTCATACCCTTTTCAGCATTTGTAACCAGTGATGGAGTTCTTGTTGCACCGCAATTACATATTGGATTTTCGATAGCACCCGTAATCATTTCATTGATCGCCATTTTCATTGCAGCATCATTCTTCAAGAATGAAAGCAAGCGACCCACAAGGTTTGCGGCAGCCATGGGAGGTTTATACAAGATCACGAAACATAAATTTTATGTGGATGAGATCTATTTATTCATCACAAAAAAAATTGTGTTCCCATATATCGGAAGACCTGCTGCGTGGATCGACAAACATATTGTTGATGGATTCATGAACCTGGTAGCAAGCACAACCGCCACAGTTTCCGTTTCGATCAAGGGTTTACAATCAGGACGTGTTCAATATTATGCTATCCTGTTTTTCGGAGGCATGATCGGGTTGGCTGTTCTATTTATTTATATCTGGAAATAATATTTTATGAACCTTTCCCTTCTCATATTGATCCCACTTGTTACTGCAATTGTCATCCTGTTCAGCAAAGGTTTGCACAGGGTTCGAACAATCGCACTGACTGGCTCCGTTCTCCAGCTTGCAGCGGGATTGTACCTGCTGTCAAGTTATATTATGGAAAGAAAAGCAGGCAATCCTGCACAAATGCTTTTCGAATACAATGCTACCTGGTTTCCTGCGATCCATATCAATTATCATGTTGGAGTGGATGGAATATCCATTGCCATGATATTATTGACTGCGGTGGTTGTTCTGGCCGGTGTGTTGGTTAGCTGGACCACCGAAAAAATGAGTCGTGAATTCTTTTTCCTGCTGATGCTGCTGAGCGTTGGTGCTTATGGCTTCTTTATTTCACTTGATTTGTTCACCTTATTTTTCTTCCTTGAAATGGCCGTTCTGCCTAAGTTCTTATTGATCGGTATCTGGGGAAGCGGTAAGAAAGAATACAGTGCCATGAAACTTGTGCTAATGCTCACTGCGGGCACAGCACTGATCTTTGTTGGACTTGCAGGATTGTATTGCAACACCGGAACTTTTGATATCATCGCGATATCCGACATGAATGTCGATACCAAAGTGCAGCAATTCTTTTTCCCGTTTGCTTTTGTAGGCTTCGGCATTTTCACTGCACTGTTTCCATTTCATACCTGGGTTCCTGATGGACACTCTTCAGCGCCCACAGCAGCATCCATGTTTCTTGCAGGCATCTCCATGAAACTCGGTGGATATGGATGTTTGAGAGTGGCCACTTTTTTAATGCCAGACGCAGCGCAGAGTTATTCATGGATCATCATTATCCTTTCAACTATTGCCATTCTGTATGGTGCATTTGCTACCATGATGCAGAAGGATCTCAAATATATCAATGCCTATTCATCAGTTAGTCACTGTGGTTTTGTTTTACTTGGAATTGGCATGCTGACCCGCACATCGATCAATGGAGCAGTGGTACAAATGGTTTCACATGGCTTGATGACAGCCCTCTTCTTCGCTGCAATTGGAATGATCTATAGCCGGACACATACACGTGAAGTGGAAAAACTGGGAGGTTTGTTGAAAGTTACTCCGTTTATCTCAAGCGTTTTTGTACTGGCTGGTTTGGCTTCATTGGGCTTACCCGGTTTGAGCGGATTTGTTGCGGAGATGACCATTTTTATGGGAGGATGGCAAAACCCTGACAAGCTATACCGAATCGCTACCATCCTTGCCTGTGCATCCATAGTTGTGACAGCAGTATACATTTTAAGAGCTGCTGGTAAAACAGTCATGGGGCCGCTGCAACAGGAGTTCAGCGGATTGAAAGACGCCAGCTGGAATGAAAAACTTGCAGCCGGATTATTGATCACAGGAATCGTCCTGATTGGTACTGCACCTTTTCTTTTTAATCAACTAATTAATCCCGACACCCAGCTCATCATGAATAAAGTGCTTGGAGTGATCACAATAAATGATTAAGTCATGGTTACTGAAATGCTTTTATTAATGAAACAGGAGATCACCCTGGTGCTGATCATCTTCATCATACTGATCTTAAAACTTGGCAAAGACAGATCGAATGAAAGTTATATGAAGATTGTTAACGTACTCCTTGTTATCAATCTTGCCGCGGGTTTTATAGGATCCGCTTCGGGCATGTTGTTCAATGAAATGTTCAGAACATCTCCCTTAATGATTTTGGAGAAAAATATTCTGAACCTTGCCATGCTGATCATTTCCATGCAATCATACAATTGGCTCAGGACACATCAACATGTACCGGAATTTTATGTTCTCCTGTTGTCTACCATGCTTGGTATGTTCTTCATGATCTCTTCCGGAAACCTATTGATGTTTTATCTGGGATTGGAGCTATCCACCATTCCACTGGCAGCTGCTGCAAATTTTGATCTTACGAAAAGAAAATCAGGTGAAGCTGCTATGAAGCTGATCTTTTCATCTGCATTTGCCTCATCCCTGTTGCTGTTTGGTATTTCATTGATCTATGGAACCACTGGAACTCTAACATTTTCGGCCATCCCTGCACAACTTAATGGAAGCACTATACAGATTCTTGCATTCATTATGATCTTATCAGGGTTTGCGTTTAAGATCTCTGTGGCCCCATTTCACTTGTGGACAGCAGACGTATATGAAGGTGCTCCTGTAGCAGTCACTTCATTTTTATCTGTTGTTTCAAAAGGCGCGGTCATCTTTGTATTTGTATCGGTCTTATACACAGTGTTCAAACCTTTATCTGGTGCATGGTACAATATGTTGTTCCTACTTTCCCTGCTGACCATCATTATAGGAAACCTGTTTGCGATCAGGCAGGATAACTTCAAACGTTTCCTTGCATTTTCTTCGATCGCACAGGTGGGATTTATTTTAGTAGGTATTAGTGGAAGTTCACAGGATGGTAGTGCTTCCGTGATCTATTTTGTATTGATCTATGTATTCTCAAACCTTGCTGCGTTTGGAGTGATATCCTTCGTGAGCTCAGTAACCGGAAAAGAATCAATCAGTGACTATAAAGGATTCTATCGTTCAAATCCAGTACTGTCCTGGATCCTGACCATTGCGTTGTTTTCACTCGCAGGTGTCCCTCCTACTGCCGGATTCTTCGGAAAATTCTTCCTCTTATTTGCAGGAGCAGGAAAAGGTAATTTCTTATTCATCACACTGGCAGCATTGAATATCATCATTTCATTTTATTACTACCTGAGAATAGTAAAACTGATGTTCATGGATGAAAGCACTGCACCTATGGAAAGATTGACATTACCACTTATGCCAAAATTATCACTGTACCTGTGTATGATCGGAGTGCTAACCGTAGCATTTATTCCGTACATCTACAATTATATCAGCGAACTCGCGATCACCATGTAAAATACTTTGTATGGCAATCAATAAGAATCATGAATTTGAAGAACTGGACGGTGTGAAATGCGCTATTGTGGAGAAAAACTGCTCACCGGAAAGGGTTGAGTTTTTGAAAGGCCTTCTTGAATGGAATAACTATACGGTGGTGGTAGTGGCTAGTCCGCCTCCCAAAGTAGCACCTGATCCAGCCATTGAAATTCCTTCAACATTTACTGTTGGAGTAACCAACCTGATGTTTAATCCTATCAATGCGATCTTTGGAAGATTACTGAAAACCCAAGCCGGACAAGTGGTTACGCCGGCATACTGGAAGCAGGAGAATATGATGATTGATGAGGAAAACCCCTATTTCGTGAGGTAGAATGGAGAATCGGGAATCGAAAATCGGGAATGCGAAAAAACCTATTTATGCAAATTTAACAGGATGCACTTTCCCGATTCTCCATTCCCCATTCCCAATTCCTAATAACCCCTTGCTCACTTTACACTCATGAGGTAATCAAACAAATTCACCTCCGAACTGATTCCCATTTTCTTTCTTAACCGGTAACGGCTGATCTCTACTCCACGTACAGAAATATTCATCAGCTGAGCGATCTCTTTCGTGGTAAGATTCATGCGCAGGTAAGTACAAAGCTTCATCTCATTGCCAGTTAATGTTGGATGAACCTTTTTTAGATTCACCAGGAAATCACTGTGCACTTTATCGAAATGCCGGGAGAATCCTTCCCATTCCTTATCAAGATTTTCATCTTCACTGAGTGATTTGATCATACGCTTGAGTTCAGATGCAGCCTGCTCATTATCTAATCGCTTCATCATCTGTGTTAACTCAGTTTTTATCTTATTCAGCAATTCCCCTTTTTTCACCAGGTGCATGGCATTGGAAGCCACTTCAGAATTCTTAAAATTGATCTCCGCTTCCAGCTTTTCATTTTGCAAAGCCACCAATTCACTCCTGGCGCGGTTTTGCTCTAATTCATGTATGTACTTCAACTTGCGCTGCTCTTCTTCAAACCTTAATTTCTGCAGGAAAAACTTTTCCTTCTGCCACCGATAAATATAAAACACAATGAACACTACAATTAATACAAACAGCAACATGGCCCACCAGGTTTCAAACCACCTTGGCATTATTTCAAATGTGTAAGAAGATATCTCTGATTCATTTCCAAGGTTATTTCGAACCTTCACTTCAAATATATAATTACCCGAACGCAGGTTTGTAAATTCCTTTTCTGTTTTATTCGTCCACTCACTCCATCGATCATCAAAACCTTTCAGCCTGAAGCTGTATTCAAGGTTCGACTGGTACCCATATAACGGTGATGCATATTCGAAAATGATCGTGCGATACTTATGATCAATCTCTGCTTCCTCCAAACCCGACTCACCATATCCGCCATATAATACACTGTCTTTGCTGTCGATGATATGAACTTTACGAACATGAACATTGAGTACGGGTAGACTGGTCTTGTATTTCTCAAAGTTGATATGGTAAAATCCTTTTTCACCACCAAGGAAAATATTCCTCTCATCCAGCGAATAAATGAATTCAAAGCCGCTTAGCATTTTACCATTCAGTTCGGGAAGATGGATCACCTTAGGTTCAGGTTCTGAAACATCGATCACTCCTAACTGCTTGTCATGGATGAACCAGATATTTCCCTGCCTGTCTTCATGCAGGTATCGGATACTCTGATCTCCCAACACCTTTTTATAAAACTCCGACTCAATAAACAGATCCTTAGCTGCATCATACTGATACACTCCTTTTTCTGTAGCGATCAATACTTCATTCCGGATCTTGTATGCGTGATTATTTAAAATTGAAGGAAGTCCGTCCTTGTGTGTATAGGTTTTTATATCAAAAGAATTTCCCGACCTGCTGATCTTATACACTCCGTGATAAGGATGGGAAACCCAAATCATACCTGACTTATCAATGGCAACAAACCTTGAAGATTCATCGAAACCTGGAATTTCC
Source organism: uncultured bacterium (assembly GCA_966112615.1). Taxonomy (GTDB): domain Bacteria; phylum Bacteroidota; class Bacteroidia; order Chitinophagales; family Chitinophagaceae; genus Flavitalea. The sequence goes on from CBHWDO010000018.1 coordinate 48,188, forward strand.
ATTCCAGGAGTAAATCCAGATCCATTATAATTAAAGAACCTGATTCCTTTATAATGACCTGCCACCACCTGCGGTGAAGGAAAGATGGAACTCACCGGTAAAAAATTCCAAAATCCAGCCTGTGAACTTATCTGCCTGGAATTGTTTCCTGAAATTTCAAATGCTCCATCATGCTGTCCCATGAGCAAGCGGCTATTGATCTCTGAAAGACTCCAGGTCTGTCCTCTTGCAACTGTCTCAAACTTTCCTTTACTAAAACTCAGGTCTTTCACATCCTGTAACAACACACTGAAGAGACCATTGGAAGTGCCTGTGTAAAGCCGGTTTTGAAAGACCGTGGCAGTATAGCCTGAGCCATCGGACATCAATGGAGTAATATGTTTGATGGGACTGTTATAGGCGATGAAGTCGATTCCATTATCCAACCCCAGCCAAAGATTTCCCTGCCTGTCGCGGAAAATACTCAGTACATTATTATTCTGAAGGTGTTCGGTCTTTGAAAATCCCTGGACAATATTTCCTGGTTGGTCAATAATATAAATACCATTATTATTGGTCGCCAGGGCGATCCATTGGGAATCAATGATAGTAGAGGAATAGATCCTGTCGTTACCAAAAATGGAATTTGTGGAAGATGATAAACTGGTCAGTTCTTCATTCACCAATTGGAAGATCCCATTCTTAAGGGTGGTTACCAGTGCACCATTTTTGGCTGGCAAAATACCAGTTACCGGGTCATTTGCAGGCAGAGTTCCTTTGGCAATGGCATTTTTCCAAATCCCTCCTTCCAGTTTTAGTAACCCGGAACTGAAGTCATGAGCATAAAGGCCACCATTGAAAACGCCAAGAAATGACCATTCCTGGGGAGCACCATAAGAGGTGATGGATTCACCGGTAAGTTGAAAGATCTTTCCCGCAGTCCTGAAAAACACATTTTTATTCAAGACCTCAATATCCCAGACATCTCCAAAACTTTTATCCTTTCCTGAAATGAATTCGACCAGCGAGTGATATTCCAGATTCCCATTTTTACCAGGAATGAAATAACCCATCTCATCCTGGCCGCCGACATAGATCCGGGGTCCATGAACAGTCACCGACCTGACAATCGTCCGGTTGGGAAGTGGATGAATATTCCAGAATTTCCCGTCGTAGGTTAAGAGTCCTTCATTATTCGCCACATAAATGATCCCTTTTTCATCCTGGCTAAAACCCCAATTCTGCAGTCCACCTTTATAATCCCTTTTACTGAAATTCTGCACTTCCGGAAAACCTATGGTATTCTGGGAATAGATGCCAAACGGCAGGAGCAATAAGACAAGCAAACGAAACATGACTAAAGGGAAATTAGGGACTGTAAGGTAGTATTTTTTGGGATGATGTAGTATTGATGTAGGGGAAATCCGCTTAAAATCAGGCCTTTCCAATTGCTGATGTAGTATTGTTGTGCTTCAAAAATTTGTAACTGTAGGGGTTAAAAATATCTTTAATCCGAAGTTTTAAAAGGCTTCAGAACCAAATACTTTAGTTTATGAAATGTAAGATTGCATTGCTGGCCCTGGTCATGCTACTGGGTACCTTCCTGCCTACCGCGATGGCGCAAACGCTGACAGTCGCCGGTAGAGTAGTGAACAAAAACACTTCGGAGCCCCTTGCCGGTGCTACCGTTTCCATTGAAAACACATCCCGTAACACTGTCACCGATGAATCGGGACGGTTTACTATCTCCGTTAACAAAGGCGCCGTACTGGTGGTATCCTATACCGGGATGACTCCCTTTCGCGCTACCATTAATGATGAAACCACTTTCGACATTCAGCTGGAGTCAGCCCAGTCTGCACTCAATGAAGTGATCGTGGTGGGTTATGGCACACAGAAAGTAACCAAGGTTTCCGGTGCGATCTCTACCGTGAAAGCCGGCGATATTGAAAAACTCAAGCCGGTTAGAACTGAAGAAGCCCTCCAGGGAAGAGCATCTGGGGTAAACGTAATTCAGGGTGGAACACCTGGTTCCAAACCAACCGTACTGGTAAGAGGTATCCCCTCTTTCTCCGGAACAGACCCTGTAGTAATCATTGACGGGGTGCCACAAACCCTTACAGACCTGAACGCCATCAACGCAAGTGATATTGAATCCATCAACGTATTGAAGGATGCAGCTACCACAGCGATCTATGGTGTTAAAGGTGGAAATGGTGTGATCGTGGTTACTACCCGCACTGGTCGCAAGAACCAGAAGACCGAGATCAACATTACCAGTAATTATGGTGTACAGCAGGTGATCAACAAGATCGGAGTACTGAATGCAACAGAATATGCAGCGATGATCAATGAAGGAAGCACAGTTGCCGGCGGACCTGTAATCTTCCCTGATCTTTCGATCCTGGGTAAAGGCACCAACTGGCAGGATGAGATCTTCAAAACTGCTTCCCTTCAAAATCATAATATCACTGCAAGAGGTGGTGCCGAAAGGATGTCTTACTTCTTGTCTGCAGGTTACCTGGCACAGGGCGGTATCGTTGGTGGAGATGATAAATCAAAGTTCAACCGTGGCAACTTGACCGCAAACCTGAACTTCGACCTGTCGAAAAAACTGAAATTCATCCTGAACACTTCTGCCGTATTGCTCGATGCAAAAGGTATACAGGAGAATTCCTTCAACAGTGTTATCGGTAGTGCACTGAACTTCGACCCTACCGTTCCGGTATACAATACAAATCCAAACACAGTAGGCAAGTATGGATACAGCAACCTGCTGCTTTCAGAAATCTTCAACCCGCTGACCAAGCTGGAGAATACATATAATAAGAATATCGGCACCAAGATCTACGGTAAAGGTGAATTACAATATGATGTTATAAAGAACCTGAAACTTACTACCCGCTTCGGTTACACCAAATACGATGCAAATGCCAAGAGTTTTACACCGCTTGTATTTTATGGTCCGAATAACGTAGAGAACACCATGAACGCAGATGGTTCACAGGTGGCGGGTCGCCATAACAGCGTATCTCATGAAAAAGCAAGCAACTTCAACTACACCTGGGAAACTTTTGCGAACTATAATTTCAAGGTGAAAGAAGCGCATAATTTTGAAACCGTGCTTGGTTTCTCCATGGCGCGAACCTCGGGAAATGCAGCAGGTGCAAGCAGGCAGGATGTACCATTCAACTCATGGGAATTCGCTGATTTCACTGCAGCAACCGGAAACAATACTGCCACCAACAGCAACGCGGTAACCGGTTATTACTACCAGTATTTCCGTCGTAATATCTCTTATTTCGGAAGAGTGAACTATGATTACAACGACAAATACCTCGCATCCGCAACGATCCGTCGCGATGGTTCTTATGCATTCGGTGTGAACAATAAATTTGCAAACTTCTTCTCAGGATCGCTCGGATGGGTGGTTTCAAATGAAGATTTCTTCCAGTCGAATTTCATTGATCACCTGAAGATCCGCGGAAGCTATGGAACCATTGGTAATGAAAATGTGAACCCTCAGTTTGTAGGAATCGTTACCGGCGGACCTAGCTATGATGCAACCGCAAACAGTAATGGTTATACATTTGATGATATCTTCTATCCGGGTTCAACTGTAGGATCTGCAGCAAACGATGCGCTGGGTTGGGAAAAACAGACCCAGTCAAATATCGGGTTTGATATGACTTTCAACAAACGCAGGTTCTCTGTATCGATCGATTATTTCCAGAAGAATGTAGATGGTTTGCTCTTCACTCCTTCTGCATCGTTGTACCTGGGTACTGTACCTATTCCAACTGCGAATATTGGTTCGACTTCTTCAAAAGGTATCGATGCAACATTCAATTATAATGAGAACATCGGAAAGAATTTCCGCATCAATACTTCATTGACTTTCACTACTGCAAAGAATAAAGTGACTGCAACCAATGATGACGGATCAGCGAAGATCTTTGGAGGTTATTATTTCAACGGACAGTCGCAAAGCGTGACCGTATTTGAAAAAGGTCAGACTCCAGGATACTTCTACGGATATAAAACAGACGGGCTCTTCCAGAACCAGGAAGAAGTGAACCTGCATGCAGCACAATCAGGTGCGGTTCCAGGTGATATCCGTTTTGTGGATATGAACAAAGACAACAGGATCAATGCCGACGACCAGGTGAAGATCGGAGATCCGTTCCCTGATTTTACCATGGGTTGGAATCTGAATCTTGAGTATAAGAACTTAGACTTTAACGCATTCACATATGCCTCTGTAGGAAATGATATTTACAGGGCTTATGAAAGAAATGCGAACTACTCCAATAAGTATCGTGGCGTACTGGCAAGATGGACCGGCGAAGGTTCAACCAACGATGCAAGAAATCCAAGGTATTCTTTCACTGATGCAAATAGTAATATCCGTGTATCAGACAGGTATGTGGAGGATGGATCATTTGTGAAAGTGAAGAATATCCAGTTAGGCTATACATTCCAGCCACAGATGTTAGGCAAGGCATTCAAAGGATTGAGGATCTATGGACAGGTGAAGAATGCATTTGTTTTCACCAAGTATTCAGGATTTGATCCTGAGATCCCTGGTGGAATTCTCGATACAGGTATCGACCGTGGTGCATATCCACAGGCAAGAACCTATTCTTTGGGAATCGATATCAAACTTTAAAAATTATTATCATGAAGAAATTATCATATAAAGTATTAGGAATGGTAGCGCTGATGACGTTACTCAATTCCTGCGAAAAATTTGTGGACTACAATCCGCGTGAAGATTTCAGGATCACTGAACTCGATTACTTAAGATCAGAAAGTGATTACAGAACCATGGCAGTGAGTGTGTACACTCCTATCCAGTGGCTTAATCAAATGGTTCCTGTTGGTGATATTGCATCCGACAATGCAGTTGCCGGTGGTGAAAATGCTTCCGATGTTTTATCACTTCAGCAAATAGACGATTACACACATACTCCTGTAAACTCAACACTGCAGGAACTCTGGAGTGCAGCCTACGAAGGGATAAACCGGGCAAACTACATGCACCAGTACAAAGACAAGAACAAAGCAGGTAACACTGTTGATTTTGCGGGTAAGGAAGCATTGTATGGTGAAGTATATTTCCTTCGCGCATTCTATTATTTTTCTTTGGTGAAGATGTTTGGTGATGTACCATTATTCACTGATCGTCGCCTTGGACTGAGTGATTCAAAATCATTACCAAGAGCTCCAAAGGCTGAAGTATATGCTGCTATTGAGAAAGATCTTCAGCAGGCAATCGATGTACTTCCTGCAATTCAATCACAGAAAGGAAGGATCACCAAATATGCAGCACAGGCGCTTCTTGGAAAGGTTTATCTCTATCAAAAGAAATATGATCAGTCTGCACAGGTATTGCAGGAAGTGATCAATTCCAATGCATTCACGCTCGTACAGGATTATGCATCCATTTACCTGGCAAGTGGTGAGAACGGACCTGAATCAGTATTTGAAATTCAGTACTCTAACACTTCTCCTTATTACAACTGGGGTGGAGCAACCCGGGGCCAGGGCAACTATGCAGTTCAGCAAAATGGTGTACGTGGATTGAATGGATCCAATGCAATGCCATATGCTGCAGGATGGAGTACAAACCTACCAACACAGGACCTGGCAAATGCATATGAAACTGGCGACCAGCGTAAAGCAGCTACTTTGTTTGATGTGGAAGCATATAAAAATGCGCACCCTGAATTGAATGTTACATATCAGGTAGCGCCATTTAAGAATACAGGTTTATACAACCACAAATATCTTCCTAGAATAGGTCAGACCTCAGGACAGATCGAATTAAACTACCTGAATAATTTCCGCACCATACGTTACTCAGATGTATTACTGATGGCAGCAGAAGCCTATACAAAGTCAACTACTCCTGATATTGCAAAAGCTCAGCAATACCTGAACCTGGTAAGAAGAAGAGCATTCCAGGATACCAACCATGATATCACTGCAACAGGTGATGCATTATACCTCGCTATTCTTGATGAAAGAAGAAGAGAACTTGCAATGGAAGGGGAACGTTTCTTTGACTTGGTTAGAACAGGACAGGCAAAAGACAAGATCCAGGGTTTTGTTGTAGGAAAGCACGAAGTATTCCCAATTCCTCAAAGAGAGAAAGATATTTCAGGACTTGAACAAAACGCAGGTTATTAATCCCAAAACTTAACATCATGAGAGCTATAAAATATATGTTCGGTGCGGCTTTCTTACTATCGGTGGTGACCGGTTGTAAGAAAGAAGCCAACGATGATACCTCATTCATCAATTCATCCATTGCACCGTCGAAGCTGACGGCATTGTTCAACATCACGCAAGACAATACAGGTACTGTTACCATCACTCCAAACGGAGAAGGAGCAGCATACTATGATATTTATTTTGGTGATGCTACACCAAACCCTGCAAGAGTGCAGCCTGGTAAAAGTGTATCGCACCAGTATGGAGAAGGTGATTTCAATGTAAAAGTTGTTGGATTTAATATAGCAGGCCAGAGTGCAGAAGCAACGCAACCACTGACAGTAACATTCCGGGCTCCGGAAAATCTCCAGGCAACTGTAGCTGTGGATGCTTCCAATAATTTCCAGGTGAATGTAACTGCGAAGGCAGATTACGAAACATTGTTCCAAGCTTATTTTGGAGAAGACCCTAATGAAACACCTGTACTATTCCAGGAAGGTGCAACCGTGAACCATGTTTACAGCAAAACCGGCACCTTTAACGTGCGTGTAGTTGCAGTAAGCGGAGGTGCAGCAACTACTGAATACAATACCCAGGTAACCATTGTAGACCCGGTTTTATTACCAGTAAATTTTGAATCTGCAACACTGAATTATAACTTCAGCAATTTTGACGGAGGTGCTTCTTCAGTAGTTGATAATCCACATAAAACCGGTATCAATACCAGCAATAAAGTGGGCAGGATGATCAAATACCCGGGACAGCCATGGGGCGGATCCGTATTGCCTTTGAGCAACCCGATCGACTTCTCTGCAAACAAAGTGTTCCGTATGAAAGTATGGTCACCAAGAGTGGGTGCTAAAGTATTGTTCAAAGTAGAACAGGCAGGAAATGGAGCGGTGAATTTTGAAAAAGAAGTAACTACTACAGTTGCGAATGCATGGGAAGATCTTGCATTTGATTATTCAGCTATTAATACTGCCAATACTTACAACAACATCGTGCTCATTTTTGAACTCGGTACAGTAGGTGATGGTTCGGAAAATTTCACTTTCTATTTTGATGATATCAGGCAGACCAATACAATGCCTGAAGAAGAATTATCAGTACCACTGAATTTTGAATCTGCTGTATTGAATTATGACTTTACAAATTTTGATGGCGGTGGAGTAACTGTAATCAATAATCCTGACAAGTCTGGTATCAACACCAGCAACAAAGTTGCAAAGATGGTAAAAGGTGCAGGACAGCCATGGGGCGGTTCTTACATTACATTGAGCAATCCTATTGATTTCTCTGCTGGAAAGACTTTTAAGATGAAGGTATGGTCACCAAGAGTGGGCGCTAAAGTGTTGCTGAAAATTGAGAACCTTACTGATGGTGCAAAGAATTTCGAAAAGGAAGTAACCACTACGGTAGCAAATGGCTGGGAAGATCTCAGCTTTGATTACAGCGGAGTTAACACGGCAAATTCCTATTCAAAGATCGTATTGATCTTCGATCTTGGAACAGTTGGTGATGGTTCAGCAAACTTCACTTATTACTTTGATGACATCAGGCTTATAAATAATTAAACTAACAGATATGCTATCATATATCAAATCAAAAGCAATATGGTTTGTAGCCGCTGCATCGATCTTTGCAGCATGTGAAAAACCAGACTACGAATTCGGAGCGATCAAAACTCCAACAGATCTAAATATCACTACGGAGATCGTTGGTGCCGATGCCAACCATCCTGAAGGTGATGGAACCGGTAATGTTGTGATCACAACTTCAGCCAACAATGCACTTACTTATAACATCGATTTCGGAGATGGTACCACCAAAGTAGTTCCATCAGGCAAACTCACTTATAAGTACAGCAGGCCGGGAACCTATGAATACACGATCACTGCGAATGCAGTGGGAACCGCAGGCGTTATGTCGACCGTTAGCAAAAAAATAAAAGTGTTTGTATCTTTTGTTATACCGACGGATATCATTGCTGGCTTGACCAACGGATCAAGCAAAACATGGGTGTCTGCAAGAGATGTTCCGGGTCATTTTGGTGTGGGACCTGCTGATGCATTTGGACCTATCTGGTATGCCGCGGCACCGAACGAAAGATCAGAGTGTGCTTATGATGATGAAGTAACTTTCATTAAAGATGCCAACAATAACATTTCGATGAGCATCAACAATAAAGGTCAGTCATTCTCTATCGGCGCAGCATCTGCATTCTATGGATTTGGTGGCGGAGATGCATGTTATGATATCAATGCAGGACAGGCAAAAGAGTTGGCATTCATGGATGCAACATCAGGATCAACTACACAAAATTCAACCAGGATCCAGTTCACTGTGCCGGGAAATGGTATCGTGATCTTTGGAACGGGTGGAACAACTTACGAGATCCTGAAAGTAACAGAAACAGAGCTTCATTTGAGAAATATCGGTATCGATGGAAATTCATGGTACCAGATCTTAAAAGCAAAATAATATGAGATACCTGATAATATTGCTGACGGGATTTCTTGCAATCGTTTCCTGCAGCAAAGGTGGATCGGGGGAGGTAACTCCCCCCCTTTCTAACCTTACGCTTGATGCAGTTGTCAGCAATGACAGCAGCGGAAATGTAAGTTTTACTGCAAAGGCCGACAATGCAACGAATTATGAATTTGATTTCGGAAACGGGAACTTTCAGAATTCTGCCAATGGTATTGTAAGTTATAAGTATCCCATGTCAGGAACTTACACTGTAAGAGTTGTAGCAAAGAATGCAGCCAATCAAACTTTGGCTAAAGGAATTTCCATAACTGTTGGAGTGAAAATAGCATTGATCTGGTCGGATGAATTTGATGTGGCAGGTCCGCCACTTGCTGCCAAATGGGGTTATGATATTGGAACAGGATCAGGAGGCTGGGGTAATAATGAATCACAGTATTATACCAACAGGCCCGAGAATGTTACTGTATCAAATGGAACGCTTAAAATCACTGCGAAAAAAGAAAGCTTCAGCGGCAGTAGTTATACTTCGGCCCGAATTCTTACCAAAGACAAATTTTCATTTAAGTATGGAAAGGTTGAAGTAAGAGCTAAACTTCCATCAGGCGTGGGAACATGGCCTGCAGTCTGGATGCTGGGTGATAATATCGGAACAGTAGGATGGCCTGCATGTGGAGAGATCGATATTATGGAACATCTTGGAAGAGATCTGAACAAGATCTTTGGAACAGTACACTACCCTGGATTCTCTGGTGGAAATTCAGTTGGTGGAAATAAAGTGATCACCAATGCCACTACAGAGTTCCATCGGTATGGACTTGAATGGAATGCTTCCAGTATCAAGTTCCTGGTAGATGATGAAGTATTTTTTACATTCAGCAATAATGCTTCGATTCCATTCAACCATAATTTCTTCATCATTATGAACATCGCTGTAGGCGGAAACTTTGGAGGAGCAATAGATCCGAATTTCACACAGGGAGTGATGGAGGTTGATTATATCAGGGTGTATCAGTAAGAATCGGAAATGGGGAATCGGGAATCGGGAAGAATACAAAACCAATAAAATAACAATCATGAACATGATAAGAACAGCGATTTGCGTCGTTGTAATGGGAATGCTTTGGTCTGGAGCAAAAGCTCAATACAAAAAACTGGTTTGGTCTGATGAGTTTGACAAGCCGGGTTTGGCAGATACAACCAAGTGGAGTTATGATGTCGGCGATGGCTGTCCGAATATTTGCGGATGGGGAAATAATGAATTGCAGTATTATACGAATGCCAACCTGGAGAATGCAAGAGTTGAAAATGGAAAGTTGATCATCACCGCAAAAAAAGAAGCGATGGGATCAAAGCAGTTCACTTCTGCAAGATTAGCTTCTAAAAATAAAGGTGACTGGAAATATGGAAGAATGGAGATCAGGGCGAAGCTTCCCACCGGAACCGGTATCTGGCCTGCAATCTGGATGTTGCCAACAAAATGGCAGTATGGCGGATGGCCGCACAGCGGAGAGATTGATATCATGGAAATGGTAGGATACTACCCGGATTCATTGTATGGAACCGTACATACCTTATCCTACAATGGAATGATCGGTACACAAAAAACAAGATCAATTCATGTTAAGGATCTGTCAACAGCCTTCCATAATTATTCGATCATCTGGAATGAAAAATCAATTTCATTTTACATTGATGATATTAAGTACAATGAATTCTTCAATGATGGAAAGGGTTCAGCGGGCTGGCCTTTCGACCAGGACTTCCATTTGCTGCTCAATGTAGCTGTAGGCGGTAACTGGGGCGGAAAATTTGGGATTGATGAAAAGATCTTTCCGCAGAAGATGGAGGTGGAGTATGTGAGGGTGTATCAGTAGGGAATACACGGAATACACGGAATACACAGAATACATGGAAGTCTAACGGCAGAACGCCCAGAGGGCAGGCTGAAGGCCGAGTTTTAATTCTTTTCTCTGTGCCTCTGTGCCTCATTTTTCTCTGTGAAATTTCATTTGGAATGTTTACTAGCCAGAACTTTACCGACTAATAAATTTTTCTAAACGATTATACACAGAGGAAAATGAGGCACAGAGGCACTGAGTTTTTTTATAAAAGTGTCTATGGATACTTCACACCCCCTTTGCGTTCTTTGCTCCATTGCGCAGCTGCCGCAGGCAGCAACTTTGCGTGAAACTTCGTTCAGCCCGCCCTTCGGGCGTTCTGCCCGGTCATCACCAATGTCGCACTCATTTCCTCCACCATCGGCTCAACTGCTTTACCCGCTGATTTATCATCCAGTATCCTGATCATCATCTCCATCGCTTTCTCTCCCTGTCCATATGGATACTGCTCTATAGACACCAATGGAGGATGCGCGGTATAACTTGTAATAGGAAGATTCGCATAACTCACAAACACAATATCCTTATTCACCTTGATGCCTTTCTGCTCTGCACATTGCACCACATCCATATGCACATAATCATTGAAACTGATGATCGCATTGGGTGGATTCTTCAGCGACAATAATTTATTTACAGCTTCATAGGTACTCTCTTTCGACAGATCCGTGCGCTCCACCAACTGCATATCAACTTTCAATTTCTTCTTACTCACCCCATCAATATATCCATTCAGTCTTTCCTTGCTTGCCGGCATCTTCTCAGGCCCGTTGATCATTGCGATCCGCTTGTATCCCCTGCTATACAACCAGCTCACCATTTCCATGGTTCCTTTGTACAAATTGCAGAACACTTTATTTACGCCTTCCATCGATGGAACACGATCAAAATAAACGATTGGTATCCCGATCTTACTCAATGCTTCTAAATGCTCATAACGCGGTGTACTCTTGGCAAGCGAAATGATCAGTCCATCTACACGCTGCTTCTTCATTGCTTCCACCACTTTCATCTCACGCTCATAATCATCATAACTTTGTCCAAACAGTATCGTATACTCATGCTCCATCGCAGCCATTTCCATCCCGCTGATCGCTTCTGAAAAAAAATCTTCGCGAATGAATGGCAATATTACCCCAATAACAAATGTCTTCTTCTGCTTGAAAAATATCGCCTGGCTGTTCGGTTCATAATTCAATTCCTTAGCCAGTTGCTGCACCTTCAAACGTGTCCCCAATCCTATTCTTGGATTATCTGCAAGCGCTCTGGATACTGTTGATACAGAAACATTTAACCGCTTTGCGATCTCTTTAATGGTAGGCTGCTTATCACTCATTACAGTATCAAACATATTTGAATTTTTGTGCATGCCAAAATCTTTCAAAACTGCAATACTCTTCCAGCAACACTGCCTGGTTCTTTGCCCTGATCAAATTATGTCCTTCATATTTTGCACCATAATACTGATCCATCATTAAATGATCGGTAAGAAACCGGAGCGACTGCATATAGATCAAAAACTTTCCTGAATAAAAAAAATATTGTTTCTCTACTTTGGTAAGTTCATCCTGCATCTCCGAAGCATATCCTTCAATGATCGCTTCATAAATATCTGTCCTGATTTGAATCTTGCTGAAGTCTTTCTCCTCTTCACTTACAGGGCACAGGTATGTTCTCATCATATCTCCCATATCACTGATAAAAAATCCCGGCATCACGGTATCAAGATCGATCACCGTTAAACCCTGGTTTTCTTCTCCAAACAAAACATTACTGATCTTAGTATCATGATGGGTAACACGCAATTTGAAATCAGGCATGGCAATGATCTTCCGGTAATCCTCCACAATTCCTGAATAAGATTTTAATAACTTGATCATACTATCTGCTTCCGCAATTCTTGAAGCATCTCCTTTAATCAATGCATGTTCAAACTGGTTGTATCGCAAAGAAAGATCATGAAAATTCGGAAGAGTGATCTTTAACCTGTCGATATCTATATCCGACAACAACCTGGTAAACAATCCAAACTGCCTGGCTGCTTCATAAGCCTGGCCTGCATTCTGAACGATATCCTTTGAATGGGATCCATCAAGAAAAGGAAAAAGCCTGTAATAGCCCTCTTCTTCTGCATAATAAAGATCCTGTCCGTCCATTGTTTCCAATGGAGCCATGAAACAATATTCCGGGTGATATTCTTTTAAATGTTCAGCTATCAGTCTTATGTTATTCGCAATCGACCCGGGATCTTTAAATACAGTATCATTCACTCTCTGGAGAATAAAACTTCCACTTGCAGCTGTTATCTTCCAGGTATGATTGATCAGTCCAGATCCAAATGGTTGTACATTGCAGGAGCCTTTGGCAAATCCATACGACTGCAATACATCCTCAACAATTGTATTCAACACATCGATTTTAATAGTCATCATTCAATGCAAACACAGGCTTCCTGTACATCCATTGTCCACCGGTAAAATCAGGAAACTCAACAGTCTCATTTCCTTTCTCAATAGACAATTCACTCAATGGTGTAATAGCACTCCAGGATGCTGCATCATACACATCCATTTGTGTAGGAAGTTTTCTTTTGGCTGATTCGATGAATGAATGTATGACGTAGAAATCCATTCCACCATGACCTGAACCCTGTGCTTCCTTACTCCATCTTGCCCACAATGGATGATCAAATTTATCAAACCATTCCTTTGCATTGTCCCACTGGTGTGGTTTTGATTTTCCTTCAATATGAATTCCATTGTTCAGATCCATCCACAATCCATCCGTGCCCTGCACACGGAATCCGAGTGAATATGGTCTTGGAAGATTGGTATCATGCTGCAACAAAATTGTTTCTCCATTTGCACATCCAATTGATGTAGTAACAACATCACCTAATTTAAAAGTTACTTTTGCATTCGGATGATCAGGTCCACATTTCTTGATGATATGATCATGTAATCCTCTTGCTTTTGACGAGAAAGAACTCAGGTTGATAAACCTGTTACCCCTGTTGATATTGATATAATGCGCAATGGGGCCAATACCGTGAGTCGGGTACAGATCACCATTACGGTGTACGCTGTGATGCGTTCTCCAACTCGCTTCCGACCATCCTTTCTCACCAAATTCGCATGCGCTTGCCCCGGCCTTCAGTCCATTATTGAATTTTACTTCACGCAAATCGTGCTGGTAACCTCCCTGCAAGTGCACCAGTTCTCCAAATAAACCCTGTCGAACCATATTCAACACAGCCATCACATCTCTTCTATAACAAACATTCTCCAGCATCATCACATGACCCTTGTATTGTTCAGCAGCTTTCACTACTTCCCAATGATCTTCGAGTGTGATACCTAGCATAACTTCTGTACCCACATATTTAATTCCTGATTGCAATGATCCGATGATCATTTCTTTATGCCATTCCCAGGGGGTAGCGATCACCACAGCTTCCAGCTTTTCTTTCTCTACCATCTTCTTCCATGCATATGGATCACCGGTATACACAACAGGCATTTTCTTACCACTCTTGCTGATCATTTCCTTACTTCTTGTAAGCATCCGGTCATCAATATCACAGATGGAAACTAGGTCAACATCTGCACGATGTAATAACAGGTCAAGATGACTCTGTCCTCTTAATCCTACACCAATAATACCTACGCGCACTTTAGGATCTGCTTTCTTTTGTGCAAACAATCCTGAAACAGGAGCTACAGACAATGACGCTACTGCGAGACCTGTGTTCTTCAAAAAATCTTTTCTTTTCATTGCATTGTTAATTTGAAAAATCTAAGAAAAGGGACGATCGCTCATCCCCTTCTTCAAAACCTAACATTTACGAAACTGTACATATAGAAGCAACAACCCTAACTATTTTTTGTAACGAAGACATCAATCTCCGCCAGGAATGTGTGTGCTGCGCCAGTCTGGCTTTCCAATGCCGTTAATTTTAAATACCTGTAACCATTTGCTGATGATACAGGGAATGTTTGCGCATCATTGGTGATGCCAAAATCAAATTCACCTAAAGACGTAAATGAATTTCCATCAACACTTCCTTCCAGTTTGAATTTCTTCATCCCATTCTTATATGGAGAGCCACCCTGGCGATTGGTGATGGCTACCGAAATCAGTTTGTTTTCTTCCTTCATATCGATCAATACCCAATGAGGATATGCGGGAGTTGGAGAAACTGAATAATCAGTATGCCAATAAGTTGACTTATCTCCATCTAATAAAGCAGATGCTTTACCGGTATTCTCCCATCCATCAGGAGTTTCGGAGTCTGCAGTGGCTGTCCAGGCAGATTTATCGGCCATGGCAGCTGTTGAATTGTCTTTGAATAAAATTGCATCCGGCTTATTGCAGGCAAATGCAAGACTGCATAATATGATGTATTGAAATTTTTTCATGATGATTAGTTTTGAGGAAGTTTAGATAGATCAACATCCGGAGACAGATTGGTGGCAGTCCTGGTGAATGTGGTTCCTTTTTCAGTATAGTCTGCAAAGAACCCATCATTCTGCAGGAAGAATTGTCCGTTCTCCATACCGCCTTTGAAATCCAGTCGCTGCTTATTTCCACCCGTTGCATCCATGGTGAATGATGCAGTGGTTCGTTCCTGCCATTGTCCATCAACAGTTCTTACCCATTGATTTCCAAAATGGACTTTCCTGTGCTCAAATCCATGATCCGGTAAAAAGTTTTCCAGGAATGAATGGAACCTGGTCAGGTAAGTAACAGTATTGGGTCTTTTCCAGGTTGCCATGAATCTCCATTCATTTGTTTCCGGTGTGAAGATCCAGGCTGAATAATCTGTACCGCCCGTGCCGTCTGGCTTTCCGCGTGTCAGGAATTTATAGGTAGTACCTGCCTTCCAGTTAAAGAGCATGTAGGATTGTCCTCCGGTTCCTTCACCACCAAACTCATTGTGCGTAACATTCGCTCCTTTTTTCACCAGCGTGGTCTTTCCTACATTCGGATCCCATACAGAAAACAACACCCTTCTTTCTGTCGATGAATTCACCTGGATTCCAAAATATCCTTCACCAAATCCATTGCTCATGAAATAGGAACCGATCTTGTCTTCTCCAACCGGAACTGTCAGTTCATTATAGAACCACTCTGTATCACCATTCACGGGACCATAAGAAAGATGGCAGCTTGGACCTCTTCTCGACCAGTAAAAATTTTCCGGATCATTCGCATATACAACATCTGATGATGTTGCAGTTCCACCAATCAATACATCGTAGACATCAGCATAATAATCTCCGGATTTAGAAATTCCCTGGAAATCCACTTTCACATATCCAACCGATGAAATATCGACTGTACCTACATTGTAGACATTCTTTGCATTGCCTTTCATGCTTACTTCAAAAGGTGCTCCATTGATGGAGATCTTCACCTTACTGTTCCCCGAAGGAACACTGGCACGAACCTTCACATTCAACTTACCTGTTTTTCCTAACCTGAAATAGGCAGAAAAAACTGTTGATGAACTGGTCCAGTTACTCACACTGTTTTCCGTAACAGTTTCTGCAGCGCCTTCCTGTTTCTGTGTGATGTAGGCATTACCTCCCATCGATATGGTATGCGCCACAGGTATTTCTTCAGGAGGCTTTGGAGGCGGGTTTCCACCATTCTCCTTTTTTGAACACGACAATGACGATGCCGTGATCAAAAACATGGATATATATTTTATCATCATGATCATCATTGTGGGTTTTGTGTGAGTTTTGGATTCTTATCGATTTCCGACTGAGGTATGAAGAAAATGATCTTATTCTCTGTTGGCTGAACTGTCTGGTTTACATTTCCATTCACGACGTGTGAACCAGGATAATTTCTTACCATCGGCCTGTTATTTCTGAAAAGATCATAAACCCTGTGTCCTTCAAAAGCCAGTTCCAGCCAGCGTTCTTCTAAAACTACATCCAGCACTGTCTTGCCAGCTGCTGCAACATTGGCAATGGTATGCAGATCCCCTCCACTCAATCCTGCACGCTGCCGGATAATATTTACATCATCCAGTGCTGCCTGGTCATTACCCAATTTTGCATTGGCTTCTGCCCTGTTGAGGTACATTTCTGCAAGCCTTAAATACACGGGTGAACTCAGGTTGACAATCCCTTCCTGCAGGTTATACTTGTTGATATAATGCATGGGAGTATTCGGTGTCAACTTGGTATTGAATTGTAATGCACCATTTACTTTGTAAGAAGATATGAAACTTTTCCGCAGATCCTGTGGGTGCTCTTCCAGGAAATCAACATATTTCTTCGAAGCATAGATCTCTCCCCATCCGCTATAGGCCTGGTTTTGAGGATTTCCACTGGCATCTCCGCTGAAATACATGGAACCGATCGCACTGAAATCACGATCCTCCGTTTTCATGTGCCGGATATTGAAAATGGTTTCTGTATTTCCTTCCGGTACTCCTCGAAAATAGTTTTGATAGGCAGAACCTGATATAAGAGAATACCTTCCATTGGCAGGCTGACCGGGCGTTTCATTACCTATCACGAGATTGGCATACTGAATGGCTTTTGCATTATCTTCTTTATACAAATACACTCTTGATAACAGCGCATAGGCGACTTCTTTTGAAGCAAATGCATTTGATTTCTGCATGGTCATTAATTCTGCAGCTTTTTCAAGATCTGCAATCACGAAATCATACACTTCTTTCACACTGTTTCTTTCCAGTGACAATTTCTGATCTTCGGTAAGTCCATCTTTTAAAATAGGCACTCCCGGATTGTTGCCATCACCCTGCGGATAAGGTCGTCCAAAGATTCTTACCAGGTTGAAATGCATCATGGCCCTGATAAAAAGATTCTCCCCTTTCAGCTGCTTTAGATCGGCAGTTGCATTATCATCGATCACTTCGATGATCCTGTTGGCCGCACTGGCTGCTTTGTATGCCTGCGACCAGAAGGATGCAGGATGATCAGATGTAGTTAATTGCGTTAAGCGATATGCCCTGGTTAAATCATCAGAAGAGTTCTGTCCCTGTGCAATTTCATCTGAAGGATATTCCATCAGGAAATGTCCGCTTCGCACATAACCAGGATTCTTGAATAATGCATAAGTACCGATGGTTGCAGTTTCAATATCGCCTGCATTGGTCAATGCAGATCCTTCATCAATTGCAGTGGATGGAAGGTATGTTTTTCTGCATGAAGTGAAACTGATCACAGCCATCAACAATGCAGCAGTTATATATTTTCTTGTCATTTGAATAAGGTTTTGATTAGAAGGCAATATTTAATCCTACCAATAGCTTTCTGCTGATTGGATACTTGATGCTTGATGTTCCTGATCCAAGCACCACTTCAGGATCTACTCCACTGAAATTGGTGGCAGTCCAAAGATTATCTCCACTCACATAAAGTCTTGCATTGCTGATCTTCAACCTGTTCATCCAGGCATCAGGAAGATTGTATCCAATGGTCAGGTTTCTCAACCTGATATAACTCCCATCTTCGAGAAACCTTGTGGAGGTTGCGTTGGATGCATCACTTCTTCCATGAATTGGTTGTGGATGTGTAGCGATATCACCTGGCTTCTCCCAGCGACTCCATCCTTTTGCCAACTGCATTTGATTATAACTTTCATACAATCCATCGCTGTCGAAAAAGAAGCGACTATCATTGTACACATAGTTACCATACACGAAGTTGAAGAATGCATTCAGCGAAAATCTTTTATAGGTAATGCTATTGGTAAATCCTCCTGTGAATTTAGGTGCGGCAGATCTGCCAATAAACTGCCTTGAAGCCAGATTGTAATTAGAAGTATAGGTAACATAATTCTTACCATCAGCATCCTGTATAAGTGCCTCCCAGAGCGGCTTTCCGGTTTGAGGATCCACTCCTGCCCAAACAGGCATGAACCACTCATCCATATCATGACCAACAGCGATCGGTTGTCTTGCACCTGTGCTCACTTCTGTTCTGCCCTGGTTCACTTCAATCACTTTATTCCTGTTGAAAGCCATGTTCAGGTTGGTTTCCCAGGTAAAATCTTTCTTAGTAATATTTCGTGTAGTGAGGTTAAATTCAATACCCCTGTTCCTGATGGATCCAACATTCTCAAACACTCCATCATACCCGGTAGTTGCAGGCAGTCCACGGAAAAACAGCAGGGATGATGTGATCTTATTGTACACATCCACACTGAGGTCGATGCGCTTAAAGAAAGTCATATCCACGCCTATGTTTGCTGATTTTGCTTTCTCCCAGGTAAGGTCGGGATTGGCTTTCTGACTTGGCGCTGCGCCTGGAAGTCCTGCATAACTTGCACCGGTAGAAATACTGTACAATCCCATGGATGCATAGTACCCGATGCCATCAGCATTACCTGTGGTTCCATAGCTTGCGCGGAATTTCAGGAAATCAATGGCTGAAACATTGAAGAAATCTTCTTTGGAAACGATCCATGATGCACCTAACTGGTAGAAATTCGCAGCAGGATTATTCGAACCAAACCTTGATGAATACTCATTTACCAATGATCCAACCAGGAAATATTTTCCTGCAAAACTGTAATCCACCTGTCCAAGATATTTACTGAAGATATAGGAATCTCTTCCTCCTGATGGATTGTTGATGATATCAGTTGCAGTACTCAATGCATCGCGGCCCGGAGGTAATCCTTTTGCAGAGACAGACATCACATCAGAATATCCTTTCTCCACTTCAAATACACCCAGTGCACTGATGGAATGATCACCAAAGCTGGTATTATAACGCAGGCGGTTAGACGAAAGCAATGTACTGGAGTAAGATTGAGATTTATACACTTCGCCAGAACTTGTTGCACCGGCTTTTGAGCGTTTGTCGTAATAATCGTTGCTGTTGTAGTTAAATAGAGTGGCACGGTTATAGGTTGATAGGGTAAGATTCTTCAGCAATTGATAATCCAGGTTCACATCTCCACTCATCGTGAAACTTCTCGCAGTAGAAAAATTATACTGTCTTGAATGAAGATAATTATCCCTGTCGCGACCGTACCATGTCCCAAACCTGGCATCACGCGGCGTTCCATCAGCATTGTATGCAGAATCAAAAGGAAGATTCACATAAGCATCATACAAAGCACCGGTGTTATTATAATTATCTTTCACATAGCGACCGTTCAACAACACAGCCATCTTCAATTTCTGGATAAGCTTTTGCGTGAAGTTTGCACGCAGGTTGTAACCGGTCTTATCGTTATCGAGTAGTGTTCCTTCTTCCTTGTAATAGTTACCGGCAACATAATAAGTGGTCTTGTCATTTCCTCCTGATGCAGACAAAGTATAGGAGTTTACCATTGCCTTGCGGAAGGCCATATCCCACCAGTTGGTATTGGTATTCAACACAGCAGGATCAGGATTGTAAAATGTTTTTTGATAATCAAACAACTGCTGTGTATTCATCAACTTGAAATTGCCATTGTTAGCAGTGGCAACACCTACTGTTGAGTTGAATTCAATTTTGGCTTTACCTGACTTACCTGATTTTGTTGTGATAATGATAACACCATTCGCAGCACGTGATCCATACAAACCTGTAGCAGCGGCATCTTTAAGTATGGTTACGGATTCAACATCTGTTGGGTTGAATGTACCACCTATGTTCCCATCAACCACATACAATGGAGAAGTGCTTGCATTGATGGTACCTGCACCACGGATCACCACACTTGATCCGGAAGTCGGATCACCAGAACCGGTTGATACCACCACACCCGGTGCTTTTCCCTGCAACAATGATGTGATCTCGTTTGAAGTAACATCACGCAGTTTTTCACCAGACACAACCGACACTGCACTGGATAACTGTTCTCTTTTCTTAGTGGAATAACCTACAATGGTTACCTCATCTAGGTTTCGGGAAGATTCTTCTAACTGAATCGAAAGATCAGTTCCTGTGATGGCAACTTCTTTGGAGGCATAACCTACATTACTGATCATCAGTATAGATCTTGACGATTGAACATTGATCCTGAATATTCCCTCTGAATTAGTAGCAACAGCATTGGATGTTCCCTTTTCGGTGACCGACACATCAGCAATGGGGTTGCCTGATTTATCGCGGACCGTACCAGTGACGGCCATTTTGTTATCCTGTGCCCACGTGGTGAAGGCCGACATCAGCATGCACAGGATGATCAGTGCAGATTTTTTTCTCATAAAATTAGTTATTGGTTAATAGCAATCGCAACCAATATTAGCCAGAGAAAAAATAGAATTGGTGTGCAAACGGATGCGCAAATTTTGATATACTTTTAGCAGAACACTCTAACTGCTTCATCCTAATGAGATTAAATCATAACCTCATCCTGTTTGTATTCGTACTGTTGAAGTTCATTTTACAATTCATCATTGTTGATCCTGTATATGAATTACACAGGGACGAGTTTCTTCACCTCGACCAGGGTGATCACCTTGCATGGGGTTATCTATCTGTCCCTCCTTTCAGCTCATGGATTGCAGTTCTGATAAGGGTTCTGGGCAATGGGGAATTCTGGATAAGATTCTTTCCTGCATTATTCGGTGCACTAACATTGATAGTCGTATGGAAGACTGTTGAACTGTTCAATGGAACCTTGTTTGCAAAAATATTGGCTGCACTGTCAATAATTTTTAGTGTACTGCTCAGGATGAACATATTATTTCAACCCAATTCATTCGATATACTTGCCTGGACATTTACCTATTACGCATTGCTTCGATACCTTATCACCGGTTCTCCAACCTGGATCTACGTATGTGCATCAGCGTTAGGAATAGGTATGCTCAACAAATACAATATTCTTTTTCTTCTGCCAGGTGTGGCCATTGGAATATTATTTTCTGAACACCGGAAAATTCTTGCTTCCAAACACTTTTATTATGCAATCATTTTGTTCCTGCTCATCATCTCACCCAATCTTTTCTGGCAATGGAAACATGGATTTCCTGTGGTGCGACATATGCAGGAATTATCAACTACCCAATTGAAAAATGTTGACCGATTTGATTTTATCAAAGAGCAGGTGTTATATTTCTTAGGTTCACTATTTGTATTGATCGCTTCACTGATCGCCTTATGGAGAACCAGGCCATTACAACCAGCAAGGTTTATGTTCTGGTCTTTTTTTATCACGCTGGCAATCTTTATTTACCTGCGTGCAAAAGGATATTATGCCATCGGGCTCTATCCTGTATACCTGGCCATCGGAGCCACCTGGATCGGAATGCTGCTCAACAATAAATCATTGTTTGCAAAAGTTTTGGTTGCTGCTATCCCCGTAGTCTTATCCATACCACTGTTCTACTTTGCTTTCCCCAATCGTTCACCCCAGGAAATTTATGAGAACCCGGGCATGTACAAAAAATTAGGTCTTCTACGATGGGAGGATGGGAAAGAACATATGCTTCCACAGGACTTTGCTGATATGCAGGGCTGGAAAGAACTCGCATCAAAAGTGGACAGCATCTACCGTTTACAATCAGGCAACACACTTGTCTGGTGCGATAATTACGGACAGGCAGGAGCCATCAATCATTATTCATCCATACCGAAACTGGAAGCCTACACACTCAATGCAGATTATATCGACTGGACACCGTTAGATAAACCCATCAACAACATCATTCTTATACAGGAAGCATCGGATACTGATCCTGAAAGAAAGGATGAAAGAGACCTGTTTCAAAGAATTGAGTTAACCGGTGAAGTAACCAATCCTTATGCCCGGGAGAAAGGCACGAAGATCTATCTTCTGCAAGGCGCAGTAAAAGATATTAATGCAATTCTTCTTGATGATATTAAAAAAGCAAGCTGGAATCAATAACCTGCTTCAAGCAGGATGATCCTGAATGCTCTCTTCACAGCAGCTTCCGCACCGGTAGGCAACCACCATTCATTGAGTGAATGAAGATTGGCTGCTTGTCCTCCTGATGAGATGCACACTGCAGGAATACCCAATGAAAACGGAATATTGGCATTGGTAGATACCGATTCGAATTCCGGTTTAATACCATCTTCCTGGTAAACCTTCTGAACATTTTTCAACAGGTTTGATTGCATATCCGCTGTCCCTGTCGGGCGATTTCCAATCGGTACAAGTTCGACCTGGACATCAGGCCCCGAGTGCTTTGCAGCGTTTTCTTTTTGAACCGCGATATCTACAGATGAACGCAAGATTGAGTCCATCACATTTAATTGTATCGGATCACCGGATCTCATATCGACTTCCATACTTGCCTCAAATGCGATGGAATTAACCGAGGTCCCTCCTTTGATCACTCCCACATTAAAAGTTACTTCATGATCCCGTGCATGCTTTTCAGCAGCAGTACTAAATGACTCAATAGCCTTTCCTAATGCATGAATAGGATTCACAATGCCAAAGTTTCCATTGCTATGTCCACCGGGACCTTTGAAAATCACCCTGTATCTTACTGAACCAAGACCTTTCGTAACAACACCATCTACCGGCTCAAGGGAGATCATGGACCGGATCTTATCACGATGTTTTGCAAACAGGTGCTTCACACCACGAAGGTCACCCAGGCCTTCCTCTCCCACTGTCCCAACAAACCAGATATCATTTTGAGTCCTGATATTTTCTTCATTCATGATCCGCAGCATAGTTACAATCACTGCCAAAGCGCGTGTATCATCTGCAATACCGGGAGCGTATAAGGTATCTGATTTTTGTTTGACAGTAACATCTGTTGATTCAGGAAATACAGTATCAAGATGTCCTTCCACCACAACTACTTTCCCACCTTTCGAACCTTTGCGAAGAGCATAGACATTTCCTACTTCATCAATCCAAACAGAATCTGCACCAGCTTTTTGAAGCATTTCAAGAAATCGTTCACCACGTTTAGTTTCTTTGAAAGGAGGAGCCGGGATTTGAGTCAGTTCTATATGATCAGCCAGCGCTGATGAACGATACGTGTCAATTTTGTTTAAGGCCGACACCAGTTTTTTTTGCTGGTTCTTTTTTTGAGCAAACATTGCCAGGGGCAAACAAAATAAACATGCAAACAATGCGATCCTCATGCTTGAAAATTAAGCTTTGAAGATAAACCAAAACTTATTTCTTTTTAAACAACATGTAAAGATTAAAAACCGACAACATGAAACCGATAATGGAAATGAGCAGCGTAAGCCAAAAGCCATATAGCCTGTACTTCGTCAGCCGCAACCTTGCTTCCACCAATTCTTCTTTTTCTTTTTTTAGCTGATGATGATTTTCTGTATTAATGGAATGATTTTTCAAATGCCCATCCCTTAAATAATATTGATATCCTCCATTCATGATCCAGTAGCGGGCAAAATTTGTTATCGACAATTCAGTATGGGCGTCATCAACATACAAAACCAATTTTTCTTTGACCAATTGATCCGCCCAATTTTTAATATGAACAAGATCTGCCTGGTCTTCACCCATTTTCTGCATGGCATAATCATACACATTGAATGGGCCATGACTATACACATCGCTTAGCAGCTGTGATTGAAATAACTCCTTGACCATTTAAAAATGTTTGGATCGTTGAATGAATTGAACTTCGATATCCTTATCTGTCCTGGTCTATTCGCAAGGCATTCCAGTTTAAACCCTTCTTTATACAGATCATTATAATACCTGGATGCTCCCCGGAAACCGATCATAGGGTTCTCTTCTTCCGGTTCAAAATGTTTTCCACCCAACAGGTTGGAATATTCATTGGTCTTGAAATCACTCATCCGAACGATCAAATCCTTGGGATAGAATGCTGATGCAATGGTGGCAATTCCTTCAGCCAGCTTATCAATAAAGTATTGTTCTTTTGTTGGATAATTGTGTGTGATCTTTTCAATCTTTTCTTTCGCCTCTGCATCTTTTAACTCATCAAATTTTACCAGTGCCATGGGATGCACCTGGATAAAATGCGTAATGATAAATTCCATCCTCATCAATCCTACTCCATCGTTTGGATAGAATGATAAAGCAAATGCTTTACCTGGATCACCTGCGATCAACATGACCTGTGTATGTGCAGGTCTGTTGATATTTTTTACATCGATTTCCTTTACACTATAATCAAGTTTGCCTTCATATACAGATCCAATTTACCCTTCAGCACAACTTACTGTGATCATAGATCCATCATGTATTTTCTCCGTCGCATCGCCAGAACCTACTATGGCAGGCACTCCCAGTTCACGTGCAACAATTGAAGCATGACTGGTTCTTCCTCCTTTATCGGTAATGATGGCTGAAGATTTTTTTAGAATGGGATTCCAATCTGGACTTGTTAATGTAGTAACCACGATCTCTCCTTCCTGCAGATCTCCTGCATCCTCAGGCGAGTTCAGTACTCTCGCCCTGCCGGTTGCAATCTTTGACCCGATCGCTTCGCCGGTCACAATTGCCTTATGCTTTCCTTCAATACTGTATTCACGGATCTTTAATGGATCTTTCCTCGAATGAACAGTTTCCGGTCTTGCCTGGATGATATAAATATTTCCTGTTAATCCATCCTTTGCCCATTCTATATCCATGGGTTTTGCATAATGTTCTTCAATGATCATTGACCACTCTGCAATCTTTTTTACTTCTTCATCATTAATTACAAACTGTTCCTGCAATGATAGATCGGTGTCAACATTGATGACAGTTCCTTTATCCGCTTCATCATAAATCATGGTCTTTTCTTTTGAACCAAGTTTTCTTTGAACGATCGGATAAAAACCATTTTTTAAGGATGGTTTGAAAACAAAAAATTCATCAGGGGTTACTGTTCCCTGAACAATATTTTCACCTAATCCCCAGACTCCACTGATATGTATGATATCACTGAAACCGGATTCTGGTTCCAGTGTAAATACAACTCCTGAAGATGCTTTATCGGACCGAACCATTTTTTGAACGCCACCGAAATAGCTACTTTATCATGTTCAAATCCTTTATCCTCGCGGTATTTGATTGCCCTGCTCAGTAAACAAGGATGCATAACATTCTGCACTACCTGTACAACTGCATCCTCTCCTTTTACATTCAGATAACTTTCATGCTGACCCGCAAAACTTGCATCAGGGAGATCTTCAGCAGTAGCACTGCTTCGAACAGCCACATCTGTTGAATCACCTTCTGACAGTTCTCTATATGCTTTTTTGATCTCTTCAACCAATACCTGTGGCATTAATGCCTCCAGCATCAGTCTTCGTGCTGCGGAACCAATATCATGCAGGTTGGAATAATTTACGATCCAGTCCACTCAATATATTCTTAAGTGGTTTACTCAGATCATTCTGTCGAATGAATTCTTCAAAAGAAAAAGCAGTAGTGGCAAAACCGTCGGGTATTGGAATACCCT
>CBHWDO010000019.1:0-65000 GCA_966112615.1 uncultured bacterium
GGGCCTCACCCCCGGGTCTGCTTGTTTGGTCTAATAAAAAACCCCCGTTTACTCGGTTGTTTTTTAATTCCCCCCCAACTCCTTCGGAGTTGTTCAGCTTGTTGTGTTCAGCCCAACACCTTTGGTGTTGGTCAGCCCACCAACCCCGCAATATCTGCCACGGTTTTGTTCTCCAATATTTTTAGCGTAGCATCCCTCACTTCGATCATGGTATCATGTAATCCGCAACGGATCTCGTCGCAGTTCTTGCATCTTTCGTAGAAATATAAACTAACGCAGGGAAGCATGGCAATAGGCCCATCGATCAGCCTGATCACTTTTGCCAAAGGAATGTCTTTTGGGTCAACCCGGAAAAAATAACCGCCACCCTTTCCTTTCTTGCTGTCGAGGATATCTGCTTTCTTAAGTTCAAGCAGGATATTTTCCAGGAACTTCAATGGAATGCTTCTTCTTTCAGAGATCTCCGCAATCAGGGTTGGCTCCCCACCTGGCTTTTCCGCCATATGCATCAATGCCTGAAAGGCATATTGCGCTTTTTTGGATAACATCTTTTCTGGAGGTTTAGGGTAAGTTAATTAATTAGGATTTAGATTCCGAGGACATCCCTCATTGAAAATATTCCTTTTTTACCGCTCAGAAATTCTGCTGCCACAACTGCTCCGCCGGCAAAGCCTTTCCTGCTGTGTGCTGTATGAATGATCTCGATCTCATCGATCTCTGAACTGTATTTTACATGGTGAGTTCCCGGTGCAGGATCGATCCTTTCACTGAAAATACTTAAGTCTTCAGGAGAGTTCCCTGCTTCCTTTACCCACTGTTTTTTAACTGCTGCTTTTTCCAAAACCTGTTCTGCCAGGGTGATCGCTGTACCGCTCGGTGCATCCAGTTTTGCAGTATGATGGATCTCCTTAATGGTCACATCGTATTCAGGATGTCTTCCCATCAGCTCCGCCAATCGCTCATTCACTGCAAAGAAAATATTCACCCCAACACTGAAGTTGCTTGCATACAGAAATCCTCCATTTTTTTCCAGGCACAACTGCCTGGCTTCTTCAAACCTGTTCAGCCATCCTGTTGAACCGCTTACCACCGGTACTCCCGCTTTAAAACATTTAGTAATATTTCCAAAAGCACTTTCAGGACCACTGAATTCTATTACCACATCTGCTTTCTTAATATTTTCAACAGTATTGTCCTGGAGGTTATCAATATTGACTTTCAGGACGATCTCATGACCTTTGGAAACAGCGATCTCTTCAATAGCTTTTCCCATTTTGCCATAGCCAAGCAATGCGATTTTCATGATAATTTTTAGTTTGAAAATTGATCTACGAAACTACGGAATCAAAACAGGTTTGTACTCCTTTGGTTTTCGCTTCCCGATGGTCATCGTAACACTGATGCCCGGGGTCATGGTGAAGTAATTTAGCGTTGGTTTTACTCTCAGCGAGAGATCCTCGCTTACATCAAAATCTCTAAGATGCGCATCCACCGTTGCATCCACTACATTCAATCCCCACATCAATAAAGTGATCAACACAGAGTAATCCATATTTCTACGGAAATCATTCCTGTAATTCAGCAATGCGCCTTCTGAATTAGGAGTAGAGAAAAATATCCATAATTGTGGATCAACCCGGTCTTTGTAACCAATGGTGTCATTAGTTGCAATCATCCTTGCAGCGTCCCTTGTTTTGGTATACCAATTCCGGTTATAGATAAAAGTTCCAACCGGAACACCAATCGCGGCGTATACGATAGGAACTTTCCAAATCTTTTTATTGTAGATCTGTCCCCAACCCGGAATGATCGCCGACCGGATCGTTGCTTTCCTGGGATCATGCTTTTTTTTCGCGATGGTATCCCCTTTCACTGCATCTATTCCGGCTGGCAAAGTATCTATGATCACCTGTTTTGCAGAATCATTTAAGATAATTGCATCTGCGATCCGGGTAGTATCACGCAATGGCAAAGTATCCTGCGCTTTCAATGCTGAAAACGAGACAAGAGAGAACAGGATAAGTAATGCCTTTGGTATATTCATTCTTTTAGTTCGCTGTAACCCCGATCTGTTCCAGGATCTTGTTCAATTCCTGGATAGAAAAATATTCAATATTGATAGAACCGTTTCCTTTCTTGCTGTGATTCAGCTTAACCTTGGTGCTGAAATGTGAAGCAAGATTATCTTCGATCTTCTTATAAGCAGGAGGGAGGGAAGGTTTCGCTGTTTCCTTTCCGGGGTTATCCTTCTTGAATAATTTACGTACCAGCTCTTCAGTCTGACGAACAGAAAGATTTTTTTCCCTGATCTCATTGAAGATATAGAGCTGATGGTCGATGGTATCTACATTGACAAGAGCTCTTGCGTGACCCATACTGATCTCACCTTTTCTCACTGAAACCTGGATATCGGGGGGAAGCTTGAGCAGCCTGATATAATTAGCTACTGTGCTTCTTTCCTTACCCATTCTTTCCGCGACTTCTTCCTGGGTATGATTGAGTTCCTCCATCATGCGTTTGTAACTAAGTGCAATTTCCATCGCATTCAGATCTTCACGCTGAAGGTTTTCAAGCAATGCCAGTTCCAGCAATTGCTGGTCATTTGCCTGGCGGATATATGCGGGTACATCCTTTAATCCTGCGAGTTTTGAAGCTCTCCATCTTCTTTCCCCGGAGATCAAACGATATTTTCCATTAGGTAATTTGGAAACAGTCAGGGGTTGAATGATATCGTGCATCTTGATAGATCCTGACAGTTCATTCAAAGCCTGCTCGTCGAAATCTCTTCGCGGCTGTTTAGGATTGGGCTCGATATCAGCAACCGGTATACGCTGGATATTCGTAGCAGCCTCAACCACATTGGTTTTCAGCGCGCCTGAAGAAGTCTTCAGGTCTGAATCGATACTCTGCAACAAGGAACGAATTCCTTTTCCTAGCGCGTCTTTATTTTGCTTTGGGGGAGTCATAATTATATATTGGGAGTTGGGAGGTAGGAGTTGGGAGTTGGGAGGGGGTGATCATAACTCCCAACTCCCAACTCCAAACTTCTACTCGAGAATCCTTTCCTCTTGCGAGATCTTCGTTTTATTATTCTTTTGAAGGATTTCCTTGGCAAGGTTCAGGTAATTAACCGATCCTTTGCTAAGTGCATCATATAATATTACCGGCTTGCCAACAGATGGCGCTTCACTGATCCGGGTATTCCTGTGAATTATGGTATTGAAAACCAGTTCATCAAAATGCTTACGCACTTCTGAAACAACCTGGTTACAAAGTCTTAATCGACCATCATACATGGTCATCAATATTCCTTCGATCTGCAATTCAGGGTTCAGCCTGCTTTGAACTATCTTGATAGTGTTCAGCAATTTGCCCAGTCCTTCCAATGCAAAGAATTCCGTTTGAACCGGAACAATTACAGAGTCGGCTGCTGTCAGCGCGTTCACCGTGATCAGTCCCAGCGAAGGAGAACAGTCGATGATCACAAATTCATAATCATCCTGGATGGGTTCCAGAATTCCTTTCAGCACAGATTCCCTGTTAGGGTAATTGATCATTTCGATCTCAGCACCCACCAGGTCGATATGCGAAGGAATTACATCCAGGTTAGGAATGTCGGTTTTCAGGATAACGTCTTTTGCTGGAGTAGCATTCACCATGCAGTCGTACAGGCTTTGCTGGATATTATGCAGGTCGAAGCCAACACCTGTTGTGCTGTTAGCCTGGGGATCCGCATCTACCAGCAGTGTTTTAAACTCCAGTACCGCCAGGCTTGCCGCCAGGTTGATCGCCGAAGTTGTTTTTCCTACACCACCTTTTTGATTTGCTACACCGATAACTCTTGCCATATTAGGTTTTCCGCCAGGGCGGGGGTTTTATTGATATTTAGATAATGTACAGATCGATCAGATATTAATGGTTTCACCAATTGCCGGCAAATGGAGTTTCGCTCCTCCTGCCTTGAACTGGTCAATGGACTTCTGATGGTCAATTTTGATGTACCCGAAGGTATCATAATGCACCCCGATGATCTCTTTACATTCGATCATTTCACTGCATATTAACGCATCAGCAGCATCCATGGTAAAATTGTCACCAATCGGCAAAACCGCAAAATTTAGTTTTACCCATCTTGGAATGAGCTGCATATCCATGGTCAGGGCTGTATCCCCGGCATAATAAAAATTTCCCTCTTCACTATAAATTATAAATCCCATTGGGTTGCCACCATATGTTCCGTCGCTGAATCCCGAAGAATGGTGAGCAACTACGCATTTCACTGAAAATTCAGGAAACTGCCACTTACCCCCGGTATTCATGGGATGGGTATTGTCAATTCCCTGGTTATTAAGCCAGCTATGGATCTCGAAACTGCTAACCACTTTTGCTCCTGTTCTTTTGGCAACAGGCACAAGATCAGCAATATGGTCCTGGTGAGCATGTGAAACGAGTATATAATCTGCTTCCACCTGGTCGGCACTTACCTTTCCCTGTGCCAGTTCATTATAGGTAATAAATGGATCGAAAAGGATCTTCTTTCCCCTGATCTCCACTGCAAAGCATGAGTGTCCGTAGTAGGTAAATTTCATGGTTTGTTTTTTTATATTGAACTTTCCGGCCTTTGGCGGGGGAGCAAAAATACATTTTAGCATCAAGATTACCCCAACCAAAAAGGGAATATCATGTTATATGCCTATGAATGATAAATACCTGATCATTTCAGGAACCAACAGGAACGGAAGCAATTCATTAAAAGTAGCTCAAACCTATAGTCGCTTTTTACAGGAACAGGGAGTGAACGCCGAGGTTATCAGCCTGGAAGATATCAGCCTTAGTTCCCGGAATACTGAATTCATTCAATTTGAACAGCAATACCTCCTGCCCGCAACAAAGTTTATTTTTATAGTCCCTGAATATAATGCCAGCTTCCCTGGAATTCTAAAGGTGATGTTCGATCTGTCGGATTATAAAAAGGTATGGAAGTATAAAAAAGCCCTTCTTGTTGGAGTATCCACGGGCCGCTCCGGGAATATCCGGGGACTGGAACATCTTACCAGTATCTTAAATTACCTGCTTGTGGTAGTTCATCCATTCAAATTACCCATATCTTCCATTCATAAACTGATCAATGAAGAACATGGACTTGAAGATGTATCAACACTCGAAGCGATCAGGAGCCAGGTCAGGGACTTCGTCGAATTTTAATTGAAGATGCTATTAATAATAAAGTATGCGTAATTCAGGTTTTATTTGGGTCATACTGGTGATCATGATCCTTCTGGACATATATGTTTACCAGGCGATCAAAGTGGTGACTGCCACAAGTTCTCCAAAAGTGCGTTTAACCATCACCGTTATATACTGGGCCATCTCAGTTATTGCACTGGCCGTATTGCTATTGATGCCTTACCTGAATTTCCAGGAATGGAATAAGAGCGCAAGAATGTATGTGTTTGCCCTTATCATCGCATTATTTTTCTCTAAATTGATCGCGTCGATCTTTTTTGCCGTAGATGATATCAGGAGAGGCGGAACCTGGCTGATAACTAAGTTATTCAGCAATCCTTCCATTGATGTGTCACAGAAAGATACCGGGATCTCGAGGTCTGTATTTTTGAGCTGGCTGGGATTGGGTCTGGGTTCAACCTTACTGGGCTCTTTTATTTATGGCTTCAACAATAAATATAATTACCAGGTGCGAAGGGTCAGGATGTCATTTAAAAATCTTCCGGAACCCTTCAGGGGATTAAAAGCGGTGCATATTTCCGATATCCATGCCGGCAGTTTTATGGATAAAAGAGCTGTGGAAGCAGGCGTGAGAAAGATACTCGAATTGAAACCGGATGTGATTCTTTTTACCGGTGATATTGTGAATGACCATGCAGAAGAAATGGACGATTACCGTGAGGTATTTTCGCAGCTGAAAGCTCCCTATGGTGTGTACAGTACTCTTGGTAATCATGACTATGGAGAATATGCATTGCCACGCGGATTGAATCCTAAAGAAAGAAAAGCAAAAGTGCAGGAGAATGTTGAAAAACTTAAAGCACTGCATGCGTCGCTGGGTTGGAAATTGCTGATGAACGAACATGTGACCATTGAAAGAGACGGGCATAATATTGCCTTGCTTGGAATTGAAAACTGGAGTATGAAAGGGAACTTTCCAAAGTATGGTAAGTTGCATGAAGCATATGAACCTGCGAAAGAAATGCCTTTTAAAATATTGATGAGCCATGATCCCAGCCACTGGGATGGGGAAGTGAGAGAAAAGTATGGTGATATAGACCTGATGTTGTCGGGACATACACATGGTATGCAATTTGGGGTGGAGATACCTGGATTCAAATGGAGTCCTGTTCAATACATGTACCGGCAATGGGCAGGTTTGTATGAAGAAGGAAATCAGAAACTCTATGTAAACCGTGGTTTTGGTTTCATCGGGTACCCGGGAAGGGTAGGAATTCTACCCGAGATCACTTTGCTGGAATTTGCTTAAGAACAACCAACAGAAACTTGATACGGACCATTTGTATATTGACATTGCTGCTGTTTGCCATTGAAACAAATGCGCAACAAAATTCCCTTGATGATCTTTTTAAAGGAAAGGATTCAACAAAAGTGATGGATTCGCTGATGAGTGAATTTGAATCATTCCTTGATTCCATGACAGCAAGGAAAAGTTTTTTCAGTGCAGGTATGGTAGCAGGTACTGCCATGCTGAGTTATGAAAATAGCAATAGTGTTAAGATCGATGTTCAGAAAAGAATCCTGTTTGCACCCATGATCGGGTATTATCATAAAACCGGATTTGGTTTGACTGCTGCAGCTTACATGGTAAATGACAAAGGAAACTTTGCACCGTATCAATATAATCTTACACCATCATTTGATATCATCAGGAAAAAGTTTTCTACCGGTGTTGCATTCACAAAATCATTTATAAAGGATTCATTATCGTTTTATACAACGCCACTGCAGCAGGAAGCATTTGTATACTTCACATATAAGGACTGGCTCATCCGGCCATCAGTCAGTGTTTCCTATGGATGGGGTACAACCACTTCTTACAGAGAAAGAAAATTGATCATTCAAAAGAAAAGACTGAAGCAGGCAAGAAGTATTTATATCAGGGAGAAGAATGAAGAATCAATTCATGATCTTTCGGTAAATTTTTCACTCAGAAAAGATTTCAATTTCTATAGTCTTTTAAATGGTGATGACATGATAAGTCTTACACCTGTAGTCATGCTGAATTGCGGTACCCAGCAATATGGTTTTAATACTTCCTATGATCTTTCAAGAGTGAATCTTACCCGCATCAATGCCTTGCCCAGCAACAGTTCCATCACCGACCGAAATTCTTTTACAGCGCAGTCTGCTGCGGTGATTTTACGTGCTGCATATTTATATAAAAACTTCATGGTGCAGCCCCAGTTTGTTGTTGATTATTTTATTCCCGGAACTACTGATCAATTAAATTCTGCATTTTCTATTTCAGCCAATGTAACTTTTTAGGTTTGTAATCGTCTATGGCCGCGTTGTTGCATAATTAATGCTGTTAATGTTAAATAACAACAACAGTTTATTTGTGGCATTTATCTTGAAACCATAATGAATTAACCAAAAAAATCGAACATGGAAACGAAAGCCTTTTCTTTAAAAGCTTTTTCTCTGAAAGCATGTACCTTATTTGCAGTTGCTATTCTTATCAGCAATCTTTCCAACGCACAGGGATTTCATCTGGGATTAAAAGGTGGAGCGAATCTTGTCAAGATCGAAGGCAAATCATTTAAAGATGGATTTGAAACCGGGTATAATCTTGGTGGATTTGCAGAAATAAATTTCAGTAAGAAACTTGGTATCCAGCCAGAGGTTCTTTGGAACCAAACCAATACAAAAACCTCTGCAGAATTCAATGATATCTATGATGATGGTGTCAGTGAATTGAAAGATGTAAAATTGAATTATCTCACCATTCCGTTGTTACTGAATTTCAGTCCAAGTAAAACAGTAACCTTCCAGGCAGGTCCTCAGTTTGGAATTCTTCTCAACAAAGACCAGGATCTTTTGGAGAATGGCAAACAGGCTTTCAAGACCGGAGATCTTTCCATGCTGGGTGGTGTACAGCTCAACCTCGGCGGGTTTAAAGTCGGTGGTCGTTATGCTGTAGGTCTGTCAAATATCAATGACATCGACAACCAGGATAAGTGGAAGAGCAGGAGCTGGCAGTTGTATGTTGGGTTTAGGCTGCTTTAATGGAAACATGGAGATGTGGAGACATGGAGACATGGAGACATGATACTGAAGAAAAAGGGAGACAATCGGGTCTCTCTTTTTCATGTCTGCACGTCTCCATGTCTTCATGTCTCCATTTTGGAACACCCTTTGCCCTACTTCCCCTACCCCCTAAAAAATGGAACAAATCCGGGGTGGCGGTGTTATTTTGGCAGCGCCAAATTTTGATATGAAACTTACCAATCTATTGTTCAGGCCCGAAGATGAGATGGATTTTTTACCTATAATTCCTTTGAATGAAAATGAAGGAGATGACGGCGCAGAGCTGATTGTACCTGCAGAATTACCTTTGCTTCCGCTTCGGAATACCGTACTTTTCCCTGGTGTGGTGCTACCAATAACCGTTGGAAGAGACAAGAGTATCAAGGCAGTCAATGATGCTTATAAGGCTGACAAATTGATAGGCGTAGTTGCCCAAAAAGACAGTGATGTGGAAGATCCCACAGTTTCTGATCTGGAAGATATCGGGACCATCGCAAAAATTGTCAAGCTGATCAAAATGCCAGATGGTGGCACTACTGTTATCATACAAGGTAAAAAGAGATGCAAGGTTGTATCGGTTACCACCGATGATCCTTACTTTAAAGCTACCATTGAAGTACTCGAAGATGAGGAAGGACAAAAGTCAGAAGACTTTGAAGCCTATGTCTCCAATATTAAAGACCTTGCAACACAGATCATCCAGCTGTCTCCAAACATTCCTTCTGAAGCTGGAATGATCCTGAAAAATATCGAGAACCCAGGTTTTCTCATCCACTTTATTGCGGGAAATTTAAATACCACACTTCCTGAAAAACAGGAATTGCTGAAACTGAATCATATCCAGGCAAGGGCTGACCTCTTGATGCAACTGCTTCAACGTGAGCTGCAGTTTGCAGAACTGAAGAATAAAGTAACCACCAAAACCAAGGCGGAGCTTGATAAGCAACAGCGTGAATATTTTCTTCAGCAACAATTGAAGAGTATCAAAGATGAATTAGGCGGAGATACAAACGAAAGGGAAGTGCGCGAAATGCAGAAAAAGGCGGAGAATAAAAAATGGCCGCAGTCTGCAAAAGATATGTTCCAGAAAGGGATCGAAAAGCTGGAACGCATGCATCCCACCACACCGGATTATTCGGTGGTATACAATCACCTCGATTTAATGCTCGATCTTCCCTGGGATGAAACAACCGAAGATTCGTATAACCTCAAGAAAGCAAAAGAGATCCTGGATCACGACCATTATGGTATGGCCAAGATCAAGGAAAGAATCCTTGAATACCTTGCTGTGCTTAAGTTGAAAGGTGATATGAAAAGTCCGATCCTTTGTTTTGTTGGACCTCCGGGAATCGGTAAAACTTCTTTGGGCAGAAGCATTGCCAATGCAGTTGGTCGAAAATATGTTCGATTAAGCCTGGGTGGATTAAGAGATGAATCAGAGATCCGCGGACACCGTAAAACCTATATCGGTGCCATGCCAGGACGCATTTTGCAATCTATTCGAAAAGTAAAATCTTCCAATCCTGTAATGATCCTTGATGAGATCGATAAGGTTGGAAATGATATGCGCGGCGATCCTTCATCCGCATTGCTGGAAGTGCTGGATCCTGAACAGAACAACACTTTTTACGATAATTACCTGGAACTGGAATACGATCTGAGCAAAGTGTTATTCATTGCTACCGCCAATGATATCAATGCTATTCAGCCAGCGTTGCGCGACAGGCTGGAGATCATCAATCTAAGTGGGTATGCGATCGAAGAAAAACTGGAGATCGCGAAAAGACACCTGTTGCCAAAACAAAAAGAGCAGCATGGATTGAATAAGGTGAAGTTCAAGATCGCTGATAAAGTGATCGAAAAAGTGATCGCTGATTATACCAGGGAAAGCGGTGTGAGAGAGCTTGATCGACAGATCGCTTCAATCATGCGGTATGTTGCCCGTGAGTATGCGATGAATGATACCGTAAAACAAAATATTACTTCAGAAGATATTGAGAAGATATTAGGAAAGCCAAGATATTCCAACGAGATCTATAAAGCAGCGGTTATTCCGGGAGTGGTTGTAGGCCTTGCCTGGACTTATGTTGGCGGTGATATACTTTTTGTTGAAGCTTCATTGAGTGAAGGTAAGGGTGAACTTAAACTTACCGGTAATCTTGGTAATGTGATGAAAGAAAGTGCCGTTACGGCATTGACCTATCTTCAATCCAATGCCAGGAAACTTGGGCTCGATCCCGAAATATTTCAACAAAAAAATATTCATGTGCATGTTCCTGAAGGGGCAGTTCCAAAGGATGGCCCAAGTGCCGGTGTTACCATGCTGACCTGTATGGCTTCAGCATTAACTGGAAGAAAGGTAAAACCTTACCTGGCGATGACAGGAGAAATAACACTGAGGGGGCAGGTACTTCCGGTTGGTGGTATCAAAGAAAAGATTCTTGCCGCCAAGCGTTCAGGAATTAAAGAGATCGTGCTTTGCTGGCAGAATGAAAAAGATGTACAGGAAATAGAACCTGAATACATAAAGGGAGTAAAATTCCATTATGTAAAGACCATGAAAGAAGTTTTAGAAATTTCTCTGCAGTAGTCTGAACAAAATATACAAACCCTTGTTAGTATAACCACTTAGATTTTTCATGTTGGTTGTTTTAAGGGTTAAAGAATGTTCCTCCATTTCCATGGAGGAATTTTTTTTATTTTCGGATCTCCACGTCAGTAATTCCGTAAAATCTTTTCAGTGAATCTTTAATTCTTAATGTATCTCCGGCATTGGCAGGTAATACAAAATATAAATTAAAGAGGGAAGAATCAGCATTTACCATCAATCTGATATCCTGCTTATTCAATTGCAATTGATTGAATCTTCTTAAAGCCCTTGCTTTATTTGGAGTTATCTCAATAATATATTTCAAAGAATCCGCAGTAGGAGCAAGATTCATTAAAGTATCCTGGTTTACCCTGGTTGCATCAGGACGTGCCTGTATGGTATCTGTATTGGCATTCAACAAAGCACTTGAATCGGTTACAGGTACAGCATCAGAATTGGCTGAATTGCTTCCTGAATTGTATAATAAATAACCTCCCCAAATGATGGCAGCCAATCCAATAAGAATAGCCAGCAATAATAATACTGCTTTCAGAGAATTATTTCCTGTATCACGGTTTACCCTTGGTGGCTCAGGGTCAAAACGCTGCTGCGCATCTTCCGCACTGATCTCTTCCTGCTGAACTGTAAGCTTATCGACCAATGGTAATCCCGGAATGAAATCGTAATTACCCTGCCTGTTTTTTTGCAGTGTACCAATGCCTTCAAAATAAAATGGCTTGCCGATATTCAATAAGATCTTTCCGTCCGACAGGTAGGATTCAAGGTCTGATTCCGCCAGGGGACGGATCTTTCCGGTATGAGTTCTGATGAAATCGATCAGCGATTCATCAGGACGATACACTGTTGTTTGTTTGAAAGTTATGTAGTTGTAAACTTCGTTGAAGTTCTTGTCGATGGTCTCAGGTACTGCAACTGAAGGATCCAGTGTAAAAACGCCGATACCTGGAAGAGATAAGGTTTTGTGCTGGTATAAATACCTGCCAAATAATGCCGATAGTTTCAAATTAATGCCCGATTTTGGCCGACAAGGTAGCAAGAAATGTGCTAAAGTTCAGAATAAGCCCATTTAAATTTGATCAGGGCTATATCTTTGCGGGCATGACAAGGGAGGAAGAAAAGCAGTTCATCGAATATTGGGAAAAGGTTCGGGAGCACCAGGGAAAGACCAGTACCCAGTTGTTTTCCGGCATTCCGATTGGGTTGCTTTTTGCTGTACCTGTTTTCATTGTATTGGTAACAGGAAGGTTTTGGTATAAGCGTGCAGATATGGTTGCCAATGCAAAGCTTGACCCTTTTACTTTTGGCATTGCAGTGTTTCTCATCACCTGTTTTGTAGCTGTGTTTTACAAAAAATGGCAATGGGAACAAAAAGAACAGCAGTACCAGGAGTTCAAATTTCGTCAAAATCAGGACTGATATCAATGCAGCAGTTCAACCTTGAACTCTGTCAATGCATAAAATTTAACCAGTGACCATGAATAAGATCGCAGTTTTAGTGCTTGCCTCGGCTTTAGTGTTTACAGGATGTTTGAAAAAGGATGAAGGCTGTCCTTACCCTGCTACCAGTATTGTAGCTCCGGCTTCTGAAGAGCAACAGGTAAAAGATTACCTGACCGCCAATAATATTGATGCGGTTAAACATTCCAGCAATTTATATTACCAGATCGTTGAGGCCGGAACAGGAAAAACACCTGAACTGTGTTCCCAGATCCGCGTAAATTATGTTGGTAAACTCACCAACGGAAATACATTCGACTCCAATCCAAATGCGGTATTCGTGTTGGGTTCTTTGATCGAAGGATGGAAAAAAGGTCTTCCGCTGATCAAGAGTGGCGGTAGGATTAAATTGTACATTCCACCTTCACTTGGATATGGTAATAACGATATCAAAGACCAGGGAAATAATGTGATCATCCCGGGTAAGTCAATCCTTATTTTTGACATTACCTTATCGCAGGTTGAGTAACTTATAATCCTACATTTGTGCGGTAACAAACCTTGTTCGCTTGCCACACGAATCGATATCCGTATTTGATATTTTCAAGATAGGAGTAGGGCCTTCAAGTTCTCACACCCTGGGTCCCTGGAGGGCTGCCCAAAGATTTTTAGATTCCTTAAAATCACAATACTCACTCAGCGAGGTTGTGTCTGTAAAAGTCCTGTTGTATGGCTCATTGGCCAAGACCGGAAAAGGTCATGGTACTGATATAGCCATACAACTTGGCCTTGCAGGTGATGATCCGGTTACATTTGATGTAAGCCAGATCGATGAGAAGATCCACAATATTGCATTCTACAAAACAATGATGCTGGATGGTACGCACGAGATCAACTTCGATCCGGCTTCCGATATAGAATTTCTTTTTTCTGAATCACTTCCTTTTCATCCTAACGCAGTAACATTTCTTGTTGCCTTAAAGCACGATATCAGTTTTGCTGAAACCTATTATTCAGTAGGGGGAGGATTTGTTGTAAAAGAAGGTGAAGTTGCGTCATCCAATGGGGTTTCATTGCCATTTCCCATTGACAAAGCTGATGAGTTATTACACTGGTGCCGGAAAACCGGTTTGTCGATCAGTGAAGTGGTGATGGAAAATGAACTGGTCTGGAGACCTGAAGCTGAGACCCGTGCGGGTATGCTGAAGATCTGGTCTGTCATGAAGGAATGTATGTACAGGGGTTGTCATACACAGGGAGTGCTACCGGGTGGTTTGAATGTAAAAAGAAGAGCCGCGGATCTCAACAAAAAATTATTGAAAGACCAGCATTATTCTGATTATGAAGGATGGATCGAAGCCATCCGGTCTGGTGGTCATGATTTTAAATATATCCTTGACTGGGTGAGTTGTTTTGCACTGGCTGTAAATGAGGAGAATGCTTCATTTGGGAGAGTGGTGACAGCTCCAACCAATGGTGCAGCTGGGGTGATACCTGCAGTTTTGAATTATCTCGTTGTTTTTAATGATGGAAACAGGGCTGATAAGATCCTTCAGTTCATGCTGACTGCAGCTGAGATTGGAAGCATATTTAAAAAAGGAGCAACTATATCTGCAGCGATGGGCGGATGCCAGGCAGAAATTGGTGTTTCGTCGGCGATGGCAGCCGCAGGATTAACCGAAGCTCTTGGAGGAACCCAGCGCCAGGTGTTGATGGCTGCTGAAATTGCGATGGAACATCATCTTGGGTTAACATGCGACCCCATTGCCGGACTGGTGCAGGTACCATGCATAGAAAGAAATACCATGGGAGCAATCAAGGCTATAACTGCCTGCCAGCTTGCATTACAGAGCACACCAGATTTTGCCAAAGTATCACTTGATGCGGTTATCAGAACCATGTGGGAAACCGCAAAAGACATGAGCTTTAAATACAAGGAAACTGCGGAAGGAGGGTTGGCCGTGAATATTCCGATAAGTTTGCCGGAATGTTAGAAGACGTGGAAGACGTGGAAGACACAGAATACGCGGAATACACGGAATACATGGAATACATGGAATACGCGGAATACAAAGAATAAAAGGAAATTTCCCCGCTGTATTTCGGATGGCGAAGCCATCCCTCTGCGCCCTTTGCTCCTTTGCGAAGCCGCCGCAGGCGGCGCTCCGCGTGAAATAAATTCCTGCGTGAAATAGGCTTTGCGTGAAATGCTTTTGGTCAAAGAAATTATTTCTTCCTCCCGCGCCGAGAAATTTTTTCTGAAGTTTTCTTTTTCAAATAAGACTTGGTCTCAATAAAGATCACCCCATTCTTTCCTTCCTCTCCAAAGATTTTTTTACCTTCTTCATTCTTGTACAGAGTTACACGCGCAACGGCATTGGGATTGATTGATCTCGATTCCTCAGTTTCGATCTTTACACTATCAACATAAAAAGCCGGGTATTCTCTTACCAGGGTCTGGGCACTTAATGTGCCGGAAAATAATAACCCTGCTGAAAGCATGATCAAACTTCGCATCAGATTGTTTTAAGGTGCCCCAAGATACAAAAGCCCCCGGATTACGGAGGCCTTGAATCATTCAAATCAAATCATCATTCATTAAAAATAAACCACGGGAATTATTTTGTTGGCAACAGCACTCCATCAATTACATGGATGATACCGTTAGAAGCCGGAATGGAAGCAACGATCTGTGCAGTTTCATTTACATAGATCTTTCCATCTTTCAAACTGATCTTAATATTTCCTCCATTGGCCTGCCCAATGCTTTGTCCATCCTGAAAACTCTCTGGTTTGAATACACCGAGTGAAACATGATACTGCAGAATATCCTGCAGGTCAGCTTTTTTCTCAGGCTTCAGCAAACCATCCACAGTTCCTGCAGGAAGTTTGTCGAATGCAGCATTTGTTGGAGCGAATACAGTGAACGGTCCTGCGTTGGAAAGTGCATCTACGAGTTCAGCAGCTTTAACTGCAGCTACCAGTGTTGTGTGGTCGGTACTTCCTGCAGCCACCTGGACCACATTCTTTTGAGATACATCATCCTGAACAGTGGATTGACCTCCATCCGTTTCAGTTGTGGCTGGTGTTGAAGCAGTTGATTCAGTAGTCGTTTCTGCACATGAGGTGAAAGAAACCAGGAGCGAAAAAGCAATTACCCTGGCAAGCGTAAGTTGTTTAATCATAAATTCGGTTTAAGAGTGTTTACGCTTGCAAACATATTTTTGCCAGGGTGTTATATATATGACTTACATCATATTTTTCCTGATTTAGTTCAGTAGTGGATTTGTTTCGATCTCTTTAAGTTCGATTTGAGAATAATCCCTGATCACATTATATAAAGTATCTCTTTCAACAGGCTTTCTTCCTGCCTGCTTGATCAGTGTAACCAGTTGTGCGGTTGTCATACTTGGATTTTGTTCTTCAGAACCCGCCATGGAATAGATTTTGGTTGAATCATCTATCGTTCCGTCAATATCATTCACACCAAAACTCATGGTCAACTGGGCATTGTGTCGGCCCAGCATTGGCCAGTATGCTTTCAGGTGCCTGAAATTATCCATATATAATCTTGATACGGCATACATCTTCAGGTCTTCAATGATGGTTGCTTCGGAAACATTGCTCATATCATTGTTCTGGTTCCTGAACTTCAATGGAATGAATGTATTGAAACCACCAGTTTGATCCTGCAATGAACGAAGTCTTTCCATGTGATCAATGCGATGCCAGTATTTTTCAATATGTCCGTACAGCAAAGTTGCGTTGCTGTGCATTCCCAATTTATGCGCAGCTTCATGGATGGCCAACCAACCTATGGCATCAACTTTATCTTCACAGATCTGAGTGCGGATCTCCGGATGAAATATCTCTGCACCTCCGCCTGGAAGTGAATCCAGTCCTGCTTCATGCAGGTATTTCATACCATCCTCAATACTCACTTTTGCTTTCCTGAACATATAGTCAAGTTCAACAGGAGTGAAGCCTTTGATATGCAATTCTGGTCGATGGTTTTTGATCTTTCTCAAAAGATCTGCAAAGAATTCCATCGTAAGCTTTGGGTGTACCCCGCCCACAATATGAACCTCTGTAACTGGTTTTCCATCATAACTTTTTACAATATCCAGCATCTGGTCGTTGCTCAATTCCCATCCTTCTTCCCGATGTGCATACAATCTCGAGTATGAACAGAACTTGCAAGAGAATACACAGATATTTGTTGGTTCGATATGAAAATTCCTGTTGAAATAGGTTGTATCTCCATGCTCTCTTTCTCTTACATAATTGGCCAGCGAACCCACAAAAGGCAGGCTTGCTTTTTCAAAAAGAAGCACTCCTTCGTCGAAACTGATCCTCTCTTTTTGTAAGATCTTCTCTCCAATTGCTCTTAACTGGCTGTCTTTTTCTGCACTGATCAATGTAGTTATAGAACCTTTCATTTTGACTTGAT
The DNA here is from genome assembly GCA_966112615.1 of uncultured bacterium. Lineage (GTDB taxonomy): Bacteria > Bacteroidota > Bacteroidia > Chitinophagales > Chitinophagaceae > Flavitalea. Next base: position 16,776 of record CBHWDO010000019.1, read on the forward strand.
TATTCGTTCAGTGATCACTTTACCGGTATAGGTCATGCGCAAATGATAGATACCACTTGACCTGCCGGAAAGGTCGATCTGCAAGGTACGCTGCGCGTTCCCGTTGTACGCATTTTTTAATAACACCTGGCCCAATGAATTGATCAATTCTATCTGCCTCAGATCTTTTGGATCTTCAAGATGACGGATGGTAAGTAAACCATTCGTTGGGACGGGGAAAACCAGGTAGCCCTGCTCTTTTAATCGACGGGGCAAATTTACGCCATAAACATGAAGGTTGTCCAGGTAGAGATTATGACCTTTATCAGCCGAATTTTCCAGAATGATCTGGAATGTTTTCTGCATCTTAACTTGTTCAGTTATATTAATGATGATCCTTTTCCAATCCGGATGTTGAGGAATGAATCCTATCGTATCTGTTCTCGAATACAGCGGTGGTTCCATTGTTGAAGTGGCCAGTTCTCGTCCCCATTTTTTGAATACACTTGCTCCCTGTAAAGAACAGGGTTCTGTGATCCTGATCTCCAGTGTATCAGTTGCATCCTGGTTGGCCGGGTAAGCATAATCAAAGGCCAGGTAAACACTATCAAATTTGGAGATCATGATGGGTGGACTAAATAGCCTGTCTTTGCGACCATCTACATTGCTCATGTAATTTCTTATCAGTGCAGACCTGTTTCCGGATGCCGAAGCAAGGTCGGTGCTTTCCCAATTGTACTCATTCACCGATGATTCAGTCCAATTTGCAGGTGGAAAACTTAAACCTTCAAAACCTTCCTTCAGTTCATCCCTTACCACATCATTTAAATATGTTTTGATACTTGCAGTATCATTTGTGGTTTCAAAACTAATAGTTGTGCTGTCACTTTGTGATAAGCTGATATTTTTAAAAGTGACAAGCTTATTTGCCCCAGGAGCAAGGGACTCATTGATCACGATGCTATCAGTTATTATTCCATCTTTCCTTAATAAAACTGTATAAGCATTGATGGTTTTTCTTCCCCGGTTACTTACTTCGATCACTGGAGAAATTTCGTTTGTGCATGACTGTGAGGTCGGACTAATGATCCTGTTTATCAATAGGGCAGAATCAGGTAATACTTTTCTTTGAATATGAACATTGTCAATATACAGGTTCTGTCCATATTTGCCCTTACTTCTAAAACCGATCATCATGTTGGATCCATTGATTGCAAAGGGTTTCAGGTTAAGCTTTATTTTTTTCCAGTCGGCAGCGAAGGGAATATAATCTGACGTAATATTTCCTTTTGAAGTGGCAAGATTGACTCCGCTTCTTTCCCAAACAGTTTGAAAACTATTGCCGCAATCATTGGAAATTACCACCTGTAATGTATCAGCAAAAGATGGAGATGCTCCATAAACTTTATAGGCCAGGTCGAATTCAAGTATGATTGAATCAACGTTTGTATTTATAACCGGTGATGCCAGTACATCAATATCACCAATCAATACATTTGAAAAGTTTCTCATTACTGCAGAAGAATTACTTTTGTAACCTGCCAGGTTGGTCCTTCTGAAACTTTGGGTTGAGGAAACGTAATTATAAATACTCCACTGAGCAGGAGGGAAGGTCTCCTGTTCAAAATTTTCCTGGATGTCTTTTTCAAATGGATATAGAACAGTAAAGAATTGTTTAATGGTATTATTTGTTTTGTCGCCATCTTCATCCAGCAAATCAATCATGAATTCAATTTCATGTGTACCTGTATCTAATGTAATGGATGGAAGAAGAAGTGTATCTGATCCCGATAAATTCAATGAACCTGTCCAGGGTATACTTGATTTCGTTTGTCCATCAACGTTAGTTTTGATAGTAAGTAAGGTCAAAGGAAGGGAGCCATTGCTTTGAATGACAATTTTTGGTTGAATAGTATTATCACAGGAAGTTGAATTTTCTGTTGGGTACAACACTGCTACCAGCCTGGCTTCTCTCTTAGGGATCGATTGAAATTTAAATGAACTTATTCGTGTTTGCCAGTTGGTACTACCATACATTCCTGAAAACCAGAATATCGAATCGTTAACGGGATCTACTGATAGATCACTGTAATCTCCCCACCTGGATCCCTGTGTTCCGAAGTCTGATCCTTCTTTCAACATCGTTTCATTATAGATCATCTGGTTCAATGGATCATCCGCATTTCTTCCCGTAAAAAATATTGAAGCGAATTTGCCGGGACCGCTCAGGTTATATGCAAGGGCAATTTGTCCTTTTGAATTGATATTGATCGATCCCATGAATCTTCCATCCGCATCAGGCGAAAAGGTAGATTGCTGGTATACTATCCAGTCGCTGTTTGTTCTTCTCAATTCATACCACCTGATGCCTGCTTTTGGATCATTCAGGGGATAATTAGCATCTACGGTATGATTCAGCACAATGCTCTCATGAGTTCCGAAATTCCGGTATTGAATGCGCTGCATGATGCGGTCGCTGATTTCGTCGTAACCCGCGCCAGCACCGGATGATACGCAATTGCGGGATCCGTTGCAAACTGAAGATTTAAAGGGAGCAACTGGGATTTGCTGTAAATATTCGAATGAAGTATTTGATGAGTTATTGAAGTCCGGAGATAGCTTTATGATGCCAAGACTATCGGCATCTGTTAGTGAAGCGGTTCGATTATCATCATGAAAATACATGAACAATCCTTCAGAAGAACTTGGTGGGTTATTACCACTGATATTCACGGGGGCCAATGACAGGAACTTGTTGTATTGGCTGCTCCTCAAACGGAATCTTTGGATTGTCGTAGTGGCGGCGCCATTTAGCATTGCAGTTTTGTCGAATGCATAAATGGAAGAACCCAGGTAATTTGTTCCTGAAGTATTGAAATCATTACTGGTAGCATATAATGCATTTGGCCAGGCTGCAAACTTTGGATAATCTACCAGGAAATTGCCTGACTTAAATTTATAAAAATTCCATGCGCCGGTTGGGTCTGCATTCGCTGAAACACCAATCATCAGTGTGTTTGGATAACATCCGTTACATGAATCTGATGCAAATTCAGAAATGAAAAAACGGTTGGAAAACTGATCGAATAATACAACCGGATCACCATATCCAAAATAGGTTGGTGCATTCAGAAGTTGATGCATGTAAATGCGTGGTAGAATTTCATTTGCTGTTTTATCAAGGATCCTAAGGTATGCACCTTGTTGACCATTGACCATTTGCAAAATATGATTCGGCGAAACTGCAATGGTAGGATCGGCCGGAACCACAGATGTGAATCCTGATCCATCTGTATTGGAAGTGATCACTGAGCCGATGCGCAAATCACTGGATTGTTTTGCAGGGGTTACTCTTTTTATTGAACCAAAATCGCGGATCTCTTCTTTGAATGGTTTTTTGAATAGAATTCCATTCATGGTTCTGCTGGCAGGCTTATCTGGATCTGAAGACCACTGATAATTTCTCAGGGAATTGATCTTGCGAACCAGGCTTCCGGTCAACAATTCAGGAGAGCCGGGCTGTTTTCCTTTTTCAGGGCTTCGGTTTTGTTGGGCCTCCGAGGTTAGAAGACTTAATAAAAATGATATGAGGAAAAATGTCTTTTTCAATTGATTAAATGTAGAATTACCTTTTGGCAATCCCATATTTCGTTCAGCCATTTCTCCTCATTCTAAAAAGTTTTTACATCAGTGCACCAGCGATACATCCGCACATCAGGCACGCGATTGTACCACCGATCAATGCTTTTACACCCAATTCCGTCAGGTTTAATCGCTGGTTTGGTGCCAGCTGACTGATACCTCCGATCTGGATGCCGATGGATGCAAAGTTTGCAAAACCGCAGAGGGCATAGGTTGCAATCAGAATTGACTTAGGACTTTGTATGGCTCCGGAACTTTTCAGTTCACCAAAAGAGATATAGGCTACAAATTCATTGAGTATTGTTTTTTCTCCTAATAGCTGTCCAACCTGGACCATTTCATTGGAGTTAACCCCGATCATCCAGGCTACCGGCGCAAATACATAGGCCAGTATCATCTGTAGGGAAAGGGATTCGTATTTTCCATTGGTCATGCGGGCGATATCATCATTGATGCTGAACCAGTATCCAACAGTACCCAACAGGTAGTTTGCCAGGTACATTAATGCCGTAAATACAATCAGCATGGCACCTACGTTCACAGCCAGTTTCAGACCATCTGTTGTTCCGAGTGAAATCGCGTCAAGGAAGTTGTCGCCCAGCTTTTCTTTGGGAACCTTCAATTCCGTCATCACTTCCTGGGTTTGCGGGTAAAGTATCTTCGAAACCACGATCGCTGCTGGTGCACTCATGATGGATTGACTCAGCATATGCAAGGCAAAAAATTCCTGTTGGGCAGGATCATTTCCTCCTAAAAAACCAACATAGGCAGCGAGCACAGAACCGGCAGTATTAGCCATACCTCCCACCATGATACAAAGGATCTCTGACCGTGTCATCCTTTCAAGAAATGGACGGATCATCAGCGGGGCTTCGGTTTGACCCAAAAAGATGTTGGCAGCAGTGGATACCGATTCAGGTCCGGAGATACCGATCTTTTTCAGCATCCATGCGAAGAAATAAACTATTATTTGCAGCACACCGAGGTAATAGAGCATTGCGGAAAGTGCCGCGAAGAAAATGATATTGGGAAGAACCTGAACTCCGAAGACATAGGCCCAGGAACCGGAAGCGTCTGCAAGGTTACCAAAGATGAATTCAATCCCTTTATGACCGATGTTGATCAGTTCAACAAACTGCCTGGACAGCCAGGAAAATATGATCTTGATGAAATTGACTTTGAGTACTCCCAGGGCGAAGGTGATCTGTGCCACAAGTCCTATCATCACTAATTTCCAGTTAATCGCCCTCCTGTTGTTACTGAGGAGAAAACTGACAAAGATCAGGAAGAACATACCCAGCAATCCTCTCAGTAAATTTTCAATTGTAGGAGTCATTCTCTATGTGCTTGATTGTGATTTTCGTAAAAACGCAGCAAGATAGTTTTTTGTGCGGAGGAATTTTTAGATTAAGGGGAATTACTTATAGGAGGTGAGGAGATGAGGAGGTGGGGAGGTGGGGTGTTGGGGAGGTGCGGAGGTTTCCGATTCCCGATTCTCCATTCTCGATTCCCCATTCTCATTTCCAAGTATTATTTCTATTTTTAATACCACGTCCCTCATGATCACTATTCACCAATAAATAAAAGATCATGAGAAAGTTTTCATTACTGCTGTTGTTAATGGCTGCAGGAAATATGTCCAGGGCTCAGACCATCCCCACAGAACTTCAAAAATTAATTATCAGTTTTATTCCAGCTGAAGGCAGTTTAGCATCCTGGGGAGTGGGTAATCCTTCCATGTATGATGTCAAATGGTCGGCTGATAAGGTTGAATCCAGTGATGATCCTTCCATAAACTTTTACCGTAACGGTATGACTTCAGCCTATTACAGGGGAAAGACATTGTTGAATTCTCAAAAGCCTATTTCCTGGGCGGTATCCATCAAGGGACCGAAAGATGGATTTACCAATTACAGTATCGTATCAAGTCCCTCTTCAGAGCTGAATAACTTTTCCATCGAATCCATTTTTACCAATGATGCTGCAACCTGGACTTTACTTCAATCTTGTGATGAAGAAGGTCGAAAGTTCCGGTTCTATGAGGTAAGGGTTCCGGGAAAAGATGTTCATTATCTCAGGATCCAATTGATTCCCAGGTCGTCTGCCACCGCCATTCGTATCGATGGATATGATGCAGCTTCTAAAGATAATGCTGATCTAGGTTGTGAATAGAAATGGAAAAGGCCGCAATAGCGGCCTTTGATGTTTTTTTTCACGTCTCCATGTCTCCATGTCTCCATGTCTCCATGTTTCCCTTCAGCCCAACTCATTCTGAGTTGGTCAGCCGGGTAATTAAATATGCGCCTCAATCTTCTTCACAAAATTGCTCTTAGGCTGGGCACCTACAAGTTTATCTACAACCTCGCCATTCTTAACGAAAAGAATCGCAGGAATCGAAGTAATGCCGTAATTGATGCTTAATTGAGGATTGTGGTCAACATTTACTTTACCGATGTTTACCTTACCGTCGTACTCTTTTGAAAGCTCTTCAATAACTGGCCCGATTGCGCGACAAGGACCGCACCATTCAGCCCAGAAATCAATAACAGTTAATTTATCTGATGACAGCACCTTTTCCTGAAAGTTCGCATCGGTGATTTCTAATGCCATAGTTTTCTGATTTATTAAATTGGTTCAAAATATAATTAGAGGAAACAAATTTACGTCCAAATAAAATATGCCGACATTTTTTCAGTTTCCCTTAAGCTGTTACTACCTGCACCTCAATATCTGTATTGTCATACAACCAGTTAGACATTTCCTCGTTCATTTCAAAGCCTGTCTCCATGGTATATAAAGTGACTTTTAAACCTTCCTTTGTATCCCTGATATTGAACTTCAAAGCGGATCTGCCAGGGTGTGTCTTGATATTTGATTCCATGAAATCGATCATCTTATCGCTTAGGTGACGTGCTTCCACATCAATAATAACCTGCTTTGTCAGCATTTGTTTGATACTTTCCAGCAGCACGATCCGGTCGATCTTGAATTCCCATGGCCCATCCTTGAATCGCTGCTTGAACTGACCTGTCATAAACAGGTTTTTACCCTTCTCCAGGTAATTGGAAAAACGGGTGTATTCATCGGCCCATAACATGAATTCAGCCTTACCGGTATAGTCCTCAATTGTGAAGGAACCGAATTGCCGGCCGGTTTTTGTCACCCTGTGCTGGGCATCCACCACCAGTCCGGCCAGCCTCATTGAGCGCGTTGGATTTGGTGCAAGTGCTATCGCATCCTTGAATTCATTGTATTCCGACAATTTAGTTATGCCATAATGCCTTATTTCAAATTTGAAATGATCGAGCGGGTGACCACTCATAAACATCCCGGTAACCTGCTTTTCATATTCCAGTTTCTCGGTCAGGGTCCATGGTTCACAATTTGGAATTTTTGGAGGAGTGACAGATGGCATATCAAAAGCGCCAAACAAAGTATTGGAATTCCCGCTTTCATTGAGTTGGTACTGGTTTCCAAACTTGATGATCTTTTCCAGCTGGTTAACCTGCTCACCAGGAGCCACGAAAAAGTATTGTCCACGGTGTAAATCAGGAAAACAATCGAAAGCTCCGGCATAAACAAGGCTTTCCAGTGTTTTCTTATTTACCGTACGCTGGTTGCAGCGTTTTACCAGGTCGAAAATGGATTCATATTTACCATTTTTCCTTTCCTCAATGATGGCATCAACTGCTGCTTCACCCACACCTTTCAAACCACCCAATCCAAAGCGGATCTCTCCACGGTCATTTACAGCAAAACCTTTTTTAGATTCATTGATATCAGGACCCAGCACAAGTCGGCCCATCCTCCGACACTCTTCCATGAAGAAAGTGATCTTTTCAATATTACCGGCGTTATTTAGTACCGCTGCCATGTATTCGGCAGGGTAGTGGGCTTTAAGGTATGCCGTCTGGTAAGCCACAAAGGCATAACAGGTAGAGTGGGATTTGTTGAAAGCATACTGTGCGAATGCCTCCCAGTCTGTCCAGATCTTTTCCAGCTTATCCGCAGGATGACCTTTCGCTACTGCTCCGTTCACGAACTGGGCTTTCATTTTATCCAGAACTGCTTTCTGCTTCTTACCCATTGCCTTACGCAGTACGTCAGCATCTCCTTTGGAGAACCCGGCAAGTTTCTGGGCCAGCAACATTACCTGCTCCTGGTAAACCGTGATACCATATGTATCACCGAGGTATTCTTCCATTTCTGGTACATCGAAGATCACCGGTTCACGGCCATGTTTTCTATCAATATAATTCGGAATGTATGCGATAGGACCCGGGCGGTACAAGGCGTTCATCGCAATCAGGTCATCGAACTTATCGGGTTTGAGGTCGCGGAGGTATTTCTGCATACCCGGACTTTCAAACTGGAAAGTACCGATGGTATCACCGCGCTGATAGAGCTCAAAAGTTTTGAGGTCATCCAGCGGAATATCATCAATTACAATATCAACTCCATGATTCTCGCGGATCATCTGAAGGGCATTCTTGATGATCGTCAGGGTCTTCAGACCCAGGAAGTCCATCTTGATTACACCTGCATCTTCAATGATGCTTCCTTCGATCTGTGTAACCCAAAGGGTTGAATCTTTTGCTGTGGAAACCGGGATAAGCTCGGTAAGATCTTTTGGCGCAATGATGATACCTGCAGCGTGAATGCCGGTATTTCTAACTGAACCCTCCAGCTTTTCAGCCTGGTGTAATACTTCCGCTTCGAGATTATTTCCATTGTAGATCTCCCGGATGCGGCGAACCATTTCCATATCATCCGGAGAAATACCTTCTTTTTCTTCAAGAGATTTTTCCCCTTCTTTAGCAGTCAGCGGGGCATGCAATACACGTCGCAGCTCAATTCCGGGTCGTTCGGGAACCAGTTTGGCGAGCATATTTGATTCACTCAGTGGCAGGTCAAGTACGCGGGCAACATCCTTGATACTCGACTTCGCAGCCATGGTACCATAAGTGACGATCTGTGCCACCTGGTTATTCCCGTATTTATCGACTACATAATCGATGACTTTTTGCCGGCCTTCATCATCGAAGTCGGTATCGATATCGGGCATCGACTTACGATCCGGGTTAAGAAAACGCTCAAACAGGAGATTGTACTTGATAGGATCGATGTTGGTGATCCCGATACAGTAAGCCACCACAGACCCTGCAGCGGAACCACGACCTGGTCCTACAAATACACCCATTTCGCGGCCTGCTTTGATGAAGTCGCCCACGATCAGGAAGTAACCGGCAAAACCCATGGTCTTGATGGTAAACAGTTCGAAGTCGATCCTTTCCTGGGCTTCGGGTGATATATCTCCATAGCGTTGTTTGGCACCTTCATAAGTGATGTGTCGGAGGTATTCCCACTGGTTGAGGTTCGAATCGTCGTGCACCTGGAATTCCTTTGGAATAGGGAAGGCAGGCAGCAGGATGTCTTTCTTCAGGTTCAGGACATCCACGCGGTCGACAATCATATTGGTATTATCAATGGCCTCCGGAACATCGCTGAAGAGCTTCTTCATCTCGTCCTGGGTCTTGAAATAGAACTGGTCGTTCGGAAATTTAAAGCGACGGCCTTTCAGGGCTGTATCGTCGTTCACGAAATCATCGTAACCAGGCGTAGCCTTCTTTTCTCCCGTGTTGATACAAAGCAGGATATCATGTGCATTGTAATCGTCCTGATCGGTGTAGTGACTATCGTTGGTAGCGATTACCGGAACATTGTATTTTTTAGCGAATTTGAGCAGGGTCTGGTTGATCTGCTCCTGTTCCTTCATGTTATGTCGCTGCAGTTCGATGAAGTAGTCTTCACCAAATATATCCAGCCACCATTTGAATTCTTTTTCAGCAGCGTCCTCGCTTTCATTGAGGATGGTCTGAGGCACATAAGCCCCGATACAACAGGTGGTCGCGATCAATCCTTCCGAATATTTCAGGATCAGTTCCTTATCGATCCTTGGATATTTTGAATACATTCCTTCAATATACCCGAGGGAAGTAAGTTTGATAAGATTCTGGTATCCTTTGGCGTTCTTTGCCAGGAGCACCTGGTGGAAACGCTGGTCTTTTTGTTCTTTGGAGAAGGTTTTCCGGTGACGATCGGCCACCACGTAGAATTCACAACCTACGATAGGCTTGACTTTCAGCGTTCCGTCGTCGTTTTTATGTTTGTGTGCTTCGGATACAAATTCAAAGACACCAAACATGTTTCCGTGGTCGGTAATGGCCACAGCAGGCATTCCATCCTTGATCGCTTTTTTATAGAGATTTTGAATGGAAGCGGCTCCATCCAATAGAGAAAACTGGGTATGGACGTGTAAATGAGAAAACTTCATATGATGGTACTCCCGTATTTGAAATCCTAATATTGGACTGCAAATTTACCTTTTTGGCAATGTATTTGTTAGTTTTGCCGCGGCTTGTGAATAAGTTGTTTGGATCAAAACCTTTATGCTAATGACCCTGAAGAACAGTACTCTTGTTATAGTTGTGTTGGTTGGCCTGAGCAGTTGCAGTACTTTCAAAAAAGCTGCAGCCCCTGCTGAGCCCCGTTATGCAGCTAAGAAAAAATCATCTCCCTTTATAGAAAATATTTCCATCAAACCGGAAACAACAGAATCAGTAAGTTCCGTTCCGGTAAAGAGAAAGACAGCAGTAATGCCAAATGCCGGCCCCCTTTCTGTCATTGAAACTGCCGATGCTCTAAAGTTTAAGTATGCTATCCTGATGAATATGCCGGTTGAAGAGCTGAATGACCGAAGGGTTCTGGAATTCATCGATGAATGGTATGGAACTCCTTATCGTTATGGCGGTAATACCAAGGATGGCATCGATTGTTCTGCGTTTACCTGCTTTTTCATGAGTTCAGTATATGGATTATCGCTTCCAAGAACTTCACGTGAACAATACACCGCTGCAACACGGATCAGCAAAGAAGATCTTACTCCCGGCGACCTGGTATTCTTTGCAGCCAGGAAAGCTATTTCACATGTTGGTGTATATGTTGGCAATAATAAGTTTGCACATGCTTCCACATCAGGCGGAGTTATGATCAGTGATCTTGATGAAGCCTATTTCAAAAAGAGATGGGCTGGAGCAGGAAGGGTTCTTTAATTACCTGAAAATTTTATTCTTGAGTGTCAGAATCACCTGTGCAACATCAGGTGTTATCTTCAGCGCAATCACTCCTCCGATATAGGTAATGCTGAAAACTGCGGATCTTATGATCAGCCAAAACAATCCATGCTGGTTTCTAAATAGGAAATAGCACAATACAAAACAGGCGGCTCCCAGCAAAACCACATAAAGTGTTTTAATCGTGAAAGGCTGCATCTGGTAACGTTTCCAAAGGAATATAAACCTGATCGAATTGTAAACGGTAAACGCAATAAGGTTTGAAATTGCAGGGCCAATAACACCAAGGTTTTTGGTAAGAAAATAATTCAGTGGCAATGCCATCGCAAGCAAGATCATTCCTGTAAAAAATTCAAATCTCCAGAATGTAGAGGTCCCGATGATCTGTGCATTCACACCGGTTCCCATATCAAGTATTCTCATCAATCCAATGAAAAGAAATACAGGCAGTGCTTGTGTATAAGTAGACTTTAAATTGAATGTAGATACGGCATCCGTGAAATTCAAGTAGATCAGGAAAAACATTCCAACCGAAAACATCAGCATATTGATAGCACTGCGTTGATAAATGCGGTTGATCTTTGTAATGTCCTTGTCTTTCCAGGCTTTTGCCAGGGGTCCTACAGAAGCTGAAATAACTCCCCGTTGGGGAGCCTGAATGAGTGATGCAATATTTTGTGCCAACGTAAAGATCCCTGCAAATGCAAGTCCATTCGGCATTACAGCGGCAATAATGATCGTATCGAATACACTTGCGATGTTATAGATCAATTGCCCGCTCCAAACAAATGACGCGAGTGTAACAACCTTCTTCCAGTATTTTTTTGTAACCCTGCTGATTTCAAATGTCAGTCCGCCTTTTCCGTTGTAAAAGATATAAGCAAACATCATCAATGCAACAGCGATATAACCAAATGCATAGAGTTTAATGAACTGATCAAAGCCACTGATCACACCTGCAAAGAACAGAAGGATCAATATGGTAGTAAATAATCTGAACTGGATCTCGCGTAGGTAATTGGTTAAAATGGATTTCTTCAACTGCCATCCATAAGCTTCAAGCACCGTGAATAAAGTCAGTCCAAATCCAAATGGAAATAACCAGTAGTAATACCTTACCAGCTCTGCAGAATTCTCACTGAACTTGCGGATCACCAGTCCTTTCAATAATAATCCTGCAAACATCACCAGTACAAAACCGATACAACTCACCAGCAAAGCCCATGTGAGCATATCATTCTTTTTTGAAGGAAGATTATCGGCATAATAGGGAAAAAACTTATGGATATAAGAAGGCATCCCTAATGATGCAAACGAAAACATCACATTGGCAATGGCGATGAATGTTCCGGTCAGACCGAATTGTGCTTCTGTAAAACTTCCTTCCTTAGTAAAGAAATAGGTATTCAGAAATCCAAGGGCAAAGCCAATGTAAACAAGAACAGAAGAAATGATGCTTTGCTTCCGGATACTACTCATGTCAAAACCTTAGGATACTTTCTTTACGGTGATATAAAAATTGGGATCGATCTTAATGGCCGATTTTGTATTTACTGCTTTCCAGTCTGTAGTAGGACTGATCCATTCATCAGTTCCATCCAGCTTAAGTTTCAGGTTAAATCCATCCACGCAGTTGGTCCAGCGTACCTGGGTTTTGTTCTTCACAGTTTTATACTCAAGCACCGGGATCTTAGTGGTGCGAAGGTATTGGTCAAATACTTTTGAAAGATCAATACCTGATTTTTCGCTGAAGTATTTTTCTATATCAGAGCTGTTCACTGTTTTGTGATAGTATTCTTTATTGAGACCACGCAAAATGCTTCTGAATTTTTCATCATCATTGATCACCTGGCGGATGGTATGCAGCATGTTTCCAGCTTTGCTATACATGTCCCCGGATCCTTCCTGGTTCACACCGTAATGACCAATGATCGGGATATCATTTTGAATGCTTCTCCTGGTTCCAATGCAATATTCATTACCAGCCTGAACTCCAAATAAGCAGGTTGTGTACAGTGTTTCGGAATAATTGGTAAAGCCTTCATGTACCCACATATCGGCAATATCATTTGAAGTGATGCTGTTCGCAAACCATTCATGACCACTTTCATGAACGATGATAAAATCCCATTTGTTTCCATGCCCGGTTCCTGAAAGATCATTGCCCAGGTATCCGTTCATGTATTTATTTCCATAAGCCACGGCACTTTGATGCTCCATTCCAAGATGCGGAGATTCCACCATCTTGTAGCTGTCTTCATAAAATGGGTAAGGACCAAACCAGTGTTCAAAACATTGTAACATGGACCTGGCCTGTGTGAATTGCTTCCTTGCTTTTTCAAGATTATAATCAAGCACCCAGTATGAACAATCCAGTTTTCCTTTCTCTCCATCAAATGTCTCTTCCCAATTGGCATATTTACCAATATATGGGATGATATTATAATTGTTGATCGGATTGGTAACAGCCCAGGTGTAAGAGCGACGGTTACCTATCTTTTCAATGGATCTTAATCTTCCATTTCCTACACCAATTAATGTATCTGAACAAATTATAGTGAGAGAAGCACTGTCCACTTCATCACTTTGATGATCCTTATTGGGATACCAAACAGAAGCTCCAAGTCCCTGGCATGCAACACTCATCCACGGCCTTTTCTTTTCATCGGTTTGCCAGATCCAACCTCCATCCCATGGTGGCCTGCGGGCAACTTTTGGTTTTCCTTCAAATGCCAGGACTATGGATTTTTTGGTTCCTGCCTGCTGCTCCTGGCCCATATCAATAAAGTATGCATTTCCTTCTCTTTTGAAGCTTAGGTCCCTGCCATCCTGGATCGCACTGGTCAGTTGCATCGGTTCCTGCAGATCTATCTGCATGATCTTGCCGGGAGATACCACAGAATACTGGATCGTATTGGATCCCTGTATGGTTTGTGCTACATAATCCGGTTCCACAGTGATCGCATAGTGGTGAACGTTATACCAGGCTCTTTCAGGTGTGATGGTTCCCCTGAGTGTATCCTGTCTTGTAAATGATTTTTTCTGATTCAAAGGCTGCGACATTACCTTCCCGCTGAACAGGATTACAAGAAGGAATAAAGCTATTTTGATGGGATGTCTCACTTGGGTTATTTTTGAAAGGATGAAGGTAATCATTGGTTTGAATAAATCCTTGCTGCTCATTTTCTTAACAGGAATGGTATTGTCATGCGGATCCAGGTCGCAGGATAGCAGAAATGTATTCCGGTATAATGAAGCATCAGGAATTGCATCCCTTGACCCTGCATTTGCAAAGAACCAGTCGATCATCTGGGCTGTTCACCAGCTTTTCAATACGCTGGTGGAAACCGATAAAGATCTTAACATAGTTCCATCACTTGCATCTCGCTGGGATGTATCAGATGACCGCAGGGTCTATACCTTTCATTTAAGGAATGATGTTTATTTCCATGATGATGCTGTATTTCCCGGTGGTAAAGGCCGAAAGATGATAGCGGAAGATGTTGTGTATAGTTTTAAAAGGATCCTGGATCCTGCAACAGCCAGCAGTGGTGCATGGATCTTCAACGACAGGATCGATACAATCCAGCCATTTACTGCACTCAACGATTCAACCTTTCAACTAAAATTATCACGGCCATTTGCCCCTGTGCTTGGATTACTAAGCATGCAGTATTGTTCCATTGTTCCGAAGGAAGTGACTGAAAAATATGGAAAGGATTTCAGGAGCCATCCTGTTGGTACGGGGCCATTCAGGTTTGTATCCTGGGAGGAAGGACAGGCCTTGATCTTCAGGAAGAATGAAAGATATTTTGAGAAGGATAAGCAGGGGCGATCACTTCCTTATCTGGATGCTGTGAAAGTAAGTTTCTATGACAGCAAGGCTACGGAATTTTTGATGTTCAGGCAGGGACAGCTTGATTTCATTAATGATATAGATGCATCTTTTCGAGATGAAGTGTTGAGTAAAAAAGGGATGCTTCGAAATGAATGGGAAGGAAAGATTAGGTTGATCAAGCATCCATACCTCAATACCGAGTACCTGGGAATCTTAGTGGATCGGAATACAGGTCCATTGTATGATAAAAGGATCAGGCAGGCGATCAATTATGGATTCGACAGGGATAAGATGATATTGTACCTGCGCAATTCCATTGGAATACCTGCACATTCAGGATTTGTTCCTGCAGGATTGCCCTCGCATAATGATACCCTGGTGAAAGGCTATCAATACGATCCGGTGAAAGCGAGAGAACTGGTAAAGCAATCAGGATATAAAGGGGAAGAGATAAAGCTACTTACCATACCTATTTACGGAGATCTTGCAGCATATATTTCAAGGGAACTGGAAGAGATCGGTTTGACAGTGAAGGTGGAGATCATTCAGAAGAGTTTGTTGCTGGAACAAACTGCTACCAGTAAGGCCGCATTTTTCCGTGGAAGCTGGATAGCAGATTACCCCGATGCAGAAAATTACCTCAGTGTTTTTTATGGAAAGAACCCGGCGCCACCGAACTATACCAGGTATCGTAATCCATCTTTTGATGCGCTGTATGAAAAGGCGCTCATAACCAACGACCCTGAAGAGCGAATAAGGCTTTATCAATCGATGGATCGGATCATCATTGAAGATGCTCCGGTTGTTCCTTTATGGTATGATGAAGTCATCAGGCTTGCGGATCCCCGCTTAAAAGGATTTGAGGCTAATGGATTGAATCTGCTGGAGTTGAGGCGGGTTGAGAAGGGTGGCTGACTGTCCCGGAGGGACAGGCTGAACGCGCTTTGCTGACCACCTGCATAGCAGGTGGGCTGAACAGCATTTCAATTCAGCCCATGCTGCTTCGCTGCATGTTCAGCATAGTCCGTTCAGCCAATCAGCTTCGCGGATTGTCAGCCCGGTACCCCGTGGCCCAATAATTGTTCCTATTCTCCCTTCGATCTATTACAAAACCGTAGGGCCTTATGCAATTTTCGGAACGTTTGAAACTCTCTACACGCGATGTTCATGCACAGGTAGAGAAGGAACTGGTTAAGCACATAAAGAACATTGAAAGCAAGGAAAACTATCTTTCACTCCTGGAATTATTTTATGGATTCTACGCACCATTGAATGATCTCTGTACTAATAATTCTATGCCACAAATTGAGGAAGATTTTTCTCATTCCAATCATATCGATTTATTGAAGCATGACATAACAGTCATGGGTAAACGAAAATTTGAAAATTTTAATTCAAATTTCCCTGAAATAAAGAATTTTTATCAAGCTTTGGGGGCTCTATATGTAATGAAAGGTTCAATGCTGGGTGGACAGGTGATCAGCTCCATGATCAGGAAAAGAGTGGCAGGCATAGAAGATACTTTTTTTACTTCGGGAGGCCAGGACGTACAATCAACCTGGTCGGATTTTAAAACAACCATTGACAATATAACCCATCCGCAACACCAGGAAGATGTAATTGAGAGTGCCAAAAGTACTTTTGACTGCTTTGGAAAGTGGATAAAAAAGTACCATGCAAACTAGCAACAAAAATTATGATTCCGGATTTTGTGGAAGTCTTCCATTGCAGTTCATAAACCAGATTCAGCCTCATGGATTCCTGGTAGTAACTGATCATACATCAAAAGTGATCCAGGCAAGTGAGAATATTGAAGACTATACTGGTATACGCCTAACAGAATTCATTGATCTTCCTTTCCAGGCCTATCTCAGTGAAAATTCTTTTGATTCCATTCTTCAACAGGTCATTCATTCTTCGGGAAAACTTCCATTTACCATTAAGATTCGTTCAAAGGAATTCAATTCCATGGTTCATCAAAAAGATGGGCAGCTTTTATTTGAAATTGAATCCAGGGAAGAATCTCCTGATAGTTTCAATAGCTTTTTTCATGCGTTCAAATTCATGATGAATGAACTGGATAAAACAGATTCAATTGAGGAGCTGAGCCAGAAAGTTCTGCAACAGCTAAAAGCTTTGCTCGGACTTGACCGGATCATGATCTACCAGTTTGATAAAGATTGGAATGGACTAGTTATAGGGGAAGTGAAGGAAGAAGATATGGAGCCATACCTGGGTTTGAAATTCCCTGCATCTGATGTGCCGAAACAGGCTCGTGCCCTCTATCAAAAAAATGCATTCCGCATGATTCCCGACCGCGAATTCACTGCGGTAAAGCTTTACCCGATCATTAATACTGCGACCAACAAATTCACAGATCTATCCGAATGTAATCTCAGGAGTGTTGCGGGAGTGCATCTTGAGTACCTGAAGAATATGAAAGTAAAGGCTTCTATGTCGATGCGGCTGGTAGTCAACGGGAAACTTTGGGGACTGATCTCATGCCATCATAAAACTCCGATGAAATTGAGCTTCGAGCAGTGCGGATTATTTGAATTATTGTCCACAATTATATCAAACAAGATCAGCCTGATTGTTAATAAACAATATTTTGACAGGGTGAAGATCCTGCAGGATATGAAGTCCAAAATTGTTCAGCAGGTAGTAGATGAAAATGATCTTTCAGATGGCTTGGTAAAAGATGAGCAGGGATTAATGGATCTGCTTGGATCTCAAGGGGTTGTTATCAATACAAAAGACAGCAGGAAATCAGCAGGAAATGTTCCTGAAGAAGCAATGGTGGATGACCTGGTCATGTGGCTTCGGTCAAACAATGTCAATAGTCTTTTTTATTCCGATTCTTATTCCGTGTTAAATGATACGGCACAGGATTATATGGAGGTAGGAAGTGGCATAATTGTGTTACCGATAAACACCGAATCCAATGAATATATAATTGGTTTCAGGCCTGAAGAAGTAAAAAGTGTGAATTGGGGAGGAAATCCGAATGAGGCAATTCAATTTGAATCAGATGGAAAAAAATATCATCCCCGGAATTCATTTCGGTTATGGCAGGAAACTGTAAAAGGTGTGTCGCGCCCATGGCAGGAGGAGGAACTGGCGGTTGCCGAGCAACTGAGAAATTTTGCAGTGGAATTCCGTTTCAGGTCTAATCAAATTAAAGGAGATTAAAGGTGGGAAAATCGACAAACAATGATCAATATTATGTGGCAATAGGCGCTTCTGCCGGCGGGCTCGAAGCGATCCATGATTTTTTTGACCATATGCCCGATGCTGCCAACCTTTCATTTATCGTGGTGCAGCACCTGTCGCCCGATTATAAAAGCCTGCTGGTAGAACTTGTTTCCAAGCATACGCATATGAAAGTGTATGAGGCCAACCACAATATGGTGGTGGCTAAAGGATGTGTTTATATCATTCCTAACAATAAGATCATGACCATTGCTGATGGCAGGATCGTTCTTGTTCAAAAAGAAAATATTAAGGGCCCCAACACTGCCATTGATACTTTTTTATACAGCCTGGCGCATGACCGGAAAAATAAAACGATTGCAATCATTCTGTCAGGTACCGGGTCCGATGGATCCCGTGGAATTGAAGCGGTAAAAGATTGCGGAGGACTGGTCATTGTCCAGGATCCGGAAACTGCGAAGTTCAATGGAATGCCCAACAGTGCTATTGCTTCAGGTCTTGCAGACCATGTTATGGCACCCGATAAAATGCCTGAAACCATTTTTCAGCATATCAAACAAAATCCTGTTGATGTAATTGGTAAGAAGGGTGAAAATGAGGCGCAATTGAGTGAGATCTATAAACTCATTTTTAAACATACCGGTTACGATTTTCATTACTATAAAACTCCCACCATTATCAGGCGCATAGCCAAAAGGATGGGACAAAAGAACTTCTCTGATCTGCCTCCATACATTGAGTATTTAAGGGAGCATCCGGAAGAAGTGAAATTGTTATCGAAGGATTTCCTGATAGGTGTTACAAAATTTTTTCGCGACAGTTATGTGTTTGACCAGCTGAAAGATGTCGTGATACCAAGATTGATCGAATCCAAGACTGATGGAGAGATCATCAAAGTCTGGGTTGCAGCCTGTAGTACCGGTGAAGAAGTATATTCCGTAGCCATGTTGCTTGAAGATCTGCTCGAGCAGAAAGGGGCACATATGGAGCTCAAGATCTTTGCAACAGATATTGATGAGGAAGCCATTGAAAAGGCTTCAAGAGGAGTGTATCCGCTCTCCATAAAGAATGATGTCCCAGAAGAATATCTTCATAAATATTTTGTGCTGGAAGGAAAAAGGTATGTGATCAATCAGCATCTTCGAAAGAAAATAGTTTTTGCACGGCACAATATCATCAAGGATCCTCCTTTCATCAAAAATGATCTTGCCATGTGCAGGAACATGTTGATCTACATGAATTCCATCCTTCAAAGAAAAGTATTGAACACATTATACTTTTCTCTTCAGGAAAAAGGTTTTTTAATACTGGGCACCAGCGAAACTTTAGCGGGATTGAAAAGCAACTTTGATGAGATCGACGGTAAAGCAAAAGTGTTCCAGAAAAATACATTGACTCATTCGCCGGAAATGCATGGCAGTATGCCTTCACCGGTGGATAATACGAGGTATACGAGGATAGAGGTACCAGTTAAAAAGAAAGATATCCCGGTAAAGACTTCCATGATACTGGAAGGTTTTAGAGATATACTTGCAGAAGAGCATTCATTTGCAGCGGTGTTGATTGACAAGAACTACGAGATAAAAGAAGCTACGGGGGATTTCAGAAAATATTTGAAACTTCCTGACAGGATGAATTTACACCTGTTGAAAATGGTTTCTCCTGATCTTTCCGCTGCTCTTAACAGCCTTGTAAGGAAAGCATGGAAAGAAAATCAGAAAGTTTCGATCAAGAGTGTGCATGAAAAAATAGGTAAGGAAAGCAGGTTCGTTTCACTCAGCGTAAAGCCAATGGGTGCAGCCGATGATGAGCAGCTAACACTGATAGTTTTTGGTGAGTGTAAGAAAGAGCTTATTCAATATGTGGAACCTTCACATGAACATCTTAACCACAATAACCAGGAATACATTTTTGATCTTGAATCTGAATTAAAGGAAACAAGATTGAATCTTCAAATGGCTATTGAAGGATTGGAAACAGCCAACGAAGAACTGCAGAGTTCGAATGAAGAATTGCTTTCTGCTAATGAAGAATTGCAGAGTTCTAATGAAGAACTTCAATCACTCAATGAAGAATTACATACGCTTAATACTGAGCACCAGCTTAAGATCCGTGAGCTGATAGAATTGAATGATGACCTGAATAATTATTTCAAATCAGTTGAAATAGGCCAAGTATTTCTTGATCCTTATCTTAAGATCAGGAAATTCAATCCTGCTGCTATCAAACTGATCAATCTCATAGAGTCTGATCTTGGCCGACCAATCAGTCATATATCACATAATCTTCAGTACGACGACCTTTACAAAGACATACATTATGTTTTGCAAAAAGGTGAATTGGTTGAAAAAGAGATTCAGCTGAAGAATGGACGATTTGTCCTGATGCGCATACTTCCATATGTAAGGCAGGATAAGAATCGTGATGGTGTGGTTATCACGTTTGTGGATGTCAGCGCCATGAAGGCATTGAATAATATCATTGCAGGTATATTCAATGCGAGTCCTAATGTTATCATCTCTTTAAAAACAGATGAACAGGGAAAATGGAAAGTGATGGCTTCCAATAATGCTGCAAAGCACCTCGTCAGTGAGTCCGGTGAATTAAGCATGATGAAGGATGACCAGATGGTCAAATCCTTTAAAGCCCTGCTCGATAAGGGTGGGTCGTTAAGAACAGAGGCAAAGATTGAACAGCAGTGGTATGATGTATCTGCAGTAAAAAGAGATGATCTTATTGTTGCATCTCTTACAGACATCACGGCTAAGAAAGAAGGAGAAGAGAAACTTCGGAAGAATTATAATGAGCTGTTGTCGCTTAAAAACAATCTGAAAAAACTCAATTCCGATCTTGAGAACAAAGTGAAGGAGCGCACGAAGGAATTATCTGATAGCGAAGAAAGATTCAGGATGGTGTCAATGGCTACAAATGATATCATCTGGGACTGGAATCTTATGGATAACAGTTTGTGGTTGGGAGAAAATTATAAGAAGAAGTTTGGATATAATGAAGGTGAATTGGTTAATCGTGAAACCTGGCTGGATAAAGTTCATATTGATGACAGGGAAGAGGTAAAGAAAAGTATCTGGGATGCCATCAACAAAAATGAAAAGCAATGGTCGGCGGAATACCGGTTTAGGACCGGAAACGGTGATTACGCCTACATTTTGGACCGAGGATATATTTTGCAGGATGAATATGGCACACCATACAGGATGATCGGGTCCATGCTTGATATTACCGACCTGAAGAGTGCCAAGATGGATGCGAAGATCAGCAGGGAAGACAAGGATTTTCTTGCTCAATCAATGCCATTGATTCTTTGGACTGCCAAGCCACAGGGAGCAGTTGATTTCATCAATGATTATTTTTCGCAGTACAGTGGTCTTTCCGTAGATGATGCCATTGGAACCGGATGGCAGCGGATCATCTATCATGAGGACCTTGCAAGGTTATTTGTTACCTGGAAGCGCGCCATTCAAATGGAATCGGATTTTGATATCGAGATAAGAATGATGAACAAGAATGGAGATTACCAATGGCACCTGATGCGTGTAAAAGCGAGGAAGGATGATCATGGTAAACTCATACAATGGGTTGGAACCGGTACCAATATCAATGATCAAAAACATGCGGCATCAATACTGGAGCAGAAAGTGAAAGACCGCACGGGTGAACTGGAAAGGATCAATGCTGAACTGGAAAGCAGTAACCTTGAATTGCAACAGTTTGCATTTATTGCCTCCCATGACTTAAAAGAACCGTTGAGGAAGATCATCATGTTTGGAAACATGATCCGCGATAAATTCCAGTTAGAACAAAGAGAAGCAGTGTTTTTGGATAAGATCATAGCCTCCTCGTTAAGGATGAATTCATTGGTAGAGGATCTTCTTTCTTTTTCAAGAATTTCCATTACATCACTTTCTACCAGGCTTGATCTGAATGAAGTGATCAATGAAATCCTATCGGATCTTGAATTTACCATCTCTGAAAAAAATGCAGAGATCATCTTTGATAAGTTACCAATGATCGAAGGTGTTCATGCCCAGATCCGGCAGGTATTTCAAAACCTTATCAGTAATGCGCTGAAGTTCCAGAAAGAAGGTGAGCATCCGGTCATTAAGATCAAATCAACTCCTGTTGATCAATTGTCTTTCGACGCTGTTCCAAACGAAAGTGGCCAGTATGTAAGAATAGTTGTTAGTGATAACGGAATCGGATTTGACGATCGTTTTGTGAATAAGATCTTCATGTTGTTCCAGCGATTGAACAGCAAGGAACAATACCAGGGAACAGGAATTGGTCTTGCCATTACCAAGAAGATCGTTGAGAAACACGGTGGAATCATCACTGCAAAGAGTAAGGAAAATGAAGGCAGCCAGTTCATTATTGTGTTTCCGGTAACAATGAAGAAGATAGATGTGAAAGATGTGGAGGAGTTAGTGGATACGAGGGGTTCGATGCAGTAGAATGAAAAATGTAAAATGAAAAATGCGTTTAAAGGAAGTATTCCTTTAAACGCATTTTTCATATTTTTTTACCCGGCGTTCAGCCCCTTCGCTGCGCTCGGTTCTGCCCGGGTTAGCGGGCCAGTTTATCTCCAAATACTTTCCTGAATTTTTCCAGCTTGGGCCTGATCACATAATAACAATAAGGTGCAGAGCCATTCTGGTTGTAATAATCCTGGTGGTAATTTTCAGCAATATAAAATTTCGAAAATGGACTCACTTCGGTAACAATAGGCTTATCAAAGGCCTTTGCCTCGTCAAGTTTCTTTTTATAGTCAAGTGATTTCTGTTTTTGTTCATCATTGTGGTAAAAGATCACTGAACGATATTGAGGTCCCACATCATTTCCCTGCCTGTTTAAAGTGGTTGGATCATGTGTTTGCCAAAATACTTCCAACAGTTCGTCGAAGCTGATCTTCGATGGATCGTACACTACTTGGACTACCTCGGCATGGCCAGTGGTTCCTTCACAAACTTCTTTATAAGTGGGGTTGTCTACATGGCCGCCACTGTATCCTGATTCTACTTTCAATACTCCGCTTAATTGCTGAAAAATGGCTTCTGTACACCAGAAACATCCTGTTCCAAAGGTCGCTGTATCGGTCTTCATGTCCTTATAATTGGTCATTGATGCTGTTAAAGAATTAGTAGCTGCTTTATCAAGGTTTCCCTGGTTGCAGGCTAAAAAGGAGGTGATCCCCAGGAAAAACCCCATAATTGAAATGTTCATACTCACCGGTTTTGCGGCATAAAATTCGGTCAATAACAGTTAAGGAGGACCCAAAGTTTAATAAGGTCAATTTCCTCCTACCTTTGCAGCCCATGATAAGATTTTTTCCGGAATCAGCGCTCGTTCAGCTGGAATTTGAAAAGATAAAACAGCAATTAGTTGAACATTGTTCCACTGAATACGCCCGTTCCAAGGCGTCGGAGCTGCGGATCCATACCCGTAAGGAATATATTGATACAGAATTGAGGCAAACGGATGAATACAAATCCATTTTAAATGGCAGACAGTATTTCCCCAATGATTATATACTGAATCTTCAGAAAGAATTAAAGCTGCTGGGCATTTCCGGGGCTGTATTGACTGAAGAGAATTTCATTCAGATCCGAAAGCTGGCGGAAAGCATGCAAAAGATCTTCCGGTGGTTTGACAAGGAACGAAAGGAAGCATATCCTGCACTTGCTTCGCTGGTAGGCAACACTACCTATGAGAAAAAGATCATTGAACTGATCGATGATGTACTGGATGAATCAGGACATGTAAAAGACAATGCTTCTGCTGAGCTGGCAAATATCCGGATGTCTTTGTTCAGAAAGAGAAACGAACTCAGAAGACTGTTTGATAAGATCGTTCAGAAGCTTAGTAAAGCCGGTTATGTGGCAGATATTGAAGAAGCATTTTTGAATGGAAGAAGGGTAGTGGCGCTGTTTGCAGAACACAAACGACAGATCAAGGGAATTCTTCATGGAGAAAGTGATACCAGGAAAACAGTTTTTATTGAGCCGGAAGATACAATTGAATTGAACAATGATATCTTCTCCCTGGAGCACTCGGAAAGCCGGGAAGTGTACCGTATACTTCGGGAACTTACATCCAGGCTGGCTGCATTTTCGCCACTGTTATCGGTATGGCATGATATCCTGGGAGAATATGATTTCATCAGGGGGAAGGCAAAATTTGCGAATGAGATCAATGGAAATTTTCCACTGGTGCATGATAAATCGCATATCCATTTGATCAATGCATACCATCCGCTTCTTTATCTCTATAATAAGAAATCGGATAAAGTAACTTATCCCGTTCAGATAGAATTGAATGAAAAGAATCGCATCCTCCTGATCTCAGGGCCAAATGCCGGCGGTAAAACGGTAACCATGAAAACGGTTGGTCTGCTTCAGTTAATGATGCAGAGCGGATTGCTGGTACCTGTTCATCCCGATTCGCAGATGGGTATTTTCAA
This sequence comes from uncultured bacterium, assembly GCA_966112615.1. Lineage (GTDB taxonomy): Bacteria > Bacteroidota > Bacteroidia > Chitinophagales > Chitinophagaceae > Flavitalea. Next base: position 41,056 of record CBHWDO010000019.1, read on the forward strand.
GCAGATCATGATCCATATCGGGGATACACAAAGCCTGGAATTTGAATTAAGTACTTACAGCTCGCATCTTAAGAACATGAAGCATTTCATGGAAAATGCGAATGGAAGAACGCTTTTCTTTATTGATGAATTAGGAAGCGGGTCTGATCCGAATTTGGGTGGAGCATTTGCAGAAGTGATACTGGAAGAGCTGATCAAAAAACATTCATTCGGAATTGTGACAACGCATTACCTGAACCTGAAGGTAATGGCAAGTAAAACTCCGGGAATTGTGAATGGTGCTATGGCTTTCGATGAAAGAAACCTATTGCCATTATATAAGCTGATCGTTGGAAAGCCCGGAAGCTCCTATACTTTTTCAATTGCAGAAAGAATAGGGCTGGATCCAAGGTTGGTTGAACGGGCAAAGAAGCTTGTGGATGAAAATCATTTCAAACTTGATCGGTTATTAAACAGAACTGAACAGGATCTGCAGGTAATGGATAAGGAGAGAAAGGAACTGCATAAGCTGATCAAAGAGAATGAGCGATTGAAGAAAGAGATGGAACAGGTGATGGATAAGGAAAGGCATAGGCAACAGGTTGAAATACTTCGGCATCAGAACCGCATCACGGAAGATAAGATCGCCTATTTAAAAGATACAGAGCGGAAACTGAAACAGATCATATCCGACTGGAGGAAATCGGCGGATGAAGAAAATAAGAAAGACCTGATCAGGCAGATCCAGTTGTTATTATTCAGGCAGAACCAGCTGAATTCTACGGAGAAGGTCAAAAAGAAGATCGATTCAAAATACGAGGAATTGAAGGTTGATATTGAGGTTGGGCAGAAGGTACTGATGAAAAAAAATCATAAGGTGGGAGAGGTTAAGGAGATCAAGGGCAAAAAGGCGGTGGTTCAGTTAGGCCTGATCCCGATAACCGTGGATTTGAGTGATTTGGTGGTGGTAGGGGAGAAGATGTGATATTAATGTAAAATGAAAAATGCATTTGGTTGGAATCTCCGACTAAATGCATTTTTCTTTGATAATTAATGAATTATTTCACGCAAAGCCGCTGCCTGCGGCAGCTGCGCAAGGGAGCAATGCGCGCAAAGGGCGGATGATTCGCATCCGGGCAGAACGCCCGGAGGGCGGGCTGAACGTTGGGGGCACCTATCGTTCTGCCCCTTCGCTGCGCTCGGGTCTGCCCACCAACTCCCAACTCCCAACTCCCAACTCCCAACTCCTGAACATTCCCCTTTTTTTCTTAAATTGTTCCAACGATTGTTCCACCCAAAAACGCTTTCATGAAAAAAGTAGCAGACATCCTTTCCCGAAAAGGAAACCGTGTAACACAGGTAGGTCCTGAAACATCCGTGCTCGATGCACTCCGGATCATGGCTGATCAAAACATCGGATCAGTTATGGTAACCCAGGATGGACAATACCAGGGCATTATGACCGAAAGAGACTATTCCAGAAAAGTGATCCTTAAAGGAAAGTCTTCCACCGACACCACCGTGAAGGATATCATGTCAAATGATTTCCCTCGCATCACTCCAAATGATTCCATCGAATATTGTATGCAGATGATGTCTGACAGGAATATTCGATATCTGCCAGTCTTCAACGACGACGCAGTGGTTGGTATCATTTCCATCAATGACGTTGTTAAAGAAACCATCTTATCACAGGAAGAAACCATCAGCTCTCTGAAGGATTATCTTCATTCCAGTCTATAGTTTTATTTTTCGTGCTTACCTTGCTGACATGCGCGACGTGTCACACAAACAGATCACACTGCGTACCGCCCAAGCCATTGCGGTAGTGTATTGCAGTGAAGCAACAATCCAACAGATCCGTAACGACGAATTGCCCAAGGGGAACTTATTTGATGTAGCCCGGGCAGCTGCATTCATTGGTGCGAAATCAACACCGATGCTGCTTCCTCATTGCCATCCTGTAGGGATCGATGGGATGGATGTTCGGTTTGAATGGCTAAGTGATACTACCATTGAGGAGGTCAATAAGGAGACGGGAAAAACAGGAATTGTAGTTATTGGAGAAGCAAGATCCATTGGCCGGACGGGAATTGAAATGGAAATACTCACCGGTGTTTCTGTTGCCTGCCTGGAGATCTATGATATGCTAAAGCCAATAGATACAACGCTGGAAATTGGGCAGATAAAATTGCTTAAAAAGACTGGAGGTAAATCAGACAGGGAAAGATACTTCGCTACTCCACCGGATTGTGCCGTCCTGGTTTGTTCGGATTCTACGGCGGCTGGTCAGCGGGAAGATGGAAGCGGCAAAATGATCTGCAGCATGCTGGAAAAGGTCAATGCCAAAGTCAAATACTACAAGATCGTTGCTGATAATAAGGAAGATATCCAGTCTTCCATTTTGCAATGGGTGAAAGAAGATATTCCATTCATATTTACGACGGGTGGAACCGGGTTAGGTCCACGGGATAATACTGTTGAAGCGGTAAAAGAGATCCTCGAGCGTGATGCAGATGGCATTACCGAGGCCATGCGTCATTATGGTCAGATGCGTACACCGCTTGCTATGATGAGCAGGGGTGTGGCGGGTTCTATCAACCACACCTTGATTGTTACCCTGCCGGGTAGCACGAATGGAGCAAGGGAAAGTCTGGAAGCGATTTTGCCTGCAGTGTTTCATGCGAGGAAGATGATGAAGGGAGGGGGGCATTGAGGAAGTGGAGACTTGGAGACATGAAGACTTGAAGACATGAAGAAATACAGGGAAGCACTAGATATTTTATTTCAACATACCTATTCCTTTGGAGTGGAAAGTTGTTCATTGGATAAGGTCCATGGAAAGGTGTTGGCTGAAGATATATTGGCAGACAGGGATTATCCTCCTTTCAATAGAGCGGCGATGGATGGGTATGCAGTGGAGAAGTGGGGAAGTGGAGAAGGGGGAAGTGGCTTCAAAGTGAGGGAAGTGCTGTATGCAGGTACTGTTCCTTCAGGGAGTTTGCAGAAGGGTGAAGTGTATAAGATCATGACGGGTGCTGCGGTTCCGGAAGATGCGGATCTGGTTATCAGGGTGGAAGACTCTTATTTGAATAAAGATGGAACGGTGAGTTTTGAAAAAAGTAGGTATGAGCCTTTTCAGCATATAGCACGCAAAGGGGAAGATGTCAGGAAAGGAGAAGTGCTTGTCCAAAAAAATACATTTTGCGACGCCGGTGTTGTTGCATTGCTGGCTGCTGTCGGACAACTAACGGTTATAGTTAAACGAAATCCTACAGTGGCAGTTATCACTTCCGGCAATGAGGTAAAACCTGTTGATTATCCAGTGAATGATGTCCAGATCAGAAACAGTAATCGGTTTCAACTGATTGCTTCATTGGAGAAAATGGGCATTGAACAAATTCTGACCTATCATTCCAATGACACGATCGAAGAATTAAAGGATACTTTTTTGAAAGTTTGGGATGCTGATATCATCATTTCCTGTGGAGCAGTTTCAATGGGTGATGCTGATCATATCCCAAAGGTGCTTTCCATGCTGGGAGCTGAATGCCTGTTCCATAAAGTTGCCATAAAGCCTGGAAAGCCAATCTGGTGCGGTTTACGCCCTGGTAATAAAATAATTTTTGCCCTTCCGGGAAATCCTTTTTCAACCAGGGTAAATACAAGACTTTTCATACATCCTTTCATCCGATCCTGCATGGAACAAAATGATATAATTCCTCAATTTGAATTTGAAGGAGTCCGATCCAAAAAAAATAACCTGGATGAATTGTTCCCCGCTACATTAACCAATAATGGAAAAATTAAAGCGATTCCATTCAATGGTTCGGGTGACATACGCGCAGGTGTTCATGCCATGGGCATTGCCATGCATCCATCGGAAAAAATGATTATAGAAAATGGTGAAAGATTACAATTCTTCTTTTTCTGAAGATCAAAATTATCTATTGAATATTCTGCATCTCTTCAGCATAGATCTTCAATTGCTCGTGATTTAAAATACCAAGACTTTTTCCAACCGTTTTGATCAGTCCATCTTTTTCGAATGCTGTAAGCGTTCGGAATAATGTTTCATAGGTGGTGCCGGCATATGCAGCCAGATCCTGTCTCGCAGGGGTGAATGCAAACATGTTGTTTTTGTCAATACCAAACTTTGTTTCAAGTCGGAGCAATGCTGTTGCCACTCTTCCCTGAACACTCATGTGGGCCATATCTCTCATCTTCTTTTCAGAGATCCTCAATTCTTCTGCAAAAAATTGAAGCAGTTGTAATTGAAACTGGGGATTCACTTTCAACGTGGACATGAAAAAATCCATGGGAATAAAACAAACCTGCGCATCGTTCAATGCAGTTGCAGATACAGGATAGATAAGGTCGGATCCCATTCCGCGGTGGCCAAATATATCTCCTGAAGTTGCAAATCGGATGATAAGTTCTTTTTCAGGTCCCCATTGCTTATGGACTTTTACAACTCCTTTTGTGACGAAATACATTCCCTTAACTTCGGAACCTTCCGTGAAGATGATATCGTTTTTTTGAAAGTTGAAATTTTTCCTGTTGGCTTCAATGGCAGGCTTCCATTCCGGTAAGGTATTCTTGCAAAGCATGCATTCTGTTAGATTACAATTACCTTTTCCTTTGTTATTCATTAGGCCTTTGTCGTATCGCATAGAATTTTTCTCATTCTGATTTTTTAGCAAGCGATCGGATTTCGGTATTAAAGGTAAGGTTAAGTTTGGCAAGGTTTACCACTTCACCTACAACAATAATTGCAGGATTGGAAAGTTGGTAAAATTCATTTTTAAGAGCGATATCGTTGACCTTGCCAAAGAGTGTTTTTTCATCAGGCCGACTACCATTTTGAATAATGGCAACAGGAGTTTCTGATCTTCCTTCCTCCTTAAATATATCCATGATCTGTTCGAGTTTACTCATCGCCATTAGGATCACAACTGTCGCACTTGATCTTGCTGCATGACGAATATCCTGCGATACTTCCCCTGATTTGGTGGTACCGGTGGTCACCATGAAACTTTCATTAATTCCCCGGCAGGTGAGAGGTATGCCCTGGAGTGCAGGAACAGCGATCGAGCTGGAGATACCAGGGATTACTTCCCATGGGATCCCAAATTTGCGTGCCGTGTCAATTTCTTCCTGGGCCCGACCAAAAACAAAAGGATCTCCACCCTTCAATCTTACCACTTTGCCATAATTATTACAATAATTCACTATATGAAGATTTATTTCTTCCTGGGATAAGGCGTGACAGCCAAACTTTTTCCCAACAAATAACTTTTTGCAACCTGGAGAAGTGAATTCCAGTAACTCTTCACTGGCAAGTGCATCGTATAGAACCGCATTGGCACTGCGTATTATTCGAATTGCTTTCATGGTGATCAACTCCGGATCTCCAGGTCCGGCTCCTACTAAATATAGATAAGGTTTCGAATGCATAATTAAATTATTAAAAAATATATATGAACAGTATTGTATTCAGAATAAGTAAATATATCCATTTATCCGTAGATTTATGATATACATTAGGTTTTTATGTGTATTTAACGGTTGCTTATGCCATCATATATTATATAGATTTAATTTTAATTTGTTGTTATGAGAGTAATTGTCATTGGCAACGGGATGGTAGGATATAAGTTTTGTGAGAAGTTCAGGTCCAGGATTTCCCCTGAGCAATCGGAATTAATCGTTTTTGGTGAAGAAAGCAGGCCGGCCTACGACCGGGTACACTTAAGCGAATATTTTAGTGGTAAGTCGGCCGGGGATCTACAAATAGCCCCTTTTTCCTGGTATGAAGAAAACCAGGTTTCACTTTACCTGGGTGACCCGGTGGTATTCATCGACAGGCAATTAAAGAAAGTGCGTTCCTATCATGGTATTGAGTTGGAGTACGATTACCTGGTACTGGCAACAGGATCTTCTGCATTTGTGCCACCCATTCCCGGCGTTGATAAAGATGGTGTCTTTATATACAGGACCATTGAAGATCTTGAAATGATGAGTTCCTGGGCTCCTAAGGCAAAAGCAGGAGCAGTGATTGGTGGTGGTTTGCTGGGATTGGAGGCTGCAAAAGCCATGATAGACCTGGGGGTTAATGATACGCATGTAATTGAATTCGCCCCAAGGTTAATGCCACGACAAATTGATGAGCGTGCTTCATCCCTGCTCAGTTCCAGGCTGGAATCATTGGGTTTGACCATTCACATTAATACCAATACATCAGAGATCCTTGGTCATGATCGAATCACCGGGATGCAGTTTGCTGATGGAAGTTCAATTGAGGTAGATATGCTGGTGATCTCTGCAGGTATTAAACCCAGGGATGAATTAGCCCGGGCATCGGGGCTTGACATTGGAGCGCGTGGAGGTATTGTTGTCAACGAAACAATGCAAACAAGTGATCCATCCATTTTTGCCATCGGTGAATGTGCCCTGTTTGGTGGAATGATCTATGGATTGGTGGCCCCTGGTTATGAAATGGCAGAAGTGGTAGTCTCTTATCTAACGGGCATGGATAAACGCTTTTTGGGTTTTGATATGAGTACAAAATTGAAGCTGATAGGAGTAGAAGTGGCAAGTTTTGGAGATCCATTCATATCCGGACATCTGAGTAATTCGATCGTTTTTGAAGATCTTAATAAAGGCATTTATAAAAGGATCAATATTTCTCCGGATGGAAAATATCTGCTGGGTGGTATTCTTATTGGGGATGCTTCGTCCTACAATATGTTACTGCAGACCTGTAAGAACAGGATGGTGATTCCATCCAATCCAGAAGAGTTGTTGATTGGAGCACAAGGTATTCAAAAAGATTCCGGTGCAGGCATTGCTGCACTTCCTGGTGAAGCCCTGATCTGTAGTTGCGAATGCGTTTCAAAGGATGATATATGTACTGCAGTTCAAAATGGTTGTGAAGATGTTGATGGGGTGAAAAAATGTACGAAGGCCGGAACAGGCTGTGGTGGCTGCATTCCCATGATCAAAGACCTCGTGAACCATACACTCGCATCACAGGGTCGGTATATCAAGAATGTCATCTGCGAACATTTTGATTATAGCAGGCAGGAGTTATTTGATCTGACAAAGATCAACGGATTGAAGACCTATGATGATGTACTCAATGCATTTGGATCTGGTGACGGATGTGAGATCTGCAAGCCTGTAGTTGCTTCCATTCTTGCAAGTTTGTGGAATGAAATGATACTTGAAAAAGGTAAGGCAACTGCTCAGGACAGCAATGATCGTTATCTCGCCAATATTCAGAAAGGAGGAACTTATTCTGTGGTTCCAAGAATACCGGGAGGAGAAATAACGCCTGAAAAATTGATCGTGATAGGAGAGGTTGCAAAGAAATATCACCTGTATACCAAGATCACAGGTGGACAACGTATCGACCTGTTCGGTGCTCATCTTAGTGATCTTCCAAACATATGGGAAGAACTGATTGCTGCAGGTTTTGAAAGTGGTCATGCTTATGGAAAATCGCTACGCACAGTAAAAAGTTGTGTGGGCAGCACCTGGTGTAGGTTTGGTCTTCACGACAGTGTAAGTTTTGCCATAAGGATTGAAGAAAGATATCGCGGACTGAGGTCTCCGCACAAATTGAAATCCGCTGTATCAGGTTGTATTCGTGAATGTGCTGAAGCGCAGAGCAAGGATTTTGGAATCATTGCCACGGAAAAAGGTTGGAATCTATATGTGTGTGGCAACGGAGGTTCCAAGCCCCAGCATGCGCTCTTGCTAGCCACCGATGTGGATGATGAAACCTGTATTAAACTGATCGACCGGTTTCTCATGTTTTATATCAAAACTGCTGATCCACTGACAAGAACGGCCACCTGGCTTAATAAAATGGAAGGTGGAATTGATTACCTGAAAAATGTAGTAATCAATGATTCCCTGGGCATTGCAGATAACCTGGAAAAGGAAATGCAGTTATTGGTAGATGCCTACAAATGCGAATGGAAAGAAGCCGTAGAAAATCCTGAAATAAGAAAACGATTCAGCCACTTCGTCAATGCTCCTGAAGAAAAAGACCCGACGGTGAAGTTTGAAGAGATGAGGGAGATGAAGAGGGCGGCTGAATGGAAATAAAAATTATTGAAACGATTGCTGCCATATTCACCCGTCTTTAAAACATACGAATATGACAGAACAGCCAACAACACAGGTTCTTAAATGGTTTCCCGCATGCTATGCAGATGATGTTCCGGAGAATGAAGGTGTATGTGTGAAATACAGAAATGAACAGATCGCCGTATTTAATTTCTCCCGAAGAGGAGAGTGGTTTGCCACGCAGAATTTATGTCCGCACAGAATGCAGATGGCCCTCAGCCGGGGACTAATCGGCTCGCAGGGCGATGAGCCAAAAGTTGCCTGTCCCTTTCATAAGAAAACTTTCTCCTTAAAAACCGGTGAATGCCTTAATGGCGATGAGTGTTCGATCAAAACATACCCCGTTAAGATCGAAGAAGGAATGGTGTTCATTGGGGTGCAATGATAAAAATCAGTTGACCCCATCAATTTTCATTTTACATTAAACCGGTTTTTTATGTCGCAACCACTCGGCAACCTCAATATTTTTTCCTTTCGGGGAATCCAGATGAGAACCTTTCATATCACCTGGCTGACCTTCTTTTTCTGTTTCTTTGGATGGTTTGGTATCGCTCCGCTGATGCCCATTGTTCGTGATCAATTACATCTTACAAAAGAGGAGGTAGGTAATATCACTATTGCATCTGTGTCGGCTACGATCCTTGCCCGTCTTATCATTGGTAAATTGTGTGATTCATTAGGGCCTCGTCTTACTTATACCATTTTGTTAGTAATCGGTGCCATCCCGGTTATGCTGATCGGTTTAGCGAATAGTTATGAAAGCTTTTTATTATTCAGGTTGGTAATCGGTATCATCGGTGCTTCATTTGTGATCACACAGTTTCATACCTCGGTCATGTTTGCTCCTCATGTTGTGGGAACTGCAAATGCAGTTGCTGGCGGTTGGGGTAATCTTGGTGGTGGTGTTACGCAGGTAGTGATGCCACTGATCGCTGCTGCACTTGTTGCATTGGGTTATTTGGATACTGCAAATTCCTGGCGATATGCCATGGTCATTCCCGGAGTGATGCTGCTGGTAATGGCTTTTGTTTATTATCGATATACAAAGGATACCCCGCAGGGAAATTACTCAGAGATAAAACGCAGCGGCATAGTAAAAAAGAAAGGCAGTTTCATGCTTGCACTTAAGGATTATCGTACCTGGGTGCTTGCTCTTGCCTATGCGGCCTGTTTTGGAATTGAGATCACCGTTGATAATGTAGCAGCCACTTATTTTGTCGACAATTTTGATACAACGATCATTGTTGCCGGCGCTTTGGCCAGTCTCTTTGGATTCATGAATCTCTTTGCAAGAGCATTGGGAGGAATCATCAGTGACAAGATTGGAAAGATCTATGGTTTACGTGGGAAAGCCTTGCTGCTGGCGGGTTTCCTGGTGGCAGAAGGAATCGGGATAATGATATTTGCCCAGGCTGGTTCACTAAGTTTAGCCATCATCTCCATGTTATTATTTGCTTTGTTTCTTAAGATGGCCAATGGTGGTACTTATTCCATCGTCCCTTTTATTAACAGGGATGCGATCGGTAGTGTGGCAGGAATTGTTGGTGCAGGAGGAAACCTTGGTGCCATGCTGGTTGCCTTCCTGTTTAAATCTTCTGCCATCACCTATTCGCAGGCATTCTTTTACATTGGTATTGGTGTGATGATCGTTGGTTCAATCGTCTTTTTCACTCATATCAAAAAGTCATCTTTCGCAGATGCAGGATCGCTTTCACAGGAAGTCCTGTTGCGCGCATAGTAATTTTCTCCATTTAATTTATTGTATGATTCATCTGCCTTCTTCTTACAAGACTACCTGTTGCTATTGCGGTGTTGGCTGCGGCATCATTGTATCAAAAGATAAAAAAGGATCTGTAACTGTAGAGGGTGATCCTGACTACCCGGTCAACAAAGGTTTTTTGTGCAGTAAAGGAATGAACCTGCATCATACAGCAAATGACCGATCAGATAGGTTGTTGTATCCACAGATGAGGTTCAGCAGATCAATGCCTATGCAACGTGTGAGCTGGGACCAGGCGCTTGAGCGCACTGCTGCAGTATTCAGGACATTCATTAAAAAATATGGTCCTGATTCAGTGGCATTCTATGTTTCAGGACAATGTCTTACCGAAGAATATTATGTCATCAACAAATTGATCAAAGGATTTATCGGAAGTAATAATATCGATACCAATTCAAGGCTTTGCATGAGTTCTGCGGTGGCAGCATATAAGCTTGCGTTGGGTGAGGATAGTGTTCCGGTTTGTTATGATGATATAGAACTGAGCGATTGCATCTTTGTAACGGGTGCCAATCCTGCATGGTGCCATCCTATTTTGTGGCGAAGGGTGGAAGCGCATAAAGCTGCGAATCCTCATGTGAAGATCATTGTAGCAGATCCAAGGAAAACAGATACTTCTTCTATCGCAGATCTTCATCTTCAATTAAATCCAGGATCTGATATTACATTGAATAATGCTATTGGAAGAGTGCTGATTGAAAATGGATCCATAGATCAAACATTTGTTGATCAACATGCAGAAGGATTCATTGCCTACCGTGAAAAGGTATTCTCAACTTCTTTGGAAGATGCTTCAAAGCTTTGCGGAATCAGTGTTCCAGACATATTGATGGCAGCTGAAATTATTGGAAGATCGAAAGGGTTTCTGACCATGTGGACCATGGGATTGAATCAAAGTGCAGAAGGTGTCAATAAAAACCTGAGTCTTATCAACCTGAATTTAATTACCGGGCAGATCGGAAAGCCAGGTGCCGGTCCGTTTAGTCTGACCGGTCAGCCTAATGCGATGGGTGGACGTGAAGTGGGGGGTTTATCGAACATGCTTCCTGCTCATCGTAATTTGTTGAATGAGGCCGACAGGAAAGCAGTTCAACAATTCTGGGGAGGAGTGGATATATCGGCCCAACCTGGGTTGACAGCTACAGAAATGTTTGAAGCATTGGAAGATGGCAGGTTGAAAGCGATCTGGATCATTTGTACCAACCCGCTAGTTAGCTTACCAAATGTTCGCCAGGCCGAAGCAGCATTGAAGAAAGCGAAGTTTGTAGTGGTGCAGGAGATCAGTAGTAAACCCGAAACACTTCAATATGCAGATGTTATTCTTCCAGCTGCCACCTGGCTGGAAAAGGAAGGAACGATGACCAACAGTGAGCGAAGGATCTCTCATCTGCCAAAGGTGATAGATGCGCCAGGGGAAGCTTTGCCGGATGCAGAGATCATCACCCGTTTTGCCAGGAAGATGGGTTATCATGGATTTGATTTTGCAAGCTTCAACGAGATCTTTGTTGAGCATACAAAACTTACGGCCGGAACCAACCTTGATATAGATGGATTGAATTATGATGTCCTGAAAGAAAAACGATCTGTTCAGTGGCCTTTAAAGGAAGGTGATCGACTATTTAAAGATCACCAGTTCTATACTGCTTCCCGTAAAGCAGTGATCCATGCTGTATCGCAGGAAGATCGAAGTGAAGCGCTGAGTGAAGAATTTCCGCTGGTATTGACAACCGGAAGGATTCGTGACCAGTGGCATACCATGAGCAGGAGTGGGAAAGTAAGTAAGCTCAAACGCCATATCAGCCAGGCCTTCCTTGAAATTCACCCGGTGGATGCAAGGAGATTACAAATCGAAGACAGCGATATTGTAGTGGTCAGGTCAGCAAGAGGAGAAGTTCGTGTGCCGGCAAAAGTCAGTGCCACCATTAAACCGGGCGTGGTATTTCTTCCCATGCATTGGGGGAAGATCGCGGGTAATGATTTGAACAGGACCAATAACATCACCGCAAATTTAGTTGACCCCATTTCAAAGGAACCGGATTTTAAATACTGTGCTGTATCTGTTCAACGATATCGGAAACCCAGGCAGCGTATTGTGATCATTGGAGCCGGTGCAGGTGCATATGGATTTGTAAGGTCTTACCGTGAATTAAACAAAGAAGATGAACTCATCATTTTCAGCAAAGAAAATTTTCCTTTCTATAATCGCGTGATGCTACCCGATTACATCAGTGGTGTGCAGGATTGGGATGAATTGGTAAAAATGAAAGATGAGGAAGAACCTTCATTCAATATAAAGCTTCATCGTGGAGTTAGCATTGAATCAATCAACAGGGATGAAAAATTTGTACTGGATTCAAATGGACAAAAAACGCATTATGATATTTTGATCATGGCAACTGGATCGCGTGCTGCCATTCCTCCCAATGTGCCACAGCTAAAGGGAATATTTACCATGCGCAGCAGAACTGATGCTGATCAATTCATTGAACATGTTCCGAAGCATGGACATGTGGTGATAGTGGGAGGAGGACTACTTGGGCTTGAACTTGCTGCATCGTTGCGTGAAGTTGGTGTTCGGATCACTATCATTCAAAGGATCTCGAGATTTTTGGATCGACAGCTTGATGTACTTGGCAGCCAGTTGTTGGAGGAAGAGATGGCTGACCAGGGATGTGATATGTATTTCAATGATGAAGTGCAGCAATATTTTGGGCAGGAACAGCTTACTGCCATAAAACTAAAAAGCGGTGTATACCTTGAATGTGATGCACTGGTGATCGCTATTGGAACCATACCAAACGCAGAATTGGCAAGGGTTTCAGGGATCGATTGTCAAAGAGGTGTGATCGTTGATGAAAAACTTCAAACGAGTGATCCAAATATTTATGCAATAGGAGAGATCGCTGAATTCAAAGGATTTTTATATGGAATTACTGCAGCTGCAGAACACCAGGCTGATGTTGTAGCGAAATATATCAACGGTGATATATCCAGTAGATATGAAGGTAGTTTGCTGATGAACATTATCAAGATTCATGGCTTCGACCTATGTAGTCTTGGTATCCCGGAATGCCCTGATGATAAGGATTATGAAGAGATCATATTTATCGACCGTTCAAAAAGGTACTATAAAAAATGTATCATTCACCAGGACCGGCTTGTGGGAGCCATTTTAATAGGTGATAAATCGGAGTTCCAGGAATTCCGTGAACTGATCTCCAATAAAACTGAATTGAGTGAGAAAAGGCTTCAGTTATTACGAAGCGGCAATAAAGCAGATCCTGTATTAGGCAGGCTTGTTTGCAGTTGCAATAATGTTGGAAGCATCAACCTGGAAAATAAGATCCGGGAAGGATGTACTGAACTAAAACAATTATGTGCTGAAACCGGTGCTGCAACAGGATGTGGATCATGCAGACCTGAAGTGCAGCGCATACTCACGCAGTTGCTTGAAATGCCTGTTCTTGAAAATGAAATGAAAAAAATCGGTTGATCATGGCTAAAAGAAAAATTCCAATAAAAATTAACCTCAAAGGTGGAATGATCACTGCCATAGACCTGTTGACCATAGCAGAAGTTGCAGAGAAAGCTGGTGTAAAACATTTGCAGTTTGGATCAAGACAGCAATTGTACATAAAGGCAAACCCTGCACAAACCTCATGGATCCTGGAACAATTACAGCAGCTGAATCTATGTGTGGAAGCGAAGGAAGAAAACTATCCGAATATCTTAAGTTCATATGTAGCGCAGGATGTGTTTCAACAGAATTCCTGGTTGGGAGAAGGCTTGTATAAAGACATCCTTGATTCATTTCAATATAAGCCAGGGATCAAGATCAATATCGTGGATAATGGTCAAAGCTTTGCACCTTTCTTTACCGGCAACCTGAATTTCATCGCATCGCCCATCAGTAACTATTGGTTTCTGCAGGTGCGTTTTTCAAAGACCAATATCAGTTATCAATGGCCTGCATTGGTGTATAGTTTCGATATTCACCGGATCAGTAAAGTGATGGAAGAAGTGATGATGGATAACAGGTCAATGTATGTTGATCAATCAATTATTCATGGAGACAGGTTCTATGAAACCGTAATGAATAAAGATAATTTTATAATGCATCCTTCGAGGGAGCCATTGAAACTGCCGGAATTCAGGCTTCCTTATTACGAAGGTTTTAATAATTATGGAAGCGTTTCCTGGCTTGGTATTTATCGTCGCGATGAATTATTTGATATTTCTTTTTTGAAGGAAATGTGTGCACTATGTTTCGAAACAAAGACTGGACAGATTTATATCACTCCATGGAAATCTTTGATCATAAAAAATATTGGTCATCACGACAGGAAAAAATGGGACCTCTTGCTAGGAAAGTTCAGGATCAATGTAAGGCATGCTTCCAATGAGCTCAACTGGCAGGTGGAAGATCTCAGTGAAGAAGCGATCCAGTTAAAAAAGTACCTGGTTGCTCAATTTGATAAGGAGGATCTTCGAACTTATGGTTTATGTTTTGCGATCAAGATAAGACCCAATACAGGTTTGTTTGGATCGGTGATCATACGCAAGCAGGTGGTGGATGCAAAGGGAAGAAAAATTACCAGGGAAAGATATGAGATCCTTTACACAAGGGATTTTAATCCAAACAGTAAGGACCTGGTTTTGTTTCGTGGAGAACTGACGCGTGAAAACCTGGTACCATACCTGGTTTCATTATGCAGGTATTATTATGAACGACAGTTGGAGGATGCATCGGTGCAGCATAAGGTTTTCCAGGAAAAGCATTTCAACGACCAGCAGGCGATGAAAGAAGAGCGGTCCATTTATGAATGTGGAAGCTGCCTGTCGATATATGATGAAAATTATGGCGATGTTTTGCAGGGAATCGATGTGGGTGTTAGTTTTGATCAGCTTCCGGAAAACTATTGCTGCGGAACTTGTGGTGAACCAAGATCACAATTCGTGGCAGTGGTCAAAACGCCGGAATTTCATTCATGACAGAATACCTGGTTGCATTTTGCCTGATGATCGTAGGGTTTCTTTATTCGTCGGTAGGACATGGAGGTGCAAGTGGTTATATCGCAGTGCTGACGCTGTTTTCAATTCCTATGATGGAATACAAGCCTGTGGTGCTTTTACTGAATATCATCATTGCATCACTGGCACTGGTTCAGTATTGGAGGGCCGGCCATTTTTCCTGGAAATTATGCTGGCCATTCGTAATGACATCCATACCCGCTGCCTACCTGGGATCTTCTGTGGCAGTGCACAGCAGGGTATATAATATTTTGCTGGGAGTTGCGCTCATCGTGCCTGTACTGAAGTTTGCCGGATGGTTGCCGGGATCAAAGGATAATGAAGAAGTTCGGCCGGTAAATCTCCCAGGAGCATTGATAATAGGGGCTTTCATTGGATTTCTATCGGGGCTTTTGAATATTGGAGGTGGGATTTTTTTAAGCCCGGTGGTTTTATTACTGGGTTGGGCAAGAATGAAACAGGCAGCTGCGGTTTCAGCAGCATTCATTGTAGTGAATTCATTATCAGGATTTCTGGCCATAAAGAACCTGTCTCTTGAGTTTTCTCCCAGGGAAATTACGTGGATGGCGGGTGCAATAATCGGAGGGATAGCAGGTTCTTACCTTGGAAGTCATAAATTTGGAAACTGCGCTGTGTCATCGGTTCTGGCATTGGTGCTGGCAATTGCAAGTGTGAAACTTATATTTTTTAGTTGATGCCTGAAATTATTGATCAATACGGAAGGAGATTCAAAGTGCTGCGGGTCAGTCTGCTGAACCGCTGTAACCTTGGCTGTGTCTATTGTACAGAGAATGCAGATGATCTTCGGCATAACAATGCGCAGGTAGGTAAAACCTTCTTACAAAACAGTGAATTGCTTGAGATCATTGGCCAATTGCATGGACTCCTGGGATTGGAAACCATCCGTTTGACTGGAGGCGAACCCTTGCTGTATCCAAAACTTCATGAGATCGTAAAAGGAATTCTTGAGCTGGGAGTGGAGGATATCAAGCTTACTACCAACGGAATGTTACTGGATCGACAGGCTAAGCAACTTAAAGATGCAGGGTTAAAATCGATCAATGTTTCACTTGATGCTGTGGAAGAAAATTCTTTTTTCAAAATAAACAGGAGAGATGGCTTGCAAAAAGTTCTAAATGGAATTGATGCTGCTATGAATGCTGGTCTTGATGTAAAACTGAATGCAGTTATACTGAAAGATATCAATCATGACCAGGTATTACCATTACTGAATTTTGCAGCCTCGAAAAAACTGGTGATCCGTTTTCTTGAAGTAATGGCCATGGGACATCTTCATAAGGATCCGTACCGGTATTTCTTTGGACAAGAAGATATATTACAAGAGATAAGAAAAGAACACGAAATAGAGCGATTGGATCGTGATCGGTCTGCAACAGCCAATTACTGGAAAACCACATCAGGATTGAAGTTTGGGATCATTGCGAATGAGTCGGCTCCATTTTGTCATGATTGCAACCGGTTAAGACTGGATAGCGAAGGAAAGATCTATGGATGCCTGAGCAGCCAGGAAGGATTTGATATTCGTGGAAAGTATGATGATGAATTAAGAGAGGTATTGTCATTTGCATTAAAACAAAAACAAACGCTGAAATTCATTGGAAGTGAATTAAGCATGTTGCATATCGGAGGATAGTTATGAAGATCGAGATGTATGCATTGTACAAGGATTATTTTGACAGGCAATTTACTATTCAGCCTGTGCAAACAATCGCACAACTTCGTGCAGAATTATTGCAGATCAATCCAGCTGCAAAAGAGGTGTTGACAATGGCAAGGTTTGCTGTCAACAATACATTTATTGATGAACAATTTTTTTTAAGTGCAGATGATACAGTTGCAGTCATCCCTCCATCAAGCGGTGGATAGGTTTCCATATGTTTCGAAAGATCCGCTGGACCTGGGTTTGATCATGACTCACATGCATCATCCGGGTGCAGGTGCTGTGGTGTTATTTAGCGGCGAGACCAGGGATCAGAGCAGGGGTAAGGAAGTTGCTTACCTGGATTACGAAGCGCATGAAAGCATAGCTGCTAATATGATTAGCGAGATATTGAAAGAGGCAGCGCAGAAGTGGGACCTGAAATTAGTATTTGCACAACATAGGATTGGAAGAGTTGATATTATGGAACCCGCAGTGATCGTTGTAACAGCATCCGCACATCGTTCCGAAGCATATAAGGCCAATAAATTCATCATTGATAAGATCAAGCATGAAGTGCCGATCTGGAAAAATGAGTTCTTTGCTGACGGAACTTCGCAATGGGGAGGTAATTGCAGTTGTGCTGAGAAAACCGGTGACCCGGCAAAACATATTTACGAAGATTAATCACTTAATTGAAACCTGTGAAAAATGATCTTGTAGGATTGGTATTATGCGGCGGCGAAAGCAAGAGGATGGGAACTGATAAAGGTCTTATCATGGAAGGGAATACCATAAGGGCTAAATATGTTGGTGATAAAATGACTGAAGAAGGATTGGATGTTTATTATTCGGTCAATGAATCACAGTTTAATGCGTACAGCAATTATATTTCTGCAGAAAAACTTATCATAGATAACAATAAATGCCCGGGTCCATTGAGAGGTTTGTTAAGTGCGCATTCATTCCTGAAAGAAAGAGATATACTGCTGCTCGCATGTGATTTGCTGGATATTATGCAGCCAGACATCAGGAAACTTATCACCGCATGGCAGGTACAGGAAGGAGATTTTTTTGCATACAGGGATAAGGAATATTTCCAAACCTTTTGTGCTATCTATACTTCAAGGGGAATGGATTCCCTGGACAGAGTCGATTGTGCATCAATGAGTCTTCAGAAAATACTTCGTCAAAATTTTACTTTTTCCCTGGAAATTGGAAATATCCGGAGCTTTGCCAATTACAATTATAAATAATCAGCACACCAATTGATCAATCACGGCAGTAACCATCACCATCCTCGATCTTGATGCAATTGTTTTTATCAACGAGGTATTTCATACCTGAACCGGGTCCATCTGTAAAGCTGATCAGTTTTTTCTTTTTGCCTGTACCGATCTGGATTTCATTTCCAAGAACGGTTCCTGCATATTCTGTGAATCTCCCGTTGCCTTCCGGATTGTTGTAATTAACCACCACTACTTTGTACCTGTTTTTAGAAGGAGTTATGTCAACATAATTTCCTTCCACGCCGATCCATCTTCCCAGAAAGTGATCAGTGTTTGCGTTCACTTTGATCTTTTGATAAAGAATTGAAAATGCAGTATCACCCGGAGTCAGGCTAAGTCTCAAATGTTTTTCGTCGAGAGCCCTGATAAGATATTTCGTGGTGTCTACATAACCATACTGCAGGT
Organism: uncultured bacterium; assembly: GCA_966112615.1. GTDB lineage: Bacteria > Bacteroidota > Bacteroidia > Chitinophagales > Chitinophagaceae > Flavitalea. The sequence continues at coordinate 59,336 of CBHWDO010000019.1, forward strand.
TGGAAGAAGTAAGGATCAAGGTATCTCCCAACTGGCTCCAGCCTTTTCCAATCATGGTATACAGTCCCGGGTATCTTAAAACTCCATGTGGATCGAGTTGCATCCCATCGATGGTTCCATCTCCTATATTCCACCAAACCCCTTCAACTGATGGGCTTGACTTAATAACAGGTTTGGATTCCTTTTTAATTTTTATAGGGATCTCATTGCAGGAGAGTAGGATGAATGGAAGGAGGAGGAATAGTTTCATTTTGTTAAGATAGGGAAATAGGGAGACATGGAGACATGGAGACGGAATACACGGAATACATGGAATACATAGAAGACATGGAATTCACGGAAAAAGCCGGGTGTTAAGCCCGGCTTCCATGTATTCTGCGTCTTCCGCGTATTCTGCTTATTCTATTTCTTCTTCCTCTCAATCGCCCGCACCGCTTTTTCAACGATCGCATCGGCTGTGAGGCCATATTTTTCCATCAGCTGGGCAGGAGTTCCGCTTTCGCCGAAAGTGTCATCGGTGGCTACGTATTCGAGTGGCTGAGGATTGTTGCGGATCAGGGTTTGTGCAATACTGTCGCCCAATCCACCAAGACGGTTGTGCTCTTCAGCACTTACTGCACATCCGGTTTTTGCCACAGATGCCAGTACCAGTTCTTCATCCAAAGGCTTGATCGTATGGATGTTGATGATCTCTGCATTGATGCCCATTGCTTCGAGTTTTTCTCCTGCTTCGATTGCAGGCCATACGAGGTGACCAGTTGCAAAGATGGAAACATCTGTTCCTTCATTCAATACAATTCCTTTTCCTATCTCGAATGTCTGATCAGCAGGAGTGAAGTTGGGAACCACAGGTCTTCCGAAGCGCAGGTAAACAGGACCTACATAATCTGCAATGGCCAGTGTTGCCGCAACTGTCTGGTTATAATCACATGGGTTGATCACCACCATTCCTGGCAGCATCTTCATCATACCCATATCTTCCAGGATCTGGTGCGTAGCACCATCTTCTCCAAGAGTAAGTCCATGGTGAGAAGCACAGATCTTTACGTTCTTATCAGAATAGGCAATCGACTGGCGGATCTGGTCATAAACGCGACCAGTTGAGAAGTTAGCAAAAGTTCCGGTGAAAGGGATCTTTCCTCCGATGGTCAAACCGGCAGCAATGCTCATCATATTTGCTTCAGCAATACCTACCTGGAAATAGCGCTCAGGATGGTTCTTGATGAAGTCATTCAGTTTCAGTGAACCGGCAAGGTCGGCACAAAGCGCCACCACATTTGGGTGCGACTGGCCTAATCTCTTCATGCCCTCACCAAAGCCTGATCTTGTATCTTTCTTTTCAGTATATGTGTACTTTTTCATTATGCAATAATTGAAGGATGAATTAATAATCGCCAAGCGTTTCGTCGAGCTGAGCCAAAGCAGCTTCCAGTTGCTGATCATTCGGAGCAACACCATGCCAGTGGTGTGATCCCATCATGAAATCAACACCATGACCCATATTGGTTTTTGCCATGATGGCAACAGGTCCATTGGTATGCTTCGCTTCTTCCTTAGCCCTGGCAAGGGTTTTCACGATATCATCCATATCATTACCATTCATTTCAAGAACGGTCCAGCCAAATGCGCGGTACTTCGCAGCAAGGTCGCGGTTGTCCATCACATCTTTGGTAGCACCATCGATCTGTTGCCCGTTCACATCTACCATTGCGATCAGGTTACTGAGTTTGTGATGTGGAGCAAACTGTGCTGCTTCCCAGATCTGTCCTTCATTTTGCTCTCCATCACCCATCAAAACATATACAAAATTATCTTCACCATTGAGTCGCTTGGCAAGTGCCACTCCACATGCAACAGATAAACCCTGTCCCAGTGATCCACTCGCGATACGAATACCCGGAAGGTGTTCATGCGTGGCAGGGTGGCCCTGCAGCCTGGAGTTTAGCTTGCGGAAGGTTTTCAATTCTTCAATAGGGAAATAGCCTCTTCTTGATAACACACTATAGAAAAGCGGAGATATGTGACCGTTAGAAAGAAGAAATACATCTTCATTTTTTGCGTCCATATCGAATTCCAGGAATCCTTCCGCATTTTTATTTTCCTTCAGCTTCATTACATCAAAGTAAAGTGCTGTAACAATATCGGTACAGCCGAGGGAACCACCTGGGTGGCCCGACTGGCATGCGTGTACCATTCTCACAATGTCTCTTCTGACTTGTGATGCGACCTTCTGTAATTGATTGATATCCATATGTTGAAATTTAAAAAGAAGGGGCTGCTAAAGTGGCAACCCCTCTTTTTGCGTTGGGCAAATTTATGTTATCGGGATGAAACCTACCAGAACTTGATATAAAGTGCTGCAAGGATCATCAGAATGATTATAATCATGGCGATAGTATGGTTCTTGAGTTTGAACATTGAAGCATCATGTTCAAATGCTTTTGGATTCACTTTCGGACCTGCAAGGCTCATACTGATCATTACCAGCATGGTAAATACAAATGACCAGCCCATACAGATCAGGAATGGAATGCGGTATACTTCACGGGCCACACCACCGATGGTTTCAGTTGTTTTATATGCAGTATACAACAGGGTTTCATTACCAAACCATTCAGGTGCATACACATTGAATACTACAGAAAGAATGAAGCCTGTCAATACCCCTGCAATAGCCGCTGCGCCGGTAGTTCTCTTCCAAAACATACCCAGCAGGAACATGGCAAACACACCAGGACTGATAAAGCCGGTATATTTTTGAATGAAAGTAAATCCACCTTCGCCACCGATTCCCAGCAGATCATCCCAGGTAAAGATCACGGCAACAATAATGGATAACAATACCGTCATTCTTCCCACCCAAACAAGTTTCTTTTCACTGGCTTCCTTATTGAAATATTTCTTGGAAATATCCAGGGTGAAAATGGTGGATATACTGTTTAGTTTGCCAGCAAGCGAAGCAACGATTGCTGCAGTCAAAGCCGCTACAGATAAGCCTTTCAGGCCACTTGGTAAATAAGATAAAATTGCAGAGTATGCACCATCTTTACCACTAAGTTCAAGATGTCCTTTTTTTGAAAGTACATAAGCTGCAATACCAGGAAGCATTACGATGATCGGCATCATCAGTTTTAGGAATGCTGCGAACAGGATACCGGTTCTTGCAGTGGTGAGATCCGCTCCCAGTGCGCGTTGTGTGATGTACTGGTTACAACCCCAGTAGTTCAGGTTCACGATCCACTGTCCTGCGAAATACATTGCGATGCCGGGAAGCACGAGGTACCTGTCCACCTCAAGTTGTGATGATTCTTCCGTTGGTTTAGCCAGGATCATTTTGAAGTGGGTTGGTGCTTCCTGCATCAAAGTCTTGAAACCCGCAAGGGCACTGGTTCCTACGCCAAATTTCTCAGCAACGATCGAAAGTGCCATATAAGTTGTGGCAAGTCCACCAATGATCAGTACGGCCACCTGGATAACATCGGTGTAACCGATAACTTTCATTCCACCGAGTGTAATGATAAGTGCAAATACTGCAAGCAATACGATTATGAGGTGTAATGATTCTCCACCAACGAGCCCATTGATCGCAACTGCACCGAGATAAAGAATAGATGTCAGGTTGACAAATACATATAAGAACAGCCAGAAGATCGCCATGATCAATGCTACCGTATCATTATATCGACGGGTAAGAAATTGAGGCATCGTATAGATCTTGTTCTTCAGGTAAACCGGGATGAACCAGACAGCAATGATGATCAGCGAGATGGCCGCTACCCATTCATATGCAGATACTGCGAGGCCAACAAAAAATCCTTCACCACTCATGCCGATAAATTGTTCAGCAGAAATGTTTGAGGCGATAAGAGAAGCACCAATTGCCCACCAGGTCAGCGAGCCTTCAGCAAGAAAAAAGTCTTTTGTATCAGTAACAACTTTCTGTTTTTTTCTGTAGATCCAATAACCATAGGATGCTACAATCAGGAAATAGATAAGGAATACAATGTAGTCGGCAAGAACCAGCGAATTGTTCATAGCAAAGCGTTAGATGTTTTTTGGGTTTGAATTTTACCTGTAATAGACCTCGTTCCAGCGAAGTTCATTTTTTATTTGATATAGCGAAGAGTTTTTACCGATCACCACAAGTTCAACATTAGCCATCGATGCAAGGTCTTCTATATGTTCCACTGTAAGGTTTTGAGAGAACACCGTATGATGTGCACCACCAGCATAGATCCATCCTGCACAACCGGTTTTCATATCTGGCAATGGTTTCCAAAGAACCCTTGCAACAGGAAGTTTGGGTAGATCATGTTCGGGAGCAATGGCAGTCACTTCATTCACAAGTAATCTAAAGCGATTACCCATATCGATCAGGCTAACATTGATCGCATCACCGGCAGGGCAATTGAATACAAGTCGCACCGGGTCGGCTTTTCCGCCGATTCCTAATGGATGGATCTCTACTTTTGGTTTAGTGGAAGCAATTGTAGGACAGATCTCCAGCATATGTGAACCAAGCACCTGGTTATTGCCTGGTGCAAAATGATAAGTATAATCTTCCATGAAAGAATTGCCGCCTTTCATTCCGCTGCCCATTACTTTCATGGTGCGCACCATGCCTGCAGTTTTCCAGTCGCCTTCACCACCAAAACCGATTCCTTCGGCCATCAGTCTTTGTGTTGCGATACCAGGAAGTTGGATCATACCGTGAAGATCTTCGAATGTATCGGTGAATGCGGTAAAGCCTCCATCGGTCAAAAACCTGCGCATGCCGATCTCAATCTTTGCTGCATCACGAAGGGAAGAATACTGTGCGCCACCTTGCTGGAGTGAAGTCATCACATCATATAAATCATTGTATTCTTCGATCTGTTTATCGATCTCTGCATCGGAGGTTTCATTGATCACTTTAACCAGGTCGCCGATCCCAAATGTGTTAACAGAATAACCAAACTTAATTTCAGCTTCCACTTTATCTCCTTCTGTAACTGCCACCTGGCGCATGTTATCACCAAAACGAGCGATCTTCATGTGTTGCATATCATGCCATCCTGCAGCGGCACGGGCCCAGGCCTGTATGCTTTGCTGAACTTCATCTTCCTGCCAGTGACCAACCACCACTTTACGATTCAAACGCATGCGCGTCATGATAAAGCCAAACTCTCGATCTCCATGTGCACTCTGGTTGAGGTTCATGAAATCCATATCGATCGAACTCCATGGAATATCGCGATTGAACTGAGTGTGCAGATGTAATACAGGTTTCTGTAATGATTTTAACCCGGTGATCCACATTTTTGCAGGAGAGAAAGTGTGCATCCAGGTGATGATACCGATGACCTCTTTTACATTGTTCGCTTCACGACAAATTGCAGTGATCTCATCAGGAGTTTTTACTACAGGTTTGTATTCAACAGTTACTGGAATATGCAATGATTCGTTGAGTGCATTCGCGATCTGTTGCGAGTGCTCGGCTACCTGGCGTAGTGTCTCTTCACCATAGAGGTGCTGTGAGCCGGTAACGAACCAGAGTTTGAGAGATTTGAGATTCATTGGTTGATATTTTGGGTTTTATATTTGTAAAATTTTATTTCACGCAGAGGGGGGGGGGGGGGCGGGAGAAAAACACAAGAAAGAAGACCCAACGGCCGCACCGGGGGGA
>CBHWDO010000020.1:0-50665 GCA_966112615.1 uncultured bacterium
GCTTTACCTGTTCAGTGATATCTGAAGTACTCATGCCTCTGCCATACATGCTGATAATAGCTTCTTCTAACTGATCACTCATACGCTGACCTTTAGGGATAAGCTTGGGAGAAAACTCTGAGTTCCTGTCTCTGGGGATCTTTAAAACCATATCTCCCAGGCTCTCAGAACGAACCTTCTTAGAAGAGGTTCCATTGCGGCTATTGCCGCTGTTATTACCTTCTTTGGAGTACTTCTCATAGCCAAGGTGTTCATCCAGTTCACCTTGCAACATTTGCTCAATACCTTCTTTATACAGGTTATTGAAAAAGTCGTGAAAAGCTTCCTTATTCTTGAACTGCTTAAAGAAGTTCTTAGGAAGGTTTAATGGTTGGTCATGGTTGTTTTCCATAAAAAAAGCTGTATTTAAAAGTTACGAAATAAAAGTCCATAGACCCTTTTCTAACTTCTAAATACAGCTCCTAAAAAACTATTTACACAAAGTTCTAAACGCTACCTTTTTCCGTGTATTCGTTGTATTCCATGTATTCCGCGTATTCCGTGTATTCCATGCATTCCGCGTATTCAAAAATTATTTCCTCTCTCTAGAATAAACCTCCCACTCTCCGCCTTCCAGACTTCTGTATACCATTTTCTCATCCCCGTTTTCAATTGTTACATAGTATCCTGATTCATTTTCAGAATAGAATTCAAACAGGTCAGAGATCCATGATTTTTGTTGAAGTTTCTTCAATTCAACCTGCAGTTTTATTGGCAGCTGGTTGGAAAGAATATTCCGGGAAGTTGCCAGTTTGGTTCCATCAGTACCATAATATACTGAGATCACCTGGTCAACATTTACAAAGGTTACTTTTACATAGTTCCTGTTGATTTCCCAGGATGCATCTTTTGCAGTGGCATATTCCTTTTCAAATTCACGAAGAACTTTAGAGTTAACTTCAGTTGAATTGGCGAATAAATTAGTGAGACTAAGCATCACTATTGTTACGATGGTTAAGATTGACTTTTTCATTTTATAAAGTTTTAATGTTTGTGTGTTTGCAGTATCTGACGGAGCTCAATACCGTTAGGTTACTGCTCATTGCGTTTGATACTTGAATGGAGTATTTTCAGGATGAAAGGAAATGGCACGCGTTTTTTACAACTATTGATATGAGTCTATCCGAATACAAGAAGAAAAGAACTTTTACCGATACTCCGGAACCGGAAGGCAAGGTCCATAAAGCAACTTCATCCCTTCGATTCGTGGTTCAGAAACATGCGGCTTCTCATCTTCACTATGATTTCAGGCTTGAAATGGAAGGTGTATTGAAAAGCTGGGCAGTACCGAAAGGTCCGTCAATGAATCCCAAAGACAAACGACTGGCGATGATGGTCGAAGATCATCCTTTTGAATACCGGACTTTTGAAGGCATCATCCCGGCAGGAAATTATGGGGCAGGTACAGTGATCGTTTGGGACGAAGGAACTTACCAGCCTATTGATAAATCGGGTAAGAAGATCACTGAAAAGGAATTGCTTCACCAACTTCATAAGGGAAACTTTCATTTCATCATGAAAGGAAAGAAACTTCGCGGGGAATTCACTTTGGTGCATATCCAACGTGATAATATGGAGAATGGATGGCTACTCATGAAGATCAAGGACGATTATGCCAGTACGGATGACATTACCAAAAAGGATAAATCTGTTCAATCCAATATGACATTGGAGCAGGTAGCGAAGAATTCGGATAGAAAATGGATCAGCAATAGGAATAAGAATGGGGAATCGGGAAAGGAGAATGGAGAAGTGCAAGAGTCTGCGGAGGTCCAGAAAATTGATACAAAAGCCATCCTGAACAAAAAAGGAAAAAAGGCAGCGAGGCCAACGAAAGTAAAGCCCATGCTGGCAACCTTAACGGATGTTGCATTTGATGACCCGGGATGGATTTACGAGATCAAATTTGATGGTTACAGGGCAATTGCAGACCTACGTAAAGGCAAGGTAGATCTGTATTCCAGGAACCTTCTTTCTTTCAACACAAAATTCAAACCGATATATGAAGCCCTACAACTTTGGCAGGTAAATGCTGTGGTGGATGGGGAGATCATTGCATTGAATGATAAAGGAAAGATTGACTTTCAACAATTGCAGGCTTTTCAAAAAACAGGTGAAGGAACCCTGATCTATTACGTATTTGATATTCTTTGGCTTGATGGAAAGGACCTCCGCGAATTAACGTTGCTGGAAAGAAAAGAGATCCTCAAACAGATTATGCTGGATAATGAAGCGATCAGGTACAGTGATCATGTGGAAGAAAAAGGAACTGAATTCTATAAGCTTGCTGAAGAAGAGGGATTAGAAGGAATAATGGCCAAAAGATCAGATAGCACCTATCTTACCAATAACCGTTCAAACAGCTGGCTTAAGATTAAAACTTCCATGCGACAGGAAGCCATCATCTGCGGATTTACCAAAGGCCGGGGCAGCCGCAAATATTTTGGATCCCTTATTTTAGGCATCTACGAGAATAAAGAGCTGAGATTTATTGGTCAGACCGGCTCAGGGTTTGATGAAAAACTACTCTCCTCTATTTACAAGGAATTAGAGAAAAGAATAGTGGAGGAATGTCCTTTCAAGACTAAACCAAAGACGACCCAGCCCGCCACCTGGATCAAACCGGAACTTATTTGTGAAGTGAAATTCCAGGAGTGGACCCGCGAGGGTTCTATGAGGCATCCTATTTTCCAGGGGATCAGGGAAGATAAAAAGGCGAAGGAAGTGGGGAGAGAAGAAGTGAAGAAGCACCGGGCAGAACCGAGCAAAGCGAAGGGGCTGAACGAGGATGGAGAAGTGAAGAAAAGGCAAAGTGGAGAAGTGAAGAAGGGACGAAGTGAAGAAGTGAAGAAGCTCGAAGATCAACCCCTCCTGTTCGACGAATCCGCCAAAAAGCAGGATCTGGAACTCGATGGCAAGATCATCACGTTCACTAACCTTTCGAAACTTTACTGGAAGAAGGAAAATATCTCCAAAGGCGATATGCTCAACTATTATAATCGGATCTGCGATTTCATGCTTCCTTATATGAAAGATCGTCCGCAATCGCTGAATCGCACTCCAGACGGTGTTGGAGGAAAAAGCTTCTACCAGAAAAATGTGGAGGGAAAAGTGCCTGAATGGGTAGTGACACATGAATATGTAAGTGAATCAGATGGTGAAACCAAGCAGTTCTATGTTTGTACCGACAGGGCAAGCTTGTTATACATTGCCAACATGGGCTGCATTGAAATGAACCCATGGAACAGCAGGATCCAGTCGCCCGATAATCCGGATTGGTGTGTGATCGACCTTGACCCCGGTAAGATCTCATTTGACAAGGTGATCGAAGCGGCCAATGTTGTAAAGGAAGTGCTGGATGCGCTGGATATTCCTTCCTATCCTAAAACTTCCGGTTCAACCGGTATACATATTTATATTCCGCTTGGCGCAAAATACAGCTATGATCAATCTAGGCAATTGGCCGAACTGGTGGTAACCCTGGTTCATGACCAGATTCCCAAATTCACTAGCCTGGAGAGAAGTCCGGCCAAACGCCCCACCAAGATCTACCTGGATTATCTTCAGAACCGACAGATCCAGACCATTGCAGCACCTTATTCACTCAGGCCAAAGCCTGGAGCAACCGTCTCCACTCCTTTGCACTGGGAGGAAGTAAAAAAAGGTTTGAAGATCTCGGATTTCCATATTCACAATATATTCGACCGATTGAAGGAAACAGGTGATATCTTTACACCGGTTTTAGGAGAAGGAATCGATCTTGAAGCAACTTTAGAAAAAGCATCAGGATTCCTGACAGATAAAAAATGAGATTTTCCGAATTTTTTTAGCAATTGGTTAGGGCTATATAGTTAATTCCCTTACCTTTGCAAACTCTTTAAAAGGGTAGCTCATGAACAACCGACGGAATTTTGATATTGCGTTTGTGGGATTGACGCCTGGTATTCATGAGTTTGAATACGAGATTGACCAAAAGTTCTTTGCTGAAATGAAGGAGCAGGAGTTCCGGAATGTGAAAGCCCAGGTAAAACTGACGCTGGATAAGAAAACCGGGTTCATGCTTTTGAAGTTCGAGGTAGGCGGAAAACTGGATGTTACCTGCGACAGATGTGGAAACGATCTGCCGCTCAATCTCTGGGATGAGTTCAACGTCGTAGTAAAGATGGTTGACAATCCCGAGGAAATGAACGACCAGGAAGAGGATCCGGATGTTTACTACATCTCCCGTGGCGAAAGCCACCTTCATGTTGCCGAACTTATTTATGAGTTCATCAACCTGAGTATCCCGATGCAGAGAATGTGTTCGGAAGAAGAAATGGGAGGACCGTACTGCAATAAGGAAGTACTGGCGATGCTGAAGAAGATGGATGTAGAGAACAACAAACCAGTGAACCCGGTCTGGAAAGGACTGGAGAAATTTAAGGATACTGATTTCGAAAACTGATTATAAATAGAGTCACAAATTCTGACTTATGCCAAATCCAAAAAGAAGACACTCACAACAAAGGGGTGCGAAGAGGAGAACTCACTACAAAGCTGAGAAAGTTACATTAAGCAAGGACAGTGCAACCGGAGAAATGCACGTTCGCCATCGCGCACACGTTAGCGAGGGTAAATTGTATTACAAAGGACAGGTTGTTGCTGAAAACTTTTCAGGCAAGTAATTAACGAGTTGTACAATTAAATTATAGAGTGCCGGAGATGAGAATCGGACTGGATATGATGGGAGGAGACTTTGCACCACGCGAAGCGGTCAAGGGTATCCTGGAGTATCTGGAAAATAATTCGTCTCCGGCTCATTTATTTCTCATCGGCGATGAATCGCAGGTGAACCCGCTGCTCACGGAATTTAGTATTCCTTCCGATAAGGTAACAGTTGTGCATGCATCACAGGTGATCGACATGCATGAGCATCCTACAAAAGCACTTAAGGAAAAACAACATTCATCCATTTCAATCGGGTTTCACCTGTTGGCTTCCGGCAAGACTGATGCTTTTATCAGTGCAGGAAATACAGGTGCAATGCTTGTTGGAGCCATGTACAGTATCAAGGCGCTGGAAGGTGTTGCAAGACCTACCATTTCAACCATTATTCCGAAGGATAATGGAAAAACGGGTGTTTTGCTGGATGTAGGATTGAATTCTGATTGTAAACCTGAACACCTCAACCAGTTTGCAATTCTTGGATCTTTATACGCAGAACATATTCTGGGTATTGATAAACCAAAAGTTGCTCTGTTGAATATTGGTGAAGAAGAAGGAAAAGGTAATCTACTGGCACAAGCCACTTATCCCCTGCTCAAGGAAAATTCCAGGATCAATTTTACCGGGAATGTTGAAGGCCGCGATATCCTGCTCGATAAAGCAGATGTCATGGTCTGTGATGGTTTCACCGGAAACATCATCCTGAAGATGGCCGAATCGATCCACGAGATCACCAGTGCTAAAGATATCCACCACGAATATTTTGACCAGTTTGATTTTGAAGCATATGGCGGAACCCCGGTTTTAGGAGTTTCCAAGCCTGTTATCATTGGTCATGGTATCTCCCACGCAAAAGCTTTCTCCAACATGATCCGCCTCGCCGAAAAGATGATTCAGAAAGATCTGATCGGGGTGATTGCGGAGGCGTTTAGAAATTCGTAATTCAGAAGAAGACATAGAAGACATAGAAGACGTAGAAGACGTGGAAGTAATCTTTCATACCTCCTCTACTCCTCACCTCCTCATCTCCTCTACACCTCATCTCCTCCTTAATCCCTATCTTCGCTTCCCCCCGCGCTATCGCTCAGCAATGAGAGGAAAGTCCGGACAGCGAAGAGCAATGCACCGGTTAAGAGCCGGGTCCTGGCAACAGGAACAGAAAGTGCCACAGAAAATTACAGCCAGTTCAGCAATGAACCGGTGAAGGTGAAAATGTGGGGTAAGAGCCCACGGAGGTAGCAAGTAATTGTTATTTCGGGTAAACCTTGCATGCTGAAATGCCATGTATACCAGCGTCATCAGGGCTGCTCGCCCGATCTTCGGAACGTTGGGTGGGTAGGCAGATAGATCCGTCCAGTAATGGCCGGGCCAGATAAATGATAGTGTAGAAACAGAATCCGGCTTATGAGGGGGTTTTCTTTACAAATCGGAAATCGGTAATCGGTAATCGAAAATGACACCATTGTATTCTTTCCGATTTTCGATTACCGATTTCCGATTTCTACTTAAAATATACTTCCGTCGCACCATACCCATACGCGGGATGATACCTGTTAATAAACGACTTCACATCATTCCTTCTTCTCAATATCTCATGGATCTCATCCCTTAGCTTTCCGGTCCCCACACCATGAATGATGATCATGGAACGCTGATGGTGTGCAACAGCAATTTCTATCTCCCGCTCCATTTCACTTAACTGAAGGGTTAGTTTTTCAAAGCTGTCCATTGATTTATGTTCATCAGTCAGCTTTTCAATATGCAGATCGATCACATACTTAGGAGGATCAAGATGCCTCTTTGCTGAAGAAGCCGAATACATCCGGAACCCTGCATTCGACAATTTTGAAAGATCTACCTCCGGCTCATCAGGAACTGTTTTCTCCGGGTATAATTCAAACAGTTTAAAAGAAAAAGTTGCTTCTCCTTTTTGCTTCAGTTCCTCAATCCGCTGAAACACCTGTTTAGCCCTGAGTTTGGTTGTGGTTTCGTAATGGTCCAGTCGCTGCTTGTCGGGCTTAACCAACGACCATTCTATATCAAATGAAGGATTGTCACTGATGTTATCAAAATCCACATCATGAACATAAAAGTCTTCAAATGGCTGAATTGTATTCACCAGCTCAAAATCTGCTGCCTCTTTATAAAAAACCTTATAGCTGAATTTATATGCTTCCTCAGTTCGGTTAACGATATGAACTTTCAATTCATCCACCACATCATCTCCAAATTCATCTGCAGAAAAAACAGGAATAAAGGTCAACCATACACCATCCACTATTTTGGGAACTGATTTCTTCTTTTCCTTTGGTACCTGGTCTATATATGTCTTTGGCTTGGGTGCATCCTTAACCACTTTTGTCTTCATGAACCTGTTGAAGTACGGAAAATCCAGCTGATCCACATAAGCAGGGAACTTCACTTTCCTGACTTCCACCATCACCATCTTATCATTGATGATATCTACCACCTGCCCTTCTTCATTACTATGCTTGACGAGAACTGTATCGCCGATTTGGAATTTCATACTGGCAAATTTAGGTTGATTGAGGGGAAGAAAATGGGAAATCGATAATCGGTAATCGAAAAAAACAATCTCCCATTGTTGAAAAAACATCAACCATAATGGTAAAACACCATTGTGCAATCTTATTACATTCTGAAATTCATTAAATGGAAGCTTTTAACCGCCTCACCTTTATTGATGAAACAATTGATCTGATAAGCGAGGTGTATAATATCACGAAACAGTTCCCAAAAACTGAATTATTCGGACTCACATCTCAATTTAGAAGGGCAATTATTTCTGTTGCGGCTAACCTTGCCGAAGGTTATAGAAAGAAAGGAGCAAAAAGCAAATTGCATTTTTACAATATTGCTCTTTGCTCCCTTGAAGAATGTAAGATCTATTGTCTTATTTCAAATCGTCTCAAATATGGCGACCTCTCTCTACTTTACGATAATTTCAATTCTCTCGGTAAAAGAATCGATAAATATTGCCAGGCCATCCAACGCAACCCCATTGACCATTAACACCTGCATTATTTCCGATTACCGATTTCCGATTTCCGATTTCTTTAAATCCCGATTCAACTTCGAATTAGAATATCCATACAAAAAATATATCCCTAACCCGATCCCCATCCAGCATAAAAACCAGATCCAGGAAATAGCTGGAATTTCTATCAATAAATAGGCACAGAACAATACTCCCATTACCGGTATGAGGGAATAATTGCGAAGGAAGGTCAGGAGCGACATGATAAATGAAAGCACAACAAAAACCAGGAATAACATCTGCTCAAGATTAAGCCCGGCAAGATTTCCCAGGGATTCTGAGATCCTGCCCCAGAATGTATAGATCATCAATACAAACAATACAGGCACAATGAATTTGCCATTGACGTATGGAAGTTTGAATCCTTTACGCTGACTGTCATCAATCTTTGGCAATAACAATACACCTCCTGATACCAGCACAAATGCAAACAGGGTTCCAATACTGGTCAGATCAGTCATCAAAGAACTTTGCATGAACAAAGAAGGTATTGCCACAATACAGCCGGTTACAATGGTTGAAAAAGATGGTGTTTGATACTTTGGATGAACCTTTGAAAAGATCTTTGGTAACAGTCCATCGCGACTCATACTCATCCAGATCCTTGGTTGGCCTAACTGGAATACCAACATCACACTGGTAGTTGCCACCACAGCACTTACACTGATGATGTAACTGATCCAGTTTTGTCCAACAGTATTGAAAACTTCAGCCAGCGGATCAGGTACATTCAACGTTTCATAACTCACCATTCCAGTTAACACCAGTGCAATAAGAATGTATAATACTGTACAGATGATCAATGAATAGATCATCCCTTTGGGAAGGTCACGCTGTGGATTCTTACATTCTTCCGCTGTAGTCGATATCGCATCAAACCCAATGTAGGCATAGAATACAGCTGACACACCTTTCAACACTCCTTCAATTCCATTCGGCATGAATGGACTCCAGTTATTCGGCTCCACAAAGAAGAATCCAAGAATGATCACAAAAATGATCACGGCAATTTTGAAAACTACCATGGCATTGGTGCTCCGCTTACTTTCCTTGATTCCAATATATGTCAGGATGGTGATCAGCACCACTATAATAAATGCCGGCAGGTTGATGAAGATATGTTTACCGCCGATCACCGGGGAGTTATTCCATGCATTGATAGCAAACTGTAAACTTTCATTGAGTGGCTGATTGGCTGCAAGTGCCTCCTGTGCTTCATTATATGCCCTGGTCGCAGTAGCCGGGTCTGCAGTTAGCCATACCGGAAGATTTATCCCTAAGGCTTCCAGCAGGTTATTGAAATATCCGCTCCAACTGATCGCAACTACGATGTTTCCGATCGCATATTCCAAAATCAGTGCCCAGCCTATGATCCAGGCAACGATCTCACCAAAACTCACATATGCATATGTATAGGCACTACCGGCAATAGGAACCCTGCTGGCAAATTCAGCATAACATAAAGCCGAAAATCCGCAGGTTACTGCTGTAAGTACAAACAACAACGATATACCCGGACCTCCATTGAATGCTGCATTACCAATGGTAGAAAATATACCGGCTCCTACCACCGCGGCGATTCCCATGAAAGTAAGATCACGCACATTCAGGATTCTTTTAAGTCCTGAACTTCCATGTCCGTCCGATAATCCTTCTTCTGCATCCTTTACAATCTGGTCAATGGATTTTTTCCTGAATAATGATCTCGACATCTATTGCTGTTTGGGGTTAATAATCTCTTTGTACAAGGAATTGTGCAAGTTCCTGCAATGGTTGCTTCCTGGTAGAAACCACAGCAGTGTCTTCCAAATGTTTGAATGCAAGATTCAGGTATTGTTCTTTCAGGTCGAATGCCCATTTATCAACTCCACAATCGCGGTAGATCTTCAATACCTGTTCAACCTTATCTGCTGGGTTGGTTTCCATCAGGTTCAACAGGGTTGCGCGTTGTGCATCATCACATTTTTCAAGGGCATGAATGGTAAGAAAGGTTTTCTTATTGGCTAGAATATCACCTCCCACCTGTTTACCAAATTTCTTTGGATCACCAAATGCATCAAGGTAATCATCCTGGACCTGGAATGCAATGCCAAGATTCTTTCCAAATTCATAGAGATGATTCTGATTTCCTTCACTTGCACCGCCAAGAATTGCACCGAGCTTTAAACTGGCCGCGATCAGGACAGAAGTTTTCAAAGTGATCATCTGCAGGTATTCATCTAACTGTACTGTTTCTCTTTTTTCAAAATCCATATCCATCTGCTGACCTTCACAAACTTCACGGGCGGTTTTGTTGAACAGCCGGATCACTTTATGCAGGTGATTTGTCTGGATCTTATTAAGATAGTCATATGCTACCACCAGCATCACATCGCCTGATAGCAAAGCAGTGGCATCACCATATTTTTCATGAACAGTCTGCATTCCCCTTCGCAAAGGCGCTTTGTCCATGATATCATCATGTATCAGGGTGAAATTGTGAAACAGCTCAATCGCAGCTGCAACTGAATAAGCATCGTCGTGGATCTCATCAAACAGTTCATTTCCCATCAGGCATATCACCGGTCGAACACGCTTGCCACCTAATCCGAGGAAATATTCCGCAGGATCATAGAGCGACACAGGCTTGTCTGGAAAATGCCTGACTGAAAAATATGTATTGAACTTTTCTG
Organism: uncultured bacterium; assembly: GCA_966112615.1. GTDB lineage: Bacteria > Bacteroidota > Bacteroidia > Chitinophagales > Chitinophagaceae > Flavitalea. Next base: position 10,474 of record CBHWDO010000020.1, read on the forward strand.
AAAGGGTTGAAAAGGAATGCATGGGTCGAAGATAATGTATTGAATAATTCAATGATTACTCCTTCCTCACTTCTTTGATTTTGCCTTCCTGGCCTTCTTTGCAGGCCTTGGTTCATACGATATCCCTTCCTGTTTTCCTTCATGAATGATCTTGGAGATCACCCATTCATAATCTAACTGCCGCTTCTCGAGATTAGCAGCCACCACTTTAATGGTTACCTTGTCTCCCATCCTGAATTTACGGCCACTGCGCATTCCCACAAGGCTATAATCGCTTTCTATCAACCTGAAATCATCGTAATCCGACAATGAGGCAATGCTTACCAGTCCTTCGCATTTGTGCTCAATGGTCTCCACCCAGAAGCCAAACGCAGCAACGCCGCTGATCACGCCTTCAAACTCATCTCCGAGGAAGTTCTGCATGTATTCAACCTGCTTGTATTTGTTGGCCGCTCGCTCACATTCCATGGCCGCTCTTTCCCGTTCACTGCAATGTTTACATTTCTGCTCAAGTTTTTTATCGGGTTTAATGTTGTTGTCAAGGCATTCCTGGAGAATCCTGTGCACCAACACATCCGGGTAACGTCGTATGGGTGAAGTAAAATGACAATAATACTCGAAGCCTAAACCATAGTGCCCAATATTTTCTGTTGTATAAATTGCCTTTGCCATGGTCCTGATCCCAAGTTGTTCCAACACGTGTTGTTCTGGTCTACCCTGCGCATCCTTCAACATCTGGTTAAATGATTCTGCAATTTTATCCGGCGAACTCATATCGAACTTGTGACCGTACTTCAAAGCGAATGCCGCAAAGGGAGCGAGTTTCATCTCATCAGGAGTATCGTGCACACGATACGGGAAAGGCACTTCTTTCTTGTCAACTTTTATCTTACCAACAAATTGAGCTACATACTTATTGGCAAGCAGCATGAATTCTTCGATCAGCTGGTGTGACTCCTTGCTTTCTTTCACAACGATCCCAACCGGCTTTCCTTTTTCATCCAGCTTGAATCTTACTTCCTGTGAATTGAAATTGATGGCACCTTTCTTGAACCTTGCTTTACGGAATTTCTGCGCCATTGCATTGAGCAATAGGATCTCATCTCTGTAAATTCCTTCACCGGTTTCAATGATCTCCTGCACTTCTTCATAAGTGAAACGATGATTGGAATGGATGGCTGTTCTTCCGATCCAGTGCTTTTTTACCGTTCCTTTCGGGGTTATTTCAAATACTGCAGAGAAAGTAAGCTTGTCTTCCTTTGGACGCAAGGAACAGAGCTCATTGGAAATTCTTTCCGGCAACATAGGCGCCACCCTATCGGGCAGGTATACTGAAGTGGCACGGAAATAGGCTTCTTTATCCAGGTCGCCATCTGTTTCAACATAATAACTTACATCTGCAATATGAACTCCGATCTCGTAATTTCCATTCTCCAGCATTTGAATGGAAATGGCATCATCAAAATCCCTGGCATCTACAGGGTCAATAGTAAACGTAAGAACTGGCCTGAAATCTTTCCTTCTTTTTATTTCCTGTTCTGAAATGATATCAGGTATCCTGGCCGCTTCTTCAAGTACATTATCAGGAAACATCAATGGGAATCCTCCTTCCATAAGAAGGCTCTTCATGGCCATATCACTGGCGCTGCCCGCATCCAGGATCTGAACAACTTCTCCAACAGGTTTTTTATTCTTTTCCCACTCAATGATCTTCACTACTACCATATCATTTTCAGTAGCATTGTTGATCTTATCAACAGGCACATAAATATCCGGCATTGGCTTTTCAACTTCAGGAATGAAGAATGCAAAACCATTCCCCATCTGCAGTTTACCGGCAAATTCCATTTGCTTCCTTCGAACCACTTCAATTACTTTTCCCTGCTGGCGGCCTCTGCCGGCTGAAATCCCCGGCACTTCCACTTTTACGGTATCGCCATGTAATGCAGTATTGAAATCCGAAGGACGAACCATGATATCCTTATCCACTTTATCAACTATTACAAAACCGATCCCCGAGCGGGTGATATCTAATGTTCCGGTTAATATCTGGTCACTAATCCCTTTCTTCTTTTTCTTCTTCTGGTCTTTCCTTGCCATGAATATTTTTTTGGTATTGGTCGATGAATTGAGCGGTCTGCCGGAGAAATGATTGCTCTCCTTCAAACAGAAACTCAACAGCAATGGGTATTGCAAAAACCGGTACATCTTCCATGGTTGTAGAGAACTTCATGAGCCGTACCGCGTCTTTTTCTGTAGTTAAGATAATCTTTTTTGTGGCCTGAATGGCATGAAATCTTTTTTGTATATCCTTCCAGTCATCGATCGTAAAGATGTGGTGATCGGAGTAATTGATCTCGTAATAGGTTTTTGCTTTATCCAGCAACATCTTTTCCAATGGCTTTGGATTAGCAATCCCGCTTACCAGCAACACTTCAGTGTCTTCATCAATTTCTGTTTTACTATTATCCAGTAAATGATAGGGTGTGCTATATCTTATGGTGGTAAAATAAACCGATTGATGCGCCAATGGATTGATCTCGTTCTTTATATCCATGGCTTCATGGTATGGAAGATTAGCCGGGCATTTTGTTACTACGATAATATCACCTCTTTTATAACTTGATTTTTCATCACGGAGATCTCCTGTAGGAAGAAACCAGTCGCGTGTGAAGAGATTGCTGTAATCAGTAAGCAAAATATTTAAACCTGCACTGACTGTTCGATGCTGAAATGCATCATCCAGAATGATAGCCTGTGTAGCAGGTCTGTCGTGCAATAATTGTGGAATGGCTACAATTCTTTCTTCACCAACTGCCACTGCAACATCAGGAAATTTCTGATGAAAGATCATGGGCTCATCCCCGATATCAAGTGCCGTCGTGGATTCCATGGCAAGTGCATATCCTTTGGTTTTCCGCTTATATCCCCTGCTCAACACAGCAAGTTTATACTGATCATGAAATTTACCCAGGATGTATTCCACCATAGGAGATTTTCCAGTACCACCAACAGATAGATTTCCAACACAAATGATGGGCATATTGAAGCTCGCAGTGCCGATCATTTTCTTATCAAACATAAAATTGCGAAGCTTCACTCCCACACCATACATGATGGAAAACGGGAACAACAATATGCGGAACGGCTTTAATAAAGGAGCATTAAAATTCATACACTCGTAAAGGTGTGATACAATAGTTTAAAGGTACATCATAATTGTTGATGTCCTTGATAACAGGCTCAGCTTCAAAGAAAGAGAACCCGATCTTTATCGCATCTTTTCTGCATTTGGAAAGAAACCGGTCATAGTATCCTTTACCATAACCCACACGATAACCCAGTTGGTCAAATGCCAGTAAGGGAATCATTACAATATCAATTTCAGAAGGATTTACTATTACACCATTGGCTGGCTCCCGAATTCCATACTGGTTGAGAATTTGATCATTATTATAAGTTGCCATTACATCCATCTCAAAACCTTCCCTAATCTTTGGCCAGCAAAACCTGGTACCAGGCTGAATTTCCTGCAGATAGCTTTCAATAATATGAATGTCGAATTCATTGCGTTCAAGCATGGCTGCATACGACATCACCATGCTGAATGATGGAAGTGTTATTGTTTTAAATTGATGAAAGATCTGTTGCTGCAGTCCGGGAAGTGCCGAAGGGTCAATTTCGGTTCTTTTTTTATTGAACAACTTCCTGAGTTCCTGCTTGGTCATATCAATTTATGTAGTTGATCTTTCAATAATGCTGCCTGCTGCGATACAAATTCTTTCGTAATATTTTCAGCCAGCGGAATAGAACCGATCTTTTGAAAACCACTCCAGTTCACTATTTCATCTTCATAATGCATATACTGGTCATTGAAGATCCAACCCAGCACATCCAGTCCTTTCAGTTTACAGACTTCGGCAGTCAGTAATGAATGATTGATACTGCCCAGGTAATTCCTGCTGACCAGGATCACTTTGGCATCAAGTTGCATTGCCAGGTCTGCAATGAATTCTTTTTCATTCAATGGCACCAGCAAACCACCAGCTCCTTCAATGATAAGATGATTTGAAGTTGAAGGAATATGGTTGATGATGCGGTTAAGTTCTATTGTAGTATTTTCAACTCTTGCAGAAATATGTGGAGATGCAGGTAACTTCAGTGCATACTCACTCTCATGTATAACCGAAGTTTTATTCGATAAATGATCCCTGATCCATTGTGCATCGGGTTCTTCAAGACCTGCCTGGACAGGTTTCCAGTAATGGGCCTGCAATGCTTCGGTAATAATAGCTGATACCAGTGTCTTACCAACACCTGTACCAATTCCTGTTATAAAAATGCGCATAGAAAATTATTCCTGGATAAAAATACTGAAGATCGTGGTACCATAATTTTTTTCAAAACTATAGTGATCAAATTTCTTGTAATCATTGCGTGGCGTATGTTCCAGCACAAACCATGCTCCTTTGTTCAGCAATCCTTTTTCGAAGATCTTAACAGGAAGCTGATCGATCGTATTCAACGCATATGGAGGACCGGCAAAAATGAAATCAAATTTTTCATTGCACTGATCTATGAATTTAAATACATCAGACCTTACTACATGAAAATTCTCCAGCTTAAGTGTCTCAGATGTTTTTTTAATGAAATCAAACATCTGGGGATCCTTTTCTATGATGGTCAGATCTGCAGCACCTCTTGATGCAAGTTCATAACTGATGGCGCCTGTCCCACCAAAAAGATCAAGAGTCTTCATTCCTTCAATATCAATCCTGTTCTGGATCACATTGAACAGACCTTCTTTTGCAATATCTGTGGTAGGTCTTGTATAAGGCATCTTTGAAGGTGGATTGATCCTTCTTCCTCCATGTTCACCACCAATTATACGCATACGGCAAAATTCAGCATGGGTGAAAAATAATGTAGCGGGTATTCTTCCAGTAATGAACCTGTGTCGATATCATGATTTGCCTGGCCAGCTTTTACATCCAGGAAGAATTTGGATAACTCTTTGTACAGCGCCGATTGTTCATCCAAAAATCCATTCACTTCAATACTCATTTTATCAGGTGCAATTTCGAATTGTTCACTGATCGCCAGCAATTGATATGATACATCTTCTGGTGACTGATACAGGAAATTCTGGATCAATTGCAGGTTCTTTTCTTTCCAAACTGTTGCAATGAACCTGTCTGTATAGAAGTTTATCCTTACCAAATTCTCCGATCCTAAAGGTTCATTTGCAGCAAGCAGCGAATAGGCATGACAATATTCCGAAGGATTGAATTGCTGCTCCACAAAGGCCTGCAGCTCTTTGGACACGCGGAATACATTCACGATATCCTTACCCGGAACATTTTCCTGGAGGATCAATCCTTTTTGAACATTACCATGAATGAGTTGGGTTAAAGCACGGTCAACCTTATTGTTGATGAATTGCTTTGGCAGAAGATTGCTTTCCGCAAAAGAATATATAACGATGGTTCGTGCATACTTTCTTGCCAGTAAAGGCTCTGCAGCAAGGATCTCCGCAATAAATTCGGTCATTGATCTTGATGACTGCGGATCCATATTGAAATACTTCAGTGCGATCAGACGATTGTCGGGCTGCTCCAGCAACATAGCGGCAAAGAGCCTGTCACCTATTTCGAGTAACAATGTGGCATTCTGAACGGATTCCTCTTCCAAAACTTCCGGAACAATATCGAAGGATGGCTTTAACATAACACCGCAATAATAGTGCATTTGAAGGAATGTTTTATTTTTGCGCCCCCATGTCGGCACCAGTACACCAATCAGACCTCCAGGTAGAGATCAGCAACAAACAGATTCTAAGGATCGCACTGCCGATCAGTTTTGCCATGCTTATACCGCAGGCAAACTTTATTACGAATAATATATTCCTGGGAAACCTGGGACAGCAGGAATTAGGTGCAGCGGGACTTACCGGCGTTTACTACCTGATTTTTGCAGCGATCGGGTTTGGACTGAACAACGGCTTACAGGCGCTGATAAGTCGTAGAGCCGGCGAAAACCGGCCCGAGGAGATCGGGAAACTATTCTCCCAGGGCGTTCGCATTGCAATGGTGATTGCACTTATTGGAATTCTGACTACCTATTTCATTGCACCTTATTTATTGAGATGGGCACTGGATTCTGAAGAGATCACCAATAAGGCGATCAGTTTTTTACAGATCAGGATTTGGGGATTACCCTTCCTGTATATCTACCAGATGAGAAATGCTTTGCTGGTGGGAACCAACCAGAGCAAGTATCTTATAGCAGGAACGGTAGCTGAGACCCTAGCAAACGTATTCTTTGATTACGGTCTGATCTATGGAAAATTTGGTATGCCGGAACTGGGTTTCAATGGTGCAGCCTTCGCTTCCATCATTGCCGAAGCAGCCGGGATGTTCATAGTTTTCCTGGTGATCCATGTAAAAGGTATCAGTAACCGGTTCAACCTGTACCAGGGATTCAAATATGACAAGGCCAATTCAAACCTGATCCTTCAACAGTCTTCTCCCTTGATCTTCCAGCATGCGATCAGCATTATCAGTTGGGAATTCTTTTATATTCTTATTGAACATAAGGGAGAAAGAAGTCTTGCCATTTCTAATACCATGCGGAACATCTTCGGATTTTTCGGGGTATTTGTATGGGCATTTGCGGCTACCAGCAACACTATGGTCAGCAATATTATTGGACAAAATCGTAGGGAAGAAGTGATCACCCTGATCAAAAAGATCGTGAAACTGAGTACCAGTATGGCTTCTATTATTGGACTAATGCTGCTTGCCTTCCCTCAGGTTTTCTTATCCATTTATGGACAGGGAGATGATTTTATCCAGGAAGCAATTCCTGTAGTCCGTGTGGTAGCAAGCGCACTGGTACTGATGTCGTTTAGTACTATCTGGCTCAATGCCGTAACGGGAACCGGAAATTCACGGGTAAACCTGGGTATTGAGGCAGTCAGCATAATCTTCTATTGTCTATACGTATATCTCACTCTGGAAGTATTTAACCTCCCGATCGTTTACGGCTGGATGTCCGAATGGCTTTATTGGATGGTGTTGTTTGGATTGTCGTATGGGTATATTAAGTCGGGGAAGTGGAAATCGAAAATAATTTAGGGAGACGAGAAGACGTGGAGACATGGAGACGTGAACGGGCTGAACACCCGAAGGGTGGGCAGAACGCCGGGTTTAGCACCCTTCGTTCTGCCCCTGCGTTTCGCTTGGTTCAGCCCGTTCATGTCTTCACGTCTCCATGTCTCCACGTCTTCATATCTACCCCCAAATATTCTCCGAATACTCCCCCTGCTTCACGAGCTCATCAAGACTCTTCTGCACTTCAGGAGCATCTTCTTTATAGGTTACACCGAACCACTGGGCGGAAGTCGGGATCACTTTGATCTCACCTACTCCATCCTTAATGTATTGATCGGCTACAATTGGTATGAAAAATTCTGATTTTGGATTCTCCATACTGCTGTCGAGGAATTTATGGAATAACTCTTCAGTATAAGAGAAGATCGAAGGATCGAAACACCAGAAATTCATGGAAACCTGTGAATCCAATGGAAGTTCCTTTGGCTCCTGGTTATCATCACAAATGATCTTTCCATCCTGCATGGAAATATTGAGTCGCTCTGCAATGGATACCAGGTTTTGCTGATCATCAACCTGGCATACCCCCCTATTCACCGTACCGTTATCAGACAGGGTTTTCAGCAATTCATACCCGATGATACCATACTTTTTGTTTGATACATCGGATACCAGGAATTTATAAGATTTTTCAAATGCATCTCTTCCATAAAAATCATCTGCATTGATCACGGAGAATGGCTCCTTCACGGCATCCTTTGCACAAAGAATGGCATGCGCAGTTCCCCAGGGCTTGGTGCGACCTTCTGGTACATTCCTGTTCCCGATAAAAGCATCCAGTTCCTGGAAAACATAATCCACTTCAACCTTACCCTTCAGCTTTGGCTCAAAAATGGCTTTGAAATCATCAGCGAATTCTTTCCTTATAATAAAAACTACTTTTTTATATCCTGCCTTGATCGCATCATAAATGGAGTACTCCATAATGGTTTCTCCACTTGGTCCAAATGATTGGATCTGCTTCATACTTCCATAACGTGATGCCATTCCAGCGGCTAAGATCAATAGAGTTGGTTGCATTGCTTATTTTTAAAGTTGATTTGCGAATTTAAAAAACAATCACGGTTCATGTCTATATCACCCGCGAATATTGTAGAAATTGAAAATGCTGTTGTGCAAAAACTGAACCACCCACTATTGCAGTCTAAGGATGTTAGCATTGAAGTAATACGATTTGATAAAATACATCCAGTTATATCCGGTAACAAATTTTTCAAATTAAAATACAGTCTTCAACAAGTTATCGATCAACGTAAAAAAGGTATACTCACATTTGGTGGAGCATGGTCGAACCATCTTGTTGCAACTGCTGCAGCCTGCGCCCAGCTTGGGTTGCGGTCTATTGGTATCATCCGTGGAGAAAGACCTGCAAATGTTTCTCAAAGCATCCTTGATCTTGAAAAATTTGGAATGAAACTCATCTTTATTTCAAGAGAAGAATATCGCAGGAAAGAAAATGAAGTGATACAATCCTATTTCCAGGACTATATCCTTGTTCCCGAAGGTGGTGCTCATGAAGCCGGTGTGATCGGCGCATCAGAAATGGTGCAATCGATTCCACAGCATCCTTATGAGCTTATTACTTGCGCTATTGGAACCGGCACCATGATCAGCGGTATTCTCAGAAACACAACCATACCCGTCATGGGTTTCAGCAGCCTTAAACTTCCTGATACTATTCATAATTCAATCACGGAAAATATCGAACAATACACTTCCAATCATAACTATTCTATCGAATATAATTATCATTTTGGTGGATTTGGTAAGATCACTGAATCGCTGATCTCATTCATGAATGACCTCTATCTCCAAACTGGTTTACCTACCGATATTGTCTATACCGGCAAAATGCTTTATGGATTATTTGACATGATAAATAATGACCGATTTGCAGCAGGGACAAGGATCCTGGCGATTCACAGCGGCGGTTTGCAGGGTAATCGTTCCGTTAAAAATGGCGCTCTCCGGTTCTGATGAGCACATTCCCAACCCTGACCTTTATATTTGCACGGCAGAAAAGAAAACCCATGAACATCCGACGTGTTGCATTACTGATAGTAGCTGTTTGTACTTCATTCATTTTGAATGCGCAGGATACATTGCCAAAATTTTCTGCAACAACAAAAGGTAATAACCGCGTAGTGATCAGCTGGACCAACAACTATAAATTTGTCAGCCAGATCAGTATTCAACGTTCCACCGACAGTACCAAAAATTTCAAAACCATTCTGACAGTTCCTGATCCAACCGTTCCGCAAAATGGTTTTGTAGATGCAAAAGCGCCAGCCAATAATTTATTTTATCGATTATTCATTGTGATGGACAGTGGTAAATATGTTTTTACACAGTCTAAACGTCCATTCTGGGATACTGCAAAAGTTATCAGGCAGGAGACCGATCCCATTCTTTCCCCAGTCAATGGAAACAAGCAGGTTGAGATCTCAAAAGACCTTCCAAAAAATGAAACTAATAAACTTAAGGAAAAAGTTGCTGAAGCAGTTCAGCCGCAAGCTCCTGCCCCACCGGTTAAAGTGGTAGAGCCTGAAAAATTCTTCGTGATCATTAAAAAGGATAGCCTTATAGGATCGATCAATGAAAAACAGTACAAGAGATTTCGTGATTCTGTGGTCAATCGTACAAAGGATACCATTCTATTCAAATCACTTGATACCATACAGATCAAGCCATTTGTTCCGAAAGAAGTATACAGACCATCAAAATATGTTTATACTGAAAAAGATGGACATGTAGCTATTGCATTACCAGATGCTGAATCCAAAAAGTACCTGGTAAAATTCTTTGAAGACAACAATCATTTTCTGTTTGAAGTAAAGAAGATCAAAGAAAGTTTCATGTTCCTCGACAAATCAAATTTCCTTCATTCAGGATGGTTCCGTTTCGAACTATTTGAAGATGGAAAACTGGTTGAAAAACACAGATTCTTTATTCCACGGGAGTTTTAATAGATACGTCGAAAACCTCTTCCAGCTTATCTTTCATCAATTGCTTGACTTCATTGAAATCAAGCGGAGCTCCTAATTCCTTTTCAAGAGATGTAACAGCTTTCTGTTGAATTCCGCATGGAACTATATAATTGAAAAAATCGAGATCAGTGTTAACGTTGAAAGCAAAACCATGCATGGTCACCCACCTGCTGCAACGCACGCCAATGGCACAGATCTTACGTTCACGACCTTTGATATCCGGATCAAGCCATACACCAGTTTCGCCCGGTGAACGATCCCCTTTCAATCCATAATGAGCCAACACTTTGATAACTGCCTCTTCAATATTCCGAAGGTATTTGCCAATATCAGTATAGAATTGTTCAAGGTCGAAAATTGGATAACCTACTAATTGACCAGGTCCATGAAAAGTAATATCTCCTCCACGATTGATCTTGAAAAATTCTATTCCCTTTTCATTACGTTCTTCATCGCTGATCAGCACATGCTCCATCTTTCCGCTCTTTCCGAGGGTATACACAGGTGGATGTTCTACAAAAAACAGTTTATGAGATGGAAGCTCTGCCGGCTCCAAACCCTGGTCTGTTGCAGTTCTGGCCATAGATTTTATTGAAACCATCTCGGCAAGGGTTTGTTCCTGCAGGTCCCAGGCCTCTTTATATGCCATAGATCCAAGGTCACGGAATAACACATCCTGTTTCATTTTGCAAATGTAGGCAAATACGGTGGGCAAGGATATAACTGTTACTTTTGCGAAAATTTTATCAATGTCGAGGCAAGCGTTACTGGAAGATGGAATGGAAGAGAACAGTGAGTTTTCGGAAGAGTTATATGAGCGGATGAGTATCCGGGTGGATAAAGGCCAGGAGCCTATGCGCCTCGATAAATTTCTTGTAGCCCGTATGGAGGGAGTTTCGAGAAACAAAGTCCAGCGTGCCATAGAATCTGGAAGGGTTACCATCAACGGAAATACCGTTCAGCCAAATTTCAAGATTCGTCCTGGACAGGAGATCATTGTTTATTCCGATAAAGAGATCCAGGGAGAAGAGATCATTCCTGAACCAATGGACCTCAATATTGTGTATGAGGATGATGATATCATAATCATCAATAAACCTGTTGGATTGGTGGTGCATCCCGGCAGTGGTAATCGTAGCGGAACCTTGATCAATGGTGTGGCTTATTATCTGCAGCAACAGAATAAAGATATTTCGGAAGATGTACTGCCAAGGTTTGGACTGGTACATCGCATCGATAAAAATACCAGTGGATTGATGGTGCTTGCAAAGTCAGAGCGGGCCGTTGCTTCACTGGCAAAACAGTTCTTTAATCATACCATTCACCGTCAATACATGGCATTGGTATGGGGAGATTTTGAAGAAGAAGGCGGAACGGTGAATGCACATATCGGAAGACATCAGCGTTTCAGGAAATTATTCGATGCATACCCCGAAGGCGATCACGGAAAAGAAGCTATCACACATTATAAAGTGCTCGAGCGCTTTGGTTATGTAACCCTTGTCCAGTGTGAACTTGAAACAGGAAGAACCCACCAGATCCGTGTGCATATGCAACATATTGGTCATTCATTATTCAATGATGAAATGTATGGCGGCGACAGGATTCTGAAAGGAACAGTATACACCAAGTACAAGCAATTCGTTGACAATTGTTTTGCTATTTGTCCGCGACATGCTTTGCATGCGAAGAGCATTGGCTTCATACATCCTGGCACCGGAAAAGAAGTGAGGTTTGAGAGTGAGTTACCGGACGATATGTCGCAGGTAATTGAGAAGTGGAGAGGTTATGTGAAATTTAAGAGGATGGAAGATTAGGCGGGCAGAACGGGCTGACCATCTGCGAAGCAGATGGGCTGAACGTATAAGGCTGAACATTCGCCGAAGGTGAATGTGCTGACTTGACCTACCAGTCAGCCCAAATGCTTTCAGCATTTGTTCAGCCTGGTGCGTTCTGCGTAACTCCTTCGGAGTTACTCAGCCCGCTGGAAATCCGTCAACGTTGCTGTAAAAACTCCAATCTCCCTCTTCTTACCTACCACATCCCAGTTCCCGTTATAACGCAAAACCTTCGGAACTACAAGCTCTCCAATACGGGTCATTTCCACTTCAATGTGTACATCAAAATCGTAAACACCTGCATTATAGCTAAGGTCATAATTCCGGGCAACGATTTTCCAATCATCCATATTGAACCAGGTGGTCATTTCGTTGATCACGATCCTGTCTTTTTCTGATCCGCTTAAATCAGCCCTGGGTATGGCTTTGAAGATATAGCAGTTTTCTCCTTTGAAATCACCGGCATCAATTATGAAATCATAAAGCTCAGCTGCATCTTCATCAAACAATGCGATTTTGTTACCAATGAATGGAATGCCGGGAATCTTTTTACCTGGATTAAAGAACAACATCTTTAACTGCTCTTTGTGTTTATCCATCCCAGATTTCGATCTCACATTGAACGCAGCATTCCCCACAATATTGGTTTCACCGCAGATGGTATCTTTTGCAAAGAATAGAGATGCATACATCTGCATCGTGAAATAATTGTAGGATCCATCCCGATTACGGAGATCGCCGGATACCTGTTCATTTTCCGTATCCATATAACGGCAACCATTATGCGCAGTTTGCCGGGTTCGACTGTTCAGGCTTGCTTTGGTCTTGCCTTTTTTATCGAACATGCGCACATCGTTTAACGAAGTATAACTTAGAATACGAAGATTTCGGAAAGCTTTGTAAAAGGAAGTATCTTCTTTTACCCTGTCCATGAAGGCCGGAACATTGAGGTTATTCCTGACTACAACTTCTTTGAGTGTAACGATCTTTTTATTCAGTTCAACTGTGGAATCCTGTCCATGCAAGGAACTCAGGCAAAACAACATTATTCCAATCATTCCGCTCAAGATCCTTGCATTCATAGAGTTCAATTTATTTGGTGAAGGTCATGCGGTAATCCACCCTGACCTTCCCCTTCGTAATATCATCAAGCTTACCTTTCAGCATTTTTCTTTTAAGCGGTTTCAGGTAGTCGATAAAAAGTTTTCCTTCGATATGATCGTATTCATGAAGGATGATCCTGGCTGTTACTCCATTGAAAGTTTTGGTATGTGTTTCAAAGTTTTCGTCCTGGTATTCCAGGGTTACTTCGCGATCACGATAAATATCTTCACGGATCTTAGGAATGCTCAGGCATCCTTCATTATAAGGCCACTCACCACCCTGGGTAGAAACAACCTGTGCATTAATGAAGACCTGCCGAACTCCTGGTTCATCAGGATATTTTTCATCATCATCTTCCCTGTTATGAAAGATCTGCGCGCTATCAACAACAAAAAGCCTGATATCGCGGTTGATCTGAGGTGCTGCCAAACCTACCCCGTTACTGGCATACATGGTTTCCCACATATCTGCGATCAGCTTTTCCAGATCAGGGTAATCTGCATCAATATCTTTAGCCACAGTTCTCAAAATAGGCGCACCATAGGCAACAATAGGAAGAATCATATCAATCAATTAATGAGGTGCAAATGTAAGACCAATTAGGCAATTAGCGATTCTGAAGGTATTCCTGCAGCATGATAGTGGCAGCAATTTCATCAATAAGGGCTTTGTTTCGCCGCTGACTTTTTTTCATTCCCATATCGATCATAGCCCGTGAAGCCATTTTGGAAGTGTAGCGTTCATCAACCATTTTGACGGGCAGATCGGGGAAGTTTTTATGAAGACGTCTTACAAAATCAGCTACAAGTGGTGTGGCATGGGTATCGGTATCGTCCCAGTTTTTGGGTTCACCTACTAGTACCAGTTCAACCGGTTCTTTGGAAAAGTAATCTTTAAGAAATTTCATGATCTGCTGGGAATCAACAGTGGTAAGTCCCTGAGCGATTATCTGGAGGGGATCAGTTACGGCAATTCCGGTTCTTTTGAGGCCAAAGTCGATGGCCATTATTCTTTTCATTTGGTTGTTTTAGTAGTAAGGCTTTTTTTCACGCAGAGTTTTGTTTCACGCAGAGTCGCCGCCTGCGGCGGCTGCGCAGAGGAGCAAAGCGCGCAGAGGATGGCTTCGCCATCAAATACATAGGATGCCATGTTCCGTGTATTCCGAGTATTCCATGTATTCCTCGTATTCCATGTATTCCCTCCCACCTCCCAACTCCTAACTCCTCCAAAAAATATCCACCAACACAAACCCCGCAAACACCACGCTAGCCACACCATTTGCTGTCATGAAAGCAAGGTTCACTTTGCTGAGGTCATTTGGCTTTACAAGCCTATGCTGGTAGATCAACATTCCAATAAATACAGCGATGCCGATCCAGTAAAAAATATTGAAGCCACCAATTAACCCTGCTCCAACAACACACATTGCACTCAATACATGCAGTCCTTCGGAAACTTTCAGAGCACCCGATTTACCGAGCCAGGAAGGCATGGAAAACAGGTTCTGTGAACGATCGAAATCCACATCCTGCAATGCATAAATAATATCAAACCCACTTACCCAAAATACCACCGCCAGGGAAAACATGATGGGCAGAATGGAAAACACACCGGTTACCGCCAGATACGCCCCAATGGGTGCGAGCGATAATCCAACTCCCAGAACCAAATGGCAAAGCGGTGTGAATCTTTTCGTATAACTGTAAAAAAGGATCACGAATAATGCCACTGGCGATAAAGCAAAACAAAGTGGATTGATGAACCAGGTGGCAACTATAAATAACAGGCAATTGATGATCACAAACCTAAGTGCGCTGCTTTCAGAAATAATTCCTGCAGGTATCTCGCGGATTGCAGTCCGTGGATTCTTTGCGTCAAAGCTTGAATCCAGCCATCGATTGAAAGCCATGGCTGCACTTCGGGCAAAGACCATACACAACACAACCAATAAAAAAAGTAACCAAGGATTTTCAATTGCCCGGCCTTCGAGATGCATTTTCTGAACCCCCAGGAAAAATCCAATCATTGCAAATGGCATTGCAAAAATGGTATGGGAAAATTTTACGAGACTAAGATAGTTTTTGATCATGGGTTATTGATAGGGCTAATTCAGGGTTACGATTAGCCAATTTATAAAATTCCCAGGCAACGATTCCTGCTGCAATAGATACATTCAGGGAATGCTTCATTCCTTCCTGAGGGATCTCTATGGCACCATCACAAAGTTTTAAAACTTCATCATCGACTCCTGTTACTTCATTTCCTAAAATGACAGCATATTTCTCCTCAGGATTTCCTTCAAATTTATCAAGCATCACACTGCCCTCAACCTGTTCAACTGCATAGATCTTATATCCATCTTCACGAAGTTTCTGTACTGCTTCAATGGTGGTTGGATAATAGATCCAGTCTACCGTTTCTGTTGCACCCAATGCTGTTTTCTGGATATCTCTGTGCGGAGGCTGAGGTGTGTACCCGCATAGAAAAATGCCGCTGGCAATAAATCCGTCGGCTGTACGGAAAATGCTGCCCACATTATGCATGCTCCGGATATTATCGAGCACAATGACAAGGGGGATCTTCTGGGCTTCCTTAAAATCACGGATGGATTTGCGTCCAAGCTCCTCCATACTTAATTTTCGCATCCTGCAAAATTAGGGAAAAGCACCCTCCAAATGTGGTTAAATCACTGCTTAAATCCAATACCATACCCCTATTTTTGCAATCCCGGTAAAACTCCGGTTCATCATTTCAGACCCTTTTACATGTCAAAGAGTGCCAGCGAAACCCCATTGATGCAGCAGCACCGGGCTATCAAACAGAAATACCCCGATGCAGTCCTGCTTTTCCGTGTGGGTGATTTTTATGAGACTTTTGGAGAAGATGCCATCATTGCTTCACAGGTTTTGGGTATCACCCTAACCAAACGCAATAATGGAGCAGCTTCCAGCTCTGAACTGGCAGGGTTTCCCCACCACTCGCTTGATACCTACCTTCATAAACTCGTGAAGGCTGGCTACCGTGTTGCGATCTGCGACCAGCTCGAAGACCCTAAACAGGTAAAAGGCATTGTGAAACGCGGCGTTACTGAACTGGTAACTCCTGGCGTTGCCACCAACGATAAACTCCTGGAACACGGCAGCAATAATTTCCTTGCATCCCTTCACTGGACCGAAGGGAAGATGGGCATGGCCCTTCTTGATATCAGCACCGGCGAATTCTTCCTGGCTGAAGGAAACCAGGAATACATCGATAAATTACTTCAGACACTTAAACCGGCTGAAGTCATCTTCCAGCGAAACTTTCAGAAACAATTCAAGGAAACCTTTGGCAATAGGTTTTACACGTATTCCCTGGAAAACTGGGTCTTTGACCTGACCTATACCACTGAACTCCTGCTCAAACAGTTTCAAACCCATAGTCTGAAAGGATTTGGAGTTGAAGAAATGCCGGAAGGAATCATAGCTGCCGGTGTAGTACTTCATTACCTTAAAGAAACTGAACATCCCAACCTTCAGCATATCACCCGCATACAGCGGATCGATAAAGAAGATTATTTATGGATGGATAAATTTACCATCCGAAACCTTGAATTGATTGGTCCTCCCCAACAACAGCATTTATTAAGTGTACTCGACAATACAGTTTCTCCCATGGGAGGCAGAATGCTGAAACGCTGGATCGTACTGCCTTTGAAGGATCAGAAAAGAATACAGGAACGACTCGACCTGGTAGAGTTTTTCATCCGTGAAGTGGACCTTCGAAATAAGATATCTCATCATATCAAACAATGTGGAGATATTGAAAGGCTTGTCAGCAAGATCCCTCTTAAGAAGATCAATCCACGTGAAACAATGGCTATTGCCCGTGGCCTGCAACATATTGAAGAGATCAAACTGCTTTGTAAAGGTGCAGCCAACGATTACTTACTCAGGCTTGCTGACGGACTCAACAGCTGCCAGTACATGTTTCATAAGATCCTGAATGAGATCACTGAAAACCCTGCGGTTGCCATACAGAAAGGTGGTGTGATCAAAGAAGGCGTCAATGCGGAACTAGACCAGCTTCGTGCCATTGCCAGCGGAGGAAAAGAATACCTGGTGACGATTCAGCAAAGAGAAGTGGAAGCTACCGGAATCAATACTTTAAAGATTGGTTATAACAATGTGTTTGGCTACTTCCTGGAAGTGACCAATTCCCAAAAATCAAAAGTACCAGACACATGGCTGCGTAAGCAAACCCTTGCCAATGGTGAAAGATACATAACTCCGGAGTTGAAGGAGTACGAGGAAAAGATTGTTGGTGCAGAAGAAAAGATCCTTGCCCTGGAAACAGAAATCTTCGAAAGACTCTTGCAGGAATTACAGGATTATATCGCACCCATGCAGGTAAATGGAAATATTCTGGGCATACTCGATTGTATCATCTGCTTTGCCAACAATGCGATCCATTTCAACTATAAAAAGCCCGAACTGCACACCGGGGCTGAATTGGAGATCACAGAAAGTCGACACCCGGTTATTGAACGTCATTTAGAAGCAGGGGTTGAATATGTATCTAACAACATCACATTAGATCCAAACGCACAGCAGATCATCATTCTGACTGGTCCCAACATGAGTGGTAAGAGCGCGTTGCTTCGCCAGACAGCGATCATCACGCTGATGGCGCATATGGGCTCATTTGTGCCGGCAACAGCAGCAAGAATTCCCATGACTGACCGCATCTTCACACGTGTTGGAGCGAGCGACAACCTCAGTGGTGGAGAATCTACTTTCATGGTAGAGATGAATGAAACTGCAAGTATCATAAACAATATCACTCCAAGGAGCCTGATTCTGCTTGATGAGATTGGAAGAGGAACGTCCACATATGATGGAATATCCATTGCATGGAGCATCGCAGAGCATTTGCACAATGCTCCTGAAGCACCAAAAACCTTGTTTGCAACTCACTACCATGAGTTGAATGAACTGGAAAACAAACTACCGCGCATCAGGAATTATCATATCACCAATAAGGAAGTAGGTAACAAGATCATTTTCCTGAGAAAACTGGCACCGGGTGGAAGTACACACAGCTTTGGTATCCATGTGGCCAGGATGGCCGGCATGCCTCCTTCATTGATCAATCGGGCTACAGAGATCATGAAGCAACTGGAGGAGAAGCATGTGGATGAACATATCGGCGACCAGGTTAAAAAGCTGAACGCACCGAAGGTTCAGTTATCGATCTTCGATGCGCACAGCGAGGTTTTTGAACAGATAAGGACTATGTTGAATGCTATTGATATCAATCGACTGACCCCTGTTGAAGCTTTGATGAAGCTTAATGAAATCAAATCGAAGTTGGGGAGTTAAAACCTGAAGCCTAGTCCTACTTTTACATTACGATTATAAGCGTTCATATTCCCGTTTTTATCAAGTCTTGATAAGCCATGATCGTATCCGGCATTGATGGTTACTCCATTGTTGAATGTATAGCCTACTCCACCGGATAAGGCAACATCAACTTTGTTGAACTGATCGCTTACATCATAGTTCTGGTTAAATAGATTGAATCCAAGAGCACCGGCTTTCACACGCAGGTCATTCTTTACCAGGTATGAGACCTGAGGACCAGCAAACACATGAAAACCTTCACCGATTTTGGCTTTTAGATATACAGGCATATCGATGTAATGCGAGTTAAGATTTGCAGTTGCACCGGCACCAAGAAAATCAAGTTTGTCTGCTGCAATATTTCCTTTCAATGAATATCCTTTCAAAGAATATCCTAATCCACCTTCAAGAGCAAATGAATTCGATAAAGGAATTTCAGCCGATACACCTGCATAAAAACCTGTTTTGTTTGCGGTGTTAACATATCCATCTGCAAACTCAAGAAGGTTATTGAAATTACTGATCGCATCTCCCGACCAGCCTGAACGATTGACACCGGCTTTTACATTAAATTTCGTCTGAGCATGTACGTTAGTAAGGATGAAAGATGATACTAACACGAGTGTAAAGATCTTTTTCATATTCATAGTGCAGTATTTTTGAGCTGCTGCAATTATGAATTAGAAATGTATGCCAGTAATTGTGAAAGGATTCAAAACTGAAGTGAATGAAGCTTGTGCAAAATTTGTTTTAACAAAGGATACAGGATTACAAACACTTCATAATATTCTTTATAAAGTTCAGCCCTTGCTAAATCAGGCTGATAAAGGGTTTCAGCGGATGAAACTTTATGAAAAAAATCATAGTTACTGATTAAACCTATGCTTTGCATGGCGATAATAGCTGCTCCCATTGCAGAAGCATCCACTTCCTGTCGAACAAGGATCTTCTTATCTAAAATATCTGAAAGTATCTGAACCCACGAAGAAGACCTGGTGAATCCACCACTTGCACAAACATTTTCAATATTTACTCCCGACTGTTCCATGGAACTGATCACCTGCTTTAAAGGATAACAAATGCCTTCAATGATGGCGCGCATAAACTGCGGTTGACCATGACCGTTAGTAATACCTATAAACGCTCCTCTTGCTGAAGCGTCCCATACGGGTGCTCTTTCTCCATATAGATAAGGAAGGAATATCAATCCCTCGGCCCCTGCTTTTGCTTTCATGGCTTCATCAAGAAACCATTCGAAGTCGAGGGAAGTCTGCACTGTTTTACCGAGAAACTTTTCAGCATACCATTTCAGTAATATTCCACCATTGTTGATTGGTCCGCCCACAACTACTTTTTCTTCATCCAGTCGATAACAAAATGTAGCATGACTATAACTGTATTTCGAATAAGGTAAAACAATTCTTGCTGCTCCGCTGGTGCCAATGGTTACAGAAACTTCCCCTTCCCTGGTGCAATTACTTCCAATGTTAGCCAAAACACCATCACTGCTTCCTATAACAAAAGGAACATCTTTTTTTAGTCCAAGCCTTGCCAGGTGGTAGTTTGATAATCCGGAAAATTGTTCAGTAATTCCAACGACTTTTGCAAGCCTGCTTTGATCAATACCAACAAGATCAAGGGCTACATCACTCCATTTCATACCATGGATATCATATAAGCCAGTAGCAGATGCCAGGGAAGGATCTATTACATATTCACCAAACAATTCATGAAAGATGAACTCCTTAATTCCTATAAAATGTGTTGACCGGCCGAATAAAACAGGTTGTTTTTCTTTCAGCCATAAAAGTTTTGAAAACGGTGACATTGCATGGACAGGAGTTCCAGTGATACGATGCAACTCAGCAGCCAACCCTTTTTCATGAAGCTGGTTTACCTGTTCAATACTTCGCTGATCAGCCCAGGTGATCATGTTGGACAATGGCTTTCCATCATACCCCATGCAAATCAATCCATGCATGGCTGTACTAAAACCTATAGCACCTAATTCATGTTGACTGCAATGCTGAATTACCTCCTGCGTAGTGGTGAAAAACGCATTTAACAGGACCTGGGGGTCAAGTTCATGCCATCCTGCAGGAAGCCCTGCAACAGGAGCGTATGAAATGGTGGAGGAATAGATCTGTTCGCCCTCCACAGAAAGCGCAACAGCTTTAGTACCTGAAGTACCTATATCAACACCAATTACATATTGCATTCATGATTATTTGGAATACTCAAATACCCTGTAGCCCCATGCCTCTAAAGGAAAACTGATCTCACCGTTTATGCGCTGTGCGGCATTGCTAAATATATTGGTTGCATCTCCATTCACCCTGGGATGATCAACTACTACTTTTTGTTCTTTGCCACTAAGATTCAGCAACACAAATACTTTGTCGTTTCCCTTTGACCTTACAAAAGCATATAAAGCTTCATCATTGTTGGTTGGGATCTTTTCAAAACCGGCATCCACAGCTAAGGCAGGATTTCTTCTTCTTAAAAATAATAGCTTGTTATAAAAAGAAGCCCTTTCAAATCTTCCAAACTGAATGGAATCTTTTTCGAAGAAAGAAATGGCACGTAAAACTGGTTCTTCCTGTCCGCTATAGATCAGTGGCAGACTTGCCCTCATTGTTTGCGTCAACACTGCAAACGGTGCATGAGAAGCTCCGGGAAAGGTTCCGAAATCACTTTTATTCCAGCTGTTTTCATCATGATTACTGGTAAAATATAACCTGATAGCTCCTGCAGGAAAACTTGTATCCTGACGGTACAAAACAGAATCAATTGCTTTGGCATTGGTCGATGCACTGGCAACTTTTTTCATAGTCTGAAACATATCCCATGGATAACTGGCATCAAATCCTGCACGATGCAAAGATCCTTTGTCCCCTTCAGCCAACATAAAGATCTTCTTCATTTTTCTAAGCTGGGGAATTGCTTCAGCCCAAAAATCATCAGGAACTTCACCGGCAACATCGCACCTGAAACCATCAATATTTGTTTCACGAATCCAGAACTTCATGTACTCAATCATGCTATCACGCATGGCCCTGTTCTCGAAATTTAGATCCCGTGTATCTGTCCAGTCATACACAGTTTTTGGTTTCCCTGTACTATCAAGATTATAAAACTCCGGATGTTTTGTTACCCATGGATGATCGGCACCGGTATGATTTGCCACCCAATCGGTCACTACTTTAAATCCATATTTATGGGCTTCTTTCACAAACCATTTGAAGTCTTCCATATTCCCAAACTCAGGATTAATGGAAGTATAATCAGCCACTGCATAATATGATCCCAGGGTGCCCTTTCGGTCTAATTTTGAAATCGGTGTTACAGGCATCAGCCAGAGTATCTGGACACCCATATCTTTCAATCGGCCGAAATGTTGTGCCATAGCCCTGAAAGTCCCTTCTTTGGTATATTGCCGGATGTTCACTTCATAAACATTCGATTGCAGGATCCACTCGGGACTTGCCGTATCGACTTTACTGATCTCAGCAGCATCATTTACTTTTTCACTTGAAAATTTGCAGGAACTGATCATTAAAGACAAAGCGATCAGTCCGTAAAATGCACGCATCATAACATTGAGTTTAGATCATCTCTTTCAGCTTATCAACAACAAAATCAATTTCTTCTTTTGTATTGTTCTTGCTGAAGGAGAATCGTACGGTAACCTGGTTTGGATTATTGTTGATCTCACGGATCACATGCGAACCCTGGTCGGCGCCACTGGTACAGGCACTTCCGCCACTTGCACAGATATTATTGATATCAAGATTAAAGAGCATCATCTCCGACTTTTCAGTTTTTGGAAATGACACACTCAACACAGTATATAAACTTATTCCAAGAGGATCACCATTAAACTCAATGCCCGCCAGATTTTTCTTCAGGCGGTCCATCATGTACACTTTTAGTTCCTGGATGTATTTGCTTTGTTCCTCGTAATGTTCTGTAGCCATTTGCAGGGCTTTTGCAAATCCTACAATTCCATACAGGTTCTCTGTACCGGCACGCATATTACGTTCCTGGCCACCTCCGTGTATATATGGTTTTATCTTTACATTCTCGTTGATATAAAGTAAACCAACTCCTTTTGGGCCATGGAATTTATGCCCGGCACCGGTAATAAAATGAACAGGGGTATTCCTGAGGTCGAAGGGAAAATGACCAACAGTTTGAACAGTATCTGAATGAAAGATCGCACCAAATTCCTTGCAGAGATTTCCTACTGCATGAATATCAAGCATATTACCGATCTCATTATTTGCATGCATCAGCGTTACCAGGCATTTCTCTTTCGAATCACTTAACAATGAACGAAGGTGATCCATATTAATATGACCTGTGGGAAGAACATTTACATAATCAAGTTCCACTTCTCCCCTGCAATGCAGGTTTTCCACTGTATGCAATGTTGCATGATGTTCTATTTTGGAACTGATGATCCTCTTGCAGTCAAGGTCATGCACTGCTGCGCAGATCGCGGTGTTTGAACTTTCAGTACCACCGGATGTAAAGAATATTTCTGCAGGATGAGCACCCAGGATCTTTGCAACGATTTTACGTGCATTCTCTACAGCAAGCCTGCTTTCTCTTCCATAAGAATAGATCGAAGAAGGATTACCAAATTTTTCGGTCAGGTAAGGCATCATCTCCTGCAATACCAGCGGATCCAATGGCGTGGTAGCAGCATTATCAAAATAGATTCTGTTCATAAGAATAGCAACAAGGCAGATTTAGCCGGCAAAGCTAAATGAATTCCTTGATGTCCTGCATTAACCTTAAAGCGATATTATTTGCAGTGGTCTCGAAATTACTTTCAGCATAGATCCGGATGATCGGTTCTGTATTGGAAGTACGCAGATGAACCCAGTCTGAATCAAATTCGATCTTCAGTCCATCTTCAGTATTGATCGGTTGCTTTTTATATTTCTTCTTGATCTTTTCAAATATCCCTTTCACGTCAATACCATTCTCCAGCTCGATCTTATTCTTTGAAATGAAATAATCAGGATACCTGGAACGGAATGACCTCATTCCATTTTTATGCTGCGCCAATGCACTCAGGAATAAACCAATTCCTGCCAAAGCATCACGGCCATAATGAAGATCAGGAACAATGATCCCGCCATTACCTTCTCCACCGATCACAGCATTCATTTCTTTCATCCTTGTCACCACATTCACTTCTCCAACTGCAGATGGATAATATTGTCCACCATGCTTCAAAGTCACTTCCTTCAATGCTTTTGTGGAACTCATGTTGCTCACAGAGTTACCCGGACGCTTCGACAAAACATAATCCGCCACAGCCACCAGTGTATATTCTTCACCAAACATTGAACCATCTTCGCATACAAAGCAAAGCCTATCAACATCCGGGTCAACAGCAATTCCAAAATCTGCTTTATGTTTTCTTACTGAAGCACTTAATTCTACAAGGTTTTCTGGAAGTGGTTCAGGATTGTGTGAAAACTTACCTGAAACTTCCTCATTGATCAGAATTACTTCCTCAACGCCTAAAGCCTTCAATAAAGGAGGAAGAAAAATTGCACCTGTTGAATTGATCACATCAACCACCACTTTAAAATTCTTTTTTCTAATGGCTTCAACATCAACCAGTGGATAATTGACAATAGCATCCACATGCTCCTGCAGGTAATTTTTATCTGATGAGTAATTTCCTAATTTGTCAACAGGGCTATAAGTTATATCTGCACTCTCTGCCTTTTCCAAAATAAAAGCGCCATCTGCCGCACTGATGAATTCTCCCTGCTGGTTCAATAACTTCAATGCATTCCATTCTTTTGGATTATGGCTGGCAGTAATGATGATGCCTCCGGCAGCCTTTTCCCAAACAACAGCCATTTCAACAGTAGGAGTAGTAGACAATCCAAGATCAACCACATCAAGACCCATTCCGATCAAAGTATTGACAACCAGGCTTTGAATCATCTGGCCACTGATCCGGCCATCTCTTCCTATCACTACTTTTTTGTTGGTTCCCTGGTTCAATAACCAGCAACCATATGCTGAAGTGAATTTAACTACATCTAAAGGTGTCAGGTTGTCTCCGGTCTTACCGCCAATAGTTCCACGAATTCCAGAAATACTTTTGATCAATGCCACGGCTGTAAAGGTTTTTTGCAAAAATAAGGGTTTGAAACGAGCTTACCTTAATGCTACGGCCTTCGGAAGAATTGGATGGTACAATATATATTAAGGAAACTAAAATTCAAACTTTAAAACAACTCTTCCGGCAAATAAATAGATTTTAAGGCATACTCTTTACATTTGTTGAAATACATCAAGGATGCAAACGACTGGCAATTGGTTTTCGGAATGGTTTGACTCTGCATACTACCACAAATTGTATTTTGACCGGGATGAAAAGGAAGCGGAAAATTTTATTGATAAACTCATAGAAAAATTATCACCCGCTCCCGGATCCACCATGCTTGATATTGCATGTGGAAGGGGACGGCATGCTCGTTTTCTCGCGGCAAAAGGTTTTGATGTAACCGGGCTGGATCTTTCTCAATCCAGTATTGAATATGCTCTTCAATATGAACACGACCATCTGCATTTCTTTCAGCATGATATGCGTCTTCCTTTCCGGACCAACTACTTTGATTATGCATTTAATTTTTTCACAAGCTTCGGATATTTCAGAACGGAAAGGGAACATTACAATGCCATTCGAACAATAGCTAATTCCCTTAAAATGGGCGGTAGCTTCGTTATTGATTACCTCAATGTTCATTATGCCGAAGACCACCTGGTACACAAATCAAATGTGGAAGTAGAAGGCGTCAATTATCTTATCACTAAATGGTTTGATGAAGGTCATTTCTATAAAAAGATCACTATTGAAGATGAAACACTTGATGAACCTGTAACATTCACAGAAGTAGTTGCAAAATTTTCCTTAGGTGATTTCAACGATATGCTTTCTTTCCATGGATTGCAGATCCAGGAAGTGTTTGGTGATTACCAGTTCAATGATTACCATGTCCGGAATTCACCAAGATTGATCGCCCTGGCAAAGAAGATCCATTGATCATTTTCCCCTGGTAAGCATATATTTTCCTGCTTCATAAAAAGCTTCACTCAACACTTTGAGTTCATTCATCCTGGCTTCTACTCCAGGTGTTCTTTCCACCTTTGAATTATGCAGGATAGAATAGATCTCGTTGTTGTTTGTATTAAGCTGATGCTTGAACAGGTAGCTACTGTCTACAATGCTCACCTGCCTGTTATCCATATCAAATAAAAATGCAAACTGCTCCTTTGCTTCTTCGCTCATCAAATCACGGCCAAGAGATGAATTTTGATATGAAATGCGGGCTAGTCCTGCAAGGGTTGGTACAACATCTATCTGCGATGAAATCCTGTTGACCTTTTGAGGTTTTACCAGTCCCGGGGCATAGTACAATAATGGAACATGGTGCTGGGTAAGTCTTTGCTGGGTATACACTGCAGGAAAAACATTTCCTGCATTTCCCGGGATACCATGATCTCCAACTATTACAAAAATGGTATTCTTAAAATAAGATTCCCTGGAAGCGGCATCAAAGAACTTCTTAAAACAGAAGTCAGCATAACGGAATGCATTGTATTCTTCAATACTCTCAAACCCTGCAGCCTTGTGCTTTTCAGCCGGAATGATCTCTTTCTGAAATTCATTGAGATCTTCTTCAGGAATGGTATAGGGGCGATGATTGTCGGCTGTCTGGATCACTGCAAAAAATGGCCTGGTATTCTTTGCCATTATTTTATTGGCTTCCAATAAAAGATTTTTATCGCTGATACCCCACACATCGATCTTTGGAAGATCAAAATTTTCCTGTTCGTAGATCTTCAATCCATCGATATTATTCTGAAGCAGACCGCGAATATTTGCCCAGCTGGTACTTCCGCCAAGGAAATAAAATTTCTCGTGCCCTTTGAACTCATTGATCACCGTTCTTTGTTTCACTGCAGCAGGGTTTCTGGATGCCGTGGCTGGTGCTTCTACATCTGGATTTGAAGTGATGGTTGCCCACACTCCTCTTGCCGTTCCATAAGCCGGTGTGAAGCAACGGGTAAACAGCAATCCATTATTGGCTATACTGTCAAAGAATGGTGTTGTTTCCAGTGGATTTCCAAACACAGAACTTTTATAGGCACTGAAGGATTCAGCAATGATCAAAACCACATTGGGTGTGGATGATAAAGTATCAGAAGGATTGAATGTTCTTGTAAAATTTACTGTTGATGGATCATCAAAACGATAATATTTCGACAATACAGCATAATCCTTTTTCAATTTTTCGGGATCGTAAGTATGCTTTCTGAATTGAAGGGTATTGAAAAATGATTCGAATGGATTCAATGCCAGGTTTGCTTTATAATCTGTGCCCAATCCAAATGCATCACTCCATCTTAAAGGATATTGCGAAATGCTTCCAAATGTAAGCACACCAAGAACCAGCAACCAGCTAACGGTCTCGATTATGCGCTGTTTTTTCCTGATTGGGATGGGGGCATGAGCGATCCTCCTGGCCACATATTTCAGTAAAAAAAATAATCCGAACCCAAAGCTAAGAATAAGCATGGTCAGCCAGATCACCGGGTATGATTCCCAGACCATCTGCAGTGAAATTCCTGCATCTTCCAGGTAATTGAGTACACTGGCATTCAATCGCTGGTTGAGATAACTGTAATGCGCGAAATCAACCACATAGAAAAATATGACCAGGGCAAATACAATACTCAGGATGGAAACCCAGGTAAGCCGATGCCTTCTGGACTGGAATGGCCTTAGAAAAGGGATCAAACCCAGGACCAGCATGGCAATAAGTAAAATGCTGATGGTACGCAGATCGAAACGCAAACCCAGCAGGAATGCTTCAGCGAGGTTTTGTTCATCGTGGTTGGAAAAATACATCCAGGAACCTATGCGAGCCAGGGTCATCAGGACCAATAACAGAAAACCCACAAAGAACATCAGCCTGGAAAGCCTCGACAAACGATTCATAGAGAATAAAATAAAGCCCTAAAATTAGAGTATTTATTTTTGCGCCTATGCTTTTAACAATTTTGAGCGGAATCATCCAGTGGGGAAATAACAATGCCATCGACCGATGGCTGATCCATAAGATCAATAATGACTGGAGCAATCCTGTACTGGACTGGTATTTTCTTCATGGCAGAGAGACCAGTTTCTGGATGCCGCTTTACCTGTTTTTACTGGTGTTCATATTAATGAATTATGGGAAGAAGGGCCTTTGGTGGTGTCTTGGGGTAATTGTGACTGCAGCACTGAGTGATGTGATCAGCTCAGGAATTATTAAAGAATTCATCTTTCGGTTAAGGCCCTGCCGGGACCCCGAAATTGCTCATACATTAAGATTTTTCATCAATTATTGTCCACAGAGTTCCAGCTTTACATCTTCGCATTCCACGAGCCATTTTGCTCAGGCTGTGTTTTTCTATTTAACTTTACGCAATACCGGTAAGTATTGGGGCCTGTTTTTCATATGGGCTTTCCTGATTGCTTACGGACAGGTATACGTTGGGGTTCATTATCCGTCGGATGTTTTGGGAGGTGCCATTTTGGGTACTGGCATCGGATTTTTAACCAGCTGGATATTCAGACAGCGGGTTGGCGAACTCCATTACACTAAAACAACCTAAATGGAAGAAGTCTTATTGATTCTTGGTTTGATCTTATTGAACGGTTTATTTTCAATGGCTGAAATAGCCCTTGTTTCTGCTAGGAAAGCGAGACTGGAGGCGCAGGCAAACAAAGGTGATAAAAATGCAAAGGAAGCACTGGAGCTTTCAAACCATCCCGATACATTTCTTTCCACCGTACAGATTGGTATTACCCTTATCGGTATCCTGACGGGTATTTTTTCAGGAGAAAAACTGAAGACCGACCTCGTAGCATTCATTCAAAAATTTGAACAGCTTGCTCCATATAGTAATGGTATTGCAACGGCAACGATCGTTGTGATCATTACTTATTTCTCCATGGTATTGGGTGAACTGTTTCCTAAGCGTCTTGGGCTTTCTGCACCGGAAAAAATTGCCAAAATGATGGCAAGGCCAATGCATATCTTAAGTGTTGCCACTCATCCTTTTATCTGGTTGCTGAGTAAATCAACCAATGGACTTGCAAAATTATTTGGCATCAAGTCGAAAGACAACCAGGTAACGGAGGAAGAGATCAAAGCGATCATTAGTGAAGGAACTGAGCAGGGAGCTATTGAAGAAGCTGAGCAGGAGATCATTGAAAGAGTATTTCATTTGGGAGATAGGAATATCACTTCTCTCATGACACACCGAAGTGATATCATCTGGTTCAATACGATTGACAATGAAGCGGCCATCAAGGAAAAGATTATGCTGGAACCGCATTCAGTGTACCCAATCTGTGATGGTCAGATAGATAATATCAAAGGAATTGTATCCATAAAAGACCTGTATATTTCTGATGACAGAACCCTGTTCAAAGATATCATGCAGCCTCCGCTGTATGTACCTGAAAACAATACAGCTTACCAGGTGCTTGAAAAATTCAAGCAGACCAAGATGCATTCCTGCTTTATCATTGATGAGTATGGAAGTCTTTTGGGGATGATCACTTTAAATGATATCCTGGAAGCCATCGTGGGTGATCTTCCTGAAACCAATTACCAGGATTATGAGATCATTGAAAGAGAAGATGGAACCTACCTGGTAGATGCACAGATACCTTTTTATGATTTCCTCACCCGCTTCGAAAAAACTGAGTGGATGAATGAAGGCGAGCAGGAATTCAATACCCTTGCTGGTTTTATTCTACACAAACTTGAAAGAATCCCTATCACCGGTGAACGTGTGGAATGGGAAGGTTTCCAGTTCGAGATCATTGATATGGACGCCCAGCGAATTGATAAGGTACTGGTGGTGGTGTCGGATGAGATCAGGGAAGGGATGGAAGAGTAACTTTAAAAGTAGATAAGGAGTTGGGGAGATGAGGAGATGAGAATGTTTCAGATCCTCACCTCCTCATTTCCTTAACTCCTCAACTCCTCTTGCTAGAATTCCGCGCCAAACCCCACCTCCGGATAAACCACTTTCCCGCTCTTCCTAACTCCTTTTACCGTTACATGCATAAGGTTGATCTGGTCGGAAAATGAATCGTAGAGAATTGAGTTTTGAATTTCAACCTTTTTCACCTGGGGTAGATTTTTTACTTCCAGGTAGCACCAGGTGGCTTCTCCTTCCCTTTCAAAACCAAGGATCTCCAGCCGGGCAGGTTTGCCATCGGTTTTAATCAGGAGGTGTCGGCCAAGATAGTCCTGGATATATCTTTGGGCCATTGCATGCCCTTTTTCAGTATACAGGTCAACCTTTGTCTTGTAGACTTTATTCAAAGCTACTTCCAGGTCTTCAGTAAATATTTTTGAAGCGATCTCCAGTGTTTTTTCATTTGCATTATGGTTTATCTCCGTAACGCTCACATAAAATGGATGATAATTTTTTCCTGCAGGTTCAGGGGATCCGGGTACATTAAAGAAAGTTGCTATAAACAGCAACCACTTATACATTAGTAATGCCATTGGACAGTTAAATTTTTCCGTTACAAATCTCTTGCATATTTTCCACTCTGTTCTGATTATAAAGGTTAAAATCCTGCCGTTCATCATTTTGACGGCGGGGCTCAAGCACTATGGGAGAATTCTGGTTGTATTTCGGTTTAGGTAAAGATCATATTGCCGATCTGAACGGCTATGATCATATTTTATTTGTGGCTGCACTTTGCCTGGGATATCTTCCCCGCGACTGGAAGAAGATCCTTTTGCTCGTTACCGCTTTCACTATCGGGCACTCCATTACCCTGGCACTTAGCGCACTCGACCTGGTTAGTGTTTCCATCAAATGGGTGGAATTTTTGATCCCGGTAACCATTGTGCTGACCGCCTTATTCAATACCCGTTCCCTGGAAGGTTTTGAGAAAAGAAATATGAAAGTGGTATATTCACTGACCACTTTTTTTGGACTGATCCATGGACTTGGATTTTCCAATTACCTGAAAAGCTTGCTGGGTAAGGATCATAGTATCATCACCCAATTATTGGCTTTTAATTTAGGACTTGAAGCAGGGCAGATAATTATTGTTGCAATCATTATGCTGCTTTCGCTAATTTGCGTGCAGGGCCTCAAGATCGATAGAAGAAACTTTATCCTGTTTTCATCCGGCGCAATCTTCGGAGTAGCGCTGAATATGGCGATTGAACGTTTTCCATTATAATTTCAAAACAAGAAGAACATGAAAAAATGGCTTTCTCTGTGTGTAACGATGACGGGCCTGTTTGCTGTTGCTTCCGCTCAGGACATCAGGAACAACCCGAACTCCAATCACGGGAACAAGTTTGAACAGCTGGGAACTATCCTTCCCACTCCAAATGAGTACCGTACCGCGAGTGGTGCGCCGGGGCCTAAGTACTGGCAGCAGCGTGCGGATTACGACATCAAATGTGAACTCGATGAGAAGAACCTCAAACTGACAGGTTCTGAAACCATCACCTATTTTAACAACTCTCCGGATAACCTCACCTACCTGTGGTTCCAGCTGGATGAGAATGAACATAGCACTACTAAAAATGCTGACTACCAGAACAGCAGCCAGATGCCCCGCCAGCTGAATGCAAATATGGTAGACAACCTTGAAGAAGCTAAAAAAGATAACGGTTACGGTTTTAACATTACCAGCCTTACCGATGGTACCGGTAAAAAACTGAAATACACTGTCAACAAAACCATGATGCGTGTAGATCTTCCGGTAACACTGAAGCCTGGTCAGAAATATGTGGTAAAGCTCGACTGGAATTATAAGATCTCCGATCGTATGAAATATGGCGGTCGTGGTGGATATGAATTCTTCCCGGAAGATGGTAACCACCTCTTTACTATGTCGCAGTGGTACCCACGCCTTTGCGTTTATTCTGACTTCCAGGGCTGGCAGAACCACCAGTTTACCGGTCGTGGTGAATTCGCCTTGACCTTCGGTAACTTCAAAGTGGCGATGACCGTTCCTGCTGATCACGTGGTAGGATCTACTGGTGAGTGTCTGAACTATGCTGCAAACCTGACCCCTGCCCAGCTTGCACGCTGGAACAAGGCTCAGACTGTAAAAGAGCCGATCGAGATCGTAACGCTCGAAGAAGCAAAGGCTGCAGAAGCTAAGAAAAGCACTGCAAAGAAAACCTGGATCTACAAGGCAGATAACGTGCGTGACTTCGCATGGACCTCTTCCCGTAAGTTCGTTTGGGATGCATTGCCTATCACTGTTGAAGGAAAGAAAGTAATGTGTATGAGTTTCTATGGTAAAGAAGCTTACGGTCTGTACCGCAAGTATTCAACCAAAGCTGTTGCACATACCATCAAAACCTATTCAAAATTCACCATTCCTTATCCTTACCCTGTAGCTCAGTCTGTTGAAGCTGCAAACGGTATGGAATACCCGATGATCTGTTTCAACTACGGTCGTACAGAGAAGGACGGTTCTTACAGCGAATCTGTAAAATATGGTATGCTGGGTGTGATCATTCACGAAGTAGGTCACAACTTCTTCCCAATGATCATCAACTCTGATGAGCGCCAGTGGACCTGGATGGATGAAGGTTTGAATACTTTTGTTGAATACCTGACAGAAGAATTGTGGGATAACAAATTCCCTTCACGTCGTGGACCTGCATTTGCGATCACCGACTATATGAAGCTTCCAAAGGATCAGCTTGAGCCGATCATGACCAATTCTGAGAACATCATTGGTTTCGGTCCAAACGCTTATTCAAAGCCTGCAACCGGCCTGAACATTCTTCGTGAAACCATCATGGGTCGCGAACTGTTCGACTATGCATTTAAAGAATATGCAAGAAGATGGGCTTTCAAACACCCAACTCCTGCTGACCTGTTCAGAACACTGGAGGATGCTTCAGGAGAAGATCTTGACTGGTTCTTCAGAGGATGGTTCTACAGCATTGATGTTGCAGACCAGGCCATTGATACAGTTAAGTATTTCCGTCCTGATGTAGCTATGGCACCAATGGGAAGCACCAGGGATACTGTTGTGTCAAGGAGATTGGATCGTCCACAGGTTCCTTCATTCGATGATATTTCCAAGATCAGAAACCGTGAAGACAAGAGCCTGCAATTCCAGACTGATGTTGATACCACTCTTCGTGATTTTTACTGGAGATATGCAAGGGGACTGGAGCCTTATGATAGCACCCGCTACAATGTTCCACAGCCTGCATTTATCGAACCACTGGATGATGCAACAAAAGCTAAATTAGCCAACAAACATTTTTATGAGTTGACTGTTAGCAACAAAGGTGGATTGGTAATGCCTGTAATCGTTGAATGGACTTTCGCTGATGGAACCACTGAAGTAGACAGGATCCCTGCACAGATCTGGAGACATAACGAAACCAAAATGACCAAGGTGTTCATGAAGGATAAAGAAGTGAAGTCGATCAAACTTGACCCAATGCGTGAAATTGCTGATATCAATGAAAGCAATAATACATGGGGTACCATCGCTCCTCCTTCTAAATTCGCCGCTTTCAAAATGAAGCAGCAGGTTAGAGGCCAGTCAACCGGCATCAACCCAATGCAGAAAGCACAGGAGAAAAAAGCAGCATTCTAAATCGATCTGCATAATTTTAAATAGCCGGTTCCCTGATGAACCGGCTATTTTTTTTGTAACCATTAACCAATTAGCTATGACCAAAAATTTCCTTTTCGGAATTTCTCTTCTTGCAGTAGTTGCCTGCAATAACAATCAGCCTCAAACTCCACCACAAAATGTTGCGGGAATAGATTCCAATCATAACGCACAAACATCTCTTGACTGGAACGGAACCTATTCAGGAATAACACCCTGTGCAGATTGTGAAGGAATAGAAACTTCATTGACCCTGAATAAGGACATGACCTATTCATTAAGCACCAGGTACCTTGGAAAGTCCACTGAGCCGCAGGTTACAAAAGGTAATTTCAGCTTTAATGCAGGAGGGAATACTGTAACGCTCTCGAATGTTTCAAACGGACCATCACAGTTTTTTGTCGGAGAGAACCAGCTATTTCAATTGGATCTGCATGGGAACAGAATAACAGGAGAACTTGCTGAGAAATACATTTTGAAAAAAGGAACTATGTCTACAGATCCACTTGCGAATACAGAATGGGTATTAATTGAATTGATGGGAAAACCATTAACGCAGAAAATGCCAAATGCAAAACCACTCAACCTGAAGTTTAATGAAGCAGGAAGAATGTCGGCTTTTGTTAGATGTAATACAGCCGGCGGTAGCTATGAATTAAAAGAAGGAAATAGGATCAGATTTTCTCAATTGATTTCCACTATGATGGCCTGTGATGATATGGAACTGGAAAATGAGTATAAAAGAGTTTTGGAACAGGTTGATAATTATAATCTCACCGATTCAACACTTGTATTAAACCGTGCAAAAATGGCTCCACTGGCGAGATACAGGAAAAAATAACAAAAAAAAAAGCGCATTCTCAGAATGCGCTTCCATCTTTATATTTTACTTTCTTTTTGCCTGCATTTTTCTTTTCAAACTCCAGCACTTCCTTAGGCTTATCTACAGTTTTCTTTTTTTGAGTTTGCTGCTCTTCTGCAACCGGTTCTGTGACCAATCTTCCCAGTTCATATCTTTCAGTCCGCTGTACAAATCCAGTGGCACCATCATAATATTTCCATGTACCATGTCTTAATGCAGCGCCTTCATTCTTTACAACCACTTTTTTATAAGTATCAAAAAGGTCTACATCTTCCACCATGATAGTGTCGTATTGCTTATCAGGATTTAAAGCTTTCCATGATTGTTCAGCACGCAGGTTGCCGTCCATATTGAAGTAAGAACAAACTCCATCCTTCAGTCCCCATTTATAGTTTTCAACACCGATAAGGTCGCCAACAAGGCTGTACATTTTCCACTCTCCTTCTTTCCGGTTATTCACAAAAAATCCTTCTTCCTCATAACCCGGTTCACCGCGGATCTTATCATATTTAACTACCCATGGACCCTGCTTCAAACCACTCATATCAACCCTGTTCAGGGTATCACCGTTTGGAGCGATCTTATAATCTTTCCATTGCCCGTAACTATTTACACTGTACAACAGCATTAAAAAGCAAATCCACCGCATATCTTTAAGTTGAATAGGTTAATTTGTAGCCTTCAATTTAAAATCAATTATAACGCCAAAACTAAACCATGATTGTTCCCGCGAAGCTAAGAAGAAACATAGGCTCAATTTGTTTAGGTTCTGTCAAAACAATTTCACTGCTGTTACTGGCCACTACTGCTTTTGCACAGGTGAAGCCAACTGCTGCTGCTGAAAGGATAAAGGGCTACGAGATCAAAAAAAGAATGATCGAAAGTTCAGCTGATACTATTGCCTTTCGCAATATCGGTCCAACCATCATGAGCGGAAGAATTGTGGACCTTGATGTAAATCCCCAGGATCCTACAGAATTCTATGCAGCCTATGCAACCGGAGGTTTATGGCATACTACCAATAATGGCCAAAGTTTTACACCGGTATTTGATGAAGAAGATGTGATCTTCATTGGAGATATTGCCGTAAACTGGAACTCATCTAAAACTGCAGAAAACAGGATCATCTGGATCGGTACCGGTGAAGTAAACAGCAGCCGATCTTCCTATGCAGGAATTGGCATGTACCGGACAGAAAATGGAGGAAAGAAATGGGAATATATAGGGCTTCCCGAATCACATCATATCGGCGCTATCGTATTACATCCAACCGAGCCAAACACAGCCTGGGTAGGCGTTTTAGGCCATCTATATTCACCTAATAAAGAAAGAGGTGTTTACAAAACTACTGATGGAGGAAAATCCTGGAAGCATACGCTTTCCATCGATGAAAATACCGGTGTGGTGGAATTGCAGATAGACCCCAGGAATCCGCAGGTTCTTTATGCAGGAGCCTGGTATCGCACCCGTTCAGCCTGGAATTTTGAAGAATCAGGAGCTTCCGGCGGAATCTTCAAATCAACTGATGGGGGAAATTCCTGGAATAAACTGAATGTTGCAGGATCAGGGTTTCCAACCGGAAAAGGTGTTGGAAGGATCGGTTTGAGCGTTTATGCAGCGAATCCCAACATCATCTATGCCGTTATAGACAATAATGACCGCAGGCCTGATACTGCCATAAAAAAGAAGGATACGGGATCTTATGTTCTGCAGGATTTTAAAGGAATCACCAAAGAACAGGTGGCAAAACTTGACAATGCAAAACTGGAAACATTTTTATTGAAGAACAGGTATCCGGCAAAATACAAGGCTGAAGTTGTGAAAGCAATGGTTGAAAGTGGCACACTCAAGCCTGCTGCTTTATATGAATTCCTTGCTGATGCCAATTCTGAAATGTTCAACACTCCCGTTGTTGGATGTGAAGTGTACAGAAGCGATGATGCAGGTAAAAGCTGGAAGAAAACACATACAAAACCTATTGAGATCTTCAGCAGCTATGGATATTATTTTGCCAAGATCTATGTTTCTCCAGTCAACGAAAAAAAGATCGTGATACTCGGTGTTCAGGCTCTTTTATCTTCTGATGGGGGTGAAAATTTCAAAGCTATTGATAAAGGTAATGTTCATGCCGATCATCATGCTCTCTGGATCAATCCTGATCGCGATGAACATATGATCAACGGAAATGATGGCGGAGTTAATATAACTTATGATGACGGAAAGAACTGGTTCCTGGCGAATACACCTCCGGTTGGACAATTCTATGCTATCACAGTGGATAATGCAAAGCCTTATAATGTTTATGGAGGATTGCAGGATAACGGAACCTGGGTTGGATCTTCTAAACATAAAGAAACCATCGACTGGCAGGCAGATGGAGAGTATGGCTACAAAAGATTAGGCGGTGGTGATGGCATGCAGGTTCAGGTTGATACAAGGGATAACCAGACAGTTTATTCCGGTTTCCAGTTTGGATTTTATGGCAGAAGAAAGCTTCCTGATGGGAAATATACCGGTATTCGACCAAGACATGATCTTGGAGAAACACCACTGAGGTTTAACTGGCAGACTCCTATCCTGCTGAGCAAACATAACCAGGACGTATTTTATTATGGCTCCAACAAACTTCACAGGTCATTCAGCAAGGGTGATACGCTATATACCTTAAGCCAGGATCTCACTAAAGGACCAAAAGCAGGTGATGTTCCATTTGGTACATTGACAACCATCAGTGAATCCCCATTACGTTTTGGATTGTTGTACACAGGATCAGATGATGGCAATGTACATGTCAGTAAAGACGGCGGTTATACATGGACGTTAGTTAGTGGCAAACTTCCTCAGAACCTGTATGTGAGCCGGGTTATAGCTTCAAAGTTCAAGGAAGGAAGAGTATATGTAACATTGAATGGTTATCGCAATGATCATTTCAATGCATACATTTTTGTAAGTGAAGACTATGGAGCTTCCTGGAAGCAATTAGGGAAAGAACTGCCTTACGAGCCAGTGAATGTCATCAGGGAGCATCCTGTTAAAGAAGACATTTTGTTTATTGGAACAGATGGAGGATTATATGTTTCAAAAGATGGAGGAAATAACTTCAGTGCCTGGACCAAAGGATTACCGAAAGCAATTCCGGTACATGATATTGCCATCCACGAAAGAGATATGGAAATCATCCTGGGAACTCATGGAAGGTCTCTGTTTGTGGCACCATTGAAGTAATTGAACTGGTTAAGTAAGCACTCAGGATGACAAAATCATCATTTGAGTTCATATTATAGACTTCAAGATTATTTTAAAAGGAAATTGTCCTAAACATTTGAAATGTTTAGGACAATTTTTTTTGGGTTATGCCTTGTAATAGTGTCGCATGTTTGTGCACAAAGCAAATTCACCTTATTCGAACCATCTTACTGCCAACTCATACCCTTTCAATCCTAAACCACAAATTGTCCCTTTTGCTTTTGCGGATACATGGGAGATTTTTCTGAAATCTTCCCTTGCATGAACATTGCTGATATGCACTTCAATTACCGGTGTGGTAATAGATGCAATGGCATCCCCAATAGCCACGGAAGTATGCGTATACCCTCCTGGGTTCAAAATGATTCCATCATAATCGAAACCAAATTGCTGAAGCGCTGAAACCAGCTCCCCTTCTATATTTGATTGAAAATAATCAAATGAAACTGCAGGAAATCTTTCTTTAAGTTTCTGAAAATAATCTTCGAATGTTTCGCTTCCGTATACACCAGGCTCTCTTTTTCCTAACAAATTCAGATTGGGTCCGTTGATGATTGCAATGCGCATAACTCAATGTAAAATGTATAATGCAAAATAAGGAACCTGTTGGAGGTTCCTTATTTATAATGAAGATATTTTGATCCCGAATTATTTCATCATTCCAATGAACTGATCGAAGAGGTATCTTGAATCGTGAGGGCCTGGAGTACTTTCCGGGTGATACTGCACAGAAAATGCAGGGCGGTCTTTCATCCTGATCCCTTCGATACTTTCATCATTAAGGTTCACGTGTGTAATTTCAACATTTTGTGAAGCTTTGATCGATTCAGGACTTACACCAAATCCATGGTTCTGCGTTGTGATCTCACAAAGTCCTGTAACCAGGTTTTTAACCGGGTGGTTCAATCCCCTGTGACCATGGTGCATTTTGTAGGTTGAGATACCATTAGCCAGGGCCAGTAACTGGTGACCGAGACAAATTCCAAACGTAGGCTTTCGTTCTTCCAAAACTTCTTTCACGGTATTGATCGCGTAATCCATGGAAGCAGGATCACCAGGGCCATTTGATATAAAGAATCCTTTAGGATTGAACGCTTTCAGTTCTGATAATGGAGTCTTTGCAGGAAACACTTTTACATAAGCACCTCTTTCCACCATGCAGTCAATGATATGTTGCTTCGTTCCAAAATCCAGTACAGCGATACGGATGTCGGATTCCTCATTTCCCCTGGTATAAGCTTCTTTGGTGCTTACCACACTGGCCAGCTCAAGTCCTTCCATAGAAGGAGCTTTCTCAAGTTCCTTCTTCAATTCTTCGATATCCAGGATCTCTGAGGAGATAATACAGTTCATTGCTCCTTTCTCGCGGATATGTGCCACAAGTGCACGTGTATCCACTCCCTCAATACATACCACCTTATTCTGAACCAGGTAATCTTCAACAGATCCTT
This sequence comes from uncultured bacterium, assembly GCA_966112615.1. Taxonomy (GTDB): domain Bacteria; phylum Bacteroidota; class Bacteroidia; order Chitinophagales; family Chitinophagaceae; genus Flavitalea. The sequence goes on from CBHWDO010000020.1 coordinate 49,234, forward strand.
CAGCCATTTTACGACTGTACACTTCCTCGAGGTTACGACAGATAAGACCTTTGATCTTAATGGAATCAGATTCAACCTCATCCTGCTTTACACCATAATTACCGATATGAACGTTGTTCATCACAACAACCTGTCCATAATAACTAGGGTCTGTAAATACTTCCTGGTAACCGGTCATACCTGTGTTGAAACAGATCTCTCCCACGGTTGTTCCTTTGATTCCAAATGCTTTTCCGTAGTGAATAGTGCCGTCTGCAAGGAGTAGAATAGCCTGAGATTGGTTTTTAGACATGTAGCGAAAAATTTGGCAAATGTAAGGGATTGTAAATAAAAAAACCCCCGAATTTCTTCAGGGGTTCTATGAATTCTAAAAGATCTGATTACTCAGCTCCTTTTTCTTCTGTTGTTGCTTCAGGAGCAGCAGTTTCAGCAGCAGGTGCTTCAGCCGCAGGAGCAGCAGGTGCATCAGTTGCTTTCTTTGCAGTTCTTGAACGACGGGTCTTCTTAGCAGGCTCTTCAGCTTTCGCAACACCCTTACCGTAAACTTCGTTGAAGTCTACCAGTTCGATCAGCGCAGTTTCTGCGTTATCACCCACACGCTTACCGAGTTTGATGACTCTTGTGTAACCACCCGGGCGACCAGCTACTTTCTCAGCGATGGTGCTGAACAGTTCAGTAACTGCAACTTTATCCTGCAGGTAGCTGAATACCATTCTACGCTGGTGAGTAGTGTTTTCTTTAGCCTTGGTGATCATCGGCTCTACATAAGTACGCAGTGCTTTTGCCTTAGCTAATGTGGTAACGATTCTTTTGTGCTCGATCAGTTGGCAGGCCAGGTTGCTCAACAGGGCTTTCCTGTGAGAAGCGGTTCTACCGAGATTGTTGATTTTGTCTCCGTGACGCATGACGTTTGTGTTTAAAGCTGTACCGTGTCAGGAATTACAGCCTGTTATTTAATATTAAATCGAAAATGGGAAATCGATAATCGGAAAGGAAACCATTTTCGATTTCCGATTACCGATTTCCGATTTACTTAACTAAAGCTCCTCTTTATCCAGTCCGAGTTTGCTCAGATCCATTCCAAAGTGAAGGCCTCTTTCAGCAAGTACCTGCTCGATTTCAGAGAGGGACTTCTGACCGAAGTTCCTGAACTTCATCAGGTCTTCCTGCTCGTACTGTACCAGTTCGCTCAGGGAGTTGATCTTTGCAGCCTTCAGACAGTTGAAAGCACGTACAGAAAGATCCAGGTCTTCCAGCGGGGTCTTCAACACCTTGCGGAGTTGCAGCATTTGCTCGTCAACCACATCTTCTTTCTTGTCTTCCTTACTGTCGAAAGTGATGTTCTCATCGGTAATGATCATCAAATGCTGGATCAGAATGCGGCTAGCCTGCTTTACAGCTTCTTCCGGATGGATGGTTCCATCGGTGCTAA
>CBHWDO010000021.1:0-48140 GCA_966112615.1 uncultured bacterium
CAGAAGTAATTCAAATTAATCTTACTACGATGCAAGTAGACGTTTTAAATATAAAGGGTGAGAAGACCGGACGCACCATTGACCTTCCACAAGAGATCTTTGGTATCGAGCCGAACAATCATGTGATCTACCTCGCGGTGAAGCAGTATTTGGCTGCACAGCGCCAGGGTACACACAAAGTGAAGACCCGTTTGGAAGTTAAAGGTTCCAGCAAGAAGCTGCACCGTCAAAAGGGTACCGGTGGATCCCGTAAGGGTAATATCCGTAACCCATTGTATAAGGGTGGTGGATCTATCTTCGGACCTAAGCCAAGAGATTACAGCTTCAAGCTGAACTACAAGGTGAAGGGACTGGCTAAATGTTCTGCACTTTCTCACAAAGTGAAAGATAACAGCCTGGTAATTCTTGAAGATGTTAACCTGGAAACTCCAAAGACCAAAGAATTCGTAAACATTCTGAAGGCTCTGAACATGGATACCAAGAAGGTATTGGTGTTGACCGGTGAGAATAACGAGAACCTGAGTCTTTCATACAGGAATCTTCCTAATGTATTGGGATACCAGTTCAACGACATGAACACTTACGATATCGTAAACTCTAATGTGGTTGTGATCACTGAAAGTGCAGCTAAGGCGATTGCTGAAGATGTACAGGAAATTAGCGCTAATTAATTCATTGAAAAATTTATAAGAGATGAAACTCTCTGAAGTTCTGATAAAACCAATCGTTACCGAGAAGAGCAACAAGCTTACAGACGTGAGAAGGACTTATGCTTTCCGCGTTGATCGTAAGGCTAACAAGCTTGAGATCAAGAAGGCTGTTGAAGGATTCTACGGTGTGAATGTTGTTGACGTGAACACAGTGGTTGTTCCGGGCAAAACTAAGACCAAGTTTACCAAAGCTGGTTTTATTTCAGGTCGCAAGCCTGCATTCAAGAAAGCTTATGTTACTGTTGCGGAAGGTGAGAACATCGACCTGTACGGTAGCATCTAAGAGAAATAAGAATGGCGGGTCAAACGCCGCAAAGATTGACAAATAATAAACTGACAAAAACAGAAAATGGCACTTAGAAAATTTAAACCCATCACCGCAGGTACCCGTTGGAGAATCGGTAATGCGTATGCTGAGGTTACAACAGATACTCCTGAGAAGAGCCTTTTGGAGAAGCAGGGTAAGACAGGTGGTCGTAATGCCCAGGGTAGAAGAGCGATGCGTTACATTGGTGGTGGTAACAAGCAGATGTATCGTCTGATCGATTTCAAGAGAAATAAGAAAGACATTCCTGCTACTGTAGCTACTATCGAGTACGATCCAAACCGTACTGCATTCATCGCATTGTTGAACTATGCTGATGGTGAGAAGAGATATATCATTGCTCCACAGGGATTGCAGGTTGGTGCAACCGTGATCGCCGGTGATGCAGTTGCTCCTGAAGTAGGTAATGCGCTTCAAATGAAGAACATTCCTTTGGGTACCAACATTCACAATATTGAAATGCAGCCTGGACAGGGTGGTAAGCTGGTACGTTCTGCAGGTTCTTCTGCACAGCTGACCAACAAGGAAGAAAGATATGCTGTATTGAAAATGCCTTCTGGCGAGTTGAGAAAAGTATTGATCAATTGTTATGCAACAGTAGGTGTTGTAAGTAACAGTGATCACAACCTCGAAACAAGAGGTAAGGCAGGTTTGAACCGTCACAGAGGTATTCGCCCACGTAACCGTGGTGTTGCGATGAACCCTGTAGATCACCCAATGGGTGGTGGTGAAGGTAGATCTTCCGGAGGTCACCCACGTTCCAGGACCGGTAAGTACGCTAAAGGTCTGAAGACACGTCAGAACGGTAAGGGTAGCGATAAGCTGATCATCCAAACCAGAAAAGGTAAGAAACTAGCCAAGTAATTTTCAAACTCAATTTAACTCATAGATATGGGTCGTTCAATAAAAAAAGGTCCTTACGTAGCTGCCAAACTTGAGAAGAAAGTTGTAGCCATCAATGAGGGCGCATCAAAGAGGGGAGTGATCAAAACCTGGAGCCGTCGTTCAACCATTACTCCTGATTTCGTTGGACATACATTCGCGGTTCACAACGGTAATAAATTCATCCCTGTTTATGTAACAGAATTCATGGTAGGTCACAAACTCGGTGAGTTTGCTCCAACCAGGAACTTCAAGGGGCATGCAAGCAAAAAAGGATAGTAAAATAAATGGTGAAGGGAAGGCCTTCGGGCCTTTCCGGAACTAAGACAAATCAATACAAATGGAAGCAGTAGCTAAACTTAAGAATTATCCAACCTCTCCTCGCAGGATGCGTTTGCTTGCTGATGAGATCCGTGGAATGGAAGTAGAGAAAGCGTTGGCTTTATTGGAGCACCATCCACAGCATTCAGCAACTCCTCTTTTCAAATTGTTGAAGAGTGCTATCAGCAACTGGGAGCAGAAGAATGAAGGTAATAGTGCAGCAGATGCGAACCTGGTAGTAAAGACCATTTTCGTTGATGGTGCCCGCACATTGAAAAGAATGTTGCCGGCTCCACAGGGTAGGGCATACAGACTGCGTAAGCGTAGCAATCACGTAACCCTGATCGTAGATTCTAAAATTTAATTGACTAAAATATTCAAACCATAATATGGGTCAGAAAACAAATCCTATTGGTGCCAGGTTGGGGATCATCCGCGGTTGGGAATCTAACTGGTATGGTAACAAAAAAGATTATGCTACCAAGTTGATCGAGGATAACAAGATCAGGACTTACCTGAATGCTCGTATCAATAAGGGTGGTATCTCAAAGATCGTTATTGAGCGTACACTCAACAAGCTGATCGTTACCATTCATACCTCAAAGCCAGGTATCATCATAGGTAAAGGTGGTGGCGAAGTAGATCGTATCAAGGAAGAGCTGAAGAAGCTTACCGGAAAAGATGATGTTCAGATCAACATTCTGGAGATCCGTCGTCCGGAACTGGATGCGATGATCGTTGGAGATACTATTGCCCGCCAGATCGAGAACCGTATCAACTACAAGCGTGCTATCAAGATGGCGATCGCTTCTGCTCTCCGCATGGGTGCTGAAGGTATCAAAGTAAAGGTTAGCGGACGTTTGGGTGGTGCTGAGATCGCTCGTACAGAAGAGATCAAGCAGGGTCGTGTTCCATTACATACTTTGAGAATGGACATTGATTATGCTAACGTATTTGCACTGACTGTTTACGGAAAGATCGGTATCAAAGTTTGGATCTGTAAGGGTGAAGTTCTCGGTAAGAGAGACCTGAATCCAAACCTGATCGCTGGTAATGATAAAGGCGGACCTGTAGGTGACAGAAGAGGTGGAGAAAGAGGTGACCGTGGTGGAGACAGAGGTGACAGAAGAGGTGGTGGACCACGCAGGGATAACAGAAACAAGTAAATAGTTGGTTGACGAAATTGTCAGCACATCAAATTTTTCAAATTTTCAAATTGTAATAAATGTTACAGCCGAAAAGAACCAAACACAGAAAAGCGCAGAAAGGTCGCATTCGCGCCGTTGCAAAGCGTGGTTCAACGATCTCTTTTGGTTCATTTGCTTTGAAAGCGCTCGAGCCGATCTGGTTGAATAACCGTCAGATCGAAGCTGCCCGTCAGGCACTGACCCGTTCCATGAAGCGTGAAGGTAATGTGTGGATCCGTGTATTTCCTGACAAGCCGATTACCCGTAAGCCACTTGAAGTTAGGATGGGTAAGGGTAAAGGTAACCCTGAATTCTGGGCTGCAGTGATCGAACCAGGACGTATCCTGTTCGAGTGTGATGGTGTTCCAATGGATGTTGCAAAGCAGGCTCTTGAACTTGCTGCACAGAAGTTGCCGATCAAAACCAAATTCATTGTTCGTCCTGATTACGCAGGATAAGCAATTGTCAAATTTTCAAATTGAAACAAGATGTCAAAGAGAATTGATTTCGTAAAGGGGATGAAAGAAATGAATGAGGCTGATCTTAAAGCAAGGATTCAGGAAGATGAACTTCGCCTGAAGAAGCTTGAGTTTGCTCATGCCATTTCTCCACTGGAGAATCCAATGAGTATACGCAGCCTCCGCAAGGACCTGGCTCGTCTGAAAACTGAATTGAATAAAAGAGCGTTAGGTATCTAACCTACATAAAACTACTAAAATGGTTGAAAGAAATTTGCGTAAAACAAGAACCGGGGTGGTAACCAGCAATAAGATGGCAAAGACCATAACTGTTGCTGTTGAAAGAAAAGTAAAGCACCCTATCTATGGTAAGTTCGTTAAGAAAACTACCAAGTTCCATGCGCATGACGAAAAGGACGAATGCACCATCGGTGATATCGTTCGTATCATGGAAACCCGTCCACTGAGCAAGACCAAGCGTTGGAGACTGGTGGAAGTCGTTGAAAAAGCGAAGTAATCATTTAATGGGCTCTGTCAGGATAAGTTACCTGTTAACCCGAGTAAACATAGTGGTCCTGGATACAGGATCTGAACCTACTCCTTAACCGGAGCGAAAAAATTAATAAAATGATCCAGCAAGAAAGCAGACTAAACGTAGCAGATAACAGCGGTGCAAAAGAAGTACTGTGTATCCGCGTGTTGGGTAACAGTGGACAGGATTACGCAAAGATCGGCGACAAGATCGTTGTTACTGTAAAAGACGCGATCCCTGCAGGTGGTATCAAGAAAGGTACCGTAGCCAAAGCAGTAATTGTACGCACCAAGAACAAATTACGTCGTAAGGATGGTTCTTATATCCGTTTCGATGATAACGCAGTAGTGTTGTTGAACAACTCAGATGAGCCTAGAGGTACCCGTATCTTCGGCCCTGTAGCGAGAGAACTGCGTGATAAAGGATACATGAAAATCATTTCCCTTGCTCCTGAGGTTCTTTAATCTCTTCAAGGCAAGTAAACGAATTCAGTAATTACACTCTTCAAGAGAGCTAAAGAATATAAAAATGAGCAACAGATTTAAAGCCAAGTACAATATTAAAAAAGGCGACACTGTAGTGGTGATCGCTGGCGACGACAAGGATCTGAAGAAACCACGCACTGTGCTGGAAGTATTCCCCGACAAAGGAAGGATCGTTGTTGAAGGAGTGAATATTGTTACCAAGCACACCAAGCCATCTGCACGTGATACCAAAGGTGGTATCGTAAAGCGTGAAGCAGCGATCAACATTTCCAATGTTATGCTGTGGGATGCAAAAGCTGGAGCTGCTACCAGGATCAAGCGTAGCAGGGAAACCGGCAAACTGGTTCGAGTTTCTAAAAAATCCGGTGAGGTTATCAAATAATTATAACAATGAGCACAACTAAATATACTCCGAGATTAGCAGATAAGTACAAGAATGATGTTGTACCTGCTTTGATGAAGCGCTTCAATTACGACAGTGTAATGCAGGTTCCTCGTTTGGAGAAGATCTGCCTTAACCGTGGTGTAAATGGTGCGGTTACCGACAAGAAGTTGGTTGACATTGCGGTGGACGAGCTGACTGCCATCACTGGTCAGAAAGCAGTTCCTACCATGTCTAAAAAAGATATCTCCAACTTTAAGTTGCGTAAGAATATGCCGATCGGTGCAAGGGTAACACTGCGTGGTACTACCATGTACGAATTCCTTGATCGTCTGATCGCTGTATCACTGCCACGTGTACGTGACTTCAAAGGAGTGAACGATAAAGCATTTGATGGTCGTGGTAACTACACCCTGGGTGTAACCGAGCAGATCATCTTCCCTGAGATCGATATCGACAAGGTGAACAAGATCACTGGTCTTGACATCACTTTCGTAACTACTGCGCAAACAAACGAAGAAGCTTACGAACTGTTGAAGGAATTGGGAATGCCTTTCAAAAACATCAGAAAAGGTCAGGAAGCATAATTGATGAAGACGGGTGTAAGCCCTGTCCCTAATCACAAATAATACAAATACAATATGGCAAAAGAATCAGTAAAAGCCAGAGAAAGAAAAAGGGAACAAATGGTTGCCCAGTATGCTGAGAAGCGTGCTGCTCTGAAAGCTGCAGGTGACTACGCGGCACTGGATAAACTTCCAAAGAACGCATCACCGGTTCGTTTGAAGAACCGTTGTGAGCTGACTGGTCGTCCAAGAGGTTACATGCGTTACTTCGGTCTGTCTCGTGTAATGTTCCGCGACATGGCCCTGGCTGGTAAGATTCCTGGCGTGAAGAAAGCCAGTTGGTAAACAGATTCCAAATAACAATTCATAATTGAATATAAAATGGTAACAGATCCTATAGCAGATTTCCTGACCCGCGTACGCAATGCGCAGATGGCTGGTCACAGAATTGTGGAGATCCCTGCTTCTAACCTGAAAAAGCGTATCACAGAGATTCTGTACGATCAGGGTTATATCTTGAAATACAAATTTGAGGATGATAACAAGCAAGGCGTGATCAAGATCGCTTTGAAGTATGATCCTTCTACCAAAACCCCTGCTATCCAGTCACTGGAGAGAGTAAGCCGTCCAGGTCTGCGTCAGTACGCTAGCCCGGCTGAATTCAGAAGGGTGAAAAATGGTTTGGGTATCGCTATCCTGTCTACTTCAAAAGGAGTTATGACAGATAAGCAGGCGAAGGCTCAGAACGTAGGTGGAGAAGTTCTTTGCTACGTGTACTAGAAAGTCTTGTTCTTGCCTGAATTAAGTTTTCTATGCGGAACTGACCATCAGGTAAGGAAATAAATCAAACATAAAAAACATTTACAATGTCTCGTATAGGTAAAAAGCCAGTTGTTTTCCCTGCAGGTGTTACCATCACCGTAGGTGCTGATAACGTGGTTACTGTTAAAGGACCAAAGGGTGAACTGAAAGAAAGCATTGATAGAGATATCAAGGTTGAAGTAAAAGATGGAGAAGTAGTGATCACCCGTCCTACTGACCAGATCCGCCACCGTGCAATGCATGGTCTGTACCGTTCACTGGTGTCTAACATGGTGAAAGGTGTAACTGAAGGTTTCAAGAAGAATCTTGAGCTGGTGGGTGTGGGTTTCAAAGCTGCAAACCAAGGTAATATCCTTGATCTGTCTCTTGGATATTCTCACAATATTATTTTCGAAGTTCCTTCCGAACTGAAGGTTGCTACTGCACAGGAGAAAGGGGATAACCCGAAGATCTTCCTGGAAGGTATCGACAAGCAATTGATCGGACAGGTTGCTGCAAAGATCCGTGGCTTACGTAAGCCTGAGCCTTACAAAGGTAAGGGTGTTAAGTATGTTGGTGAAGTTATCCGTCGTAAGGCAGGTAAGGCAGCAGGTAAGTAATTTTAGAGATGTGCTGTTCATTGCAGCACATCTTCTTCTTTTTCAAAACATGTATTTCCGGCAGTATCGGAAGTAAAAAATAAAACGTATGTCAACTAAACTTGAAAGAAGGCAGAAGATCCGCTACAGGATCCGTAAGAAAGTTTCTGGCTCAGCGCAGAAGCCTCGCCTGTCTGTTTTCAGAAGCAATGCAGATATCTATTGCCAATTGATCGATGATGTAAACGGAGTAACCCTGGCATCAGCATCTTCACGTGATAAGGATATCGCTGCTCAGAAAGGAACCAAGGTTGAAAAGTCTAAACTGGTAGGTGAAGCGATCGCACGTAAAGCTAAGGATCTTGGAATTGAGGCCGTAGTATTTGATCGTGGTGGTAACCTGTACCATGGCCGTGTAAAGAGCGTGGCTGATGGCGCAAGAGAAGGCGGACTTCAATTCTAAATTCAAATTCTACTTTCAAATTTCAAATTGAAATAATGTCAAAAGTTAATGTAAATAGGGTTAAAGCCGGCGACCTGGAACTGAAGGAAAAAGTTGTTGCTATCAACAGGGTAGTAAAGACAACCAAAGGTGGTCGTGCTTTCAGCTTTTCTGCACTTGTTGTAGTTGGTAATGAGAATGGTGTTGTAGGACACGGTCTTGGTAAGGCTAAAGAAGTACAGGAAGCTATCACCAAAGGTATCGAAGATGCAAAGAAGAACCTGGTAAAGGTTCCTGTTATGCACGGTACCATTCCTCACGATCAGCTTGGAAAAGCTGGTGCTGCGAAGGTATTGATCAAGCCAGCTGCTCATGGTACTGGTGTGATCGCCGGAGGTAGCATGCGTGCGGTACTTGAAAGCGCTGGTGTTACCGACGTATTGGCTAAGTCACTCGGATCTGCTAACCCGCACAACGTGGTAAAAGCAACTGTAGATGCATTGTCAATGCTTCGTGAACCAATCAATGTTGCAAAGCAGCGTAACCTGAACCTGAAGAAGGTATTCAACGGGTAATTTCAAAATCATTACAAATAATTCTCATGAAAAAGGTAAAGATAACTCAGGTTAAGAGTGCTATCGACAGACCTGAAAGCCAGAAACTGACTTTGAAAGCGCTTGGATTGAACAAGATGAACGCTTCTAAAGAAGTTGAAGCTACTCCACAGATCCTGGGTATGATCCGCAAGGTAGAACACCTGCTTTCTGTTGAAGAAGTAAACGCATAATTCCCTAAATTTGCAACCCGCCGGGTAAACCGGGGTTTGCAAATTTTTTTTATTAAACAAGCGAGGGGCGATTCCCCGTTGAGTAAAAATCAAAGAACAATGAACTTACATCAGTTAAGACCTGCAAAAGGCGCAACACACAAAGCGAAGAGATTAGGACGTGGTGAAGCTTCCGGTAAAGGTGGAACTTCTACAAAAGGTAATAAGGGTGGACAAAGCCGTGCAGGTTATTCAAGGAAGATTGCGTTTGAAGGTGGCCAGATGCCAATTCAGCGTCGTACTCCAAAGCGTGGTTTCAAAAACCCACATCGTGTTTCCTACAAAGTATTTAACCTCGCTCAGATCGAGCAGTTAGTTGAAAAATACGGAATCCAGGAATTCACTGTTGATACTCTTTATGTGAATGGCCTTATCAACCGCACTGATAAAGTGAAAGTGTTGGGTAATGGTGAGATCGCTACCAAGATCAACTTCAAAGTGAATGCAGTATCAGAAAAAGCTAAAGCTGCAATTGAAGCTGCAGGTGGTGCTGTTGAAATACTGTAACATTATTTTATTTATATTGCGGGACTTAATGTTTGCCGACAATAAAACTTGTTTAAATGAGACGCAGGTTTGCAAGCTTAGGATATTCTTGACTTGGCAAACCTGTTTCTGTTTCTGATTAATTAAATTGCTGCGATTCGTGAAAAAGTTCATTCAAACGCTAAAAAATATCTGGAGCATCGATGAATTGAGAAGTAAGATCCTGGTGACTTTACTTCTGATTGCTGTTTATCGAATTGGTACCCACATTGTGCTTCCAGGTATAGATCCTACAAAGATCGATGCAAGTGCTTCCAAAGGCGGTATTCTCGGATTGATCGATGCGTTTGCGGGTGGTGCATTTTCCCAGGCTTCTATCCTGGCATTAGGTATCATGCCGTATATCTCTGCATCCATCTTCATGCAGCTCATGACCATTCTTTATCCACCTTTCCAGAAACTTCAAAAAGAAGGAGAGAGCGGACGTAAGAAGATCAACCAGTATACCCGTTACCTTACCGTTATTGTTGCTGCTTTACAGGCGAGTGCATATGTTGCTTACCTGAACTCTCCGGGTTATAAAGAAGCAATTGTTCAATCTTATTCAGCTTATTTCTGGTTATCTACCACCATCGTTCTTACTGCAGGTACCCTGTTTGTAATGTGGCTTGGTGAGAAGATCACTGATAAAGGACTTGGAAATGGTGCTTCAATCATCATCATGGTTGGTATCCTTGCCCGTCTTCCGCAGGCTTTCTGGCAGGAATGGCAGGCTAAGATCCCAAGAGGTGGTGGTGGTCTGCTGATCTTTGTTATTGAGATCGCAGTACTGATCGGTATCATTATGGGTCTGATTGTTTTGATCCAGGGTGTTCGCAAGATCCCTGTTCAGTATGCAAAACAGATCGTTGGTAACAGGCAATTTGGTGGTGCACGCCAGTTCCTTCCAATGAAAGTGAACAGTTCCGGTGTAATGCCGATCATCTTCGCACAGGCGATCCTGTTCCTTCCAACCCTGTTGAGCAACTTCGAAACTACCCAGGGTATTGCCAAGATCTTCGGTGACCACAGTAACTTCTGGTACATGGCCATTTATGGTATCATGGTGATCGGATTTACTTTCCTGTACACTGCTTTGATCTTTAATCCAAAGCAAATTGCTGATGACCTGAAGCGTAACAACGGGTTCATTCCTGGAGTGAAGCCTGGTCAGCCTACAGCAGATTATATCGGTGCAGTAATGGATAAGATCACTTTACCTGGTGCAATTCTTCTTGCACTGGTAGGTATCCTTCCTGGTTTTGCACAGAGATTGGGTGTGCAGCCTGCATTTTCTTCATTCTTCGGTGGAACTTCATTGCTGATCATGGTGGGTGTTGTATTGGATACTCTCCAGCAGATCGAAACCCAACTGTTGATGAGACAGTACGATGGTTTGATGAAGAGCGGAAGGATCCAGGGAAGACAGAGTGTTACTCCGGCTTCTATGTAATCAGCATACTGATTTATATTTTATTCAAATATTGAAATGGAGCCTGCCAAACAGGTTCCATTTTTCATTAAAGCTATACTGATGGTATTTTATAAGACGATAGAAGAGATTGAGTTGATGAGGATCAGTAACCTGCTGGTAGGTAAAACCCATGCTGTGATCGCAGCAATGATTCGTCCCGGAATCACTACAGCAGAACTCGATAAAAGAGCAGAAGAATTTATTCTCGATAATGGCGCCACACCTTCATTCAAGAATTATCATGGATATCCTTTTGCCACCTGTATTTCAGTAAACGATGCAGTGGTGCATGGCTTTCCTAATAATGTTCCATTAAAGGATGGTGATATTATTTCGGTTGATATTGGTGTATATAAAAATGGTTTTCATGGCGACAGCGCATATACATACGCGTTAGGAGATGTAAGTGATGAAGCTATGCAGTTGCTTAAAGTTACAAAGGAGTCTCTGTACAAAGGAATTGAAAAAGCTGTTGCAGGAAACAGGATCGGCGATATTTCTTTTGCAGTGCAGGAACATTGTGAGAAAAAACATCGATATGGTGTTGTAAGAGAGTTGGTAGGACATGGACTGGGCAGAAGCCTCCATGAAGATCCACAGGTTCCGAATTATGGTAAGAGAGGTACGGGAATGAAAATGCAGGAGCGATTGACCATTGCCATTGAGCCAATGGTAAATCTTGGTGTGAAAGAAGTTTTCTATGATACAGATGGATGGACAGTAAGAACAAAGGATGGAAAGGTATCTGCACATTTTGAACATACTGTTTGTGTGATGAAGGGAAAGGCAGATATTTTGAGTTCATTTGAGGAGGTGGAGAAGGAAGAGAGGAAGAATGGGGAATTGAAGAAGTGAAGACGTGGAGACGTGAAGACGTCAAGACATGATGACTTGAAGACATGGCCGCAGGATGATTCCTGCGGTTTTTTCTTTTATAATGCCAACGTGTTTTGTGTTTTTTTCTGAAGTTATTTTCTTACAAATCAGTGAGTATAATACAGTCTGATTCGGTGTGTTACATCATGGTATTTGAAAGAGTGAATGATAAGTTTACTAAAAAAATACAATGGCAGAAGACATTACAAAACAAACCGAAGAACAACCGGAAGAAATTGATTTTGACCTGGAGAATGAACTTATGCTGATCAAAATGCAGGCAGAGTTTGGTGCGCAGGTTTATCTTCCTGATGAAGACAATGATTCATTGCCTGCTGAAGTTAAGTATGAATTACTTCAATCTGTGTATGAGTTTGAAGAAGCGTATTTCCAGGCAATGCCATCCGTTGTGGATGTGTATACTAAATTAGGCGCACCAAGGTTTCTGAATGAAACCTGTTTGACAGATGAAGGTATTGTAATAGAATTGAAGCGAATGGTTGATATGATGTCAAACTGTTCCATCATATTCGAGCATGAGTATGATTATGAGCCGCGAAGGCTTTATAAATTCATTACCGAAGAATTGTTTAATGAGCAGATGGAGGACCTTTCCATTCCTGGATTCTACAAACATTTTTTCTATGAAGATTTTCATCCTAATATTTCTGAAGAGCTTAAAAGACAAAGCAGGAGGTTCCTTGAAGAAGTGGCTGGCCAGTGCCTCGATGAATTATATAATGGCTTGAATTTCCAGGTTAAGTCGAAGGATGGAATCATCAATGGAGATGAAGCCTGTAACCGGATAAGGGAGTATTATGATCGGTTTGATTCCATCCGGTTAGAATCAATGGATAATTTTCTAGTATTGATCGAGGACAAGCAGGCAACGGTTTGTTTCGATGTTAGCCTTAATGTTTCCATTCCATTGAATGAAAACATTACACTGGAGGGAAAGGCTACGCTTGGGTTTGCTAATGTAATGTCGGATCTATGGCTGATTGATTCAGTAACCCTTCCGGGTTTGGTTTTATGAGTTAGTTTTGCGCCATGCGATTAATTGTAATAGGAGGTGGCGCCGCAGGTTTTTTTTGTGCAGTAAATGCTGCCCGGTCAAATCCTGGTATGCACATAGTGCTGGTTGAAAAAACCTCAAAGCTATTATCCAAGGTTAGGGTATCGGGTGGAGGCAGATGCAATCTCACGCATGCCTGTTTTGATATTGTTGAAATGAGCAAACGCTACCCGAGAGGAGGTAATTTCGTAAAGAAGAGTTTCCATAGATTCTTTACAACAGATACTATTGAATGGTTTCGTTCAAGAGGTGTTGAAACCAAGCAGGAACCGGACGGAAGAATGTTCCCGGTAAGTGATTCTTCGCAATCTGTAATTGACTGCTTACTTAGAGAAGCCAATAAATATAAAGTTGATATCCTGATGAACCGCGAGGTGAAGGCTCTTTCGAAGCATGGAGAACGATGGGAAATTAGCTTTGCCAATGGAGAACTAATGGAGGCAGATTTTGTATGTATTGCCTGTGGAGGATTTCCGAAACCTGAAATGTTTGATTGGATAAGAAGTACAGGACATACCATTGAAGAACCTGTTCCATCATTGTTTACATTCAATATGCCGGGGAATGATATCACTGCTTTAATGGGTGTATCAGTACCGGATGTGCAGGTAAAAGTAATGGGAACAAAACTGGCTGAAAGAGGTCCTGTATTAATCACGCACTGGGGATTGAGTGGACCTGCGGTTTTAAGAACATCTGCATGGGGAGCAAGAGAACTGAAAGAAAAGAATTATTCTTTCAGGATAATGATCAACTGGTTGCCTGAGTATCATGAACAATCCATAAAAGAGCATTTGCTTGAGGTGAAAGAAAATGGCAGGTTTCAATTGGTGCAGGGGCGCAATGCAGTTGGTTTGCCGCAAAGGTTATGGCAATACCTATGCAACAAAGCAGATATCAGTGAACAGGAGAAGTGGGCGGATCTTTCATCTCAAAAATTAAATAAGCTATGCAAGCTTTTATGTGCGCACGAAATGGAAGTGAAAGGAAAGACGACATTTAAGGAAGAGTTTGTTACCGCAGGTGGCATAAAGTTGAGTGAAGTGAATGCACAAACCATGGAAAGTAAGCTGCATAAAGGATTATACTTTGCAGGTGAGATCCTGGATGTTGATGGAATAACGGGAGGATATAATTTTCAGCATGCGTGGACGAGTGGGTTTGTGGTGGGGGAAGAAGTTAGTAAGAGGAGATGAGGAGTTGAGGAGATAAGGAGTTGAGTACATAATTACTGCCCTGGAGAGCCAGGGCAGTTTTCACCATTTAACCATCTAAGTAATACCTATGCTACAATAAAGGGGTCTACGATCATGAGAACCTGGTCTTTGGTAAGTGGTTCATCAAATGCTTCAGAGGCTGCATTGGCCGAGATACCTGTGCCATTGATGTTTACGATCTCAACACCTGCCTGTGAAGTAAGTTCTTCACCATTGTAACTCGACTGTACAATTGTACCAATACCTGAATCCTTACCGGTGATCCATGGTTTTACATCACCAAATCTATTGGCTTTGCGCATTTGCCTGATATGAGAAGCATGACGAGCTTCAACAGAATGAATATTCAATGCAGCAGTCAACACATCACCACCTTTTACGATCTCTGCTGCACGACCTTTGTATGCGCGAACACCAGTGTCTTCAAAGGTTTGAGCTACTGCAAGAAATAATTCATAGCTGTTGTAAACATCTTTAAACGGACCATTATTGTTTCCTTTTCCACCCGTAAAATCAAAAGTTGGTTTTGATACCGGTGTACCACCTGCACCACTAATAGCGGCTTTCAAAAAGTTAACATGTGCTGCTTCATGATCAGCTATTGTTTGTATGGCTCCTGTTGGTGCTCCAGCTGGAATCAATGCTGTGCCTTTTTGTAAGGCAAGTGCATAAAATTCTGCTTCAAGATATTCAAGAGTTAATGCGTAATTAAGAATATCAATGACTGTATCCTTTGTTCCATTTGTGCCGGCATATGCTTTTTTAAATAAGGAACCTAATGCGATAGGAATCGCGGCCAGTGCGAGTTTTGAGCCAATGCCAGAAAATTGTTGCAGTGCAGTTCTTCTTGTGTTGAGACGCTCGTATACTTCAGGATCATGTTGTGATACCTGGTTCAATATATTATTGAGGTTCATAGTTAATTAATTAAAAATGAAAAATGTAAAATGCTATTTGGGAAGGTTTGATCCGTTCACTTTTGTTTTGAGGAAGGAAGATGCGATTTGCAAAACTTCGGATGGCATTCTGCTGGTATCAAGTCCATTCATATCGACCACAGTTGAATCTGCAAATGAACCATTGCTGATAAGATCACGGATATATGCAGCATGCCTAGCTTCTACTGATACAATCTTTCCTGCAAGCGTAAGGTAATCCGGTGAAGTGATCAGCTTTCCTGCACCGTTATATGCTGACACTCCAAGGTCTTCAAATGCTTTTGCAGTGGACAATACACTGTTACGGTCAGAAAAATTAATGGACGAAAAATTAACTTCAAGAGCAGGAATCGCAGCATTGCCTAATGCTTTTTTGAAGAACTCACGATGTGCAACTTCATGATCACGAATATCAGTAAGTAATGCTGTTTCCATTGGTGTGATACCGGAAAAAGGTGTCATGGCTACCTGCATATAAAATGCAGCTTCCAGTTGTTCCAAAGCATATGCATAATTCAATATGCCTACATCACCTGAACCAAGGTCTACTCCATTGGATGGGTTCATCATATTATCATCATCCTTATTGCATGATGTCGCCAGTAAAACGAGTCCTGATGCGGCTCCTGCGTATCCGAGAAATCTTCTACGTGATACGCGGTCTTTTGTTGGTAAGGAATGGTTGTTCTGCATACAAAGATTTTTTGTTGCAGTAAGTACGGAGTTGGAGGGAGTTTGGATTTAGGAGTTGGGAGTTAGATGAAAACCCTTGAGCCTACAGTAAAATTCTCCCTGAATTCTTTTGGTGTACAATTTTTCTTCTGCTTAAATATTCGATTGAAGTTCGACATATTGTTGAATCCACATTTGTATGCAATCTCTGCAATGGATTGTGTGCTGTCGATCAGCATGCGTGATGCATGCCCTAATCTTATATCTAATAAACTATCAATAAAAGATAATCCTGTTTTAGATTTAAAGAACCTGCTGAAAGATGCATCCGACATGTTTGCAAGTTTTGCCACTTCTGATAATTTTATATTCTTATCAAAATTTGCATTGAGGTATTCCATTACTTTCTCAATCCTCCTGGAATTATAATTGAATACTTCATTCGTAAAACCTGCATCTGCAAGCATACGCATATTCCTGGAGGTCGACAGATCATGAAGTATCGACATCAACTCAAGTACAGAATCAAAGCCTGTCTTATGATGGAGTTGAAGAATTCTTTTGGTGAGTAACTCGGCAGTTTCTTTCGAAAATAAAATTCCCCTCGATGATCTTTCAAACATGGTTCGGATAAAACTCAACTGGTTTCTTCTTAAAAATTTTTCATCAAACAGATCCTTATGAAATTGAATGGTCACTTCGCGGATCTCTCTGGATGTACACTTGTGCGTGAACCATGCATGCTGAAGATTTGGTCCTACCAATACCAGTTCCAGGTCATCAATCTCTTCCAGGTGATCCCCGATCATCCTTCTTGCTCCCTTTGCATTCATAATGAAGTTCAATTCAAATTCCTCATGATAATGAAGGGGGAAATCGAACTCCGTTTTTTCCCGGGTAAAGATGGTAAAACAGTCGGCCTGAGTTAAAGGAGTTATCTCCTTCATGATATCCTTGTTCATATGAGAGAAGTATGGTATTAAAAGTAGTCAAAATAGTATTAGCACGAAAAGTTTATTGTTATTTGTTCTAAATTTTTATAAATGAATTATTTATAAAAGTAAATGTAGTATTTACAATTAATAAAAATAAAAAAGTACCATCATTTGTAATAAAAGTATTAGTACCTGGCAGGTTATACACATATTTTTGGAAAAACTACTTGCTATATGAGAAAACTTTGCCGGGCGGCACTGCTGCTGGTATTGTTCCTAAGTTCTGTGGTGTGTGCCGAAGCGCAGCAACGACAGTTGAAGGGAAGAATCACTGATCAGTCGGGCCAGCCACTCTCAGGAGTAACCATTAAGGTCAAAGAAAACAATGCTACTGCCGTTACTGAGAACGATGGAACATTTACCATCAATGCTCCCGCTTCCTCCAAAACTCTACAGGTCAGCTCGATCGGCTATGCTTCCCAGGAAGTTTCCATCGGAAATCAATCAGACCTGTCCATCAAACTTCAAAACAGTGCCACAGAAATGAGTGATGTTGTGGGAGTAGGTTATGGTACTTCAAGGAAGAAGGACCTTACCGGCGCTGTTGGCTCCGTAAAAAGTGCACAACTTACCCAGGTTGGAACTGCCGATGTGGTGCAGGCCATGCAGGGAAGGGTGTCTGGTGTACAGGTAGTATCCAACAGTGGCGAACCCGGAGCAGGCTCCAAGATCCTGATCCGTGGTATTGGTTCTGTGAATGGATCAAATCCTATCTATGTTGTTGACGGATACCAGACAGGAAATATTGGTTTCCTGGCCCCTGGTGATATAGAAAGCATCGATGTATTGAAAGATGCTTCTGCTACTGCCATCTATGGATCACGAGGTGCCAATGGTGTGGTGCTGATCACCACCAAAAAAGGTAAAAGAGGACCTGTACGTTTTACAATTGACTCCTATGCAGGTGTTCAGCAGGCAAGAAGAACTATTCCAATGCTGAATGCATCAAAATTCGCAACACTTGTGTTGGAAGGATATGAGAACGACGGAACTGTTCTTCCTGAAACCAGTGATCTGTATAATACTCATTTGCATGTATTGGAAGCATATACTGCCTTTTATAAAGTTCACAAGGATGAACTACTCAGGCAGCAGCTATCTAATCTTGTTGATCTGTTTGTCGATAAGTTTTATGACCCGGTTACCGGTCACAATCGCCTGTTCTTTGACGATCATTGGAACAGCAGGAGTAAGCTGGTTTCTTATGGACATGATATTGAAGCGTCGTGGCTCATTTGGGATGCCGCTCAGACTGTAGGGAAAAATAATGAACGAGTAAAAGAGGTTTGTTTACATATGGCCCAATCGTCGTTGTTTGGAGTTGATCAGGATGGGGGGATGTGGTATGAGTATGATGCATCGGTACCTTTCCTGAACCGTGAAAAACACTGGTGGCCACAGGCTGAAGCGATGGTTGGTTTTTATAATGCATTCCGGATATCCGGTGATCTGCAATACCTGGAAAAGTCAAAAGGCGCCTGGAATTATATTAAATCCCAGATCATTGATGAGCATTCCGGCGAATGGCTCTGGGGCAGAGACCCGTTGGGCCAGCCCATGAAAGAAGACCTTGCCGGATTCTGGAAATGCCCTTATCATAATGGAAGGGCGTTGATGGAAATGAATAAAAGGGGAGTTATGGAGTTGTGGAGTTGAGAAGTTATGGAGGGTGAAGCACCTAACTCCCAACTCCCAACTCCCAACTCCCTTATACTGTTCACTTCTTATTCTTCGGTACCTTCGCCCCGGATTCCCTCGCCTCCGATATTCCTATAGCCACCGCCTGCTTACGGCTGGTCACTTTTTTACCGGATCCGCTCTTGAGTTTGCCCTCTTTGAATTCTTCCATTACTTTGCCCACTTTTTCCTGGGCTTTTTTTGAATATTTTGCCATGGTGATTGTTTTAGGGAGATGGAATCAAAAACGGTTCCAAGGGGTAATGGTGTAAATTTGGTTTCATTGCCCGGCGTTCAGCCCGACCCTCCGGGTCTTTCTGCCCGTACCAACTCCTAACTCCCAACTCCCAAATTCCTGGAATTCCTTATCTTTGCCCCCCCGTTTAAAACCATCGGGGATTTTATCATGTCTGAAAACAATATTGTAAACCCAAACGCTGAATCACAGGAGTCTGCAACACCTGTTGCTGAGGCTACAGCGTCAACAAATGCACCTGTGCAGGCTGCTCCAGCAGTGGAGACAGCTCACGATGACTTCGACTGGAGCATCGACAAACGTAACGTGGCTACTTACTCAGCTGAAGAAAAAGCTAAGTACGACCAGGTTTACGAAGGAACCTTCAAAGCTGTAACTGACGGAGAACTCGTTAAGGGTCTGGTAGTTGCGCTGACCAAAACCGACGTTGTTGTAAACATCGGATTTAAGAGTGATGGTCTGGTTTCCCTGAACGAATTCCGCGATATGCCAAACCTGAAAGTTGGTGATGAAGTGGAAGTTATGGTTGTTGAGAAAGAAGACAGGGACGGAAACCTGAACCTGAGCCGCAAGCAGGCGCGTATCACACGTGCATGGGAGCGTATCGTTGAAGTTCATAAAACTGGTGAAGTTATTACCGGTACTGTTACTTCAAAAACCAAGGGTGGTTTGATCGTAGACGTATTTGGAATGGAAACCTTCCTTCCAGGTTCTCAGATCGACGTTAAACCTGTAACTGATTACGATCAGTTCGTAGGTAAGACCATGGAATTCAAGGTTGTTAAGATCAACGAAGCAATCAAGAATGCTGTAGTATCTCACAAAGCCCTCATCGAAAGCGATATCGAAGCACAACGTGCAGAGATCATGAGCAAACTCGAAAGAGGCCAGGTTCTGGAAGGTACTATCAAGAATATCACCGACTTTGGTGCATTCATGGACCTTGGTGGTCTCGACGGTCTCCTCTATATCACCGATATCAGCTGGGGTCGTATCAGCCATCCAAGCGAAGTGCTTAAACTGGATCAGAAACTTAAAGTGGTGGTACTCGACTTCGATGATGAGAAGAAGCGTATCAGCCTTGGTCTGAAGCAGCTGACCCCACATCCATGGGATATCCTGCCTGAGACTGTAGTGGAAGGTTCTGTTGTTAAAGGTAAAGTAGTGAACATAGAAGATTACGGTGCATTCCTGGAAATTCTGCCTGGTGTAGAAGGTCTGGTTCACGTATCTGAGATCACATGGGCTAACACTCCGATCAACGCGAAGGAATTCTTCAAGTTGGGCGACGAGCATGAAGCCAAGATCGTTACCCTTGATAAAGATGCTCGCAAAATGAGCCTTTCTATCAAGCAGATGACTGAAGATCCATGGAGCACTATCGAAAATAAATTCCCAGAAGGAAGCCGTCACAGCGGTCTCGTGAAGAACATCACTCCTTACGGTGTGTTTGTGGAACTGAGCCCTGGAATCGGTGGTATGATCCATATCTCTGATCTGAGCTGGTTAAAGCGTTTCAATCACCCTTCTGAATACACCAAGGTTGGTGCTCATATCGACACCATCATCCTGGGTATCGACAAGGAGAACCGCAAACTCCAACTCGGGCACAAACAACTCGAAGAAGATCCTTGGAATGCCCTGCAGGATACGTTCGCTGTAGGTACATTGCATGAAGCTACTGTTATCCGTAAGGATGACAAAGGTGCTGTGATCCAGTTGCCTTACGGTCTTGAAGGATTCGTTCCTAACCGTCACCTTGTAAAAGAAGATGGAAAGACTATCGGTGCTGATGAAACTGCAACTTTCATGGTGATCGAATTCGATCGTAACGAAAAGCGCATCGTTGCTTCTCACACTCGTATCTGGGAACAGGCGAAAGTAGAAGAGAAGGAAACTGCTAAGAAAGAAGCTAAAGCGGATGCTGATAAGACCCGTAAGGCTGTGAAGAATATCCAGGGTAAGGTTGAAAAAGCTACTCTTGGTGACCTTGGAGCACTTGCTGAACTGAAGCAGAAGCTGCAGCAGGAAGAGCAGAACGGCGGTGAAGCTGGTAAAGAATAAGTTTTACACTATTCTCTATATGGCACGCCCGGGTAACCGGGCGTTTTTTTATGCCAGGAACGGAAGATGTTCCAAAATCGGGAAATTACTAGATGGTCTATGCCATGGAAATCAATAGATTATCAATTGGCAAATAATTGGATTTGATGAACACATCCAATCCGATGAGAAACGATTATTCATCACATTAATCGTACCTCATGAAACTAAAACTTTACACTGTTTGGGTTTTATTGCTCTTTACATTCACAAGGGTTTCAGCCAATGACACCATTCCTGGCGGATCCTTTATAATTAATATGGGAGTTACTCCTCAGACCATCGGTAACGGACTAAAGCCTTATGGTTTAGTGTATGAACTCCTGAATACTCACCGGGTACCCGTTTATTGGGTTATCAATCCATCAAAAGCAAAAGACGGTATCGACTTCACTCATAATGGAGTCGATTACCGCGGTGGAACGTTTATTATTCCATTTCCATTCAGAACAGCTGCAGTCAATGCTACAATTGCTAACTGGCAGGCACAGGGTGTAGTTGGAAATACCAGTACTTCCATGTTTGTAGTAAACGCAACAAAGAAACTTTACTTTGCTCCCCGCTGGACGCTTGACAAAACAAACGGAATGATTGCCACAACTTATTTTACCAATGCAGGCATTCCTTCCTCTGCATTTGGTGGCGATTCAAGTGCCTGGAAACATCCTTCTGAACTTGCTGCATGTGATGATATTTTTGTAATGCCTCATGCAGATCCTACCTGGTCAACTCACCAGAATCTTTATTACTGGAATATGAATCATAAAGGAAATATCTGGGTTGGATGTCATGGTGCAAGTGCATTGGAAAATGTTCAAAGCCCTGATAGATCCATCAAGTTGAATTTCCTTACAACGGATGGATTGAATACAGCAAAGATCCTAAAAAAAACTTCTACTCCACCATTTCAATATAAGGATGCCGGTAAGCCGGTTATGCAGTTCATGGGCACACTGGATGGTGCAACCATGAATGGTTCAGAAAGGATTTATTATCCGAACAAACCCGGCAACTGGAGAACAACAACTAATGTTAGTGTTTATGATACTGTAGATACCTATCTTCCATCTTATTCAAACGGTCCTGCTGCTGCCGTCGCTTATGGAAGGGCATTTGGAAATGATAGCCGTGGGTATGTTATGTACCAGAGTGGTCATAGTCTTTCAGAATCCGGAACCACTGCAGAGAAAGTTGCAGCACAAAGAGCATTCTTCAATTATTCATTCTTTGTAGCAGCTGAGCGATATGCAGGGTTTGATGTAAACATGCATGGATTACCTGAAGTGATTCTTGCAGGTACACCGGTAACTCTTAGTTTTTCAGTGCCTTCATATGTTGATCTAAATAATTACTCTGTACAATGGTCAAGTACAGGTGCCGGAACTTTCACGCCTTCTTCCTCACCCAATTCTGTGATCTATACTCCGGCTAGCGGGGAATTGGGCTCAGTGATCATTACTGTATCACTCACTGATGCCTGTTCAAGGGTAGTCAATACCAGTAAGGGAACATTTTTAAGTGCAGTATTATCCGCATCAGATCGTACTCAATTCAGTATGCAGAGATCAACAACTCAAAGTTCTTTCAAAGTGTTAGGAAACCCGGTGATGGGGGACCTTGCGGTTCAATATAATGCTGTCCATCCAACCAAGGCTAATGTTCAATTATTAGATGTTCAGGGCAGGATGGTCATTCAAAAACAAATGATATTACCAAAAGGTACTTCAACACTTACAGTTGCCAATGATGGAATACTGAAACCAGGACAATACATTGTAAGATTTCAAACCGGTGATGAGATCATCGCCAGTAAGATCTTAGTGAACTAGATTGTTCAATTGCGCTTCACCAAATTCTTCGAGTGAACGCAGCTTAAGATCTGCGGCCCCAAAACCGTTAAACTCAAATGCACTGGCTGCAGGGATGACAACACATTTCATTCTTGCGGCCTTTGCTGCTATCATGCCATTGAATGAATCTTCAAAGCAGATGCATTGCAGGGCAGCAACATTCAGCGCTTTTGCGCAATCCAGGTATACCTCTGGATGTGTTTTCCGTGTTGCAAATTTTCTGCTGAAGAAATTGCTTTGAGATGATGGCGGATGTTCAATTTATCGGCAACTACTTCTACTAATCCAATTGGTGATGAAGTTGCAAGTCCGATATTGAAATGATGTGATTGAAAGAACTCAATGATGTAATCAACTCCAGGCATGGGTTCCCCTTTCTCTCCAATTATTTTTATTGCATTTTCTATGATTGATTTTTCAGCCAGCGCTGCATGCTGTTTATCTACACCAAATCTGGAGAACCACCAATCAATCCATTCACGTGTTCTTAATCCAACGGTAGATGCATATTCTTCATGAGATAAAACGATATCATAATTGGCAAGTGTTAATTTGCCTGCTTCTTCCCAGCATGGTTCTGAATCGATAAGTAAACCATCCATATCAAAGATGACAGTATTCAGTTTCATGCTGCGAAGTTAGCAGGCAATTATCAATGGCGTATGATTAATTCAGGGAGAACGTTGCATTTACATCGTAACGCAATTTGATCTTCATGAAATCAACAGCAGGAAGCACATCTCCAACAAAATCTGCTGCTGCCATTGATTCCATTTTGTTTGCATACCTGGGTTGATATGGAGGCTGAAATTCCACTGGCTCATTAATGGTGATGGCCACCCCAAGTTTTTCTCCCGCTGCTTCTGTAAGGTATTGTGCCTTTTCTTTAGCTGCCTTCACCGCATTGATCTTTAGTTGCTTTCTGAATGCTTCCATGTTGCTATGGGATGTGCGGATCACCTGGAAATTTTGTGTGGCCTCATCATCCAGCTTATTGACCAATTGATCCATCTGTTTGCTGTTCTGAAATTTCACCTGGTATGTAATGGATGAATACAGTTCATCTTTTTTCTTTTTCTTTCTCCACCAGTAATCAGGATTGAGTCCATCATAGTTTACAATACTGATCAGTGAATCGGCCATACCTGTCGATTTATACTGACGCAAAAAATTTTCCTTGATTTTTTCAAGTTCAACTTTGCCCTGGCCTTTCTTATCAAATTCCTTTAGTGTGATATGAACGAAGATCTGATCAGGAATGATCTCCATTTCAGCACTTCCATTCACCTGAATGGTACGGGGAAAAGGATTGGAAGTTTGAGCGAAAGAACCAAGGGTAAGGATGGTGGCAAAGAGTGCAAGGATTCCTTTCATCATAAAAAAATTTCTTAAACAGATGATAAGAGGATTTCAATTGCATAAAAGGAAATGTTAAGTATGAATGGTATAATTTCCTACTTTAGGTTTTAGATTGAAGTATAAACTATGGCATCTGTAATAGACAGGCTTAAAAATATAAAACTGGTAAGGAAGATCGTGTATGCGATCGTTGGGATTGTTTCTTATCCCGGGTTGACCCTCATTAACAGGCTACAGATTTCAGGAACTGAACACCTGCGTAAATTGCCAAAGGGTAATGTATTATTTGTCAGTAACCATCAGACTTATTTTGCCGATGTGATCTGTTTCCTTCAAATCTTTTGTGCAGTGAAATGGGGTAAGAAAGATAAGCTTGGTATCCCTTATTATCTTTTGAATCCATTCACGAATGTATACTATGTGGCGGCAGAAGAAACCATGAAAGGATCATGGATCAGTAAACTGTTTACACTGGCCGGAGCTTTGACCGTAAAGAGAACCTGGAGGGCCGAAGGGCAGGAGGTGAGAAGAGGTCTGGATCCTTCAGATACCAGGAAGATCACCAGGGCTTTAAATGAAAGCTGGGTGATCACTTTTCCTCAGGGCACTACAAAGCCATTTGCACCGGGAAGAAAGGGTACAGCTCATATCATTAAACTTACCAGGCCCATCGTAATTCCTGTGGTCATTAATGGATTCTGGAGAGCATTTAATAAGAAAGGACTTAAGTTCAAAAAGAAGGGTTCTTTGTTAAGTGTTCGATTCAAGGAACCACTTCAAATTGATTATGATGCTCCGGCTGACGTTATTCTCGACCAGGTCATGGACTCCATTGAACAGAGTAAGAAGTTCATGATGAAAGGAGCACATCACTGGCTGGAAACGGATAAATAAATTTATAAAAACAACGCCTTCAATTCCGTTGCTTCATCCGCCTTCATCTTGCCGCCAAGGATCAATCTCAACTGCCGGCGGCGAAGTGCGCCTTCATACAATTTGATCTCTTCTTCTGTTTCGGGAGTGATAGCTGGAACCGGGCGGGATTTGCCGTTTGGATCAAGTGCTACAAAAGTGAAGTAAGCTTCGTTGCTGAGATACTTGTATTGGTGAAGAACATCTTCACCCCACACCTGCAAATGAACTTCCATGGAAGAAGTAAATGCACGGGTTACCTTAGCTGCAATATGAACTACGTTTCCAAGTTTGATCGGTGTCTGAAAAGAAATATTATCTACAGAAGCCGTAACAACAGGTGCTCCGCAATGCTTCATCGCTGAAAGCGCAGCCGCAATATCCATCCAGTACATGAGCCTTCCTCCCATCAGATTTCCAAAAGTGTTGGTATCATTGGGTAAAACCAATTCCGTCATGTTCACGAGCGATTCACTGGCTGTCTTAGCTTTCATTCACTTGAAATTTCGGCAAATATAGAGTGGCCAAATCGGAAATCGGTAATCGATAATCGGAAATTAAATAGTTACACTCTCCAGCGCTGATAAAAAGTCTTCCCGGACATCCGCTCCAATCCCCGGGGTCTCAGGTACTTCCAGTTCAAAACCATGAAAAACAACCCCTCCTGTGACCGGGTCAACCTTATGACCGAGCATACATGTATCCATATCGTAAAATTGGATATTGTCGCTGGCCAGGGCGAAATGTGCAAAGGCCGTCAATGCAACACGACTCTCCAGCATACCGCCCATCATGCAGGGAATATTGGCAGATTTGCAAACCTCATGAATCTTTTGAGCTTCCAGGATTCCCCCTGATTTGGCAAATTTGATGTTCACATAATCACATGCTCCTGCAGTAATGAGTCGTTGTGCATCATGATGGTCAAAAACACTTTCATCTGCCATGATCGGAATAGAAAGCTGTTGTCTCAAGGATGGTAGTAACTCATCATTGTATGATCGCATGGGCTGTTCGCAGAACTGGATATTATATCGGTACAATTCATTCAGGCAAAATTGTGCGTCTTCAAAATTCCAACCCTGGTTGGCGTCAATTCGGATCAGCATTTCTTCACCAATCGCTTCACGGATCATTTTGATCCTTTCAATATCAGTAGCAGCATCCTTGCCCAGCTTGACTTTCAGGATATTTACTCCCCTTGTTTTAAAATCGGTTGCCTGCTTCGCCATCTCTTCCGGAGAACCAATTCCAATGGTAAGGTCTGTTTCCAATGATTTCTTTTCCCCACCAAGAAATTTATAAAGAGGCATGCCGGATTTTTTTGCTGCAAGGTCAAAAAGGCTCATATCAAACGCACTCTTGATAGTTGCATTGAATGCCGTGAATGCATGCAGCTCATTCATCCTTGCTTCAATTTCCTGCTCATCTTTTCCTTTCCAGAGTGCAGCAAATTCTTTAGCCATTTCGAAACAGGTCGATTGAGTTTCCCCGGTGATCATGGGAAAGGCGGAACATTCTCCTACGCCATAGATTCCCTCAGCAGTGTGAACCCTGATAAAAATATTCTGCGCAAAATGCATGGTACCGGTAGCAATCGTAAATGGATGCATCGGAATGCTGTACCGGAATATATCAATATGAGAAATCATGATAACTGATTAAAGTCAGATAAAAATAGTCGTATACGCTTAAATTTGTCGCGAACTTGCCCAAATTGCCTATATGTCCACAAAAACTAGTATTTCGTTTGAAGATACGGCTACGGCCTTTGCCTATA
This sequence comes from uncultured bacterium, assembly GCA_966112615.1. GTDB lineage: Bacteria > Bacteroidota > Bacteroidia > Chitinophagales > Chitinophagaceae > Flavitalea. The sequence goes on from CBHWDO010000021.1 coordinate 26,226, forward strand.
AGTCGGATAGTGAATTAAATAAAGCGCATTTTCTATTTTCCAGCATGGGATACCAGTGGCTGGTGAAAGCCGGTACTGCTTTCACTCCCTGGGCGATCCGCTCCGGATTGCCAGTAAAAGGATTGATCCGGAATACCATTTTCCGCCAGTTTGTTGGAGGTGAAACGCTTGAGGAAACAGCTGCAGTTGCCGATAAACTGGAACAATACGGTGTGAAAGTGATCCTTGATTATGGAGTTGAAGGAAAAGAAGGTGAAGCTAATTTCGACCATGCCTGCGATGAATTCATTAAAGTGATCAACTATTGCGGATCCCAGCACAACATGCCATTTATGAGCGTGAAAGTGACCGGAATGGCCCGTTTCGGCCTCCTGGAAAAACTGGATGCAGCTGCAAAAGAGAAAAGCGGTTACGAGGGACTGGTGCATACCGGTGTTCTCAATGATGCAGAACGTGCTGAATGGCAAAGAGTGGTTGACAGAATGGAGAAGATCGTTCAGACTGCAGAAGCCAAAAATGTTTGCGTGTTGATCGATGCGGAAGAAACCTGGATCCAGGATCCGGTGGATGCTCTCACGATGCAGATGATGGAAAAATATAATCGCGGGAAAGTTGTGATCTATAATACGGCTCAGTTGTATCGCCACGACAGGCTTGAATTTCTAAAGAACAGTTTCAATGAAGCAAATGAGAAAGGGTTTATGCTTGGAATGAAACTGGTGCGTGGTGCCTATATGGAAAAGGAAAGAGAACGCGCTGCAGAAAAAGGTTATCCTTCACCCATACAACCGGATAAAAAATCTTCCGACCGGGATTATAATGAAGCAGTAAAATTCTGTATTGATCATCTCGACAGGATCAAAGTGATCGTTGCTTCTCACAATGAATACAGCAATTTGTATGCATGTGAATTGCTGGAAGAAAAAGATCTTCCGCTCGACCATCCAAATGTTCATTTCTCACAGTTGTATGGAATGAGTGATAATATTACTTTCAATCTTGCCAAAGCAGGATGTTCTGTAAGTAAGTATCTTCCATTCGGACCGATTGGAGATGTGATTCCTTACCTGATGAGAAGAGCCCAGGAAAACAGTTCGGTTTCGGGGCAGACGGGGAGAGAGTTGGGGCTTATTAAGAAGGAGAAGAGGAGAAGAGAAAACAAGTAGACTTGAAGACTTGAAGACGTGGAGACTTGATCCGGGCAGAACCCAGCCAAGCGCAGGGGCTGAACGCTGAATCTCCTTCCGCGTATTCCATGTATTCCGTGTATTCCGCGTATTCCCGAATTTCAAAACCTTCATATGAAAAAAATAACCTTACCGCTATTAACCTTAGCCATTATCATTCTTGCTTCTTTCAACAAGGAAGCAAAAGAATTAAAAGGTGCCTATGGCTATTCCGAACGCGGAATGAAAATGGTGCTGCTGTTCGAAGATGGTTACTTTATGCAGTCGGTATACCAGGATAAACAATTCGTTGGAACATGGGGCGGAACCTTCGATCTTAAAAAAGATTCCATTCAATTCAATATCGAATTTCATACCCGCGAAAGCAAGAAGGTTGGTAATGCACTGACCGTTCCCTTACAACTTAAATCAAATTCTCTGATCATCGACAAAAACGAGATGCAGAAAATTGATGATGGAAACGGAGCACTTGCAGGGAACTGGAGAATCACCGGCCGCAAGCAAAATGATAAAATGGGTGAGATCCAGCGCGGTCCACGCAAAACACTCAAACTCCTTACCGGCACACGTTTCCAGTGGGCTGCCATCAATACTGAAACCAAGGAATTCTTTGGAACCGGTGGTGGTACTTACACATTCACCAATGGTAAGTATACAGAGAACATCGAATTCTTTTCCCGCGATAGTTCACGAGTAGGAGCATCTTTGTCATTTAATGGTGAAGTGAAAGGCGACCAATGGATCCATTCCGGATTGAGTTCAAAGGGAGATCCTATTTACGAGATCTGGAGCCGCGATCGCCGCTGATCATTTCAGATTAATGATATGGATCCTGATATCATGCGGAGCAACTTCATCTCCTCCAAAATATGGATATAGCAGGTATCCGTCAAAGCCGGGTGCGTTGCTATATCTTTCCACAATAGTCTTCTGATCGTTGAACTGAAATACGTAATGATTTTCTTCAACAGATAATGCATAGAAATCTTCCTTGCCAATGGTTGCATTTCCGAGGAATACAGACTTGCGCTCCTTGTTCACATAATAGTATGCAAAGATCTCCACAGCATTATTCTTCCATCTCCAGCCAAATCTTGCACTGTTCTCATGATGATGCGTTCCCGCATCAGAAGCACCATACAATTTATTGATATCGGCCTGGTTTGATTTATCAATAGTGGTATAGATCACCGTACTGTCGAAGATCGTTCTGAACTGAATCCTGCTTCCTTTAAATGCTGAATAGGAGTTGGATTCTGAATAATGATTTCCTTTTTTGATCAGCCAGGTCGTATAGCCGGCAAATGGAGATTCCTGCGGATGACTTTTCTTCAATATGATTTTTGTACAGGAACTTAATAGAACCACAAGTGCTAATGCACTCAACATCACGGTTTTCATAATATAGGGCAGGGGTTAACTGCAATGTTTAAACGGCGAACAGTATTTTCAGCGTATAAAAACCGGGCAGTGAAAACTCTTAGCCCACGAAAATTTCTGCATTTCTATTACCTTGCAGCCATGCAGCAGTACCACGATCTCCTTAAACATATCCTGGAAAACGGGTCCGTAAAAACCGACCGTACAGGTACCGGAACCATCAGTTGCTTTGGTTACCAGATGAGATTTGACCTGTCGAAAGGCTTTCCGCTGGTGACTACCAAGAAACTACACCTGAAAAGTATCATATATGAATTATTATGGTTTTTAAAGGGTGATACCAATATTAAATACCTGAAAGAGCATGGAGTTAGCATCTGGGACGAGTGGGCAGATGAAAATGGAAACCTGGGACCGGTATATGGAAAGCAGTGGAGATCATGGGAGGGCGCTGATGGAAAGACTTTTGATCAGATCATGGACGTGTTGAACCAGATCAAAAAGAACCCCGACAGTCGCAGGATGATCGTAAGCGCATGGAATGTGGCCGAACTGCCTGAAATGGCCCTGATGCCCTGCCACAGCCTGTTTCAATTCTATGTGGCCGATGGAAAACTGAGCTGCCAGCTATACCAGCGCAGTGCCGATGTTTTCCTGGGAGTGCCTTTCAATATTGCATCCTACGCGTTGCTGACACTGATGATGGCCCAGGTTACCGGTTTGCAGCCTGGAGATTTTGTGCACAGTTTCGGTGATGTACATATTTACAGCAACCATATGGATCAGGTGAAACTTCAGTTGTCGAGAGAACCTTATCCTCTGCCAACTATGAAACTGAATCCTGAAGTAAAAGATCTTTTCAGTTTCGAATTTGAAGATTTTACACTTGAAAATTACCAGTGTCATCCGGCCATCAAAGCACCTGTAGCAGTTTAATATGAAAAATGATATTAAGATCAGCCTCGTTGTAGCCGCAGCTGAGAACAATGCTATCGGAAAAAATAATCAACTGTTGTGGCACTTGCCCAACGATATGAAATTCTTCAAGAACACTACCTGGGGAATGCCCGTGATCATGGGAAGAAAAACCTTTGAATCATTAGGTAAACCATTGGCAGGAAGGATCAATATTGTGATCACCAGGCAGTCAGACTGGAATGCAGATGGAGTAGCAGTTGCAGGCTCAATGGATGATGCATTGAAAGCCGTTGCATTAACCGATGCAAAAGAAGCGTATATACTTGGTGGCGGACAGATCTACCAACAAACGATGGATATTGCTGATCGCATTTACCTGACAAGAGTGCATACACAAATTGAAGGAGATACTTATTTCCCCGAAGTAGATAAAAATAAATTTGAACTGGTTTCATCGCTTCCATTTGAAGCAGATGAAAAACATGCATATGCTTACACTTTCGAAGTGTGGCAAAGAAAATAACTCACTTGGTACAACTGGCATTTAAATACCTCAACTATTATCTCACAGCATCCAATGGCAAGGGCCATGGAATTCATTCTCCATTTGTATATGAGTTTGTCAGAAATGTACTGATGGATAAACGTCAGTATTATGCTTATCAGCAGGTAGAACAATACAGGAATTTTTTGTTGAAGGATCAGCAGGTGGTTGAAGTGAGGGATCTTGGCGCAGGATCCATGTTGAGCAAATCTAATTCAAGAACTGTTGCAGAGATTTGCAGGAATACTTCAAAGTCGAAAAAACTCGGACAACTTTTATTCAGGTGCAGCAATTATTTCAAGCCACAATCCATTGTTGAATTGGGAACTTCACTGGGAGTATCCACGGCATACCTGGCCGCTGGTAGTCCGTCAGCAACTATCACCACCTGTGAAGGAAGTGAAGCAGTTGCATCCATTGCGATGAAGAACCTGCATGAAATGGAGTTGACAAATATCCGGATGCTGCAGGGAAATTTTGATGATACACTTCCGGGATTCATTCAGCAACATCCTTCACTGGATATGATCTTTGTGGATGGCAATCATCGCGAAGAACCAACCGTTCGGTATTTTGAATGGTTTCTTCCTTCCATGCATGAAGGATCAGTGATGATCTTTGATGATATTCACTGGAGTGATGGAATGGAAAAAGCCTGGGAAACCATTAAGGAACACTCTGCAGTTACCGCTACCATCGACCTGTTTTTTATCGGACTGGTATTCTTTTCAAAAGACTTCAAAGCAAAGCAGCATTTTACCATACGGTATTAAAACAACCCGCGTATATTTTCATAATGGTGTAATGAAGATTTGCTTATCTTCAAAAAGACTAAAATGCTGCCTTTATGAAGATTGGCGTTTTGAAAGAACCGGCTTTTGAATCCAGAGTATCTATCCTGCCCGAAACTGTTTCAGCTCTCCAGAAAAAAGGAATTGAATCCTTCATTGAAGAAGGCGCAGGAGTAAAAGCATTCGCTTTTGATAACGATTATATATCCGCAGGAGCCACTATCACATCCAGGAATGAAGTTATACAAGAGTCCGACCTGTTGATCTGCATGCATCCCATCGCGCTTGACAATATACCGGCGAACAAAATTCTGGTGGGTGCCTATCAGCCTTTGTACCATACGGATTTTGTAAAGGACGCAGTATCAAAAAATCTTACCGTCTTTTCGTTAGATATGTTACCACGCACCACGCGTGCGCAGAGTATGGATATACTGAGTTCCCAGGCAAATATTGCAGGATATAAAGCTGTAGTAATGGCTGCAACGCAGTATGGACGATACTTTCCAATGCTCATGACGGCAGCAGGCAGTATTGCTCCTGCAAAGGTTTTGATACTGGGTGCAGGTGTTGCAGGATTGCAGGCTGTTGCAACAGCCAGGAGACTTGGTGCCGTTGTGGAAGTATTTGATACAAGGCCTGCAGTAAAAGAAGAAGTGATGAGTCTTGGTGCAAAATTCGTTGAAGTGGAAGGAGCCGCAGATGCATCCAAAGCCGGAGGATATGCAGTACAGCAATCTGAAGAATATCAACTTCGTCAAAAACAAAGAATTGCAGAAGCGGTTGCAAAAGCTGATATAGTGATCACAACAGCACAGATCCCCGGAATGAAAGCACCGGTGCTGGTTACAGAAGATATGATCTCTAAAATGAAAAAAGGTGCAGTGATCATTGACCTGGCTGCTGCAACCGGCGGAAATACTTCATACACTAAGAACAATGAGACCATTGTGCATGAAGGAATCACTATCATCGGTAATTCATCACTTGCTTCAACCATGCCGATCGATGCAAGTAAATTATATGGAAAGAATGTCGCCAATTTCATTGCATTGCTTATCACAAAAGATGGATCGTTGAATCTGAATTTTGAAGATGACCTTGTAAAGGGATGTTGTATCGTGCATCAGGGCAACATCATTCATGAACGAATTGCTAACCTGGTAAATCAGACAGTATGATAAGATTTCTGGAATGGATCGCTTACTATGAAGACATGATCTATATCGTGATCCTGATGATATTTCTTGGAATTGAAGTGATCGGCAGAGTGCCAAGTGTTTTGCATACTCCATTGATGAGTGGTGCCAATGCCATTCATGGCGTTGTGATCATCGGTGCCATCATTGTTATGGGTAAAGCAGATCCAAATGATTATGTAGCATTGGTGTTGGGCTTTCTTGCAGTTGTATTGGGAACATTGAATGTGGTGGGAGGATTTGTAGTGACCGACAGGATGCTTGAGATGTTCAAAAAGAAAAAATAGTCAGGATTTAAATTATTAATCATGGGCATCAGTTTACTCACCCTTATTTATATCATTGGTTCCATCACTTTTATTATTGGGTTGAAGATGTTATCAAATCCTGCCACTGCAAGAAAGGGAAACCTGATCGCAGCAGGAGGGATGACGCTGGCAATTTTCGGAACTATTTTTCTTTACCAGGAAGACGGGCAATACCTGCACAATTTTGGTTGGATCTTTTTAGCATTGGTGATAGGAGGAATTACCGGAACCCTTGCAGCGAAAAGAGTCCAGATGACGGCCATGCCGGAAATGGTAAGTCTTTTCAATGGGATGGGTGGTGCCTGTGCGGCGCTGATTTCTATTGTAGAGTTCAACAGTTTCCTATATCATCCTACCATGTCAAACCAGGCAATAATCGCCACGCAGGAAGGAATGGATATTTCGGGCCTTGGTTATTCGGTTGGACATCTCCTGATCATTCTGTTAGGGCTGATCATTGGAACAGTATCTTTTGCAGGAAGTATTATTGCGTGGGGAAAGTTAAATGGAAGGATAAAGGACTATGCATTCAAGGGACAGCATATTGTGAACCTTGGAATCCTGTTTTTAATTGTATTGATTTCTGCATATATGCTTATCAACTTGAAACATGCGGTGAATGCTAGTTTCAGCCTTGATACAATGAATTTTGATATCTCACCTGCGGGGTGGATTTCTCCATTGTTTTACCTCGTGTTCGTACTCGCAATAATCTATGGGATATTATTTGTGATGCCGATCGGCGGGGCTGATATGCCTGTGGTGATTTCATTATTGAATTCATTCACCGGTGTGGCAGCAGCCTGCGGAGGATTTTTATATGACAACAAAGTAATGTTAACGGGTGGAATACTGGTGGGTGCTGCAGGTACACTGTTGACGATCCTGATGTGTAAGGCTATGAATCGTTCATTGAAGAATGTATTGATAGGATCATTTGGTGGAAATGCAGTGGCTGCAACCGGTGTGGCAAAAGACCAGGGGAATTATAAAGAAGTCAGCTTAAGTGATGCTGCTGTGGTATTGTCGTATGCGCAAAAAGTGATGATCGTTCCTGGGTATGGACTTGCTGTGGCACAGGCACAGCATGCCTGTCATGAATTAGAGAAAATGTTGAATGAAAAAGGGATTGATGTGAAATATGCGATTCATCCGGTGGCAGGACGAATGCCGGGTCATATGAATGTATTGCTGGCAGAAGCGGATGTGAGTTATGACCGTTTACTTGAAATGGAACAGGCCAACGAAGAATTTCCCACAACGGATGTGGTGCTGGTACTAGGTGCGAATGATGTGGTGAATCCCGCAGCAAAAACAGATCCTGCATCTCCGATCTATGGAATGCCGATCCTTGATGTTGAATCAGCGAAAATGGTGATCGTCAATAAACGAAGTATGAAACCCGGTTATGCCGGTATCGAAAACGATCTATTCTTCAAACCCAAAACTTCCATGCTCTTTGGTGATGCCAAGAAAGTATTGCAGGAGTTGATTGCGGCGGTGAAGGAAGCGGGCTGACCAGGTCCGGAGGACCTGGGCTGAACGCACAGGGCTGAACAAACTGCGGAGCAGTTTGGGCTGACCTGAAATTCAGTTCATCCCAAATGCCTTCGGCATTTGTTCAGCCCTGTGCGTTCAGCCCAGCTCTTTCAGAGCTGGTCAGCCCGCTACCCTTATCTTTGTCCCATGTTACCACCGGAACTTTTACGATCGCTGCAGTCAGCACCGGGATTTAATGAAGACAGCTTTAAACAGGTTCATGAGCAGAGGGAAGCTGTTACATCTGTTCGATTCAATCCTTTGAAACCTGTCGATCATACGGAGGTGGAGTTTTTGTCGAATCGCGTTCCCTGGAGTTCCGAGGGTCACTACCTGTCGCAGCGACCATTCTTTACATTCGATCCTTTCCTGCACGGCGGAGCATATTATGTTCAGGAAGCCTCATCCATGTTCCTGGAACAGGCAATAAGGCAAACGGTCAACCTGGAAGATTCTATCATTGCTCTTGATCTTTGCGCAGCTCCGGGTGGAAAATCAACCCTTATTCAATCTCTTCTGAATAATAAATCTATTCTCATAAGCAATGAAGTGATCAAATCCAGGGTTTCCATCCTCGAAGAAAACATGGTAAAATGGGGAGGAGTGAACCGTATCATCACCAATAATGATCCAAGGGATTTCCAAAGATTCCCGGGATATTTCGACCTTGTAGTTGTTGATGCTCCATGTAGTGGTTCTGGTCTGTTTCGAAGAGATCCAACAGCCATCGAAGAATGGAGCCTTCAGAATGTGGCAATGTGTAGTCAGCGACAGCAGCGGATCCTGGCCGATATCATTCCTTCCATCAAAGAAAATGGCGTTCTGATCTATTCAACCTGTTCCTATTCCATGGAAGAGGATGAACAGGTTGCAGAATGGCTGCTGAAGGAATATGGTCTTGAACCATTGTCTTTATTATTGAATGAAGACTGGAATATTGTTCCGGTAACTACAACGGGTGGAGCTTTCGGCTATCGTTTCTATCCTGATAAATTAAAAGGTGAAGGATTCTTTATCAGTTGCTTCAGGAAAAGATCAGATGCATCCAATACTAATTATAAATCATCTAAGCTCGAGAAAATTACAAAGAAAGATATCGAGCTGGTAAAAGAGTTTGTTGATACAGAAGAACTGACATGCTGGAAACTGGGCGAAAGGATACTGGCCATACCAACAGTACAGGAAAGGATCCTGGCAGAACTGATGAACGGGCTATATATAAAAAATGCCGGTGTAAGCCTGGGGAAACTATCAGCAAAAGAACTTATCCCGGATCATGAACTGGCTATGAGTTCAGTAAAGCGACATGATCTTCCAGTGATGGAGTTAAATTTGGAAGATGCCCTGCAATATTTGAGGAGGGAAGAAGTTAAGATGAATGGTGACCAGCGCGGGTGGGTGTTGGCCCGGTATAAAAATCTGGCATTAGGTTGGATGAAAGTGTTGCCCAACAGGATCAATAATTATTATCCTAAAGAGTGGCGGGTGTTAAAAAGTGCGAGCAATTAAAATAAAATACATCTTTGCAAGCGATCAAAATGCGTTTCCTATGATCAGATTGAGAATACTGGTTTTTGTTATGTTGATGTTGGCAGGTCCTTTGCTTTTTGCTCAATCCGAGCTTACGGTGCAGGGAACCACACCAGCGCTGTACCTGAACCATACCGTAGCTCCGAAAGAAACCTGGTATAGTTTGGGAAGAATGTATAATATCTCCCCAAAAGAAATAGCTGGTTTCAATAAGACCTCCATTGATAAACCATTGAGTATATCTCAGGTAGTACGCATTCCTTTGGAATCGAATTTTTCACAGAATAATTCGAAGGCTTCCGATGAAGTACTGGTTCCGGTGTATCATACGGTTGCTGAAAAAGAATGGATGTACCGGGTGAGTGTGAATCATAACAAAGTGCCTATTGAAAACCTGGAGAAGTGGAATAATGTTTCACGCGACCAGGTAAAAGCTGGTATGAAGCTGATCGTTGGATATCTTAAAGTAAAGCCGGCACAATCATCATTGGCATCAATGGCTTCTTCTAAAACAACTCCACAGGCCACTTCTACAGAAACTCAACCTGCACCAATAGCAAAAAATCCACCGGTTAAAGAACCGGCTCCTTCAAAACAGGCTAATGAGAATCCTGTTGTATTAAAGGATAATTCAAATATTCCAAAAGAAACGCCTAAAACCGAGACTTCTCCTGCATCGGCAGAAGTACGCAATGTGAATTTTAAAGGCGGTTATTTCCGTTCACAATATGAAGAAACCGGCAAGATCTCCAGTGGAGTGTCAGGAATCTTTAAAAGCACAAGCGGATGGAATGATGGTAAATATTATGCATTGATGAATAGCGTTCCGGTTGGAACAATTGTAAAAGTTACATTTCCTTCCAGCAATAAATCTGTGTATGCAAAAGTGCTGGGACAACTTCCTGATATGAAAGAATCCGCAGGACTGACCATCCGCATCAGTGATGCGGCTGCTACTGAGTTAGGTGCAGGCAATGGGAAGTTTGGTGTGGAGGTGAGGTATTAGCGGGCTGACCAGCGACAAAGTCGCTGGGCTGAACGCTCTGGGCTGAACAATCACCGTAGGTGATTGGGCTGACCAGAATTTCATTCAGCACAATCAACTTCGTTGATTGTTCAGCCTGATCCGTTCAGACCAACCCGAAGGGTTGGTCTGAACGGTCAACGCAGCCCTCTCAAAAACTCTTCAACACCCATTCGTTTCTTACCTTCCAACTGGATCTCTTTACATTCCAGGTATCCATCCGTACAATAAAAACGGAGGTATTTCTTTCCTTCAATATCATAACTTCCAGGCTGGTATTCGCTGTGAGCTATCACTTTGGATGCACTAAAGATCTTTAGCATCTTGTCATTGAACATCGTGAATGCACCAGGGTAAGGCGATAATCCTCTTACCAGGTTATGCACTTCATCGGTAGTTTTGTGCCAATTAATCCTGCAGGTCTCGGTGAAGATCTTTGGAGCATGTTTGAGATCCTCTGTCGCAATTTCATCCTGGGGAATTTCTTCAATAGATCCTTCAGCCAATCCTTTCAATGTTTTAACCAGCAATGCTGCACCAATTTCTTTCATTCGGTCATGTACAGATCCGGCATTTTCATCTTCACCAATTGGAATGATCTCTCTCAGTAAAATATTCCCTGTATCGATCGCATGCTGCAATTTGAAAGTTGTGACTCCGGTTGCTTTCTCTCCATTGATTACTGCCCAGTTGATTGGTGCTGCTCCACGGTATTGCGGCAGCAATGATCCATGCACGTTGATGGTTCCCATTGGAGGCATATCCCATACAATTTCAGGCAACATCCGGAATGCTACCACTACCTGCAGATCGGCATTTAAAGATCTCAACGCTTCAATGAATTCAGGGTCCTTTAATTTGATAGGTTGAAGTACATCGATTTTATTTTCTACAGCATATTTCTTAACCGGGCTTTCAGTAAGCTTCATTCCTCTGCCAGCAGGTTTATCGGGTGCAGTGATCACACCTACCACATTAAATCCCGATTGCACTAATGCGTCAAGGCTTGCCACAGCAAATTCAGGTGTGCCCATAAAAACAATCCTTAATTCATTCCATGCTTTCATCATTCGAAATCTTTATACAGAAGATATTTCTTCCTGGTTTTTTTAAATTGATCTATATCTGCCTGCCAGCTTTTCCTGATCTGCTCTTCACTAACTCCATCCCTGATCTGCTGCATCAATTCATCATTGCCTGCAAGTTTATTAAAGAATTTATTGGCAAGAAAGAATTTGTCTTTTTCAGGAAACAGTCGGTATGCTTCCATCAGATATTTCAACTGGATCTTTTTATTAAGATCTTTCAACGCAACATTGCTCAGGTCCCATCCATAACATAATTGATCTTTCAATTTTGGATTAGTTGCTCCTTCTTTACTGCGTGGAGTAAATGAATATAAATTTTTCGGTAAGGATGGATGTCCAAATACCTTAAATGGTTTATCTGTTCCTCTTCCTTCACTTAATACAGTCCCTTCAATAAAACAGGTTGTAGGATACAAATAAATGGATTGATTATCGGGCAGATTGGGTGAAGGTTTTACCGGCAGATCATAAAGACTGTTATGATCATAATGCGCATTTTTAATCACCGTTAATTTATTCCACTTGTTGTTCTTTCTCTTTGATTTTGTGGTGCTGTCGAATAAATTTTCACCACATAACATTTTTGCATATTCTCCCATCGTCATACCATATACAACGGGTACTGATTGCATGCCGACAAATGATTTGAAAGCGGGTTTCAATACTGGTCCATCAATATAAAATCCATTTGGATTGGGCCTGTCGAGCACGATCAATGGTTTGTTATTCCTGATCACGCTGACCATCAATTCTTCGAGTGAAGAAATATAAGTGTAGAATCTTACGCCTACATCCTGGATATCAAAGATCACTACATCAACATCTTTAAGGTCTTCATCAGAAGGCCTGATCTTCTTACCGTATAATGAAATTACAGCAATACCGGTTTTTGGATCGATGGCATTATCGATCTTGGATCCTGCATCTGCCGTTCCCCGGAATCCATGTTCCGGTGCAAAGATCTTATTGATGTTAACCTTCAGAGATCTTAATGTATCAACCAAATGAACATCATTGATCATAGAGGTGTGATTGGCAAAAACAGCAACCTTTTTACCTTTTAATCCTCCTATGTATTCATTTAACTGGTATGCCCCGGGCCTGATCTTTGATTGCCCAAACACAGTGCATTGTATCAGCAATAAGCCTATGATCAATATTCGGTATGGTGTCATTTTTGATAGTATTATACTGTTAATGAGCCTCGAATTTCACTAAAAAGTTTTATTGGCAAATGATAATTATTCCTGTTACTTTGCCCGAAGGCCCTTGTTTCTTTAATAATCAATTTATACAAAATGGAAAAAGTAAAATCCGGAGATACAGTTAAGGTTCATTATCATGGACGGTTAACTGACGGAACTACGTTTGATAGCTCTGCCGGTCGTGAACCTCTTGAATTTGAAGTCGGTAGTGGCCAGGTTATCAAAGGCTTCGATGATGGTGTTTCCGGAATGGAAGTGGGCGAGAAGAAGACCATCAACATCCCGGTTAATGAAGCATACGGACCAAGAAGTGAAGAAATGGTTGTTCAGTTCCCAAAAACTAACTTCCCTCCAAACCTGGATCCTGAAGTTGGAATGCAACTGACCATGACCAATAATGTTGGACAGCAGATCCCTGTTGTGATCACTGAAGTGATGGAAGAAGTGGTAGTACTGGATGCTAATCATCCTCTTGCAGGCCAGGATCTTATCTTTGACCTGGAACTGGTAAGTATTAATGAAGGAAAGTCAAGGATCATCATGCCTTAATTGCCTTTTAAAATATCCACATAGGAAGTCCCGGCTTGCATGAGCCGGGATTTTTTTTATCTTAGCCCTACAAATAATCCACCTATGAAAAAGATCTACCCAATCTTTCTCTTATCGATGCTATGCGCATCATACTCATTTTCTCAACCTTTAGCACAGGAACAGATCGCTATCAAAAGAGCGGAATTGTTTGCCGATAGCCTGGTTCGTGCCTTTGAATATTCCGACTGGAATGTTTATATGAACCTCAGCCACGCAGGTGCAGTAAAATATTATGGAGGAAAGAAAGGATACCTCGAACATGTTCAGCGTGGAAGAAAAGTTGAGCAGGATAAGATCGAGCAGAACCCTTCTTCGATCCGGGTTGTACAGATGCTCAACGACATGGATCAGTGGCAGGCAGTAGTGGAAAGAAAAACTGACCGTACCATCGATGATAAGCCTTCTGTGTTGGTTACTTACCTGGTTGGACAGTCAATGGATGATGGTTATACCTGGACTTTCTTTGATGTTGGAATGAATACTGTGGAAAATGTGATCTACATGATGCCTGAGGTATTTCCACGATTATCCATTCCAGAAAAGAAGATCGTCAGGAAATAATTCTTCCTGCAACTAATTCAATTCTTTTATCAACAACGGATGGTATTTCTTCATCAAGATGACTTACATAGATGAGTGTCTTACCCAATGCTTTGCATACCTGGTCAATGATCTGTACAAAATATTGAGTAGTATCTTCATCAAGCCCCTGGCAAGGTTCATCCAGGATCAGCAATGGCGGATTCTTGACCAGTGCACGTGCAAGCAATACCATCCGTTGCTCTCCATCAGATAAAGTGGTGAACAAACGACCCGTTAAATGTTCAATATCCAGCACCTTCATCCATTGTTGCGTAATAATTTTTTGGATGGAAGACAAATTCCGGAATAAACCAATCGTATCAAACAATCCGGAAGCAACTATATCAAATGCATTTGAACTGCTGTCGAAATAATGATGCAATTCCGGTGAGATATAACCTGTCATTTTTTTGATGTCCCAAATACTTTCGCCAGTTCCTTTTCTTTTATCGAATAGGTAGATCTCATTTGCAAATGCCTGTGGATTATCGCCGTTGATCAGGCTTAACAATGTTGATTTTCCTGAACCATTGTGCCCGCGCAGGTTCCAGCATTCGCCTTTCTTAACTTCCCAATTAATATTATCCAGGATCTTTTTATTTCCGTAAGAAATTGTTGTATTGATCATCTTCACAGCATAATGAAAATCCTGGTAATCGTATGCTGCAGGAATATTAATTAATAATGCATCGTTCAATATTTGATGATGACTTTCCCTGGTTCCAAGATCAATTATCCTCGTAATAAAATTTGGGATCTTTGACGATCCTGTTACCAGTATTAGGTGAATTCCTATTTTACTTAAGGATATCAATATATCATCCAGCATTTTTCTAGATGCTACATCAAGTCCTGTGTAAGGATTATCGAGCAAAATCCATTCTGCGTTTTTAAGTAATGCTTTTGCGATCTGGAATCTTTTGTGTTCTCCATTGGAAAGCTGAATCAGGTTACTTTCCAGGATATGTTGAATATTTAACTGATGTGAAATAGAACGTATCTTATTTTCATCAGCATCTATTGATAGTAGTTCCTGCAAAACTGTATTGGAGTCTTCTGCATCCGATGAATTGAATCTTTGCTGGTAATAGAAGGTTGAAGTGTTTGAAAGATTATGAAACCTGTGCTGTCGGCCTATCAGGACAATATTTGGGTGTGTAGTTGAAAATTTTATTTCGCCTGAATGAAAGATCTTACCCAGCAAGGCTTTAAGCAAAGTGGTTTTCCCTGTACCGGTTCTTCCTGTTATGGCCAGTATTTCTCCCTGTTGAAGACTGAATGAAAGACCTTCCAGTATGGTTCTGCCTCCGAGTTTAACGCCCAGGTTGTTTACTTCCAGTATGCTTGACATCCGGCAAAAATAAAGCCCCTTTTACTAAGGGGCTAAAAAATCAATTTGCAGTTTTTTTTCGATAGAAAAATCCTATTGTAATCCCTGCAAGAATCCATGAAATCAATGCATCCATCAGTGATGCATTTAGGTCGAATGTTTGGTACCAGATATGGTTGGTATATGGCACATTGAAAAAAACAATAAAACCTACTGCAATACCAGCAGCCGCAAACTGACCTATAGAAGTGAAATTTGTTTTGGATAGCAACCATGCAAAAAGTCCTACCATAAAAATATTTACAAGAAAGCCTCTGATCATATTCATGGTCATATCAATTTTCATTGCCTTATGATAACTGATGATAGCCCATGGCTTGCCTCCGTATTCTTTCATAAAACTTTCATTCTGATCCATCGAAGCTCCCTCAGGAAGGTTTGGAACCATGTAGCCGCCTTCTTCCGGAAGTTGTGAGCTTAAATAATTGAGGATCTCATTTTGTTTCGGTGTGTATTGACTTGCCGGTCGGTGAAGGTCGAGCAGGGCAAATGATAAGAACTGCCAGATAAAGATGAGCAGTGCACCGATTACCGATGCCAGTATCAGTCTTTTCATGTTGGTTAGTTTTGTTTTTTAAAAGATAGGTAAAGGATACCTAAAATGCAAACAACCAGTTGAAGTATGGATCCTTCAAAACCAAACTCACCACCTGTAAGGATCTCAGGTCCAAAGGATCTTTGTTCTAGCAGTGAAGGGAAGTATAATCCGCTGACAGGATATCCAAGTATTGGTCCCTGGAAAAAATTCCAGCTGAAGTGAAATCCAATCGGCATCCAGATACTTCGTTTATGCATGTACGTTAGTCCAAGCAGGATGCCACCAGCAAAAATATTTACAATCGATAGAAAGCTTATCGATGGATTCATACCATGAAACAAGGCAAAAATCACCGCGGATAAAATCACGGACAAGGTGGGAGAGGAGGAATACAAGAAGTTATTCAAAATATACCCGCGAAAGATCATTTCTTCTCCAATGGCAACGGAGATGAAGATCAACATTGGGATGAGCAATTTTATAGGATCGATCGATATGATAGTCCAGTTGATCAGAAAGGTAAAGTATAAGATCAATGAACCAATAAGTAGCAGTGATATTGCAAGTAATGATCCATGTGAAAGATCTTTAAAAACCGACTGCCTGCGAAATCCAAGGTCCTGCCATTCCCATCCATTCCAGTTTTTACTGATCAAACGGATAAGCAGGATCGCAACTACGGAAGGGAATACGACAAGAAAATTCTGGTGGTCAAGGAATGCAATGCCATCAAGTGCTGAAAACAGGATGCCCATGATGAGTAATACAGAAATGTAGATCACCAGGAAGAGCAGCGCATATTTCCAACCACCTTTTCTTTCTTTCAATTGTGTATTTTTATCCTGCTAAATATAATAAGGATGTTGGAAAGCTATACCTATACCGTTGCAGAAAGATTTCTTCGTTATGTGCAGGTCGACACGCAAAGTGATCCTGCCTCTCAATCGCAGCCTTCTACCCTGAAGCAGAAAGATCTTTCCAGGATGCTGGTGAATGAACTAAAAGATATGGGCATTGAAGACGCGGAACTGGATGAACATGGGTATGTATATGCATCGCTTCCATCCAACGTCCAGGCAAACGTGCCGGTGATCTGCTTTTGCGCTCATGTGGATACTTCGCCAGATTGTAGTGGTGCAGGAGTAAAACCCATCATTCATAAAAATTATTCAGGCGCTGATATAGTTTTACCTGATGATCATTCGCAGGTAATTACTACTAAAGATCATCCTTATCTTAAGAAAAAGATCGGTGATGATATCATCACTGCTTCGGGTACAACGCTGCTGGGAGCAGATGATAAAGCTGGTGTTGCTGTGATCATGGATGCCGTTCACTATTTTATTGCTCATCCTGAAGTATTACATGGTACGATCAAAATCCTTTTCACTCCAGATGAAGAAATTGGACGAGGAGTGAATGCTATCAACATGGAAAAATTGGGAGCCGATTATGGATATACTCTTGACGGCGGTGAGCTTGGATCTTATGAGGATGAAACTTTTTCTGCTGATGGATTAACCGTAACATTTCATGGAATCAGTGCACACCCGGGATACGCAAAGGGAAAGCTGGTCAATGCAATAAAAGTGGCAGCTGATTTTCTGGAGCGATTACCGAAAAATTCTTATTCTCCTGAAACCACTGAAGGTCGCGAAGGGTTTGTACATCCAGTTCGTATTAATGGCCTGGCAGAACAGGTTGACATTGAGTTTATCATTCGTGATTTTCATACTCCTAAACTGAAAGAGTACGAAAACTTCATTCGGGAAAAAGTAGATGAGACTTTAGCTCAACATCCGGGTGCAACAGCAAATATTTCGGTGAAAGAACAATATCGGAATATGAAAGAAGTACTTGACCTTCATCCGAAAGTTACTTCACTTGCACATGAAGCAATCAGGAGGGCAGGTTTGGAGTTGATCAGCATGAGTGCCCGCGGGGGTACTGATGGATCAAGACTTTCCTTCATGGGATTACCATGTCCGAACATCTTTACCGGTGAAATGGCTTTTCATGGAAAGCATGAATATGTCAGCATCCAGGATATGCAGAAATCGGTTAATGTTGTGGTTGAACTTGCAAAGCTTTGGGCTGAGCAGTGATCTTTGAAATGATCTTTGCTGCATGGTCACGACTGTTTTCAATGAACCAGACATGTGTATTCATGCCACCACAAACAACGCCGGCAAGAAAGATTCCGGGTTGATTGGTTTCCATTGTTTCGGGATCATATTGCGGTTGCAACAATCCATCATCAGATAAATTGATGCCTGCAATTCTGAGCAATTCAAAATTAGGATGGTAGCCGGTCATGGCAATAACATAATCATTATCGATCGTTACCACACCATCAGGAGTTGAAATATCAACCTGTTTTTCACGCACCTCTTTTAAAGTTGAATTGAAATATGCTTTGATAGAACCTTCCTTGATACGGTTGTCTATATCAGGTTTCACCCAGTATTTCACGCGGTCGCTGATAACTGGTCCTCTTGTAACGATCGTAACATTTGCACCTTTGCGATACGTTTCTAAAGCTGCATCCACCGCTGAATTGGCCGCACCCACCACAATAACTCTTTGCATGGAGTAGAAGTGAGGATCCTTGTAATAATGAACAACCTTCGGAAGATCTTCACCAGGAATATTCATCTTTACCGGGATATCATAAAAACCTGTTGCTATTACGATATTTTTTGTTTGATAATTTGTGTGTGATGTGGTAACAGTATATAGATTTCCATTTCGAATTATATTGGTTACTGTTTCCTGCAAATGGATGTTGACATGATTCGAAACAGCTACGCGACGATAATATTCCAGCGCTTCAGGTCGTGTAGGTTTGATATTATTTGATACAAAAGGTATCCCGCCAATTTCAAGTTTTTCCGAAGTGGAAAAGAAAGTCATATTAAGCGGATAATTATATAATGAATTGACAAGACATCCCTTTTCAATGACCAAGTAATTAAGACTGGCTTTCCTGGCTTCCAGCGCACATGATATTCCGATAGGACCTCCACCAACTATGATTAAATCGTATGCTGTATTCATAATGAACCTTAAAGTTACTATGCCTGTGTCCATTTTGTTTGTACTTTCAGCACAAATATTAAAACCTCATGGACCTTTTAGCTAATTATTGGTGGGTAATCGTAATCCTGCTGGTACTATTTGCAGGATTGAAAACTGTAAACCAGGGAACCATTGCTGTGGTGACTGTCTTTGGTAAATACCAAAGAATCCTTACACCGGGATTAAGATTAATTATTCCTTTTATCGAACAGATCTACAAAAAGATCAGTATCCAGAACAGGTCTGTTGAAATGGAATTCCAGGCTGTTACTGCCGACCAGGCAAATGTTTATTTCAAAAGCATGTTATTGTATTCTGTACAGAATGCTGATGAAGAAACGATCAAAAAAGTAGCATTCAAATTTATCAGCGATCGTGATCTGATGCAGGCATTGACACGCACCATTGAAGGAACGATACGTTCTTTTGTGGCTACCAAGCGCCAGGCTGAGATTCTTAGTTTAAGAAGAGAGATCGTTGAATATGTAAAAGACCAGATCGATACATTGCTGGAAGAATGGGGATATCATTTGCAGGATCTGCAGATCAATGATATTACGTTCGACCAGGTGATCATGGATTCGATGAGCAGGGTAGTGGCTTCGCATAACCTGAAAGCTGCTGCTGAAAACGAAGGGCAGGCATTGCTTATTACCAAGACAAAATCTGCAGAGGCTGAAGGTAATGCGATCAAGATCGCTGCTGAAGCTGAAAGAGAAGCAGCCCGCTTGCGCGGACAGGGTGTGGCATTGTTCCGCCAGGAAGTTGCGCGTGGTATGACCGAAGCCGCTGAACAAATGAAGCAGGCTAACCTTGATACCAATGTGATCCTGTTCAGTATGTGGACCGAAGCCATTAAAAACTTCGCTGAATACGGCAAGGGTAATGTAATCTTCCTTGATGGAAGCGCCGATGGAATGGAAAACACGATGAGGCAGATCCAGGCGTTGATGGTGAAGCCAGCAGGGGCGAAAGAATAGGAGTTAGGAGTTGGGAGTTGGGAGTTAGTAGCTTCCGGGCTGAACGATCCGAAGGATCCGGCAGAACCTCGGGTAATAAAATTTAAGGCCGGGAACTTGAAGTGATCCCGGCCTTTCCCATGTCTTCCATGTATTCTATGTCTTCCACGTCTTCTTCTAAAAAATCAATTCATGATTATCGAAATGCTCTTCCTTCCTGTTCTTATATCTGAAATGCAATACTGAACCAATGATCAATCCAACCACGAGCAACATTGCCATCGCATCTTTAAAATTAGACATGGCAAAATTGTATGGTGAGTTCAGCCAGTTCCATTTACTTTCACCGCTAATGGCTGAAGCAGTAAGATCACTGGCTACATAATTGGTGCTGTCTTGTTGCATTAACAACGATAGATATGAAGGGTCAACATACTCGGTATATAAGTATGCAGCTGTACTGAATATAAATGCAGCAATAAAACTCGCTACAAATCCGGTAAGGTTGATGGTTCCCCATCTGGAAGAACAGGACCTGCAATAATAACTCATAGAGATCCAGAAAGTCGCCATGATCAGTGCGATGAATATTCCAAGGAATACCCATTGTGTGCCTGCGGTGGTCACAGGGATCCAGTGTCTTACCATTCCCGCTCCAATGAATATGAGCGAAAGTATAATGCCTGTAGCAAGGCCTACGGTCATTGCTTTCTTCATAACAATAAATTTTCAGGATTTGTAAAATCAGGTAACGGTAACTTCAAGTTAACAAAAACATTCCGGAAATCCGGCCTTTTGGCCCTGTTTTTTCGTATTTAATTAAGAAATTTTCTACAGGCATTTTGCGTTCATTCTATACATTTACAACTACTTAATAAAACAACCATTAATGAATTGGTTCCTTTTGCAAATTGATACGGCTGCTGCCGCACTACAATCCGCTCCCGCTGCCGACCCAATGAAACAGGTCAGTATTCTTGACCTTTTATCAAAAGGTGGTGTATTGATGATTCCCCTCGGACTGCTGTTTGTTATTGCTATTTATGTATTCATAGAACGATTGCTCTACATCAGGAAAGCCTCCAAGATCGAGGATAACTTCATGAATATCATCCGTGATAATATTTTTACCGGCAATATCAGTGCTGCAAGAAGCCTTGCAAAAAATACCAATAACCCTGTTGCGCGCATCATCGACAAAGGGATCCAGCGTATCGGTAAACCAATCGATGCCATTGAGAAGAGCATGGAAAATGTTGGAAAGCTGGAGATGTACAAAATGGAGCGCAACCTGAATATACTTTCACTGATCGCAGGTATCGCACCGATGTTTGGATTTCTTGGAACCATCTTCGGGATGTTCCAGTTGTTCTTCAGGCTGGCATCAACCGGTGAATTCACCATTCAATCGATGGCAGATGGTATCTATACAAAGCTGATCTCTTCTGCTGTAGGTTTGATCATTGGTTTGATGGCATACATCGCACACAATTATCTTACTACACAGATCGATAAGACGGCCAATAAAATGGAAGCTTCCAGTGCTGAATTCGTAGATATTCTACAGGAACCAACCAGATAATAAGAGGACATGAATATCAGAAGAAAATTAAGAGCGCATGCTGAAGTCCACACAGGACCGCTGAACGATATCCTGTTCATCCTGCTGATGTTCTTCCTGATCGCAGCAACACTGGCGAATCCCAATGTGATCAAACTTTCCAATCCTAAGGCAAAGGGTGATACCAAAACAAAACAGAATGTTGTTGTCAATATCGACACAAAAAATCAATACATCATTAACGGCAAATCATTTACTGCCGAGCAGCTTCGCGAAGCGCTTCAACCAATGATCGCTCGCGACTCCACCAATGCTGTTATTGCTATCAATGCTGATAAAACCGTTCCCGTCGACGACGTCGTTGCCGTTATGCGCGTCGCCCGCGACCTGGGAGCAAAGACGGTGTTGATGGTGGATAAGGCGGGGGTGAAGTGATAACATGGAGACGTGGAGACATGGAGACCTTTAGTGGAGTTTAGAAGCTAGAAGTATTAAAGTGTGTA
>CBHWDO010000022.1:0-43342 GCA_966112615.1 uncultured bacterium
TAGCAGCTTTCTTAGGAGCAGCTTTTTTAGCAGCTTTCTTAGGAGCAGCTTTCTTAGCAGCTTTTTTAGGAGCAGCTTTCTTAGCGGCTTTCTTTGGAGCAGCTTTCTTTGCAGCCTTCTTTGGAGCAGCTTTCTTTGCAGCCTTCTTAGGAGCGGCTTTCTTTGCAGCTTTTTTTGCAGCTTTTGCCATAAAATAGAATTTAATTGTTAGTAATGGCAGCAAGATAAAACAAAGTTTTATATAATGTATAACCTGCTGCTAAGAATTTATAACGCATAATCTCCAGAGGAATTATTTCTACAAGGAAAAATATTTAGTAAACCTTCATTTTAGTTTTTACATTTTTCATTCAACACATGCACAGGCATAGTATTTTATTGAAGTGTTGCATATCTAGTTTATAATAAAATTAAAAACAGAATTATGGCAACAAATGACAATCTGATAGAAGTATTAAATGATCTTATCAGGATCAATAATGACCGTATAGTTGGCTACCAGCGTGCAGTTGAAGAAGCCAAAGATATTGACGTTGACCTTCGTGCAATTTTCAATAGAATGTCTGAAGAGAGCCGTCAATATGCTGCTGAGCTCACCCAGGAAGTTGTAAAACTCGGAGGTGAACCTGCAACAGGAACCACTGCATCAGGTAAGATCTATCGCGTATGGATGGATGTTAAGGCAACCTTCACAGGCCATTCACGCCAGGCAGTTCTTGAAAATTGCGAATTTGGTGAAGACGCAGCTCAGAAAGCGTATAACTCTGCATTGTCTTCCGATGTTGAAATGTCTTCCGATGTTCGCCAACTGATCACAAACCAGAAGTCTTCTCTGAAAACTTCTCATGACCTGATCAAGAAATATCGCGACATGCACAAAGCAGTAAACGATACTGCCGATGATATTCGTAATACTGTAGACAGGAATCTTCAATAAGATGTCTACTTAACAAAATCAATATTGTACAGGCCGGTATTATTCCGGCCTGTATAGTTTCAACAGTGGCAAAGTTTTTTTATAACCACCTTAAAACCTTTTATGATTACCAATCAATACCAATCAGTTCCATACTTGAAAAGTCTTTCAAGTTGTCTGAATAAAGTTGTTAGCGACGGATACACCGTTGATTTTAAAGTAACTGATGAAGGACTTAAAGCCCTTCAGTCGGATAAAACTTACCAGCCTGCAGAAGTTAACGTGGTTAATTTTTTCAGGTTCGAAGGTGTCTCTGACCCCGATGATATGTCGATATTATATGTCATCGAAACTACCGATGGTACCAAAGGAACACTTGTTGATGCATACGGTCCTTACTCCGATGCTAATGTCAACAATTTCATGTTGGAAGTAGAGAATATGCACAAGAAGACTGAAAAGAAAAATCCGGAATAGTAACAATTCGTTATGGCGAAAATTAAAGATTACCTGAAAGTTCTGAAGAGTTCGTTTGGATGTTTTATTGAAGACAATGCTTTCAAACTGAGTGCATCCTTATCCTACTACACTATATTTTCATTAGGGCCTGTGCTTATCATAGTGATCTCGCTTGCAGGATTTTTCTTCGGACAGGAAGCTGTACAGGGAAGGATCTTCTGGCAGATCCAGGGTCTGGTAGGAAAAGATGCAGCTGTTCAGATCCAGGAGATCATTAAGAATACGCAACAAACCGGTGATAGCACTACTGGTGCTATCGTCGGTATTATTCTTCTGGTTGTCGGTGCAACCGGGGTTTTTATTGAGATCCAGGATTCCATCAATTATATCTGGTCCGTAAAAGCTAAACCTAAAAAGGGATGGTTGAAATTTTTGAAGAACAGGTTACTTTCTTTTTCGCTGATCGTATCAATGGGATTTATTTTGTTGGTATCGTTGATTGTAAGTGCAATGCTGACAGCATTGAGTGATGTGTTCATGAAATATTTTTCTGATTCACTGATGTTCATTTTTCACGTCCTGAATTTTGTGATCATCCTGGCAGTGATCACAGTTCTTTTTGCAGTGATCTTTAAAGTTTTACCTGATGCACACATGAGTTGGCGGGATACCTTCATAGGTGCAGGTTTCACAGCATTCTTATTTATACTGGGAAAATTTGCAATCAATTTTTACCTGACAAAATCTGATGTTGGATCAACCTATGGGGCTGCTGCATCGATTGTGATTCTTTTGACATGGATCTACTATTCATCACTGATTCTGTATTTCGGTGCGGAATTTACCAAGATAAATGCCTTATCCCTCGGTAAAGGCATCAAGCCCAATGAAAATGCAGTTTATGTGGTTAGAAGTGAAGCCAGGGAAGCACCACATGTAAAGGAAGTACCTAGGAAAGAGGTGGATTAAACCTAAGTTGGCATAAGATTCGTATATTTTTTAATGGCAAATTATTACCATGCGGAACAGTTTGAAACCGGCATTTATTTTGGGCATCGTGAGCCACCTGATATTGTTTTTGGGTATTGCCCTTAAATCATTCGAACATCCAATATCCAATTATGTGATCTTCGGAAGTTTCGTATTGGGAGGGATATTCTGGATCTGGAGTATCATACAGGTTATAAATGACTCAAACCTGCAACGATACCAGAAAAATTTCTGGGCGATTGTTGTGGTTTCGGTTCCAATGTTTGGGGGATTGATCTACCAGATCATGCAGCAGCGTAAGAACAGAACAGTGGCGTAGATTTGGACCTTGGCAATTTTTTATTATCTTGCCAGCCTGCTGAAGATCCTCCGAAAAACGGTTATCCATCCTGTTATAAACCTTACATTCTTTTACACTTTAATTATCATAAACTGAGTACCATGAAAAGGAATCCGTCTTCCTTCCTCGCTGTGGCTGCACTGGCAGCATTGGCATTTACCTCATGCCAGAAAGAGGAGAACACCAAGAACGAGTTGGCGAAAAAATCTGAGGAATTTAAAAGTTATGCACAGGGAAAAGCTTTCGTTCCTGTTGAATTTTATGCTGATAAACCGGTCGATTACATCGAAACAGACAATGAAGTGAGGGCCGAAACTGATTTGAATAAATACATCTACAGCTACCTGAAGGATGATAATTTATTCTTTGATGCAAATGGTGTTTTAAGAATTCAACAGAACGCTTTAAAGATCCCTGGAAATGATTCTGCTGAACTTATTCGCAGCTGGCAGATCAAACCCGGAACTGCAACCGTGAACGTTGACTTCGTTGATTACAATTATCGCCCAAGAACTTACAGGCTGGTGGAGTATAACGATACTACCTTCCTGGCTTATGTTGATTGGAAAGAAAACAATGCAAAGCTGTTTTCTAAGTTCAGAAAAAGATAATTCACTGAAATACTTTTAAAAAGGCGCAAGGCTTATGAAGCTTTGCGCTTTTTTGTATCCAGGCTGGCCTTCAACTGAGCCATAAGATCTTCTGTTTTTGAATGCACCACACGCATTTTTGGTTCCGGAACTTTCTTTCCCTTCGCCTTCGCTTTGATCAACTTCATCAACTCATCAGTATATGTGTCCTTGTATTTATCAATATCGAACTTCGATGTAAGCTGATCAATTAAATTGATAGCCATTTTTAATTCAGCAGGTTTACTTTCTGAATCAGGGATCTGCAGATCATCCGGCTTCCTGATCTCCTGGGCATACCTGATCTTCTGAAGGATCAACACCTTTCCTGAAACCTTTACCAGGGCCAGTGATTCCTTGGACCTCATCACAAAAGTGGCAAGACCTGTTTTGCCCGTTTTCTTTAAAGCATCCCTCAACAATCCATAGGCTCTTGCGCCTCCTTTCTGAGGTTCCAGGTAATAGGCAGTTTCAAAATACATGGAATCAATTTCTTTCTCCTCAACGAATTCGGAGATCTCAATGGTTTTTGTTTTCTCAGGACTTGCTTTCTTGAAATC
Source organism: uncultured bacterium (assembly GCA_966112615.1). GTDB lineage: Bacteria > Bacteroidota > Bacteroidia > Chitinophagales > Chitinophagaceae > Flavitalea. The sequence goes on from CBHWDO010000022.1 coordinate 3,895, forward strand.
ATCATCACCAAGAATTACATAATTACCATCCAGGTTGAAAGCTCTCACAATATTCTCATACGGAACTTCTTTACCGGTATTTTCATTGACTCTTTTAAAGCGAATCTTTCCCTGGTCTTTCTTATCAAGCATATCAAGATCAAGGTCGCTGCTTTCTATGGCACTATACAGTTTAATAGGAATGTTTACGAGGCCAAAACCAATAGCGCCGGTCCATATAGATCGCATAATCTTTTCATTGATAAATAAAACTTTTATGCCATCAATGCGCAAAAAAATTGCCCTCTTGTAGAAATTGTTCCTCCCCAAACTTCAACAAAATCCTTGTTTACGCAGGGGTACATGATTTGGATATAAAGCGGTGAACCAAATTTTTGTTACTATGAAAAAGCAATTGTTGTTAATTGGGAAATCGCTGATGGCTGTTATGTTCATGACAGTTACAGCAACATCCGTATCCGCTCAAGTGCAACAAACTTCAAGCGAATCAGGGCTTACACCAAAGATCGGTGTGAAAGGTGGTGTAAACCTTACCAATCTTTATGTTGATGAGGTGGATGATGAGAATATGAAAGCAGGTATCAACCTTGGTCTTTATGCCAAGATCCCTGTTACCAAAGGCTTCTCCATTCAACCGGAAATTCTTTACAGTAATAAGGGTGCTAAAGTAGCATATAACAATACCCTTATTGGTGGAGAATACCGTTTCAATCTTAACTATCTCGAAGTACCTGTATTAGGTGTGGTAAATGTCGCTAAGAACTTCAACGTTCACTTTGGTGGTTATGCAGCTTATCTCACAAACGTTAATATCAAAGCTGAAGACAATGGTTCTTCTAATGAAGAACTGGTAAGCTTTGATGAAGACAATTTCAACCGTTTCGATTATGGTTTAGTTGGTGGAGTTGGTTTTGATGTAAAAGGTTTTACATTAGGCGCTCGTTACAATTATGGATTAAACCAGGTTGGTGAAAAGTCTGATGCATTTATCTCTAACACAGTTTTGCGTAATGCAAAGAACAGTGGCGTTACTCTTTATGTAGGCTTCGGTTTCTAGAAATCACAAAAACAAGAAATTATTGCCAGGTGATGAGCCTGGCAATTTTTTTATTCTTTTGGAAAAGAAATGGTGAAGTTCGTTCCTCTGCCTAAAATAGAACTTACATCTATATGGGCTTTGTGAGATTGCAGAATGTTAAGTGTCGCTGCAAGCCCCAATCCTAATCCATTTCTCTTTGAAGTAAAATATGGTTCAAATAATCTTGAAAGATTTTCTTCACTGATCCCTGATCCATTGTCGCTGATCTTCACTGTATATCTTGAGCCTTCAGTTCCTACAGCAACTATTAGCTGTCCTTTCTCTTCCTCCATTGCTTCAATAGCATTGATAATGATATTCAGAAAAGCGATCTTTAATTTTTGAGGATCTCCGGAAATATATGCCGGTTCATTGGAGTACCGGATCTGCAATTTGATCTTTTGAAGTGTGATCCTGTCAAGCGCAGCACCAATACTTTCATCAAGGATATATTGCAGTGAAACTTTTTGCAAAGCCATTTCTGAAGGCCTGGATGAATTCAGCAATTCAGTTATAATATCTCCGATCCGCTTGCTATTTCTTTGTACAATATCAAGATATAATTGAGAGTCAGAATTCGGATCCATATCATGCGCGAGCTGTTCAGTAGCAAGGTTGATATTATTCAGTGGATTACGAACTTCATGCGCAAGTGTTTGAACAAGTCTTCCCGTTGCAGCAAGTTTTTCGGCCTGCAACGTGATCTTCTCTGCCTTTTTCAGGTGAGTGATATCATGAAGCATCCCATTGATATTTGCAGTACCGTCAAGATCTGTATCCAGGCTCAATGAAAGGATACAGGTTTTAGTACCGTCTTCATCATAGCTTTTAATATCAAGTTCAAGATCTGATATATGGCCCTGTACATGTAATGCTGCCTGAACCATTTGTGCATCATCATCTTCAAAATAATCTGTCAGCTTTTGTTGAAGAAGTGTAGACTTATCCTGCGCCAGTAATTTTGTAGTTGCATCATTAAGATCAATAAGCCTTAAGTCACGATTGCATATGAATACTGCATCTTTCGATCTCTCAAATAGTGTACGGTATTTTCTTTCATTCGCCCTCAATGCCCTGAGCGAACTTGCTCTCTCGAGTGAATAACGAATGCAGCGCTCTATCTTCTCAACATTGAGATCCGCCTTTACCAGGTAATCCCATGCTCCGGCTTGCATTGCCTCCAGGTCAATGGCCTGGTTTCCTTTACCCGTCAGCAATACCAGTGGTTCCTCTACTTCAAGTCCGCTCGCTTGCTTGATCAGGTTCAAGCCCGTTTTTGCTCCAAGGAAATAATCAATGAAGTAAATATCATATTTCCTGTTCCTGATATTTTCCAATGCATCCTGGTAACGGTAACACCAGTCGATCTGGAATTGTGCATCTTTAATTTTACGGATGTATTCACTGGTAATGAAGTAATCATCTTCATCATCATCAATGATCAGGATCCGGGCTGGTGAGGTTGAAAACATTTTATTCAGGGTTGCTTTTCTGGTAAGTAAATAGTGAATGAAGCTCCTTCTCCGGGAATGCTCTCTGCATAAATAAGCCCGTGATGGTTATCGATGATTTTCTTTACAATGGCTAATCCAATACCTGATCCGGGATACTCGGATTTTCCGTGTAACCTTTGGAATATCTGGAAAATCTTATTGGCATATTCCTGTTCAAAACCAATTCCGTTATCACGTATGGTTAGTTTGTAATATTCTGTATCAACCGGTAAACGGTTGCTTTCTTTTTCTTCAAATTGTGCTTCGCGGCATTCGATAGTGATGACAGGAGTGATACCAGGTTTCCTGAATTTGATTGCATTAGAGATCAGGTTATTAAAAGTCTGTTGCATTTGCGAACAGATCGCTTCAATATTCGGCATCCTGGAATATTCAACTTTTGCCCCTGTTTCCTCGATCTTCAATTCCAATTCTGCAATGCTGTTTCCAAGGATCTGGTTTAGATCGCAATCTTCATATGGAAGGTTCGGTCTGCTTGTCCTGGAAAATTCAAGCAGGTTATCAATCAGCATTCGCATATTCATGGTGCTGTTGAGCATTTTTTCAAGGTAGATCATACTCTCGGCACTGAGCTCATCTTTTGCACGATCTCTAAGCCTTTCGCTGAAAGTATTGATCTTTCTTAATGGCTCCTGCAAGTCATGTGAAGCGATATAGGCAAACTCTTCGAGTTCTTTATTGGAACGATCCAGTTCCCTGATCTTTCTTTTCAGGCTTTCTTCATAATCCCGGATCTTCGTAATATCCCTGCTGGCACCGAGGATCTTATAAGGATTTCCCTCGTCATCTTTCAAAACTCTTGCATACGACTCGATCACTTTCTTTTCTCCATCGATCTTTACCTCGTAATCCCAGGTATGCTCTTCGATATCTATGTGAATTCTTTGAAGAAGTGATTGTAAGCGCTGGTACTCTGCCTCACCCATCAGCTTCCTGTAATAGTCAAAAGTTATTTCAGGAAGTGGTTCGTTCAGATCAAATCCAAATATCCGGTATTCGCCTTCCGACCAGGTGATCTTTCCCGTTAAAATATCATATTCCCAGGAGCCGCTTCCCAGGAATTTTTCTTTATCAAGTACTGCCTGTTTATAATCGAGTAGGTCTTTATGAACCTTTCTTTGAGTAGTGATATCCCTGGTAACACCAATGATTTTCGTCACAATGCCTTTACCAGTGAAAACACTTTTGCCTTTAGTGGAAACAAATTTTCTGTTACCCTTGCCCGTTACTACAGGATACTGGTATTCAAATTCAGAATTATTTTCTAAGGATGATTTGATAATCTGCTTAAGCAGCGTTCTTTCGGGCTCAGGAATATGACTCATATAAAAGTTGTTGGTCACCTCAGGTGTTTGACCACGCTCATATTCGAGAAGGGAATACATTCCATCGGACCATTCAAGCAGGTCGTTATAAGCCGACCAGCTCCATGTTCCAAAATGAAGTAGCTGCTCCGTTTCCTGGAACAACTCTTTTAATGCTTTGCCTTCCTCCTCATGTCCCATTTCAGTATGTATGTCCTGGGCGATGAATAGTATTGAGTCGGCCTGCCCTGAAGCATTTCTCTTCAACACCAATCCCTGGGTGCGGAATGATCGCCAGGTGTTTTTGTTTTTATAGCGTATGGTACAGGAATGGCTTTCACCGTCCCCTAAAGAATAAATATTATCAAGCTCCTGTTTAACCAAATCCTGGTCATCATCATAAACCAGTTCCCAAAAATCAACTGTGTCACTTTCATTTCTCAGTTCAACATCCACATAATTCCTGATGTTTCTACTGAGAAATTTTATTCTTTCATTTTCCGTATTGAATTCAAATATCAATGCAGGAAAAAGATCTATCTCATGATCGTTTAAGGGGTCTGAATGGTTATTCGTATCAAACAGGCTTTTAATTAATCTAAGATTGTATTCCTGTAAGATCTTATCCATTAATAATTAATGATTGTTTAGTTCCTGGTATTGCTTCATTTTATTGTAAAGTGTTTTCCTGTCTATATTCAACAGCTTGGCAGCCTTACTCTTATTGAAATTGGATTGTTTCAATGCTTCAATGATCATCTCATATTCAGCATCAATACTTGCCGCTTTCAATGTTGTTTCATCCAGGACTGTTTTCGATACCGGGTTTGCCGGTGGAATAATGGATGCTGTCTGTGGAACAGGCTGAAAAGAAGCAGCCATAATAGGAGGAACATCATTCATTGCATCAAAATTCAGCTTCGAGAAATTTGTGATCTCGAAAGGCAATGACCTGTCTTCTATATTATCTCCGTCTGTCAACAAAGTGGCACGCTTCACCACGTTCTTCAATTCCCTCAGGTTACCATACCAGATATAATTCCTGAAGATCTCTTCCACTTCCGGAGAAAATCCTTTTACATTTTTATTGAGCTCATCATTAGTGAGTTTCAGGAAATGCCTTGCAAACACCATGATATCTTCCTTCCTTTCTCTCAAAGGTGGAATGGTCATGCTGAATTCATTGAAACGGTGAAACAGGTCTTCACGGAATTTTCCTTTCTTCGAAGCTTCCCACAACGGTTCGTTACTCGCAATAATGATCCTTACATCCAGTTCAATATCTTTTGTTCCGCCCACACGCCTCATTCTTCTTTCCTGCACCACGCGAAGCAATGATACCTGGATATCATAGCTAAGGTTTGCGATCTCATCCAGGAATATCGTTCCGCCATTGGCTAATTCAAAACTTCCGATCTTTTGGTTGAGGGCACCGGTAAATGCACCTTTCTCATGACCAAACAATTCACTTCCTGCCAGTTCTTTAGAGAGTGCACCACAGTCAATGGCTATAAAAGGCTTATTGCTTCTTTTACTGCGCTTGTGGATCTCCTGTGCAACAGCTTCCTTACCACTTCCGCTTTCTCCGTAAATGATCACACTGTAATTGGTTGGACCAACCAGCTGGATCTGCTGGAGAATAGATTTAAATGCCTGGCTGTCACCGAAAATATACTGGCCACTCATGGTAATAGCCTGCTTGGACTTATCTTCTCTTTGAGGTGCAGCAGGTGCTTCATCTCCTGAATTTTCAGCAGGTCTTGTTACATGAACCGCAGTATTTCCCTTGTTTTCCAGTGCTTTTTTGATCGTAAGAATGATCTCATCCGGAAATAGGGGCTTGGTAATATAATCGTATGCTCCGAGTTTCATTACTTCTACTGCGATCTTGATATCACTGTAGCCAGTAATGATGATCACCGGAACATCTGGATATTTTTCTTTGATTCGGATCAGCATAGATTTTCCGTCGGTTCCATCCAAACGGAAATCGCACAGAACCAGGTCGAATTCGGGGGTTTCAAGTAATTCGTAAGCTCTTTTGGCCGTATTGGCCTCAATCACTTCGAATCCATGTTTCGACAGAAAGCGCTTAAGCAATAAGCACATGTCCCTGTCGTCATCAATTACAAGAATTTTTTGCATGTAATGTTGTTTGTGATCTAATATAGCTATTATACTGCTAAATAATTATGCCCAAAGAGCCCTCATTTGTGCCACTGGTATTTGGAGTAATTCTCGGTATTTAGCCACCGTTCTCCTTGCTATACTGAATCCTTTTTGTGAAAGGATAGTAACCAGTTGCTGGTCAGTGAATGGCTTGGATTTATCTTCAGTTTGAATTACTTCCTCAATTGCCGTTTGGATCACCCTGTTACTGATCACTTCGCCTTGCTGGTTAATGATTCCTTCTGTAAACAGATCTTTCAGCAATAAGGTTCCAAATGGCGTTGCCACATATTTATTACAGGTGATCCTTGAAACAGTCGAAATATCTACACCCACCATTTCTGCTACATTCTTCAGGATCATAGGTTTAATGAGCTTTATATCGCCTTCGCGAAAATACTCATATTGTAGTTTAACTATAGCTTTCACCACTTTAAGCATGGTTCCTTCCCGCTGCTTTATCGCGGAAACAAACCACTGCGCCGCATTTAATTTATTCCTCAGATATTGTTTGGTCGCTTTATCAGTCTGCTTGCTTTCTTCTGAACACTTGATCTTTTCAAGCCAGATCTGGTTAATATGAAGCGATGCAGAACGCTGACGGTACAACTGAACGTCCAACTCATCACCATCTACAGTGATCACGAAATCAGGCATGATCTGCTGGTTAACCTGGATCGATCCCGAAGCTTCAGTGATTGGTTTCAATTTTAATGAAGCAATTAACTGCAACAGGATCTTTAATTCATCCTCATCGATCTCCAGGTGATGCATGATCTTTTCCATGTTGCGACTTCCAAGATCATTGAAATGTTTTTCCAGCAACTGGATCGATTTCTTTACATCAGGACGCCTTGTATTCATCCTGTTCAACTGGATAAGTAAACACTCACGGATAGTTCTTGCACCAACTCCGGGAGGATCCAGTGATTGGATCTTTTGCAGCACCGATTCGAGTTCTTCATCTTCGATCCAGACATTGAACTTAAAGGAAAGATCTTCAGCAATAGAAGAGAATTCCTGCTCAAGCAGTCCATGATCATTTAAAGAATCGATCAGGTATTCTGCTATTTTATTTTCCTTATCACTACATTGAAGAAACTGGAATTGCTGCTTCAATGTTTCCCTGAAATCACTGTATTCAGGCAATGGGCGGTCGGGGATCTTTTCATTATTGAAATAATTTTCATACTCCGTTTTATAATCCGGAATATCATCATATCCATATTCTTCCCAATCCTTGAAATCCTCTACTTCTTCTTTATTATATTTTTCAACGTCTAACTCCTCGTCTGCAGAATTTTCTTCCAGCAATGGATTCTCTTCCAATTCCTGCTGAATCCTATGTTCCAACTCAATAGTATTGAGGTGAAATAAATTCAGTAACTGTATCTGCTGAGGCAAAATTTTGAGCTGTTGCTTCTGGGATAAGTTTTGGTGTAGCATGAAGAGAAAATTTTGTACTTCTTATATTAGCAAGGCTTGCTCCAAAAAATGTATTAGGTTTGTTTTTCTTTTTCCTCCCCTGAAAACTTGCTGAAAGTCAATAAGAATCGGCTGTTTTTAATTATAAAAAAACAATTAGGTACGGTTATTTCTTGTGGGCTGTAGAATACTTTCCTCAAATTGTTGCTAATGAAACCAAAATACGGCTGGATTTATTTAGGATTTATTGTTTCACTCGCTGTATTGGTAACTGTTACCCTGCTATTTTACCGTCAATCTAATCGTATTAAGAATTTTCATGATGAGCAGGATTTGAACTATGCCGTTTTTCGTCAATTCATTTCTTTGAAGGAAGCAGTTCAGCAGGCTGAAGTTGAAGCTTATGGATTTATGGTGACCCGGGATTCTTCATTGCTTCAGCAAATAAATACTATAAGGCCTACCATCAATGATCATGTTGACACATTAAAAAATTTATTGGGAAAAGATGATACCCGCTACCGGAAACTGATCCTCATGAATTCAACCCTTGCAAGAAGGATCAATACACTGAACAGGAACTTATATAGAATGTCGGTAGGAGATACGGTAGATCTTGTTTACAATATCATGGAAGGCCAGCGGTTGAGTAAGGAAGTAAAAAAGGAAATGAAAGAGATCCAGGAACTTGGAACAATGAAGGTGGAGATCAGCAGGTCAAAGATCAAGGAGAACCAGGATATCAGCCCTTTTTATTTTAATGCCATACTGATATTTTCCGGGTTCCTGACATTTGCATTGTTTATTCTGATTGTGAGAGAGATGCGTATGCGTTTGAAATACCAGGTTGAACTGGAGAAGCGGGTGAACGAATTAAATCAATCCACCGCTGAGCTTGAGCAATTCACTTTTGTTGCATCCCACGACCTCCAGGAACCGCTTAGAAAGATCAGAACTTTTAGTGACCGACTCGTAGTGAAACACAAATCTCAAATGAATGAGGAAGCTGGTAAGATCATTGACCGGATTGATGCTTCTGCGCATCGAATGCAGGATATGATCCAGGATATGGTGAGTTTTACCAACCTTGTTAATAGAAAGGACAGGTATTCAAAGGTTGACCTCAATCTTATCATCAACTCTGTGCATGACAGTCTTAAAGAGCAGATCTCGGAGAAAAAAGCTACCATAAGATTTGATGCTTTGCCTGTGATCAATGGATTCCCTGATCAGCTTTTTTTATTATTCAGATCACTCATGGAAAACTCCATAAAATTTAATGAGCCAGGACGGCCGCTCGAGATCACCATTCGATGGATCAGGATTGAAGGGAAATCATTAAATGATATGAATGTTTCCTCCAACAGGAATTATCATCTTATTACTTTTCGCGATAATGGTATTGGTTTCAATAATGAGTTTGCATCCAAGATCTTCATGATATTTCAGCGATTGCATAGCCAGGAATCTCATTACCATGGAAAGGGGATAGGTTTGGCCATTGCACAGAGGGTTATGACTAATCATAACGGACTTATTTCTGCTAAAGGAGTACAGGGTGAAGGTGCGACCTTTTCCCTGTATTTCCCTATCGATGAATGATATTATCCACCAACCACTTCTCCACCATTTACATGGATCATCTGCCCGCTGACATAGCTGCTGTCATCGCTGGCGAGATACACATATGCTGGTGCAACTTCAGATGGTTTTCCGGCGCGTTTCATGGGAGTGCTTTTTCCGAATTTCTCCAGGTGACCTTCATCAAATGTTGCAATCACCAATGGGGTCCATATTGGTCCGGGGGCAACTCCATTCACACGAATATTTTTTGAAGCAAGATTCTTAGCCAGGGCCCTGGTGAATGAAACCACAGCTCCCTTTGTAGAGCTGTAATCCATAAGGTGTTCACTTCCCCTGTATGCAACCACGGATGCAGTATTAATGATAGTGCCTCCGTTCGTCATGTGCTTTACGGCTTCATGTGTGAAGTAAAAAATGGAAAACATATTTACTTCAAATGTTCTTTTAAATTGCTCCGTACTGATATCAAGAAATTCTTTGTCTTCTTCATGTGTGCCGGCATTGTTTACCAGGATATCGACCTTTCCAAGTTGCTCAACGGTTTTTTGCACACATGATCTGCTGAATTCTTCTATGGCAATATCTCCCTTCAATAATATGCACTTTCTTCCTTCCTTTTCAACCATTTCTTTTGTTTGCTGTGCATCCAGATCACTTTCAAGGTATACTATTGATATGTCTGCACCCTCACGCGCAAAATGTACCGCCACCGATCTCCCTATACCACTATCGCCTCCGGTTATAAGCGCAACCTTGTCTTTAAGTTTCTCTGAACCTTTATAGTCCTGCCGGATCACTTCAAGCATATCCTTCGAAACTATCTTCTCCTTTGATGCCGGAATCTGGTCTGTATTCATATTCTTTTTTCCTTAAATCCTAAAAATTCATACCTGATGTTAACTTTTGTTAAGTTTTTGGGTAATCTAATGTACATGCTGAAAACAGCAGCAAACCTATATATGGTAGGGGTTTCAATGGCATAGGTTTTTATCCTGACTATAAAGCGTACAGCATGAAACAATATTTGTAAACCAAAATGAAAAACTATGTTACGTTGGACAATTGTATTTCTTGTAATAGCACTTATTGCAGCATTATTAGGATTTGGTGGTATCGCTGCGGGAGCAGCTTCAATCGCTAAAATATTCTTTTACATCTTTATCGTATTGTTCCTGATCTCCCTGATTGCAGGTGGATTCAGAAGATCTTAACCTTCGGGTTATAAGATGGTAGAAGTTGGGTAGTTATGAGGGGTAAAAAAAATGGTGCAGTTCAAACTGCACCATTTTTATTTTAAGGAATTAGTTGGATGTTTCTTTCTTCGCATCATTGATCATTTTTTCATTTGCATAGATAGCAAATTCAACACGCCGGTTCTTGGCCCGGTCGGCATCCGTATCATTACTGTACTTTGGCTGCGACTCTCCGTAGTATGCAGTTTTGATCCTGCTGTCTTTTACATTGACTCCTCTCAGGTAATTAGCCACTGCCTGGGCTCTTCTTTTCGAAAGATCCATGTTGTATTCATCGGATCCTTTTGAATCAGTATGTCCTTCTACCAGCACATAAGTATCTGGATATTTATTCAGGATACCTGCAAGATCAGTGAGTTTCTGAGTTGAATTCTGTCCAAGATCTGATTTGTCATAACCGAAAAGCACACCTTCTTCAAAGGTTACATTGATACCTTCACCGACACGTTTTACTTCAGCACCGGGAATTTTGGATATTTCTTCAGCCTGCTTATCCATTTTCTTTCCAATGATACCACCGGCAACACCACCTACTGTTGCACCAATGATCGCACCCAATGCCGTGTTTCCTGCAGCTTTACCGATTCCTGCACCTACGGCGCCTCCGGCTCCGGCTCCAATTAAAACACCTTTTTGAGACTTGCTCAAACTTTTACATCCTGCAGCTCCGATTAATAACGCTGTTAACAAAAGGAACAGATTACTTGCTTTTTTCATAGTTTTTACTTTTTAAAATTAAAATTTCGTTTAACCATCACCGTTAGTCCAGGAATTCATCACGTGAAATTTCCGGTGATCCGTCGGATCCATTGACCGTTTGGTCCTGTGACTGTTCATTTACTATTTGCTCTGATTCTGTGGTAGTTGAATCTTCTGTAGCACCTGTATTGACCGTATTTTCCACATCCTGGTTGGTTACCTTTGCAGTACCTTCAGTATCTGCTTTTTTCTTCTTTCCCGGAGGTTGTTGATTTGTTTGCATACTGTCAATTTTCCCACCATATTGAAAAAACAATACCAGAATTCTATATTTGTACAATAACTGATTCACCAATGCAAAAGCTATTCATTCTGATAGCGGAAGATGATGCAGACGACCGGTTCCTTTTACAAACAGTTTTTGATGAGCGTGGCTACACTGATAAGCTAGAATTTGTAGAGAATGGAGTTGAGCTGTTAGAATTTTTACATACTAAAACCAATGGAAATAGTTCTGAGAACAATTTCCCTGCCTTTATATTGCTCGATCTGAATATGCCTAAGAAGGATGGGAGAGAAGCCTTGAAAGAGATCAAGCAACATCCATTGTATAAAAAAATCCCTGTAATCGTTTTTACTACAACTAAAAGCGAACACGAGATCCGGAGATGTTATGAATTAGGTGCCAATACTTATGTAGTTAAGCCTGTCAGCTTTGAAGCACTCATCAAAGTTGTTGATGAGATTAGAAATTACTGGCTGAATACAGCATCAACACCTAACTGATCTATCGGGAAGCTATATCGCCGGCACTGTTTCCATACATCCCGGCATTGGGTTGTGCATGAACACCAGGATCCTGTTCAATTGGTCCCTGGTCAAAATTTTCAGACTTACTCATCGCTTCATCCATCTTTCTTTTGGCCTTCCTCTCTTTTAGAATGGTCCGGATCTTTCCAAAAAATGTAGATCCTGAAACACCGCCTAAAACATTGGATGAATAATTCTTGATGAATAATGGTAACAATAGTTTGGTAACCCAATCGGCTTTCGATAGCAAAACTTTTCTGAAAAGCATATCACCCACAAGGTCAATACCCATGTCCAGAGCCGGGCTGATCCTTTTCCTGTGCGTCACTTTTCCGAGAAATCCTACCACATTGGTAACCGGGGTAAGACTTTGCTTTACGCCCTGCCAGTCCTGTTTGATATCTCCTTTCTTAGAAGCCAGCAGGATCTCAAGTCTCTTCTTTTCTTCCAGCAGATCATCGTAGGTCTGGATCTTCTTAGTATTATTCATATAATTTTCTAATGATTTTATTCCTGATCATCGGGAAAACAATTCTCTTTCTCATCATTACTAAAATAACAATGATCAACAGGAAGATACCTGCAACTATCAGGTAACCTGCTGCTTCACTGTTTACTAATTGTCCCAGCCACACACCTAATGCAAGTGCCAGGAAAAACAATACAAAAACACCCAGGAAAAGAACCGAAATTCCTGCAAGGGCTCCGGCAGTAATGGTGGTTACTTTATCGGTAGCCTTAAGAATGGTCAGTTTATAATAAGTTTCAACGTATTCTCCTATATTCTTCGTTAGGTCTTCCGCCTTGTTTTTAAGTTCTTCCATGTTCTGTTTTTAAGGATAAGGGCAGGCACCTGGCCTGCCCAAAAAATTAAGAAAAGCTCTCCTTCACATCATTGAACCTGTTTTCTGCCTCTGTACGTGCAGTAGATGCGGCTCTTGAAGCTTTATTCTTCAGGTTGTTCAACTCACTCTTTCCTTCTGCAAACAGATCACCCAATTGATTTGCCCAATCAGATGCAGTATCCTTCACTTTCTGACGCATATCGCTTCCTTTCTCAGGCGCTACAAGCATTCCAATGATAGCTCCGGCTGCTGCTGCGCCAATCAAACCTAAAATAACTTTTGTTGAGGTAGTCATAATATAAGTTTTTAATAGTTCGTAATTACTTTCCCAAGGCTTTTAAATATTGTGCCTCATGGTGTCAATTGTCATTATTAATTTACAAAAATATGTTCAGATTATTTGGGCAAATTGTTCCCCAGCTACCTCTATCATCTATTTGGTAAGGAATTTTTATATTAGCATTGTATGAACAACAAGAAGAAGGTTTTGATAATTGACGATGAAGTAGATTTATGTCTTCTTCTCAAAACTTACCTCATACGAAGAAATTACGACGTCTACTATTCTCATACATTATCAGAAGGATTGAGCCAATTCAACCAGGTAATGCCCGATATCGTATTCCTTGATAATAATCTTCCCGATGGAACCGGGTGGGAGAAAGCTGCAGATCTGATGACAAAATACCCTGATATCCAGCTTCATCTCATCAGTGCTTATCGTCCTGATGCTCCGGAGCCAATTTCAAAGGGATTTAAGGTCTGGGAAAAACCCCTGACGCTTAAAGAATTGGATAACTATATCAAATAATTCTATTACAGCCCTTTATGATCAGGCCAATGCCCGTTAACAGGAGTATGGAGATGATAAATAAAGCATGCTGAAAATACGGATTGGAGACCATGAACATCGCTTCAAGACCCTGAACAAACAGAACGATCTCATTTAGAATAACACCGGTGGTGAAGATGATCAAACCTCTTCTCAGCCACTCAGAACCCTGGATTATTCCGATTTCAATAAAGAAAGCAAACAGGAATAAACTTACACATCCCAGGAACACCAGGTGCAGGAAACCTATCACAATAGGTCTTAAACCAAAGGCATACTGGCTGAAAAACGGGATGGCCGACATACCCTGGAAAACAAATTTCATCAACAAGAATCCTATCGACAAGAACACGAGGACCCTGACTTCTCTATTTTTGGAAATATCTTTGAGGTTGGGGAGTAATTTCCACAAGTATACTATTGCTGCTACCTGGGCAATTGCCGCAAAGATTGAGACCGTTTCTACCCATACAGGTACTTCCATCCACAACGTAGACAGAAAGAATGCCGGCAACATACTCCATGTAAGAAGATGATATAACACACTTTCTCCATGAATATTCCGGGCAAACCGGTAAAGAAATATTCCAATCACACCAAATATAAACCAGCCATTATATTGGAAATGAAGGAACCAGTATACAGATCCGATCTGTAAAAACTGACCCTGAACCTTATTAGCCATCATGATGGCCAGGGCAAATGCTCCCAGCGAAGAAATTACCCACCAGATCATTCCGGTAATAAGCCATTTCCTTATCGAAGGAGGAAGTGAAGACCTCTTCGAATCCTTGTAAAAATGATAGGTGAACAAATACGAGAAGACTATATACAAGGTGGAAAACAAAATGGAAAGAAAACCATAACCGGTAAATGGAAAAGTGAACAACATTCCAAATGAAGCAACCTGAGAAAAGATCAATAACTTTCGGTACTTCTTTAAATCAACTATCAAATGCTGGTTGAGTATATACAATAAACCTGTACATAATGCAAGGGAAACCCATCCGCTGAATGCAAAATGTGAATGGGCATGTAATAAATTCTTTTGTTGAATTATTGGTAAACTGAATAGGATCTTATAACGCATCAGCACTCCGGCCAAAGCAACCAGGAAGAGGTTTATGATTGCGAGGCCTGCCCATTTTGAAAAAAATTTGTCCATAATTAACAGTAAACTTTTCCTTTTTCAATAATTACTTCTCCTTTCTCGTGAAGTTGTCTTAATACCCTGATCACTGTTTCAACTCTTAATCCTGTCATATCCGCAAGCTCCTGCCTCGTTAAATCCACTTTATATCTTTTTGAGAAAGGTAACTGGCGATTTTTTTTATAATGCCTGATCAGTGTCAGGATGCGATGCTCAGGTCCATAACATGAAAGTTCTTTTGAAACCATCGTTTTAAATCGTAACCTTTTTGCAAACAACTTCGTGAATTGCAAATGGATTTCAGGGTATTCTTTCAGGAGGGACAGGAATGAATTCTTATTGAGCTTAAGCAGCGTAGTATCTTCTTCTGCAACCGCAGATGCAGGGTAGGTGCAGCCTTCAAACAAGGGTGGCTCACCGAAACTTTCACTATCAAAAAAGAATCCCTGTATGAATTCTTTTCCGTCTTCAGTGGCATTGACCATCTTGACCTTACCTTTTTCAACCTGGTAATAATACAAGGCTTCATCTTCTTCATAAAAGATAGTCTGCCCCTTCGAATATTTACGATGAATGGCACCCCAGCATAACAATAGATCAGTATTGATCATAAAATTTAATCTCTCAACAACAAAAATAGGTTGCACAAAAGTTGATAACTTGATAAAGAAGGGCCAATAATATGATTTAAGTCATATTCTAAAGATTTGGCTCACAGTAATCTTGCATTATCAATTT
The DNA here is from genome assembly GCA_966112615.1 of uncultured bacterium. Taxonomy (GTDB): domain Bacteria; phylum Bacteroidota; class Bacteroidia; order Chitinophagales; family Chitinophagaceae; genus Flavitalea. The sequence goes on from CBHWDO010000022.1 coordinate 19,296, forward strand.
TAAACACAATTGAAGAATTATGAAAAAATTCATGCTCATTGCCGGACTTGCTGCCTTGATCTATTCTTGTTCAGGTGGAGATAACAAAGGCCAGGAAACCACTGGCGACAACTCTTCAGCAGCTTCCTCTTCAGAATCATCTACTCCTTCTTACGACACTGCACGTGGTGCTGGTAAATTCACTGATGTCCAGGTTGCAGCAAACCTTGACCAGGCAAAGGCAACTGCCGGAAAACAAGTCTACGATGTAAAATGTGCTTCCTGTCATAAAACAACCGATGAGAAATTGGTTGGTCCAGGTTGGGCTGGTGTTACTAGTCGCCACAAACCTGAATGGATCCTCAACTTTATCACCAATACTGATGAGATGCTGACCAAGGATCCCAAAGCACAGGCACAACTTGAGATCTGTCTGGTAAGAATGCCAAACCAAAGCCTTACTGATGAAGAAGCACTGAACGTGTTTGAATTCATGAGGCAGAACGACGGAGTAAAATAAGAGATCCCTTAAAACAATCTATAATGAGAACACTTAAAACGATGATGTTAGGAATGGCGCTTGGAACCCTGGCGCTTTCCTACACCTCATGTAAACCTAAAAATGCTGGATCCGCAGTTTCCGGAGATGCAGCTCAGAAAGCCTACGTGGCGCCTGGTAAGTACGATGAGTACTACAATTTTGTATCTGGTGGATTTAGTGGACAGCTATCTGTTTACGGACTTCCTTCAGGTCGTTTGCTTCGTGTAATTCCTGTTTTTTCAGTTGACCCTGAAAAAGGATGGGGTTATTCTGAAGAATCAAAAAACATGCTGAATACAACTCATGGTTTTGTTCCATGGGATGACCTTCACCACGTTGAAATGTCACAGACCAATGGTGAGATCGATGGTAAATGGGTATTTGCGAATGGTAACAACACACCACGTATTGCGAGAATTGACTTGAAAACATTTAGAACTGCAGAGATCATTGAGATCCCTAACAGTGCTGGTAATCACTCTTCTCCTTTCACTACAGAAAATTCTGAGTATGTAGTTGCAGGAACCCGTTTCTCAGTACCTATTGGTGGAAATACCGATGTTCCTATCGCATCATACAAAAAGAACTTTAAAGGAACTGTAAGCTTTATCAGTGTTGATAAAACTTCAGGTGCAATGGATATTGCATTCCAGATCCTTTTGCCTGGTGTAAACTTCGACCTTAGCCATGCCGGTAAAGGCCCAAGCCATGGATGGTTCTTCTTCTCTTCATATAACACAGAACAGGCGAACTCTCTGCTTGAAGTAAATGCTTCACAGCGTGATAAAGACTTTATCATGGCCGTTAACTGGAAAAAAGCTGAGGAGTATATCAAAGCTGGTAAAGGAAAGAAAGTTCCTGCTGAATATGTGAACAACAAATGGGATGAAGCAACTCACTCTTCTACAACTGAAACCAGGAAAGAAGTGCTGGTGCTGGATCCAAATGAACTGAAAGATATTGTGTACATGATCCCATGTCCAAAATCTCCACACGGTTGTGATGTGGATCCTACCGGTGAATACATTGTAGGTAGCGGTAAACTTGCTGCTCTGATCCCTGTGTTCTCTTTCACTAAACTCCAGAAAGCAATTGCTGATAAGGCTTTTGATGGTGAATACGAAGGTCTTCCTGTTATCAAGTATGAAGCTGCATTGCATGGTGAAGTACAGAAACCAGGTCTCGGCCCTCTTCACACTGAATTCGACGGAAAAGGAAATGCGTATACCTCTTTCTTCGTATCATCTGAAGTGGTTAAGTGGAGCATTAAAGATCTTAAAGTGCTGGATCGCGTTCCGACTTACTATTCAATCGGTCACCTGTGTATTCCTGGTGGAGACTCTAAAAAGCCTTCTGCTAAATACATGATCGCATACAACAAGATCACCAAAGACCGATACCTGCCTACTGGTCCTGAGCTTGCTCAAAGTGCGCAGTTATTCGATATCAGTGGTGATAAGATGCAGTTGATCCTCGACTTCCCAACCATTGGTGAACCTCACTATGCACAGGCAGTTCCGGCTGATGTTGTATCTAAGAATTCTCTGAAGATCTTCAAGATCGATGAAAACAAGAATCCATATGTAACCAAGGGTGAGAAAGAAGCAAAAGTTGTTCGTGAAGGAAACAAAGTGCATGTGTATGCGACTGCCATCCGTTCACACTTTGCTCCTGATAACATCGAAGGTGTTCAGCTGGGTGATGAAGTTTACTTCCATATTACAAACCTTGAGCAGGACTGGGACATTCCACACGGCTTTGCAGTGAAAGGTGCTAATAACGCTGAATTGCTGATCATGCCAGGTGAAACCCAGACCCTGAAGTGGGTACCAGACAGAACTGGTGTATTCCCAATCTATTGTACAGACTTCTGTAGTGCATTGCACCAGGAAATGAGCGGATATGTTCGCGTATCTCCAAAAGGTAGCAGCACACCGTTGACATTCAGCCTGGGTAAAAACCCTGCAGCTGATTCAACCGGAACAAAATAACCTTTCAAGTGTGGCCCGCCTTCATGGCGGCCACACTTATTCTCTTCAATTATTAGTTATGAATCGCAGACTTTCTTCCGTAACTAGGATCCTGGCATTACTTGCAGCTCTTTCGTTGATTGCAGTGATCTTCCTTCCCCTCTGGCGAATCGAACTTAGCGCTCCGCAATATCCTGAAGGACTTGTGCTAACAATCTACCCTGATAACCTGGGTGGCGATGTTGATGTGATCAATGGTTTGAATCACTACATCGGAATGCGCACATTACATACCAGCGACTTTATAGAATTTACTGTTCTTCCTTACATTATTGGTGCACTGGCAGCATTCGGTGTACTGGCTTTTATCATCAACAGAAGATGGTTCTTCTTTACATGGGCTGGTTTCTTTATTCTTTTCGGTATTATATCAATGGTGGATTTTTACAGGTGGAATTATAACTACGGGCATAACCTCGACCCCGAAGCGCCTATTAAAGTTCCGGGCATGAGTTATCAGCCTCCAATGATCGGGTATAAACAATTATTGAACTTTGGTGCATACAGCATACCTGATGCAGGCGGTTGGATCTTTATAGCCGTGGGTGTTGCCCTTCTTGTAGGCGTGATCCTTGAACTCAAATCCATCAGGAAAACTCATATTTCGGTTCCTAAATCCTCTGTTGTTGCAATTATAATTTCTGTACTTCTTGTATCCTGCAGCAGCGGTCCAAGGCCAATTCGTGTTGGACAGGATGCATGTACCTTCTGCAAAATGACAGTGAGCGATAAAAAGTTTGGAGCTGAAATTGTGACTGATAAAGGAAAGGTTTTCGTTTTCGATGACCTTCATTGTCTGGCTGCATATGTAAAAGAAAATCAGCAGGCTTCAAACAGCGATTTTTATATAGTAAATTTTGAAAACGGAGAACTGCTGCCAAAGGATAAAGCTTTCATTTTAAAAAGTGAATCGCTTAGAAGCCCGATGGGATCTAATATGGCTGCGTTTAATTCTAAAGAAGCACTGGAAAAATTTTCTGCTTCCTTTCCCGGCCAGGCAGTTGAATTGAACAGTGTGATCACTCAATAATGAAAATTTATCTTACCATATTATCAGTCTTTTTATTTCTGAGCTCCAATGCTAATACCATTGAAGTTGATAAGAAAGGACCCGTTAAAACCATTACCCAGGCTATTGCGATGGCAGTAGCTGGTGATACCATTTTTGTACATCCCGGAAGATATGTTGAACAGACCATTGAAGTAACTAAAAAAGTTTACCTCAAAGGCATTGACTATCCCGAAGTAGATGGTGAAAGAAAATACGAGATATTTTCTTTAAAAGCAGATGGAATAGTACTGGAAGGCTTTTCCGTGATCCATGGCGGATACAGTAGTTACAACGATATCGCTGCCATCAAAATTCATGCAGTAAAGAATGTGATCATTCGGAATAATAAATTGTTTGATACCTTCTTTGGCATCTATAGCCTCCGCGGATATAATTGTTATATCTACAATAACTTTTTGCAGTCACATGCCAAGGACGAAGTGAATTCTGCGAATGGTATTCATTGTTTTAAAAGTGACCGTATGAGGATCTTCAACAACAGGATCTCTGGTCATCGTGATGGGATCTACTTCGAATTTGTAACCAATTCAATCATTGAAGGAAATTTCAGTTCGAAAAATGTGCGGTATGGATTGCATTTTATGTTCTCACATTCAAATAAATATTTGAAGAATATTTTCAAGAACAATGGGGCTGGAGTAGCTGTGATGTATTCTCATGGAGTAACCATGATTGGCAATACTTTTTCCGATAACTGGGGAGGATCAGCTTATGGAATTCTTTTAAAAGATATTTCGGATAGTCATATCGAAGGAAATAATTTTCTAGGAAATACCAGTGGATTATATCTTGAAGGAACTACCAGGATCAAGATCCTCAAAAATAAATTTTTGAAGAATGGATACGCTATCAAGATCCAGGCAAGCTGTACCGAAAATACTATCAATCAAAATAATTTTATAGCCAACACATTCGATGTGGCTACCAATGGATCTTTGGTTGAGAATGATTTTAATGATAATTATTGGGATAAATATGATGGATATGATCTCAACAAGGATAAGATCGGTGATGTTCCATTTAGGCCTGTAAGTATGTATTCAATGATCGTTGAAAGAAATCCAACTACCATGATGCTTTTCAGAAGTTTTATGGTTTCCCTGCTCGACAAAGCTGAAAAAATAATTCCGGGTATGACGCCTGTTGATCTCTACGACGCCCACCCACATATGAAACCTTTTGCGTTATGATCATCGCTACAAATGTTACAAAGAAATTCGGTAAGCTCGTTGCATTGGATAATGTATCCCTTACCTGCAACAGCGGACAAGCTATATCCCTGATGGGGCCTAATGGATCAGGTAAAACAACTTTCATCAAATCTCTCTTGGGAATGGTGGTGCCCGATAGTGGCTTCATTACATTCAACAAGCAAAATATTGTTCACGATTGGAAATATCGTGAGCATATCGGATATATGCCGCAAATCGGTCGGTTCCCCGAGAACATGACCATTGCACAGGTGATCGATATGATGAAAGATATCAGGAAAGACTTCAACCGTAATATTGATGAAGATCTCTACAAAGCTTTCAAACTTGAAGAGATCAGCAACAAAAGAATGAGAACATTATCTGGTGGAACAAGACAAAAAGTGAGTGCTTCTCTTGCATTCATGTTTGATCCATCTGTATTGATATTGGATGAACCGACCGCAGGATTGGATCCGGTTGCATCCGAGATCCTCAAGGAAAAGATCATGAATGAAAAACAGAAAGGAAAGCTGGTGCTTATTACTTCGCATATCCTGAGTGACCTTGATGATATAGTTACCGAAGTGATCTACCTGCAGGATGGAAAATTAAGATTTCATAAATCAGTTGAACAATTGCGTGAAGATACCGGCGAATCAAAGCTGTCTAAAGTAGTTGCACGTATCATGCAGGCTTAATATCAAATCAGATGAAAAAGATCATTAAATACGTAATACTCGATATTCTTCGCAACAGGATCATGATCGCTTACACGCTGTTCCTTCTCCTGATCTCATTGAGTGTTTTCAATCTTGAAGATAATGCCGACAAAGGAATTCTCAGCCTGGTAAACCTTGTGCTGATTATTGTTCCGCTGGTCAGCGTGGTATTTTCAACTATTTATGTGTACAATTCTGCAGAGTTCATTGAATTGCTGGTATCGCAGCCATTGAAAAGAGGAAGGCTTTGGATGAGTATATTTTCAGGACTCGCTTTGTCATTATCGCTTGCATTCCTTGCAGGAGTTGGTATTCCGATTCTTTTGTACAACCCTTCTTCAGCTGGTTTAACCATGCTGATCACTGGGGTTGCATTATCGGTAATCTTTGTATCCATTGCATTGCTTGCTTCCGTAATGACAAGAGATAAAGCAAAAGGAATCGGTGTAGCCATCCTGCTTTGGTTCTTCTTTACACTGATCTACGATGGAATTGTTTTATTTATACTTTTCCAGTTTGCTGATTATCCATTAGAACAGCCAATGATTGGAATGATCTCATTAAATCCCGTAGATCTTGCCCGTGTATTGATGTTACTCAAACTGGATATTTCTGCATTGATGGGATATTCGGGAGCGCTGTTCCAGCAATTTTTTGGCGGGAATCTTGGAATGATCTATTCTTCCTTTGTATTGATTCTTTGGGCTGTTATTCCGGTGTGGTTATCTTCCCGGAAATTTAAAAGTAAAGATCTCTAATTGATGAAAAAAGATATAGAAAACAGGGATGATATTGCATTGCTGGTGAATACCTTTTACGATAAGGTGAAACAGGATCCGGTGATTGGATACATCTTTAACGATATTGCGAAAGTTAACTGGGAAAAGCATCTCCCGGTGATGTATGATTTTTGGGAAAATGTTCTTTTTGCCAAAGGCGCTTATTCCGGAAACCCAATGATCGCTCATTCGAGGCTGCATGAAAAAAGTCCTCTGTCTGCAGAACATTTTAATCAATGGAAAGCTATCTGGTTAAAAACAGTAGATGAATTGTTTAAAGGAAAAATAGCAGAACTGGCAAAGCAAAGAGCAGTTTCCATCGCAACAGTGATGCATATCAAAGTTACCCAGGGAAATCGTCAATTCCCGATTGGTTAAGGCTGTTTAATAAGTTGTTCAGCATTACATAAGATTCTAAACAGGCGCATCCTGTATTTTTTTCACCTTTATCTTTGAAAAAAATACAGGATGGGTGTTTTAAGACAGATCGCTGAATATCTATACATAAAAAAGAAAGATCCTAACGAACCACAGACTCAGTGGTTAAAATATATGCATGGGATCAACAGGATATCTATAATGCTTTTCCTGCTCGCCCTGGTCATTATGATCTTAAGACTTACGATCTTCCGCCGCTAGTCATAAATTCCACGATGCTGGATGCCGCTTTTGCTGAAGCATTTCCTTTCTTTTCCAGTAATTGCCTAAGTTCCGAGTAATCTTGCTTCATTCTGAGAATATGCTCAGGATCATCGGTGATCTTCTGCAATTCAGTTACTATATTTTCTGTAGTAAGATCATGCTGAATGAGTTCCTTGACAATCGGCCTGTCCATGATAAGGTTCACCAGTGAAATATATTTTACCCTGATCACTCTTTTGGCAATTGCGTATGAGATCGGGGAGCCTTTGTAGCAAACAACCTGTGGTACGCCAAATAATGCCGTTTCCAGCGTAGCCGTGCCGGAGGTGACCAGTGCAGCTTTTGCATTGGTCAGCAATTCATAGGTTTTATTCCTGATCGACCTTACATGCGGGTATTGTTCGATGAATTGTTGATAGAAGCTATCATCAAGCGAAGTTGCCTTGGCAATAATGAAGCGGTAGTCAGGAAACTGTTTACTTGCTTCCAGCATAAGAGGAAGTTTTTTTATGACTTCCTGTTTGCGGCTTCCCGGCAATAAGGCAATAATGTTTTTTTCATTCAATGGCGATCCCATTTGTGGTGGAGTGATCCGCACAGTTTCTTTAGCCTCCTCAATGACCGAAACCAAAGGATGCCCAACATAATCAACATCATAACCCCATTTTCCCTTGTAGTAGTTTTCCTCAAAAGGCAGGATGACCATCATCTTATCAACATTGGCCTTGATCTCCTTGATTCTTCCTTCTTTCCAGGCCCAGATCTGCGGAGAGATATAATAGATCGTCCGGACTTGTTGAGTTCTTGCCCATTTCGCGATCCTCAGGTTGAAGCCGGGGTAATCAACAAAAATGATGGCATCGGGCTTATACTCTTTAATATCCTTCTTGCAGAACTTTAGATTATTGAGAATAGTTCCCAGGTTAGATATAACTTCTGCGAACCCCATAAAAGCCAGGTCACGGTAATGCTTAACGATTTTGACCCCCGCTGCCGACATAAGATCGCCTCCCCAACCCCTGAATTCTGAAGTTGGATCCTGCTTCTTCAATTCCTTCACCAGGTTACTGCCATGCAGATCCCCTGAAGCCTCGCCGGCAATAATGTAATAACGCATGAATGGCTATTTTTTAGAGAACAAACTTCAATACCAGGGCCAGTATAGCATATACGAGTGTAACCGCAAAAATTCCCTTGGCGGTTTGATCCCTGCTGGTATTGATGTAATATGTAAATAATGCAATATTCAAAAGGAGACAAGGAACCGATACCGCAGTGATCTGGTTCTTGTTCAATCTGAAAAATTCAAAAAAATCTCCCACTGTAAACAGCGGAAAGAATTTGATGAAATAATAGGCAACAAGGCTTAAGATGGGGGCAATAAAGCCCAGGAATAATCCGAATCGGAGGTTGTTCTTTTTAAACATTAAAGGTTCCAGGTTTTTTCAAGTTTTTCCTTCAGCGCATAATTGGTAAGGTCGAATTGAACGGGAACCACGCTCACAAAATTGTTCTTCAGGGCCCAGACATCGGTATCCTTTCCCTTGTCAAAATTGACAAATTCTCCGGTCAGCCAGTAGTATTTCCTGCCATGAGGATCATCTCTTTCGATAAAATCTTCTTCATATTTCGCATAGGCCTGCCTGCAGAATTTGATTCCCTTGAGCAGGGTTTCATCTACCGCAGGAATATTGACATTCAATACCATGTGCTTTTCAAGTGGCTTTTCCAGCAATTTTTGAACAAGGATCCGGGCATATTTTCTCGCCCCGTCAAAATTTGCTTCAATACTGTAATCAAGCAGCGAAAAACCTATGGAAGGAATGCTTTCAATGGCTGCTTCAACAGCTGCCGACATAGTGCCTGAATAAATTACATTGATAGAATGATTGGCTCCGTGGTTGATTCCGCTGATACAGATATCCGGCTTCCGGTGTAAAACCTTATCCACAGCCAGCTTTACACAATCAACCGGTGTTCCGGTACATTGGTAGGCTTCAATACCATCAAAAGGATCAACTCTCAAAAGCCTTAAGGGATGCCCGATGGTAATCGCATGTCCCATCCCGCTTTGAGGCTTGTCAGGTGCTACCACCACCACTTTTCCCAGGTCACGGACAGCCTCCACCAGGTTTTTAATTCCCGGGGCCATGATACCGTCGTCATTGGTCACTAAAATGATCTTTTCTTCCTGAACTTTCTTTTTCGCTGTTGATTTTGCCATACTTATAGATCGTTGGGTAAAAATATAATTATTTCGGCCGATTCCGCTACCTTTGCACCCGGTTAAAAATTTAATACCAGTTAATTCAATTATAGACCATGGCGGGCCAGTTAAAAGAAGTTCGTAACAGGATCAAGTCGGTACAGAATACGCAACAAATCACCAAGGCAATGAAGATGGTGAGTGCTGCTAAGTTAAGGAAAGCTCAGGATGGTATCATCCAGATGCGTCCTTATGCACGCAAACTCCAGGAAGTGTTGTCAAATATTGTGAGCGGCGGTTCTTCCGTTGATTCAAATCTTGCTGTGGAACGTGCTGTTGAAAAAGTTCTGCTGATCGTGATCACCAGTGATCGTGGTCTCTGTGGTGCCTATAATTCGAACGTTATTAAACTCGCGAAAGCTACCATCAACGAACGTTATTCAGCCCAGGCTGCAAAGGGTAATGTTAAGCTCTGGACCATTGGTAAAAAGGGGTTCGAGCATTTCACCAAGAATCGTTTTGATGTGGATGCTTCACATAAGGATATTTTCCTTGACCTTACTTTCGAGAACGTACAGGCTTGTTCAACTGCTGCTATCAAAGCATTTCAGGCAGGTCAGTTCGATGTGGTAGAACTGGTTTACAGTGAATTTAAAAATGCAGCTTCTTTAACCTACACTGTTGAACGTTTTCTTCCGATTCCAAAGATCGAGCAGAAAGAAGGTGCACGCAACACAGATTTTATCTTCGAACCTTCAAAGGATAAATTGGTGGCTGAATTGATGCCAAAGATCCTGAATACACAATTATACAAGGCAGTACTCGACGCAAACGCTTCTGAGCATGGGGCAAGGATGACAGCGATGGATAAGGCTACAGAAAATGCCAACGAACTGCTGAAAAATCTTAAGATCAGTTACAACCGTGCCCGTCAGGCTGCCATCACCACAGAACTTACCGAGATCGTAAGTGGTGCTGCTGCGTTGAAGGGTTAATGGTCCTCAATCGCCAATTATGGAAATCGGACACATCATACCACATATCGAAGCGTTGATCTTCGCCAGCGACCGCCCTTTGCCTCCTGCTGAGATCACGGAACTGATCAATAATGCCTTCGGTTTCATGGAGGATAAGATCACCCTCGAACAGGTGCAGACCGCTGTGGAAGGTATCGTGGAAAAATACAGTGCCGAATTCTATCCTTTCGAATTGCGCGAAAGTGGTGGTGGATTCCAGTTCCTTACAAAGAAAGAATACCACAAAACAGTGGCCCAGCTTAACGGTGATAAGTTCCTGAAAAGACTTTCCCCTGCAGCACTGGAAACACTGGCGATCATAGCATACAAGCAGCCCATCACCAAAGGTGAGATTGAATCGATTCGCGGTGTCAGCTGTGACTATTCCATCCAGAAACTACTGGAAAAAGAACTCATTGTAATTACAGGACGAAATGAAGATATGCCAGGGAAACCCCTGGTATACGCAACTTCCAAAACTTTCATGGATTATTTCGGATTGAATTCTCCTGATGAACTTCCTAAACTCAAGGAAGTCTTTGAAGAGAATAATGTCAATCCAACTGCAGTGACAGATGATGGTAATGCGCCATTCCAGGGCGATGAAGTTTCTGAAGATGTTGAAGAAGGTACCCGCAATTTTGTAGTTACACAAAATGGTGAACTCCTTGAAGCAGCTCCTGCTGAAGAGAAAGCTTCAACTGGTGAAGAATTGCCAGCTGAAGAAGAGCCAACATCTGAAGAAAATCCTGAAGAACAGTCTTCCGAAGAAGATAAACAGGACGAATCGAAACAGGACGACGAAGAGAAGCCTTCCGAACAGTAATTCTATATCCCAATCCAACTTATTATGTCTACAGTCTTATCAAACGACCAATTGGTCGGGCTTGCGCAGCAATACGGAACTCCACTATATGTGTATCATGCGGAAAAGATCGCTGAACAATACGGCAAACTTTCCAATGCATTCACAAAAGCAGATGCGAAATTCTTTTATGCATGTAAGGCACTGACGAATATCAATATTCTAAAGTATGTTCGTTCCCTCAGTGCAGGATTGGATTGTGTAAGTATCAATGAAGTGAAACTTGGGCTGAAAGCAGGTTTCGAGCCTTCTGATATTTTGTTCACACCAAACTGTGTTGATCTTTCCGAGATCATTGAAGCAAAAGAACTTGGTGTAAATCTCAATATTGATAATATCTCGATCCTTGAACAATTTGGAAACAGGTTTGGAAACAGTTATCCTGTTTGTATCAGGTTGAATCCTCACATCATGGCTGGTGGTAATTTCAAGATCTCTACAGGCCATGTTGATAGTAAGTTTGGCATTTCCATCCACCAGATCCGACATATTGAAAGGGTGGTAAAATCTACCAAACTTAAAGTGACCGGCATTCACATGCACACCGGTAGCGAGATCAAAGATGTCGGAGTATTCCTGGAAGGATTGGAAGTCATGTTTAGCATGGCTACTCATTTCCCGGATCTTCAGTTCATTGACCTTGGATCAGGATTTAAAGTACCATATGAGCAGGGCGATCCCGAAACAGATGTAAATACCTTAGGAGCAAAAGTAGCAGAGGCATTTGCTAATTATGAAAAAGAAACTGGGAAGCATTTGCAGGTTTGGTTCGAGCCGGGTAAATACCTGGTAAGCCAGTGTGGCTATTTCGTTGTGAAAGCAAATGTGATCAAACAAACTCCTGCAACAGTATTTGTTGGAGTGAACAGTGGATTCAATCACCTGATCAGGCCAATGTTCTACGATGCTTATCACTACATCAAAAATATTTCTAATCCATCTGGTCCTGAAAGGATTTACACTGTGGTGGGAAATATTTGCGAGACAGACACATTTGCCTGGGACAGAAAATTGAATGAAGTGCGTGAAGGAGATCTGCTGGCCTTTTACAATGCCGGTGCATATGGATTTGAAATGTCAAGTAACTTCAATTCAAGATTAAAACCTGCTGAAGTTTTACATCTGAACGGAGAAGCTCACCTTATTCGTAAAAGAGATGAATTTAATGACCTGCTTAGAAACCAGGTTGAAGTGATATAAGTCATTTTATTATTCGGGGATCAATAAGTATCTTTCTATTGACCTACGAATAATCTATGGCATCAAACATCATCAATATATTGAAGCATCCTGTCAAAAGCAGGATGTTTCTGTTTTATAAACTTCCTTCAGCTTTCTTCTCCGGAGTTCGCGTACGGGAATTGGATCAATACCATTGTACCGTATCTGTACCTTACAAATGGTTTTCTCAAAATCCTTTTCGTTCAACATACTTTGCATGCCTCTCTATGGCTGCTGAAATGAGTACAGGTGTACTGGCAATGATGAATGTATATAGCCTCGATCCTTCCGGATCAATGCTGGTAGTTTCCATGCAGGCTGATTATTACAGGAAAGCCAAAGACATTACCATATTCACCTGCTCACAGGGTGAAGAAATGAAAGAAGTTATCACAAAGGCCTTTGAGACTGGCGAACCTGCAACATTTACTGCCATATCTATTGGCATCAATCGCAAAGGAGAAGAGGTTGCAAAATTTTCGGTGACATGGTCATTTAAATTCAAAAAATCAGCATCATAACTTTTAATCTATAATTATGAAGATCGCTTTTCATGGTGCAGCTCAAACAGTAACAGGCTCTAAACATTTAATTACACTTAAGAACGGTAAAAAATTTCTGCTCGATTGTGGTTTGTTCCAGGGCATGGGAAAAGAAACCGATGCAATGAACCGGCATTGGGGTTTTGATCCGGCTGAAGTCAATTTCCTGATCCTGTCTCACGCACATATCGATCACTGCGGCCTGATCCCCAAACTCATCAAGGATGGATTTGGTGGTAAGATCTATTGTACTCCGGCTACAAAAGCATTGGCAGGGATCCTTTTGGAGGATTCGGCTGAGATACAGGAAGATGATGTGCGATACGCCAATAAACGCAGGGCTGCTGAAGGTCAACCATACCTGAAGCCACTGTATACTATCGAAGATGCAAAATACGCCATGGGTTTCTTCAGAGAAGTAGAATATGATTCATGGTTTACGATCGATGAAGATGTTGAATTATTATTTACTGATGTAGGACATATTATTGGAAGTGCTGCTATCAATCTTCGTATCAAGGAAAATGGAAAAGTCACCCGCATAACATTCAGTGGAGACGTGGGAAGATATCGTGATATTATTTTACGTTCTCCATCAGAATTTCCGCAGGCCGATTATATTCTGCTTGAATCAACCTATGGTAACAGTTTGCATGACCTTCATTATACAACTCCCGAAACATTATTGTCGTGGATAGAAAAAGCCTGTATTCAAAAAAGAGGTAAACTGATAATTCCTGCTTTCAGTGTGGGCAGAACCCAGGAGATCCTATTTACCCTTAACCAGCTTGAACTGGAAAGAAGACTTCCGGAACTTGATTACTATGTTGACAGTCCATTAAGCTCGGAAGCAACACATGTTATCCGGTCATTTCCGCAATACTTCAACAGCAGGATCCAGAAGATCATTCAGAGTGATGAAGATCCTTTCAATTTCCGGGGATTGAAGTTTATAAAAACGGTGGAAGAATCGAAACTGCTGAATTTCAAAAAAGGTCCTTTTGTAATCATCTCTGCAAGCGGGATGGCTGATGCAGGAAGGGTTAAACATCATATCAGTAACAATATTGAAAATAGCAGGAACACTATTTTGTTTACTGGTTATTGTGAACCTCACTCACTCGGTGGCCGTTTACTCGATGGAAGAAAAGAAGTTGGAATCTTTGGCGTGCCTCATGAAGTGCATGCAGAAATTGGAGTGATCCGAAGTATGAGTGCACATGGAGACTATGAAGATCTATCCCAGTTTCTTGCCTGCCAGGATATGAAACAGGTTAAGAAGATATTTCTTGTCCATGGCGAACCACCTGTACAGGAACAATTCAGAGAGAGATTGCTGAAGAAAGGTTTTTATGATGTGGAGATCCCTCCAAGGCACTATGAAATTGGCCTGGAATAAGCAGGATTGTTGCATAAGTTCCTCGGAAATATTCTTGTTGCTTAGGGTATGGAGTTTACATCCACCAATATAAATTCAATAGCAATGGAAGGTAAAGAGGGAACTCCAATTGACCAGATCGAAATGATGTTCCGATGGGGTGATGGATGGGTGAGTATTGTTGTAGTTCCTGTTACAGACGATTTCAACAACAAATACTTTGTGGTAAAAATGCAGGACCTGGTAATTGTGATCCGGTTAAACCAGGATGAAGAATGGGAGGAATTGAAAGAAGGTGAGACTGAACTGGCCAGGCATTTAGGAAAAGCAATTGAGGAATACTACGCCGTTAACGCATAAAAAAAGGTCTTGCAATTATGCAAGACCTTCTTCGTACCGCGTAGGGGAATCGAACCCCTCATTCATCCGTGAAAGGGATGCGTCTTAACCGATTGACCAACGCGGCGTCCCTTGTTCGTTTTGGGAGTGCAAAGATAGGAGCGTGGTTATTTTCTTCCAAAAAAAAATCAAAAAACTTTAAAAATATTTTGAAGGCCCAGCGAAGAGGTGCCTTCCCTTAAATAATATTCACTTATAAAAATATTGAGTAGTGTAAATGAACTATGATGTAATTTCGCTGCTCAATTTCAAATTCACTTAAAAATTTGTTTATGAGCACAGTTAAAGTAGCAATCAATGGATTCGGACGCATTGGTAGGCTGGTTTATCGCCAGATCTACAAAATGGAAGGAATTGATGTAGTGGCGATCAACGATCTTACCAGTCCAAAAGTTCTTGCTCACCTATTGAAGTACGACAGTGCACAGGGCCGTTTCGATGCCGATGTTAAAGCTACTGACAACTCGATCATTGTTAATAACGACGAAGTGAAGATCTATGCACAAAAAAATCCTGCAGAAATTCCATGGGGTTCTCATGGTGTTGATGTGGTTCTTGAGTGTACCGGTTTCTTCACTGATAAAGATAAAGCAGCGGCTCACCTGACTGCAGGTGCAAAGCGTGTTGTAATTTCTGCTCCTGCAACCGGAGATCTGAAAACAATTGTTTTCAACGTTAACCACAATGAACTGGATGGATCTGAAACCATCATCAGCTGCGCATCCTGTACAACTAACTGTCTTGCTCCTATGGCGCAGGTTCTTGAAGAGAAGTACGGAATCATTGCAGGTTTGATGACTACCGTTCACGCATACACCAATGATCAGAATACTCAGGATGCTCCACATGCTAAAGGTGATCTTCGCCGTGCACGTGCGGCTGCTCAGAACATCGTTCCAAACAGCACCGGTGCTGCTAAAGCTATCGGTCTTGTTCTTCCTTCACTGAAAGGTAAACTGGATGGTACCGCACAGCGTGTTCCAACCCTTACTGGTTCTTTGACTGAACTGACTACCATCCTTGGTAAAGAAGTTACTGCCGAAGAAGTGAACGCAGCAATGAAAGCAGCAAGCAACGAAAGCTTTGGTTATACTGAAGACGAGATCGTGAGCAGCGATATCATTGGTATTTCTTATGGTTCACTGTTCGATGGAACACAAACCAAAGTTTTGAAAGTAGGCGGTCAGCAACTGGTGAAAACTGTTAGCTGGTACGATAACGAAATGAGTTATGTAAGTCAGCTGGTACGCACCGTGCGTTACTTCGCAGAACTTATCTCTAAATAATCATCCGGCGGAACCCTTCAAGGTTCCGCTTTTTTCTTCCAAGTCACAAACTTTATCTATGGCTGATTTTAATCAAATTGATTTCAGCGGTAAGAAAGCGTTGATCCGCGTGGATTTCAACGTACCGCTTGATAAAGAATTCAACATTACTGATGATACAAGGATCCGAGCCGCTGTTCCAACCATTCAGCATATTCTAAAGAATGGTGGAAGCGTAATCCTGATGTCGCACCTGGGAAGACCAAAAGAAGGTCCTACAGACAAATATTCTCTTCGTCATTTAGTTGGTCACCTTGAATCTGTGCTTAATGTTCCTGTTGCTTTTGCCAATGATTGCATCGGACAGGAAGCAATCGATAAGGCAACTGCACTGAAGCCGGGTGAAGTTTTGTTGCTTGAAAATCTTCGCTTCTATAAAGAGGAAGAAAAAGGCAATGAAGAATTTGCCCAGAAGCTTTCAAAGCTTGGAGATGTTTATGTAAATGATGCTTTCGGTACTGCACACCGTGCACATGCTTCTACTGCTATCATTGCAAAATTCTTTGATGCAGATAAGAAGACCTTTGGTTTGCTGATGAACAATGAAGTAAGTAGTGCCGAAAAAGTACTGCATAAATCAGAAAAGCCATTTACAGCAATCCTTGGTGGTGCAAAAGTCTCCGATAAGATCCTCATTATTGAAAACCTGTTGGAGAAGGCAGATAACATCATCATTGGTGGTGGAATGGCCTATACTTTCTTCAAAGCTATGGGTGGTAATGTAGGTAATTCACTTGTTGAAGCAGAAAGGATCGACACTGCAAAAGAACTCTTTGAAAAAGCGAAAGCTAAAGGTGTAAAGATCATTCTTCCTTCCGACAGTGTTATTGCAGACAAGTTCGCAGCTGATGCCAATACACAGGTAGCAGATAATAAAAATATTCCTGATGGTTGGATGGGACTGGATATTGGTCCTGATGCAGTGAAGGAGATCACTGAGGTAATACTTGCCTCAAAAACAATATTGTGGAACGGTCCGATGGGAGTTTTTGAAATGGAAAAATTCCAGTCAGGTACCAAAGCTATTGCAGTGGCAGTAGCCCAGGCAACCGAGAAAGGAGCATTCAGTCTTGTAGGTGGTGGTGATTCCGTTGCCGCTGTGAACCAGTTTGGATTTACAGATAAGGTAAGTTATGTATCCACCGGTGGAGGTGCCATGCTCGAGTTCTTTGAAGGAAAAGAACTTCCGGGTATTGCAGCCATCAACTCCTAACTCCCAACTCCCAACTCCCAACTCCCAACTCCTAATAAAAGGCTACCCCGGTAGCCTTTTCTCATTCCCATTTTAATCATACATTTATAAATAAACTTTCAAAAATGAATACGAGGAACCTTACTTTGATCATTATCGTTGCCCTTATCCTGTTATTGGGTGGCTGTGGATGCAGCAGCTACAACACTTTGGTGAATAAAGATGAAAATGTAAAAAATAAATGGAGCGCGGTGCAAAGTGACTACCAACGTCGTGCTGACCTGATTCCAAACCTGGTTAACACGGTAAAAGGTGCAGCAAACTTTGAACAGGAAACTCTTACAAGAGTAATTGAAGCAAGATCAAAAGCTACACAGGTTACATTGAATCCAGGTGAATTGACACCTGAAAATATCCAGCGCTTCCAGGCTGCACAGGGTGAATTAAGTGGCGCACTGAGCCGGTTGCTGGTTTCTGTTGAACGTTATCCGGAACTTAAAGCCAATCAGAATTTCCTTGATCTGCAAAAGCAACTCGAAGGAACCGAGAACCGGATCAATGTTTCAAGAAAAGATTTCAATAATGCAGTTCAGGATTATAACTCTTCAGTAAGAAGATTCCCGGCAAACATCTTCGCAGGAATGTTTGGATTTGGTGTTAAGCAGGGCTTCACCGCAGAAGCGGGCGCAGAAAGAGCTCCTGAAGTAAAATTCTAAACAAGCTAAATGAGTATTTTCTCTTTTTGGAATAAGAAACCTGATATTCTTCCCGCTGATGAAACTGCGCTGATAGTGAATGCTATCAAGGAAGCAGAACAAAACACCAGCGGGGAGATCCGGGTGTTTATAGAAAGCAGGTGCAGGTTCCTGGATCCCCTGGACAGGGCCGCCGAGATCTTCTGGTCCCTCAAAATGGATCATACAGAAGAACATAATGGAGTGCTCATATATGTTGCCATGAAAGATCACCAATACGCCGTTTTAGGCGATAAGGGAATTCATGAAAAATTAGGAGCGGAATTCTGGCAAAAGGAAGTTCAGCTGATGGGTGAACATTTCAGGCAGAATCATTATGCCGATGCCCTGGTTCAGGTTATCGGTGATGTTGGAAAAGCACTCTCATATCACTTTCCATTCGACCGAAAGGTGGATAAAAATGAATTGCCCGATGAGATAATCTTCGGTCATTGATCACAACTATGAGTTTATTCAAGAGTTTTTTTCGATATACCTTTTTTATACTACTGCTTTTTGCAGTATCATCTTCCCTTGCACAAAATATTCCTTCTAAACCATCACCACCAGAACTGGTGAATGATTTTGCAGATGTGCTTTCTCCTGATGAAGAAGCCAGGCTGGAAAGAAAACTGGTAGCTTATGATGACAGTACCTCCAACCAGGTAGCTATTGTTACGGTAAGAACACTGGAAGGATATCCAATCGAAGAATATGCAGTTCAGTTATTCCGTTCCTGGGGCATAGGTAACAAGAATACTAACAATGGTGTACTGATCATTGCTGCGATCGATGACAGGGCCATCAGGATTGAAACAGGGTATGGACTGGAAGGTGCAATCCCTGATATCACTGCAGCCCAGATCATTCGAAATGATATAGCCCCTTCTTTCAGGCAGGGAAATTATTTTGAAGGATTTGATAAAGCAGTTGAATCCATCATTCTGGCTGCCGCAGGTGAATACAAAGCGCCTAAAGGATACAATGAAAAAGATGGAAAGAAACCATTGGTTCCTATCCTGGTTTTTGTAATCATTCTTTTCATCATCATCAGTAATATTAACCGTGGAGGTGGTGGAGGATTTATGAGCAGAAGAGGTTATCGCGGGTTTGGCGGCCCCATTTTCTTCCCGGGAAGCTTCGGCGGTGGAAGCGGTGGTGGCTGGTCAGGTGGCGGAGGATCCGGAGGCGGTGGTTTTGGCGGCTTCGGTGGCGGATTCAGTGGAGGAGGAGGAGCAAGCGGTAACTGGTAAATGAACTTATTGAAATAAAAAAGCTGCCCGTTCAATGGGCAGCTTTTTTTATGTTAGATGGTTTGATTAGAATGCTTTCTTTTCTTCTCCAATCTTTGAATTGATATAATTGATCTGCTCCTGCAAGCCTGATTTATTTTCAGCAGTAGACATTATCTTTTCCTTCTGCTTAATGGATTGCTTCAGGAAATTATTGATCACTGGAGTAATTCCATATTGCTCAGGAATTTCGTTTCTAAATTCCACAATCAGGTCAACACCCTCCTTCACCCTTTCAGTATTATTGATCTTTCCGATCATATCAGTCAAAGGTTGAACCAGGTTAAACTTCGCCTGTGATAGAGGCATATCTTTAAATGCTTTTGCGATAATTGGGAAACCTGATTCATCTCCTGATTTGATCAGCACTTTGGTAATGCTTTCAACCAGTTTTCCTTTTACCTGGCCCGAACCCAATTGTTTTGCAAGGTTTAAAGCAGCAACACTATCAACCTTGCTTAAGGCCTCAAGCGCTGAACCTGCAACTGTATAAGATGAATCCCTGGTCGCTGATAGATATAGATCCTTGTAAGAAGCCTTGTTCATTTTGTCCAATGCAACAATGGCTGCACTTCTTACCAATGATCTTTTATCTTTTGCGAGGTTTGCCAATAAAGGTTCTGCTTTAGACGCAATGTTCTCTTTCTTAAGATCCAACTTTCCAATAGCGTAGATCCTCAATCCTTCATACGGATCTTTCAATGCATCAATTAATGCATTGGCTGCTTTTTCTTCAGATTGATTCTTTGCTATGAAATCAATGGCTTCTCTTCTGTCGAGATATTTTCCTGCCTGCTTATATTGATAGATATAGTTATCAAGGGTCTTATTGTTTTCTTTCTTTTCTGCAAGAAGAACCTTGTCTCCATCAAAATTTACCAGTTCAGGCCTGGTGCTGAATGCAAAGGTGAATGTATCAACTGCATTTTCCACCCAAACGTTATGACGTTCTTTTTTTCCGCCGGAATAGATATCAATTGCTACCGGAAGCCTGAATATTTTTCCGCTGGTTTGATTCTGTTTCACGATCACACTCACTTTCTTTGCAGCATCATCATACACATAATCGATATTCAATTTTGGATGACCTGATCCAAAATACCATTGATTCCAGTACCAGTTCAGGTCTTTACCGGTTACTTCTTCAAATGCCAGTCTTAACTGGTGTGCTTCCGCAGCTTTAAATCTGTTCGTGGTAAGGTATTTATTGAGTGATGCAAAGAATGCACTGTCACCCACAAAATTTCTAAGCATATGTAAGATGCGTCCACCTTTGTTATAGCTTACAGCATCGAACATATCTTCCTTATCACTATAATGAAATCTTACAAGATCCTTCTTGTCGCTTCCACTCATCACATATCCCATCATGTCCTGGAAATTATGCGCATCAGCATCATCTTTTCCATACTTGTATTCATTCCACAAATACTCGCTATAGTTTGCGAAGGATTCATTAACCGTAAGATTGCTCCAGCTTTCAGTGGTAACAAGGTCTCCGAACCACTGGTGAAACAATTCATGTGCAATGACCCTTTCCCATACATTCTCATCAACCAGTTCTCTTGCATCCTGCTGTGCACTTTCCTGGTGAAGAGTTGCTGTGGTATTTTCCATGGCGCCACTTACATAATCACGACCAACGATCTGTGAATATTTTACCCATGGATATTCAACTCCTAATATGCGGGAGAAATAGCCCATCATTTCAGGTGTGTTACCAAAAATTTTCCGTGCAACAGGAGCATACTCTTTTTCAACATAATAATTTACTTCCTTACCCTTGTATGTATCCTTGATCACTGCATAATCACCTACACCCATAAAAAACAGGTATGGTGCATGCGGAAGTTCCATTTTCCAGTGGTCTGTCCTGGTACCATTGGTATTCTTCTTTTGAGAAACAAGTTTACCGTTTGAAAGAGTCACATATTTATCAGGAACGGTCATCATGATTTCCTGTGTGGTCTTCTGATTTGGCTTGTCAATAGTTGGGCACCATACGGAAGTTCCTTCAGTTTCACCTTGTGTCCAGATCTGTGTAGGCTTGTCTTTTTCTTCTCCTTTTGGATTGATGAAATACAGACCTTTAGCATCAGTGATCGCTGCGCTGCCCTTGGTTTTGAATTCGTTAGGCTTTGCAGTGTAATCTATATAAATAGTATACTGATCCTGCCTCTTATAGGTTTTGTCCAGTTTGATGCGAAGGTTCAGACCATCATAATCATATTTAAGATTGGATTGTTGGTTTCCTTTTACAAGTGATACCTTATGAATGTCCATTCCTTTTGCATCAAGATTCAGTGAATCTGTTGGATAGAAATGTGGTTTTAGGGTGATCCAGACTTTCCCTTTCAAATAGGCATTGGAATAATCGAATGATGCATCCAGTTTGGTGTGGACGAGATCATTTACAATCTCCGGAGTTTCACGGTAGATCTTCTTCCAGGATGTATCCTGTCCCTGGTGAATATCCACCTGTGCCTGGGTGGACATGAAAATGGTCAGTCCTGTTAGCAACAACAAGGTTTTCTTCATACTAAAAAATTAAGGCATAAAGATAGTAGCACTGATTTGGGAATTTTCATAAAAAATATATAAGTGGCTGCTCATCTTTCTCAATTAGTTAGATTTGCTTCCTATTCGGTAGATAATGAAGCAACTGTTACTAATATTCTTCCTTGCCCTTGGATTAAACTCATTTGGTCAGCAGGATAGATTTATATTCATCCAGGCCCCGAAAGACAATCCGTTTTATGCCAGGCTTGGAGAAAAAACCTACAGTTCTTCTTCATTTGGGCACTTGGTCATTCCTTCCCTTACCGATAAAAATTACCAGCTGTTTATAGGATTTCCCAAAAGCATTTTGCCGGAACAGGAATTTTCAGTGGCATTATCAGGGAAGGACAGAGGTTTTGAATTGAGAATAGAAAATGGTCGTACCGTCTTTCTGTACGACTGGCAATCCATGCAATTGATCAGGTCACTTAACCCTGAATTAAATAAATCCGAGATCAGTATCAATGGAGTGAAAAGGACAGATCCTTACGCCATGTTAATGGCCGGTGTAGTGAACGATTCGCTTGTTTTATATACTGAAAAGGCCAAATCCAAAGATGTTGCTGCTACCGGCCTTCCTAAAAAACAGGATACTGTAACAGTCGCAATTGCTGAACCGGTTATTCAACCTAAGCTGAAGGATTCTCCTGTTGTGTCAAAAACCGTATTAATTGATACCTCTGCCGTAGCTTCTATTCCTGAATCTAAAAAAGATAGTACGGTTGAAATTGTAGAGACTAAACCTGAAGTTGTTGCTGGTCCGGCTGTTGTGGTGGTAAAAGAAGAGTCAACCCCCGAAGAAAAGCGCATTATATATAGAATAGAGGATACAAAAGAGGAAATCAGTATTGTAATTCCTAAGGATCCCCAACCTGTCGACACTGTTGCCGTAGAAATTCCGGAGGTAAAAGACAGTGCTGCTGTTGTTTTAATGAATTCCGACTGTACCAAATTTGCGACAGACAGTGATGTTGACAAATTAAGGGTGCAAATGCTGAAAGAAGGGACGGATGATGAAAAGATATTTGTTGCGAGAAAGGTTTTCCGAACCAGGTGTTTCACTACCAAACAGATCATTGCATTGACAGAATTATTTACTACCGATGAAGGACGGTATATGTTCTTTGATGCAGCTTATCCTTTCGTATCGGATTCAGGTAACTTCAAGTCGCTGATACGTTTTCTTTCCAATGAATACTATATCAACCGGTTCAAAGCGCTTGTGAGGATGTAGTTATATATGATGAACCGATATTTCATAGAAGTTTATTACCGGGGAACTGAGTTTGCCGGCTTCCAGGTTCAGGCCAATGCTGTTACTATTCAATCTGAGCTGGAGAAAGCATTAAAGGTTCTTTTGCATGTGGATGTTGAATTGACCGGATCCTCACGCACAGATACAGGCGTACATGCCCGGCAGAACTATTTTCATTTTGATCTTCCTTTTAAAATCCATAATTCACGGACATACAACCTGAATGCAATTTTACCCAGGGATATTGCAGTAAGAAAAATTGTAAACGTTTCCCCGGAAGATCATTGCCGTTTTGATGCCATTGCCCGGGAATACTGTTATTCGGTTTACCGTTTTAAAGATCCTTTCCTGGATGACAGGGCTTATTATTTTCCGTATTCGATAGATATAGACCTGCTAAGGGAAGCTTCACAAGTTATTGTAGGCACTCATGATTTTACCAGCTATTCAAAAAGGAATACCCAGGTCAAAACCTTTATCTGTACAATTGAGAGAAGTGAATGGGTTCAGGAAGGACATGAATTCAGGTATAGGGTTAGGGGAAACCGTTTTTTAAGAGGGATGGTACGGGGTCTTGTAGGTACTATGCTTAGAGTGGGCAGGGGCCAGATGACCATTGACCAGTTTCGTGGCGTTTTGGAAGCCAGGGACTGCAGCCGGGCTGATTTTTCGGTACCGGGCAAAGGTCTGTGCCTTGAAAAAGTGGTTTATCCCGATGGCTATTTTGAAAGATTTGAAGAATAGTTTGAAAATTATTTGGCTTGAAATAAAGACCTCCCTATCTTCGCCGCCCGTTCAACAAAAACGGTAGTTCTTCGAGAGGTTTTTTACACAATAAAAAATAAAAGGTTGCATTTTTTTGGAAGAAGGATTTAGGTCTTCCTATATTTGCAGTCCGCTCTTGAAAAAGCGAGTTCTCTGAATGATTATCACTGAGTTCTATTGATTATGAGGTTTGAAAAAATCCTGAAAATAATCAAGAAAAATTTGGCTGAGATATAGATGTCACTTACCTTTGCACTCCGCTTGAAAATAGCGGGAAGAGTTGAGGTAAAGACTTCGACAAGATCTTTGAAAGATGGAAGCAATAACACGTGAAAATGTAAAT
>CBHWDO010000023.1:0-37721 GCA_966112615.1 uncultured bacterium
CATCGATATGAGTGAATACATGGAGAAGTTTACCGTTAGCCGCCTGATCGGTGCGCCTCCGGGTTATGTGGGTTATGAAGAAGGTGGTCAGCTTACAGAAAGAGTACGTCGCAAACCATATTCTGTGATCCTCCTGGATGAGATCGAAAAAGCTCACCCGGATATTTACAACATCCTGCTGCAGGTTTTGGATGATGGACAGTTAACTGATGGATTGGGAAGAAAAGTTGACTTCAAGAATACAACGATCATCATGACTTCCAATATTGGTGTACGCCAGTTGAAAGATTTCGGAGATGGGGTTGGATTCGCAACAGCTGCAAGAACCCAGTCGAGCGATGAGAACAATAAAGCGGTAATTGAAAAGGCACTGAAGAGAACCTTCTCGCCGGAATTCCTGAACCGTATTGATGATGTGATCATCTTCAACTCTCTGACAAAAGAAAACATTTTCAAGATCATCGATATCCTGATGAAGGGTGTTATGGACAGATTGAAGAATCTTGGATTCACTCTTGAATTAACCGAAGAAGCCAAGAACTTCATTGCCGAAAAGGGATACGATGTTCAGTTTGGTGCACGTCCTCTGCACAGGGCCATCCAGAAATATTTGGAAGATCCATTAGCAGAAGAGATCCTCAGCATGAACATCAAGCCCGGCGATACAATGATTGCCGACCTTGATAAGGAAAATGGTAAGATCTTGTTTACGCTGAAGGCGAATGAGGAAGTGGCGAAGTAAAGACATGGAGACTTGGAGACATGGAGACGTGAAAATTCATAGATAAAATTGGAGCCCATACAATAGTGTGGGCTTTTTTTTATTCATGTCTCCATGTCTCCGCGTCTTCATGTATCCATGTCCCCCTATCTTTGCCCCATGTCCAAAAAACCTACCGGAATCATCATCACCATCGATGGGTGGTCTTCATGTGGAAAGAGTACACTCGCCAAACAGTTGGCGAAGGAACTGGGGTATATCTATATCGATAGTGGTGCGATGTACCGCGCTATTACACTTTATTTCCTGAGGAATCATATTGATTGGACAAAACCAAAACAGGTTGAGCATGCACTCAATGATATCCAGATTGAATTCATCTATAATCCAGTAAGCCAGCAATCAGAAACATACCTCAATGGAGAGAATGTTGAGTATGTGATCCGCGACCTCGTAGTTGCTGAAAAAGTGAGTGATATAGCCGCTATCAAGGCAGTACGTGAATATGCCGTGGCCATGCAGCAGGAAATGGGTAAAAAGAAAAGCATCGTGATGGATGGAAGAGATATCGGCACCGTGGTATTTCCAAAAGCAGAACTAAAGATCTTCATGACTGCCGACAATGCCGTTCGTGTTGAAAGAAGATTCAAGGAACTCTTTGCAAAGAATCCGAATGTTACAATTGAAGAGATCAAGAGCAACCTTGAAATGCGCGATTATATTGATTCAAATCGTGAAGTAAGTCCACTTCGTCAGGCTGAGGATGCTATTGTGTTAGATAATACCAATCTCACTATGAAGCAGCAACTCGACATTGCCAAAAAATGGGTAGCCGAAAGATTGAATCACTGATCAGTAATTGAAACAAAGACTTTCTCACCTTTTTTAAATGAGTGGGTGATGATCTTAGAATTGATTACCTGGTCATTCATTAATACTTCTACAAGATTATAATTACCGAAAAATTTTACATCAGTAATTTCTGCTTCAACAGCACCGTGAGTATGCGAAATCAATATTTGTTGTGGCCTGAAAACTTTACGGGCTGAAGTATTCAGCGCTTCGGCATTTTTTTCGTTCAGTACAAGGTAGTCTCCAAGAATTCCTGCTACATATAGATCTTTAGGTGACCAATATATGTCTGAAGGGTTTCCCTGTGCATGTATTTTACCATCTTTGATAATGATCAGTTCATCGGCCCAGCTCAATACATCTTCGGGTTCATGAGAGATCAGAGTGCAGGTTATATCAAATGTTGAACTAACATCTTCAATAACCTGTTTGATCACTTTTCTATGGATCATATCAAGATTTGAATAAGGCTCATCCAGTATCAATAAAGAAGGATTGGTTACAAGTATTCGCGCCAATGCAACTCTCTGTTTTTCTCCACCTGAAAGCTGTGTGGTCTTTCTCTTCAGCAGATGATCGATCTGGCAAATCTCGAAGATCTTATCCGCTTCCGCTCTTGTTTCCAGCTTATTGGAATAATCAAGCAGGTCATCAATGATATAATTATTTCTCAGTTCAAAATGCTGGGAGAGGTAGGCAATTTTAGGATGACCAGGGACCAGTTTTTCCAGGGGTCCAGGAACTTTTTCACCCTGAAAGATTACTGTTCCTGAGTCAGGCTGAATAAGTCCAGCAATGATCTTTACCAGGGTACTTTTTCCTGATCCAGTTTCTCCTGCAATGGCGAGTTTCTGCCTGTGTTCCTGCATATAATTAATGCCATCAAGAACCTGGTTATTTCCATCATGCTTGCTGATATTGCTCACCTGCAGTAATGTCATAGCTTGCAAATATACTGGTAATAAAAAAGGCCGCTTTATTAGCGGCCCTTTATTGATATCACTGGAGTAATTATCTCAGGAATAACATTTCCCTGTATTTAGGAAGTGCCCAGTACTGGTCGCCTACCAACAGTTCCAGCTTATCAACATGATAACGGATCTGGTCGAAATAAGCTTCCTTAACCTGCTCACCATAAGCGATTGCTTTGGTACGGGTGTTTTCCATTGCATTACAGATCTTTCTTGCTTCGATCATCTGTAATACCAGCTCACTTACCTTACTGATGTGCAAAGAGATCTTTTCAAGGATCTGCTTTTGTTTCAGGAAAGTTTCTTCAGCAAGACCAACTTCCTTCAAACCTTTGATGTTTTCGATCAACAGGTTCTGGTATTCGATTGCTGCAGGAAGAATATGGCTGGTGGCCAGTTCACCCATGATGCGGGCTTCTATCTGAACCTTCTTGATATATTTTTCAAGTTCGATCTCATGACGTGCTTCAAGCTCAGCATGGTTATAAACATTGTTCTCTGCAAAAAGCTTCTTGGCTTTCTCAGTTACCATTGCATCCAATGCCAGTGGAGTAGTGCGAAGATTTGGAAGTCCACGACGCTCAGCTTCTTTATGCCACTCGTCACTGTAACCATCACCTTCAAACAATACTTTCTCGCTGCTTACAATGTACTCACGGATAACGTGCATGATAGCGATCTCTTTCTTCTCACCTTTCTCGATCAGTGAATCAACATCTGATTTGAATTTCTTCAGTGTATCAGCCATGATGGTATTGAGAACGGTCATTGCATTGGCACAGTTTGCAGAAGATCCTACTGCACGGAATTCAAATTTATTCCCGGTGAATGCAAATGGGGAAGTTCTGTTCCTGTCGGTGTTATCGAGCAGCAATTCAGGAATGCTGCGGTGAAGATCAAGCTTCAGGATTGCTTCATCCTGCTCATCAAATTTATCACCTACTCTTTCTTTAACATCCTGCAATACCTTGGTAAGAAATTGACCGATGAAAACAGAGATAATAGCGGGAGGAGCTTCGTTAGCACCCAAACGGAAATCATTACCTGCAGATGCGATCGCTGATCTTAACAGGTCGGCATGATCATGTACCGCTTTGATGGTGTTCACAAAGAAAGTCAGGAACATCAGGTTGGTCTTTGGGGTCTTACCAGGAGCCAGCAGGTTAACGCCGGTATCTGTAGCCATCGACCAGTTATTGTGTTTACCGGAACCGTTAACTCCGGCAAATGGTTTTTCATGAAGTAAAACACGCAGTTTATGACGACGTGCAACACGGTCCATAATATCCATCAGTAAAGTGTTGTGGTCAACTGCTACACTTACTTCTTCGAAGATAGGTGCGCACTCGAACTGTCCTGGAGCCACTTCATTGTGACGGGTTCTTAATGGAATACCCAGTCTGTATGATTCATTTTCGAAATCCCTCATGAACGAGTAAACGCGCTCAGGAATCGATCCGAAATAATGATCTTCCAATTGTTGTCCTTTTGCTGGGGTATGACCAAATACAGTTCTTCCCGCTACAACCAGGTCAGGGCGTGCATTGAACATCATTTCATCTATTACGAAATATTCCTGCTCCCATCCCAGGGTTGCAGTGATCTTTCCAACATTCTTATCGAAATAATGACATACATCTACCGCAGCTTTATTTAGAGATTCGAGTGCTTTCAGCAAAGGACCTTTGTAATCCAGCAACTCTCCGGTATATGAAACAAAAATGGTAGGGATACAAAGTGTTTTACCCTGCGCGATATCCATGATAAATGCAGGAGAAGAAGGATCCCATGCAGTATAACCACGGGCTTCAAAAGTTGCTCTCAATCCACCATTAGGAAAAGAAGAAGCATCAGGCTCCTGCTGGATAAGGGTGTCTCCATCAAATTGCTCGATAGGAGTTCCATCACCCTTGATGGTGAAGAATGAATCATGTTTTTCAGCCGAAATACCTGTCAGTGGCTGGAACCAGTGCGTGTAATGCGTTACACCTTTGGTCTCTGCCCATTGACGTAATCCAGATGCGATCTGTGCAGCCATTGCACGGTCGATCTTTTTTCCGCCCCTGATAGAACCTGTCAGGCTCTTGAAGGCTTCATCACTTAAAAATTCACGGGCAGTTTTTAACGTGAAAACATTCTCCCCGAAGATACCTGTGATCTTCGCTGAAGCAGCCACTGATGTACCATTAGAATGGGTCAGATTTTCAATTGCTTTTAAACGTAATGATTCCATTTACATGATTTTAGCGATGGCAAAGAAACGACTATTAATAAGTTTTTGAAAATTTTTCCTGCCAATGATCTAAAAAAATGGAAAAATGTGAGAAAAAGGGGTAAAAATTTTTGGAAAACAACAGTTTTGTTAAAGTTATGGCTGCTATTTTGAAATATAGAAAAAATTATAATTTAATAATTTCGATAATCTTGCGTCTATAACTTTTAGCAACGGAAATTCTTTCCATCCTTCAAAACCCACATACATAAGAAAAGGAAGATAAATACTTCTATAGCGCACCAGGGCACCTGCAAATGGAACGGTATATCCTGTCAGAAGCACTCCGGCAATGCCAAATACCAGGCTGAAAGCCAGGAGAAAGTTCCATTTTTTAACCTGTAATGCGCCCAAAAGTACAACCAGGACAAAGTAGATCTCTATACTGAAGGAACTGTATAACAGGTTAAACTGGCCGGGATAAGGAAGGAAAAAGCCATTCCGGAAGGCGGCTGGAAGATGAATAAAGAAGGAATGTAATGAAGGCTTAAGATTAATAAAAGGCAATAGGGTATTGGCCTTCAGTGATTCAAATTCTGTTTTCCTTGTTATAACCTGCTCAAGGAGCCATTCAATTTTTTGCGGGTAAAAACAATGAAAAACAAATACTCCGATTCCCATTATGAACAATAGGATATACCGGTTAGAATCCTTTGCAATGGTCCAGAAAGCCCCAGCCAACAGTCCAAGAAATACCAGGCCTATCACATAACTCCGGGTAAAGAAAATCAGGATGAAAGCAATGATCACCAACAGCAAACCAGGATAAAGTTTCCTGCGGAGGTAAAAGAGCATCAATCCAAGTGCTATATAAATAATTGCTTCTTTGTGAATAACCCCTATCCAGAATAACATACCGGGTAAGACCAAAAAGAATAGATTTCCCAGATGATTTTTTGGTGTCCATCTTTGCGCAGCCCGGTATAAACCTATCTTTCCAAACATCACGACATATCCCGACACTACAATATTTACATAATTATTGCTGAAGGAAAACAGGTTGAAAAGCATATACACAAATGACATGAACTGGTATTGGATCCTGATCACAAGGCTCCCCGAAGTCAATACCCCTTGTTCATAAACATCTACCTGCATTTCTTTCAAAAACCCAGGGAAATCATTAAGTAAGAGATGTTTCAGCTTTTTCCCTTCACTGTAGAAAAGCCACATATCGCCATGGTTAGGAAAGAATTTCCAGGCAAACCATAAATGTCCCCAGCCCAGGAGAATGCAGCAAATGAAATAAACTGTAAGGATAAAGGGTGAAATTCCCGCATTGCGGAAAAAGGGGGTTCTATAAACAAGCCAGCTAAAAAGGATCAGGTAGACCAGGGTTAAGAATGCCTCCATGCTGAATTAATGAATTATGGCACTGATCTTTTGAAGATATATGTTTTTGATGATATCTGCCTTGAAGCGGGTTTCAGCAATTCTTCTTCCCTCGATTCCCATGCCGGTGCGGGCATCCTGTCCAAGGTCGATAACCTTTTGCATGGCTTTTGCCAGGGAAATCGAATCGCCAGGTTTACAAAGAAATCCATTGACTCCATCTTCAACCACATCCCTGCATCCAGCAGTATCTGATGTGATGATGGGCTTTTTCATGGATGCAGCTTCCAGCAGGCTCAATGGCAAACCCTCCCTGTAAGAAGGAAGCACAATGCAATCAGCACCATTGATATGCGGCCTTACATCGTCGGTTGCCCCCAGGTACTGAATGATTCCCTGTTTTTGCCAACGACGCATCTGTACAGGATCGAAACTGGAGGGATTTTTAGGATCATAAAAGCCCAGGATATTGAAATCGCCGGTAAATCCTTTTTTACGTAAAAGTTCCGCAGCTTCTCCGAATTCCTGGATTCCTTTTTCTTTTATCAGCCTTCCGATCAGTAGAAAACTCAGGCTTGAGCCTGGTCTCTTCTGACCCAACGCCTGGAATTTTTGAGTATCGATCCCTTCACCTGGAAGAATAAATGTTTGATCAGCCGGGAGGATCTTATGGGCTATAAAATATTGCTGATCATCCTGGTTTAGAAACCAGGTTTCCCGTGCTTTGGGAAGAGATCTCTTATATAATATAGTAGCGATCTTTCTTAATAATGTTTTCCTGATGAATGCATAACCAAGCCCGGTAACTACACTAATAGATGGAATTCCAAGTTTGTCGGCAGCCATCGTACCATAGATATTTGGTTTGATGGTATAATGAAAGATCAGGGATGGTTGAAGGGATGCGTAGATCTTTTTGAGTTCCTG
The DNA here is from genome assembly GCA_966112615.1 of uncultured bacterium. Lineage (GTDB taxonomy): Bacteria > Bacteroidota > Bacteroidia > Chitinophagales > Chitinophagaceae > Flavitalea. Next base: position 7,076 of record CBHWDO010000023.1, read on the forward strand.
GAAGTAGCGGTAATCTGATATCGCTGATAACCCCGATGGATTTAATGAAGAGGTTTCAATAAAATTTACCCCATCCATTTTTTCCAGCCTGGAACTATATTTATCCCTTGGTGCAAGAACATAAATCTCATATCCATTTCTCACGAGGAACTCAATAGTATCAAGTCGAAACCGCACAACACCCCAGGAGCTGTTGCAGACAAAAAAGATCTTATTTTTTGATGGATCGGGCATCGGTGGGTGCAAACCTACATCAATTATTTTCCTGAAGAGTAAAATTGGCTTCGTACTTTTGGCGCTCTTGAAACAGAACAATGGAAGTTACAGTAAAGACCGCCGAACAGCTGCGCCTTACCGCAGAAGAATTTGAACTTATCAAACAAAAGCTTGGCAGAACGCCCAATTTCAATGAGCTCTGTGCATTCAGTGGAATGTGGAGTGAGCACTGCAGCTATAAGAACTCGATCAAGTGGTTGAAAACACTGCCTCGTGAAGGCTCCCGTATGCTGGTTAAAGCCGGTGAGGAGAACGCTGGTTTAATGGATATAGGTGGTGGATATGGAGTTGTATTTAAAATTGAATCGCATAATCACCCTTCTGCTATTGAACCTTTCCAGGGTGCTGCAACCGGAGTGGGAGGTATTCATCGTGATATCTTTACCATGGGTGCCCGCCCGATCGCTGCGCTTAACTCGCTTCGTTTCGGAAATCTGAAGGAATCAAAAACCCAGCACCTCCTTGGTGGTGTGGTTCATGGTATTGGTCATTACGGCAACTGCTTTGGCGTACCAACCGTTGGTGGAGAAGTTTATTTCGAACAAAAATATCATACTAACCCGCTCGTGAATGCCATGAGTGTGGGAATCGTTAAAGCTGGTAAAACCGTTTCTGCAACTGCAGAGGGAACCGGAAACCCGGTGTTCTTCGTGGGAAGTGCTACCGGTAAAGATGGTATCGGCGGGGCATCATTTGCTTCTGCTGATATTACCGCTGAATCCGTACAGGAACTTCCTGCCGTACAGGTAGGTGATCCTTTCCAGGAAAAGAAACTCCTGGAAGCATGTCTTGAAGTGATAGAGACCGGTGCAGTTGTTGGTATGCAGGACATGGGTGCTGCAGGAATCATCTGCTCAACAGCAGAAATGAGTGCCAAAGGAAATGTGGGAATGCGAATCGACCTGGATAAAGTTCCAACCCGTCAGCAGAATATGAAAACCTGGGAATTGCTACTAAGCGAAAGCCAGGAGAGAATGCTGATGGTAGTGGAGAAAGGTAAAGAGCAACTGGTACTTGATGTATTTGAAAAATGGGATCTTCCATGCTCTGAGATCGGTGAAGTAACCGATGACGGACTGTTGAAATTCTATATGCATGGACAGCTGGAAGCTGAGATCCCTGCTTACGAACTGGTACTTGGTGGTGGCGCTCCTCAATACGAGCGTTCTTACAAAGAGCCGGCATACCTGGAAAAGATCAAGTCTTTCAATGCTGAATCTATAGCAATACCATCTGATTTGAAAGCGGTGGCTGAACAGATCGTTACCATTCCAAATATTGCATCCAAGCGGGCAATATATGTTCAGTACGACAGCATGGTGGGAACCGGAAATACCGGAACAAACAATCCTTCAGATGCAGCTGTGGTTGTGGCAAAGCCAACTGAAAAGGGGCTGGCATTAACCACAGATTGTAACAGTCGTTATGTTTTTGCTGATCCATACAAAGGTGCAATGATCGCAGTTGCAGAAGCAGCGCGTAATATCGTTTGCTCTGGTGGCGAACCTTTGGGAATCACCAACTGCCTGAATTTCGGCAATCCTTACGATCCTGAAGTTTATTACCAGTTCGTGAATGCGATCAAAGGTATGGGCGATGCATGTCGTGAATTTGATACACCTGTTACCGGTGGTAATGTGAGCTTCTATAACCAGAATCCTGATGGTCCTGTTTATCCAACTCCAACTATTGGTATGGTGGGTATTCTCGATGATCTAAGTAAAAAGCTTTCTCTTGGATTCCAATCGGAAGGTGACCAGTTATTCCTGGTAGGAAAGAGCCGCAATTGTATCGGATCTTCTGAATATGTTCATAAGCTTCATAACGTAGAATTTAGTCCAGCTCCGCATTTTGAGCTGGCTGAAGAAAAGGCACTTCAAAATAAAATTGCGGAGTTGAATAAGTCCGGGGTGATCCTTTCTGCACACGATATCAGTGAAGGTGGATTGATCGTTACACTTCTTGAATCTTCTTTTGTGAATGATCTTGGATTTGATGTGAAGTCTGCAGATGCATCCGTTCGCAAAGATGCATATTGGTTTGGTGAAGCCCAGAGCCGTGTTGTGGTTTCTGTTGCTGCTGAGCAAGTTGAGGCATTCAAATCAGTAATGGGTGGTCATCCATATGAATACCTTGGAACGGTAACATCCGGTGATGTGATCGTAGAAGGAGAGAACTGGGGTAATTCAATTTCCTGGAAAGAAAAATATGATACTGCCATCGAGCAATTGCTTGCTGGGCATGAATCAGAGCATGCTTTGACAGCTCTCTAAATTTTATTATGGATAGGTCTTCAACAATAGTGATAACCGGTGCGGCAGGATTCATTGGAAGCTGTCTCACCGGTTTTCTTAATGAAAAAGGTTTTGACAATCTTATCCTGGTTGATGAATTTGCCAGGCAGGATAAATTCCCCAATCTCAAAGGAAAAAAAATTCGTGAGAAGATAGATCGTGAATCATTCTTTGAATGGCTCGATAATCCTTCCAATAAAGTTGATTTTATTTTTCACATCGGTGCAAGAACCGACACTACTGAATTTGATTACAGCGTACACCAGCATTTCAATGTAGACTATACCATCAGGCTTTGGAAGTACTGTACAAACTTTGGTGTGCCACTTGTCTATGCATCCTCTGCTGCAACCTATGGTGCCGGTGAATTGGGTTATAGTGATGAACATGCATTGTCTGAAAAACTGAAACCACTTAATCCTTATGGAGTATCTAAAAATGAAGTAGATAAATGGGTGCTTCAGCAAACTCATCAGCCTCCATTCTGGGCTGGATTGAAATTCTTCAATGTTTACGGACCCAATGAATATCATAAAGGCAGGATGGCCAGTGTGGTCTTTCATTCATTCAACCAGGTGAAGCAAAATGGTTTTGTGAAACTATTCAAATCACATCGTCCGGATTTTAAAGACGGGCAACAGCTTCGTGATTTCATCTATGTAAAAGATGTATTAAAGATCTGTTACTGGTTGATGGAACAAAGACCTGCATCTGGCATTTACAATGTTGGAACCGGTAAGGCAAGATCATTTGAAGCCCTGGTCAATGCAACATTTGCCGGCCTTGATATGAAACCTAACATTGAATTTATTGATATGCCTGAAGACTTGAGGGATACATATCAATATTTCACTGAAGCCGACATGCATAAATTGAAGGATGCAGGATACAACGAAAAATTTTATTCATTGGAAGAAGGAGTGGATGACTATGTGCGTAATTATTTAAGGTCTTCCGCTAACTATTAACCATCATGAAAAAGATCTCGATCATTGGAGGAGGAAACCTGGGTACTGCCATTGCGGAAGGACTCATCAAAAGTGGTTTCTCCAGGCCTGAAGATATTCTTGTTACCAAAAGAAATGTATCAACTCTTGGTCCTTTGAAAGCACAGGGTGTACAGGTTTCAAGTGATAATTTAGCAGCGGCAAATTTTGGTGAACTCATTATTCTTGCTGTGAAACCATTCCAGGTAAAAGATGTTTTGAGTAGCATTGCAGGTGAGATCGATAAAGAAAAAACTGTAGTGTCGGTGGTAACCGGCGTGCTGATCAAAGAACTTCAATCAGTATTGAAACATGCCAGTCCTGTTTTCAGGGCTATGCCTAATACAGCAATAGCTATCCAGGAAAGTATGACCTGTATTGCCTACAACAATGCAAAGGAAGAAGAGATCCAGTATGTTTTTGATCTTTTTTCAAACCTCGGTAAAGTTGTTACCATAGAAGAAAAGCTGATGGATGCGGCCACTGTACTTGGTGCTTGCGGTACCGCTTATGCCATGAGATATATCAGGGCGAATATCCAGGGTGGAATTGAGATCGGTTTCGATGCAGCTACAGCCAGCCTTATTGCAGCTCAAACCGTTAAAGGGGCTGCAGAATTATTATTGCAGAAAAAAACTCACCCCGAACAGGAAATAGATAAAGTTACAACTCCAAAAGGTTGTACTATCGCTGGTTTGAATGAAATGGAACACCAGGGATTCAGTTCTTCATTAATCAAAGGGATCGTTGCAAGTTTTGATAAGATCGCAAAAGACTGATCATATTAACAAATCATGATTTTTTAAATTCTGACTCTAAGGGTATACTATTATTAGCTGTTTTTTCGTTTCTTTGTGGGCTCTTAGCCTCAAACCTAACTTATGAAGAAAGAAAAGACTGAAATTTATTTTCTTTTTGCCCTGATACTGACGATCTCTTTTATGCACAGCAGAAAGATCAGGGAAAAGGAAATGATCCTGAAAAATAGTAGTGAAAAGAATTTGCAGCATATAAGTGCCTCGGCAGACAAACAGGTACAAATGATCTCTGTAAGTTATAAATAAAGTTAAGCCCGGAATTTCCGGGCTTTTTTTACTTCATCCTTTCTTTAATAAAGGCTATACTTTTTGAATAAGAATCTTTAGTTGCCTCCTCATTGAATTTTGGATTGCTGGGATTTGCAAATGCATGGTCTGCATCATACATATTCAGGTATAACTTCTTTCCGGCTTTCTCCATATTTTCCTTGAATTCATTCACCATCTGAACAGATGGCCATTGGTCCCTGGTTCCAAAGAATCCAATAACATCCGCTGAAAGGGTTTTAAGTTTTTCAACATCTTTTTCAGGCTGACCGTAATACATCAGTGTTCCTGCAAGTTGCTTTCCACCAAGTAACCCGGTTTGCAGACTCCAGCCACCTCCAAAGCACCATCCAACCGTAAATACTTTGGCCTTTTTTCCTGCGTAGTCATAAGCACCTTTAATGATATTAACTGCCCTTTCATTATTCAATGACTGCATGGTTTTACCGGCTTCTTCACGCGTTGTAGCTACTACGCCATCATACATATCCAGGGCTAATACATTAATTCCCAGGTCGCTCCAGTATTTTTCCGCTTCCCTTTTAATATGGTCATTCAATCCCCACCATTCATGGATTACGAAAAGAAAATAATCTGACTTTTTCTTTGCAGGGATGAACCATCCATGGGCATCTTTTCCGTCAGGAGTTTTAAAGTTGATATCCTTTCCGTTTTCCGAGATATGAACATAAGGTTGAGGTAATTCATGGGCTCCTCGAAATTGTTCCGAAGCACCATTCCTTGCATAGAGGTCTATAGCCCCGGGCTCACAACAGGATTGACTTTTGGCAGTGTTTAATAAAATGGTCAATGCTCCAAATAAAATAAATCTCCGAATCATCTGCTTTTTATTTTGTTTAAAAAATTACGGTTTTTTCCACAGCATGTTTTTCTTTTTCTGACATCATTAAAATTGGCCTACCTTTGCATGACCTCTTGGAAGTTCTCCTTGATCATTCTTTAGGTCAACATTAGCGGTTTACTGCCGAAAGTTCTGACCGCCAATTCACTTAATATATCGGAAAAACATAACCATAACATGGCAAAGTACATTTTTGTTACAGGAGGTGTTACATCTTCATTGGGTAAAGGCATTATTGCGGCGTCGCTCGCTAAATTGCTGCAGGCACGTGGCTTACGTGTAACCATCCAGAAATTCGATCCATATATTAATGTGGATCCCGGAACATTGAATCCTTACGAACATGGAGAGTGCTATGTTACGGAAGATGGCGCTGAAACGGATCTTGACCTTGGTCACTATGAGCGCTTCCTCAATATTTTTACTTCCCAGGCTAACAACGTTACTACTGGTAAGATCTATCAGACTGTAATCAATAAAGAAAGGGAAGGAGCTTACCTTGGTAAGACCGTCCAGGTGATCCCTCATATCACTGACGAGATCAAGCGCAGGATGCTCCTGCTTGGTCAAAACAACAATTGGGATATAATCATCACGGAAATTGGCGGAACGGTTGGTGATATTGAAAGTTTACCATTCGTGGAAGCAGTTCGTCAGCTTCAGTGGGAACTTCCGGAAGAAGATACCGTAGTGGTTCACCTTACCCTGGTGCCTTACCTGAAAGCTGCAAAGGAACTCAAGACCAAGCCTACCCAACACAGTGTGAAGATGCTGAGCCAGGAAGGCGTTCACCCTGATGTGATCGTTTGTCGGGTGGAAGAGCCGATGCCAATTGAACTTCGAAGGAAAATTGCAGCTTTCTGTAATGTTAAGCAGGAAGCGGTAATTGAAGCAGCCGATGCTCCAACCATCTATGAGGTTCCGCTGGCAATGATGAGAGAGAAACTTGACCTGATCTGCCTGAAGAAAATGAATATCACTGAATTTGCTGAACCGGAACTGAGCAAATGGAAAGAATTCCTTGATAAACTTAAATATCCTAAGAGCAAAGTAAATATTGGTCTTATCGGAAAATATATTGAACTGCAGGATGCCTACAAATCCATCCTGGAAGCCTTTGTTCATGCAGGAGCTATGAATGAATGTAAGGTTCAGATCGTGAACGTTCACAGTGAATTCATTACAGAAGATAATGTGGCCGAAAAGCTGGGTGGACTTGATGGATTGCTGGTGGCTCCCGGTTTCGGACATCGTGGTGTTGAAGGAAAAATCATCGCCGTGAAATATGCCAGGGAAAATAAACTTCCATTCTTCGGGATTTGCCTGGGAATGCAGATGGCCGTGATCGAATTTGCCCAGAATGTACTGGGACTGAAGCAGGCCCATTCTACCGAAATGAATCCCGCTACGCCGGATCCGGTGATCGACCTGATGGCTGAACAGAAGGAAATCACAGCCAAGGGTGGTACCATGAGGCTTGGATCCTATCCTTGTAGTGTAGCGGAAGGTTCACTGGCTGAAAAGATCTATGGTGGTACCCTGATCAATGAAAGGCACCGTCACCGCTGGGAATTCAACAACAAATACCTTGAGCAGTTTGAGCAGGCAGGTATGAAAGCAAGTGGTAAGAATCCGGATAGTAACCTGGTTGAGATCGTTGAATTACCGGATCATCCTTTCTTCCTGGGCGTTCAATATCACCCTGAATTAAAGAGTACAGTAGAAAATCCTCAGCCAATCTTTGTCCATTTCATCAAGGCTGCAAAGGAATATGCTGAGCAAAAGAGTTCGTCAAAGAATACCATGTTGAAAACGGAACTGATCTAACCCCCTATCTTTGCACTCTTTAAAAAATTTATAATGGGTAGTATGGACCGCAACACGGTTATTGGATTTATTTTACTGGCCGTTCTATTGTTTGGATATCTGTTCCTTTCAACCAAGAGCAGCCAGGAACTGGCAAAGGAGAAGCAACGTAAAGAAGACTCCATTGCTTTAGTTCAAAAAGTCAGGGATTCTATCGCACAGGCTAATGATACATCTTCAAGATTGGTGGTAGTGGATACTTCCAGTCTAAAAAAGGCAACCGTAGGGCAGGAGACTTTCCAGGTTGTTGAAAATGAAGTGATTAAGATCACCTTTTCCAATAAAGGAGGACAGCCAAAGAAAGTTGAACTTAAAAAGTACAACGCCATCAATGGAGCTCCTGTAGTATTGGGAGGAACCGATTATGACAAGATCTCTTATCCCGTTAATACCTCTCCAACCTCATCTTCACAGGTTAGCGAATTGTATTTTGATGGAGGTACTGTTCAGAAAGCAGCCAACGGCCAGGTGATCTCCTATTCTGCAACTTCACCAACCGGTGAATCCATTGTACATGAATTCGTATTGCCCGATAATTCTTACCTGCTTGACTGGAATGTGAAATTGAATGGTGCTGATAAATTACTTAGCCAGGGTGGTTTTAACCTGGTTTGGCAAAATGAACCTACCCAATTGGAAAAAGATGTGAAGTATGAAAGACAAATGTCAAACATCTGCTATTATGAAGATGAAGACTTTGACTATATCATGTCGAAGACCTCACACAAATTTGAAAGCCCGGTTAAATGGGTGAGTGTGGCGCAACAGTTCTTCAACACCACTTTGATTGCAAAGAATAATTTTACTTCAGGCGAAATTACCCTGAATAAGAGCCAGGATACTTCCAAGACCATCGCTAAGACCACGACTGCCCTGCAGGCTAAATTGCCGCTGGGTGCGCAGGCTTCTTTCCCAATGCAATTGTATTATGGTCCGAATGATTACAAGATCATGAAGAACCTGACTGCAAGTGTTCCCGAAATGGATAAGATCGTAAACCTGGGAAGGGATTTTTATGCATTTGTTCGCCCTATCAACAAGTACATTGTGATGCCGGTATTTGACTTCTTCAGAAGTTTTGTGGGCAGCCTGGGTATTGTAATTATGTTGCTGACCCTTTTCATCCGTTTGCTGACTTCTCCGTTGGTATACACTTCATACCTGAGTGGAGCAAAAATGAAGGCACTTCGTCCTGAGATCGAACAGCTGAAAGCCAAATATGGTGCCGACCAGCAGCAGATCGGAATGGAACAGATGAAGTTGTTCCGTGAAGCCGGAGTGAATCCTCTTGGCGGATGTATTCCGGCCTTGTTGCAGATCCCTATCTTCTTTGCCCTGTATAGTTTCTTCAACTCCAATATTGCATTGAGAGGGGAGAGCTTTCTTTGGGCACAGGATCTGTCATCATATGATGTGATCGTTAAGTTTCCCTTCTATGTTTGGGGATTGGGAAATCACCTGAGTTTGTTTACCCTGACTGCTGTGATCACAAGCTTTGCCATCTCATTATATAACATGAACATGACGCCTGACCAGAATAACCCAGCGCTCAAGTACATGCCTTACATCTTCCCATTCATCCTGTTGTTCATTTTCAATAGCCTTCCTTCGGCACTTACCTGGTATTATACAGTTTCCAACTTGGTAACGCTGATCCTTCAGTTCATCATCCAGAATTATATCATTAACCATGAGAAGATCCTGGCCCAGATACAACTGAACAGAACCAAACCGAAATCGAAAAGTAAATGGCAGGAACGTATCGAGCAGATGCAGGAAGCACAAAAGCAAATGCAGGACGCTAAAACAAAGCAGAATAAAAAGTAGTTTTAACGCTAAATATCTGAGACCCGACACTTTATATGCCGGGTCTTTTTTATTTTAGCCATTAATGAGCGGGAAAGCTTAGCTTTCATAATACAACGGAAGCATGCTGAGCACCGTCTTGTTAACAATAATAAAAATAGGATATGAAAAAGTTCCTGGCCCTTGGATTAATGGTTTTGGCTGGATTAGGGTCGCAGGCTCAAAAAGTTGTTTCAGAACTTACCCTTGTTTATGATGCCTCCATTTCATCAGGATCTGCTGAACCCAGGATGGCGGATGCCCTTGACGGGTCTACCACAACCCTGTATATCAAAGGTCCAATGAGTAGGGTTGAAATGAATAGCGCCCTGTTTTCATCCACTACCATTCATGATTCAAAATCAGGAAATGCCGTAATTCTCAGAGAAGTGAGCGGACAGAAATTGTTGATCAGGATGAATGCGGAGAACTGGAAAGAAAAGAATAAGCGTTACCAGGATATCCAGTTTAAGAATACCGGTGAAACAAAGAATATTGCTGGATATACATGTCAGAAGGCAGTGGCTACTTTGAAAGATGGTTCAAACTTCGTGGTTTATTATACGCCCGATCTTGTTCCGGAAAACAGGAACTATGACTACCAGTTTAGATCATTGAATGGCTTACCCCTTGAGTATGAATTAAATATGGGTAAGATGACCATCAAGTATACGGTTTCAAAAGTAAATCTCAACCCGGTTCCAGCCTCTAAATTTGATATTCCGAAGAGCGGATATCGTGAAATGACTTATGAGGAAAGTAAAAAGTCGGGTTCAGGTAATTAATACCTGGATCCACATTTCAGCTTAAATATTTATTTATGGAGCCTGATCTTCAGATCCACCATTTCCAGATTGGATTTGAAGCCTGTAGTAACCTTGTACTTATAAGGAAGAACATAAATGGTGTTTCCTTTTTGGTAGGTTACAATGGAGTTGTATAAGGTATAATTCGTAGATCTTTCCTTATTCAGCAGGCTTCCGGTATATTTGGGGCCTGATTTCAGGGAAAATCCATTGGTGTACACATTGGTACTAATACTTGTGTTGAGAGAGGGCTTTTTCTTACTCTTTCCGCCACCACTACTTGCCAAAGCAAGCACCACTACCCCTAGCAGCATTAAGCTGACAAGCGATTTTTTGAGCATGTGGTTAAGTTTTAGCGTAGAGTTCTTGTTCATACAATGCAAATTTACAATTTAATTAGGACTTATGCTACCGCTCATCTAAAAGTTTTTAACATTTTAAATAAGATAGGAACCTTAGATTATTCCATAAAGGGTGGCTTGGTTTTTTTACAAATAATTACAGTATTGGAGTCTGATTAGTTGCTTCTGCTCTCGTAATTTTTTTGGGGAAAAACGGTGAATAGTTTCGGTTGACAGGAATTACTGATTCGATTAATTTTCAAAAACCTTAAGAATGAAGGAAAATCCATACAGGCAGGACAAAGAAGAGATCCGGGAATTGGTAAGGCAGTTCGAAAATTTGAAGGCCGGTCGATCCCATACCTTCCTCGACGAAGAATCTTTTGAAAAGATCATTGACCATTTTGATGACGTGGAAGACCTTCAGCAAGCGTTGGAAGCAGCGGAGATAGCTGTTGATCGCTATCCATTTTCAGCCATGCTCCATGTTAAGAAAGGTGATATACTCATCGCTACACGCAATTACCATGAAGCATTGAGGGTGCTAAACCACGCACAGCTCCTGGACCATAATGATATCAATCTTTATATTTTAAAGACCGATGCCTACCTGGCTCTCGATCAGCAGGAAAAAGCAGTGGAACTGCTTGAATATGCCCTGACCTTGTTTGAAGGGGAGGAGCGTATTGAACTCTTATTTGAACTGGCAGATGTGTACGATGATTATGAAGAGTTCGACAAGATATTTGATTGCCTTAAGATCATTCTGGAAGAAGAGCCCACAAATGAAGAAGCATTATACAAGATCTGCTTCTGGACTGATTTTACGGGTCGGAATGAAGAAAGTATAAAATTACACCAGCAGATCATTGATGAGTTTCCATATAATGAACTGGCCTGGTTTAATCTTGGCGCGGCTTACCAGGGATTGAAATTATACGAAAAAGCCATTGATGCGTACCAGTATGCTGTCGTGATTGATGAAAAATTCGATTATGCATATCGAAATATGGGTGATGCATATATCAGGCTTAGAAAGTATAAGGATGCTATTGAAGTATTGGAAAAAGTGCTGGAATTGTCAAGGCCTGAAGATGTGATCTATGAAGCTATAGGCCATTGTTTCGACCGGATGAAAAATTATGCGCAGGCAAGGTTCTATTACCGGAAAGCATCTCATCTTAACCAGGAAGACAGCAAACTTTATTACAAGATCGCCTGCACTTACATGAATGAAGAGCAGTGGAATATGGCTGTCAAGCAATTGGAAATAGCCATGCAGATCCATCGTAACCAGCCGGAATTCAACCTGGCAATGGGTGAATGTAAAATGCAATTAGGTGACTATAGGGATGCGATCCAGAATTTTTCACTGGTGGTGCGTCACCGTCCAAAGAGTGCATCCAGCTGGGAAGCGTTGATACGCTGTTTATATGCGGGAGAATTCTACGATGAAGCACTGGAACAAATTGATGCAGCCAGGATCCATACCGATAATAAACCTGTATTTTATTATTACGAAAGTGCTATCCTGTTTGCCATGCGCAAATCAAAACAGGCACTGGCCGTGCTGGAAAAAGGTCTGACCGCGGCACCTAAGCTGGTGAAGCGTTTTATCGAACTGGATCTTGCTCTTTTGCAAAGGCAAAAAGTAGTTGATCTGATCTCCCGTTACAGGAAAGGAAAATCAAATTAAGCATACCTGATAAAGGTCAAGCGCAGAAAAGGATTTAGTTCCCTATTTTTGCGCGGCCTTTTATTTCGTTATGTAAACAACATGAAATGAATTTTAACCTCACCCAGATCCCTGAAAGACATCTGAAACCAAGAACCAATGGAATTACCATGGTGATGGATAAAGGTCTCAGCATCGCTGAAGTACACAACTTTTTAAGCATTTCTGAGCCACATATTGATATCGTGAAACTTGGATTCGGTACTTCTTTTGTGACTCCCAAGCTGCGTGAGAAACTTGAAGTATATGCTTCATACAATGTTCCGGTTTACTTCGGAGGAACTCTGTTCGAAGCTTTTCTGATAAGAAACCAGTTCGAAGATTATATCAGTGTCTGCAAGGATTATGGTATTCAATACATGGAAGTGAGTGATGGATCGATCACTATACCGCATGCGGAAAAATGCGGATACATTGAAAAGCTGACCAAGCACGGAACAGTATTGAGTGAAGTAGGAAGTAAAGATGCTGCTCATATCATTCCTCCTTATAAATGGATAGAACTGATGCGTGATGAACTGAACGCCGGATCTACATATGTGATTGCGGAAGCAAGGGAAGCAGGTAACGTTGGTATCTATCGCGGAAGCGGTGAAGTCCGTGAAGGGCTTGTACAGGAGATCCTTACCCAGATCCCGGGGGAAAAGATATTGTGGGAAGCTCCACAAAAATCACAGCAATTATATTTCATTGAATTGCTTGGCTGCAATGTAAACCTTGGAAACATCGCTCCTACAGAAGTATTGCCTCTTGAAGCAATGCGTATCGGTTTGCGTGGAGATACATTCAGTTTATTTCTTGAAAATGAAAATGCACAATGAGGACATTCGGGCTCATAGGATACCCATTGACTCATTCCTTTTCTCAAAAATATTTTACAGAGAAATTCAGGAGTTCAGGTATTGAAGATGCTCAATACCTGAATTTTCCTTTGCAATCCATTGAAGAATTTTCATCCCTGGTCTCAGGGTATGAAAACCTTGCTGGATTGAATGTTACCATTCCTTACAAGGAACAGGTGATACCCTACCTTGATGAACTGGATGAATCCGTTCAGCAAATTGGAGCCTGCAATTGCATACTGGTTAGGAATGGAAAGTTGAAAGGATTCAATACTGATTACCTGGGATTCAAAGTTTCTTTGATGAAGAAACTTAAACCACATCATACCCATGCCCTGGTGCTTGGAGAAGGTGGTGCGGCTAAAGCCGTCAACTATGCACTTAAAACTCTTGGCATCGAATTTCTGACTGTTTCAAGAAGAGGTAATGATGCACCCGGTGTTGTACAATACCATCAATTGAATGATGAGATGATGGAACAGTTCAGTCTGATCATTAATACAACACCCCTGGGAATGTCGCCCAATATTGAAACGGCACCTGATATTCCTTACAATGCTTTAACCTCACGTCATTACCTGTACGACCTTGTTTACAATCCATCCAAAACCCTGTTCCTTCAATTGGGTGAGGAAAGAGGGGCTGATATTGAAAATGGAATAGAGATGCTTACGATCCAGGCAGAAGAAGGCTGGAGGATCTGGAATGATTAACTTCCAAGTTGTTGAATGACTTCTCCTGGTACCTGTGTGACCTTCCTTGAAGTATAATCAAAACAAACCATCCCGGTTTTAGCAACTGCCACTATAATTTCTTTCCCTTCCTGCTTCGTTAGTTTGTAATAGATATCAAATCCTACCCGACTGAATTCAGCTGCTCCCACATAGGCTGTTATAATGTCTCCATAAAAAGCTTCAGCCTTAAATTCAATAGCTACATCGCCCATGATCAGGCTTGTGCCGCCGAGATTCAATTCAGTGTAATCATGTGATTTTAAAAACTGAACACGTGCTTCATGCAGCAATGAAAGTATGGTATCATTACCTACGTGGTTGCCGTAGTTCAGATCAGTTATCCTGATGGAGATCTGTGTAGAAAACGGAAGTGTTTCGGGTAAATTTAATTTGATCCTTGCCATGCAGCAAAGGTAGTACTACTGTTCAATGAGTATATCCTTTAATTCAAGCAGGTCCATATAATTGCCTGGAGCAGGCGCCAGGCTTGCATCCTGTAGCATGATGCGTTTCCAGTTTTCAAACCTGTTCTTCCATTCATCATCAGAGCCCTTTTGATGAAAGAGATTATCCAGGTAACCTAAAAACTTGGCTGAGATCCTTGTCTTTTCACCACTTGGTGAGGTAACAGTTATGTAAGATGAATTTTCAGAAACCAGCAATGATCTATCAAGTATTGGATTACCACTCTGGTCCCTGATAGGGGGAGCGGTTATTTCAATATTATCATCTTCGTGCAACACTACATTTGATGCAAATAATCTTGAAGGCTTCGGTTCATTGTTCCGTACCCTAGCTGCTGCAACAGGTCGTTCAATATTTGTTTCAATATTTTCGGATGAAATATTTGCAGCAATAGTTGATGCCGGACTATCCTCAATGATGGTGGAAGGATTTGGCCTGGCCGGATTCACCACAGAAACGGTTGAATTGGCCGCTTCAGTTTTCCGCTCACTTTTATTGAAAAATAAAAAAAAGCTCAATGTACCAGCCACTGCAATTACAGAAGCTGCTACGGCAACTTTTCTCCAGTTAAGATCAATTAATTTGGCCGGCTTTTTTTCTTCATCAAGTGCTGATGAAATATTAGCCCATGCAATATCAGGAGGAGTAACTTCAAGCATCTGAAGTCTGGCGGATAATCTACCTGTCTCATTAGCTTCATCGAGTTCTTTCTCAATAGCCGACCATAAACTGACCGGTGGTTCGATTTCGAACTTATGTAATCTATGTTGGAGTTTATCAGCCATTGTTTTTCCTGTTGTAGGATTTTTGCGTGTCGCTTAGATATTGGGTAACTTTTTTCTGAAGTATCGCTTTGGCTCTTGCGAGCTGTGACTTACTGGTGCCTTCACTGATGTTGAGTAATTCACCGATCTCCTTATGAGAGTAACCTTCCACAACATACAGGTTAAATACTGTTCGGTACCCTGGCGAAAGATCCTGTATCAGTTTAATGATATCTTTCTCTGCAAGGTTATCCAGCGCCGATATATCATTGTCTTCGATGGTACTTTCTTCCTTATCGCTGACAGTTGATAATTTCGCTGATTTACGCCTGTAATGTTCAATGGATGAGTTAATGAATACCCTTCTTATCCAGCCTTCAAAAGATCCTTCTGCCCTGAAGCGGTGAAGGTTTTTGTAGACCTTGATGAATCCTTCCTGTAACAGGTCCTGTGCATCTTCTGAGTTGTTAGCATACCGTAAGCATACTGCATACATCTTAGGTGCAAACCTGTTGTACAATTCTTCCTGCATCTTTCTGTCACCTGCGATACATCCAGCAATTAAGTCGGATTCGGAAATGGTATGGTTGCTTTTTTGAATCAAATTATTTAAAGAAAATTTAGATAAAGCTTTTATGGATTACCGTATCGTTGTTGCAAAAATAAAACCAGCTGTGAAGCGGCTTTCTGACGATGACTGAACTTATTTTTTTCAGCAGCATTCATTTCTGCAAATGTCTTATCTGAACCTTCAGGAACAAATACCGGATCGTATCCAAATCCTAAACTACCTCTTTTTTCCCGAACAATATATCCGTTGCAGATTCCTTCAAACTGGTATTCTTCGTTATCAAGAATAAGAGAAATCACTGTGCGAAATCTTGCTGAAAGATCCGTCTTATCTTTTAACTCATACAAAAGTTTGGAAATATTGTTTTCTGCATTGCCATCTTCACCAGCATATCTTGCAGAATATACGCCAGGCGCACCATCCAGTGCATTCACCTCCAGTCCGGTATCTTCACTGAAACAATTCTTTCCTGTCAGTTGATGAATGACATTACTCTTTTCCCTTGCGTTTTTTTCAAGCGTGTCATGTGGTTCAGGTATATCCTTATCAATTCCTGCTTCTTTGAGTGAAATGATATGCACATTGGTTCCAATGGCATACTGCATTTCATCTACCTTATGTTTATTATTGGTCGCAAAGATCAGGTCTGTCATGTATATATCTTATAATCCGAATAGCTGTTTTAATGCTGTCCAGAGCTGTGTTTTAATATTTCTTGCACTATCAGATTCATTGGTCATTTGTGACAGGGAAGGAGCCATGAGGTATGTACATGGACCATGTGGCTGAACCCTGAATTCAGGAAAACTCATCGGTAAAAGAATATCCTGGCTGTCTACTCCCAGCATCAGCACTTTTGAAGGGTTCAGTATTTCATGAACCATATTTATGTCCGCAGGTGTTTGTGCAATATTTACAATGGCTACATCTGCCAGTGTAAGTTTACAGGCAGAGATCATTTTGGTTAGAAGCGATAATTCCTCGTCCCCTAAGAAAACTTCCTGAAGGTTTTTAACCAGGATGGTGATCCTTTGCTGGTTCTTGCCCAGGAATTTCAGTTCTGCTTTACCAGGTTCTGCCTGGAAAGTTTCAGAAGTTGGGTGGACAATCTCGGTATCTTTCCCTTTTGGGGTGCTGAGTACAAGGTTGTCTTTGTACAGACCTGGTAACATCCAGCTTTCAAGTTTTACATCACTCAGACTCATATCTCTTATTAAAAAACTAACAATTGTTAGTAAAACATCAATTCATTCTTTGTAAGCCCGAAGTTTGTTCGTTTCTTTGTAAACCCAAAAAAAAGTTGTCAAAAACATACGAAATGATAGCCGAACAGAGCATTAAGGTTACCCGTACAGAGCGGAGTAAATTGCAGGACATATCTTTGGAGAGGATTCCATTTGGAAGATATTTCACCGATCATATGCTTGAAGCCGATTATATTGATGGAGAGTGGAGGAATGTGGAGATCAAGCCATATCAGCCGTTGGTGCTGGATCCATCGAATGCTGCCATTCATTATGGCCAGGCCATTTTTGAAGGGATCAAAGCTTATAAAGACATTGCCGGGAATGCTTATATCTTTCGTCCGGAAGATAATTTCCGTCGTTTCAATATTTCTGCTGAAAGAATGCAGATGCCTTCTGTTCCTGAAGAGATCTTTATGGAAGGTATGCGCCAGCTTATCGAGATCGATAAGAACTGGATCCCTGATATGGAAGATCACAGCCTGTACATCAGGCCATTCATGTTTGCAACCGACGAAATGCTGGGTGTAAAGCCATCTGATACGTATAAATTCATGGTGATCCTTAGCCCTACAGGGCCCTATTTTGCAGCACCCATGAAGATCTATGTAGAGGAGTTCTATACCAGGGCTGCTCCGGGTGGAGTGGGGTATGCGAAAGCTGCCGGAAATTATGGTGCGTCCATGCATGCTACTGCTGAGGCAAAGAAGAAGGGATACGACCAGGTTCTGTGGACTGATGCCAATGAGCACAAATATGTGCAGGAAATAGGTGTAATGAACGTGTTCTTTGTAGCCGGTAAGAAGATCCTAACACCGGATCTAGGTGAAGGAACCATCCTTGCAGGGGTTACCCGTGATACTGCGATCACTTTGCTGGGTGATATGGGATATGAAGTGGAGCAGAGAAGGATCAGCATTGATGAACTGATTGACCTGTATAAAATGGGTGAGCTTTCCGAGGTTTTTGGAACCGGAACAGCGGCAGTAATTGCGCCGATCAAAGAATTAACCTATAAGGATTTTGTGATGACTTTTGATATGGAGAAGAATGAAGCAGGAAGGGGTCTGAAAAAGATCGTAACCGACATCCGTGAGGGTAGAACAGAGGATAAATACGGCTGGTTATACCCGGTTTAGGCTGTTTTTTAAAGAAGTTTTCAGAAAAAAGGATTTTTATTTTTTTATTTCCGGGATGCCTGCTACCTTTGCCGTCCCAAAATTTAAAAGGTTTATAATGCCTACAATACAACAACTGGTAAGAAAAGGAAGAGAAATTATCAAAGCCAAGAGTAAATCAAGGGCTTTGGATGCATGTCCATTCCGCCGTGGAGTATGCACCCGTGTTTACACCACCACTCCAAAGAAGCCAAACTCCGCGCTGCGTAAAGTTGCGAAGGTTCGTTTGACCAACAAGGTAGAGGTGATCGCGTACATTCCGGGTGAAGGTCACAACCTCCAGGAGCACTCAATCGTGCTGGTAAGAGGTGGTCGTGTGAAGGATCTTCCAGGTGTACGTTACCATATTGTTCGCGGATCACTGGATACTGCTGGTGTGAAGGATCGTAAGAAGTCACGTTCTAAGTACGGTACCAAGCGCGAAAAAGCTAAGAAATAATCAATAAAGTATATTTTCAAATCATTGTATAAATGAGGAAGACAAAAGCCAAAAAAATCGCCCCGGCACCTGACGCAAGGTATAATGATGTGTTGGTTAGCCGTTTCGTAAATAACCTGATGTGGCAGGGTAAGAAGAACACTGCTTTCAACATCTTTTACGATGCTGTTGACAGGATCAGTAAGCAAACCGGGGAGAACGGTTATGAGGTTTGGAGAAAAGCTCTTTCAAACGTAACTCCTGCTGTTGAAGTTAGAAGCCGTCGTATCGGTGGTGCTACTTTCCAGATACCATCTGAAGTACGTCCTGACCGTAAGATCTCTTTGAGCATCAAGTGGCTCATTCGTTATAGCCGTGAAAGAAATGGTAAGAGCATGGCTGAGAAGCTGGCTAACGAGGTGATCGCAGCAGCAAAGGGTGAAGGTGGAGCTTACAAGAAGAAGGAAGATACACACCGCATGGCTGAAGCTAACAAGGCTTTTGCACACTTCCGCGTTTAATTTCTATCGAAATTACTCCCAATATATAGCCGCTCCATGGAGCGGCTTTTTCGTTTGCACTATTGTATCACCAGTCTTCCTGACCCAACTCTTTGATTATTCCGGCTTATGCGGAAAAAATAAACGCCGGCTCTGAGTGGTCCTGTAGGTACCTGTTCAATTGTTTCAACCGGACCGTAGCTGTATAGTTTTCTTCCTGTAACATCGAAAAATTCCACGAAAAGATTTTCAGTATCCCTTGTAGCTATTTTTAAAGATCGACCCCTGGGCAAGGGATTGGGATAAAGTACTATTTCATCCTTTCCAAAATAGAAAACACTTGCCTGCTGGCTCAAAACCTGTTTATTACCAAGGTCAATCAATACCCTGTAATAATTGAATCCCCTGGTCAACTGGTCATCATCATAAAACAGGTTGAGAGCCGGTTGCTGTTTACTTAGATCCACCCAGGTTTCTCCGATATTTTTCTGGAATACAACATTTTGAATGTTTTGTGTCAGGCCCAACTTCAGGGATAATCTTGCGGTGTTATCTTGCAGGAGGTCAGCTAGAAAATTCTCCACATAACAACCAACTCCCTGTCTTGAAGGCAATAAAGTAATGCTTCGTAGGCCATCATAACCTTCAAAATTTTCCGCAATAGCATATAATGAACCGGAGGTTGGGATGGTTATGGAACTGTCAGCGATAAGATTGAGAGTATCGATATAGTTATCCTCGAGGGAAAATAAACGGTACACGGAACTACCAGCAGCCCAGTATAAATAGGTAGAATCCGGGCAAACGAATCCTACTTTTAACTGGGGTGTTGTTGAGATTGAAAACCTCTCTGAATAAAGGGTTGTATCAGGAAGGATCAGTCTTAACTGGTAAACTCCATTTTGGGTTGGAGTATTCCAGGAAAGCCGTCTGGATCCTTTGAATACTATCCCAATTTTTTGCCAGTTGTTGGCAGTTTTAAATTCCACAATTCCATCATTTTCTAAAGGACTTGTCAACAACAATGTATGCTTTTCACCAGCTTTCATTTTATCGCCTTTAACCGGGAAACTCCACCCAAGGCTGTCGGGTAGGGTATACCAGGTTAGCACAACCTGTTTTTCACCCTGGAACGCAGGTGACCGGATGATGACCTTATGATCCTGTGATGTAGCAAGAAAACTAACCTGTTCCTGGATATTCAGACTATCAATTCCTTTAAAAGCTGGTAATAATAAGGAGTCTTCGTTTGGAAAGCTGCTTAAGACCCATGGATGGACCAGGTTTCCCAGGTTGTCTTTAATGGCAAGGTCGAAATCAAGCAGCAGGGATTTGTTATTATTCTCGGTTGCAGGCGGGTCAGTCCAGGCAAGCATTACCCGGTATTGCTTTCCACTAATGAGTCCAGGTAAATTAAATTCAAGAGATTGGGATCCTTTCATGGAAACCAGGGCATAATGACCCTGTTCAAGAGATCTCAATGCTTCCAAACCCTGGACATTGCCATAGCCGCTTAGGTGATCAGGACCTGTACTGCCTATATCTTCAGCGGTATTCATCAGCATAGCACGTACTAGTGCTGTAGGTGGCAATGAGTCAAACCTATCTTTAAAAACCTGTTGTATTACTGCAGCAATACCAGAAGTGATGGCAGCTGCTCCGGAAGTTCCATCTAGTCCATAGGCTACGAGCTCGGGTTTTATACGGCCATCATGAGCAGGTCCTCTTGAGCTTTTGGATGATACCAATAAATCGCTATCGACTGCTCCTACGGAAAGGCTGTTCTTTGACATTTTAAAAGAACCAGAAATATTGGAGTGGTACAGATCCTTGTATTTTCCTGAAGGCGTTTGTTGATCACCGAGGTTTCCTGCAGAGAAAATATGTAGCAGCCAGGGGTTTTGATATACCTGTTCATCATATGATCTTGAATCGGGACCATAAAAACTTTCAATCCCGGTTCCATAAGAATGATTTTGAATGCTGATCTTATCCTGCAGAAAATAGCTGGTTGGATCAGGATTTAGGTTGAAAAAACTGGAAGAACTGACCTGCGCCTTCCAGGCAGATCCCTTGGAAAAGTCGGAGCTGTTACCTGCTCCGGCAATCAATGTGGCCATTTGAGAAGCATGGGTAGTTATAAAATCATTGGAGAGGGATGAAGCCCTGATCCGACCTCTAAGATCAATATCATTGGGATCTACCTTTTGTTCTTTTACGGAAATTGTTACTCCATGGCCATTATATCTATCCAGTTTAAAAAGGAGATTAAGCTGGTTAACAGAAGGATCAAAGCCTTCATTGTGGGTTTCTTCTACAGCTTTTCTAACCTGTGCCTGGGCTCGAAAATGAGGAAATATCAATAAAGCTGCAATTACAGTCAAAATACATTTCATCAGCATTTGCTCTTATTTGTAAGTTAACCAATCACTTAGAAAAAGGCTGAAATAAATATTCAACTAAAGCTATCCTGAAATAAAAGAAATGTTAAATTGATAATCTATGCGGTAATATAAAACACACACTCTACCAAAAAATCAACCTTGTATGAAAAGAAATCTGTTGAAAAGTGCAGCTGCTATTACAGCTTTTGGATTAGTCCTTGTAGCCTGTAAGAAAGAGGCAGTTGTAAGTAAAGAAGAAGGAATTTCTCCATCCGTACTCGACAAAGTTTATGAACTGGGTTTCAGTAATAAAAATGTAGTTGCTGATGAGGGAGGTTATATTGTAGAAGGAGATATTTTCTTATCTCATGCTGACCTGGAATCTCGTCCTACAACCACTTTCCTCCGTATCGGTGGGGAAGAGCAGTACCGAACCACAAATCTTGTAAAAAGTACTCCAAGAGTCATTAAAGTTAGTTTATCCAGCCAGCTGCCATCTTCCTACGTAGCAGCATTGGATGAAGCTCTTGCCCGTTATAATGCTCTGAATCTTACTATCACTTTCCAGAGAGTAAGTTCAGGTGCAAATATCAGCCTTGTTAAGGGGAGCGGAAGCTACCTGGCTTCTGCAGGTTTCCCGACTTCATCAGGTGAACCTTATAACCAGGTGAAAGTTAATGCCAGGGCTATCGGAAACCAACCACAATCCACTGTGGCAAGTATCCTGGCTCATGAGATCGGACATTGCATCGGATTCCGCCATACCGATTACATGGATCGTTCCTATAGCTGTGGAGGCTCAACTGCCAATGAAGGCGCTTCTACAGTTGGTGCTATCCTGATTCCTGGAACTCCTGCAGGTCCTGATCCAAATTCATGGATGCTGGCCTGCATTGGAAGCGGTCAGAACAGACCATTCAATTCAAACGACAGAACTGCTTTAACCTACCTGTATTAAACAATACAGACCATTAATGCTTATTCGAACCATTACCGCATCCCCGCCAACCGGCGGGGTTTTTTATAAGTGTTTCCCGGTATATTTTGGAATCAAATTCCCAGAAAAGGA
Organism: uncultured bacterium; assembly: GCA_966112615.1. Classification (GTDB taxonomy): domain Bacteria; phylum Bacteroidota; class Bacteroidia; order Chitinophagales; family Chitinophagaceae; genus Flavitalea. Next base: position 29,341 of record CBHWDO010000023.1, read on the forward strand.
AAATTAAGGGGAGTATTATTTTTCATAAGATATTAAAATTCACATAGTTATAGATTTGGTACGGTTTAAGGATAATTGGCCACGTTATCTTAATCCTAACCGAAAACTTAACTATGAGCGTTAATTCTACCCTAACCAAACTAATCCTGTTCATTTTATTAATGACCTCGGGATCAAGTTTATCCTACTCCCAGAATTGTGCTGGTCTTACAGCTACCATTACTACGAAGGAATCAAGATGTATGGCTACAGGAAGTATTACGATCCAGCCAGCGGGAGGATCAGGTAATTACAATTACCAGGTAACCGGAACTTCCACTAATATCCTTACTTCTGCCAGTACAGTAACCGGTCTTGCAGCGGGAACCTATAGTGTGTTGGTTAAGGATATTGAATATGGATGTTCTGTGTCCTATAACAATGTTGTGATTGCAGGTTCTTATACCGAACCAAGATTCAACCTGGTTAAAACAGATCTTACCTGTATCAACAGTAATAACGGTACAATTGCCGTGACAGATCTTTCAGGTGGAAGAAATCCTTTTGTTTATACCATCATGTCGCCCTCACCAAGCCAGGTAGGAGTGAGTAACACAACCGGAAGTTTTTCAAATTTAGTGGCAGGAGAATATGTGATCCAGATGAAAGATTCCTGCGGTGGAATTCAGACCAGGAGGATTTCAATCCTTGGATATGACTGGAATATTGATTCATACAGTGTTTCAGCTTTTGGATGTGACAGTGCATCAGCCAACATCACTGTAAAGGATAACAGGGGAAATTTCAATACCTCATCTTCCATATTCAATGCATTTACATATGGATATGTTAGAGGTGTTAATGATACGGTGTGGAGCAATTCAAATAGTTTTCGTTTTAAAATGGGTAATAAAAGAACTTTTACTATTGTAGTGAAAGATGGTTGTGGAAACAGGAAAACCTTTAACTGGACAAATTCCAGGATCCCATCTGTAGCTTCATCCGTAAGTTCTTCTGCAATTTCATGTAATACATTTACAGCAAGTATCACAGGTCAGACAAATCTTCAGAATCCTGTTTATTGTTTGTTCAATAGTTCGAATGTACAGGTAACCTGTAACAGCACTGGTGTATTCACCGGTCTGGCTTTCGGAACATATTCAATAAGGATCACAGATAATTGTTATGATACTACCATTGTTAGAAATATCACTGTGAGTCAGCCAAAACCATCAGTATCATCGAGTGTATCTATTTCAAACAGGCAGTGTAATAGTTTTTCTGCATCGGTTACAGGTCAATCAAATCTCTCGAGTCCGGTATACAGGTTGTTCGATTCAAATGGCAACCAGGTTTCTTCTAACACAAATGGTGTGTTTAATAATTTGAATTATGGCAGTTATTGTATCCGTGTAGTAAACGGTTCATGCTATGATACTACGATCATTCGTTGCTTTAATGTGGCACGTTTGCAGGTTTCCATGGGAACTGCTCCAACAATTACCAGTAGAAGATGTAATGACGCATCTATAAGTTTTGCAGGTTCAAATGTGCAGGATGGAGAGTATGAATTATTTGATTCGAATAACCAGCTTGTTGCTAAGAATACTACCGGAACATTCAGTAATCTGGCATACGGAAACTATTGTATCAAATTAACTGATGATTGTATTGATACTGTGGTTAACAGGTGTTTTACCTTGGCAAGACTGATTCCAACAGTTTCAACGACTGTAAATCAAACAAACAAAACATGTTCAACTTTCACGGCTTCTATTACTGGTCAGTCTAATCTTACCAACCCGGTATATTCATTGTACGATTCTAACAACACCCTGGTATCAACCAATACAAATGGAACATTCAACAACCTGGCATACGGAAGTTATTGCATCAGGACACAGGATCCATGTTATGATACAGTGATCAGCAGGTGTTTTAGTGCAGCTCCAAACCCTGTATCCATGAGTCTTTCAGCACAACAGTCGTGTACTATCGGTACTACAGATATCACAGCGAATATCAGTGGAGGAACAGTTCCTTATATCATCAAAGTATACCAGCCTTCGGGTGCACTCGTGAGAACTATCAGTTCAAATGTATCATCCAATAAGATGAGCGGATTGCCGGCTCTTGGAGCGTCACAGCGTTATACTGTAGTTGCTGAAGATGCCTGTGGTATTAAATCAACCCAATTGATCACACCGGTAGTGGGTGTGGTAAATAAGAATGTGACCACTATTTCAAAATGTCCTACAGCACAATGGCAGAATGGTGCTTCGGAATTAAGTATTGTTGCAAACTCGAACCTGGGATCTGTAACACCAGTCATCATTTCAAAGAATGGAACTTCAACCACTATAAATTATTCAGTATTGACTGCAGGTGTATACAGGTTTGTTGACCTGGAGCCTGCGAATTATATCATTCAGTATAATATTCAGAATTGTACCGGTAAAGTGTATGATACAGTTACAGTTTCACCGTATGCATATCCTAACCTTCAGCAGTCAAATGCATTTCAATGTGATAATAATAATTTCAGTCTTGGTGCTGCGGTAACCGGTGGTAGTGCTCCATTCATGTACGAGATCATTGACAGTTATCCTTCATCTCCATCACTTCAAACTGCGCCACAAAGCAACCCGGTTTTCAATATCACGAATGGAGTGAAGTATGACCTGATCAGGTTGAGAGCAGTTGATGCTTGTGGTAATGCAGCCTTAAATGATGTGAGCATACTTCCTTTGGCAAATATCATAGTAACTGCATCGAGCAACTGTTTTTATAATGATATCAGGTTATCAGTTGACAGCATTCCAAATGCAAGCTATATATGGTATCGCAAAACATCGGCAACAGATAGTTCCATTGTAGGAACAGGTATTGATTACAGGATCACCAATCTATTGCCATCTGATACCGGAACCTATGTGTGTAAAACATCAGTGAATAGTGGCTGTCTTACAAAGATCTCTTCTTATACACTGACCGGGATGTGTGGTGCTACTCTGAACAGCGATGGCCGGGTATCTTATACCCGTCCGGCAACTGTGGCCGCCCAGGGAATCAATGTGTATCCAAACCCTGTAAAAGAGGTTATCAATATTAAAATACAGGAAAGAACAAGACAGAGTTACAGGATTTCCTTGTATACAGTTTCAGGCCAGATGGTAAACGAGCAGGTGTTCATGAACCAGTGTGAAGGTGTGATCAGGATGAATCGTACCAGCCAGATGAAGAAAGGTGTATATATTTTAAAGATCCAGAATATTTATAAAGGACAGGTTTATAACCAGCGTCTTGTGCTCGAATAACGGTTGATTACTCATGGTTTAGTTTCCGGTTAGCCCCTTGAAAAAGGGGCTTTTATTATAGGTATAGGGGGGAAATTCACATTTCAGAAAACCTGAACAATAAATTCGGTGGATATCTTTAAATCCTTACCTTTGCGCACCCAAAACTGGGAACCAAACATTCCCTTTTTAAATCAAAAAGTAAATAACATAACAAGTCATGGCAGACTTAAAATTTCAAAGAAACTTTGGTATTGCGGCGCACATTGATGCCGGAAAGACCACCACAACTGAGCGTATCCTGCGCTACACCGGTATGATCCATAAGATTGGTGAGGTGCATGAAGGTGCAGCAACTACTGACTGGATGGAGCAGGAAAAGGAAAGAGGTATTACCATCACTTCTGCTGCTGTAAGCTGCCAGTGGAACTTCCCAACCGTGTTAGGTAAGCAGACTCCTGACACCAAAAAGTACTATTTCAACATTATTGATACTCCGGGTCACGTGGACTTTACCGTAGAGGTGGAGCGTTCCATGCGTGTACTGGATGGTCTGATCGCGTTGTTCAGTGCGGTTGATGGTGTAGAACCTCAATCTGAAACTGTATGGCGCCAGGCTAACCGCTATAATGTACCACGTATCGGTTTCGTAAACAAGATGGACCGTAGTGGTGCAGACTTCCTGAATGTAGTTAAGCAGGTTCGTGAAATGCTCGGATCCAAGGCTGTTCCTTTACAGTTGCCGATCGGTGCTGAAGATAATTTCAAGGGAGTAGTTGACCTTATCAAAATGAAGGGTATCATCTGGCACATGGAAACAGAAGGTATGACCTTCGATGAGATCCCTGTTCCTGAGGATATGGTTGAAGAAGCAAATGAGTGGAGAGCTCAGCTCGTTGAAGCAGTGGCTGAATACGATGATGCTTTGATGGAGAAGTTCTTTGAAGATCCAAACTCAATCAGCGAAGATGAAATGCACGAAGCGATCCGTAAGGCGACTATCGACCTGAGCATCGTTCCAATGATGTGTGGTTCATCTTTCAAAAATAAAGGTGTACAGACTGCACTGGATGCGGTTTGTCGTTACCTCCCAAGCCCAATGGATATTGAGGCTGTAAAAGGTACTGATCCAGATACAGGAGAAGAACTGGTACGCAGGCCTGATGCAAAGGAACCATTTGCAGCATTGGCTTTCAAGATCATGACCGATCCTTTCGTAGGCCGCCTGGCGTTCTTCCGGGTTTATTCCGGCCACCTGGATGCCGGATCTTATGTTCTGAACGTAAGAAGTGGTAAGAAAGAGCGTATCAGCCGTATCATGAAGATGTTTGCTAACAAGCAGAATCCGATTGATTTCATTGAAGCAGGTGATATCGGTGCTGCGGTTGGTTTCAAGGAAATCAAAACCGGTGATACTCTTTGCCATGAAGATCATCCGATCACCCTGGAGAATATGTTCATTCCTGAGCCGGTTATCTCGGTTGCTGTTGAACCTAAAACACAGGCTGACGTTGACAAGATGGGTATCGCTATTTCCAAGCTTGTTGAAGAAGATCCTACCCTCAGGGTAAGAACTGACGAAGATACAGGGCAGACCATCCTTTCAGGAATGGGAGAATTGCACCTGGAGATCATCGTTGACCGTATGCGTCGCGAATTTAAGGTTGAAGTAAACCAGGGTGCACCTCAGGTTGCTTACAAGGAAGCATTCCAGTCAACTATCGAACACCGTGAGACTCTGAAGAAGCAGACCGGTGGTCGTGGTAAGTTTGCGGATATCATGTTCAACCTTGGACCTGCTGATCCAGAATGGCTGACTGAAAACCCTGGAAAAGCATTCCAGTTTGTGAATGATATCTTTGGTGGATCTATTCCTCGTGAATTCATCCCAGCTATTCAGAAAGGTTTCGAGCAGGCTATGAGCAATGGTGTTCTGGCTAACTATCCGGTTGAGCACATGAAGATCCGTGTATTTGACGGTAGCTACCACCAGGTTGACTCTGACTCAATGTCGTTTGAACTTTGTGCCCGTGCAGGATTCCGTGAAGCTGCAAGAAAAGCCAAGCCAGTATTGCTTGAGCCGATCATGAGAGTTGAAGTTATCACTCCTGAGCAGTACATGGGTGATGTTACCGGTGACCTTAACCGTCGTCGTGGTATGCTGGAAGGTATGGATACCCGTGCCGGAGCCCAGGTTATCAAGGCTAAGGTTCCATTGAGCGAAATGTTCGGTTATGTAACCCAGCTTCGTTCATTGTCATCTGGTCGTGCAAGCTCTACCATGGAGTTCAGTCACTACAACCCTGCACCTAACAATATCGCTGAAGAAGTGATCTCTAAGGTGAAAGGAAAGGCAAATGTGAACTAAGAATTTGCTATTATAAAGAGAAAGCCGGCTATATGCCGGCTTTTTTATTGGGTGTTTGTCAGGAAAACTATTTGGTGCAAACCAGAACCCCTTTATCTGTTTTTCCATCAACGTAATTCTCATTGATAGCTGTTGCCATATCATTTACCTGGGAAGCAGTATATGCTGTGCTACAGCCGCCCAGAACGTCATTGGCTATCTTCCAGAATTCAAATACGGTTTTCCCAGCAAAGGTTCCGTCTTTAATGATCATATTGGCCAGTGTATTGGAGCCTGATCCGAAATCTTCATACTTGTTGTCGAATCCAACGCTTAAGGTCAGGGCAACCAGTTGGCCAACCAATTCATTTTTTATAGAGGTTGGATCGGTAGCGCTTGCTTTTAAAGCGGCCGGAGTTCCGCCTGTTGGAAGCAGGGTCTCAATAGCTTTTGCGCTGGTTAGGGTAATGGTATAACCAGTTTCGCATCCTACTTTCAGACCGTTAGGGAAGGCGGCTGCGAAATTTTTGGACAGGAACATGGCAGGGTTATTTCCTTCAGGTTTTGCGCCCCATCCGCCAGGAGTTTGGGTGCGAAGTGGTTTACACTCGGTAGGAGGGCAATCCTGCTTACAATATTTAAAGAACCACTGGTATTGTGCACTTCCTGTGGCTATGAGGTCTTCCCCATCGTTCAGGTCGTCTGTATAACCGCAATAAGGTTCTCCTCCTGACTCATTGGTGGTTGTCACGGAAATATGCATGAAGATGCAATTTTCGGTAGTAGCGGACAGTGGGATAGTGTAGGTTTTTGTATTAACTGCTAGCCCGGTTTCCTTAACGTCCCAGTTTTTAGGTCCAGCGCAAGGATACCAAATAAAGGTTGGTAAGGTGAGGGCGTCGTTGACATTGGTAGAATCTCCATAATTCAGCACAACCTGGCTAAGGAGCCGACCTGCAGAGGCGGTGAGGGTCACATAATAATTAGTACCGTCGTTGTAGATCTCTGCCGTTCCCAATTCCATTGATCCACCTGATTCCAGAATGGTTCTTACAACCGGGGTTCCGCAAGGAACCAGGTTGGTTGGAATCTGATTTTGAACAGTCAACTGGTTGGAAAGTGCTGCTGATGAGGTTTTTTCAATTTGTTTCTGGCAGGCGAATGCGAGGGTTAAGGCCACAGAAGTAAGGGCCCACTTCATGATTCTCATAAGTGACAATTATTAAGAGTAATTACGAAAAACCGTAATAATTTTGAGGGAGATCTAACAGTGGGCTTTGGATAGGGGGATTAAGAGGTTATGAAGATAGTTTACATGATGAAAACTTCAAATATCAGGGGCACTAAATTTTATTTTTTTCAAATTTGGAAAAATTCTTCCCCATTATTTTTGCAGGAATAAAAACTACCCCTACCTTTGCATCCCATTCGAAAAAATGGGATTTGACCTATGTCACAGAGAATCAGAATAAAATTACAGAGCTACGACCATAATTTGGTTGACAAATCAGCGGAGAAGATCGTGAAGACAGTTCGTAGTACAGGAGCCGTAGTAACCGGTCCTATTCCTTTACCTACGCGTAAGAAGATCTTTACTGTACTTCGTTCCCCGCACGTGAACAAGAAGAGTCGTGAGCAGTTCCAACTGGCTACTCACAAGCGTTTGCTGGATATCTATACTTCTTCTTCAAGAACTGTAGATGCACTGAGCAAGCTGGATCTGCCAAGTGGTGTTGATGTAGAGATCAAAGCCTGATAGGCCGGAAGGTATCTTCCAGAAAAACAAAGAGTTCTTTCCATCCATCTCCCAAAACCAGGAATTTCCTCGGAGAAAGGAGCGCTGGAGATAAAAATAAAAGCCGGGTAAAGCCGGAAACAAACATATGAACTAGCCGTTCGGGGTTAGTTTACTGTTGGTACTTCTTTCAACTGCCGGAGCTATAAGCAAGGGCGGGCATTCGGAAAAATGACTGAGCGCTGGACAAGATCCATCTCGGGTGAGCAAAAGAAAAGGTCAACGGCAAACGGGGATTGAAGTTATGATGTTCCAACATCTGACTGTCTCTTCAACCTTAGAAGGCACAAATCAAACAAGATGAAGGGAATTATTGGAAAAAAAGTTGGGATGACCAGCATCTTCAGTTCCGATGGGAAGCAGACAAGCTGCACCATCATTGAAGCTGGTCCTTGTGTTGTAACCCAGATCAAGACAAAAGAAACTGACGGTTACAATGCTACTCAGATCGCATTTGGCGACAAGAAAGAAAAGCACACTCTCTTAGCAGAGAAAAATCACTTCGCAAAGGCTAATACTGCAGCCAAGAAATTTGTAAAGGAATTCCGCGACTACACAGTTGAGAAAGCATTAGGAGAATCCATTACAGTAGACATATTTTCTGAAGGAGAAAAAGTTGATGTGGTAGGTACTACCAAAGGAAAGGGTTTCCAGGGTGTTGTTAAGCGCCATGGTTTCTCGGGTGTTGGTGAACAATCACATGGTCAGCATGACCGCCAGAGAGCTCCGGGTTCAATCGGTAACTCATCCGATGCTTCCCGCGTTTTCAAGGGTATGCGCATGGCCGGCCGTATGGGTGGTGACAGGGTGAAGATCAAAGGTCTTAAGATCCTGAAAGTATTCCCTGACAAAAACTACATCCTGGTTGCTGGTTCAGTTCCAGGTCATAACGGTTCAATTGTTTTAATCCAGAAGTAATTCAAATTAATCTTACTACGATGCAAGTAGACGTTTTAAATATAAA
>CBHWDO010000024.1:0-25128 GCA_966112615.1 uncultured bacterium
CCGTTTCCCTGTGATCACTAAAAACTAACTTCTATTTACAGTGATCTTAAAAAAATGTATTTACACAAAAAACTAAAGGGTCTCCGGAAAAAGTTAGAAAGGGGGAGTGATCCCCCTTCCGCGTATTCCAAGTATTCTGTGTATTCCGTGTATTCTTTTTATTCTTCTTCCTCTTCCGTTTCTTCCCATTCAATATCATCAAGATCTTCATCCGTCAGGTCATTTTCTTCCATATCCTGATCATCCAGTACAGGTTCTTCAATTACCTGGTCGTCTGATGATTCATTGGAAGCTTCATCAAATTCAGCAGGAGTATCTCTTTCATTGTAGTCCTGAGAATTTTCTTTTCCTCTTCTTGGTGTTGGCATAAAAAAGATTTAATAATTATTTTTTCTTTTTCTTTTCGCTGCGAACCTGCTTTTCGTTGTGGTTCATATCATCTCCTTTGAAGCTTTGTTCTTCCTTGCTCCGGCTATCAAGATCATCCCTGATTTCAGGCTTTGGCTGATGAGAGATGTATTGCTTGTTTTGCTTGGTATTCTGGTCTCTTGAATGTTTCATAAGTTTTTTATTTAGGGGGAGAAAAAATGATACCACGTTGGAGAAGAGACGAAGGGGAGACGTGGAGACATGGAGACATGGAGACTTGAAGACATGGAGACATGAACAATACAGCAAGTTTTCCTTCCGTGTATTCCATGTATTCCACGTATTCCATAACTTCCGAATTTTTGTCCCCCATTTTTCACATTATTTTCAAGATCTCTTGCAACAACAGAAATAATTATAGAAATTAATACTCAGCCCCGCTCTTTCAGAATTGGTACGGATTTGACGGCTTCATCTTAAAACACCTGCTATGACGATCAATGAATTCAATAACCTCGATTGCGAACATCAGGTTTCAGAAGTTTGGAAGAACGGTCATATAGTTGCTTCAAGAATGGAAGGCCACTACAAATACCTTTTGTTACACCTGTATGAATTTTATGTTGAACTAAGATATGATACCCGGTTGAATTCACTGGATTTCGAAACATACAGCGTGAGTTCTGAACGGATCGACAACTACCTTGAAAATATCAATGTGGAATACCTGTTTTCGGAAGCCGACCTTGAATAATCAAATCAGTTTTCTTTATCTACTTGATTACTTGTATTTTAGAAGGGATTTTTAAGTCCCCTGCCAATGATTAGGTTTAGATTGCTGTTTCTTTTTTTTATGATCCTGCTCTTAAGCTATCAGCGATCTTATGGTCAATTGTGCACCGGAAGCCTGGGCGATCCTGTGGTCAATATAACTTTTGGAAGTGGTCCAAACCCCGGTGCTCCCCTCGGCCCGGGTATCACTAATATGCAGTATATCAGTACTGATTGTCCAAACGATGGTCAGTATACTATCATCAATACCACAAACGGTTGTTTTGGCAATGCATGGTATAATTTATCGGAAGATCATACTCCCGGTGATTCAAAAGGTTATTTCATGCTGATCAACGCATCTTTTTCTCCCAGTGATTTTTATGTTCAGAAAGTAACGGGTCTTTGCTCTAATACCACCTATGAATTTGCTGCCTGGATGATGAACCTCATCAATTATACCAACAGCATCCTACCAGATATTACTTTTTCCATTGAAAAAGAAGATGGAACTATCTTATCAACCATTAACACTGGACCTGTTTCCGTAAAAAGTACAGCCACCTGGGAACAGTATGGCTTCTTTTTTACCACACCTCCCGGAATTAATACAGTGGTGATCAGGATGCGTAACAACGCTCCCGGAGGAAACGGAAACGATATTGCTATTGATGATATTACTTTTCGTCCATGCGGACCAAAAGTTGAAGCCAAGATCGGTGCAGGTGGAAGTAAAACAACGGTGTGTGAAGGGCCTGTTTCAAACGTCAATTTGAATGCAAGTATATCAACCGGCTATACCCAACCGGTGTATCAATGGCAGGAAAGTATTAATGGAAGTAGCTGGACGGATATCTCTTCAGCCAATACAGCTTCATATATTGCTTCAGTTTCAACAAAAGGCATTTACAGGTACAGGCTTGCGGTAGCTGAAACCGGGAATCTCGGTGTTACCAATTGCCGTATCAATTCAAATGAAGTTGAGATCCAGGTTAATCCTGCACCAAAAATAACCCGGCCAACACCTCCTGAAGTATGTGAAGGTTCTCCACTTAAAATTTCCTTTGCTGTTGAATATTTTACTAACTCCCTCAACAGTACCTGGACGCAACCTTCTGCTTCAACAAGTAACCAGTACGTTGAATTCAACGGATCAAACAACACCGGAAATTCAATTCTGGAAATAGCAAATGCATCGCTGTCTGATAACGGGAAATATATTGTTCAGGCTCAGAATAATTTTGGCTGCAGCGCAAAAGATTCCGTTACAGTGATCGTGAAAAATAAGCCTGTCGTAGATTTCACGGCAACAACAGTTTTATGTGAACAAACAGATATACAATTAAAAGCAACGGCTAATGTTGGTGGCGCCAATACCATTTCAAATTACCAATGGATCTTAAGTGATGGTACAGCTTCAACTGATGAGGTTACCAGGAAATATCCGGTAGCTGCAAGTTATTTCGAATCAGTGTTTGTTACTGCAAGCAATGGCTGTAAAAGTGATACGGTAACTAAGTCATTGACTGTTCATTCAAAACCAACAGTAAACTTTGGAATGCCCGAAGTTTGTCTTGCAGATCCTTTTGCTCAGTTCACCGATTCCACATCTGTCATTGGCAGTGCAAGTCTCAATTATTCATGGAATTTCGGAGATCCAAATGCTACTTCAGCAAATCCAAATATTTCAAATCAAAAAGATCCAAGGCATAGTTATACTGCCGTTGGAAACTATTCTGTTCAACTAACTGTAACTACTGATAAAGGTTGTATAAATGATTCTCTGAAAGTATTTACAGTAAATGGTTCGGTACCAAATTCCGCATTTACCATTCAGCAACCAACCAATTTTTGTTCAGCAAACGATGTAGTGATCAAAGATGCATCCAGTGTCAATTTTGGTAGTATTACCCGTGTTGAGATCTATTGGGATTATGCAAATGATCCTTCTGTAAAACTCGTCGATGAAGAACCTTTTAATGGTAAGGAATACAGGTTCAATTATGATAATCGAATTACAACTGATGGACAAAACATCAGGATCCGCTATGTTGCTTTTTCAGGAATCAATTGTGTAAGTGAATCCGAGCAGAATATCATGATGTATAAAAGTCCTGCTGTGCAATTGAATGCGATCAATCCTGTTTGTGAAGATTTTCAGCCTTTTCTAATTGGCGGAGCCAGCGAATTAAATGGTGTGCAGGGCGATGGTGTTTTCAGTGGTCCTGCTACAAGTGAAGAAGGTGTGTTTGAACCACAGGTGGCAGGCGATGGCGTGCACAGGATCCTGTATACTTTTACCACGCTGAATGGTTGTGTTGATACTGCTGCTCAATTCCTGAGAGTGTTTCCGCAACCTGCAGTGAATGCAGGGCCCGACAGAGAAATGATACTGGGTGGTGTGATCACTTTGCAGGCAACCGCAAATGGCAACGGACTGCAATACGCCTGGGATCCTTCAACCGGGGTTGATGCGCCCAATTCACTGGTGGTAAAGGTTTCACCTTCTTCTGATATTACTTATACCTTGCGTGTCAGGTCTGCAGACGGATGTGAGAACAGTGATAAAGTGAATGTAATAGTTAAAGAGTTTTTAGTTATTCCAAATGCATTTACTCCGAATGGAGATGGTAAAAACGATACATGGAGAATTCCTTACCTGGAATCTATTCCGGGATTTGAATTGAAAGTATTCAACCGGTATGGACAAGTTGTTTTTCAATCGCGTGGGAATGCTGTGAACTGGGATGGTACGATGAATGGAAAAGCACTTGATACAGGAACTTATATCTATACTTTAGACAGAAAGAATTTTGGTCCACCAATACATGGTGTTGTGCACCTGATCAGGTAGCCAATCCTATAGATTGCATGAAGTTGTTAGAAAAAACTTTTCTTACATCAGTAGATAATATTCTTTCCCTGCATTCTATCCATTTATCTACTGCAGTATCACCATACATGTTCCGAACTCTTTGTGGAGTCAGGAAAAAATTGATCTTTCCCCAGTGTAAGGCGAAGGGAATGTTTTCCGCTTCAAGTCGTTCCCAAATCCTTTTAAAGAATGCTCTTGAAAGATTAGAATCAACACCATCCAATTCACATACTGCAGTTGCAGGAAACCTGGTGAAACCCAGTAATGCTGATGTCCCTTTTAAAAACCGGAATGCCACGGCACCGGCAAAAGGTGTAGATCCATTTTCTTCACATACCAACTTCAATACTCTTGTACAATCTGAAGCATTGATGGCAAATGCAGCACTGGCGGCCTTTCCACGGAACTTCGTGTTTTTAAAGATCTCTCCCATAGTGCCAGTTACTGTTTGACCAGGTTTATTGATCAGCGGAATCAAGGCATTCACCATACGCGGAATCAATGGCGCAGAAAGTGTTGGACCAAGCGTGTCAAGAATTGTCTGAACAACCCCCAGTAAATTATCTCCATAGATCAATGGTTTGATATCTTCCTGTGGTGGTTCATGATCTTCAAAAGGAATTTTATACATCACTCTTGGGAATACTCCTTTCGCAGGATCATTCTCTGCAAAATCATGAGGGTTTACCAGGATTTCGAAATGATAGATCTCTTTTCCAGTTTCATTTTTTGGATAGGGAAGAAGTTCATCTAATAAATATGGATCAGATAGATCCATGGCCTGTTGAATAGTATTGTTATAGGCAGTTTCACCCAGCTTATGTTCTTCAAGTAAAAAGATGGGTTCTGTTTCGATCATAATACCATGAATAAAACCAAAATTTCCAAAGCTTACCACTGCTGCATTGAATACATCATCATCCGCAACCTTTTCAGCACCGAGCCATTGAATGAAGTCATCGGATGCAACAGGATCAGATGCTTTTTCAACCCATATATGTTTATCAGGACCTGTTACAATATGCAATCCTTTTATGGCATCATGAACAGCTCCAAAGCCATATGCAGCGCCATGTGTACCGGTTGCCGTTGCACCGGCAATGGATTGGCCATTACTTGCACCACATGCTTTTAGTGATCTACCTGCTTCATTAAGTTTCTCATGGATCTTCAATATGCTCATGCCGCATTGTACCATGATGAGATCCTCTGAACTATGACCAGATGATAAATATCCCGGTGCAATAAATGAGTCTTTAAAATTAAAAGATAGTACGAGTGATTTTGTATCGACAACACCGCCTTCACACACCGCCACTTCGGAAAATGACCATCCGTTTCCCATCGCACGCATCTGGATATTATTCTTCAATGCGTAGTTGATCAGCCACTGGAAATTGGCAGTGGTTGCCTTGTATTTATCTGATGAACTTAATGGTGAATCGGGTAATACAAGTTTGAAAGAACTGTTCTTTTTAAATCGATGTGTGAAATTCTCATGTCCATTGGTCCAACGTTCAATTGGCCATGGAAGAATTCCTTCGGGGAAGGTTGATTTTGCCACGATATTATTTTTTATCTGTGCCTAATGTTTCAGTAGGAATTTCCTGTGGAGCACAACACCAGCGAACCTGTTGGGGCATCACGATTCCGGCGCTCAATACGGTGATCAGTGCAAATCCAAGGTTGGTGCGGGTTTCAACTTTATTGAGGTGGTTAAATGCTTTTTCGCATTTCGGATTGATATCAGTTGGCTGCATCAATCCCCAAAAGAATGCCCAGGTTGTTTTCTGGTTAACAGGGTTGTTTGCGATGGTATTGCATTCATATTTTGAGACAACCCTTGTGGTGGTGCAGGAATAAAATGCAATGGTACATGCGAGCAGCAGCGGTGCTGTGCGGATGAGGGATGGCATACGATAAGGTTTTGGTGAGGACTATTTAAAGGTACATTTCAAAACCATTATTGTCAAGCCCAAACAAAAACAGCCGCACATGGCGGCTGCTTTCAGTTTATTGAGGAATGTTTACAGAGTCTTCATATCAATTACAAACCTGTAGCGAACATCACCTTTCAACATTCTTTCATATGCTTCATTGATCTTATTCATCGGGATCACTTCAACATCAGAAACGATATTGTGTTCTGCGCAATAGTCAAGCATTTCCTGTGTTTCAGGAATTCCACCGATCAATGAACCTGCAACGCTTCTTCTTCCCATGATCAAAGCAAAAGCTGCAACCGGCGTTGGTACTTCAGGAGCACCAACACAGATCATTACTCCGTTCAACTTCAACATACCGATGTAGGTGTTGTAATCATGAGGAGCGGAAACGGTATTGATGATGAAATCAAACTTGCTGGCCAGGGCTTTTACCTGCTCAGGATCCTTGGTCAGTGCAAAATGATGCGCTCCCAGTCTGCGTGCATCCTGCTCTTTAGATGGAGAGGTCGAAAGCATGGTGACTTCTGCACCAAAAGATGCAGCAAACTTAACTCCCATATGGCCAAGTCCTCCAAGTCCGAGAACAGCTACTTTATGACCTTTCCCAACTTTCCAGTGACGAAGCGGGGAGTAGGTTGTAATACCTGCACAAAGCAAAGGCGCCACAGCTTCGAGCGGAAGTTTCTCGGAAACTTTGAGTACAAAACTTTCATCCACCACGATCTGGTTAGAATATCCGCCCTGGGCAATCGTCTTGCCATCTCTTTCCATGGAGTTATAAGTGCCGGTAAATCCATTCTCGCAGTACTGCTCCTCACCGTGCTTGCAGTTTTCGCATTCGCGGCATGAATCCACCATACATCCAACACCAACCAGGTCACCCACTTTATATTTCTTAACATGTGAGCCTACCTGGGTAACTCTTCCAACGATCTCATGGCCCGGAACCATTGGGTAAATAGAACCGCCCCATTCGTCGCGAACCTGGTGAATATCACTATGACAAACCCCACAATACTGGATCTCTATCAAAACATCATGAGGCCTTGGATCCCTTCTTTCAAAGCTGTAAGGGGCAAGTCCTGAACTGGCATTCTGAGCTGCATATGATTTTGTAGGTAACATAAATAGAATTTGGCTGCAATGTAACGACGAATTACAATTCGGTCAGCCATTGTTTCACAAATTCCCTTGCAGTGCCCACAACTTCTTTACCAGCGCGGTAACACATTTTCCAACGGTTACCTTTTCTTTCGTAATCCCTATTTTCAAAGATCTTTTTTCCATTCTTTTCAATGGTGGTAGCAGAGAAATCAATTCCATCGGTTTCTGCCAGGAACTCTTCAAGACGTTGCTTTACGAAATGCATATGGTTTTCAGGGTATTTGGTTTCCCATTCAGCAAGCTGCATTTCATATGTACTTTTGGTAATTTCATTGCTTTCCTCGTAATTTTCACGGTATGCTTTAAGGTGTTCGCTGGTGCCCGCTTCTGCTTCTTTCAATTGTTTTTTAACATCCACCAGCATTTTTTCAAATACCTTTTTCATGGATTCATCCGACTTTTTGATAGAAGTTTCCAGGTCTGAAACACTTTTCTTCAGCTGTTCAACACTTTCCTTCTGCATAACATCGGGAGGAGTAAGTGGTCTGTATTCAGGCTTTGCCTGCATTTTCATTGCCTTGTATTCCTTGATGAATTCAGGCGACGAAACATGTTTTTTGGTATAGACCAATAGGTCTTTGGCAACTGCAGCCCTGCTTCCGCTGGCCAGCGCCTTTAGATTTTTTACGCCATAAGCATCCAGGTATCCACCCAGTATGCTGTTGGTGATCTTCTCATCTGCCGCGGATTTTGACATCCCAAGTTTTGCCAGCAGGTCAGTATTGAATGCCGCCAGCCTGAACGAAAACAGGAAGAAGCTGATGGTTGCAATGATGGCGAGAATAAAACCAATCCGTAGTTGATTGATGGCGGAATGGTAGGTTGACTTTTTCATGATCTTATTTAATGATTTGATGGTATGATAGTTATTTATGCGAGTAAAGAGCCTTCTGTAAGTGATTCCTGAACCTGCAACCAGCGATGGGTGGTCAGTTCTTTTTCTGCAGCGAATACTAATTGTCCAAACACTACTTCTGGAGAATTTTCTTTAACTTCTTTCAGCCAGTGTGTGATCTCGGGATTATTCAGCGAACGCATCATCCATTTGGATAAAACCGCCATTAATTCAGGCGGGTTATGTGCAACGATCTGCTGTGTGATCCCATGAAGTTCAGCATCAGAATAATGCTTCCATAATACTGCGTTAAGTATATCTTCTTCCTTCGCCATATGATTAAGGTTGAAGACAAGGAATTCGATGAATGCTGAATTGATTGCTGTGCCGATTGCCATGCGTGAATGCTCTGTTGATGCAGTGTCGAATTGCTTCAACAAAGCATTCATCTTTTCACCCAGTTCATGATCTTCCACATGTTCTTTCTCGAAAAGATCCACCAGTGATGGTTCAAATTTTTCGATAGCAGGTAATACAAAATTATCTTCTGAATATGCGTGCTTTTCGAAGTAATGGATAACTTCTCTTAACCTCTGAACAGATTCTGTAGATTCTTCTTTATTGGAGAAATCTGTTTGTTGCAGGATGGTTGCTGTGTCAAAAAGAATAGTGCGAAGTGCTTTATGGATCTGGTTGAAAATGTTGTAGCGCATGACTTTTTTATTAGTAGTTGGGAGTTGGGAGTTGGGAGTTGTTAAGATGCAGTTTTATATTCAAATCCTTCCAGGATGATATTGGTAACGCCTGCAGTTTTCTGGATCCTCATTTTAGTAGGATAGTAACCAGTTTGTCTGTACTTCGCAGGCTGTGGAATATTACGCTGGAAATTGGTAGTTGCTTTCAGGAATTCAAGAGTGATCATTGGTTCGTAGAAAGTAACCTTTGCATCATAAGATCCATAGATAAAAGTTTGGGTGAAAGGTTGACCATTCAGTTCTGGTGAAGTGATGTCAACATAATGCTTTCCCATTGTTGGAACGGGATCTCCGCCCATGTAGTTTGCAGGAAGATATTCTGCAGGAACATCAGCTGCGAGTTTAGCAGCATCAACCTGTGTCATACGCTCTTCAAGAGAAACTTCATAGAAATGAAAATCGAAGTGCGGTTTTGTGTAGATATTCATCGGTGGATGTCCTCCAGGATTCCAGTCCAAACCTACATGCTTAAATAAAGTAGTACTGATCTTTGGATGGAAAGCAAGGTTAATACTATTCGACATATCATGTCCGTGATCACCTTCCCCTTCCTGTACCGGAACGGTATTCAACGCCTGTTCGTTCACGCTGATAGCAACACGTTGAGGTTTGCCCTGGCCGTTTACTTCAACCCAGGTCCATGCTTTTCCGCCATGCATGGCAACTTCAGGTCCTTTGAAAATTCCTGCATTGGCAGGTGTGTCGTCTTTTTTGCAAGACGTAAATGCGAGTGCTGTGAATGCGATTGCAACTAATGCAAATTTCATTTTGGATAAGTTTAATGGTTAATGGTTTCGATTAACGATGCAAAGATGTGGGGATGTAAGTGGGATGAAAAGTGGATATAGTATGAACTGGAGATTTTTGAGGATGGATTGTGTTAAGGGAAATAAAATGGAGACATGGAGACTTGGAGACTTGGAGACGTGAATGAATACATGGATTGTAAAAAAGAAAAAGCGAGGACTTGCCCCGCTTCCATGTCTTCATGTCTCCAAGTCTCCGAGTCTTCATTTACCCATCCACCTCTTAAACTCCGTAACCTTTTCCCTGCTTACCAATGCTTCCTTATCCACTGATGGGATCAATTGAAGGATCAGGCGGTTTCCGAAATAATCATCGATCTTTTCAATGCTTTCAATAGAAACAAAAAATGACCGGCTGATACGGAAAAATGTTTCGGGATTCAACATCTCATCCAGTTCATCCATGGTATAATCGACTACAAACTTTTTATTGTCCCTGGTCTTAAAGAAATTCAACCGTCCATCACTAAAAAAATAGGCAATATCATCTACTTCTATACTCACCAGTTTTTGACCATTCTTCACAAGAAATCGTTTCCTGTATTCCTTTGGTTGAAGTTTTTGCTGCAACTCCTTGATAAGGCTGTCAAGGTTTACACCTGGCTTATCAACTCCCTTGAGTTTCTGTAATTTTTTAATAGCAGCTTCGAGTTCATCTTTCTGAATTGGCTTGAGCAGGTAATCCACACTGTTTACTTTGAATGCCTTCAAGGCAAATTCATCATAGGATGTTGTGAAGATCACGGGACTGTTAACTTCCACCAGGTTGAAGATCTCGAAACTTTGACCATCTGCAAGTTCTATATCCATCAGGATAAGATCAGGGGATGGGTTGTTTTTTAACCAGTCCACAGTTGATTTAATACTTTCTGCAACACCCACCACTTTGGATTCCTGGTCAACAGCTGCAAGGGTTTTCTGCAATTTCTTTACAGCTAAATCTTCGTCTTCTACAATCAGAATGTTCATGGTTCAAATTTTATTCAATGATTTTTCCGGCCATAATTTTGGCGGATTCCTGTTTGTTATTCCAAATTAGCGGCAACACCACTGTATAATTATTTCCTTCCTCAATAACCTGGAAGCCATTCGATCGAAGCAATTCATACTTTGACCGGATATTCTGTAATCCTACCTTATTACTTTGGCCATTGATATTTTTTCTCTGGAGATTATTATTCACTACCAGCTTGTTTCCGGCAGTGGTAAAGATCTCGATGTTCAGTGGTTTGACTCTTGATAATGAATTATGCTTCACTGCATTCTCTACCAGCATTTGCAGACTTAGTGAAGGCAACAGGTATTGGTTATATTGTTTATCAACTTCCATCTGCAGATTCAATGCATCTCCATACCTTGTTTTCATTAGCTGGAAATAACTTTGGATAAATTTCATTTCATTTTCCAGGGTGCTCATGCCATCCTCATTGTTTCTTAAAAGATAGCGATACACTTTACTCATTTCATCCAGGAAACATTCAGCCTTGTCTTTGTCTTCAGTGATCAATGACGATAATGTATTGAAACAATTAAATAAGAAATGAGGGTTTACTTTCTGTTTTAATCCATCAAATTCCTGTTGCAATTGCATTTGTTCCAGTACATCAATCTCTGACGCCGACTCTTTATACTTTTCAAGAATATAAACTACTTCCCATAGTGAAAGGAATATCAGGTTTACGCACAATCCTAATAGATATCCATATTTCAGGTCATTTGGTTTGATAGAATAATCTAAAATATGAAACCTGTCGAAGAGAAAAATGATCAGCAGAACCGAGGGAGTCATGACAAAAATATTCACCATAAGGTTGAGCAAAACCCTTTTAGGTGTCTGGTCAAGTGTTGGAAGCTTTGATCTTAAAAAATAATCATACTGCGTATGTGCATACCATGAAAAGATCCCGATAAAATATATGATAGGGTAGGTGACAATCCATGGCTTCCAGTCCGCCCACACTCTCTCTCCATAAAAAATATACATGTAGGAGAATACAATGAAGGGCATAGGAATCCAGAAAGTGGCCTGGTAAAACTTGGATGGTTTGCGCATCATATTACTACCTCCTTTTTTTCCAGTAATGGAAGTGAAATGATACGTTTATTATCCATTTCTTCAATACTGATCTCTCCGCCCTCGATCATGCGGTATTTGTTCAGGAGATTGTCAAGGCCTTCATCAACCTGTAAATTCTGTACAACTGTTTTTTCATGAACAGAATTCCTGATCATCAATTTATTATTACTTGCTATGATCCTTATGGTGAGTGGATTTGATTTGCTTAATGCATTGGTGTAAATGATATTTTCTAGAATAACCTGTAAAGTCAATGGTGGAAGAAGTTTATCATTCAGATCTTCTTCTACATCAAACTTATAATCGATAGCGGCACCAAATCTTTCTTTGGCAAGAAATAAATATGACTGCGCAAACCTGATCTCATTCTGTAGAGATACCATCAGTTCTTCATCGCTTCTTAAAAGATAGCGGTGAACCTTGGTCATTTCATCCAGGAATAACTCCGCTTTCTTTTCATCTTCCTGGATCAGACCGGATAAAGTATTGAAACAATTGAACAGGAAATGTGGGTTGATCTGGCCTTTCAAACCCAATACCCTGCTGCGTTGGTAGGCATTCTTCAGTTTTTCTTTTTCTGAAATGGATGCTTTCCAGGCCGACCAGTTTGTAACCCCTTCATAACTGAAAATGGTGATGGTACTGATCACACAACCGGTAACAACAGACAAGATAAGGCTTCCCGGCCTCGTTGTGCATTGTACCAGCGGCCATTCATTATACATGTAATAAAGACCCGGTATGAATGCCATGTTCATTAAGTAAAACAATGGCAGCATGATGGTGATCCTCCTGATAAGATCCACCGATGCGCGGTATTTATGTTGGATGTAGACTGTTACAAGTGTAAAAAGAAAATACAGGGTGATCAGAAAAATAAAACTATATACAAATGTCCTGGAGAAATTTGCCCAGCCATTGAAAATACAACTGCCGAAGAGTATAGCATTGAACAGGATAGTATATGGAACTATCAGGCTTCCTGCTATCAGGATCTCCCTTTGACTATATCCTCTCAGTGGCATGCTGTAAAATAAATTAAATTGTACAGGCGGTATTTGTATAGTGTATGAGTTGTCATTTTTCTGGTTGAATTGTTAATCAATGGGTAAATACAACATGATCACCGTATTGCTGTTAAGCTTCTGCGTTGTCATCTTTCCATGAATTAGGTCAAGTCGTTGTGCCAGGTCCTGCCTTTGCAAAAGGTTATTTAGCTTTTGAGGATCACAGGTGCTGTTATCAATTTCAATAGTAAACAACAATTGTTGTTTTTCAAATGACAGGTGTACCCTGCATTTTTCTGCTCCTGAGTTGACAAGTCCGGTCATGTATTCTTTAAAAAAATGTATCAGGTCATACCTCGCGCGCATGTTCAATTCCAGGGAATGTACTTTCTTATCTACAAGGATTTCAATGGATGCATCATGGCGGATATTCAGTGCATCAATGTACTCCTGCATTCTTTCGATCGTCTTTTGCATGCTGTCATTTTCCGGATTAATGCTCCAAAGCATATCATCCATGGCGATCATCATATTATGACTTTTGGTACGGATCTGCTCAATAAATTCTTTTGATTTCTCGGGTTCCTTATCAGCTTTCATCTTAGCGATCTCGCTGAGGATATTGATATTACTCAATGCCAGGTTGATCTCCTGGTGAAGGTTAGTGGAGATATCATTTCTCATTTGCGGTATGACTTCCTTTCTTCTCATGCGTTCCCTATCGAGCCAGTAAAATAAAGCCCCGCCAGCCAGCAGCAGCAAAGCATAGAACCACCAGGTCTGGTAGAAAGGTGAACGGATATGAATGGCAATACTTGTGATGTTTACATAGTTTCCAAATTCATCCCTGCACGCAGTTTTAAATGTATAATTCCCCGGAATAAGATAAGTAAACAGCACCTGGTTGTTTTTTCCTACCTCGATCCAGTCGTTACTTAATCCTTCCATTTTGTAGTATGTGCGGAAAAGATTTTGGTAGGTCAGCGTACTCAAAGCGATGCTTAATGAGTGTTCAAAATGATCCAACTCCAGTTTTTGCAGCGATTTCACCGAGTCCATTCGCAACGGCCTGTTCATTACTTCTATACCTGAAATAAATACTTTGGGCGTTTCGAGAACCGGTGCTGTAACTTTCTTAGGATCGAAGATGATGAATTCGTGTGCGGTTCCAAATATTATCCTGCCATCTTTTAATGTTCCAGAGCTTGCTATATTGAATGAATTGGTATGTACACCATCTTCTGTTCCATATGTGCTCATCCTGTTTTTTGTTGGATGATAACTTAATATTCCTGCCATGGATGTCATCCAGATAAACCCATCCTTATCAACTACAAGATTTGCTACATCCGGTGATGTTAACCCATTGTCTATATTGAGGTAAGTAAACTTTCCGGTATTTGTATGCAGGAAATTCAATCCGCCACTGGCAATCACCATAGTGCTATCATCGTATTGAACCACATCACTAACACCTGCTGCCATCAGTCCCTTGTTCTTTTCAAATCCATTATTGGAATAATGATTTTTGATTGTGCCATCTTTTGTATTGATGATATAAATCCCGTTTACATCCGTGCTTACCCACAGATCATTCTTATTATCAACATACATCCTGCTGATGGTTGCATTCAGATGTTGTATCAATTTAAAGCTATCTGCTTTTGCAATATATTTTACCAACTGTCCACGATGGGATCCAAACCAGATCTGTGCTGTGGAATCTTCTACAACCTGCCTGACAGTTACTCCATTGAAAGCTGCAGGTTTATAGCCCTTTCTTTTTTTGGTTGTTGCTTTATCTACAAAAACATATCCTCCCTGCATACCGCTCCATACATCCCCATTCTTTGCTTTTACCATGCACCAGTTCATGATCTGTTGCGGATATCTTTTTATATCAGATAGCTTTGGTGGTACCGGTTCAAAATTTTTGTTATAAGAAAAAATTCCATTTCCCCAGGTACCAATATGGATCAGGCCATCATCGGTTTCCACCACATCCATTGATTCAGAAGTATAGATAGAATCACTACCATAGGCACGGTTGTATACCGGTGTGAATTTTTGTGCCGGTGGATTGAATCGGTACAAACCCTTATCTGTATTGAGCCAGATGTTGGATTCACGATCTTCATAAATAAAATGGATATTATCGTACCTCAGCGTGTTTTCATTTCCATTGTCTCTTTTAATGGGCAAGACTTTATCCCTTTTAAGATCAACTTTAGCAAATACATTTGCACCAGCCATCCACAAGTCTCCATTTTTTGTTTGTGTGATGGAATACAGGATGTAATAAATTCCTTTCATCGCTTCGCCGATCCTGTGTTGCCAGTCTATTGTTTTGCCTGTTTTGATATCGAGGCTGCGGATGTACATTTCCGTATCAGCCCACGACATGATCCAGAAATTTCCGAAGCTGTCGAGGAATGCATAACTGATCCTTACAGCATCTTTGAATTTTTCAATCACCGGATCTCTTTCAGAATTATGTTCACGGTAAGAAAGCTTTTTTGATGTTGGATTGAATTTGATCAGTCCTTCCTCACACCCTATCCAGTAATTCATATTGTTATCCTGCCAGATATAATTGGGCTGCCATTTTTCCGGGATTTGAAATGGATTGGTGTGGTATGAAAAATGATTTTGCTGTTCATCGAAAGTGAGGTAACCAATGCGCGGGTAGATCAATATCACCCTATTATCTTTTGATACATACAATGCATTCGGTCGGTTGGGCCCTTTTTCCTCCCATTTAATTTTGACGGGATGAAACTTGAAATCCTCTACATTGAGATAGCCAATGATATAATCACTTGTAAGGATCCAAAGCCTGTTTTGCTGGTCTATCTGTAAGCCGGTTATATTTCCCGAAGGGATGGAAGTAGAATCTCCCTTCCGATTCCTGAATGTTATAAATCGGTAGCCGTCGTAACGCTGCAAATAACTTCCTGAAGCGATCCAGATATATCCTTTTTTATCCTGTTGTGTGATAGAAGTATTTTCCTGGGGAAGCCCATCCTTGATGCCAATATGCGAAAATTGGTATTGTTGCTCCTGTGAGAAGAGCAGACCAGGAAAGAAAAACAATAAGAACAATAGTGAAATCCGGAACAAAGGCATTGGTTTAATGGACTGGCTACAAAATAAGGTTTTCATGAAACCATCCAAAACCAGCAGCCTTTATCCGGTAACTTATTGTATGAATTGAGTAAATCGATGTATGAATTGTATCAGAAGAGGGTAGCGATTCCCTTTTTTTCAACTTCGCTTTTGTAGCCATTGACAATTGAAATGCTGGTACTTGCTTCATATCCTATTGGATTGCCACCAATCTTGATGCGTTTGTACCTGAAAGGGGTTTGTGTGGTTCCAACTTTTTTGCATGCTTTCTTTTTACAATACTTCTTATGTCGAAATTTTGACCTGTCTTGTATGCCATGGCAATAGTACATGAGCGAATCGCCACACTCATTTCGCGCTCGAAGTATTTCATCGCCTGTTCATATTCTTTTTTTGAACATGTGCAGCATACCCCGACTGTGATTGGCTTCAATATTTAGTGAGTCCAGGGATAAGCATATATCGAGGTATTCTGCAGCCTTGAATAATTCACCCAAACCCAAATAGGCCTGGCCAATATTATTCAATGCAATACTGTTATTTGGAGCTTTTTGCAACAGGTATTGCAAAAGTGGTATGGCTTTTTGTTCTATGCTGTGCATATTGAACATGGCAGCAAGATTGTTCACCATCTCCAGTGAATCAGGCGCCTGTTTCACTGCAAGCATCATCAGGTACATTCCTTCTTTTGGATTGTTATTATAGAAACAACCCAATGCAGCTTCATGAATTGATTCTACTTTAATATCCTGTGATGTAATTTTTTTGATCTCTTCTATCCTCGGAGCAGGAATTCCTTTGCTTACCTGTTGCATGGATTGTTGAACAGAATTCAATATCTCAGCACGGGTAGGAGGTTTCATCGGTATCATCGACAGTCGCCTGGTATCCAATACCGGTGCTTTGATCTCTTTTCCAGGAATTAAAGCGGGGTTGAGATAAAGATTGTATTGTTTGGAAAGACTCTCTGCCTGCAGACTCGCCTGCTGGATCATTTTCTTTTTGTAGGCTTCCAGTTCAGCAGGCGACATCTTCATCAGCTTGTTGACATTCGGAAGGGCAGGGGTTGTTTTCTTTTGTGAGAATCCCAACAGGTATAGCAACAATGCCAGCAAAAGGATACCAAGCTTTTTCATGTCGACTGAATTATAATTTGATGAATTCAACACGCCTGTTTTGTGCCTTGCCTTCTTTGGTCTTATTATCGCCAAGTGGCTGGGTTTCACCTTTGCCGGCGGTTTCTATTATTTCACCATCAATGCTGAATTCCTTTACCAGCGCATCTTTCACAGTTTCAGCTCTTTTTTGAGATAAGGTCATATTTGCCTGGTCTGATCCATCGCTATCGGTATGTCCGGTAATATTGATACGAACATTGCCGTTTTCTTTCAATACCTGTGCTATGTCTTTGATGATACCAAAAGATTCAGGTTTCAGGTTAGCAGTATTCACATCAAAGAGAATGGCAGTGGTACTGAATTTTCCTTCTTCAATCAGTTTATGTCTTGTATCCGGTACACCTGTAGCTATTTTTATATTACTGATGTAGAAAGCTGCTTCACCTTCCTTGTAACCTGAGTTGCCAATATCGAAATACAATTGATTCAATTCATGATCCTGTGGAATAGCCTGTGGAATATCGTATTGTTTTTGGTTATTCACCCAAACTCTTAGCCTGGATGATTGTGCCTGCATGGCCACATGAACGATCTTTGTGTTATAATAATTTTCAAGAGGACTGTACTGCATGTCCTTGCCATCGAAGAAAGTTTTTCCTTTCAGTAAGGATTTGAGTTGAAGATAACTATGCCCTGTGGTGGCCGGCCTGATAAGTAAATTAGTGTACTGGTATTTCCCGTAATGAGTCAGGAATTTATTATCGACATTAGATTCATCTGTGGTGGAGAACACTCCAAAATTAAATAGCGGGAAAGTGTATCCTGTGTTTTTGAGTTGAAGGATAAGGTCAAACTCAATAGTAAAATCTTTGGTGAAAGTTGATTTGTTGGAGCTCAGGTAAGCAGTGTTCTGGTAAAGTTTCATCCATTTGCCAGGAAACTTGTCGAGCGTCACCACTTCAGCCTTACCATTGGCATTCCATCCCAATGCCATTTCGCCAATTGCATCCTGTGAAAAGTCTTCAGCATATAGAATTTTATCACCCGGTATGAAATCAAATTTAGAATAGCTGACGATCTCTTTTTCAGTTGAAGTCTTTTCAGGTTTATCTTCGCTTTTAGAACTGCCGGAAGGGCCGTTGGTACTGGCTTTTCCTTCGATCTCATCAAGACCTTTATCGATTGTTTTATCGACCTTCTGATCAGCGCGCTGCGAAACTTTCTGTGCGACCTTGTTCTTCACTTTATTCATGAAGTTGTTGAGCTGGGCATGCGAAGTACCTGCTGATGCAAGCACCAGCAAGCTTAAGAGAAACTTTTTCATTTGATAAGTATGTTATTGAAGTAAGAGTTTGGTGGACAATTCAAGCGGATGCAGATTACCGCTGTAAAATCCCTGCTGCCATTCTTTATTGCATTTTTCAGGGCTGGTTCTCCTGGTTCGGGAGGCTGCCCAGATCACTGCAGCAGCTAGCAGCAGGAGAGAAATGGTTAGCAGGAATTTTTTCATGATCAGTTAAGGTTTAGGGCAAAGCTATGTTGCGGAAACAGGGCATTGAAGCGATAAGTGCATGAGTTGGCAATATTGACGAATGAAGTGTACATTGATCAAAACCAGGCAGATGAAAGTTTGGACATTAGTATTGCTTCTGATCTGTTGCGTTAAGATTCACGCACAAAGAATTCTGCATGCAAAAGATGTTGGACTGATGGCTGGAGTGAATAAAGATCAGTCGGCCCGGATGCAATCTGCCATTGATTCTGCTGCTTCTGCAAGAATGATCCTGCAACTCGAAGAAGGTACTTACCAGATTGCTATAAATTTGAAACCCCGATCAGGTTTGCATTTGCGCGGTAAAGGTTCAAAGACCATCATTCAGTTTACTTCCGATACTGTATCGAAGCGATACCTGTTCAACAGCGAGCAGGCTGTTAATGATTTGATCTTAGAAGACTTAACACTGGATGCTAATGGAAATAACAATAGTGGGAAAGATATATTTTGTTTCAGGTTGAAATGGGGAAAGAATCTTCTGTTTAAAAACGTACAATTTACCGGAAGTAAAACGGTGACTGCTGTGTGGGTGTATATGTGTGAAGGAATGAAATTCCTGGATTGTAAGTTTTATGATAATGGTGCGCATTCATTACAGTTATGGGGAGGAAAAAATATCCTGGTCGATAAATGTTATTTCACTTCATGGGGAATGAGTGATTCAACGCGTTGTGCTTTGTCGGGGTATGTAAAAGAATGTATCAATGTAACGATCAGGCGATCGCGTTTCATCAATACAGTTGGAAAGCAATTTGCTATCGAGACTGCAGGAAATTATATGCGTGGATGGAAAGTATATGATAATTATTTTGAAGGAAATGGATTAGGAGGGAATGGCATATCAGGACAGATCCACAGCAGTGAATTTTACGGTAATATATTTCGAAATGGAAACGGGACGCATAGAAGTGGTTTTGAAATTGTAGGTCACAACAATAAGATTTTTAAAAACGATATTGAAGCTGGTTCCATGGTAATAACCGGTAGCAGGAGGAAGATCTTTAAAGATTGTTGCAGAAATATACAGGTGCTCAACAATCGTGTTGTTACAAAAGGAGAGAACAATGGAGGAATCAGCATTGGTGGGTGGATGCCATTCGATAGTGTACTGGTAAAAGGAAACTACATCAATACTATGGCAGCTAAAGGCAATAGCAGCGCGGTTTTTGTAGGAGTGTACGGAAACCAGACCGGAAGAGTTACTAATCTTCAATTCATCAATAACATTATTTACACCAATGCCAGTGGATTCAGGATGAATGCAGATTCAGGAAGTCATCATATTCTTATTTCGAAGAACAAAGTAATGTCGGCTGCTTATTGGTTAAGTTATCATTCTGATACATTCAGTGATGTTATATTAGATCAAAATGAGATACATGCGAAGCATGGTGAGGAAATTTTGTATGCATTCAAAAAGAAATCCTAAAGCCTTTGTATTAATATTATGATAACAACTGTACTGTTATTTTCGTCGCGGTAAAATTTCTGGTTAGTAGCAGTAACCATAAAAACGTAATATGAAAAGAATTTTTACCGCATCATTGTTTTTGTTTTTTGCATTTTCAGGATCATCATTGTTTGCGCAGGTTTCAAAAGGAAACTGGATTGTTGGAGGATCCGGCAGTTTGGATTTATCCAAAACAGAATTAGGTAATGGTTCCAATTATACTTCTTCTTCAAAAAAAAGAAGTTTTGGATTGAGTCCTTATGTTGGATATTTTCCATTGAACCAGTTAGCAGTTGGTATACGAACTAATTTCGAAAGGAATAAGTACATTAATGAAGGAAGCAATTCATTTGTTTCAAAAGTATTGGAGGCTGGACCCTTTGCCCGTTATTATTTTTTACCAACAGGAAGTAAAGTAAACCTATTGACTGAAGGTTCCTTTCAATATGGTCATAGATGGGGTAACCAGGATTTCAGGTTGCGTACCTATTCTCTATCTGCAGGTTCCGTATTTTTCTTAAATCAACATGTCGGAGTGGAGATGCTAATGGGTTATTATAATCGAAAAGAAACATTGGCGCCAAATGAGAGTTCAAATTTTAGAACATCGGGATTGAAGATGTCTTTAGGAGTGCAGGTACATTTAGGAAAAGCAAAGAAATAGTAAGAGTAAAAGGTCCTATAATTTTATAGGACCTTTTATTATTTTCTATCCAAGTGAATTTGAAAACCAATACTTATTGTTACTGAATTATTTCTTCCTTTATAACCATTGTATTTTTCAGAGGAATAATTAACTAAGGTTTCTATACCAATAATATTATTAAGGAATATTATAGGTCCTAATGTTAAGCCTAAAGTATTTTTGTTTGCTGTTGCAGCAGAATTGCCTGTTTCAATTCCAAATGAGTAAAAACCTTCTGTTATAATATTTACAGTATTATCAGTTTTCAATAATTAATATCGAATTGATGGACCAATATTAAAACCATACCAATAGGAATTTTCTCCACCTATCCTCCTGTATTCTCCAATAACCCCCGTTGCAAGTTTATCTATTACAAAAAAACCAAGATTTGGCTTCACGAGAATATTTGAGCCTTTATGAGAAGGACCAAATATTTCACTTTTATACTTTGTTGAGGTAAAAGTTGCCGAACCTCCAAGAATCCAATTGCCTTTAGTGATTTGACCTTTAGAATTTAGTGCCATACATATAATAAAAGCTGCAAGGATTAGCTGTCTCATTACTTCTATTTTTATCAAAACAATTTATAGTAAGTGGAGTTATTTATACAATAAAAAAAGCTTGAAACATATGCTTCAAGCCTTTTTAAGTGGTAGTGCCCTAGATCGGACTACCTTATATTGTTTCCAAGGGCTTTTATTTTTTCCCTTAACCAGACAAACCATTGATTTTAGGGGCTTTCCGCTTAAAACATCTTGGACAATTTAGGACAAATTGAGACAAAAAAAGCCTTTATTTGTCGGTAAAATTGTCGGTAACCCTTAAACCTTAATGAATGAAAGCCCGATTTATTTTGGACAAACCAAGCTCCGAAACCGAAACATCCATATACCTTAAGAACCAGATTGAAGGTAAATCATTCTGGTATTTTACAGGAAAAAAGATAAAGCCCTCGGACTGGGACAGTAAACTTCAGCGCCCGTTAAATCGAAAAGTTCACAAGGCAATATATAAGATACTGGAAGATCTCGAATCCATCTTACTGGAAACGGCTGAAAGATGTTTATTAATCAGGGAGCCGTTGACTGCATCTTTAGTGAGGGAAAAATTTGATGATTATTTCGGAAAGGTTGAATCAAAACCATCCAGCACCAACTTCCACCAGGTGATCACCAAGTATATTGAAGATTGCAAATCTGGGAAACGCTTGACTAAAAAGGGAAAGAAGTTTTCAAAGGAAACTACCCGAGGATATAAACACTGCCAGGACAAATTCAAGGAATACGAGACAGCCCGAAAGAAAAAGCTATCCTTTGAAACCATTACCATGGATACGATAAGTGACATGATCCACTTCTACAACACGCAGGATCTGTCTTTAAATGCCATCGGAAAGATCATCAAGAATTTGAAAGTGTTCCTTACCAATACCGTGGAGATACATGGCAATCCTGTTGGGCACCAGATCAAGCCACCGGCAGAAGAAACTCCAGATATTTACCTGAATGAAAAGGATCTGGATAAACTCTATGAAGTAAAGCTTAAAGATGACATTCATAATATTGTACGGGATCGTTTTGTAATTGATTGCTACTTGGGTTTAAGAATCTCGGACCTGCAGCTTGTCACCGATGATAATATTCACGGAGATTTCATTGTAATTGCCAACGAGAAGACCGACAGTAAAGTGGTTATTCCACAGCATCCAAGAGTGAAAGCCATTCTGAAAAAATATAAAGGGATGCCGCCGAAGGTTTCAGATCAGGAAATGAACAGGTCGCTGAAAGAGATATGTCTTAAGGCCAAGTTGAATGAAAAGTTTCTATATACAGTAACGAAAGGAGGAGTGAGGAAGGATTTCTACCTGCACAAATGGGAGATGGTTTCCAATCACACAGCCAGGAGAACATTCATCACCAACTTGTTAAAAGCCGGAATATCCAGCTCCATTGTTATGAAGCTGGCCGGTATAAAGAAAGCTCAAACTTTGGAGAGGTACAACAAGATTTCAGAGGAGGAAAATGCGGAGATTGCAGCAAAACTGCCTTTCTTTGCTTGAGAGTCTGTTTTTATAATCTATTTTTATTATACGTATGGTAGAGAAGGCAAAGGATTTAATTGAAAAACTAAATATAGCTGATGAATGTACATCAATAGAAGCCAAAAAAGGATCTTCTGTTGGGAAAAGTATTTTAGAAACAGTTTGTAGTTTTTCGAATGAGCCTGGGTTAGGAGGAGGAATTATTTTGTTGGGTGTGGAGAAAGATGAAAAATCTATGTTGTTTCCTTATTACCAAGCAGTAGGAGTTAAAGAAATTGATAAGATAACAAATGATTTAACATCCCAATGCGCTTCCGTATTCAATATGGCAGTAAGGCCAGAAATCGAAGCAGAAGATTTAGGGAAAGGCATAGTGGTAATTAAAGTTAAGGTCTCGGAATTGCCAAATGCTCAAAAACCTCTTTATTTTAAATCTGAAAGTCTTCCTAGAGGTGCCTTCAGGAGAATCGGGTCCAGTGACCAGAAGTGCAGTGATGACGATCTGCATATATTTTTTCATACGGAAGATAGCTTTGATTGTAGCATTGTTAATGATTCATCATTAGACGATATAAGTGAGGAGGCTATTGATTTATATAGGACTCTACGAAAGCGAGTAAATGAATTTGCTGAAGAACTTAATTATGAAAATGAAGAATTACTTTTATCTCTTGGGGCTGCAAAAATAATAGATAAGAAATATGTTTTAACTTATACGGGCCTATTAGTTTTTGGTAAAAGATCTTCACTAAGAAGATTATTACCTATGGTAAGGGTTGATTATATTAGAATAAATGGAACTGTTTGGGTAAATAACCCAGAAAACCGGTTTACAACCGTCGATATGCGAGGGCCATTGATTGAATTGCTACAAAGAAGTTTTAGTGCAATTGCCGATGATTTACCTCAAGGGTTTTTGTTACCTGAAGGAAAAATTCAGGCTGAGGCTGTTGGCCTTCCAACAAAGGTATTAAGGGAAGCACTAGTAAATGCATTTATTCATAGATCATATAGAATTAATGAACCAATTCAAATAATTAGATATAGCAACCGAATTGAAATAATAAACCCCGGTTTTTCATTAAAATTGGAAGAGCAATTTGGCGAACCAGGAAGTAGAAACAGAAATCCATATATAGCAGCTATTTTTCACGAAACTAATTTGGCAGAAACAAAAGGCAGTGGAATTAGGACAATGCGAAATCTTATGGATATTGCTCAAATGGCTCCCCCAACTTTTGAAAGTGATCATTCTGCAAATCGATTTACTGCAAGATTATTATTGCACCATTTTCTTAGCGAAGAAGATCTTCAATGGTTGGCACAATTTGAATCATTTAATTTATCTGACTCTCAGAAGAGAGGGATGGTTTATCTTAAAGAAAGCTGGAATATAGATAATTCTACATATCGTCAACTTAATGGATTCGACATTTTAACTGCAAGTAGCGAGTTGAGAGAATTGCGTAATTATAATTTAATAAAACAACAAGGTAAGGGACGAAGCACCTTTTACGTACCTGGACCCGTATGGTTTAAAGACTTTATAACCTATGAGGACTCAAATCCTTTTGATTTGACTCTAGCTTCCAATAAAAACGACAATGAGGTAAATGAAACTTATCCAATTTCCATGGAAAGTGCACCAGTTACAGGGGAAAGTGCACCAGTTACAGGGGGAAGTGCACCAGTTACAGGGGGAAGTGCACCAGTTACAGGGGGAAGTGCACCAGTTACAGGGGAAAGTGCACCAGTTATAGGGGAAAGTGCACCAGTTACCGAGGAAAGTGCACCAGTTAGTTTTGGAGAAAACCAGTTAAATGAAGGAAGTCCCGGTGTCTATGTTTCACATCCTACCCCTCCTTTAAATAAGCAACTATATGATACACTTCCAGAAAATTTAAAAAGTAAGGTTATAAACCTTCCGATGAGAATTACTGATCCAGAAAGGTTGAACTCCTTGATCATAGAATTATGTAATTGGAGACCTTTAAGTATTTCAGATATTGCTGGACTTCTTCAACGAACAGAAAAATATTTATTGCGAAATAATATAACTGAATTAAAAAATAAAGGGCGTTTAAAATACTTATATGATGAACCTAATCACCCTGATCAAAAATATGTAACAGTTCAAAACAAGTAATTTTTACAATAATAAAATCCCCTACATGGCTCTTAAATAAGTTTTTGATCTTGTGGTTATAAATGTTAATGGTAAGGATGTTTTTCATACCTACTTTATACTCTTTTATTTATGTCACTAGGTAGAAAGACTTGGAATATGGCCCCCTCTTTCTATTTAAAAGCTACATTTTGTGACCAATGGAAACTTTTTTTCCCCTTCATCCATTTTTTGGAGTATTTGAATAATGCCTACAATTAGGCTAAGAAGTGAAATTGAACAACATACATCCATAAATAATTCTTTACAGCTTAATTTACAAAAAGAAGTATAATACTTCAAAGAGAATAAGGAATCAAACATATTGTAAGCTCCCCCAATCTTCGGCCATTTGAAGGTTAGGTTAACAAGATGATTGTT
>CBHWDO010000025.1:0-15592 GCA_966112615.1 uncultured bacterium
CCGGTAGCTCAGCTGGATAGAGCAACTGCCTTCTAAGCAGTAGGTCATTGGTTCGAATCCAATCCGGTTCACAAACCTGGACTTTTAGTCCAGGTTTTTTTATTTTACTCCCTGGAACATCACAGTTAAGTTGACTCCCTTACCAGGCGCAGTATCTATCAATACTTCACCATTAAATAATGAAGCCCTGGTGCGGATATTCATCAGGCCTACCCCACCCGTTTTATTGTTCAATACAAAACCCTTTCCATTATCAATGATGGAAAGTTGCAATCCGTTTTCTTCCTGTATAAGTCTTACTACAACTTCTGTTGCAGAGGCATATTTCAAAATATTATTGAATTGCTCCTGCAGGATCCGGTAGATGGTCAGTCGCAATTTGTTTGGAAGCCGATCTACCCTGAGGCCTTTGATCTCTTTCCTGATGGATAAATTTGTTCCTGCGCTGGTGATCTCAATAATGTTATTCAAAGCATCCAGGAACTCATCTTCCTGGAAAGAAGGCGGGATCAACGAATGGGATAAACCACGTATCTCTTCAATGGCATTGCTGATCAGCTTTTCAGTTTCCTCAAGGTAGGTAAAATCATTTTCGCGCTTCACCATTCCCAGATATAATTTAGAACATGCGAGTATCTGGTTTATGTTATCATGCAACTCTCTCCCTATCTCTTCCCGTTCCTGCTCCTGTGCTGTGATCACGGCCTGTGTGATCTCCTTTTCTTTCCGGTTCTTTTCTTCTTCAAGTTTTTTCTCCAGGGTGATTTTATCTGTAACATCCACAGCCAGGGATAATATGGCCTGCCGGTTATTGAATCGGATCTTATGTAGTGAAACCTGCATAAAGATCAATTCTCCGGATTTATTATACTGCTCCACTACAAATGTTTCATGGAAACTTTCTTTCAATTTTGCTTTCCTGGCAGACTGGCGAAATATACTGGCAGCGCTTAAAGGTTGAATATGCAAAAAACTTTGCTGCATCAATTCATCCTTGCTGTATCCATATTTTTGAATGGCCGTATCATTGATGTCGGCGAATTTATAATCATCAATATACCAAATAAAAATACTGGCAGGGTTATTATCAAAAAGATAGCGATACTGTTCCTCTGATTTTCGTATGATCTCTTCCGCCATTTTCTGTTCTGTAATATCAGTTTCTAATGCAAAAAAATGCTGCAGTTTACCTGTTTCATCAAACATGGGCTGCATCTGGATCTTGATCCAGTATTGTCTACCGGATTTTGTGTAATTCAGTAATTCGCATTCAATAGGTAATTGCCTTTTTAAATGATCACTGATCAGGTAAACAGTTTCCTTGTTTGTATCCGGACCTTGAAGAATAGTTCCAGGTTTCTTACCCAACACTTCTTCCAATGAATATTCCGTGATCCTTGTAAATGCGTCATTCACCCATTCTACATTTCCAGCCGGATCTGTGAGGATCACTGCATTTACTGTTTCACTTGCAATCATTGACAATTTCATCAACTCATTCTCTGCTATCTTTCTTTGAGTTATATCCTGTGTTGCACCGATTACCCTGATCGCATTTCCATCCTGGTCACGTACAATATATCCCCGGTCATACAGGTAAACATAATTTCCTTCGCCATTCAGAAACTGGTATTCTGATTCAAAAATATTGAGTGAAGGATCTGTAAAGATCCGGTTCAACGTAGGTTGAAGTTTTTCCAGATCTTCTTTTTTTATCCTGCCAAACCATTGATCTCCCGGCATAGAAGCCATCTCCTCAGGCAGTTTCAGAATGCGTTTGAATTGTTCAGGGTTCCGGTATACTTCATTCTTTTTCACATTCCAGTCCCAAACCAGGTCGTTAGATGCTTTCAATACCAGGTTATACCTTTCATTGAAGGCTCTTAATTCATCAAGATTTCTTTTTCTTTCAATACTGTAACTGATCGTTTTAAAAAGAATCCTTTCATCCATATCATCCTTGATGATATAATCCTGAGCTCCTGATGCAATGGCCTCAAGCGCAAAATCAGTATCTGCCATACCTGATAGAATAATGATTGCAGTGGATGAATTTGCTGCTTTTATCCTTTTAAATGATTCCAGTCCGTTACAATCGGGAAGTGTAAGATCAAGCAGTATCACATCAAAATTAGCCTCGGAAATTTTTCTCAATGCATCTTCCATGGATAGGGTAAATTCAAGCAGGCTGATCAACAATCCTGATGAATTTAAATATTCCTGAAGCAGGAATTTATCACCCATATTATCCTCCACTACCAGTATCTTAATTCCTATCGTCTTCCCCATGTGCAGAATTTTTTGGTATGCTAAAGTAAAATGTACTTCCTTTTTCAAGTTCAGTTTCCACCCAGATCTTACCGCCGTAGAGGTCAATGATCTTTTTACATATAGCCAACCCTACACCGGTTCCGGAATGATAATCCTTACTATGCAGCCGCTGGAAAATAATGAATATTTTTTCAGACATGGTTTTATCAAAACCAATCCCATTATCGGCAACTGAAAATATGAATTCATCCTCCTTTTCAATTGCATCAATGCTGATCTCCGGTGTTTTTCCACCAGAATATTTCAATGCATTACTCAACAGGTTTTGAAAAAGCTGAACCATCCTTGTATGATCAACATTGTGGATCAAAGGCATTTTCCCTACACGGATCTTTGCATTCAATTCATCAATCCTTGGTTTAAAGTTTAGCAGTACTTCCTCAATAACGTGCGACATATCTGTTTCTGCGCTGTTTTGAGGCATAAGGCTGACCTTGGAATATTGCAGCAGGTCGTAGATCAATTTTTTCATCCGCTTTGCGCCATCAACTGCAAAATGAATGTATTGATCTGCTGTTTCATCAAGCTGCTTTGAATATTTCTTTTCCAGCAATCCCAAAAAGCTTGAAACCATCCGCAACGGTTCAAGCAGGTCGTGAGAAACCACATGGGCAAACTGCTCCAGTTCAGCATTTGATAACTCTAACTGAAGTGCCCTTTTCTCTAATTTTTCGTTGAGGTCTTTGAGTATTATCTCAGTTTCTTTGCGCGAAGAAATATCCTGTGTTGCGCCTGTCATCCGGTAGGCTTTTCCCTGTGGATCACGAAAAATAAATCCTTTGTCATTCACATATGCATAAGTTCCATCTGATCTTCTGAAACGGTATTCATCCGACCAATAGAGCTCTTTCGTATGATTGAATATATTGATCCGCTTTTCCAGCACTCGTTCCAGGTCTTCAGGATGTACATGCTTTTTCCAGAATTCCGGATCTATTGAAACTTTTTTAGAGTCATATCCAAACAGAGTTTCAAGTCCTGTTCCAGATCTTATAACCTTCCCGGTAATGATATTCCAATCCCATATTGCGTCGGACGTAGCCCTGATCACATATTCATAGCGTTCATTACTTTGCCGGATTTCCTGCTCAATAATCTTTTTGTCGGTTATATCTTCGATCATACAAAGGTGCCGGGGAGAGAAGTCTTCTTTCAATTCAAAAGGTGCGATGGCCATTCGGATCCAGACCACCGATCCGTTCGGACGGAAATATCTTTTTTCCATGGTGAATCCATTGATGAGTCCCGCATTCATTTTGCTCATATTCTCCATGTCTTCAGCAATATCTTCAGGATGCGTGATACTCATCCAATCAAGTGTTCGTAACAAATCCAGGGACCTGCCTGTAATGATGGAAAAACTTTTATTTGCATCCAGGATCCTACCGTTCAGGGAATCTATAATGGCTATGCCCATGGGTGAACTATCATAGATCAACCGGAATCTTTCTTCACTTTTCCTGATAGACTCTTCAATTCTTTTACGTTCAGTGATATCACGTGCATAGATTGCTGCTCCTATAACAAGTTCATTTTGTAATATGGGATTGAAAGAAATATCGAGCCAGCGATCTTCAATCCTTTCTACTGCATCAGCATGTACTTCAATACGAAATTGTTCGCCTTGAAATGCTCTGTCATAACAACCTTTCCAAAACTTAAGATATTCATCATTAAATGGACCTTTCTGCAGGATGAATGTTCCTCTCTCTGGAGTTTGTCCAAGAGATTTTTCCAGGAAGTTTGAAAAATTCCTGTTCCCTGCAAGAAATCTGTATTCCAGGTCAACGCTCCACATCAGGTCGGATGTGGTATTGATCAATGCTTCGCGATTTATACTTTGAAAGTTACTTTCTTCAAGGAGCGCAAGTTCTTTACTGATATCCCAGCTTACGCCAATAATACCTGTCAGATCACCATTGGCATCAAGCATGGAAGAATTATGAACTTTAGCCATGAATTGACGACCATTCCGGTGTCTTACAAGGAAATTTCCCGACCAGGATTTTCCTTGCTTTAATTCATCCATCAGGTGGATGGCTTCGTCAATAGATATTTCTGTTGGGGTGATCTCAATGATGTTTTGGCCAATGACTTCTTCTTTTTTCCAGCCATAAAGTTTAGTGGCAAAATCATTCCAGTATATAATGCTGCCATCAAGTTTCGTGACAATAACCGCCTGCTGAATAGTGTTTAATAATCTCGACTGAAACAACAACTCGTTATCAAACAGCTTTTCAGGATTTGGGGCCATAAATGGGTTTGTGAGGTATACTAATCAGTTACTCTAGTTAATCAATAAAAAAGGTGTAATTTTTTACCGCACAAACAATATAACGAAAATAAATAATATACTTAGTGGCAATCAGCAGATACCCTTACTATTCCCTAATTGAAAAACACTTCATCAATAAATATCCATGCCTGTTCACCCTTACCCCGATGCCATGAAGGAAGTTTGGGTACCGGAGTGACAACCAGCTTCACACATTCTACTTCCTGTGGTTCAAACTGAAGGTTGAATCCAAACAGGTAGCCCGGTTTATCGCTCTCTGGCTGTATGGGTTCCAGAACTTTAAGTAATTGCATTTTGCCATTCTTTTTACCACCCCAGACTTCGATCTTTTTAGGAGGCATGATATAGCTGGGTATATCAATCAGTGAACTTAAAGAAATGGATGAGATCTTAACCGGCTTATTAAAGTAAAGCATGAATTCCATCGGATTTTCCTTGAAACCAAGCCACTTGCCGCTTCTGAAATTAAGATCACCTTTTTCCAGGTTCATTAAAGTAAGTGCTCCATCTGCTTTATAATTTGGGTTAGGACTTTTAAGCAATACCGCAGTATCCGGTTTATATGTTGATCGGAAAAAACTTCTTTCCAGCACTGCACTGCTCTTCCATCCCGGCTTATATGCTTTTGCACGGATGGTCATGCTCTTATCGATCTTAACATCGCCTTTATAGATAGGTGAGAGACTATCAGGATCAGATCCATCGGTTGTATAATGGATTGCAACATCCCGGATCACATGTTTCATTTTCAAAGGAGTAACATCACTGATGATCTGTTCTTCATTTTCAATGGAAGGCGCATTCAGGCTTATCACAATAGTATCGCCATTAAAACCTTTTTCAATATAAGTTTTAGGAAATTGTTTCTTCAGACCTGCATATGAATTTTCATCAACCATCGTGTTCCATGCATAGATATTGGAAAGATTTGGAAGCTCCTTTAGACCTAAAATAGCAGAACCATCCACTTTGGTTCCGGATAGTGAAAGAGATTTTAATTCTTTCAGGGCCGACAATGCCGTAACACCTTTTGAAGTAATATCTGTGAAAGCCAGATTCAGTTTTCTCAGATTTTTAAATGATGCGATGATCTTCAGGTCTTCATCCTTCACCGGCATTTTATTCAGGTTAAGAGCTACAATTTGCTCCTTCACTTTTTCAAGTTCCTTCAATTGAGAAGCATTGAATTGTGCAGCACTGAAGAATTCCGCACCCAATGCAGGAGAACCTAACGCCAATGGATATACGATCCTGTAATTGTCATTTAGTGACTGTATCGCTTTTTCATCTGCCGAAGCAAAATCGTAATGGTCTGATTCAATCGTATTGAAGATCGCATTCGCTAGTTGCCTAAGTGTATCCTGCTCGGGTAATTCAACCACTTTTAGCTCAAAATCTGCACCTTTACTAACCCATCTTTCGAGTATCTCGATCTCCTGTTCAGTCAACTGTGGCTTGCCTTTCGGAGGCATATGCTCTTTTTTCTCCAAAGGAAGATTGATCCTTTGAAACATCAGTCCCAAGTCATGTGCAGCAGTATCCCACAATGCACCATTCTTCCCTCCTTTCATCAGCAACTCTGCAGTTTCCATCACCAATTCACCCTTTGCTTTGCCTGAATTGTGACAGGAAATACATTTGGATTCGAGGATAGGCATTACCATATGATTAAAGACTACTGCGTCTTCCAGCAATACAGCTGGCTTTTCTTTATCTTTTGAAATAGGTCCAAGTAAAAAATCTTCACCATGAGTAAGGTTTGCTCCTTCATGACCTGTAACTATGATGGCAAAGATTGATACCAACGATACCGCAATATTAGCAATATGCTGCTTTCTTATTATGTCCCGAAAAGCGTACCAGGCAAGGGTTACAAGAGATATTGTCACTCCACCATATTTATGCAGTGCAATAGAATCTTCTTCATAACCACCTTCAACCGATAATAGTAAACCCATTAAACTTGTAACTGCTGCAGTAAGGGAAACAGTTAACAGCAGCCAGTCGATAACAGGCCTAAATTCTTTCTTCTGTGAAAAAAACAATTCAAATACAAGAGTCAGGATAAGTAAAACAATCGGGAAATGCAGCAGTAAAGGGTGCATTCTTCCAATTACCTGCAACCATGAAGGAACCTGGAGCCTTGATTCAAATAACAGTAAGAAAACAAGCAGGCAGTTGAGGGCAAAGCTCAGGTTGTATACTATATTCCTGGAACGCTGTTGGGTCATACTACAGGAGTCAATTTATAAGGGTAAACTTTTCCGGAATTCCACTGTGCAACATATAAACTTCCTTCATCATCGATACATACATCATGTGGATAAGAGAATGCTTTTTCTTCCTGGTGCAATCCCTGCAATTTTCCTTCTTTATATTCTGGTGCATTCCCACCAAGATTTGAAACGACCTTATTGTTTTTATCAAGAATAGTGATGAATCCGGAATTCTGGCCCTGCATATTATCTGTTTGCAGAACTGCTGCATACAGGAATTCATCCTTTATTACCGGCCTGCAAACCCAGGCCCCTGGCAATGCTATTGTTTCGATGAATTCTCCCTGCATACTATAACGCTTGAAGGCATTCTGCTGTCTCGATGTAACAATGAGTGTTGGATGATGCCCGCGATAATCCACGCAGATCCCATGAGCATTCAGAAGATGTTTCTCTTCATTACCTCTTCCACCAAAATGCCTGATGTATCGACCTTTGTGATCATACTGAATCACAAAATCTTTTCCATATCCATCAACCACATAAATATCACCATTGGAAGCGATGGCAGTTTCGGTTGGAACAAACTCATCTGCTTTTGTATACTGCCCTGTTTCTTTGGGATAATCTATCACCATCAAAACTTTTCCATCAACGGTTGTCTTGATCACCTGGTGACGATTGTTATCACAAATGAATAATACATCTTTTCCTCCTTCATTGAACAGCGTTAATCCATGAGCACCAGGATATTCCTGTCCCCAACTGGATAATAACTTTCCTGACTTATCATAGATCAGGACATTATTCCTGGTTTCATTGGTAAGCAGGATGATTCTTTTCTTAGAATCCTGCACCATTTCGTGACAATCATTGACCGGGAATTTAGAAACATCAGCTTTACTCCAATTCTTTTCAAGCTTATATTTCTTACCATTCTGTCCCAATACATTTTCTGATGATGAATGGAAGTCGGGGTTGATGATCATGCCTGCTATTCCCATGGAGGTTGTTTGAATGAAACTCCTTCTTTTCATGTTTGTAAATTATGCGATGATGCCATCAACTATTTTTCCGGCAACATCAGTCAGGCGATATCTTCTGCCCAAATGTTTAAAGGTTAATTTTTCGTGGTCAAGACCCATAAGGTGTAAAACGGTTGCATGGAAATCATTTACATGCACCGGATCCTTTACAATGTTATATCCAAAGTCATCTGTTTCTCCGTATACTCCGGGCTTTACACCACCACCTGCCATCCAGATAGTAAAGCATCTTGGATGATGATCACGGCCATAATTCTCATTGGTTAAAGGGCCCTGACAATAATTGGTTCTTCCGAATTCTCCACCCCAGATCACGAGTGTTTCATCCAGCAATCCTCTTTGTTTAAGATCGTTGATGAGGGCAGCTGAAGCCTGGTCTGTATCAAGACACTGACCTTTGATTTGGCCGGGAAGATTATCATGTCCATCCCAACCCTGGTGATATAACTGGACGAAGCGAACACCACTTTCTGAAAGCTTTCTGGCCAGCAAACAGTTTGCGGCATAAGTACCTGGAACGAGGCAATCAGGACCATACATTTTCACGATGCTTTCCGGCTCTTTGCTGAGGTCGGTAATATCAGGAACTGCAGTCTGCATCCTGTAAGCCATCTCATACTGTTGAACCTTTGCATTGATCTCAGGATCTCCAAATTCCTTGTATCCTTCTTCATTCAGTTCAGCAAGTTTATCGAGCATCTTTCTGCGATCATTCTTATCGATACTTTCATGATTACCCAAATACAATACAGGGTTCTCACTGCTGCTGAATTGTACGCCCTGGTAAACAGAATCAAGGAATCCATTGGTCCAGAGTTTGGAATAAACACCCTGGCCATTTCCTTTTCCTTTCGACAGCAGCACACAGAATGCAGGAAGGTTTTTGTTTTCACTTCCAAGACCATAACTCAGCCATGCGCCCATACTTGGCCGGTTTCCTACCTGCGCACCGGTTTGAAAGAAAGTCAGTGCAGGATCATGATTGATCGCTTCAGTAAACATTGATTTTACAAAACAGATATCATTTGCTGCTTTTGCTGTATAAGGCATCAGTTCACTGACCCATGCACGGTGTTCACCATACTGATCAAATTTGAAAACAGAACCGGCTAACGGAAATTTAGACTGATCCGCAGTCATACCCGTCAAACGCTGTCCCATCCTGATGGAAGCAGGAAGATCTTCGCCAAACATTTCCTGCAACTTCGGTTTGTAATCAAACAGGTCTAGCTGCGATGGTGCACCATTCTGGAAAAGATAAATGATGCGCTTTGCTTTTGGTGCAAAATGCGGAAGTCCGGCCATGATCGTTTCTTCATCCGCAGAAGAATTAAAAAGATCAGGGATCAGCAAGGAACCCAATGCCACACTGCCAACACCAAGGCTGAGCCTCGACAAAAACTTGCGACGATTGAGATTGAGATTGTACTCAAGTTCATTTTTTTCCATGGCTATGATTTTGTTATGGCTTCTTCCATGTTATAAATAGTGTTGATGGTCTTCATAAGTGCGGCAGTCTGGTTTTTTTCAACATTATCATTAAGAGGGTATTCTCCCACCTTAATTGTTTTTATCGCATCCAGTTTTTTCGATCTGAATTGCGCCAGCAGATCGTTATAATAATCACGAAGAATTTTCATTTCTGAATTTTTTGGCATCCTGCAGATAATTCTTCTGAAAGCATTTTTGATCTTATCGTCAGCAGCATTTTTTTCAAGCATCAGTCTTTCTGCCAATACCCTGGAAGCTTCCAATACAGCCGGATCATTCATCATGACCAAAGCCTGCAATGGAGTATTGGTTTGAAGTCTTTTTACTTCACACTGATCCCGGTTGCTTGCATCGAAGATGATCATACTTGGGGGAGGCACTGTAAGCTTGATGAAAGTGTACATTCCTCTCCTGTATAGAGCTTCTCCCCTATCCTGCTTGTAAGTTGCCAGTTCTCCTCTTCCTGAAGTGGCAGCTTCCCATAATCCTTTTGGCTGATATGGCTTCACACTTGGTCCGCCAATAGTTTTAACCAGCAATCCACTGCTCGACAAAACGAGATCGCGTACCATTTCTGCTTTAACCCGAATTCTTGGGGCTCTTGAGAGATAAATATTTTCAGGATCGATCTTTAATTTTTGTTCAGATAATTTTGCCGATTGCATGTAAGTGGCCGATGTAAGGATCTTCTTGATCAATCGCTTTACATTCCATCCGTTTTCCATGAAATCAACTGCCAAATAATCCAGCAGATCAGGATGTGA
The DNA here is from genome assembly GCA_966112615.1 of uncultured bacterium. GTDB lineage: Bacteria > Bacteroidota > Bacteroidia > Chitinophagales > Chitinophagaceae > Flavitalea. The sequence continues at coordinate 10,145 of CBHWDO010000025.1, forward strand.
AGGAAGTTCACCCTGCATACCAAAATCACCGGAAGTTTTCACCAGTCCTCTTCCAAAGAATTCCTGCCACAACTGATTTACAAATACCCTGGAGGTTAGCGGATTTCTTTTGTCGGTAGTCCACTTTGCAAGACCAATCCTGTTTCTTGGAAGATTCACTGAATCGAATGGCAGCACAGACTTCAATGCTGTTGGTTGTACCTGCAGAGTTGGCCTGTCGTATACACCACGATCGAGTATATATGTTTTACGAACTGTATCAAGTTCACCCATTACAGAGACCGTCATGGTCCCTGTATCTTTTTTATTGATGAAGGAAAGCATGTTCTTCACTTCTTCATCAGTGATACTCATCATCGGATTCTTTGCTGGTTTTGATATGCTTACATCACCTTCATATCCCACTTCTTTGGTGTTGTTGAAGAAGGCAAACATTTCAAAATATTCTTTTTGTGAAATGGGGTCATACTTGTGATCATGGCACTGAGCACATTCAATGGTCAACCCAAGTATTCCTTTTCCATAAGTTTTTGTTTTATCAAGAATGTATTCGATCCTATATTCTTCTGGGATCACACCACCTTCTTCAGTGTATTTATGATTTCTAAAAAATGCTGTGGCCAGTACCTGTTCCTTTGTTGCATTGGGAAGCATATCTCCTGCTATCTGCCAGGTCAGGAATTCATCGTAGGGCTGATTCTTGTTGAATGAATGAATCACCCAATCCCGCCATGCCCACTGGGTTCTGACGTTATCATCCTGGTATCCATAACTGTCGGAATACCTGGCAACATCCAACCAGTGAATAGCCATTTTTTCGCCATACTGTTTGGAAGCCAATAATTCATCGATCACTTTTTCGTATGCATTGGCAGACTGATCATTCAGAAATTTATCCATCATTTCAATGGATGGCGGAAGTCCTGTAAGATCAAGTGAGGCCCGTTTAAGCAGGTATTCTTTTGAAGCCATCTCATTGGGCTCCATGTTCTTTCTTTCAAGGGTATGCAATACAAAACGATCGATATCATTCTTTACCCAGTTTTCATCCTTCACTGAAGGCAATTGCGGTTTTACCGGTGCAGTGAATGCCCAGTGCTGTTCATATTTTGCACCCTGTTTGATCCATTTGGTAAACAGGTTCACTTCATAATTACTCAGTACACCAAGGTGAGATTCCGGGGTTGGCATCATGTATGCCGAATCAGTTGACCTGATCCGATGTATCAGTTCTGACTCTTCGGGTTTACCCGGAACAATCGCGAACTTTCCCTTGCTTTCTTTAAGCGGTGCATAGGCAAATTCAGCAGCATCTAAACGGAGTCCGGCTTCAATTTTATTCTTATCCGGTCCATGACATTTGAAGCATTTGTCGGACAGAATCGGCCTTATATGAAAATTATAACTAACCTGGTCAGGAAGATCGGGGTCGTTATGTTTATCCATACAGGCCACCCAAACCAGCGCAATGGTGGCAAGGGCGGAAAGGATCAAGGTTGGTTTCTTCCGCATATGCAATCGTTGTTGTTCACTCAAATTCAATATAACGAATAACTCGCAGGCAGCTTCAATTTATCAGTGCCTCAAGCCTGAATTATATAGATCTTAAAAGCTTTTTAATATGATTCGAAAATTTTTGACGGCTGTAATCACCTACATTCTTTCCTTGTACAACGCCCTGGTCTATTGCATCCCTGAAATGTATTCCCCCATATAATCTTGATACTGATGCTTCCATGGCAGCATCATCAAATGATTTGAAACTTCTAACAGGCAGATCAAATTCAACTTCTGTATCATCCACAAATGAAAAATCTTTTCCAAAGATCTCTTCCAGCAGAACCGCAGCTGCATTCGATGCAACACTGTGTCCTGAAACATATTCAGGGAACGGAGGTGTTTGGAGTAATGGTCTCCAGTTTGGATCGATCCTCCTGTTTATTACGGTTTCGGGCCTTACCCTGTTGGATTTGTATTTTTCATCCCAACAGGCAATGAAGGCATCTGCCAGCGTGATACTCACCATCGCATGGATCAGTGATGTTTCCAGAACAGGCAGATCTTTTTTCATGCATGCAATTCCTGTTATTCCCATCCAGTGACCGCCTGGAGAAATTTTCTTTAATCCAAATTCTACATGGCCTAATTGCTGTACTGCAAAGGGGTTACAATCCCAAAACATGGCAATAGCCTGTTGAACGCTATCCGCTTGTTTGGAAATATCATATACTTCCCTGGTCAGCTTCATAAAAATGGAACCTGCTGTGGTATCATAAAAAGCAGGAGGCTCTACCATAAACTGATTGCATGAATCAAGCAGGAAGGGTTTTATTTTATTCCAGTGAGGTTCTACCGGTGCCATAAATGAGGGTGCTGTTGGCTGCCAGTATGCATCACCCTGAACTGGAGTATAACGCAACCTGTTAGTCAATGCAGTAAACCCATCTTTCCTGGAAAAATTAAAGTATTGCTTCACTGCACTGTCAATATACTTTTCAACCAGGGCGACAGACTGCTTGTCCATACCCCTGTTCAGGGCAGTTTCTTTAAATGAATTTATATCAGGCCTTAGCGTGATCCCTGTAGGCAATAAACGCTCGCCCATTTTAAAGACCGTAAGAATGGTGGCAAATGAAGCCGCTGATTTATTCAGCTTCTTCATATTAACCGGTCCCGGATCTCGTTTAAGCGTTCCCGTTAGTGAGCCAAAACTTTTTTGTGAGCCTGCATTTCCAACTTCATAAGCAGCAAGGTTGATATAGGCATAATAACGGCTTGCTGCAACAGGTGAAGTAACATCGTTTACCATAACATCTGTTACTTTCTTCAGTGCTTTTACATAATCGCTGTTTGTAAAAACCTGAGCATTCAATCCTGTGACAAGGAATAATGCAATAAGGAGTATGATATGGAATTTATTTTGGCGCAACAGTTCCGTAGTTTAATATGATTGGTTGCTGATCATTGATAGCTACAAGTAAAATATTTCCTTTTGAAGTTTTGATGGGCACTGCATCTTTAATACAACCCCTGATCTTTAGTCCCGAATGTAACTGGTCAACATATTGAAAATCTCCTTTTCCGTCACCAAGCAATAAAACTCCATAACTGGCATCCATCTTACCGATCCTGATCCGCATTTTATCCTGGTTACCCCCAAGGAAAATATCTTTCTTTCCATCGCCATTGAAATCCTCAACATGGATAGCATGAACTGTTGTGTAATTGACTTCTTTTGGAAGTTCATGCATGATCATTTTTCCATCCTTATTTTCAAACCATACAGTCGACAACATATTAACCGTCATCTTTTTTGCATTCGCCATTTGTTCTTCACTCAAAATATCTTTAAGCTGAGCATCTGAATAGGAATCATAGGTTGGGAATCGTTGTCTTAATCCAACCATCTGGTCTGTCATTTCATCTCTTGTTGCCATGGGGTAAGCATGATCACCTATGTAATAAGTCATCAGCGGATCAACATATTCATTGTTGTCAAAATCCCCATAATATAATTCAACCGGTTTGTTGGCAGATGCAGTAAGCTGGCTGTTGAGTCCCCAGTTTGCAGCGATAATATCCAGGTCTCCATCACCATCCAGGTCAGCTTCCTTAAGCCTGTTCCACCAACCTGTGGGTTGATCAGCAAAATAAGCCTTGCTTATATTGACAGGATTTGCTTTATCAAATTTGAATACCTGTACGGGCATCCATTCTCCGCATACGATCAGCTCTTTTTTACCATCCTGGTCAAGATCTGCAAACAAGGCATCGCAAACCATGTCCTGTAAAAAATCTATTCGGGAAAATTTACCTTTCCCATCATTGACCAATAAAAATGATTCGGGAAGATTGGGGTAATTACCAGGACTAACCCTTGATCCTACAAATAGATCCTGGTCTCCATCCTGGTCGAAATCATAAGCCTTAACCACTGAACCGGAGCTTTGATCATTCATTAAAGAAGACCTTGAATAAACTCCATTGTTATTAATGTATAACCGATCATTTAATAAGCTATCCTTGTCCGCAAGATCGTATCCGCAGCTGGCAACATATAGATCTTCATCACCATCATTATCTGCATCAAAGAATACTGCATCAGCATCTTCAAATTGAGCATCGGCTTCCAATGCAGGCTGACCAGATCGCACAAAATTTCCACCGCTTGTTTGAATAAACAATCCACCGGCCTGTCCCCTTGCTCCACAGATATAAACATCTTCGAGTCCATCTTTATTGAAATCGGTTTTCGCGACTCTTGGGCCGGCGAAAGAAAACATATTTGGCAACAAAGGTTGAATCTTGAAATCATTCACTTCATCTTCTTTATGCGTAAATGGAATTTTTGTTGATGAGGTAGTAAATATGGTTTTTCTTGAAGGATTTTTTATTTCGATCAAATGCGTTGCCTCATACTGCACTTTCATCAATTTGCCTTTTAATGGCTGATCGATCTTTTGCCATTTACCATCGGGCCAGCGAACGTAGGCGGAATCAATATTTGATGGCAGTCCTATGAATAAAGGTCCCAGCATGGAAGATTGGAAACCATGTACTGGAGTATTTTCAACACTGTATTTCTTTCCTTGTGAATATGCCAGAAGTTTGGATCCTAATGCATGAATATTTTTTCCTGGCATTGACAATTGAACGATCAATGCATTTCTTCCTGAAGTATTATTTCGATAGACACCTGCTTCTTCATTCATATTGTTGATCACCAGGTCGAGGTCTCCATCATTATCTAAGTCTGCATATGCTGCACCGTGTGAATAATTCTTCTGATCAAATCCGTTTTGAACAGATTTGTCTTCAAACCTTAGCTGTCCTTTATTTTCAAAGAAATAATTCTGTAGTGGTGTGGATTGAATTCCCTGTAACATCCTAAACATACGATCATCAGTCTGGCCTCTTTCATGCTTCAATCGTTCATTAGCATAGAACTTCATGAAGTCGCGGTTGATCATATCCCTTCCATAACCATTGGTTATAAAAAGATCTTTTGTTCCATCTAAGTTGAAGTCGGCAAACAATGCAGACCAGCTCCAGTCTGTGTTTGAAACACCCGCAAACTGGCCGATCTCACTGAATGTACCATTCCCATTATTAAGTTGAAGCATGTTACGCATCAACTGGTGGTGGAATCCATTCTTTACCTGGTTGTAGTATAATTCAAAATTATCAGGAGCATATAAAAGCTTTTGCCGCTTATTATCTGCCGGCAACATATCGAGTGTAAAGATCTCGGGGTAATCATCATTATTGAGATCGGTTATGTCAACACCCATGGAAAAATTAGACAGGTGTCCCATCTGTTCTTTCAAACATTCTCTAAAAGTTCCATCCTGGTTATTTATGTAGAGATAATCTTCTTCAACATAATCATTCGAAACATAGATATCGGGCCAGCCATCATTGTTGATATCAGAAACATTGATGCCTAAT
>CBHWDO010000026.1:0-14967 GCA_966112615.1 uncultured bacterium
ATGCGGCTAGCCTGCTTTACAGCTTCTTCCGGATGGATGGTTCCATCGGTGCTAACTTCCATCAACAGCTTTTCGAAATCAGTACGCTGTTCAACACGCGTATTCTCGATGGTGTACTTCACATTCTTGATCGGAGTGAAGATTGAATCGGTAGGGATGTATCCGAATGGAGCATCCTTTACTTTATTATCTTCAGCAGGAACATATCCGCGACCTTTAGAAATGGTCAGTTCAATGTCGAGCTTTGCAGATGAATCCAAAGTACAGATCACCAGCTCAGGGTTCATGATGTCGAAATTTTGAGTAGCTTCTCCGATCATACCTGCGGTGAATTCTGTTTTATTCTTGATACTTAAAGTGATCTTTTCCTGACCTACTTCGTGATCAACCTTTCTCTTGAAGCGTACCTGCTTCAGGTTCAGGATGATCTCCAGAACGTCTTCAGAGATACCTTTGATGGTAGCGAACTCATGATCCACACCTTCAATGCGGATACCGATGATAGCATGTCCCTCCAAAGAACTCAGTAATACCCTACGCAAAGCATTACCAATGGTAACACCGAAACCTGGTTCCAGCGGACGGAATTCAAATTGTGCTTCGAATTCAGTTGCTTTTTGCAGAATGATCTTTTCTGGTTTTTGGAAATTTAAAATGGCCATATTTAAATTTCAGTTTTTGTTTTTACACAGAACCTGTATGGTCTTGTGTGTGAATGAATAAGGAAAGCTCTAATATAGTGATCAGAACGATTACTTAGAATACAATTCCACGATCAATTGCTCCTTGATGTTCTCAGGAACGCTTTCTCTCTCAGGATATGCTACAAAAGTACCCTTCATCTCAGCTTCGCTCCAGTCCAGCCAGTTGAACTTCTGGTTCTTACCGCGGAATTGGCTTGTGATCGAAGTATTTTCCTTATCCTTTTCTTTGATGCTGATCACATCTCCCGGCTTCAGCTGGAAAGATGGAACGTTTACTACATCACCGTTTACAGTAATGTGCTTGTGAGAAACCAGCTGACGTGCAGCAGGACGGGAAGGTGCAATACCCAGGCGGTATACGGTGTTGTCCAGGCGTGCTTCGAGCAGGCGGATCAGGTTTTCACCGGTTACTCCCTTGATTCTTGATGCTTCTTCAAAAGTCTTGCGAAACTGCTTTTCCAATACACCATAAGTGTACTTTGCCTTTTGCTTTTCTTTCAGCTGAAGTGCGTACTCTCCGAGGGTCTTACGCTTACGGCTTGCACCGTGCTGACCTGGAGGGTTACTGTTCTTGTTCAGGTATTTTCCGTTGCCGAGGATTGGCTCACCGAAGATCCTGGAGATCCTTGTTTTTGGACCAGTGTAACGTGCCATAATGTTTATTTTATTTGGTTTTTTGGGTTAAGATGTACGATCAGTAAAAACCAATAAAAATCAATCGGACATCCTTTTAAAAAGTCTATAAACTGTAAAATCAGTTGATCAGCCACAGAAGATTTCCTGCAAACTGACCAACTGATGTTTGTATAGAAAATGTAAGATTATACTCTTCTTTTCTTTGGAGGACGGCAACCGTTGTGTGGCAACGGAGTGATATCCTTGATCATCACTACTTCAATACCTGAGTTAGAGATAGAACGGATCGCACTTTCACGACCTGCTCCAGGACCTTTCACATACACATCCACTTTCTTCACACCTGCATCAAATGCTACTTTAGCAGCATCTGCAGCAGCCATCTGTGCAGCATAAGGAGTGTTCTTCTTGGATCCTTTAAAACCCATTTTACCAGCAGAACTCCAGGAGATAACCTGTCCGTTCTTGTTAGTGATACTGATGATCAGGTTGTTGAAGGTTGCATTGATGTGAACATCACCTGCAGCATCAACTTTTACGATTCTTTTCTTAGCAGCCGCTTTCGCGCTTTGTTGTGCTTTTGCCATTTTTTTAAATTACTTGGAGGTAATCAATGAACGTTTTCTAAATCGGGATTATCCCGCTGACCTGCCCTACTTCCCATCCGGGAGATCCGGCCCAGGTCACTTTAATTACTTCTTGGTTGCTTTCTTCTTACCAGCAACTGTCTTACGCTTACCTTTTCTGGTACGGCTGTTCGTTTTGGTACGCTGACCACGAACAGGCAGTCCTTTACGGTGACGAAGACCACGATAGCAGGCGATATCCAGCAAACGCTTGATATTCATCTGGGTCTCGGAACGAAGTTGACCTTCTACCTTTAATTCGTTTGTGATGATAGAACGGATAGCATTAAGCTCTTCGTCGTTCCATTCATTTACTTTCTTGTCGAAGCTGATATTAGCCTTCTCAAGAATGTACTGAGCGGTAGATGAACCGATACCGTAGATATAGGTAAGTCCAATTTCGCCTCTTTTGTTTTTTGGTAAGTCTACACCGGCAATACGTGCCATACTCTATTGGTTATTGTTTAATTATTAATTTGAATTATTACCCCTGTCTTTGTTTGAAGCGAGGATTCTTCTTATTGATAACGTACAATCTACCTTTGCGGCGAACGATCTTGCAGTCCGCGCTTCTCTTTTTAATGGATGCTCTAACTTTCATAACTGTTAATTTGTGCTTCGGCGTTCAAAATTTTTCCCGAAACGCTTTATTTGTATCTGAAAATAATTCTACCTCTTGATAAATCATACGGGCTCATCTCCACACCAACTTTATCGCCGGGAAGGATCCTGATATAATTCATTCTCATCTTACCCGAGATCGTAGCCAGTATCTCATGACCATTCTCCAGTTTCACCTTGAACATTGCGTTAGACAATGCTTCGATGATAATTCCATCCTGTTTAATTAACGGTTGTTTACCCATACTCTTTTAAGGAAGCGCAAAATTAGGGAAGTTTAGGGGAAAATGTAGATTTTTTTTGAAATGATAGACAGGAACCTTTTAGGCGCCTGTCCATTTTGCGCAATATACTGTTTTTCAATAATTTAAAATGAAAAATTGAAAATGCTTTCCGTTTTTCTTTCCGGTTTCATTTCCGATTTCCGATTACCGATTTCCGATTTCCCAACCCTACACAGCATTCAACTCCACCTTCGTCATATCATAATAATGATTTTGAAGTTCATGAACGGAAATGGGTTTGGCCAGCAACCTGCGGTCTTCTCTCCACCAGATCTCCAATGGAAAGAAATCTCCTGTATTGGGCACCACCATCCGGAATGAATCCCTGGTATATTTTGCCGACCCGTCTGGATTGGCATGCTTAACAAAACCCAGCTGGTTTAATTTTTCTTCACTGATCGGAACAGGAAACAGGTGATCAGGCTTGAACCAGAATTCCTGCACCTCAGTTTCTACACACACCTCTTTGTCTTCCCGGTTAAGCTCCTTCACAATTCCTTCCCAATGCTGGCCTTCGAACTCGGCCATTACAATATCTCCTGGCTTTAATTCATTGAATGGGATCATAGATTTTTATTTTTAAGATAGACAATTTTTAGGATAGAATCGGAAATCGGAAATCGAGAATCGGAAATAGCAAAACCCAAGGCGGTTCTATTCCCTATTCTCCATTCTCAATTCACCATTCTCTGGTTAATAAAAATCATCTCCTCCGGACTCAACTTCACATCCATCGACCTGGCATTCTGGATTGCCTGGTCGCTGTTACGAGCTCCTACCAACGCAATGGTTATGCCCGGACGATGAAGTGTCCAGTTGATCACCAATTGTGATAAACAGCAGCTCTTTGATTCCGCAAGCGGACGCAATTCATCCAGGAAACGATTTACCTTTTCAATAAAACTGTCCTGGTAAAACCTGTTTCCCTCCCGGGTATCGCCTTCCTCAAACTTATGCCCCGGCTTGATCTTCCCGGTTAACAATCCTCTCTGCAATGGACTATAGGCTATCACTCCTTTATTATGGGTGATACAATAAGGGATCACTTCCTCTTCTATATCACGGTACACCATACTGTATGGAACCTGGTTGGAAGCTAGCCTAAATGTTTGTTCTGCTTCCTCCATCTGTGATTTTGAATAATTACATACACCCGCTTCGAGGATCTTTCCCTGCTGCTTTAGCAGGTCAAATGCTTCCATGGTTTCACTGATGGGGCAACTGTTATCCGGCCAGTGCATCTGGTACAGATCGATATAATCCGTTTTCAACCTCCTGAGTGAATCTTCACATTCCTTGATAATGCTTTCCTTTCTGCCGTTCCTGTACACATCGATGGGATTCCTTTAGAGGGCAGAACCGAGCGAAGCGAAGGGGCTGAACGTCGGGAATGGTACCTTACGTTCAGCCCGCCCTTCGGGCGTTCTGCCCGGATTCGCTCAGAATTATTCTGCCCAGCTCATGGTATAATCTTCGTCTTCTATCTCCAGCGCGGAAACCGTTAACTGCAATGGATGAAATGTATCCACCATCACCGCAAGTTCCTTTGTTTCCTTGGCACCAATACTTTTCTCTACTGCTCCCGGATGTGGACCATGCGGAATTCCTGCCGGATGCAGTGTGATCATTCCCCTGGTTACATGTTTGCGGCTCATAAAATCGCCATCGACATAATACAACACTTCATCACTATCGATATTACTGTGATTGTATGGCGCAGGAATAGCCTGGGGATGGTAATCGAATAACCTCGGACAAAAAGAACATACCACGAAATTATTTCCTTCAAAAGTCTGGTGCACAGGCGGTGGCTGATGCACTCTTCCTGTTATCGGTTCAAAATCGTGGATACTGAATGCGTAAGGATAGCAACATCCATCCCACCCTACTACATCAAATGGATGGGTTGCGTAATGAAGTTTATACAGCACTCCCTTCTTCTTGGCCTTGATCAGGAAATCGCCCTTCTGATCAATGGTCTGGAGATTCACCGGCGTCCGGATATCACGCTCACAATACGGAGCATGCTCCAGCAACTGTCCATTCTTACTTAAATATTTTTTCGGGAATTTTATAGGACTGAAAGATTCTACAATGAATAACCTGTTATTGGAATCATTGAAATGAATTTGATAGATCGTCCCACGGGGGATTACCAGGTAATCACCATAAGCAAAGGGAAGTTCTCCATACAGGGTCTTCAACGTTCCTGAACCTTCATGCACAAAGATCAGTTCATCAGCATCCGTGTTCTTATAAAAATACTTAGTAGTGCTGTTCCTGGGAGCGGCCAGTACAATATGGCAATCATTATTGACCAGCACTGCAGTCCTGCTTTCCAGGTAATCATCTTCCGGAGCAACTTTAAAACCCTGGAAACTGCGATGCTTTAGCATCTGTTCCTCAGCAATCAATGGAGCAACAGAAATGGATGGCTCCGTTTTGATGATCTGAGTTGGAGGGTGAATATGATATAAGATGGAATAATCATTCGAAAATCCCTCTGTAGAAAATAACTGTTCCGAATACAATCCTCCATCCGGCTTACGGAATTGTGTATGGCGCTTGTGCGGAATCTCTCCCATCCTGTGGTAATATGGCATAGCAAAAGTTTTATGGTTGAGGATCTACCCCGATCAGTTCAAAACTAAATTTACACCGCCAAGATTTAAATTCACAGAAGAATCCTTCGACTTCTTCATATCTTCTATAAATCGATCAATATGATCTTTGGTAATGCCAGGCATACAGATCAGGTGCGATATTAGCTGGTCGCTGGCCAACTGCCATTCATGACAGATCCTTTCTGATGGTTTTGGAAATACAACTGTGATGGCATCTGTATTTCGCCATGCTTCAAAACCATTTGCATTCATTTTTTCAACTGTATATTCTGCCAGTTCAATACTTGCCAGTGCACGCATCCTCATGCCTTCCAGTCCCATTTTCTTGATCGCATACCACATGAATACGGGAGTAATGGCATTTCGTGAACCAGTGATCGTGGTATCCAGTGTGCCTATATAAGGAATAGATCGTGCAATTCTTTCCTTCAGATTTTTCTTTACGATCACTACTCCGCATGGAATTGGTGAACCAATAAACTTATGTCCTGAAATAGCGATACTGTCTGCACCGGCATTGAAATCAAAACAATTTCCTTTTCCGATAGCAGTAAGGAAAGGCCCTGCCAGGGCTGCATCACAATGGATATAGGATGATTTGATCGCAAACTTTTTCAATATGGATTTGATGGTCGAAAGGTCATCCTTCGCTTCGGTCATGGTAGTTCCAATATTTGCCAGGATGATCGCAGGCTGATGCCTGTGCAACTGGATCATATCACTCAGGTCATCATAATCCATTTCACCATTTTCTTTGGATCGAATAACAATGGATTCCATATTCAACAGGTGAATATTCTTCTGAACACTGTAGTGGGTGGATTCGGAATAATATACCATTCCATTTTGATATAATTCGCGTGCAAGATATAGTGCATAAAGGTTTCCTTCTGATCCTCCATTCGTAACATAGCCCCACCAGTTCGTTGCAGGTGCATTAAAAAGATCAGCATACCACGACACTACCTCCCTTTCAAACTTGCGGGTATTCATATCTGAATGTGAATCAAGAAATGGATCACCAATATTATTCAAACTGTATTGAAGCAATGGATATAAAGGACTATAATCAAAATCGATGGCAGTAGGATAACCTATAAATTTTTTAGAGCGCTCGGAAATTTGAGCGAGCAATTGTTCCAGCATGGGAAATTATTTAAAATGGGAAATGGGTAATCGGAAATAATACAGCTCCTGAAGTAGGGCTTTATGTATGCTTAAATAGAATCAATAGCCAGGGCCTCAACAAGCAATATGTAGTTGGTACGCTTGTCGGTGAAAACTTTATATGGATAATCGGGCCTCATCTGGCGCGAAGATACATTGCCTTACATAATTTGCAACCTAATATTTGTCATGAAGAGAATAGGATTAATATCAGATACCCATAATTTTCTCGATGATGAAGTGTTCAAATACTTCGATCAATGCGATGAGATCTGGCATGCAGGTGATTTTGGAAATATTGCGATCGCAGAAAAATTGGCGGCATTTAAACCTTTAAAAGGTATATATGGCAATATTGATGGATATGATGTACGGAGTGTTTATCCTGAAGTAAATTTCTTTACATGCGAAGGGGTAAAAGTTTTAATGATCCATATTGGCGGCTATCCAAAGCGGTACTCACCACTGGCAAAAAAAGAGATCAAAGAGAAACAGCCCACTCTTTTCATCAGCGGACATTCACATATTCTGAAGATTATGTTCGACCCCGAATTCAATTGTCTTCACATGAATCCCGGTGCTTATGGAAAACAGGGATGGCATAAGATCCGTACACTGATTAGGTTTACCATCGATGGTGCTGATATGCGGGATTGCGAGATCGGAGAATTCAAAAGATAAAAAAAGCCAGGATAAAACCTGGCTTATAAACTATGCTCCGGGGAACAATGGTCTTGCTATTTCTTCGCCCTTGAATGGCCAGGGAACTGATACAATGATAAATACCAGCGCAATCAAATAATACCTGAGTTTCTTCTTATGCTTATCATTATCCGACAAACTTTTCTTCGACACTGAATTACCCAGGGTGATCATGGTAATGGCTACCAGCATTCCAACCAGGTGTTCCACTGCAAAAAACCTGTAAGTCTTATTCTTCATTACATTTCCAAATCCTTCATTCAGGATATTCTGTAAGCCCCATGGACCAACAGCCCACTGGTATAATCCAATCAATAAGGTGATATGTGCAGCGATCATTAAAAATAATCCAATCTTCCTGTCGCCCGGTGTAAATGGTTTCTTTCCATTCATTCCCATGAATGCTTTGATGATCGCTACGAGCAGCAATATCAAAATCACCCAGCGAAGAAAATTATGCAAGTGTAACAATCCTGTGTACATGATGTATTTTTTGGTTGATGCAAAAATGCATTAGTCCACCCAATCCGCCAAAAACACATTCGTATCCCTGGTGCCCCCATTATTCCTGTTGCTGCAGAAAACGAACTTTTTCCCATCGGGACTGAACATTGGAAATGCGTCGAAACCCTTGTCCCTGCTGATTTTTTCCATCTCACCATTTTCTTTTAGCATATACATGTTAAAAGGAAATCCTCTTTTATATTCATGATTGCTGCAAAAAATAATTCGCTTACTATCGGGCATGAAATTAGGCGCCCAGTTCGCCTGGCCAAGATTGGTTACCTGCTTCGTGCCCGATCCATCTGCATTGGCAACATACACTTCCATATTATTAGGAGCTACAAGCCCCTGTGCCAGCAGGTCTTTATAATCTTTGATCTCAGCTTCGGTTTTTGGCCTGGATGCGCGCCAGATGATCTTCTTTCCATCGGGACTGAACCATGCTCCGCCATCATATCCCAATTCACTGGTAATTCGAACGGTTTTGCCCGATTTCAGATCCATTTTATAGAGATCAAGGTCTCCATCCCTCACTGAAGTAAACAACATGGTTTTACCATCAGGAGACAATACAGCTTCTGCATCGTATCCCGGTGAATTCGTCAGCTGCTTCACTACTTTACCATTCAGGTCACTCATGAAAATATCATAAGAAGCATAGATGGGCCATACATATCTTTTCATTACAGCACGATCCGGAACAGGCGGACAATCGGCACTTTCCAAATGTGTTGAAGCATAGATCACATATTTATTATCCTTTGTAAAAAAAGCACAAGTGGTCCGTCCTTTACCAGTGCTCACCAGTTTGGGTTCAAATTTATCACCAGCTTTCTGGGGCACTTTGCCTATATAGATCTGGTCGCAGTTAATACCTTCTTTAGGGTTGGTCTTTTGAAATACAAGCATTTTCCCATCATAACTGAAATAGGCTTCTGCATTGTCTCCTCCGAATGTTAGCTGTTGGATATTGCTGAAATGTTTTTCTTCAGGATAGTGAAGGGTGTCCTGGGAAAAGAAGGGAGGAAGTGAAGATGTGGAGAAGTGGAGAGGATTGCTGTAAATTATTGGAATTAAAATTAAAAGCAACATTTTATGCATGGTCATAGAGTTAGGCTTCAAAGATAGTTTTGTTAAAAATCTCATACGTCACAAAACTGCCATTTATGCCTTGGACAAAAATCGGTTAGCTTTGCCGCCATGAAGATCCATCACCTTCTTTTCATATTAACCTTGGGATTATTTTCTTGCCGTGAAGAACAACCTGATCAGCAAAAAATGTCTGAACAGGTATTGCATCAACCCCCGTTCAGCGGAATTACTGATAGCATTGAGCAGGATCCGGAAAATGTTGAACTGCGACTGACCCGCGCGTTGATGCTTTCACAAAAAAATCTTCATGACCTGGCCACACCAGATTATGAAAAAGCATGGAACAAAACAAAAGATGCGGGTATAGGACTGGAATATGCATCCAACCTGTTTTTGAGCGGGCATGAATCAGAAGCGATCCGTTTCCTGGAAAACGGAAGAAAACAATTTCCTGATGATCTGAATTATGAAAGAAGGCTGGCCGAAGTGTACCAGCAGACCGGTGAAACTTCCAAAGCACTCAAGGCTTACAAGGACCTGCTACAGAAAGACACTGCAGATTTTGAAGGATGGTATAACCTCGGCGCCATCCAGGCCGAGAATGGAGATACAGCCGCGGCCATTCAATCACTTGAAAGATCTTTTTCGATTGTACCATTGAATCATTCAGGTTTATTACTCGCAAATATTCTTATCAATAAAAAAGATCCAAGGGCCCTGACATTGATCGACCAGGTAATAGCCAGGGACTCAGCTCAGATGCTGACCGATGCGCTGTTTTTGAAAGGTGTATATTTTTCAGAAATGAACCAGCCGCAGAAAGCCATCGAACAGTTTGATGAAGTAATTAAACGCGACTGGAAGATCACAGATGCTCATATTGAAAAAGGTATCATTTATCTCAAACAAAAGAACTTCGCAAAAGCACTGGAGATCTTTCAAATGGCTTCAACAGTTTCCAATACCGATGCCGATCCTTATTACTGGATTGGAAGAACTTTTGAAGCACAGAACAAATTGCCGGAAGCCATAGATAATTACCAGCGGGCTCTAAGCCTCGATCCTAATTTCATTGAGGCGAAACAAAGATTGAATCGAATAAAAGAGCAGAGTTAAGGCCAAGACCTTAAATTTGTTTTACAACATGTTATTATGCCCATTGTAGCACCATCTCTCCTATCCGCGAATTTCCTGCAATTGCAGAAAGATTGTGATATGCTGAATGAAAGCCAGGCCGACTGGTTTCATTTGGATGTGATGGATGGAAGATTTGTTCCTAACCTTAGCTTTGGATTACCTGTGATCGAGCAAATAAGGAAGGCTACAACAAAGACCTGCGATGTGCATTTAATGATCCTCGAACCGGAAAAGTATACGGAAGCTTTCGCTAAAGCAGGTGCAGATATTCTCACTGTACATTATGAAGCATGCATCCATTTGCACAGGAATATCCAGCTGATCAAATCTTTCAACATGAAAGCCGGTGTGGCATTGAATCCGCACACTCCTGTTCATGTTCTTGAAGATATACTGCAGGATATTGATATGGTGCTGATCATGAGTGTGAACCCTGGTTTTGGAGGTCAACAATTTATTCCCCAGACATATGAAAAGATCAGGAAACTTCGTTCAATGATTGTTGAAAGAGGTTTGAATACGCATATTGAGATTGATGGAGGAGTTTCTATAGATAATGCCAGGCAGATCGTAGAAGCCGGTGCAGATGTACTTGTTGCAGGAAATGCTGTATTTAAAGCATCAGATCAAAAAGCAATGATCGCTGCACTTAAATCCGTATAAATGCGTCCATTTCTGATATTACTGCTGCTCCTTGGGGTACTTACTACATTTGGTCAGAAAAAGACTGCTACGGTAGAAGGAAAAATTCTGGATGATGAAGGTCGATCCCTCAGCGGAGTATCCATTGTAATTCTTGGAAAAGAAACTGGAATTATCTCAAACGATTCAGGAACCTTTCGCATGAAAGTACCGGCCGACAAGCCTTTCGCACTGGTATTCACCTACACTGGTTTTATTACGCAGCAAAGAAACCTGTTGCTCAATGAAAAGGAAGTGGAACGACTGACCATTTCACTTGAAAAAGGAACTGCCACATTAGAGTCTGTAACAGTAACTACGCAAAGAGACCGAAGGGAAGCCGGACTGGTTACTATCAACCCAAAAAATTCTATCAATATTCCATCCCCTGTTGGTGGAATAGAAAGTATGATCAAAGTGATCGTGGGCTCCAACAATGAACTCACATCCCAATACAGTGTTCGTGGTGGAAACTATGATGAGAATCTTGTTTATGTAAATGATTTTGAAGTTTTCAGGCCTTACCTTGTAAGAAGTGGCCAACAGGAAGGACTAAGCTTTATCAATCCCGAGCTTGCCCGAAATGTAAATTTTTATAACGGTGGATTCCAGGCTAAATATGGTGATAAGATGTCGAGCGTACTGGATGTTCAGTACAGGAAACCGCGCCAGTTCGGAGGCTCCGCCTATATCAGTTTACTGGAACAGGGAGTTCACCTGGAAGGAACCAGCAGGAACGATCGCTTTACTTTTCTTATTGGAGCAAGAAACCGGTCGAACCGCAATTTGCTCAGCTCACAGCAAACCCAGGGAAATTATGTTCCATCTTCTTCCGACCTCCAGGCATTGCTTACATACAAACTTAATGCTAAGAACAGCCTTGAATTACTCGGCAATCTTTCTGCCACCAAATTCAAGCTCATACCGCAGTTCAGCCAGTTAACATCATCTGTATTCTCGCCATTCTTCACATCCAATTTAGGACTCGACATATATTTTGAAGGAAGAGAAGAAGACAGTTACAAAACAAATATGGCGGGGATCTCATTGATCCAGCAACCAAGGAAAGATCTTCGGTTAAAATGGATGGCAAGCATCTTCAGTAACAGGGAGATTGAAGCATTTGATATCACCGGGGCTTATCTTTTTGGTGAAAGAGAATTTGATAAATCAAAAGCTGATTTTGGTTTGATCAATAACCCTCTTGGAGCAGGTTTATACCAGACATATGCAAGGAACAGGCTGGATGTACAGGTATTGAATCTTAGCCATAAAGGAAGTTTATCGAGAAATAAGCACTTCATTCAATGGGGACAAACCATCGAACAGCAAAAAGTTGAAGACAGGTTGTTTGAATGGGAGTACCAGGATTCTGCGGGTTATAATCTTCCATATGATCCTAATACAATCACCCTGAGCAAATTCTTAAACAGCTCAGCAAACCTGGATGTGACAAGGCTTTCAGGATATATTCAGGATAATATTCTCTGGAATGATTCTGCAGGGATCAACTTCATGGCAGGTGTAAGATATAATTACAACACGCTTAATAATGAGCTCCTGTTATCTCCAAGAGTGGGATTTTCGTATGTGCCCCAGCGTTGGAAAAGAGATGTTGTATTCAGGGGTGCCATTGGATTGTATCAGCAACCACCCTTTTATCGTGAATTAAGAAGGTTTGACGGAAGCATCAACAAAGACCTCAAAGCACAAAAGAGTTTCCAGTTTTCAGGAGGATTCGATTATGCATTCAGAATGGGCAACCGGCCATTTAGAATTACCACTGAAGCATACTATAAAAGAATGTGGGATGTTGTTGCATATGATGTCGACAATGTAAGGTTAAGATATTACGGAGAGAACAATGCCAAAGCTTATGCGATGGGTATTGAAGGAAGACTTTACGGTGAATTGGTGAAAGATGCTGAAAGCTGGATCAGCATTGGGTTTATGCGAACAAGAGAGAATCTGAATGGAGATACCTATTACAATTATACCATAGATTCAAGCAATAATATTCTTGATAGTTCACTGGTAGATGCAGGGTGGTTAAGAAGACCAACTGACAGGCTGTTCAATATGGGCATATTTCTGCAGGATTATCTGTCGACCAATAAGAATATAAAAGTTTACCTCAACCTGTTGTATGGAAGTAATATGCCTTACAACATTCCAAACAGTGTAAAATACAGGAATGGATTGATCATCGATCCATATATCAGGATCGATATGGGCTTTAGTGCACTGTTACTTGATACCGAAAAAACCAATCGAAGAAGTCATCATCCTTTCAGAAATTTTGAAAATATCTGGGCGACGCTTGAAGTGTTCAACCTGATAGACAGAAACAACACAATATCATATCTTCTTATTAAGGATTTCTCCAACACGGTGTTTGCGATGCCAAACAGGTTAACACCAAGGCTCATCAATTTAAAACTGGTAGCCCGGTTCTAATTCCCATTTTGAAACTAGCTAATCCCAAACTGGTAAGTATATAGGTGTTATTACCTATATACTTGTCTGATTCATAATGTTTTATATCTTGGCAGGGATTATGAAAAACTTATCCGACCGCGATGAGCGGATGTATTCTTAACCCATCACAAAATATAAACCGTGGCAATTCCAGGTGCGTTTACAAGGTTACAGCAAAATATGTATGAGTTGATAAAACATGTGGATGACACGGCGGATAAGCAATTCAACATGACCACAAGGATTACTCTTAAACCCAATCCGTTTTCAACAACGATCACGCTTGAGATTACATGCGATTCAAGTAAGCATGTAGTGGTAAAGATGTGCGATTCAGAAGGAAAGATTATCAGGATGTTTGGCTGGTATCTCATGAGAGGTACCAATGTAACTGCGATCCAGGAGCTTCGGCAGGTGTCTGCCGGTGAGTACCGGATCGATGTTATGGACCAGGATGGAGGACTGTTATATTCATCGACAGTCTCCAAGGAAAAATAAAATACTACGCTAGGAATAGAGAGGGGGCTTCGGCCCCTTTTTTTATAACTTAGCGGCATGGTAAAGTTATCTGTCAATATTAATAAAGTAGCTACCCTCCGAAACAGTCGTGGAGGCAATAACCCAAATGTACTGCAGGTTGCAAAGGATGTTCAGGCATTTGGAGCAGATGGAGTAACGGTGCATCCAAGGCCGGATGAACGTCATATCAGATACAGCGATGTACGGGAGATCAGCAGGATCATCACTACTGAATTCAATATTGAAGGAAACTGCCAGGAACAGAAATTCATTGACCTTGTTTTAGAGGTAAAACCTGAGCAGGTAACACTGGTACCGGATGCATTGGGACAGATCACTTCGAACCATGGATGGGATACGATAAAGCACAAGGATTATCTAGTTGAGATGATTGATGTCTTCAAAAAAGCAGGCATCAGAACATCCATATTTGTTGATCCTGATGTAGACATGGTAAATGGTGCTGCAAATACTGGCACCGACAGGATTGAATTGTATACTGAAGGGTATGCGCTCGGTTATCATGCTAATAAAGAGATCGCTATTGCACCTTACCGTGAAGCTGCACACAGGGCACAGCAATTAGGGCTGGGTATTAATGCAGGTCATGATCTTGATCTTTTCAACCTTAAGTTTTTCGCAGGTCATATCCCAGGTCTTCAGGAAGTCTCCATCGGTCATGCCCTGATCTGTGATGCCTTATATTATGGGTTGGAGAATACTATCCAGATGTATAAGCGGGAAGTAAAGGGATAACCGGCCCGGGCAGAACGTCCGAAGGGCGGGCTGAACGCCGGTTGATACACTCATTGTTCAGCCCGACCCTGCAGGTCGTTCTGCCCGGTGATTATTCCGTCGCCTTTCCTTTCAATTCCCAATGATCTTTAATATAATTACCAGCTTCATCTTTCACCAATCTGCGGGCATATCTTTCTCCACGGATCATGCCGTTCTTCATTTTCTTTCCAATAAATAGCATGATGGCATTTCCTTCTTCATCTGTTTTCAGGTAACAGTCGTATTTACCAAACTTCATTTCAATTCCTGAAGCCGGTTCAAATTTCTTCGAGATCTTCTTCAACAATGCAGCTCCAATTCCCATATTGTTTTATCAATATCAATGCGAAAACAAGGCCACGTCTCCACGTATTCTAAGTGCCGCTTATTTCAATTTTTTTCTTTTTTTAGTTTT
>CBHWDO010000027.1:0-13676 GCA_966112615.1 uncultured bacterium
CATCAGCACCACGCAGCTGGCGGTAGATATGCTGAACCGCTTCCAGTTCACTGTTTGAAGTATCCTTGTTCAATGTATTGTAGATGATCGCAAAATCACCACCCACATCTTCTTTCTGAATGAAAACAGACTTGGAGTCCATTTCAGAGATCATGTCGATCGCTTCTTCATCCAGAACGGTATCACGCTCAAGAACAACTTCGTTTCTTTCGATAGACACCACTTCTCCGGTATCCTCATCCACGAAGTCTTCTACCCATGTTCTCAGAACGCGGGCAGCCAGGCGCTTTCCAATATATTTCTGAAGAGTTTTCTTGTCGGTCTTAACCTCATCCGCCATACCGAACAGTTCAAGGATATCCTTGTCTGTTTCGTAACCGATGGAACGGAGAAGGGTTGTTACAGGGAACTTCTTCTTACGATCGATATACGCATACATTACGTTGTTGATATCGGTCGCGAATTCCATCCATGCACCCTTGAATGGGATCACTCTTGCAGAGTAGATCTTGGTTCCGTTAGGGTGAACTGACTGGCCGAAGAATACGCCTGGTGAACGGTGAAGCTGGGATACTACTACCCTTTCCGCACCGTTGATCACGAATGTACCTCTTGGGGTCATGTAAGGAATGTTTCCAAGGAACACATCCTGAACGATGGTCTGGAAGTCCACGTGTTCTTCATCATTACAGCTCAAACGGAGCTTTGCCTTTAAAGGCACAGCATAGGTAAGGCCGCGCTCCATACACTCTTCAATAGAATAGCGTGGTGGATCGATGAAGTAATCCAGGAACTCCAGCATAAAGATGTTGCGGGTGTCGGTAATAGGAAAGTTTTCCTTGAACACCTTGAACAATCCTTCGATGTTACGCTTGTCGGGAGTGGTTTCTAACTGGAAGAATTCTTTAAATGACTGAATCTGAACTTCTAATAAATCAGGGGCTTCTGCTAAGTTTGTAATCTTACCGAAGTTCACCCTGTTTTGCAGTTTTGTTGAAGACATATGCGTTAAAACCGGTTTTTTTAGTTGTTCGAACAATCCGCTTTGTGTAAAGACAAAAATATCACCTGAGAAACCTTAGTTTCCCAAATGACTGGTAATGAGGCAGTTGTGTAAATTTGGCCATGTATAAGTCTACCTCTGCTAATTAGCAATGCACAAAAAACGGACGGCAAAGGTAAAGGACACGAGTGAATATACAAAAATTTTGTCCTTATAATCCCAAGATGACTTCTTTCTTAAAATTTTCTAAATGGCTCCTGGCGTTTGGATTCCACAGGGTTCATTACAAGTTTATGAACCATCAAAGATATAACGAGGGTAATGATTATAACAAGCCATGGATAATTTTCCAATAGTCCAAGTCCACTGACCACCATAATAACTGCAATATGCAAGAGGTAAACAGGATATGACAATTCACCAATAAGGCGGTCAAGAGGCTGATTTTTTTGTGCCAGGAATAAAAAAGGTATGGCCAGGAACACCAAAACCAGGAAAATGCACTTTTTCAGGGGAAATACCCAGTCATGGAAATAATGGTCGGGCAAAAAAGAATATGATATAACTGTACCAATGATCACCACTGTGAAGGGTAAGGAATACCGAATCCATTTGTCTTTTTTGCTTCGGATGGAAACAAACAACCTGTATGCAAAATATCCCGATAGAAAAAAGAATAACTCAGATGGAAAGAAACGATAGGTCCATGGATCATCTTTAAAACCTGCAGAATAAAATAAATAAAGCCGGACTATCATCGAAACTATCATCAGGAATGCCACAAACTTCCAGTTCTTTCTTACAATAAATGGTGCGACCAGGTAGAACATAAGTTCCATAGAAATTGTCCAGGCCTGTGGAACAAATAAAAATGCTGTCATCGGCACAGCAGGTGTAGATGATGTCCAATACAAAGAACCTGCATCATTAATTCCAGTGAACATTAAAATATCCTGGCCGATAATTATAAGATTGGTAAGAACAAGAAAAATCCAGGTGCTTAATGTTGGATGAGCATTTTTAAAAAATTGAAATATTGAAAGATTACCATCATTTTTTATAAGAACATATGC
This sequence comes from uncultured bacterium, assembly GCA_966112615.1. Taxonomy (GTDB): domain Bacteria; phylum Bacteroidota; class Bacteroidia; order Chitinophagales; family Chitinophagaceae; genus Flavitalea. Next base: position 2,077 of record CBHWDO010000027.1, read on the forward strand.
TGCAGTTAGTAGAACAGTTCCAAGTAAAGCGATCCAATAAACTGGATACAGTCTTAATAACCGGTTTTTGATGAACAGCTGGTAGGAATTAAATTCACCGATATATTTTTCATTAAGGATAAGGGACATATAAAACCCTGATATGATGAAAAATGCCTGGACTGCAGTGGGACCGTCAACAAGATGAAATTTCCAAAAGACACCGCCATGGGTTGCTACAACAGAAAGTGCAAGTAACAGTCTTAATTTTCCCATCCCACAAATAAAGATAAAAAAACAAACCGCCTTAGAAAATCTAAGACGGTTGTTGCCTGAAGTGAAACCTACCTTTTATTCATAACCATTAGACTTCAAAAGTGGGTTGGATGTGAGGGCCCTGTAAGGAATTGGAAAAACTGTTCTGTCTTTTCCATCCTGTGGCTTATCCCACCATTCTTCACCAAACTTACCCCAACGTACCAGGTCGGTACGGCGATGACGTTCGCCCAGGAATTCTCTTCCAAGTTCCTGCAGGAATTCATAGTCATCCAGTTTGGAAATATTGTTCACATAACTGTTTGCCGCCCACTTATTGTCAGGGAAATTTCTCTTACGAACTGCATCCAGTAAAGTAGCTGCACCAACTTTATCGCCAGCACGGTACTTACATTCAGCCAGTGAATAATAGATCTCGGCAAGGCGGATCTCTGTAGCAGAATTGAACTGGAACAGGTTCTGGCTCATCGGCAACCATGGGAATTTCACCAGGCGTACCCCTGTGTTCTCTTCACCGGTGGTTACATGAGACCCCTCTGACCATCTTCCATTTGGCTTTTCAGAGAAACGCCCAACCTGATCTACATATACCAGTGGTTTTCCATTGTACTCTTCTGTTCCATTGACAATCTTAGTGCTGTCAAATCCAAAACCTTTTGTTTTATTGAATTCATACTGTGTTCCAATCAGGAAGAAACCTTCGTATTCTCCTCCTGCAGCAGTTGTCTTGAAAGGCTGCTTCCTTTTATCATCGTTGGAATATCTTTCATAAGGCATACCAAGTTTGTAATCATAAAGGTTGCCGTCAAGATCCCTGGATGGAGTCAGGTGAATACCATTCCATGAACCCCAGTCGTTATCGAGTGAATACCTTGCCTGGTAGTGCATAGTAGCATTGTACAACCATCCGAATTCAAGGAAGTTCTTTGCATGAACGAACTCGAAAATGTTCTCAGGTGAACGATAATTATTGATACCTGAACGGAATGGTCCGCGATAATCTGGATCGATGGAATATGTACCGTAATCACCATCAATGATATCCTGAGCAATGGTGGCACACTCGGTATATTTTGGTGTACCGGTCCATGTTTCAGAATTCAGGTAAAGTCTTACTAACAAGGATGCTGCACCGCCCTGGTCCCAACGTGATGCACGACCATTCTTTGGAAGATCGGGTATTGATTCTTTCAATTCAGTTTCGATATAATCAAATACCTGCTGAGGTGTTGATTGAGCAACCAGTTCTCCTACTTTAGACGGAATAGGAACTTCACGGAACATATCGATAAGGAACATGTAAAACCATGCTCTTAATGTTCTCAATTCTGCGATGTGTTGCTTCTTATCATTTTCTGTCAATCCCAGTGCAGGATAATCCAATTTGTTTAGATCCTCCATCACAGTAATGGTTTGCATGATCCCCTGGTAAGGTCCAACCCATGCACCATTCACCTGTCCCATTTCACTGTCCCAGGTATGTTGGTGCAGCCTGATCCAGTCACCATTATCATATCCGTGCTTTCCTTTCTGTGTCCACACAAAATTATCTGCAGTCAATTCCTGCAATAACCAGCGGTCTCCATCCCAACCGGTCCAGTGACCATGCTCGTAAGGACGCAATACTGCAGCAACCACTGAATTTTTGTCCTGGTAATATGAATCTGCCGGAAGCACATCAAAGGCTTCCTCATCTAGTTTTGTACACGACGGCATTGCCAGCACCAGCGCCATCAGTCCGTATAATATTTTCTTAGTCATGTTCTTTTGCTTAGTAGTTAGAGAAGTTTAGAAATTGATCTGTGCACCCAATGTGAAATTCCTTGCGATCGGGTAAACATCCAGGCTACCAAATCCAGGAGTTAATCCTGTTACACCAACAGTTGTTGGATCAAGACCACTGTAATTGGTAATGGTGAATACATTTCTAACAGTTCCATAAAGCCTGAAACTTTTGATCTTGTTGATATGAAGATTTGGAGACCATCCAAGTGTGATGTTATCCAACTTGAAATAATCACCTTTCTCAAGGAAGTAATCAGTAATTACTTTACCTGAAGTGATCTGTCCATTTTTGGTATATGCATCTTTCAGTAGATTCACACCTGGTTCAGCCTGTAATCCATAATACATCTGGTACAGGTTGATGATGTCATAGTCAAACTTACCACGGAAGAATACAGTCAGATCAAAGTTTTTGTATGAAGCATTGTGACCCCATGCCAGTTCATAACGAGGCATACCATGACCAATGTATGTCTTATCACGGTTAGCATCTGCAGTGGTGGCTACGATAGCTTCTTTGCCTTCGATACCATCTTTCCATACCATGATCTTTCCGTCAGGATCTACACCGGCATATTTATAACCATAGAAGCTACCGATTTCAATACCTTCTTCCAAACGATATGCATCACCTGGATTTCCTGGAGAAGGCAACGAACCTAATGTACGGAAGTCTCCAATAAAGTTTTCATTGGAAAACTTATCCATCCTTGATTTTGCATAAGAAGCAACAAGGTTCATGGAATAGTTTGCATCCTTGGATCTTACTACATCCCAGTTCAGGTTGAGTTCAATACCACGGTTTGATTGTGTACCAACATTCACGGTCATACGATCGTGTAAGTATGGAGGTACAGGAACCTGGTAATCGTTGATCAGGTCACTACCCTTTCTTAAGAATGCATCGATACTACCGGTTACCCTGTTATTGAATAATGCGAAGTCAAGACCAAGGTTGTATGCGATAGCTTTTTCCCAACGAAGATTCGGGTTATAGTTGTTACCTGGTCCGTAAACCTGGATCCACTGCCCTTCATCATTTTGGTATCTACCGTATCCTGTGTAACGTGCCAATGAAGTGTAGCGGCCAAATCCTGAACGGCCGGTAACACCATAGGAGAAACGAAGTTTCAGGTCATTCAGCCAGTTAACTTTTGACAGTGCAGGAAGGTTTGAAATTCTCCATGCAGCAGAAGCTGATGGGAACAAACCCCATTTATTATTTGAACCGAATTTGGTGTTTCCTTCATAACGTGCAGATGCAGTAAGGAAGTAAGTATCATCAAATCCATAAGTAGCGCGGCTCAGGAAAGCAATTACTTTTTCCTTGCTTCTCCATGAATCCATGCCCAGTCTTCCTTTTTCCAGGTTCCAGTCACCCGCATCAAGATTGTTGTAGGTAAATGCTTCTGAAGGGAAGTTGCTGTTCTCTGCCCAGAATCCCTGGTTGTTGAATTCCTGGTAGGAATATCCACCTACAACTTTCAGGTCATGATCACCAAATCGCTTGTTATAATTTCCTGTCCACTCTAAAGTGTAATCAGTCCATTTTTCATTTTGCAATCTTGCGCGACCTCTCCTGTTGTTGTTGATTGATTCAGCAGCATCCACTGTGTAGTATTCTCTTCTCCACATGTCTCTTCCCTGTCTTGCGATCTTCAGATCAGTGCTAAGATTTTTGAGAAGATTTAATCGGAAAGTGAAGTCAACAATGGAGTAGGTCTGATCAGCACCATTATCTCTTGCTAACAGATCCTGAACAGGATTGAATGTATTAAATCCAAGCAGGTTATTGTATTTGCGTGGATTGTTCGGATCCATGATAGGAATGGTTGGATTCAACTTAACTGCCTGCTGGAATGCACCATAGTTAGTGTATTCTTCATTGGCAATACGATAAGAGAAGTTACCCATTACTTCCAGGAAACCATCCAATGCTTTCTGGTGGAAGTTTCCACGGAAACCATATTCCCTTCTGTCGGTTGCTATATCAATACCTTCTTTGGTACGATAGTTACCTGACAAACGGAATGTGGTGTTTTGATTACCACCTGACAATGACAGGAAATGGTTTTGTCCGAAGTTATTCTTCCTGATCAGCTGATCGTACCAGTTTGTTTTAGAACCAAAATCAGTGTCACGATTTTTTTCCAGAAATTCTTCAGGAGAAAGAATATCAGGCTTGTTCGCTACACGGTCGTGTTCAATATAGCTATCATAGGTAACCACTACATTACCTGCTTTACCTCTTTTGGTTTCAACAAGGATTACACCATTAGCTCCTCTTGAACCATAGATCGCTGCGGATGCAGCATCTTTTAAAACAGTGATAGATTCAATATCCTGTTGTGCAATGTTTCGAAGATCTCCGCCAGGCATACCATCGATAATGATCAATGGTGAGTTGCCGGCTGCAAATGAAGCTGCACCGCGGATCTGTACATCAGTACCCCTGTTAGGATCTGCTGCAGCAGGGTTTGAAATGGTCACCCCTGCAACACGACCATCGATCAGTTGCATCGGGCTATTCACAGCACCTGGAATAAAATCCTTACTGCGAACAGTTGTTACAGCACTGGTCAATTCTCTTTTCTGAACAGTACCATAACCTACTACTACCACTTCATTCATTGAAGTAGCAGCACTTGCAAGTGATACATTAATGATCGCCCTGTTGTTGACATTTACTTCCTGTGAAGTAAATCCAACATAACTGAATACCAGTGTTCCTTTTGCATCGGGAACGTTAATGGTGAATTTACCCTGTGCATCCGTAGTGGTGGATGTCTGGGTGTTCTTGAGTGTGATGGTCACTCCTTCAAGTGGTTCATTCAGGTCATTTGTTACAGTACCTGAAACGGCAACATTGTTTTGTGCCACTACCTGGAATGCAAAGCTTAGCATCAGGCAAAATGTTAGGACAGTTCTTGTAGCTAAACCAGAAAGCCTGTCGGGCCGGTTCATCCACAAGAATTCCTTTCTGAAGTAATTAAAGGATTTCTTCATGGTCTAATGATTAAATGAATGGTTGGTTATGAATGGTGCTGATTAAGGCCTAATGAAAAAGATGAATCCCCTGATGCGGGATAATAGTATGACAGGAAAGATCCTTTGATGAAAGAATTTTTCATAAGCAAGTTTTATGTTAGTTAAGATTACCCAATAGGGCATACCTCTCTACGATCAGAGTACAACAATGCTTTATAGGTCCAGGGGGGATTTATGACAATGGGGGTAGTATTGCCAAACTGAAAATATCGAATATAATCAACTATGCAAAATCGATTTAGCAACAACAATAAAATTTTAATACCCTGTTGAAACTTTAAATATAAAACGCATTGATGATCAACAGGAACCTCTTGAAATGAGTGTGGGAGACAGTAAAATTTCCTTTGAATTTTTTAATACGGATGGCTTTGATAACTGTTGTAAAAGCAGTTGTATGGCTGTTTTAGCGATATCATCAATTGGTTGCTGTATACTACTTATACCCGGTGGAACTAATTTGAAAAGAGATTCGTCATCAAAACTGATAACAGCAATATCATCAGGAATATTCCACTTGAGTTTACGAAGACTTTCCAATCCTGCTATACCTAGATAATTTGTTGCAAAGAATATTGCTTCAGGCTTTTTGATCTTCTTCAGGGATTTAGCAATGGTGACAATAAGCTTTTCATGTTGCTGTGTATATGGAACTTTGATCAATAATTCTTTCTCCATTCGAATCCTGTTTTTCTTCATAGAATCCAGGTAGGCTTTCTCCCTTCGTTTTACCTGTTCGAGTGGAAGATCAATGGTTACAAACGCAATTCTTTTATAACCTTTTTTAACCAGGCATTCCATTCCTTCTTTAACTCCTTTGTAGTTATCAACCATTACAGATGGAACATTAAGTGTTGGAAATACACTATCAATCAACACCAATGGTTTCTTTTCATCAACAAGCCTTTTTACCTCTTCTTCCATCCCCTGCACGGGTGTAACTAGGTATCCATCGACCTGGCGGTTACTCAACATTCTTAAAAGATCATTACCTTTTTTGGGATTGTTATCGGTACTGCAATAAACAACACGGTAACCGTTCCTGTCGGCCTCATCTTCAATAACTTTTGCGAGGGATGCGAAAAACTGTCCTGAAATACTTTCAACAACAAGTCCGAGAATGTTTGATTTACCGGTTCTCAGGCTTATGGCGATCTGGTTGGGCGTATAGCCTTCTTTTCGCGCGATCTCCATCACTTTTTTCTCCAGGTCTTTACTGATCCTTACCTGTTGAGCTTTTCCGTTTAAAATGAGTGAGACGGTAGAAGCAGATACACCGGCGAGGCGGGCAATTTCTTTTAGGGACGTTTTTCTCATGAAGCGACTAAACTATAAAAAGAATGCGGTAATTAAAATGGGTGGGATCAGGTATAAATAAAAAGCCCCGGAGAAATCCCCGGGGCCTTAGATATTTACTGAAATAAGATTATTTAACCTCTACTTCAGCACCAGCTTCTTTCAGTTTAGCTGCAATTGATTCAGCGTCTGCTTTGCTGATACCTTCTTTAACTGGCTTAGGAGCACCGTCAACCAGGTCCTTAGCTTCTTTCAGTCCAAGACCGGTCAGGTCTTTAACGATCTTAACAACGTTCAGCTTGCTAGCACCACCGCTAACCAGGATCACGTCGAATTCAGTTTTTTCAGCTGGAGCTGCTTCTGCTCCACCACCTGCTGCTACAACTACTGCTGCTGCTGCTGGCTCGATACCGTAATCAGCCTTCAATACGTCAGCCAATTCCTGAACTTCTTTTACTGTTAAGCCTACTAATTGTTCAGCTAATGCTTTTACGTCTGCCATTTTGTTTCAATTTTTTCCGCTTTCACAGCATTTGTTGCTCCAGCGGACGGTTTAAAAAAATTTGTGTAACAATATAAAAACAGTTTGCACTGTAATTATTGAGTTTAATTAAGCTGGAGTTTCTTCGCCAGCCTGCTTTTCTGCATGCTGAAGCAATGCAGAAAGTACGCGCTTTGCAGGAGACTGGAGCAATCCGATAACTTCTCCGATGAGTTCGTTCTTCGTTTTGATCTTGGTCAACTGATCCAGAGTATTGTCTCCAACGAAAATATCACCATTGATGAAAGCTGCTTTCAGAGCTGGTTTGTTGCCATTGCTTTCTTTTCTGAAAGTGCTCAGGATAACAGCAGGATCCTTTGGATTTTCAGAGAACATCAATGCAGTTACGTTATTCAGAGAATCGAAAATACCTGCATATTTCTCAGAATCCAGGGATTCCATAGCCTTACGGATCAAAGTGTTTTTAGCCACTTTCATTTCAACCTGCTTGTCGAAACAAACACGGCGAAGTTTTGAGATCTGCTCAACGCTGAGAGACTCGGTATTGGTAATGTAGAAATTATTGTATTGAGAGAACTTGTCTTTCAGTACTTCAATAATTTCATTTTTTTCTTGCTTTGTCATAACAAATTATTTTGTTCTGCCTTAACAGAATTAGTTCATCAATGATTTAGTGTCAACCGGGATGCTAGGGCTCATGGTTGAAGCCATGAATACGCTTTTCAGGTATGTACCTTTTGCAGTAGAAGGCTTCGCCTTGATCAGTGCGTTGATCAGCTCGTTGCTGTTCTCAGCGATCTTTTCAGGAGAGAAGCTTACGCGTCCGATAGAAGCGTGGATGATACCAGCCTTATCAACTTTGAACGCGATCTTACCACCCTTAACATCAGTAACTGCATTAGCAACATCGTTGGTAACGGTACCAGTTTTAGGGTTAGGCATCAGGTTACGAGGACCCAGGATCTTACCCAGTTTACCGATCTTAGGCATTACGGCAGGAGTTGCAACGATAACGTCTACATCAACCCATCCGCCTTCGATCTTTTGAACGAATTCGTCGAGACCTACATAATCAGCTCCGGCAGCTTTTGCTTCAGCTTCTTTATCAGGTGTACAAAGTACCAATACTCTTTTTGTTTTACCGGTACCGTGAGGCAGGGTAACTGTTCCACGAATAGCCTGGTCAGCTTTCTTAGGATCAACGCCCAAACGAACGTGAATATCTACAGAAGCGTCAAATTTTGTTGTGTTGAGGTCCTTAATTAAAGCAGATGCTTCCTTCAGGGAGTAAACCTTGTTTTTATCTACTTTACCATCAACTGCTTTTCTTTTTTTGGAGATAGCCATTGTAATAAGTTTTTGTTATACCTGTTAGGGTATCTGTAATCAATTAATTTTCCCAGGGAGCTGATCCATCTACAGTGATTCCCATACTGCGTGCTGTACCTGCAACCATTTTCATAGCGCTTTCAACGGTAAAGCAGTTCAGGTCTGCCATCTTATCCTTAGCGATAGCTTCAACCTGTGACCAGTTAACCTTTCCAACCTTGCTGCGGTTTGGTTCTTTTGAACCACTTTGCAATTTGGCTGCTTCCAGCAACTGAACTGCTGCAGGAGGGGTCTTGATTACGAACTCGAATGACTTGTCTGAATAAACAGTGATGAGGACAGGAAGAACCTTTCCAATTTTGTCCTGGGTACGTGCATTGAACTGCTTACAGAATTCCATGATGTTTACACCTTTGGAACCCAATGCAGGACCTACAGGAGGTGCCGGGTTAGCCTGGCCACCTTTTACCTGGAGCTTTACAAAGCCGGTAATTTCTTTTGCCATGTTTCAATTTTTTTTGGTGATAACGTTGCACTTCCAAGAGCACAACTCCCAAACCAATTCGAAAAGAACTTCTATTTGGGGAGCGCAAAGGTATACAATTAATTTAATTGCACAAGGTTTTTTTAATTTATGTTAGTCACTCCAAAGGCAGTTGCAGAGCGACATTGCCATGAATAATTGTTCGACCTGACATAATGCGTATAGTATCAAATGATTCAGGTGAATTACTGATTTTTATTATTTACAAAAAACATCGTAGCTTTTACGTTGAATTCCAATCGAATTTATTTGTTTTGTAAAACTAAAAACACAAATCACTATGGCCAAAGCAAAGAAGAAGGCTGCCAAAAAAGCTGCTCCTAAAGCTGCAAAGAAAGCCGCTCCTAAGAAGGCTGCTAAAAAAGCTGCTCCTAAAAAGGCGGCAAAGGCTGCTAAAAAAGCTGCTCCAAAGAAAGCTGGAAAGAAAGCTGCTCCTAAAAAAGCTGCAAAGAAAGCATCTCCAAAAGCTGCTAAAAAAGCTGCAGGTAAAAAAGCTGCTCCTAAAAAAGCAGGTAAGAAAGCTGCTGCTAAAAAAGCCGCTCCAAAGAAAGCTGCTAAGAAGGCTGCTCCTAAAAAAGCTGCAGGAAGCAAAAAATCTGCTCCAAAGAAAGCTGCAAAGAAAGCCGCTCCAAAGGCTGCAAAGAAGGCTTCAAGGAAATCAGCTCCACGTAAGAAAGCAACTCCAGCAATGGAATCACCAGTGGAAGTTCCAGAAACAGTATCACTTCCTGAACAGTCAGAATCTGCTTCAGAAGCTTCAAACGAAGAAACTGGATCTGAAGAGAATTCTTAAGAACGGTACCATTCAAAATACAAAGCCCCGCAGTGCGGGGCTTTATTATTTAGTGCAGTGATGGTTAACTTAATTTCTCCACCTGCATATAGTTCAGTTCTACCGGTGTTGATCGACCAAAGATCTTTACAGTCACTTTCAACTTCTTCTTTTCATCATTGACTTCTTCAATGATACCATTGAAATCATTGAAAGGTCCTTCGATAATTTTGATAGTTTCTCCAACGATGAATGGCTCACTCATGCTCACCCCACCTGCTTCAGCCATCTCATCCATCTTACCGAGCATCTTATTCACTTCTGCTTTTCGAAGTGCTATCGGATCTTCTTTACCGAGGAAGTGAATTACGTTGGTAGTGTTCTTGATCGCATCACGAAGATCATCAGAAAGTTTTCCATCAGTAACTTCGATCATTACGTAACCAGGATAATAGTTTCTTTCACGCATCACCTTTTTACCGTTCTGCACTTTATAAACTTTCTCCACAGGAAGGAAGACCTGCTTTACCACTTCTCCCCAACCGCCACGTGAGATCTCCTTATCAAGGTATTCTTTTACCTTTCTCTCTTTGCCACTCACTACGCGCAATACATACCACTTGGTCTCTTGTTGTGTCGCTTGATTTTCCATTATGCAAAGAATGAGTAGATTAATTTCAAACCAGACTGGGCAACCAGGTCCATTCCCCAAACCATTGCAGTGATGAGCAGTGTAGCTACCAGTACGATCAGGGTAGACTGCTGCAATTGGCTCCAGGTTGGCCAGCTTACTTTCTCGAGCAATTCCTTGTAGGATTCCCTGAAGTATGTAGTAACCTTGTTCATTACAGAAATTTGAATGATAAATAATGTTCCGGTAGGTTTTGCTATAAAAACCTGAAGGAATTTAAAAACTGAAATTAATTCAAATTTTCAAATTCCCTCATCCCAGATGTTTGCACGGGCGCAAGGATTCGAACCCTGATCAAAGGTTTTGGAGACCTCTATTCTACCATTGAACTACGCCCGTAGAAACTAAAAGCTATCCTGGATTAACAGGACAGCTTTTAGAAATATGTTGCAAATATTACTATTTGCTGAGCTAAAAGCCATTCCCTAGGGAAGAGCCTGCTTATTTCAGGATTTCGGTAACCTGACCAGCACCTACTGTACGACCACCTTCACGGATAGCGAACTTAAGACCTTTCTCCATTGCGATAGGAGTGATCAGTTTTACAGTCAGGTTGGTGTTATCACCAGGCATTACCATCTCTGTTCCTTCTGGAAGAGTACACTCACCAGTTACGTCAGTTGTTCTGAAGTAGAACTGAGGACGGTATTTGTTGAAGAATGGAGTGTGACGTCCACCTTCTTCTTTGCTCAGTACGTAAACTTCACCCTTGAATTCAGTGTGAGGAGTGATAGACTTAGGCGCAACGATAACCATACCGCGACGGATCTGAGTCTTATCAATACCACGGAGCAACAGACCAGCGTTGTCACCAGCTTCACCCGCATCGAGGAGCTTACGGAACATTTCAACACCAGTTACAGTTGAGTTCAAAGGAGCTTCCATCAGACCTACGATCTCTACAGCTTCACCCACTTTGATACGACCTCTTTCGATACGACCGGTAGCAACAGTACCACGACCAGTGATTGAGAATACGTCTTCAACTGACATCAGGAACGGCTGATCAACCGGACGTGGAGGCAGAGGAATGTAAGTATCAACAGCTTCCATCAGCTCATCGATAGCTTTAACCCACTTCTCTTCACCAGCAAGAGCGCCAGTTGCAGAACCTTTGATGATCGGAGTGTTATCTCCATCGAAACCGTAAGAAGACAGCAATTCGCGGATCTCCATTTCTACCAGTTCCAATAATTCTGGATCATCAACAAGGTCAACTTTATTCATGAAAACAACGATCCTTGGTACACCTACCTGGCGAGCCAACAGGATGTGTTCTTTTGTTTGAGGCATAGGACCATCTGTAGCAGCCACAACTAAGATCGCACCGTCCATCTGCGCAGCACCAGTGATCATGTTCTTCACATAGTCAGCGTGA
>CBHWDO010000028.1:0-8891 GCA_966112615.1 uncultured bacterium
GAGCATCTGACTCATAATCAGAGGGTCGCTGGTTCGAGCCCGGCAGGGTCCACAAGGGTGCTCCTTCGAGTACCCTTTTTTATTGCTGAAACTACTGATTTTCCAATCTCTTAATCATCGCTTCCATGTCAGCTATCTCCCTTTCCTGTGATTCAATGATCTGCTGCGACAGTTTTTTCACCTCGGGATCTGAAATATCTGCATGCTTGCTGGTCAATATTGCTGAAGAGTGATGCGGGATCATGGCTTTCATGTATTGAATATCCTTCACCGGGGTTTGAGATCGCATTGCTAAAAGTACAACCACAAAAACAACAACACTTCCGGCAATGACCAATGTATTAACCTTGCGGTCCTGGTACATTTTACCCATCATCAACATCATCACAATACCCATGGGAGCAACCATTAAAAGGGCCATATAGATCCTTGTTGTGCTGGTATGATAATGTTCCAGTTTATCCATATTCAGGAACATTACAAAATACATGATGAATAGGGAGATAAGCATCATGGTAAAGAACTTGCCATAGCTCATCTTCATCTTCTCGCTGTGCTCGTGGTGCTTTTCCATATTCGATATTTTGAAGAAACGCTTCAAAAACCGAACCTTTCAAATTACTTCAGGTAAAACTTCGGCAAGGACCAATCGAACCGTACAGCCAAAACCCTGACCAGGAACACTAGCGAAATTCCTAAACTATAGGCCAGGTTATTATCAATCCCAAGTTTCAGGAGAAGAAAGAACAACAGTCCGCCAAACACAGAGGCAAGTGCATAGATCTCTTTATGAAAGATCAATGGAATATTATTCAACAAAACATCTCTCAGAATTCCCCCGAAACAACCTGTGATGGTTCCTAACATTACACAGATTCCGATGCTGAGATCATGAGCAATTCCTTTTTGAATACCGATCATGGTAAACAATCCAAGTCCCATTGCATCAAAATAAAACAACAGTGAATCAAGTTTTTTGAGATTGCGGGTAAATAACATGGCTACGGCTGTTGCAATAAGAATTACATAAATGCCAATTGAATTACTTAACCATGATACTGGAAATTCGCCGATCAAAACATCCCTGACCGTTCCTCCACCAATGGCGGTTGCAAATGATATGATGAGTACCCCAAATGGATCCAGCTTCTTTTCCATGGCTGCAAACGTTCCTGCGGCTGCAAAACTGAATGTTCCAAGGATCTCAATGATGTTGATATAATTTATGGCCATAACTAAAAATCCAGTTCTCCAAATTTACCTGCTGCATAATCGTCTTCAGCCTGTTGCACTTCTTCTGCAGTATTCATAACAATATTTCCTTTTGCAGCAACAGGCTCATTGATTGGTTCGCCTGACAGATACAGCAACGTGCAATCATTCAGTGCACACACTTTAACCTCATCGCCTTCCTTTGAAAAAACAGCGAGATGCCTTGAATCCAGTTCTATAGTATCATTCAATAACAATGATCCTTTTAGAATATAGATCAATGTCCAGTATCCTTCCTTGGTAAGAAACACTTTTTCTGAACCTGAATTCATCGAACCAAATACTGAAGTTACCGGGGTGAATGATTTTATTGGACCATTTAATCCATCGATCTCTCCACTTGCAATTTTTAAATCAAGTCCATCTCCTTTTAATGATGGCATATTATGTTGATCTGCTACCTGGTAATATGGGTCACCCATTTTTTCCTTGGCCGGAACATTGATCCATAACTGAACAAATTCATAGGTACCACCACTGCGCAAAAAATCCGGATGAGGACCTTCACTATGCAAGAGCCCTTTGCCTGCAAACATCCATTGCACTTCGCCTGCATTCAATTTGCCGCTATTCCCTAATGAATCTTTGTGATAACCCTGTCCCTGGTATAAGAAAGTCACCGGCGCGAAACCCCTGTGGGGATGCGGATGAATTCTTTCCGTGGGAGATCCTGCAGGATAGGTTCTTTCAGGTAAATGATGAATCACGATAAAAGGACTTGCAAAACGAAAATCCTTATGAGGCAATGGTTGCAGTATGGTTTCTTCACCAATGCTTTTTTCTTTTCCATCAAGAATATGCAGCAGATTTTTTTGCATCCCGGTTAATTGATAAGCCAAGGTAAGCATTAAGCTACTGTCAAAAAAGAACTGAAGATTTAGTTGGAATCAAATAATTTTTTTCTAACTTAATTGTCCCTTGCCTTTGGATGTTAACACCATCTTCACTCTTGAAAACAGCAGCAGACCTGCATTTTAGCAGGCTTAAGGTCATTGCTTCGTAGCGTTTCTAAACCAATTAAAAATTACTTATGAGACAATTCACAAAATTGACTTTTCTATCGCTGTGCTTTTTTCTTATTCTTTCTGGTTGTAAAAAAGATATGCAGGAAGAGACAACAAAGGCAGTCCTATCAGAGCAACTTGTGGCACCCAATGCCGCCAAACTTAGTCCAGCTCAGGTAGAAAGACTTAAGCAGATCCGCGCTTCACTTCCCGCAGGTTATGAGAAGCGAATGAACCTCCAAACTCCGCTAAGGCAGCTGGTTCACCAGGAATACCGCAATATGGTTGCCAACAAAATGGCGGTTGAACCTACACCTTGTGTGAATACGCCTTTGAATGAGTGGCTGGATGCGCAACTGGCAGACTGGGATTTCGATGTAATCTTTTATGCATTGGTTACAGGTATGCTCGATTTTCCAACATATGATGCTCTTTTGTTCAATAATACTTCATCAGGAGTTTACTTTGGTTTAAATGGTGAATACACCCAACAACTAACCAAATCGTTCAAAGACATTCGTCGATTCTGGAATATACAGTCAGATAATATCGTATTCACCGCTATGCATGGAAACATGCTGACCGATCGTGAAAAGATCATCAGAACTGATATGGCATTATATGGCGACACCCGCGAAGATGCTGAGTTCTGGGCTGATCTGATCATTGAACTACTTGGCATCTTCCCTCAGTACAGGAATGGTGATCATCCTATTTTCACTTTCAATGCTTTTGCACAAAGTGCTTTCAATTATCCTCCGGTAGGAAATATTCCGGCGAAGATTGTAATGGGTGATGGAATCATGGAAGCATACCGTGCGTTGAATTACCAAGATGTAGCTCCACAGGCAATCATGGCACATGAGTATGGACATCATATCCAGTTCCAGCTGAACCTGTTCAATGGTAGCGGACCGGAAGCAACACGCAGAACCGAATTAATGGCAGATGCTTTTTCAGCATATTATCTCTCACATGCAAGAGGCGCCACCATGCAGTGGAAAAGAGTGCAGTTATTCCTTGCAACATTCTTCAATATAGGTGACTGCGCATTTACCAATGCAGGGCACCATGGAACACCTGCACAAAGAATGGCTGCCGCCAACTGGGGATATAAAGTGGCTGATAATGCACAGAAGCAGGGGCATATCTACACTGCACAATATTTCACTCAATTGTTTGAAGTCAAACTTCCAGAGCTTGTAGCCCCGTAATTATAGAAGAGGGAGTGCAATTGCACTCCTTCTTTACTTTCTTGATACCTTTGCGGCCCATGAAAATTATTACTTGTGGTCGTGAATACGCAGAACAGATCCTGGAGATCTTCAACGATGCTATAGCAAATTCCACAGCATTGTATGAATATGAACCAAGAACCATGCAAACAATGGAAAACTGGTTCAACGTAAAAGAGGAAAATCAATATCCGGTTATTGGAATTATCAATGAAAATGATGGGCTGATGGGTTTCGCAACCTACGGGACATTCAGAAAATTTCCCGCATTTAAATTTACTGTTGAACATTCATTATATGTCCATCCTTCTCATAGAGGAAAAGGATTGGGAAAAATCCTGATGGAAGAAATAATCAGTCAGGCCAGATCGCAGCAATATCATTGTATGGTAGCGGGAATTGATTCTTCCAATCACCAAAGTATCGAATTACATAAAAAATTTGGATTTGAATTCAGCGGCCGTATCACGCAATCAGGGTATAAATTCGGAAAATGGCTTGACCTGGATTTTTACCAGCTGATCCTGGAAACTCCATCCACATTGTAACCCTGAGAATATTATTTAATTTTATTCTGATGGAACAGGAATTTTTTACAATAAACGGCAAACTCACTATCCAAAATGGGAAGTTATGGGAAAAGAGGCTTGTAAGGAAAGAGCCTGATTACGCATACCATAGTTTTATACTTATCATACTTTTTCTTCTCATTTTAATTCATGAAGTAAGCACGACAAAGGATTATGCAAAATTAATTTACCTTATTCCAGTTTGCATATGGATCTATCCGCATGTCAAAACAATCTATGAATTTCTCTTTCAAAAAATTTGGCGGTGGTACATTCCGCTTACTGAAATCAGGTCGTTAAAATATAACAGTGATCACAATGAATTGGAGGAATCCGTAACTGTATTTATTCATTCAGGGCGGTCCAAGAAATTTATTTTCAGAAAATCGGAACAACAGGCTATAGAGCTGATCAACATACTGGAATTATCAATCCCCAGCACAGCACAATAAAAATCACTTCTCAAACTGGCTCAATATCGCTTTCAATTTTTTCTTATTTCCAACAACATACAATACATCACCCCCTTTTATCACGAAATTAGATTCAGGATTCAGTATCCTGTTTTCGTTTCTACCTACACCAACAACGATTGCCTTACCCACTTCTCTTAACAAAGTTTCACGAATTGTTTTATTGACCAGAAGTGATTCATCACTTACCTGGTAATTATACAATTCAACATCGTTGAATTCAATATCCCTCATTTCTTTTGATGACCGTACCATGACTCTTAACCGCTGGATCTGGCTATCCGTTCCAAGAACCAGCAGTTCATCCAGGGGAAAGATCATTTCCTCCTTTCCTGGTGCAGCGATCTGTATCTCACCTCTTTTGATCATCACCACATTGATCCCCGCAGATTCACGCCAGCGTAGCTCTTCAAGTGTTTTACCAACTGATGTAGAACCAGGTTCCACTACAACCGGGGCAATATGCGCATCCCATGGAGCCAGTTCCGTGCGGTTGATCTTTGAACTCTCAATTTCACGCTGATTTAGATTATGCAGAAACCTGTTTTCTAAAATGGCATACAGATTCTGAATCTTCTTAGCAAACACCAGGATCATTGTAATGATCAGGGCGGTAAAGATTATTCCAGTATATATGGAGAAGAAACGTTGTAATAATAAACCAATAAAGAAAGCCATCAATGCCAGCTTGAATAAACGGCTCATGAATAATCTTCCCCGGTAACGACTATCAGAAAACAGCCGGTGATGGATTTCTGATGGAGTACGAATTGCTAATGCCCAAAGGAATGGACTCAACACTACCAGCGTCAGCAATACCACGGCAATCTTTAACCAAACTGAATCACCACTTTCAACGATCCACGGACGAACATATGCTGAGGATATGATGATCACCGAAACAATAATGATCGATAATAGAACAACATTTATAATAGTTGAACGAACATAAATTCTCCAATCACTAACTTCAGATACTTTTTTCGGCTCGGCACTGTACCTGTTCAATTTTTCTATGACGGAAGCAGGAAGAACTTTATTCAGCCAGATATAGAAAGGTCCTGATGACTTGATCAGGTAAGGAGTGGTAAGCGTGGTTACTGCAGAAACTGCCACGGCTATAGGGTAGAGAAATTCACTTGTTACATTCAATGAAAGACCAAGCGTAGCAATGATGAACGAAAATTCACCGATCTGCGCAACGCTGAAGCCCGCCTGCACAGAGGTTTGTAAGGGCTGCCCGGACAACAAGGCACCGGAAGAAATACTGAAGATCTTTCCACCAATTGTTACGAAACAGAGGATCACAATGGGCACCCAATATTCCGAAAGAACTTTAGGATCTATCAGCATTCCTACTGATACAAAAAAGATTGCACCAAACAGGTCTTTTACAGGCATGATCAGGTGTTCGATCTTTTCTGCCTTTGTTGTTTCAGCAAGAATTGATCCCATGATGAATGCTCCAAGTGCAGGAGAAAAACCAACGGCATTTGCAAAGACCACCATCAGTAAACACAATGCTATGGCAATGATGAGTAACATTTCATTACTCACCAGGTTCTTTACTCTTTTTAGAAAAGTTGGTATAAAGAAAATTCCCATCAGGAACCAGATCACGAGGAAGAATACCAGTTTCAAAATACTGAACAGCATTTCTGTTCCTGCAAACTGTCGACTCACTGCAAGCGTACTCAGCATCACCATCAGGACAATGGCAACCAGGTCTTCCACTATCAATACACCAAAAACAAGAGAAGCAAATTTTTTGGTTTTAAGTCCGAGTTCATCAAATGCGCGAATGATGATGGTAGTGGATGAGATGGATAAAATACCTCCAAGAAATAAACTATCCATAGCCGACCATCCCATTAATTGCCCGACCCAAAAGCCCAATGCCACCATGACCACCACTTCTACAAGTGCTGTGATGGATGCCGCCCCTCCAACCTTTAATAATTTTTTAAAACTGAATTCAAGTCCCAGGCTAAAGAGCAGAAATATCACTCCTATTTCTGCCCAGATCCTGATATTATCAATTTCATATATGGTAGGAAACCATTTAAAATATGGGCCCACAAGGAAACCTGCAATGATATAACCCAGTACCAGCGGCTGTTTCAGCCACTTGAACAACAGGGTTACGAGAGCTGCTGCTCCCATGATCAGTGCAAGGTCTATAATCAGATGTGGTAAATGCGCCATATATCTCTCGGGTCAGTTTCAGGAATAATATAAAAAGATTACAAGATAGTATAACATCAAGACTAATCCTGATGGCGAACTTTGCAATTATAAAATTCAACAGATTATGGAATCATTAAAATTTAAAACAAATATCAAATGTTCAGGATGTATTGCTGCCACTACGCCTTACCTGAATGAGCTTGCCGGTGAAAATAAATGGACCGTTGATGTACAGGACCCGAATAAGATTCTCGTGGTGAATTCAGATAAGAACATTTCTGCACAGGATGTGATTAACACGTTGCAGAAAGCTGGATATAGTGCGGAAAAAATCTAAATAAAGGGTAGCATTCTACCCTTTATTTGCAGACACAAAATATAATTCATACCAGTCTTGTTTGTCTAATTCAATATCAAATGAAGCAGCAATATTCCTGATGCGCTGCTCATTCATCGTTCCAATCAGTGGAATTGCATTGATCCTGGACAACCAGGCTACAGCAAGTGATTCAATATCCTTACCATACTTTGCACTAAGCTCATGCAGTTTTTTCCTTACACGGACTGCCTGCTCATCTTTACCATCGGCAATCCTTCCTTCTGCCAATGGCGCAGTAGCCAGTGGTCGCATATACTGCTGCTTTATATAATCCAGCTGTCCATTAGTGAGTGCCGAAGTATTCAACAGGTTAAGGTCAATATGATTTGTTACGATGGGTATTCTTAGTAATGAAGAAAGTAACTGGTGTTGAAAAACTGAAAAATTTACCACACCGATATTTCTGACTTTACCCGAGGATTTCAATTGTTCAAGTGTGAGGGCGGTCTCCTCAATATTGGAAGTTGGATCAAGATGATCAAGTAAGAATATATCGATATAATCAGTTTTCAAATTTTTGAGTGACTGATCGACACTGTTTTTTATATGTTGACTCGAAGTATCATAATGAAGAATTCTAACATCCGGATGTGATGGATGTGGAATCCTCAGTCCGCATTTAGTGAATAATACAATGTCTTCTCTTTTAACTGCTCCTGCTTTGATTACATTTCCGAATAAAGATTCGCATATATATGATCCATAGGAATCGGCATGGTCGAAAGTATTTATTCCCAGCTCAAGACAGAGGTGCACGATCCTTTCCATATTCTTCAAGCTGGTATTTTTTTCATCCCACCTGTAAAATCCATATACTGCCTGGGAAACTTTAGGGCCTGAGTCGCTTACAAATATCTTTTCCATGTTATTAAAATAATATAAAAAGGGCCAGTATAGACATACAGCCCCGAGACTAATGATTGCTTGCCATTAAATTTTTAGTCTACTCATGTGCCTCTGTGGTAAACAAAATTTCAAATGAATAGTCTACTAATTTAGTAGACAAATATAGGCTGCTTATTTTTACTTCCAAAAAAAATAATTTCATTCAATTGAGATTTCTGCTGAAATCGCCACTGGAAGAGGGTTTAATTTTTAAAAATTGTAATGACCGAAGTGCATCCACCTGCTTTTTCTCCCTCCGGGGAAGTTTGTTGTACAATTGATTGGATTTGTCTTTGACGATCTCAAGGTATTCGCCGATTGTTAACACTGGGCTTTTTGCTCTTGAAGATCTGTTTGAATTTGTTTGATACATGCTTTACTGTTTTAAAAGTGAAGCATCAGAAACTTATCGGAGACTAGAAAGAGAATGGAATTCGCTTTTTTGACTGGTCGTCCGCATCGTTTTCCCACCGTGGCTTCGACCGCTCGGTTGGTGTCATCATATAGATGAGCTCTTGATGCAGGGCAAAGATATAAAAAATGATGATTGGGGCTGTTAATCTTTGCCCCAATTATCTTCCATCTCTTTATAAGATTTTTTTGAAACTGTAGATTTCTTCTTTGGTTTAGAAGTCCCCTTCTTCTTTTTTGCATTGATATTATTGACAAGAGAATTCTTCACACCAAGCTTATTCTTTTTGGCGGTGCCTTTTTTGGGGGCCGATTTTTTAGTTGAAGTTTTTTTAGCCGCAGACTTTCTAGGAGCGGATTTTTTGGTAGCTGATTTTTTAGTGGCGGTTTTCCTTGTAGCGGTTTTCTTTGTCGCAGATTTCTTAGTAGCGGTCTTCTTTGTTGCTGATTTCTTAGTGGCCGATTTCTTAGTCGCT